>NZ_JAJCXB010000003.1 GCF_020564935.1 Streptomyces pinistramenti
ACCCCCTCGACCACCCGGACCCCGCCGTCGCCGCCGACGCCGCCGGCATCGAGAACCTGCTGCGCTGCTGGATCCGCGAGAGCGGCGGCCACCGCCCGGCCGGCGGCCGGCTGCGCATCCCCCTGCACGCCAGCGCCACCGCCCTGCACATCCCCGTCCGCTACTGGTCGCCCACCGGCTGGCACCGCCTCGGCGCCCCCATCCTGGAGGGCGCCCCCGCCGACGCCGCACCCCTGGACGCCGTCACCCTCGCCGCCCTGCTCCGGCGCGAAGCCGTGCACGGCGCCGCCCGGCCCGGAGCCGAGGGCGACGGCGCCGAACTGGTCGGCCGGGTCGCCAACTCCGTCCGCAGCACCGCCGTCTTCCTCGCCGACCGGCGCGCCCACCCCGCGGACGACCAGAGCGCGCTCTTCCTCGAAGGGGAACAGGCCCTGCTCCTCGGCCACCCCCTGCACCCCACCCCCAAGAGCCGCGAGGGCCTCACCGACGCCGAGACCCGCGCCTACTCACCCGAACTGCGCGGCGCCTTCCCCCTCCACTGGATGGCCGTGCACCGCTCGGCCCTCGCCGCCGACTCCGCCTGGACCGAACGCGGCAAACCCGTCACGGTCGAACAGCTCGCCCTCGGCCTCGCCGACGGCTGCCACCCGCTTCCCGAGGACACCGTCCCGCTGCCGCTGCACCCCTGGCAGGCCAGGGAACTTGCCGCCCGCCCCGACGTCGCGGCCCTCATCGACCGGGGACAGCTGCACGACCTGGGCCCCGGCGGACCGCTGTGGTACCCCACCTCCTCCGTCCGCACCGTCTACCGCCCCGGCGCCGACGCCATGCTCAAGCTCTCCCTCGGCCTGCGCATCACCAACTCCCGCCGGGAGAACCTCCGTAAGGAACTCCAGCGCGGCGTGGAAGTGCACCGCCTGTTGCGCACCGGCCTCGCCGAACTCTGGCAGGCCGCCCACCCTGGCTTCGACATCGTCCGCGACCCCGCCTACCTCGCCGTCGACGGCCCCGACGGCGAACCCGTCCAGGGTCTGGACGCCGTCATCCGCCACAACCCCTTCACCACCGCCGACGACGCGGTCTGCATCGCCGGGCTCACCTCGCCCCGCCCCTGGCCCGGCCGGCCCGGCATGCGCTCCCGGCTCGCCGTGCTCGTCACCGCACTCAGCGCACGGACCGGCCGCACACCGGGCGCCGTCGCCACCGAGTGGTTCCTCCGTTACCTCGAAGCGGTCGTACGCCCCGTCCTGTGGCTCGACGGCACGGCAGGCGTCGCGCTGGAGGCCCACCAGCAGAACACCCTCGTGCTGCTCGATCCGGACGGCTGGCCCGCCGGCGGCCGGTACCGCGACAACCAGGGCTACTACTTCCGCGAATCCCGGCGCACGGCACTCACCGCGCGGCTGCCCGGCATCGGCGCGGTCAGCGACACCTTCGTCCCCGACGACGTCACCGACGAACGCTTCGCCTACTACCTCGGCATCAACAACGTCTTCGGCCTCATCGGGGCGTTCGGCGCGGAGGACCTGATCCGCGAGGAAATCCTGCTCGCCGCCTTCCGGCGCTTCCTCGTCGAGGCCGCCGCCGCACCCGCCGAGCACCGTTCCCCCCTGCCGGAGCACCTGTTGACGTCCCGCACCCTGCGCTGCAAGGCCAACCTCGCGACCCGGCTGCAGGGCCTGGACGAACTCGTCGGCCCTGTCGACACCCAATCCGTCTACCTGGCACTGCCCAACCCGCTGGTCTCCTAGGGCGAGTCCGGTGCGTCGCCGTGGGGGCGCCACGACGGCTGCGGACTCACTCAAACAGGTGGTATCGGCGAACTTCCGCCCAGCCTCCGGGCGGACAGGGGGAACCTGACGAGCCCTGGGGGAGACCCCAGGTCTTCGTCCGCCCTGACCCGGCCCCGGACCGCGCCGACCCGCGTACCCCGGGGCCACGAGAGGAGAGCGTCGCCGTGCCACCCACCGAATCCGGCACCAGATCCGACTCCGATGACACCCTCGACCTGCAACTGCCGCCCGGCCCCGGCGCGTTGCAGGACGAGGGTGTCCGTCCGCGGCGGGCCTCCGGCACACCCGTTGCCGGCCCGCTCCTCGACGGCCTGGCCGACTGGGCACCCGCCGACACTCCGGCCGGGCCGTTCGCGCTCGTCCCCGTCGACCTGGAACGGGATCTCGCACGGATCGCGGCCTGGATGAACGATCCGGCAGTCGCCGCCTTCTGGGAGCTGGCAGGACCCAGCGCGACGACCGCCGCCCACCTGCGCGCCCAGTGCGAAGGCGACGGACGCAGCGTCCCCTGCCTCGGTGTCCTGGCCGGCGTCCCGATGAGCTACTGGGAGATCTACCGCGCCGACCTCGATCCGCTCGCCCGTCACTACCCGGCCCGTCCGCACGACACCGGCATCCACCTCCTCATCGGCGGGGCACGCGACCGGGGACGCGGCCTCGGTACGACCCTGCTGCGCGCCACCGCCGACCTCGTCCTCGATCACCGCCCGCGGTGCGGACGCGTCGTCGCCGAACCCGACCTGCGCAACACCCCTTCCGTCGCCGCCTTCCTGACCGCCGGGTTCCGCTACGCGGACGAACTCGAACTGCCCGACAAACGCGCCGCCTTGATGATCCGCGACCGCGTCCATCGCCACCTGCTCTGACGCCGGGGCCGTCCATCGACGGCCCCGCTCCCCTTCCCGGCCCCTGTCCATCCGATCCCTTCCGGCCGACCTGTCACATCCCTCACCCCCTGTCACGCCTTCCCCGATGCGTCTCGCCCTCCGAATCCGGCCACTTCCCGCATCCGGCCCGGCACCCCGGGTCACACTCGTCGCATCCATCCGTCCAGCCACGCACCACCCATCTATCCACCACCCGGTGACCCCCGGCTGTCCCCCGCCCGTGCCGGTGCGGTCCCGCTTCGAGGAGTCCCGCCTTGTCTCCTGAGCCCCAGCCCTCGCACAGCGCCTGGCAGCACGCCGCGCGACGCCTGCTCGCCAAAACCCTGGCGGAGTTCGCGTACGAAGAGATCATCAGCCCCGAGCCCGACGGCACGGCCTCCGACGGCACCGCCCCGGACGGACCGGAATCCGACGGCGCCGCGCACTACCGGCTGCCCGTCACCGCCGACCTCGTCTACCGCTTCACCGCCCGCCGCGGCGCCTACGGACACTGGCGCATCGACCCCGCATCGCTCACTCCCGACGGCGACCCCCTGCACTTCCTGGCCCGCGCCCACGACACGATCCTGGACCTGCCGGGCGACACCACCGGCCACCTCATCCGCGAGGTGACCGCCACCCTCGCCGCCGACACCCGGCTCGACACCACGGCACTGAGCGCCGCCGGCCTGGCCGACCTCGACTACGCCGCACTCGAAGGCCACCAGACCGGCCACCCCTGGCTCGTCGCCAACAAGGGCCGGCTCGGATTCTCCGCAGCCGACGCCGCGCAGTGGGCCCCCGAGGCCCGCACCCCGCACCGGCTGCCCTGGATCGCCGCACACCGCGACCTCGCGCGCTACCGCGGCATCCCCGCACTGGCCACCCCCGATCGTCTCTACGGAGAAGAGCTCACCCCCGCCCTTCTCGACAGCTACGCCCGCACCGTCGCCGCCGAAGGCCGCGACCCCGCCGACTACCTCTACCTCCCCGTCCATCCCTGGCAGTGGGACGAGACCATCGCCCCGCTCTTCGCGCCGCAACTCGCCGACAGATCCATCATCGCGCTGCCCACTGACAACGACCTCAGACTCCCGCAGCAGTCGATCCGCACCTTCCTCAACCTCAGCCGCCCGCAGGCCCGTACGGTCAAACTGCCGCTGTCGATCCTCAACACGCTCGTCTGGCGCGGCCTGCCCACCGAGCGCACTCTCGCGGCCCCCGCCGTCACCGCCTGGGTCCAGGAACTCCGCGACAACGACCCGTACCTGCGCGACGAGACCCGGGTGATCCTCCTAGGCGAAACCGCGTCGGTCACCGTCGAACACCCCCTCTACGACCGGATGCCCGGCGTCCCCTATCAGTTCAAGGAACTCCTCGGCTGTATCTGGCGCGAGCCGCTCACCCACCACCTCGACCCCGGCGAACGCGCCCGCACCCTGGCCTCGTTGCTCCAGACCGACCCCCAGGGGCGCGCCCTGACCACCGAACTGGTGCGGCGCTCCGGCCTGCCCCCGCAGGTCTGGCTCCACCACCTGTTCGCCGCCCTGCTGCCGCCGCTCCTGCACTTCCTCTACCGCTACGGCACGGTCTTCTCCCCGCACGGCGAGAACGCCATCGTCGTCTTCGACGCGCACGACATCCCCGTCCGCCTCGCGGTCAAGGACTTCGTCGACGACGTCAACACCAGCGCGACGCCCCTCCCGGAGCACGCCTCGATGCCGGACGACGTCCGGGAGGTGCTGCTCACCGAACCGCCCGCCTTCCTCACCCAGTTCATCCACTCCGGCCTGTTCATCGGCGTCTTCCGCTACCTTGCGCCGCTCTGCGAGGACCAACTGGGCGTCCCCGAAGGGGAATTCTGGTCACTCGTACGGGCGGAGATCCTGCGCCACCACAGCCGCTTCCCGCAGCTCAAGGAGCGCCACGCGACCTTCGACCTGCTCACTCCCCGGATCGACCGGCTGTGTCTGAACCGCAACCGTCTGCACACCGACGGCTACCGCGACCGCGCCGCGCGCCCCCATGCCACCGTGCACGGGACCGTGCCCAACCCCCTGCACGCGCCGTGACCGGGCCGGCTGTCAGTGGTCCCGCGTAGGCTTGCCACGCTATGACGAAGCCCTCCCTCCCCGATCTGCTCCATGCCGCCGTCACCGCCGTCGGCGGCACCGAGCGCCCAGGCCAGGTGGCGATGGCCGAGGCCGTCGCCGAGGCCGTTGACCACCAGGCCCACCTGCTCGTGCAGGCCGGTACCGGCACCGGAAAGTCCCTCGGCTATCTGGTGCCGGCGCTGGCCCACGGCGAGCGCGTGGTGGTCGCCACGGCCACCCTCGCGCTGCAACGCCAGCTCGTCGAGCGCGATCTTCCGCGCACGGTCGATGCCCTGCACCCGCAGCTGCGCCGCCGCCCCGATTTCGCCATGCTCAAGGGCCGCTCCAACTACCTCTGCCTGCACCGCCTGCGCGAAGGCGTGCCGCAGGAAGAGGAGGAGGCGCTCTTCGACCCGTTCGAATCGGCGACCCCGACCAGCAAGCTCGGCAAGGACCTGCTGCGGCTGCGCGACTGGGCGGACGAGACCGAGACCGGCGACCGCGACGCCCTCACCCCCGGGGTCTCCGACCGCGCCTGGGGCCAGGTGTCGGTCTCCTCGCGGGAGTGCCTGGGCGCCTCGAAGTGCGCGTACGGCGCGGAGTGCTTCGCCGAGGCGGCCAGGGAGCGCGCCAAGCTCGCCGATGTCGTCGTCACCAATCACGCGCTGCTCGCGATCGACGCCATCGAGGGCGCCCCGGTCCTGCCGCAGCACGAAGTCCTGATCATCGACGAGGCCCATGAGCTGGTCTCCCGGGTCACCGGCGTGGCCACCGGCGAGCTCACCCCGGGCCAGGTCAACCGCGCCGTCCGTCGGGCCGCCAAGCTCGTCAACGAAAAGGCCGCCGACCAGCTGCAGACCGCGTCGGAGACCTTCGAGCGGCTGATGGAGCTGGCCCTGCCCGGCCGCCTCGAAGAGATCCCCGAGGACCTCGGCTACTGCCTCATGGCGCTGCGGGATGCGGCCCGTACGGTCATCTCCGCCCTCGGCTCCACCCGCGACAAGAACGTCCAGGACGAGGACGCGGTCCGCAAGCAGGCCCTCGCCTCGGTGGAGAACGTCCACGCCGTCGCCGAGCGGATCGCGAACGGCTCCGAGTGGGACGTGGTCTGGTATGAGCGCCATGACCGCTTCGGCGCGTCCCTGCGCGTGGCACCCCTGTCGGTCTCGGGGCTGCTGCGCGAGAAGCTCTTCACCGACCGCTCGGTGGTGCTGACCTCCGCCACCCTCAAATTGGGCGGCGACTTCAACGGCGTCGGCGCGTCCATGGGACTGTCCCCCGAGGGCACGGAGGGCGAGGACGTCCCGGTCTGGAAGGGCCTGGACGTCGGATCGCCGTTCGACTACGGAAAGCAGGGCATCCTCTACGTCGCCAAGCATCTCGCCCAGCCCGGCAGGGAGGGCAGCCGGGGCGACATGCTCGATGAGCTGGCGGAGCTGATCGAGGCGGCCGGTGGCCGGACGCTGGGGCTGTTCTCCTCGATGCGCGGGGCGCAGGCCGCGGCGGAGGCGATGCGCGGCCGCCTCGATGTGCCGGTTCTCCTCCAGGGCGAAGAAACCCTGGGTGAGCTGATCCGCACGTTCGCCGAGGACGCCAGGACCTGCCTGTTCGGCACCTTGTCCCTGTGGCAGGGCGTGGATGTGCCGGGCCCGAACTGCCAGCTGGTGGTCATGGACCGGGTGCCGTTCCCGCGTCCGGACGATCCCTTGATGAGCGCCCGGCAGAAGGCGGTGGAAGAGGCCGGCGGCAACGGCTTCATGGCGGTCGCCGCGACCCATGCGGCGCTGCTGATGGCCCAGGGCGCGGGCCGTCTGGTGCGTGCCACGGGCGACCGCGGCGTCGTCGCCGTCCTGGACCCCCGTCTGGAACGGGCCCGCTACGGCTCCTTCCTCCGCAAGTCGATGCCGCTGTTCTGGTACACCACCGACCGCAATCAGGTCCGCAGGTCACTCGCGGCGATTGATGCAGCGGCAAAGAAGCAGGAGTAGGAGGCGGAGTAGCGAGAGCGCAGCAGCCGGGTGGGCTGCCGGGGAGCGGTCGGATCGGCTGCGGGCGGCACAGAGCCCCGGAACCGGCGCAGTGGTCCCGGGGCTCGGTCGTGAGGGCGTGGTCAGACCCGCCGCAGCACCGCCACCACCTTGCCGAGGATGGTGGCCTCGTCGCCCGGAATCGGCTGGTAGGCGGAGTTGTGGGGGAGCAGCCACACATGACCGTCCTCGCGCTTGAAGCGCTTGACGGTGGCTTCGCCGTCCAGCATCGCCGCGACGATGTCGCCGTTCTCGGCGACGGGCTGGCGGCGGACGGTGACCCAGTCGCCGTCGCAGATCGCGGCCTCGATCATGGAGTCGCCGACGACCTTGAGCACGAACAGCTCGCCGTCGCCGACCAGCTGGCGGGGGAGCGGGAAGACGTCCTCGACCGATTCCTCGGCCAGGATCGGACCACCGGCGGCGATCCGGCCGACGAGCGGGACATAGGAGGCCGCGGGCTTGCCTGCCGTCTCCGTGGCCGCACTGGTGGTCTGGTCCGAACCGCGGACCTCGTACGCCCTGGGGCGGTGCGGGTCGCGGCGCAGGAAGCCCTTGCGCTCCAGGGCCATCAGCTGGTGGGCCACGGACGAGGTGCTGGACAGCCCCACGGCCTGGCCGATCTCCCGCATCGACGGCGGATAGCCGCGACGCTGGACCGAGTCCCTGATGACTTCGATCACCCGGCGCTGGCGGTCCGTGAGCCCGGAGCTGTCGGCCCGGATTCCTGGCGGGCGTCCTGGCAGCGAGCGCGTGGGCTTCTGCTCGTCGGAGTCCAACGTGGCGTCGTCCATCGGCCTGCTCCGTGCCGTCTGAGGATTCTCGAACCGGCTCTGGGAGTGGCTCTGTGCGGTGATGGTCGCGCTGTCTGCGGTGGTGGTCACGTCGGCCCCTCTCGGAATGTGCTCCCTAGTTAGCCAACGGTAGTTGCTTTCGAAAGGTTGCGCCAAACACACGTTCGAGTGAAAATTTGCCGATTAGCTGACTCGATCGAGTGGCTGGGTGTATAGCCGATGTGTTCGAACGGCGTTCCGCCCCTGTGCGGGTCGCCTTCCGCTCGGCACTTCCCTTTCCGGCCAGGTGTTCCGTGGCTGCGCGATCGGCGCACCTGCCGTCCGGCCGTGCCGTGGTCGATTCTGCCAGTTCTGCCCCTGCGGCCCGCCGTCCGGGTGGGTTCCCGTACTCTCGTGGGCGACCTCCACGGCCCGCCCGCACCGCGACACGCGGTAGGCGGTTATAAGCGGCCCGACACCACATCTAGTGCTTTGATGGCGACAACCGCCTACAAGTTGTGGTGCCTGGTCCTTCTCGGCCCCAGGGATCGCCTATGCTGGTGGCTGCGCCGAAGGGCCCGTAGGGGCCGTCCGGAGGCCATTCAGTCGTACGCGGAGTCCGGTGGCGTACGTCCGTTTCCGAGGGTGAGGAGGGTGGAGCCATGCACTGCCCCTTCTGCAGGCACCCAGACAGCCGGGTCGTCGACAGCCGCACCACCGACGACGGCACGTCGATCCGGCGGCGGCGTCAGTGCCCCGACTGCTCCCGCCGTTTCACCACCATCGAAACGGCGTCCCTGACGGTGATCAAGCGCAGCGGGGTAACCGAGCCCTTCAGTCGCAGCAAGGTCATCGCGGGAGTGCGCAAGGCGTGCCAGGGTCGCCCGGTCACCGAGGACGCCCTCGCCAAGCTCGGCCAGCGGGTCGAGGAGGCGGTACGCGCCACCGGCAGCGCCGAGCTGTCCACCCATGACGTCGGGCTCGCCATACTGGGCCCGCTGCGGGAACTCGACCTCGTCGCGTACCTGCGTTTCGCGTCCGTGTACCGGGCCTTCGATTCGCTTGAGGACTTCGAGGCGGCCATCGCCGAGCTGCGGGAGCAGCGCGAGCAGGGACCGCCCGAGCGGGGCTGCGGGACGGACGGTGCGGCCGACGGCCCAGCCGTCCCTGTGCCCGAGCCCGCCATCGCCGCCGACTGAGCTCGGCGCGCATCCAGAACCTGACCGGGGCACGCGCAGGCGTGCGCCGGAATCAGACAGACATACACCGTGCCACGGGAAGAAGTGCGCACATATGGGCGTTTTTGCCCGTACAGGGAGGCGGAATGACAGAGACGACGAGCGGCCCGGCACGCGGCTCCCGCGCAAAGGGCAGCAAGGCGAGCAAGGGTCTGCGCATCGAGCGCATCCACACCACCCCCGGCGTGCATCCGTACGACGAGGTGGAGTGGGCGCGTCGTGACGTCGTCATGACCAACTGGCGCGACGGCTCGGTCAACTTCGAGCAGCGTGGCGTCGAGTTCCCCGACTTCTGGTCGGTGAACGCGGTCAACATCGTCACGAGCAAGTACTTCCGCGGCGCGGTGGGTTCGCCGACCCGTGAGGCGAGCCTCAAGCAGCTCATCGACCGCGTGGTCAAGACGTACCGCAAGGCGGGCGAGGACAACGGCTACTTCGCCTCCCCGGCGGACGCCGAGATCTTTGAACACGAGCTGGCGTATGCGCTGCTCCACCAGGTCTTCAGCTTCAACTCGCCGGTGTGGTTCAACGTCGGCACCGCGCAGCCGCAGCAGGTCAGCGCCTGCTTCATCCTGTCCGTCGACGACTCCATGGAGTCGATCCTGGACTGGTACAAGGAAGAGGGGATGATCTTCAAGGGCGGCTCGGGCGCCGGCCTGAACCTCTCCCGCATCCGCTCCTCCAAGGAGCTGCTCTCCTCCGGCGGCAACGCGTCCGGCCCGGTCTCCTTCATGCGCGGCGCCGACGCGTCCGCCGGCACCATCAAGTCGGGCGGCGCCACCCGCCGCGCGGCCAAGATGGTCGTCCTCGACGTCGACCACCCCGACGTCGAAGCCTTCATCGAGACCAAGGTGAAGGAAGAGGAGAAGGTCCGCGCGCTGCGCGACGCCGGCTTCGACATGGACCTGGGCGGCGACGACATCACGTCCGTCCAGTACCAGAACGCCAACAACTCGGTCCGTGTGAACGACGAGTTCATGAAGGCCGTCGAGTCCGGATCGAAGTTCGGCCTGCGCGGCCGGATGACCGGCGAGGTCATCGAAGAGGTCGACGCCAAGGGCCTGTTCCGCAAGATGGCGGAGGCGGCCTGGGCGTGCGCCGACCCCGGCATCCAGTACGACGACACCATCAACCACTGGCACACCTCGCCGGAGTCGGGCCGGATCACCGCGTCCAACCCCTGCAGCGAGTACATGCACCTGGACAACTCCTCGTGCAACCTCGCCTCGCTCAACCTCATGAAGTTCCTGCGCGATGACGACAAGGGCAACCAGTCGTTCGACGCCGAGCGCTTCGCCAAGGTCGTCGAGCTGGTCATCACCGCGATGGACATCTCCATCTGCTTCGCGGACTTCCCCACCGAGAAGATCGGCGAGACCACCCGCGCCTACCGCCAGCTGGGCATCGGCTACGCCAACCTCGGCGCCCTGCTGATGGCCACCGGCCACGCCTACGACTCGGACGGCGGCCGCGCGCTGGCCGGTGCCATCACCTCCCTGATGACCGGCACCTCCTACAAGCGCTCCGCCGAACTGGCCGCGGTCGTCGGCCCGTACGACGGCTACGCCCGTAACGCGGACGCCCACAAGCGCGTCATGAAGCAGCACTCCGACGCCAACGGTGCCGCGGTGCGCGCCGACGACCTGGACACCACGGTCTGGGCCGCGGCCACCGAGGCATGGCAGGACGTGCTGCGCCTGGGCGAGAAGAACGGTTTCCGCAACGCGCAGGCTTCGGTGCTCGCACCGACCGGCACCATCGGCCTGATGATGGACTGCGACACCACTGGCGTCGAGCCCGACCTGGCCCTGGTCAAGTTCAAGAAGCTGGTCGGCGGCGGCTCCATGCAGATCGTGAACAACACGGTCCCCAAGGCGCTCAAGCGGCTCGGCTACCAGCCCGAGCAGGTCGAGGCGATCGTCGCGCACATCGCCGACCACGGCAACGTCGTCGACGCGCCGGCCCTCAAGCCGGAGCACTACGAGGTCTTCGACTGCGCCATGGGCGCCCGTTCGATCTCCGCGATGGGCCACGTCCGCATGATGGCCGCGGCGCAGCCCTTCCTCTCCGGTGCGATCTCCAAGACGGTCAACGTCCCGGAGACGGCCACCGTCGAGGAGATCGAGGAGGTCTACTTCGAGGGCTGGAAGCTCGGCCTGAAGGCGCTCGCGATCTACCGCGACAACTGCAAGGTCGGCCAGCCGCTGTCGGCCAAGAAGAAGGAAGAGCCGAAGGCCGAGGCCCCGGAGCCGGCGACCGAAAAGGTCGTCGAGTACCGTCCGGTCCGCAAGCGTCTCCCCAAGGGCCGTCCCGGCATCACCACCTCCTTCACGGTGGGTGGCGCCGAGGGCTACATGACCGCCAACTCCTACCCGGACGACGGTCTGGGCGAGGTCTTCCTGAAGATGTCCAAGCAGGGTTCGACCCTCGCGGGCATGATGGACGCCTTCTCCATCGCGGTCTCGGTGGGCCTCCAGTACGGCGTGCCGCTGGAGACCTACGTCTCGAAGTTCACCAACATGCGCTTCGAGCCGGCCGGCATGACCGACGACCCGGACGTGCGGATGGCGCAGTCGATCGTCGACTACATCTTCCGCCGCCTGGCGCTGGACTTCCTGCCCTTCGAGACCCGCTCGGCGCTCGGCATCCACTCCGTCGAGGAGCGCCAGCGTCACCTGGACACCGGCTCGTACGAGCCGTCCGACGAGGTCGACGTGGAGTCCCTGGCGCAGTCCGCACCGCGCCAGACCGAGGCCCCGAAGGCCGCTCCGGCGGCCGAGATCGTCGAGGAGACCGCGGCTCCGGCGCCGAGGCAGGCGCACACCAACGCCGAACTGGTCGAAATGCAGCTCGGCATCAACGCGGACGCCCCGCTCTGCTTCTCCTGCGGCACGAAGATGCAGCGGGCGGGCAGCTGCTACCTGTGCGAGGGCTGCGGATCCACCAGCGGGTGCAGCTGAAAATGCGCGGAACTGCGCCGGGTGCATCATCCGACGTAGCCCGCGGACGTAGCTGATCAGCAGATCACGAGGGGACCGGCCGACGGCCGGTCCCCTCTTCGATTCCCGCACTGCCGTCGGCGGCTTCCGGAGATACCTGAGCGCCGGCGCTCGGTCGGCAAGAATGTGCCGCTCCTTCTGGGCGCGCACTTCGCTCGGACTCCGCGCTCCTCGGCGAGTTGGCCGATGGCCGGTCCGGCACGGGACCGATCGATGCTCGGTCACTGTGGGCTTGTCAGGGTCGCGGCTGGGGGAATCGTTGGCCGGGATCTGAGGAATAGCGTCTGCCGGGAAAGGCGATCTGCCCCGGCGTCCCGAGGTTTTTTCCCTGAGAGCCGGATCCCCTCGGCGTGGGCGCATGGGGATACGGCACGATGGCCACGCCCGGAGACTCTTAGCCGGACGTGGCCTTTCACTCGGTGGCCCGGTCAGCTGCCCATGAGTGCGGCGAATTCGTTGGGGTCGGCGTCAAATCCGCGGACAGCGGCACGGAAGCGCCATTCGCCCTCCTCATCCCGGGCGAATTCGGCCACGACTGCGGCAGTTGACGCCGCGACCGTGGAGAAGTCGTTCTCGGCAAGGGCGTTGTAGCCCTCGTGGATCTCCACTTCGGTGTTGTCTATGTCGCCGAACGTCTTGCGGCCGCCGCCCTGTTGGATCGCGACCCCCACCACGACCCGCTGGTAGCTGTCGGCCAGCCGGTCCAGCTCCAGGGTCATGACCTCGTCGGAGCCGAAACCCTGGCCCGTGCGGCTGTCACGGTTGAGGGTGATCGTCCCGTCGGGGGACCGGCTGTCGAAGTGGACCAGGTAGCACGGCTCGCCAGGAGGCGTGTTCGCCTCGTACGTCGCGGCGATGATGTCGAGGTCGTTGTCCGGCTCGCCGAGGGGGCTGGGATCCCACTTCAGTGTGACCTCGGCCTTCTCGATCCCTTTGTTGAGCGTGCTCACCGGGCTTCCCTTCCTTCGCGTTCCGTCGAACCGGGGCGCGCGGAACGGCTCCGCGCGCGGCCGGCTGCCGGCCGGTCGGTGATCGGGGGTACGGTCCCGGCCGGCCGACGGGCAGCCGCGGAGCCCCTGGAGAGACCGCTCGCCCGTGCTCGTGCGAACCACTCGCCAGGACGCCCCGTTGACCTTCCATGGTGCCATGTCGGAGGGGGATCGCGGCGGGGTGAACTGCACTTGTGGAAAACCGGGTTGGGCATGAGAGATGGCCTGATTGCATTGCCTCTTCCGGGCGTCGCTCCACTCGTTGCGGTGTCCGGTGCGGGCGGTCGCGGGCTCCCGGGAGGCGGCCGGGAAACCGGGGCTCTCCGTAGGGCCTTCGGGCTCCTCAGCCGGCCGGTTCGCCCCACAGGCGGCGGAGGTGATGGTCCAGTACATCCAGCGCGGCGGCGGGCGAGATGTGGTCGATCAGGACGTGGGTGGTGAGGCCGTCGACGAGTGCGAGCAGCGTGCGGGCCTCCAGGGCCGGGTCGCAGTCGGGCGTGGCCTCGGCGACGAGCTGCGTGAACACCTCTTGAAGGCCGGTGTAGTTGGCCCGCAGGATCTCGGCCAGGGGGCGGCTGACGGCCGCCTGCGCGAGGAACGCCAGCCAGACGCGGGCCTCGGCCCGGTGCTCCTCCCGGAGCAGCGAGAGCTCCGACGTGGCGTGCCCCAGTGCCGTACGGGCCGACTGGGCGGGGGACTGGACGAGGCGCGCCGAAACCCGTGCGGAGATCCGTTCACCGATATGCCGCAGGGCGAAGGTCAGCATCTCGTCCTTGGTGCGGAAGCAGCGCTGGACCGCTCCCATGGAGACCTCGGCGCGGGCCGCGACGTCCCGGAGGGTGACGCCTTCCAGGCCGCTCTCCTCGGCGAGCCGGCAGACGGCGTCGGCGATCCGGCGGCGGCGGCTCTCGTGGTCCACCAGTTTGGGCATGGCATGCACTCCGCTTTATTCGATGCGTTCGTATCGGAGGCAAGGCTACGACGCCTATTCGATGCACATGCATCACAACGTCTTGTGAGGGCGGGAATGCGTCATCCCGGAGCGCGGGGGAGCCGGCGCTTCCGGATGACGGCACCGGGAGAGGGCGAGTCGTGCGGGACATGCTGTGGCGGATGCCGGCGCACGAGGAGGCGGCATCCGTACGGGGCGGCACGGTGGCGGCGGCCGAGTTGATGGACGGTCACTTGGCGCGGATCGCCGAGGTCACCCCGGCCGTCGACGCCGTGACGCAGCTGCTCGCCGAACGGGCACGGGCGGACGCGGCGGAGACCGACCGCCGCCGGGCCGCCGGCGTTGCCCTGGGGCCGCTGGCGGGAGTGCCGTTCAGGGGCAAGGAGACCACCGGGATCGAGGGAGTGCGGACGACCTTCGGTGCCGCGCGCTTCCGCGACTTCACCGCCCCTCCCGATGCGCCCCCCGGTGGCCCGGCTGCGCGCCGCCGGTGCCATCCCCCTCGGGCACACCAACATGCCGACCCTCATCCTGGCCGGTATCCACACCCGTAGTGAACTGTTCGGCGACACGGCCAACCCCTGGAGCGGAGAGGTCACGCCGGGCGGCACCAGTGGCGGCGACGCTGCGGCGGTCGCGAGCGGGATGATGCCGATCGGCTTGGGCAACGACTCCGGGGAATCGGTGCGGATCCCGGCGTCCTTCTGTGGCGTCGCGGGATTGAAGCCGACCTACGGGCGGTGCGCCGCCGATCACCGCATCGGGTCGGGCGATCCCTCGCTCGCCGCCCAGGAGTTGGTGGTCGACGGGCCCCTGGCGCGCTCCATCGGCGATCTGCGACGGGTCCACGAGGCACTGACGGGTGCCGATCCGCGCGACCCGAGGGCCGTACCGGTGCCCTCGTACGGAGAGCCGCTGCCCCGCCCGCTCCGGGTGGCAGTGCTGGCCGACCCCGGTGGCCACGGCGTGCACCCGGTGGTGCGCGGGGCCGTGGAGGCCGCCACCGACGCGTTGCGGGACGCCGGGTACGAGGTGTGCGAGGTGCCGGACGTGCCGCGCCTGGACGACGCCCTGGAGGTCTACGCCCGGATGACGCTCACCGACTTCCCCGTCAGCTGGCCGGCGGTCAAGCCGCTGCTGGGGGAGGGTGGCCGGCGCTGCATCGAGCTGGGGGCGGAGCGGTCCGGCCCGGTGGAACTGGCCGAGTGCCTGCGGCTTACGGGGGTGCGGCTGGGCATCCGGCGGGACTGGGCGGCTTTCCTGGACGCCTGTCCGCTGCTCCTGGGGCCGGTGTTCACCGATCCGCCATTCGTCCCGGGGGACGAACTGCGGGACGCGGACAGCGCGTTGCGGGTGCAGCGCGCGATGCGCCTGTGCGCGGCGGCGAGCTTCGTCGGCGTCCCCGCGGTGGCCGTGCCCACCGGGGTGGCGGACGGGCTCCCCTACGGTGTCCAGCTCGTCGGGCGGCCCTACCGGGAGGACCTGTGTCGGGACGCCGCCCAGGAGGTGGAGCGACGGCTGGGCGTCCTCACCCCCATCGACCCGCACTCGTAAGGAAGTTCAGGGCGTGCACGGCATGAGAGGCAGTGATTCCGGCCACCACGGGGCCGTACGATGGCGCGGTGCTGGTCAAGTGGATTCGCCTCACCGTTGTGGACCGTCGAGGGTTCGAGCGGGGGCAGCGGAAATGGGCGGGGCTGCTGGGTGAGCCCGGGTTTCGAGGGCAGGGCGGGGGGTGGAGCCGCGGCCGGCCGGGTGTCGCGCACCTGGTCGCCTTCTGGGAGAGCCGGGCGTTCTACGACTCGTTCATGGCGCGTTCCCACGACCGGCTGGCCGCGGCGCAGGTGGGAACCTTCAAGGACAGCCAAGTGCGCCTCTTCGAGCACGAATTCGACGTGAAGGTGGGATTCGAGCCGGTCTTCGGCGACGTGGACGTGCTGCGTCTTGCGCACTCCCAGGTGCGTGAGGACCGCGTGGACCACTTCACGCTGATGCAGGAAAAGGTCTGGAATCCGGCGATGGCCGGGTCGCCGGGAATGGTGCGCGGGATGCTGGGGCGGGCTCCGGGAGAGGAGTTCCTGGTGTTGTCGATGTGGCAGTCGGCCGCCGAACGCGGAAAGTACCGCCAGGAACGGGTGGAACGGCTTGCCCTGCGGGCGCAGATAGCGGCCGACGTCCAGGCCCTGGCCGGGGACGTCGTACAGCTTGAACCCTCGTGGACGGTCTGATCGGCGCTGCGGCACGGGGCTGAAGGACTGCGGAGGGGGCGGGATTTGCCGCGGGTGCGGGCCTACGGAGCCGGCGTTTTCCGGGCTCCAACGGTGAACGCGCCGGCGCGGGCCGCCGCCACCGTCGCTGCCGCGGACTGCACCGCCAGGGTGGTGTCGACCGGCTCGCGGGTGATGAAGAGCCGGAAGAAGACCGGCGCCGCCGCTGCCCGCACCAGTGCGCCCGCATCGACGGCGGCCTCGGGGGTGGAGGGCAGTTCGCCGCGTTCCGCGGCGCGTTCCACGATGATCTCGCAGCGGCCGAACCGCTCGGCGTAGTAGGCGCGCAGCGCGCCCGCGGCACGCTCCGAGTGGAACGCCGCCGCGATGATCGCGGACCCGGACGCGCCCACCTCGCGGTCCGCGAAGGACTGCACCACCTCCTGGGCGAGCGCGCACAGATCGCCCTCCAGTGTCCCCGTGTCCGGCGGCAGCCAGCTGTCCTCGCCTGCGAGGTCCAGGGCGTCGGCCACCAGCCCCTCGATGTCGCCCCACCGCCGGTAGAGCGTCGTCTTGTGCACGCCGGAGTGCTCGGCGACGTACTCGACGGTCAGGCCGGGGTAGCCGTGCTCGGAAAGGCCGGTCAGGACGGCGTCCCGGACGGCTGCGCGGGTGCGGGCGGTACGTCCGCCGGGGCGCCGGGTGCCGGGTGCGGATTCCTCATTCAATTGCAACTCCTGTTGTGTTAGTGCGGGTTTCGTGTCATCATCAACATAACGCAACATGAGTTGTGTTTGCCGGTCCAGTGTGCCGCCTGCCGACGCGGCCCAGGTCCGGCGAGCCCGCGCGACCAACCGGAACGGAGCACTGATTGCCCACCCGGATCTCGCTGCACGATGTCACCAAGTCCTACGCCGACCGACCGCTCCTCGACGACGTCTCCCTGTCGATACGCCCCGGCGAAACGATCGGCATCGTCGGGGAGAACGGCGCGGGCAAGTCCACGCTGCTGCGCATCATCGCGGGTGCCGAACAGCCCGACGAAGGCCGTGTGGTGCTCCGGGCCGACGGCGGCGTCGGCTACCTGAGCCAGACACCCGACCTACCCGCCGACCACACCGTCCAGGACGCGATCGACACCGCACTCGCCGATCTCAGGGCGATGGAACACCGACTGCGTTCCATGGAAGGACAGTTGGGCGGTGCCACGGTCGAGGAACTGGCGGCGTACGGCGACCTGCTCACCCTCTTCGAGCTGCGCGGCGGCTACGAAGCCGATGCCCGCGTCGACAAGGCGCTCCACGGACTCGGCCTGGACCGGGTGGCCCACGACCGGCCGCTCGGCAGCCTCTCCGGCGGCGAGCAGGCCCGGCTCGGGCTCGCCTGCCTGATCGCGGCCGCCCCCGAAGTCCTGCTGCTCGACGAACCGACCAACCACCTCGACGCGGGCGCCCTCGACTGGCTGGAAGAGGCGCTGCTCGCCCACCGGGGCACCGTCCTGGCCGTCTCCCACGACCGGCTCTTCCTCCAGCGGATCGCCACCGCGATCATCGAGGTGGACGCCGAGCGGCGCCAGATCGTGCGCTACGGCGACGGCTACGGCACGTTCGTCGCCACGAAAGCGGCGGTCCGGCAGCGCTGGGAGCAGGAATACGCGCAGTGGTGCGACCAGATCGCACAGCTCACCGAGTTCTCCCGCGGCGCGGCCCACAACGTCGCCCGGGGCCGGGCCATCAAGGACGGCAACAAAATGGCGTACGACCGCGCCGGGGGCCGCGTCCAGGCGTCCGTGTCGAGCCGGGTGCGCAACGCCAGGGAACGGCTGCGCAGACTGCACGAGGAGCCGGTCCTCCGACCGCCCGAGCCGCTCCGCTTCCGGGCGGCACCGGGCCTCGGCGACACCTCGGGCGCCCTCGTCACCCTGGACGGCGTACGCGTCGGGGACCGCCTGGCGGTGGACGCGCTCTCGGTCGCCGCAGGAGAACGTCTGTTGATCCACGGCACCAACGGCGCAGGCAAGACCACCCTGCTCCGCGTCATGGCCGGCCTCACCGAGCCGGACCTGGGCACCGTCCAACGCCGCGGCAGAATCGGCTTCCTCGCCCAGGAAATCGCGGCCACCCGCCCCGCGGAGACCTTGCTGACGGCCTTCCGCAGGGGACTCGCGGGCGAGGCGGAAGAGCTGGTGGCCCTGCTGCTGTCCTTCGGCCTCTTCCGGGAGCCCGACCTGCGGGTGCCGGTGGGCGCCCTCTCGGCGGGACAGCGCCGCCGCCTCGCACTCGCCCGCCTGCTGGCACGCCCCGCCGACCTGCTGCTGCTCGACGAGCCCACCAATTACCTCGCCCTCGGCCTGGTGGAGGAGCTGGAGGCGGCCCTGAGCGCCTGGCCCGGCGCCCTCGTCGTGGTCTCCCACGACCGCCTGCTGAGCCGACGCTTCGGCGGCATCCACTACGAAATACGCGACGGCCGCCCGGCCCGCGCCGACGGCTGAGGGGCGGAATCCAAGCGGTCCGCGTGGGGGAGCCGCCGCCCGACCAGGCCCGATCCGGCCCGGTACCGAGGGCGGCTGCGGCATGCACACGGCAGGCGTTCTAAGGTGGCGCCATGGCACGGCCCCGACGCATCGTCCTCATTCGCCACGGAGAGTCGGCGGGGAACGTCGACGACACCGTCTACGAGCGGGAACCCGACCACGCGCTGAGCCTGACGGACAACGGACTGCGCCAGGCCCGCGAGGCCGGCGGCCCGCTGCGGGAGCTGTTCGGCAGGGAACGGATCTCCGCGTACGTCTCGCCGTACCGCCGCACCCACCAGACGTTCCGGTCCCTCGGCCTGGATCCCGGCAAGGTCCGCGTACGCGAGGAGCCGCGGCTGCGCGAGCAGGACTGGGGCAACTGGCAGGACCGGGACGACGTACGGCTGCAGAAGGCGTACCGGGACGCGTACGGGCACTTCTTCTACCGGTTCGCCCAGGGCGAGTCCGGTGCCGATGTGTACGACCGCGTCGGGGCGTTCCTGGAGAGCCTGTGGCGAAGCTTCGAAGACCCGGACCATCCGCCGAACGTCCTGATCGTCACCCACGGTCTCACCATGCGGCTGTTCTGTATGCGCTGGTTCCACTGGACGGTGGCCGACTTCGAGTCGCTCTCCAACCCGGGCAACGCCGAACGGCGCACCCTGCTCCTGCGGCCCGACGGACGCTACGCACTGGACCGGCCGTTCGAGCGCTGGTGTGAACCGGAGCCTTACGGCCTCAGCGGTTAGAGTGCCACCGATGACTGCCGACCACCATGACGCAGACCGCTCCGAGCGGGCCCTGGCGAGCCTGCGCGGACTGACCGTGGGCGATGCACTCGGATCCCAGTTCTTCGTCCCCGCCCATTACCCCGCCCTCAAGCGCCGCGCGCTGCCACCCGCCCCCTGGCGGTGGACCGACGACACCGAGATGACCTGCTCCGTGCTGGCCGTCCTCGCCGCCCACGGCCGCATCGACCAGGACGCACTGGCCAGATCGTTCGCCGACCACCACGACGCCGACCGCGGCTACGGCCCGGCCGTGAACCGCATGCTCGACCTGATCCGGGAGGGCGGCGACTGGCGCGAACTGGCCTCCGGCCTCTTCAACGGCCAGGGCTCCTGGGGCAATGGCGCCGCCATGCGCATCGCCCCCCTGGGGGCCTGGTACGCCGACGACCCCGAGCAGGCCACCCACCAGGCGGAGATCTCCGCCTACACCACCCACCAGCACCGCGAGGCCGTGGTCGGCGCGATGGCCGTCGCCGCAGCCGCCGCCCTGGCGGCCGACCCGTCCGGCGCCCCCGGCCCCGAGCAGCTGATCGACGGCGTACTGGCGCTGATCCCGCGCAGCGCCGTCCAGGCCGGACTGCGCCGTGCCCGGGACATGCTCGACTACGCGAACTCGGGCACCGTCGCCGCCGTCCTCGGCTGCGGACGGCGCACCACCGCCCACGACACCGTCCCCTTCGCCCTGTGGGCGGCAGCCCGCCACCTCGGCAACTACGAGCAGGCGTTCTGGGCCACCGCCGAGGCAGGTGGCGACGTGGACACCACCTGCGCCATCGTCGGCGGCATCGTCGCGTCCGGCCGCGGCGGCCACCCGCCCCGGGAATGGCTCGACGGCACGGAAGCCCTCCCGTCCTGGGTGCCCCTCCCGGCGGGATGAACCCGCCGCGGCGCGGCCGCCCCACACTGGGGGGACGCTCCCGGGGCACGTCCAACTGGCGCCGCCCGCCGCCGACTTCACGCCCCACGTGACCCCGCGCGGCACCGATGCCGCACCGGCCGGATTCGGCCCCTCCGGACGCCGCGCACGGGCCGCGAGCCCCCGCACACCGGCCGCATCCACGAGCACGCCGCCGACCTGGTGATCTTCCCTCCGTGCCCCCGGACCCCCCTTCGCCGGGCCCGCATTCCGGTCGATCCGCGGTTGATCCGGATCCGATGCGGACGCCCGCCCCGAATAGGCGTACGCTGGCTGGCGCCATGCCGTACGAGCCTCCCACCCATACCGTCGAGCGATCACTGCGCGCCACGACGGGCGCCAAGATCATCGCAGGTGTCGACGAGGTCGGGCGAGGAGCCTGGGCCGGCCCGGTGAGCGTCTGCGCAGCCGTCACGGGCCTGCGCCGTCCGCCCGCCGGACTCACCGATTCCAAGCTGCTGACCCCCAAGCGCCGGACCGAACTCGCCGATGTTCTCGGCACCTGGGTCACGGCCTACGCACTGGGACACTCCTCACCCGAGGAGATCGACTCCCTGGGCATGACCGCGGCGCTCCGGCTCGCGGCCATCCGTGCCCTGGAGGCGCTGCCGGTCCGCCCGGACGCGATCATCCTCGACGGCAAGCACAACTACCTGGGCGAGCCATGGCAGGTCCGCACGGTCATCAAGGGCGACCAGTCCTGCATCGCGGTCTCCGCCGCATCCGTGATCGCCAAGGTGCGTCGCGACGCGATGATGGCCGAACTGGGCACGGACCACGCGGAATTCGACTTCGCGGCCAACGCCGGCTATCCCTCCCCGACCCATCGCATCGCCCTGGAGGAGCACGGTCCTACGCCGCACCACCGGGTGTCGTGGTCCTACATGGATGCGCTGCCCCGGTGGCGGCATCTGAAGAAGGTGCGCGTCACCCCCGAAGCAGCCGCTCTGAAGGCCGGTGGCCAACTCGGCTTCGACTTCTGAGCGGTGCGGGCATCAACGCGGTACCCGCTGTCATGTCCCGCACCCACGTTTGATAGACATCCCTTTATGCCTCTCATCCCCGAGGAGCCTCAGATTCACGAGAGTGTCCCGGGTCCCCGCGCAACTCCGGCCGCCGGCCGCACCGCGCCGACCCCCCGTCCTGTTCCTGGCCCCGGCCCCCGCCCCGCCCCTCCGCGTGGCGCTCCCGCGGCCGGCGTCCGTCCGGGCAAACCCGGACCGTCTGCCCCGCCGCGTGGGCCCGCCGCCCCGCCGGCGCAGCGCACCGGCCCCCCGACGCCCGCTGCCGCCGATGCCGGTACGGCAACCGGGGCGCAGCTTCAGCTGATCCCGGCCCCGGCCGACGGTGCCGTCGACGCCGCCGACGAAGCCGTCGATCTCCTGCTGGACTCCGGTCGGGCGCCGGGCGACATCCTGGTGCTCACCACCGGCGAAACCCACCCGTGGGCCGCGCACGAACTGTCCTTCGGCGAAGCGTCCTACTGGGCACAACACGACGCCGCGGACGATGTGTTCTACGCGGACGCCGCTGCCGAGCGTCCCACCGGACGGCCCGTCGTGGTCGTCGCGGTGAACGGCGGCACCGACGAGGCCACTGCACGGGCCCTGCCCGCCGCGCTGGCCCGTGCCGGAGCACTGCTGATCGTCTGCGGAGACCCGCAGCAGATCAACACCGTGCTCGGCGCGCACGCCTGACGGACCACTGCTCGAAGCAGCCCGCCGGCCCTTGGCCGGTCGGGCTCGCTCGCGCGCCCGGACACCCCGTGGCAGTCACGCGGCGCCCGGAACTCCGCTTCCGGCCCCTCCGGAACATCGCCTGCCGTCAGCGGGCCGCCGCGTGCCGCTCGGCCTTCGCCGCGCCGCCACCGGCCCGCGGAGCCGTGCCGCTCCCGTGCCGTGACCGCTCCGGCATTTGCGCACGCGCCGCCGGACGCGGTGTCTCCGGCGGACGGCATGGGCCCGCGGCCCCGGCTCGCTCCGGGACGCCGGGCTGCCCGCCACCGGGGCCCTGCGGCACGGCCCGCGCCGACGCGGGCGACCCGCGCCCATCCGCCGCAGAACCGGCCAACGGGCCACGAGGCTTTGGCAGTTCGCCCCGGTGCTCCCGGGGCCGGCGCCCGCCCCGTTTCTCGCCCAGGACCTGCCAGCGGTCACGGGTCAGCGTGATGTACGCCCCGCACCGCAACCCGTGCAGCGTGCACGCGTCGCGCAGCCCCCACATCCAGGCCCCGTCCGTCTCCGTCCAGCGTGGCTCGCCCTCCCGGCAGTACAGAAGCACCGCCGTACGGACCGGAACCCGCAGCCGCAGATCGTGCGGGACCACCCGCCGGAGGTGCGGCAGCAGGACATTGCGCAGCTTCCAGCCGTCCGCCTCCTCCGCGGGCTCGCTGAAGGAAGCGCTCGCGATCACCCGCTGCTGCGGATTCAGCACCGCGACGACGGCCGTCGAAGGGACCGGGTGATGGCGTTCGTACAGACCGGAGACGATCTCACGCGGATTGCGGAGCAGCGGAATGCCTGCCGACGCCCACTCGGCGGGCTCCAGTATTCGACCCAGCCGGGCGGCGGAATCGGCGGATGCAGACGGGGAGGCAGGCGTGTGCGGGGTAAAGCCGAAGGCCACGGTCCTCCCTTCGTCCATACATCCGCACCCAGCCCGGCAACCGGACACGACAGGGCACGAGACGGCAGAGCCGGACCATGAACGGCCGGGCCGGGCCGGTACAGGGAAGTGACGCCCATTCTCCCGGTCGCACACGCATGCGGCAATGCTCCCGCCGTCCTCCGGCCCCTGGATCGCCCTTGCGCTGCCCCCATCCTGCCCGCTGCGACGTCTCGTGATGCCGGTTCCATCCCCTCACCTCGGCTCGGCAACCGTCACCCGGACTAGCCCTGGACGGCGAGGACCAGCGGAAACACCCCGCCCGCGCCGGCCTTGCGCAGCAGTCGAGCGGCCACCGCCAGCGTCCAACCGGTATCGGCGTAGTCGTCCACCAGCAGCACCGGGGCGCCCGCCGACTCCAGCGCCCTGGCCAACTCCGGCGGCACGGTCAGCGACCCGTGCAGGGCCCGCAGCCGCTGGGCGCTGTTGCTCCGCGGAATCCTGGTGTCCGCTCCGTCATCCACCGACACCACCGTCCCCAGGAACGGCATCCTGCCGACGGCGGAGATCCTCCCGGCGAGTGACTGGACCAACTCCGGCCTGGAGCGCGATCCGAGAGCGACCACCCCCACCGGGCGGTCCGGCGCATCCACCCCGCCCGAAGCCCAGCCACCCGGGCCCTTCGCCCAGTCGGCGAGGACGGTGACCACCGCGGACGCCACATCGTCAGGCACCGGGCCGTCGGCCGTCTGCGGCGCGAGCATCGGCCGCAGCCGATTGCCCCAGCCGATGTCCGAAAGCCGGCCCAGCGCACGGCCGGTCGCGGCCAGCTCACCCGCGGGAATCCGCCCCTTCAGGTCGACGCCGATGGCAGGCAGCCCCGTCGGCCACATACGCCGCGGCTCCACCTCCACACCAGGCCGCCCCAGCTCACCGCGCGCCGCATCGAGGGACGCTGCGGACACCTCCGTGGTGAACCGCGATCCGGCACAGCTGTCGCACCGCCCGCACGGCACCGCCGCCTCGTCGTCCAGCTGCCGCCGCAGGAACTCCATCCGGCAGCCCGTCGTGACCGCGTAGTCCCGCATCGCCTGCTGCTCGGTCTCGCGCTGCCGCGCCACCCAGGCGTACCGCTCGGCGTCGTACGACCAAGGGCGCCCGGTGGCCGTCCAGCCCCCCTTCACCCGGTGCACCGCCCCGTCCACATCGAGCACCTTGAGCATCGTCTCCAGCCGCGAACGACGCAGCTCCACCTGCGGCTCCAGAGCCGGCAGCGACACCGGCCGGCCGGCCGCCCCCAGGACGTCCAGGGTCCGACGCACCTGCTCCTCGGGCGGGAAGGCCAGCGACGCGAAGTACCTCCAGATCGCTTCGTCCTCCCGGCCCGGCAGCAGCAGCACCTCGGCGTGCTCCACCCCACGGCCGGCGCGCCCCACCTGCTGGTAGTAGGCGATCGGCGAGGACGGCGAGCCCAGGTGCACCACAAAACCCAGGTCGGGCTTGTCGAAACCCATGCCGAGCGCGGACGTCGCCACCAGCGCCTTCACACGGTTGGCCAGCAGATCGTCCTCCGCCTGCTGCCGGTCGGCGTTCTCCGTCTTACCGGTGTACGAGGACACGGTGTGGCCGCGGTGCCGCAGGAACGCCGTGACCTCCTCGGCCGCGGCCACCGTGAGCGTGTAGATGATCCCGGAGCCCGGCAGCTCGTGCAGATGGTCCGCCAGCCAGGCCAGCCGGTGCGCGGCGTCCGGCAGCGTCAGCACCCCCAGACTCAGGCTCTCCCGGTCCAGCGGGCCACGTAGCACCAGGGCTTGCGCCGCCCCTTCGCCCGTCCCCAACTGCTCGGCGACATCGGCCGTCACCCGGGCATTGGCCGTCGCCGTCGTCGCGAGCACCGGCACGCCCGGCGGCAGATCGGCGAGCATCGTGCGCAGCCTGCGGTAATCCGGCCGGAAGTCGTGCCCCCAGTCGGAGATGCAGTGCGCCTCGTCGACCACGAGAAGCCCGGTGGCGGCCGCCAGCTTGGGCAGCACCTGATCCCGGAAATCGGGGTTGTTGAGCCGCTCGGGGCTCACCAGCAGGACGTCCACCTCACCCGCGGCCACCTCGGCCTGAACGGTGTCCCACTCCTCGGTGTTGGAGGAGTTGATCGTGCGCGCGCGGATGCCGGCTCGCGCGGCCGCCTCAACCTGGTTGCGCATCAGCGCGAGCAGGGGAGAGACGATCACCGTCGGCCCGGCGCCGCGCTCACGCAGCAGCGCCGTCGCCACGAAATAGACCGCGGATTTTCCCCATCCCGTCCGCTGCACGACCAGGGCACGGCGATGGTCGGCCACCAGCGCCTCGATCGCCCGCCACTGATCCTCACGCAGCCGTGCCGCGCCGCTGGGATCGCCGACGAGGCGGGTCAGAACGGCATCGGCCGACGCACGCAGATCTTCGTTGCTCATGCCCCCATGCAACCCGATGCCACTGACAACGCGCGAACCCCGGCCCGAACCTGTGGATAACCACGTCACCCGCAAGTTATCCACAGGGGTCGCGGCGGAGCGCCGAGCGCGGGATCTTCGAGCCATGAATCAGCACAGCGAACCGTCCGACCGCCCGAATCCCGCAGACCGCAAGGGACCGGTGAAGCCCACGAACCCGGCGAGGCCGAAGCGGCACACAAGCCGAGCGCAGCCGGCGAACCCCCTGCCCCCGCCGTCTCCCGCTGACCCGTCGCCGTCCACCTCCGCCTCGCGACCCTCGTCCGCCGCCCCGGCTGCGCTGCACACCGCCACCCCGGACCCGGCGAACCCACCGAGCACCCCGACTTCCCGCCGCACCCGCACCGACGAGCCGCAGCAGACGAGCGCCCCTGACAGCCCGGCTTCCCCTGGCGAGCCCGACGCCGACCAGGCCCCGGGAAACCGCCCCCGCCGCTCCGCCGATCCCACCTTCTCCCCGACGTCCTTCATTCCGCCGAGCCCCTCCATCCCGGCCACCCGCGCCGACGGTGCCGGTCGTCCCGCACCCTCGAAGCCTGCCGACAGCACCCCAACCGACCCGGACGGCACCCATCGCAGCACGGGTGAAGTACCCCAGGTCACTCTGCGCGGCCCGGCCGAACTCGCCGACGCGCTGCCCTACCTCATGGGTTTCTATCCCGACGACAGCATCGTCCTCGTCGCCCTGCACGGCGAGCGCGGTCGCTTCGGCGGCAGGGTCAGGCTCGGCATCCCGAAGGACACGACCCAGTGGCCCTACATCGCCGACCAACTTGCCGAATGCCTCGTCTCGGCCGCCGAACAGCGTGGCGAGCGGCCCGCCGGCATGCTCGTCTACGTCTGCCAGGAACCCGCGCAGGGCGAGAGCGGCCAGGACGTGAAGCAGCGCCTCCGCCCCCTCGCCCAGCGGCTCCGCACGGCCTGCGGCGCCCTGGACGTGCCGGTCCTGGAGGCACTGTGCCTCTCCAACAGCCGCTACTGGTCCTACTGCTGCCCGGACTTCCGCTGTTGTCCCGCCGAAGGAACGCCCATGGTCATGCCGGGCACGTCCGTGATGGCAGCGGCCGCCGCCTACGCGGGGATGCAGGTACGCGGCTCGCTCAAGGAGATGGAAGCGAGGCTGACCCCGCGCACCGGCCCGCGGGCCGCCGACCAGGTCAAGGCGCTGGACACCGCAGCCGCCGCCCTCCTGCCGCGCATGCTCCAGGAGGACGGATCAGCCATCGTCCGGCAGGACACCCTCGACCGCGCCGCCGCGATGATCCACCGCTTCCGCCAGGACACGCCCGCGGGCAGCAACAAGGCGCGCGACGCCTGCGATGACGCGCTGATCACCGACGCCGAGGCCGCCCAGCTGATCCTCGGGCTCCAGGACCGCGTCGCCCGCGACCGGGCCGCGGAATGGATGGAGGGCCAGGCCGCCGCACCCGCCCTACGGCTGTGGCGCGCCCTCGCCCGCCGCTGCGCCGGCGGCTACATCGAGCACTCCGTAGCGCCGCTCACCCTCGCCGGATGGGTCGCCTGGGCCACCGAGGACGAACCCTCCGCCCGGGTGGCCCTCAGCCGCGCCCTGAGCCTCGACCCCGACTACGTCTTTGCCCGGCTGCTGCACGAAGGCATCAACGACGGCCTCGAACCGGAGCCGCTGCGCCGCTGCCTGCGGGGGGAACGCGAGGACCGCGCCGCTGCCGAAGAGCCCGGACCCGTCCCGGGAAAGAGTCCTGACAGTGAGCAGCCACAGCCGGGCCGCCCGGCGGCTGCCGACCACCGCTCGGCAGCCGGCCGGCCTTCGGGCCCGCGCGGCACGACCCGGCCCGCCGGCCGCCCAGCAGGCACCCGGGCCAGGGGACGCGCCGGACGAAACGGTGACCGGAGCCGGCGGTGACCGTCCCCGCACTGCGCGGCCGGCGTGACCTGTGCGCCGGCCGCGCCGTTCAGGTGGGTGGCGTGAGCCGCAAGGAGCCACGGACCCACGAAGGAGCCCAGCACGTGCCAGGCATAGTCCCCACCCCGTCCGCCCACCGGCCACCACGGGCACAGCGTGCCGCGCCGCTCCGCACCCCGCAGCCTCAGCCCGTCCACTCCTCGCTGATCTGCGTGGCCCTGCCCGCCCTCGCGATCTCGCCCGCCGACGGACAGCTGCGGGGCGAGGGCCTGGACGGCTACTACCGCGAGGGCCGCCGCATCCTGTCCCGCTGCGAAGTGCGCGTGGCCGGAGTGGAACCCCTCATCGTGCAGGGCAGGTTGACGGCTGCGGACCGCGCCCGGTTCGTGGGGACGGTGCGCAGGGCGGGGGAGCGCGGCCCGGACCCCGAGATCCACATGGAACGCCTGCGCCGGGCCGACGGCACCGAACGGATCGCCTTCCGAAGCAGCGCCGCGCGCGCCCTCCGGATCCCGGTCGAGATCCGGCTGGGCGCCGATCTCACCGAGCTGGGAGCCGTCGCCATCGGACTTCCGGGCCCCGAGCTGCGCGCCGCCGTGCACGGCTCGGGCCTGCGCTGGTCCGGACCCGGCGCCCATGCCGTGGTGACCGCGACACCCGCCCCCGATGACGCACTGGCCTCCGCCGGACTACTGCGCTGGGAACTGGAACTGCCGCCCGGTGGCCATCGCACCCTGGACCTCCTGATCTCCCTCGAACTCCCTGCCCCGGGCCGCGAGGAAGGCCACCGCACAGCACCGGGCCGGCCCGCCGTAGGCGCCCCCCTCGGGCCGGACGACGCCAGTCGGCCGGGTTCCCCGCCCCGCCCCCGGGCAGCCCGCCCGCCGTGCCCATGGACACCCACACGGCTGGAGTGCGACGACCCACGCGCGGACGCCCTCCTGGCGGCGGCCCTCGGCGACCTCAACGGCCTCCTGACACGTGATCCCCAAACCCCCATGGACCTCTACATCGCCGGCGGAATCCCCTGGCGACCGGGCCTCGCCCCGGCTGACGCCCTGTGGGCGGCCCGTATGCTGCTTCCCCTCGGCACACGGCTCGCCGCAGGCACTCTGCGTGCCCTCGCCCGTACACAACTGGCCGTCCCAGGGGCGGATTTCGGCCGAATTCCCGGCCCGCTACGCGACGCGGGCCCGCACGCCCCACCGAGCTGCACGGGCGTCGAGGCCACTCTGCTCTTCCCCGTCGTCCTGGCCGAAGCCCGGCGCTGGGGCCTGCCCGACCACGAAACCGAACGCCTGCTGCCCGCAGCGGAACGCTGCCTGCGATGGCTGCGCAGCACCGGCACATCCGCCGACACCGCACACCACGTGGGCTACGTCCCCGACCCGGCCCCCGGCGGCCCGCACCGCTGCGAGACCCAGGCACACGCCCACCGAGCGGCCCTCCTGGGAGCCGACCTCCTCGATGCCTACGGATACTCCGACGCGGCGGCACTGCGGGACTGGGCCGCCCAGCTCCGCACCCGGTTCCGCAAGGACTTCTGGCTGGAGGACCGGTCCGGCGGCCGCCCCGCGGCCCTGCGCAGCGCGGACGGCCGCCCCCTCCCGCACCTCGGCTCCGCGACCGCCCATCTCCTCGACACCGGCCTCCTGGGGGACGGCACCCACGCGCCGGGACTCCTCGACGCCACCCGCACAGCACAACTGGCGGCCCTGCTCGGGAGCCCGGCCCTGGACTCCGGCTGGGGGCTGCGCGGCCTGAGCGCCAAGGAGAGCGGCTACAACCCGTTCGGCCACCGGAGCGGCGCAGTCCGGATCCACGAAACCGCCGTCGCCGTCGCAGGACTCGCCGCAGCCGGTCACGAGAAGGCGGCATCTGCACTGGTCAAGGGCGTGCTTGACGCGGCGGAGAGCTTCGACCACCGCCTCCCCGAGATGTACGCAGGGGAGCAGCGCACCGCGGGCAGCGTTCCCGTACCGCATCCGGCGGCCTGCCGCCCCGCCTCGGTGGCGGCAGCCGGAGCCGTGCATCTCCTGGTCGCGCTTGCCGGTCTGCGCCCCGACGTCCCCGGGGGGACGATCGCGGTACGCCCGGTGAGCAACGCTCCGCTGGGCGCGCTCCAGTTCACCGGCCTGAGCATCGCCGAGCAGCCGTTCGCCGTGCGGATCAGCCGGCTCGGCATGGCCATGGTGGAGGAGGCGGCCGATGGCTTGCAGCTGGGGTCCTGAGGCGCTGTGGGGCCTGTTTATCGTCAGGCGGACGACTATGATCACGCCATGCCTCCCTACGACCCGTCGGCCTTCCCGCCCTTCGCCGTCACCGTCGACCTGGTCGTGCTCACCGTGCGTCGGCACGCCCTGTGCGCGCTGGCCGTACGCCGCGGTGAGCCGCCGTTCCAGGGTCGATGGGCGCTACCCGGTGGGTTCGTCCGCGGCGACGAAGACCTCGAAGGCGCGGCCGCCCGGGAACTGGCCGAGGAGACCGGCCTGCACGCCCATGCCCCGGCGGGACCGACCGCCTACGGCGCACACCTCGAACAGCTCGCCACGTACGGCGATCCCCACCGTGACCCGCGGATGCGGGTCGTCAGCGTCGCCCATCTCGTCCTCGCCCCCGACCTGCCCGCACCGCGAGCCGGCGGCGACGCCCACAGCGCGCGCTGGGCACCGGTCGACAGCCTCCTGGAACAGGCACCTGACCCCGGCCGCGACGGCGACCTGCCCGCTCCGCTCGCCTTCGACCACGCGCAGATCCTCGAAGACGGCGTGGAGCGTGCCCGCTCGAAGATCGAGTACTCCTCGCTCGCCACGGCGTTCTGCCCCCAGGAATTCACGGTCGGCGAACTGCGCAGGGTCTACGAAGCCGTGTGGGGCGTGGCCTTGGACCCCCGCAACTTCCACCGCAAGGTGACCGGAACTCCCGGCTTCCTGGTGCCCACCGGCGGTACGACGACCCGTCAGGGCGGCCGCCCCGCCCAGCTGTTCAGCGCGGGTGGGGCCACCCTGCTCAACCCGCCCATGCTCCGCCCGGAGGCGTGACAGCACAGCGCGGGGCGACAGGATTGACGTCGGACACGACGCCATGTCAGGACTCGGCAATTACGGGTAAATAAGACATGTAGGTCTATCTTGACGGGGTGAGTCCTCTCGTACCCCCCGCTGCCTCCGACCGGTCTCACGCCCCGCGAGGGACGCGATGATCCAGGCCATCGGACTGACCAGCGCGCCTCGCGGCGGCCTGCCGCCCGCCGTCGACGACCTCACCTTCGAGGCGCGACCGGGAAACGTCACCGTCCTGCACGGCCCTGCCGCAGCAGGCAAGACCACCGCGCTGCGCCTGATGCTTCAGCTCGAAACCGGCCGCGGCGTCGCCCTCTTCCGCGGACGCCCGCTGCACCGCGTCCCGAACCCCGCCCGCGAAATCGGTGTGCTCCTCGGCGACGTACCCGGGCGTCCCTCCCGCACCGCGCGCGGACACCTGCGCATGCTCACCGCAGCGGCCGGCGTCCCCGCCGACCGCGCCGACGACGTACTCGACCTCGTCGGCCTCAGCGGTCTCGCCGACAAACAGATCGGTGACCTCTCCCGCGGCATGGACCGCCGACTCGGCATGGCCGCCGCCCTCCTCGGCGACCCGCACACCCTGGTCCTCGACGAGCCCACCGAAGGGCTTGCTCCCCGGGAAACCGCATGGCTGCACGGCTTGCTGCGCGGCTATGCCGCACAGGGCGGCGCCGTACTCATCACCTCCCGCAACTCCAGGGAAGCCGCCCGCATCGCCGACCACGTGGTCACACTCCACGACGGCAGGCTCGCCGCCGACCAGGAGGCCGTCGCCTTCGCCCGCACCCGCATGCGCCCCCGTGTCGCGGTCCGCTCCCCGCACGCCGACCGCCTGGCGGACGTGCTGATCGACGAGTCGCAACGAGCGCAACGCGCATCCGACCCTGCCATCGGCCGTTCCGTCGAAGTCGTCCGTGAAAGCGGCAGTCGCATCGCCGTCTACGGCAGCAGCTGCGCCGCCGTCGGTGAAACGGCGTTCCGGCACCGCATCCTCGTGCATCAACTGACGGACGAGGCGGGTGACACCACCCTCGCCTCGCCTCTCCACCGGGCCGACGGCCGCCCCGCACCTGCAGTGACCGAAGCCTCCGAGGCGGTCGCAGTCACCTCCTCGGGAGAGGCCGGCACGCACGTCGACACACATATCGATATGACGACATCAGTTGTCGGTGACATCGCCCTGCACGCTACGTCACATACTCCCGGCAACACTGCGGCAGTCGTCGATCGCAACGCACTGTCCGACACCCTCACCCTCCCGGTGATCGAGCCGTCGACATCAGTGCCACGCCAAGCTCCGCCAGCAAGCTCCCCGCTCGCGGAGCGACTCGCGATTCCGCGGTTGCCGGCGCCGGGGCCGGCATGGCCACTGCGCTACGAACTGCGCCGCACCTTGAGCGATGGCTCCGGCCTGCTCGTCGCCGTCGTCACGCTGCTTGTGTCGCTGGTGTTGGCCTTGCTGCTGGCCCGTCACGGGGCTGCCCCGACGTCCCGGGTGATGACTGGCTGGCCACGTCAACTCCCGTTTCCTCCAGCGGCACTCGGAGCGGGACTTCTCGGATCGCTCGCCTTCGGCCAGGAGTTCCGCTACCCGGCGCTGGCGCACGAACGCGGTGCGGTGCCACGCCGTCTCGGACTGCTCGTCGCCAAGCTCCTGGTCAGCGGGGCCGCCGCGCTGGCGCTCGGCGCTGCTGTGCTCGCCGCGGATGAGGTGGCCTCGCGCACTCTGTTCGGGCCGAATGCGGCCAACACTCTCTCTGACTGGCCCGTATTCAGCCTTGGTTGGGCGGGCCTCCTGGTGGGGTGCGCATGGGCGGGAGTGCTCGCCGCCGGTGTATTCCGTTCCACGGCAATGGGGTTGGCGGCGGTGCTCGCCGTTCCTGTGGCCGTCATGCCTCTGGTGCAGCATGTGTTGGCCGAGCCGGCTGCCCGCTCCCTGGCCGGTCTGCCCGGACGGCTGCGGTCGTCGGCTCTGGTTCAGTGGCCTTCCGGAATCGACCAAGGCGTATCCGTAGTGCTGCGCCTGGCCACTCAACCCGTAGGTGGCGCACTGACGTTGTCGCTGGCGGCCCTGGTCTGCGCCTACGCCCTTACCGTGCTGCGGCACCGGGCTCACTGACCACCTGCGCACGGTCGATTCGCGGTCCACTTCTTGTGCGTACTGTCCGCAACTCGCCGCAGAAAGCGCATTTCTTTCCGATAAAGCGTCAATTGTGAGGTCGCAGGCGATCACCCTTTCGTGTGCTTTTCACCAAAGACCTCAAGGGTGTTGAGGGTGCCGCCGACAAAGGATGCGTGAGTACCCTTGCGCACACCATGATGACCGCGGCTCGCCCCGCCGACTCCGGCCACGCAGGCCCGGGCGAGCTTGACCGCTACCCCTATGGCGCCGCCAACGCCGGCGTGGACCGCGCCGAGCGCGTCACGCCGGTATGGGACGGCGCCGAAGCAGACATGGCCCGTGCGGGCCGCCGCGCGGCGGGCAGCCGCGGCCGCGGACTGCACGGCCAACTCGTCCAGCAGCTCGGTCAGATGATCGTCTCCGGCGATCTCGGTGCCGACCGCCCGCTCGTTCCCGAGGAGATCGGCCAGCGTTTCGAGGTCTCCCGCACCGTCGTCCGTGAATCGCTGCGCGTTCTCGAGGCAAAGGGCCTCGTCAGCGCCCGCCCGAATGTGGGCACCCGGGTACGCCCGGTCAGCGACTGGAATCTCCTCGACCCCGACATCATCGAGTGGCGGGCCTATGGTCCGCAGCGCGACGACCAGCGGCGCGAGCTCTGCGAGCTGCGCTGGACGATCGAGCCGCTCGCCGCCCGTCTCGCCGCAGGACACGGCCGCGAGGACATCCAGCAGCGGCTCACCGACATGGTCGAGATCATGGGCCACTCCGCAGCCCAGGGCGACACCATGACCTTCGCCCGCGCCGACTCCGAGTTCCACGGCTTGCTGCTGCAGCTCGCGGGCAACCGGATGCTTGAGCACCTCTCGGGCATCGTCTCCTCCGCCCTGCACGTCTCCGGCGGCCCGTCGGGAGGCTGTGAGCGGCCCGTGGAGACGTCCGTGGGGCAGCACATGCGGATCGTCGACGCGATCGGCAGCGGGGACGCCACGGCGGCCGAGGGCGCCATGCGCCAGCTGCTCGCCGCTCACGGTGACGGCGCCGGGCAGGTCCCCGGTGCGCCCGTGGATCACGTCGTGCCCGCGCCCCGCGAGCACTGAGGGCCGTACCCACGGGCGTACGGACCGTAGGCACCTCGTCGGCCGGGTGTAGCGCGCCCCGACGGCTCGGGGCGCGACGTATGCGCGCGTCCCGCACATTCGCCGGATCCGGGCGGGATCCGGATCCGGCGATGTCGCTTGGGCAGGGTTGCATGTCATATGACTGGGAATGTGTCGTTATGGGGTGTGACTCGGGCCACGCAGATTGGGCGTAACGCTCTTCCGGGAAGCGCGATGACTTAAGAGGTGATAGCCGAGGAGGGAATGCGAGCGGCGTTCGTGACGCTGTTCAACTCCCCGGTTGCCCTTGCGCCGTCGGTCCATCCCCACCGGCGGTCGTCGGCTCCGGTCCACACTGGACGGGGTCGGAAGCCGTTTCCATCGTTCCGAGAGGTTGTTCGTGTCGGCCAGCACATCCCGTACGCTCCCGCCGGAGATCGCCGAGTCCGAGTCTGTGATGGCGCTCATCGAGCGGGGAAAGGCTGATGGGCAGATCGCCGGCGATGACGTGCGTCGGGCCTTCGAGGCTGACCAGATTCCGCCAACCCAGTGGAAGAACGTTCTGCGCAGCCTCAATCAGATCCTCGACGAGGAGGGTGTGACGCTGATGGTCAGTGCCGCAGAGGCGCCCAAGCGCACCCGCAAGAGCGTCGCAGCGAAGAGTCCGGCAAAGCGCACCGCCACCAAGACCGTCGCGGCGAAGGCCGCCACGGTGAAGAAGGCCACCGCGGCGGCCGCCCCCCTGGGGGACGAGCCGTCCAGTGAGTCGGAGGCCGCGCCTGCCAAGAAGGTCGTGGCGAAGAAGGCCACGGCCAAGAAGACGGTTGCCAAGAAGGCCACGGCCAAGAAGGCGACCGCTAAGAAGACGGCGGCCAAGAAGGACGTCGACGAGCTGCTCGACGACGACGCGGCCGAGGAGACCCCGTCACCCGCCAAGGGCGACGCTCCCGAGGCCGCCGAAGGCACCGAGGCGGCCGGTTTCGTCCTGTCCGACGACGACGAGGACGACGCCCCGGCACAGCAGGTCGCCGCGGCCGGAGCCACTGCCGACCCGGTGAAGGACTACCTCAAGCAGATCGGCAAGGTCCCGCTCCTCAACGCCGAGCAGGAGGTCGAGCTCGCCAAGCGCATCGAGGCCGGCCTGTTCGCCGAGGACAAGCTGGCCACCGAGGAGAAGATCGCTCCCAAGCTCAAGCGCGAGCTGGAGATCATCGCCCAGGACGGCCGCCGGGCCAAGAACCACCTCTTGGAGGCCAACCTCCGACTGGTCGTCTCGCTGGCCAAGCGGTACACGGGCCGCGGCATGCTCTTCCTGGACCTGATCCAGGAGGGCAACCTCGGCCTGATCCGTGCGGTCGAGAAGTTCGACTACACCAAGGGCTACAAGTTCTCGACCTACGCGACGTGGTGGATTCGCCAGGCCATCACCCGCGCCATGGCCGACCAGGCCCGCACCATCCGTATCCCCGTCCACATGGTCGAGGTCATCAACAAGCTCGCGCGCGTACAGCGCCAGATGCTCCAGGACCTGGGCCGTGAGCCCACCCCGGAGGAGCTGGCCAAGGAGCTCGACATGACCCCTGAAAAGGTCATCGAGGTCCAGAAGTACGGTCGCGAGCCGATTTCGCTGCACACCCCGCTGGGCGAGGACGGCGACAGCGAGTTCGGTGACCTCATCGAGGACTCCGAGGCGGTCGTCCCGGCCGACGCGGTCAGCTTCACGCTTCTGCAGGAGCAGCTGCACTCGGTCCTGGACACGCTCTCCGAGCGCGAGGCCGGTGTGGTCTCGATGCGCTTCGGCCTCACCGACGGCCAGCCCAAGACGCTGGACGAGATCGGCAAGGTCTACGGCGTCACGCGTGAGCGGATCCGCCAGATCGAGTCCAAGACCATGTCGAAGCTGCGTCACCCGTCGCGCTCCCAGGTGCTGCGCGACTACCTCGACTAGCAGATCCGGCACGGACAGCTGCGAGCCCGGTCTTCCCTTCGCGGGAGGGCCGGGCTCGCGGCTGCCCGGGTGCGGAACGCGGCCGTTTGGGTCACTCTTGGTGGGCGATCGATGCCTCAGAGTCAGGAGCTCGTATGCGCCCGTTTCTCCGTGCCGTACCCGGAGCCCTCGCGCTGGTCCTTGCCATGCCGGTGACGGCGGCCGCTGACGGATCGGTGGTCGGCGGTCAGCCCGTACAGGTCACACAGAGCCCCTGGGTGGTGGCTCTGGCGTCCCAGGACCGCTTTGGCGGTGAACGCTCCGGGCAGTTCTGCGGCGGCGTGCTGGTCGGCCGCAGAACCGTCGTCACGGCGGCGCACTGCCTGAGCGAAGAAGTGCTGGGCGTGCCCTGGCGGAAGGTACGCGATCTGCGGGTCATCGTCGGCAGGGAGGATCTCGCCCGCGCCGGCGGACAGGAGCTGAAGGCGACGAGGGTCTGGATCAGTCCGCGGTACGACAGCTGGACGAACGAGAGCGACATGGCGGTGCTCACCCTGGAGAAGCCGGTGACCAACCGGGCGATCCCGATAGCCGATGGCGACTCCGACGCCTATGAGGCGGGCACCGCTGCCGCCGTCTACGGGTGGGGCGACACCACCGGGGAGGGTAGCTATGCGACGCGGTTGCGGTCTGCGCGGGTGAACGTGCTGCCGGACTCGGAGTGTGCGCGGGCGTACCCCGGGGGCGCCGACGGCACGTACAAGGCCGCGTCGATGCTGTGCGCGGGTGAGCCGCAGGGCGGGCGGGATGCCTGCCAGGGCGACAGCGGGGGGCCGCTGGTCGTGCAGGGCCGCCTGGTGGGGCTGGTGTCCTGGGGGACCGGCTGTGGAAAGCGGGGCAATCCCGGGGTCTATACGCGCGCATCCGGACTGATCCCGGAAGTCGCCGCACACGGTGCCGGCTGAGAGCCCGGAGCTGCCGCGCAGCGTGTGAGCGTACGAGTGCGGGCGGTCTCCCCGGTTGTGCCGGGGAAGCCGCCCGCAACACGGCACTGGGCCGCTACTCGCTCGTCGTCGTGGATGCGATGTGTCAGCGGTCCTCTTCGGTCGCAGACGCCGGAGTGGCGGTCAGCCGCTCCGTCTCGTCCTGTATTTCCGCGGCGATCTTCTTGAGTTCTGGCTCGAACTTGCGACCGTGGTGGGCGCAGAAGAGCAGTTCTCCGCCGGACATCAGGACGACGCGCAGGTATGCCTGGGCGCCGCAGCGGTCGCAGCGGTCAGCGGCCGTCAGCGGGCTCGCGGGTGTCAGAACAGTAGTCACGTCGCCTCTTCTCTAGCTCGACGAGCTGTCGTACCAGGGTCAACATCCAACCAGGCCGAAAACGTTCCCGCTCGTGCCTATTCCTCGAAAAATTTCTCCGAGGAGGGCCGGGTGCTGCCGGGTGGCGGCGAATGAGCCGTATTGCGTGGTGGTCTGATTCACGTTGGTTGCTGGGGTTTGTCCTCCCGGCTGGCTTGCCGGTCGTTGATGAGGACGTGCCCGGAGCCTAAATGGTTCATGCCTCGAAGGGAACGTGATGTTCACGTCACCTCGGCCTCACCCCATCGAGGGATCGAACGAACGATCGAAATTCTACTAGCATGGGAGCGCTTACGGGTGGCGTCGCATCGGCTCTACTGGGCCTCGGTACCCTCTGACCGGCGACACCGCCACCAACAGAGTCCGCGGAATGCGGACTGCCAGAAATTCAGCGAGGAGCGAACCGCGTGACCGCCGAGATGTCCGTGCCGTCCACCGCAGTGCTGACCGGGGCAGACCGGGACGGTTCCAACTACACCGCGCGGCATCTGCTCGTCCTCGAGGGGCTGGAGGCCGTCCGTAAGCGCCCCGGCATGTACATCGGCTCGACGGACAGCCGTGGCCTGATGCACTGCCTGTGGGAAATCATCGACAATTCCGTCGATGAGGCGCTGGGCGGCTACTGCGACCACATCGAGGTGATCCTCCACGACGACGGTTCGGTGGAGGTCCGTGACAACGGCCGCGGCATCCCTGTCGACGTCGAGCCCAAGACCGGGCTCAGCGGCGTCGAGGTCGTGATGACCAAACTGCATGCGGGCGGCAAGTTCGGCGGCGGCTCCTATGCCGCGTCGGGCGGCCTGCACGGCGTCGGCGCATCGGTCGTCAACGCCCTCTCCGCGCGCCTTGACGTCGAGGTGGACCGCAACAGCAAGACCCACTCGATCAGCTTCCGCCGAGGCGTCCCCGGGATCTTCACCGAATCCGGCCCGGACGCCCCGTTCGATCCGGGCAACGGCCTGCTCAAGGGCAAGCGGGTCGCCAAGGCGAAGACCGGCACCCGGGTGCGCTACTGGGCGGACCGCCAGATCTTCCTCAAGGACGCCAAGCTCTCCCTGGAGACGCTGTACGCGCGGGCCCGCCAGACGGCCTTCCTGGTGCCCGGCCTGACCCTCGTCGTCCGCGACGAACGCGGCATCGAGGGCGCAGGCAAGACGGAAGAGACCTTCCGCTACGACGGTGGCATCAGCGAATTCTGCAAGTACCTCGCGCAGGACAAGGCCGTGTGCGACGTGCTGCGGCTGACCGGCCAGGGCACGTTCAAGGAGACCGTGCCGGTACTCGACGACCGCGGTCACATGACACCGACCGAGGTCACCCGGGAACTGGGTGTCGACATCGCGCTGCGCTGGGGGACCGGCTATGACGCGACGGTCAGGTCCTTCGTCAACATCATCGCGACACCCAAGGGCGGCACGCATGTCTCCGGCTTCGAGCGGTCGATCGCCAAGACCGTCAATGAAGCGCTCCGGTCCAGCAAGCTTCTGAGGGTCGCCGAGGACGACGTCGTCAAGGATGACGCCATGGAGGGCCTCACCGCTGTGGTGACCGTGCGGCTGGCCGAGCCGCAGTTCGAGGGGCAGACCAAGGAGGTGCTCGGCACCTCTGCCGCGTCCCGGATCGTCGCCCAGGTGGTCAGCAAGGAACTGAAGGCATTCCTGACGTCCACCAAGCGGGATGCGAAGCAGCAGGCGCGGGCAGTCCTGGAGAAGGTCGTGGCCGCGGCCCGTACGCGCATCGCGGCCCGCCAGCACAAGGAGGCGCAGCGCCGGAAGACGGCGCTGGAGTCCTCCTCGCTGCCGGCCAAGCTCGCCGACTGCCGCAGCGACGACGTCGACCGCAGTGAACTGTTCATCGTCGAGGGCGACTCGGCGCTCGGTACGGCGAAACTGGCGCGGAATTCGGAGTTCCAGGCGCTGCTGCCGATTCGTGGCAAGATCCTGAATGTCCAGAAGTCATCGATTTCGGACATGCTGAAGAACGCTGAATGCGGGTCCATCATCCAGGTCATAGGGGCTGGATCCGGCCGTACTTTCGACATCGACACCGCCCGTTACGGCAAGGTCATCTTCCTTGCCGACGCAGACGTCGACGGCGCCCACATCCGCTGCCTGCTGCTGACGCTGTTCCAGCGCTACATGCGGCCGATGGTCGAACAGGGCCGGGTCTTCTCCGCTGTTCCGCCGCTGCATCGCGTCGAACGGATCAATCCCAAAAAGGGCCAGGACAAGTACATTTACACGTACTCCGACAACGAACTGCGCCAGACGCTGCTCGAACTCCAGCGTAAGAACATCCGCTACAAGGACAGCATCCAGCGGTACAAGGGCTTGGGCGAGATGGACGCCGACCAGCTCGCCGAGACCACCATGGACCCGCGGCACCGCACCCTGCGGCGGATCAACATCAGCGATCTCGAAGCGGCGGAGAAGGCGTTCGACCTCCTGATGGGCAACGAAGTCGCGCCCCGCAAGGAATTCATCACCAACTCCGCGTCCACGCTGGACCGGTCGCGCATCGACACCTGAGCCGTCACCGGCCGCCCCGGAGGGCGTTTCTCCACCCGCGGGTGGAGAAACGCCCTCCGCGTTTTCCACCTCCTCCCCACCCTGGCTCCGATCCACCGGAAGGGCTCGCTCCGTAGCGTCGGAGACGTCGTATTTCGTCGTCCCACGGAGGCTCAGGCCATGAGCGGCTTGCTCAACATCGTTGTGATCGTCGCGGTGGTCGCGATCGTCCTCGTCCGCCAGTTCCAGGCGCAGCGGGTGTCCGACAGCAAGAAGTGGTGGCTGATTCCCGTCGTCCTCACCGTGCTGGCGCTGCGCGAGCCCGGCCTCCTGGACCCCGCACATCAAGCCGCCTCCGTCGTGCTGCTCGTCGTCGGCCTCCTCATCGGCCTGGCCGGCGGAGCGGCCTGGGCCTGGACAACCAAGATGTGGACCGACGAGGACGGCGCCGTCTGGACGAAGGGCGGCCGGGCGACGGTGTTCGTCTGGCTCGCCGGACTGGCCGTACGCCTCGGCGTGGTCGGCGTCGGCGTGCTCATGGGCGTCCACCAGGGCACGCCCGCCACGATGCTGTCCGTCGCCGCCATGCTGCTGACCCGCAGTGGAATCACGGTCTGGAAGGCTCGGTCCGCACTGCCCACGTACCGTGTTCCTGTTGGTGGCTGAGAAACGTCGCCACCCACCGGAAGGACCGTGTGTGCCGTTGAACTCCTGGACGAGCTGGCCCCTGCGGGAGTCGCTCTCCCGTGAGGGCGTGACCGATGCCCGCAGGTGGATCGGCCGGATCATCCGCGTCGTCCTGCTCGCCGTCCTCCTGTGGGTGACCATGGTGCGGTCGGAGTTCCACGTCCGGGGCATGGTCATCGGCGTCGCCGGGATCGTGCTGGGTGTACTGGCGTTCCGCGGCTTCTACCGGCTGACCCTGCGCCGGCAGTTGTGGCCCTCCCTCGGGCTGCTGCTGGCCATGGAACTCGGCGCACTCGTCCTCCACGCCGCAGGGGCGTCGCTGCCCGCGCTGGTCCTGTGGTGTGGCTGCGCGGTCACCGCGATGGAACGGCTGCCACTCGGCGCTGCCGTCATATGCTTCGCCACCGCGCTCGGCGCCTACGCCGCCGTCAACAACGACAGCTGGCTCACCACCATCACGACGACGGTGGGACTCGCCCTCGCCGGCTACGTGATGCGACTGGACTCGGAGGCGCGCGGCAACGCTCACCGGCTGCTTGCGCAGGAACGCGCCGCGCGCAAAGCCGAGGCCGAGACGGCGGCGCTCGCCGAACGCGGCCGCATCGCGCGCGAGATCCACGACGTCCTCGCCCACAGCCTGAGCGCACAACTGGTCCACCTGGAGGCGGCGAGGCTCCTCATCCACCGCAGCACCGATCTGGAGGCGGACCGCGACCAGATCCTCGAACGGGTGGTGGCGTGCCGGGGGATGGCCCGTGAGGGCTTGGACGGCACCCGTGAAGCGCTGTCGGCGCTCCGCGGGGAGATGGCCCCGGCCGAGGACTTCCTGCGCGGTTTGACGACCGCTGAGGGCGCGCAGCTGGCCGTGGCGGGGGAGCGCCGCACGCTGTCACCGGAAGCCGGGCTCGCGGTTCGCCGGGTCGCCCAGGAGGCGCTGACGAACGTACGCAAACACGCCCCGGGTGCCCGGGTGAACGTCCTCCTGGAGTATGCGGAAAGCAGCGTCGTCCTGGAGGTGCGGAACTCGGGAGGGCGCGTCAAGCCCGGAGAACTGGCCAACAGTGGGTCCGGGTACGGTCTCCTGGGGATGCGGGAGCGCGCCGAACTTCTCGGTGGAACGCTGGAATCCGGCCCCGGCAAGGAGGGTTTCGTGGTGCGGTTGCAGGTGCCCGCATGACGGCGCGGCCGGTGGCGCGCGTGGTGGTCGCGGACGATCAGACCGTGGTGCGCGAGGGAATCGTGATGTTGCTGGGACTGCTGCCGGGTGTCGAAGTCGTGGGATCCGCCCCGGACGGCGAGGAAGCCGTCCGCATGGTCGCCGAACTCGCCCCGGACGTCGTCCTGATGGACCTGCGGATGCCCCGCTGCGACGGCGTCGAAGCCACCCGCCGCATCCGGGCGGACCACCCGGGCACGCAGGTGGTGGTGCTCACCACGTACGCCGACGACGACTCGCTCTTCCCCGCGCTGCAGGCCGGAGCCCGCGGATACCTCACCAAAGACGCGGACGGCGACGAAATCGTCCGGGCCATCGACGATGTGCTGTCCGGGGAAGCCGGCCTGTCGCCCAAGATCCAACGACGACTGCTGGAGCGCTTCGCGGAACCCGTACGTGACCTGCCGCAACCTGCGGACGAACCGCCCGACGGCCTGACCGCACGCGAGGTCGAAGTGCTGCGGCTCGTTGCCGAGGGGCAGTCGAACCCGGAGATCGCGCGCACCTTGCACGTCTCCACTGCCACGGTGAAGACCCACATCAACAACCTCTTCGGCAAAGCGGGGCTGAGGGACCGCGCACAAGCGATCCACTACGCGTACCGTCACGGCCTCGCGCAGCCACCCAGGTAAACCATCACCTGATGGGGTGAAGGATACGGAAGGAAGAGTCCAGGAACTTCCTTTCTGTCCATCCTTGACGCACACGGTCAACATGCCCGTGCGACAAGGAGTGTTCGGTGGACAAGCACGACGGCCGCACGGCCGCAGAGCCAGAGGTCGGACCGCTCGACGACCCCTGGAGCGACGCACTCGCCCTTAGGTGGGACGAGTTGGACTACCCGACGGACTACGGATACGAAACACATGCCGCGTCGGCAGCTGCACCGGTGCCGAAACCGAGGTCAGCGGAGCACGACGAGGTGTACCTCGCCGTGCAGCGCAGCGCCGCCTTCCAAGAAGTGCGCCGCCGCTACCGGGGCTTCGTCATCCCGGCCACAGTCCTCTTCCTGGTCTGGTATCTCGCCTACGTCATCGCCGCGACGGCCGCACCGCACCTCATGGCCCTCCACGTCATCGGAGCCGTCAACGTCGCGATGCTGGCCGGCCTCGGCCAGTTCATCACCACGTTCTTCCTCACCTGGGCCTACGCGCGCCACGCCCGCCTCCGCCGGGACAATGCCGCGCTGGACATTCGCTGGGAGACCCAGGAGCTGACGGGAGGAAACCTCCGTTGACCGGCGACCACCAGTCTCTGGCCCTGATCCTGTTCAGCGTGTTCGTCGCCGTCACCCTCGGCATCACCACCTGGGTGAGCCGCCGGCGGCACGGCTCAGCGGAGGAGTTCTACGCCGGCGGCCGGCTCTTCTCCCCGCTGGAGAACGGCTTCGCCATCGCCGGCGACTACATGTCGGCCGCGTCCTTCCTCGGTATCTCCGGGCTCATCGCCCTCTTCGGTTACGACGGCCTCCTCTACTCCGTGGGATTCCTCGTCGCCTGGCTGGTCGTGCTGTTCCTCGTCGCCGAACTCGTCCGCAACTGCGGCCGGTTCACCCTCGCCGACGTTCTGGCCGCCAGGATGCGCGAACGCCCCGTACGCATCGCCGCCGGAACCGCGTCGGTCACTGTCTCCGTGCTCTACCTGGTCGCCCAGATGGTTGGCGCCGGCAGCCTCGTCGCTCTGCTGCTGGAAGGCGCGGGTGCACAGGAACGTGCCTGGATGGTGGTCGGCGTCGGCGCCCTCATGGTCGTCTATGTCGCCTGCGGAGGCATGCGGGCCACCACCTGGATCCAGATCGTCAAAGCCGTGCTCCTCATGGGCGGTGCCATCGCAATGACCGTCCTGGTACTCACCCGCTTCCACGGTGACATCAACACCCTCCTGACGACCGCCGCCGAACGCAGCGGCCACGGGAGGGACTTCCTCGCTCCGGGCCTCAAATACGGCGGTGGCTGGACGGAACGGCTGGACTTCATCAGCCTCGGCCTCGCACTGGTCCTCGGAACGGCCGGGCTGCCGCACATCCTGTCCCGCTTCTACACCGTCCCCACGGCGCGTGCCGCCCGCCGGTCCGTCATCTGGTCCATCGGCCTGATCGGCGGGTTCTACCTGATGACGATCGTGCTCGGCTTCGGAGCGGCGGCGGTACTCGGCAGCGATGCGGTGCGCGTCTCCAACAGCTCGGGCAACACCGCCGTTCCGCTGCTTGCCCTGGACCTGGGCGGCGGCGCCGGCTCCACGGGCGGCACGGTGCTGTTCGCCGTGGTGGCGGCCGTCGCCTTCGCCACCATCCTGGCCGTCGTCGCCGGCATCACACTCGCCTCGTCGGCCTCTGTGGCACACGACCTCTACGCAACACTCCGGCGCAGCCGTCGGACGAAGCCGGGACGGGTGCACAGCGAGGTCACCGTGGCACGGGTCGCGGCTGTCGCAGTCGGCGCGGTGGCCATCGCCCTTGCCCTGCTCGCCCAGGACCTGAATGTGGCATTCCTGGTCGGGCTGGCCTTCGCCGTGGCGGCATCGGCCAACCTGCCGGTACTGCTCTATGCGCTCTTCTGGCGCCGGTTCACGACCAAGGGCGCCGTCTGGTCCGTGTACGGCGGCCTGGTTCCGGCCATCGTGCTCGTGGTTCTCTCGCCGGTGGTTTCCGGCAGCCCGACAGCGATCTTCCCCGGACTGGACTTCCAGCTCTTCCCCCTGGAGAACCCCGGTGTCGTATCGATTCCGCTGGGCTTCCTCATGGGATGGCTGGGGACTGTGGCTTCCTCGGAACCGGCCGACGCGGCCCGGCACGCGGAGACCGAAGTGCGGGCATTGACCGGGGCAGGAGCAGCGTAGGTGCGAGCCTTGGCCTGCACCCACGCGTAGCGGTGCTCGGGGCGTCCGGTCTCGCCATACCTGAGGGTGAGACGGACGCGCCGGTCCGTTCGAGCAGCTTGAGATAGTGCTGCGCCGTCTGCCTGCTGAAGCCTGCCTGCACGGCTACGTCCTGAGCGGAGAGCGGGGCGTCGGCGGTCCGCAGCACGGATCGCACACGATCGGCGGTGGCTACGGAATGCCCTTTGGGCAGTTCTGCTGGGCTCGCACCGGAAGTGCTCAACGCGCCGAAGATCCGGTCCACTTCGGACTGCTCCGCTTGCTCGCCGCCCTCGAAAACGCGATGCAGCGTTGCGTAGCCCTCCAGCTTGGAGCGCAGGCCGGCAAACGTGAACGGCTTCACGAGATACTGCAGCGCACCATGACGCATCGCTGCCTGAACCATCGTGATGTCACGAGTCGCCGTCACCATGATGACGTCGGTCAGCAGGCCACACCAGCGTAGGGCACTCACCAGGTGGAGGCCCGTTTCATCGGGCAGGTAGTGGTCCAGGAGGACCAGATCCACGGGGCGCGCGTCCAGAGCCGTCCGTGCGTCGGCCAAGGTGTGCGCCATGCGACTGACCCGGAACCTTGGCGACGTACGCGGCATTGATCTCCGCGACGCGCACATCGTCCTCCACGACCGGTACGTCGATCACCGGCCGGTTCCCGTGGCGCTGCCGGAGTGGGCGGGTGCGTCATCCTCGCCGCTATCAGGAGTGTGGGTTTCCGTGACTGTCCCGGGGCGGCCGCGGTATGCGGGGCGGGAAGCGGGTCGGAGAGGGCGTCGGGGAGAGTGACAGTGAACCTCGCTCCGCCACTGAGGAGTTCACCAACCTCTGCCCTGCCCCCGTAACGCTCGGCGAGCCGGCGCGTCAGCGCCAAACCGATGCCACGCCGACCGTGGGCTGGTGGATCCTTCGTTGTCCAGCCTTCGGTGAAGATCTCCGCGCGCTGCGCCTCGGGAACGCCCGGATCGTTGTCGCAGACCTGGACGATCGCGGTCCGGCCTTCGGCGTGTACCTCCGCTTTCAGCTGAGCGTCGTGTGCAGTAGCCGTCGCATCCAGAGTGTTGTCCAGCAGGTTGCCGAGAACGGTCACGAGGCTCTGCGGATCTATCAGTTGGTTGGGGAGGCGCGTGTTGGTGGAGATGTTGAGCGAAGCGCCCCGTTCGGCGGCGACAGTCGCATTGCCCACCATGAGGGCAGCGAGGAGCGGGTCGTGAATGCGCTCGGTGACCTGCTCAGCTGTTGCCCGATGTACCCGACAGCTTGCATGACGACGTCGGCGGCCTCCTGATGAAGGCCCAGCTCCAGCAGGCCGAGGAGCGTGTGCAGACGATTGGCATGCTCGTGGACCTGCGCCCGGAGGGCGTCGATCAGCCCACGGGTGCCATCCAACTCACGCTCCGACCGTTCCAGCTCGGTACGGTCGCGCAGGGTGACAACGGCACCGCCGTCGTCGGTTGGCATGCGGTTGGTGACGAGCACGCGCTGCCCGCTGACGGCTAGCAGGTCTGTTCCAGACACCCGGCCGGTCAACACGTCTGCCGTACGGCCGGGGGAGCACGGTGCCCAAGGGACGACCGGTGTCCTCGGTGCGTAGCTCCAGGAGCCGTTGCGCCTCGTCGTTCATCAGGCGGATCCGGCTGTGCCGGTCGAGAGCGAGGAAGCCTTCTCGGATGCCGTGCAGCATCGCCTCACGTGCGCTGAGCAGGGCGGAGATGTCGGAGAACGCCAAGTCGTGGGTGCGGTGCTGGTGACGGCAGGACACAAGGTAGGCGGCCAGGGTGCCCACAGCCAAGGCGTCGCCTGCGTAGGCTAGTAGTTGAGGGACGGGTGACAACAGCCGTTCGTGCACGCTCTCGTACGCGATGCCAACCGATACTGCACCGATGATCTTGCCGTTATCGTCCCGCAAGGGGACCTTCCAAGGGTGTTTTCTCGTCGATCTGCATGATGTTGCGGCCTGACAGTGCGGCGCTGGGGTCGGTGGAGACGTGATGTCCGATCTCGTCGGGATCAGTGTGTGACCACCGCATACCGTGCTCGTTCATGACCACCACGTATTCGGTGCCGGTCGCGGTACGGATTCGTTCGGCTGCATTCTGGACGGGGCAGTGAGGCGTCGGTCGCGAGGCCACCAGAGCGTCGTCCAGGCGGGGTTCGGCTGCGGTGGATTGCGCAATTGCCAGGGCGGTGCATCGCTTGATTGTCGAGTTCGGTGGTGAGGAGGAACAGCCCGATTGCCAGCCCCGTGACGCCGGTGGTGATCGCCAGCTGCATCATCAGCACCTGGGAGAACACGCGGCGTGGCCATCCCAGGCGTGGGGCGCTTGCGGGCGGCGGTTCGGCCGGCGTCACCCGCAGATTGATCACCGGTCGAGGTCATGCCTGAAAGCGGCCGAGCAGCGCTGTGTGGCTCACTGGCCGCGGCTCCATCGGGGCACACGGGACCGGGAAAATGGTGCGGAGTCCGAGAGCCCTGTGGCTCTCGGGAGCGGAGCTGGTGCTTCCTTCTCGCCCATATGAACGGACAGTAAGCGTCTCAGCGACTGGCTCGGTAATGCAGTGCAAAGGCTTTCAGAAGGTGCTCGTGCAGCAATGGAGGCACGACTTTGAGTGATCTTCGGCGGGGCTCGGTGAGTTATCCACAGCCCTTCCGGCTACACATCGTGAGGACTTAGTCTCGCGGGTGTGAGGTGAAAGCGTTCGCGGTCCGGCCAGGGAGCCGGAAGCGGCCGGAGCGGAGAAGAGCTGGAAACGATGAAGTCGGCGGGGGAACGGGGCCTGTGGTGACACAGTTGCGGAGCGTTGCGTGGAAGGGCTGGGACGTGCACGTGGCGGCCTCGGCTTTCGGCTTGGGGCTGGCGATGGCGCTGGGGCTGGCCATCGGGGTTGCCTGCATGCGAGATGGGAGACGTCCTGGCGCTATCGGGCAGACGGCGCGTCGGCCGGGCGCCGCCAAGGGAGTTGGCCGCTTGGTCGATCCCTGTGAGTCAGGCGATCGGAAGGGTAGGCGAGTCGATCTGGGGCATGGCCGGGTTGCCAGGAACAGCAGCGATGTCGGTCACGGCCATACGCGTAGGTGGGCCGAACAGGGCGCCACAGCTCGCGGGCGCCGGAGCTCCATCGGACCGTTGCTCGACCGCGACCCGCCACATGCGTCCGTCGGAGTGCGCGACGGACACGGTCCAGACCGGGGTATGTCCCGCGGAGGCGCCGTCGCCGGGAGGCGTGTTGCCGGCACTCCTCGATTCGGGCCGCATCGAGTCGGCCCGTACGACGTCGAGTGCGTCCGCCCGATCCTCCCCCAGAAGGCCGCGGACGGCGATCTCGGCGGCCTGGCCAGGCCGATCCCAAGCGGACCGGCCCCTGCAGTGGTCGAGCGTGACCCTGCCGTTGCGCGCCGCTTCCACGGCGGTCTTGACCAACTGGGCCGAGGCGCGACCGTAGGCGTAGCCGTGGGGGAGTACAAAGAGCGTGGGCGCGAATCGGTGGCCCCCGATGTGGGTGACCTCCCAGGTGTCGACCCCGCTGGAGTGGAGCTCAGCGGCGAGCGGACGCCCGAGGACGGCACAGCAACGGTCCCGCTTGCCGTTGGTGCAGACGAGGACCACGGGGTCGCCCGTGTGCGGGCTCCAAAGCCCGCCATGATCGCCGAACCCCAGGGCGGCGAAATCCAGTCGGAGCGCATCCTTCAGATCGGTGGCCGTCGTCGTACGGATCCAGGAGCAGCCTGGCGCGGTGTGCGCGAGGAAGAGCCGTCGGGAGAACGCTCCGTGGCCGTCGGCATGTCGTCCAGGCCTTCGGATGAGGGCGACACGGACTCCGGTACCTGCTGTCGCGGTTTCCAGAGCTCGGCCGATGTGCGGGTCGAGGTGGCTGTCCGTAAGCGCCTTTTCGCCCCACGGGCCGGGCTGCTCGATAAGCAGCCAGGTTCGGGCCGTAGCCGCGGTTCCGGCCAAGGATTCGGCCGCTTCGAGGGAAGCGGTGGTGCAGGTGCTCACAAAGGTGAGCCTAACCTGCCTGGTCGAGAGTCGGATGTGGGTAGGCGGGCGGACGGTGCCCAAGCAGGTGCAGGCGGTACACGTCGTGGGACACGTTCCCGACCCGGACGTCAGCACCATCGTTTTCGCGCGGCGGGAGGCGGGAAGAGTCAGCGGCGCAGAGCCTCTGCCACGCGGCCCAGGGACAGCGGGCCGCGGGAAACCCGCAGGCAACGGGAGCGCCGACGTTGATCACGCTCGGTGCGCAGCGATGACGAGCAGCTAACCGCTCGCCCCTTGATAGTGGGCCGGCGGCGCCACGGTACCGACTTCTCCCTCACGTCGGCATTCTTACGGGCGTGGTGGTCCCGGTAGAGGTTGTAGGGCGTCGTACTGGTCGCTGAGTGAGAGGGAGGCGGGCGCCGCCACAACCAGAGGTACGGGTGGGGATGGGGCCTGTTTCGGTTTCGGCGGTCCGTTACGATCGGCAGCTCGTTCGCCGCCGGTTCGCACGGTCCGCCATCCGCAGCTCAGTCCGGCGCCCACCATGGAGGCGCATCCCTTGGCCACGCAACAGATTCCGGTCGTTGTCCTCGCGGGCTTTCTGGGGTCGGGCAAGACGACGCTGCTCAATCATCTGCTCGCCGCCGGCGACGGTACGCGTATCGGTGCGATCGTCAACGACTTCGGCAGCATCGAAATCGATGCGATGACCGTCGCCGGGCAAGTGGACTCGATGGTGTCGCTCGGCAACGGCTGCCTGTGTTGTGCTGTCGACACCAGCGAACTGGACGACTATCTGGAGCGCCTTGCCCGGCCGGCGGCTCGTATCGACGTGATCGTCATCGAGGCAAGTGGCTTGGCTGAGCCGCAGGAACTCATTCGCATGATCCTGGCCAGCGAGAACGACCGCATCGTCTACGGCGGGCTGGTTGAGGTCGTCGATGCCGCAGAGTTCGATGCGACACGGGTCCGCCACCCGGAGCTCGACCGTCATGTGGCGATCGCTGACCTCGTCGTCCTCAACAAGGCCGACCGCATCGAAGACGCGAGGCGAGCGAGGCTCAGGGACACGCTCGCGGAGCTTGCCCCGGGGCGGCCGGTGATCAGCGCGGCGTACGGTCGGGTCGATCCGGAGCTGTTCTTCGACCGCGGGCCAGGTGAGGCTGACGATGCGGCTGTGCGCCAGCTGTCGTTCGAGGACCTGCTGAGGGAGACAGCTGCTTACCGGACGGCGGCTGCCGGCAGCGCCGGTCCGTCGGATTACGTACCGGACCTTTGGACCGCGTACGGGTACAACGATGCGCACAGTAACGATTCGCGCGACGGCAGCCCGTATGGCAGCGCCTTGTGCAGCGACGAGCCGAGCGGCGACGCAGAGTCGTCCGGCAGCGGGTCGCAGTCACATGGCAGCCAGGACGCGCAGCGGGATCGGCGCCGTCGATATGTCGGCTCAGATGCGTACGGGGGGCACACTCACGTCACCGGTGAGCCGTGTTCCGACGGCTGTCACGTAGGGCATCTGCACAGCGCCTACGAGAGCGTGGAGTTCACGTCGGAACAGTCGATGCACCCACGTCGGTTGATGGATTTTCTCGACAGCCGTCCCGTCGGCCTGTATCGCATCAAGGGGTTCGTCCACTTCGATGTCCCGGGTAGCCGGCAGAAGTTCGGCCTGCACGCTGTCGGCGACTTCTTGCGGTTCTACCCGTCGCCGTGGGAGCGCGGCGAAGTACGCAGTACGCAGCTCGTGCTGATCGGCATCGGGATTGATGCGGCGGCGCTGCGCAAGGAGTTGGAGGGCTGTCGCCTCGTTGCGGCAGGTGATGTCGTGCCGCACAGCGCGGGCACCGACGCCGTCGGACATGATCCTGCCGCTCCGGAGGGCGACTTTTTGGAGCGGAGCATGTGGGGCGTGCTGCGGTATGTCGCCGGCCAGGAAGCCGCCGAGTCGTAGAGGGCCGAGCGACCGCGGTCAGGGGCCGGAGCGCAGGGATGCATGCCCAGCACAACGCCCAGCAGCAAGTAGCCGCCACCGTGTAGCCCGTGGACGGAGGCCGGACGACGGAGACGAAGCAGAGGCCACGACGTGGCCGTCGAGCGGTGCCCGTACTACGGGTGGGCCGCCCAACGGCCACAGTGTGGCCTCCGCCGCCGGGTGGCTACACCGGGCCCGCCACCGCCGATACCGCCTTGGTGAGCGGCACGCCCGAGCCGTCCCGGCGTGGGTCCACCTCGGGCAGGTCCACCGGGGAACCCTTGGCGTCCGCGGCGTGTGCCGGTGCGGCTCCGGCCCAGGCGAAGGTCAGGCAGTCCTCGCCCTTGAGGAAGCGCTGACAGCGCACGCCGCCGGTGGCCCGGCCCTTGCGCGGGTACTGGTCGAAGGGCGTCAGCTTGGCCGTCGCCTCCGAGTCGTCCAGGGTGCCGTGTGATCCGGCGATGGTGAAGACCATGGCGTCGGCGGCCGGATCGACCGCGCTGAATGCGATGACCTTGGCGCCCTCACCGAGCTTGATGCCCGTCATGCCGCCTGCCGGGCGGCCCTGTGGCCGTACCTGTGCCGCCTGGTAGCGCAGCAGTTGGGCCTCGTTGGTGATGAAGACCAGGTCTTCCTCGCCGGTGCGCAGCTCGACGGCGCCGACGATGCGGTCACCGTCCTTGAGGGTGACGACCTCCAACTCGTCCTTGTGCGCCGGGTAGTCGGGCACCACCCGCTTGACGACGCCCTGTTCGGTGCCGAGGGCGAGGCCCGGCGAGGACTCGTCCAGCGTCGTCAGGCAGATCAGCTGCTCGTCGTCCTCCAGGGTCAGGAATTCCGCGAGCGGGGCGCCGCCGGAGAGGCTGGGGGCCGCGGCGGTGTCCGGGAGCTGCGGCAGGTCGATCACAGGGAGGCGCAGCAGCCGGCCCGTTGACGTCACGGCACCGACCTCGCCGCGGGTCGTCGCCGGCACCGCGGAGACGATGGCGTCGTGCTTGACACGCTTGGCGTCGGCGTCGAACGGCACGTCGCCGCCGGCCGTGCGCGCCAGCAGCCCGGTCGACGACAGCAGGACCCGGCACGGGTCGTCGGAGACCTCCAGCGGCACCGAGGCGACCGAGGTGCCTGCCGATTCCAGCAGCACCGTTCGGCGGTCCGTGCCGTACTTCTTGGCGACGGCGGCCAGTTCGCCGGAGACCAGCTTGCGCAGCTCGGTGTCCGACTCCAGGATGCGGGTCAGTTCCTCGATCTCCGTCTGCAGGCGGTCGCGCTCCGACTCCAGCTCGACGCGGTCGAACTTGGTCAGCCGGCGCAGCGGGGTGTCGAGGATGTACTGCGTCTGGATGTCGCTGAGCGAGAAGCGCTCGATCAGCCGCTCCTTGGCCTGGGCGCTGTTCTCGCTGGACCGGATGAGCCGGATGACCTCGTCGATGTCGACGAGGGCGGTGAGCAGGCCCTCCACCAGGTGGAGGCGGTCGCGCCGCTTGGCACGGCGGAACTCGCTGCGGCGGCGTACCACGTTGAAGCGGTGGTCGACGTAGACCTCCAGCAGTTCCTTGAGGCCCAGCGTCAGTGGCTGGCCGTCCACCAGGGCGACGTTGTTGATGCCGAAGGACTCCTCCACCGGCGTCAGTTTGTAGAGCTGCTCCAGGACGGCCTCCGGGTTGAAGCCGTTCTTGATCTCGATGACCAGCCGCAGGCCGTGCTCGCGGTCGGTGAGGTCCTTGACGTCGGCGATGCCCTGCAGCCGCTTCGAACCGACCAGGTCCTTGATCTTGGAGATGACCTTCTCGGGCCCGACGGTGAAGGGGAGTTCGGTGATGACCAGCCCCTTGCGGCGTGCCGTGACGTTCTCCACGGTGCAGGTGGCGCGGATCTTGAACGAGCCGCGGCCCTTCTCGTACGCGTCCCGTACGCCGCTCAGGCCGACGATCCGGCCGCCGGTCGGCAGGTCGGGCCCCGGCACGAAGCGCATCAGGGTTTCGAGATCGGCGTTCGGATGCTTGATCAGGTGGCGGGCCGCGGCGATCACCTCGCCGAGGTTGTGCGGCGGCATGTTCGTCGCCATCCCCACCGCGATGCCGGACGCGCCGTTGACCAGGAGGTTGGGGTACGCGGCAGGGAGGGCGACCGGCTCCTGCTCCTGACCGTCGTAGTTCGGCGCGAAGTCGACGGTGTCCTCGTCGATGGACTCCGTCATCAGGGACGTCGCCGACGCCATCCGGCACTCGGTGTACCGCATCGCGGCGGGCGGGTCGTCGTTGCCGAGCGAGCCGAAGTTGCCGTGGCCGTCGACCAGGGGCAGCCGCATCGAGAACGGCTGTGCCATCCGCACCAGCGCGTCGTAGATGGAGGCGTCACCGTGCGGGTGGAGCTTGCCCATCACCTCGCCGACGACCCGGGCGCACTTGACGTAGCTGCGTTCGGGCCGCAGGCCCATCTCGTTCATCTGGTAGAGGATGCGGCGGTGCACGGGCTTGAGCCCGTCGCGGGCGTCCGGCAGGGCGCGGGAGTAGATGACCGAATACGCGTACTCGAGGTAGGAACCCTGCATCTCGTCGACGACGTCGATGTCGAGGATGCGCTCCTCGAAGTCGTCCGGCGGCGGCGGGGTCTTCGTGCTGCGGCGGGCCATCGCGGCTGCGGCTCCTTCTGCTGCGTCTACTGCCGATGTTGGGGTCGGCCGGCCGTTGGGTGAACAGCCGCCGGTCCGACCGGCTGGGGGATCGACCGGTGAGTCTGCCTGAGTCTGACGCGGACCATTGTGGACCGCCCCACTGACAACGCCGACCGCGACTCCCCCTCAGCCGGCCCGCCGCCGGCCGCAGACCCCTCGTACGGGGTCGCTCGGGCGGGAACTTCGCCAGATGCCGACGCGCTTGCATACAGTGACAGAACTTCCTCGCAAGCGGATCGAAGGGACGTACATGCCCATGGGTCACACGGCCACAGAACAAGCCGGCTCCGGCGGACTGACAGCGACCGAGCACCGGCTGGCCAATGGCCTGCGCGTGGTGCTCTCCGAAGACCACCTGACGCCGGTGGCGGCCGTCTGCCTGTGGTACGACGTCGGCTCCCGTCACGAGGTGAAGGGCCGCACGGGCCTGGCCCACCTCTTCGAGCACCTCATGTTCCAGGGCTCCGCGCAGGTCAAGGGCAACGGCCACTTCGAACTCGTCCAGGGCGCCGGCGGTTCGCTGAACGGCACCACGAGCTTCGAGCGGACCAACTACTTCGAGACCATGCCCGCCCACGAGCTGGAGCTCGCGCTCTGGCTGGAGGCGGACCGGATGGGCTCGCTGCTGACCGCGCTCGACGACGAGTCCCTGGAGAACCAGCGGGACGTCGTCAAGAACGAACGCCGCCAGCGCTACGACAACGTCCCCTACGGCACGGCCTTCGAGAAGCTGACGGCCATGGCGTACCCGGAGGGCCACCCGTACCACCACACCCCCATCGGGTCGATGGCCGACCTGGATGCCGCGTCCCTGGAGGACGCGCGGGCGTTCTTCCGCACGTACTACGCGCCCAACAACGCCGTCCTGTCGGTCGTCGGTGACATCGACCCCGAGGAGACGCTGGCCTGGATCGACAAGTACTTCGGGTCGATCCCCATGCACGACGGCAAGCAGCCGCCGCGCAGCGGTGAACTGCCCGAGACCATCGGCGCCCAGCTGCGCGAGATCGTCGAGGAGGAGGTGCCCTCCCGCGCCCTGATGGCGGCCTACCGCCTGCCGCACGACGGCACCCGTGAGGTCGACGCCGCCGATCTCGCACTGACCGTCCTGGGCGGCGGCGAGTCCTCGCGGCTCTACAACCGCCTGGTGCGCCGCGACCGCACCGCCGTCGCCGCCGGCTTCGGCCTGCTGCGGCTGGCCGGTGCGCCGTCCCTGGGCTGGCTGGACGTCAAGACGTCCGGTGGCGTTGAGGTGCCGGACATCGAGAGCGCCGTCGACGAGGAGCTGGCCCGCTTCGCCGCGGAGGGGCCGACCCCGGAGGAGATGGAGCGCGCGCAGGCCCAGTTGGAGCGCGAGTGGCTGGACCGCCTCGCGACGGTCAGCGGCCGCGCCGACGAACTGTGCCGTTACGCCGTTCTGTTCGGCGACCCGCAGCTCGCGCTGTCGGCCGTGCAGCGCGTCCTGGAGATCACGCCGCAGGAGGTGCAGGCCGTCGCCCAGGCCCGGCTGCGCCCCGACAACCGCGCGGTGCTCGTGTACGAGCCGACCGCGGCCGACGAGACCGCCGACAACGACGAGGAGGCGGCCCAGTGAGCGACGCCGCGACCGCAGATTCCGCCATGACCGCGATGGCGTTCCACCCGCAGCCTCGGGGCGGCGCGCCCAAGCCGTGGGCCTTCCCTGCGCCTGAGCGCGGCGCGCTGCCCAACGGGCTGACGGTGCTGCGCAGTCACCGCCCCGGGCAGCAGGTCGTCGCCGTCGAGATCGACATCGTCGCGCCCCTGGAGTCCGAGCCCGAGGGTCTTGACGGCGTTGCCACGATCATGGCGCGCGCCCTGTCCGAGGGCACGGACAAGCACGACGCCGAGGAGTTCGCCGCCGAACTGGAGCGCTGCGGCGCCACCCTGGACGCGCACGCCGACCACCCCGGCGTCCGCGTCTCCCTCGAAGTGCCGGCCTCCCGGCTGCACCGCGCGCTCGGCCTGCTCGCCGACGCCCTGCGCGCCCCCGCCTTCCCCGACAGCGAGATCGAGCGCCTGGTCCGCAACCGCCTCGACGAGATCCCGCACGAGCTCGCCAACCCGGCGCGGCGTGCCGCGGTGGCGCTGTCCAAGGAACTGTTCCCGGCCGCCTCCCGGATGTCGCGGCCGCGCCAGGGCACCGAGGAGACCGTCGAGCGCATCGACGCCCCCGCGGTGCGCGCCTTCTACGAGGCGCACGTACGCCCCGCCACGGCCACCGCCGTCATCGTCGGTGACTTCACCGGTGTCGACGTGGACGCCGCCCTCGCCGACACCCTCGGTACCTGGACCGGCTCCCTCGCCGAACCGGTCACCCCCTCGCCGATCACCGCGGACGACACCGGCCGCGTGGTCATCGTGGACCGTCCCGGTGCCGTCCAGACGCAGCTGCTCATCGGCCGTATCGGCGCCGACCGGCACGACCGGGTGTGGCCCGCGCAGGTGCTCGGCACGTACTGCCTGGGCGGCACCCTCACCTCGCGGCTGGACCGCGTGCTGCGTGAGGAGAAGGGCTACACCTACGGGGTGCGCGCCTTCGGCCAGGTGCTGCGCTCCTCGGCGCCCGACTCCCCCGGGGGGCACACGGGCGCCGCGATGCTCGCCATCAGCGGCTCCGTGGACACCGCCTCCACCGGGCCGGCGCTCGACGACCTGTGGACGGTGCTGCGCACCCTCGCGGCGGAGGGCCTGACGGACGCCGAGCGGGATGTCGCCGTGCAGAACCTCGTCGGCGTCGCGCCGCTCCGGTACGAGACCGCCGCGGCGGTCGCCGGGACGCTCGTGGACCAGGTGGAGCAGCACCTGCCGGACGACTTCCAGGCGCAGTTGTACGCGCGGCTTGCCGAGACCGGCACGGTCGAGGCGACGGCCGCGGTGGTCAGCGCGTTCCCGGTCGACCGGCTGGTGACGGTCCTGGTAGGTGACGCGGCGCAGATCGCCGGGCCGGTCAGGGCGCTGGGCATCGGAGAGGTGACGGTCGTCAGCGGCTGACGGGCCGACAGGACGGTTGCGGTAAGCCGCCGTCCATAGGGCGACACAGCGGATCCCGGGGCGCTCAGCCGCCCCGGGATCCCTCTTTATGTCCGGATTATTCCCGGCTGGTTGCGTAGTGCAGGTGTGGCGCTTCGCACAAACTGCCGGTTCTGTTTGCCGATCGAAAGACGCCCCGATTAGCGTCAACCCCGCTGTTCGTCAGCCGTACGCCGCAACCGTGGCACCGGACAGTCATCGCCGAGTCCCCGTACGGCGCGAGCCAGGGGAGCCGGGGACCCACATGTCCCCTGGGGTGAATCGGGTGCTTCTCCGGAGGAGCCCGTAGGAGACCTTCCTGCTCCGAACCCGTCAGCTAACCCGGTAGGCGAGAAGGAAGGAAAGGACAAGCCAGCACATGGCGTTCACCCGTGCCACCGGGAAGCACCGTCGTGCGAGCCGCACCGCTCGGACGACCCGCAACATCGCCGGCATAGCCGGTCTCGCCGCCACCGGCGTCGTCGCCTCCGTGGCCTCGCCCGCGCTGGCCGCGGCCGGCCCGCAGGACACCGGCCTTGCGCACGCGGTCGTCCTCGGGGACGAACTCGCGGACCACGTCGCGGCGCAGGCCGACGCGCAGGAGGCCGTCGCCGAGGCCGCAGCGGCGAAGGCGAAGGCCGAGGCGGAGGCCAAGAAGCAGGCCGAAGAGGCCAAGGAGAAGGCCGAGAAGGAGCGTGCGGCCAAGGTCCGCGCCGACCGTGCGGAGGAGCGCAAGCGCCTCAACGCCTACGTCGCGCCCGTTACCGGCTCGTACGTCTCCACCGCCTACAAGGCGTCCAGCGGACTGTGGTCGTCCGGCAGTCACACCGGCATCGACTTCCACGCCGCCACCGGGACGTCCGTCCACTCCGTGGGCGCGGGAACCGTCGTCGAGGCGGGCTGGGGCGGCGCGTACGGCAACAATGTCGTCATCAAGATGCACGACGGCACCTACACCCAGTACGGCCACATGTCGTCGCTCGGCGTCTCGGTCGGCCAGAGCGTCACCCCGGGCCAGCAGATCGGCCTCTCCGGTGCCACCGGCAACGCGACCGGCCCGCACCTGCACTTCGAGGCCCGCACCGGCCCGGACTACGGCTCGGACATCGACCCGATCGCCTACCTCCGCTCGCGCGGCGTCAACGTCTGACGTTCCGCACGCACATACGCCGAAGCCCCGCTCGCAGGCACCTCCCGCGGCCGGGGCTTCGGCGTATCCGCGTGCGGACAGGCGTACGCGGCCTTCGGGCGCAGCGCGGCATGGCCAAAAGGTATCCATGAATGAATGAACGCATCCGAAAATCCGCCGCTGTCGAATAGAGTTGCCAAAAGGCCGTCGCTCGGCGGCGTTTCCCGGGAATGACGGCGGAGGCACCCACGATGCGAGGTCATATTTCCGCGCAGGTCGTCTGCACGGCAATTCGCGAGGACATCGTCTCCGGTGCACTCGCGCCGGGCAGACGGCTCGTCGAGGACATTCTGGCGGCCCGTTACGGCGTATCCCGCGTTCCGGTCCGTGAGGCGCTGCGCACCCTGCAGTCCGAAGGCTTCGTCACCGCACGGCAGCACGCCGGGGCCTGCGTCGCCGAACCGACCGCCCAGGAGGCCGCCGACCTGCTGGACCTGCGCGCGCTGCTGGAGCCGCTGGGCGCCGCCCGCGCGGCCACCCGGCGCACGGACGCCCACCTGAAGGTGCTGCGCGGCCTGGTGCGGCTGGGCCGCGAACGGACCCGTCACGCGCACCCGGCCGACCTGCCGCAACTGGACGGCTGGTTCCACGAGACGCTGGCCCAGGCCGCCGGCAGTCCGAGCCTGACCGCGCTGCTGACCCAGTTGCGGCGGAAGATCGAGTGGATGTACGTCGTGGAGACCCCGCTGCGTTCGTCGCAGGTATGGGACGACCACGGCGCGGTGCTGGACGCGGTCGCCCGGGGGGACGCGGATCGAGCGCGTGCCCTGATGGCGGCCCACGTCGAACGGTCCTCCCCGGGGTACCGGGTGCGCCTTGTTCCCACACCCGCGGTGAGGTAAACGAAACGAGCCGTCAACACGGAGCGCGTCCGTTCTTAACGAGGGGACCGTATACCTGGGGTATTCGGAAACGTATATGACGGGGCCGGGTGCGGTCGACGAAAAGGGTCATAATTCGGAGAAGGCGAATTTCGCGGCGGGGCGGCTCAACTGTTTTCATGGTTCTCGGTGAACCCGGAGGTCTCTTGATATCGGGTGCGGGCGGGGCGCGGTAGGAGTGCATGGAGCACCTATCCCGGTGAGCGCTTCGCAGCTGAGGAATTCCGTATGCGTGCGTATTGCGCGTCCCGTGAGCGCTGCCCGTTGCCCGCTGCCCGTTGTCCGTCGGCGCGCGGTGCCCGCCGCAGCGGAACGGCCCCGCCGCGGCGACCGTGATGTGGTCGCTGCGGCGGGGCCGTTGCCGAGAGGCGGTGGACTCGAAGAGCCCCGGCGGCTCAGACGGTCTCGGGGAGCTCCTCCAGGCCCTCCGTGACCAGCTTCGCCAGACGGTCGAGCGCAGTGTCCGCGCCCTCCGCGTCGGAGGCGAGCACGATCTCCTCGCCCCCCTGGGCGCCCAGGCTCAGAACGGCGAGCATCGAGGCCGCGTTGACCGGGTTGCCGTCGGCCTTGGCAATCGTCAGGGGAACGCCGGCGGCAGTGGCCGCACGGACGAAGATCGAGGCGGGGCGGGCGTGCAGACCCTCGGCCCAACCGACATTGACGCGGCGCTCAGCCATGGTGTTGCCCTTCAAGTCGTAACGGTTGTCTAGACCAGTGTCTCACGCTGCGGCGCGTGCTCCAGCAGCCTTTCGACGCGACTTTCCTACCACCCGATCCGGCCCGCTCCGTGCCCGTCCCGGCGTGCGGACGCGGTGCTCCAGGACGCGCTCCGGCCCCCCACAGACTGCCCGGCAGCAGGTGGCCACGCATGCCGAGCCGGTTGTCGGTGCCCGGTCGTACGCTGTCGGCATGCAGAGTCCGCCGGATCACGCGTACCCGACCCACTGGGAAGCCGACGTGGTGCTGCGCGACGGCGGCACGGCACGGATCCGCCCGATCACCCCCGACGACGCCGCACGCCTGGTCTCGTTCTACGAACAGGTCTCGGACGAGTCGAAGTACTACCGCTTCTTCGCGCCCTACCCCCGCCTCTCCGACCGCGATGTGCACCGCTTCACCCACCACGACTACGTGGACCGGGTCGGCCTGGCGGCCACCGTGGGCGGCGAGTTCATCGCCACCGTCCGCTACGACCGGATCAACGACCAGGGGCTGCCCGCCAAGAACCCCGGGGACGACCAGGCGGAGGTCGCTTTCCTGGTGCAGGACGCCCATCAGGGGCGCGGCGTCGCCTCCGCCCTCCTGGAGCACATCGCCGCCGTGGCCCGCGAGCGCGGCATCCGGAGGTTCGCCGCCGAGGTGCTGCCGGCGAACTCCAAGATGATCAAGGTGTTCACGGACGCCGGCTACACCCAGAAGCGCACGTTCGAAGACGGCGTGGTCCGGCTGGAATTCGACCTCGAACCCACCGAGCAGTCCATGGCCGTCATGCGCGGCAGGGAACAGCGCGCCGAGGCCCGCTCCATGCAGCGGCTGCTCGCCCCCGGCTCGGTCGCGGTCGTGGGCACGGGCCGTGCCCCGGGAGGCGTCGGCCGCACGGCGCTGCGCAACCTCCTCGACTCCGGCTTCACCGGCCGCACCTACGCCGTCAACCACGCCTTTCCCGAGGGCACCGACCGGCTCGACCCGGAAGGCGTGCCGGCCATCCGCTCGCTGCGGGAGATCTCCGGGCCGGTCGACCTCGCGGTCATCGCCGTCCCCGCCGACCGCGTCCCCGAGGTCGTCGACGACTGCGGCGAACACGGCGTGCAGGGCGTCCTGATCCTCTCGTCCGGTTACGCCGAGGCCGGCCCCGAGGGCCGTGAACGCCAGCGTGCCCTGGTGTGCCAGGCCCGCTCCTACGGCATGCGGCTGATCGGCCCCAACGCCTTCGGCCTGATCAACACCGCCCCCGGGGTCAGGCTGAACGCCTCCTTCGCGCCGATGATGCCCGGCGCCGGCCGCATCGGCCTGTTCACCCAGTCCGGCGCGATCGGCATCGCCCTGCTCAGCGGGCTGCACGACCGCGGCCCCGGGGACGGCGGCATCGCCGGCATCTCCACCTTCGTCTCGGCGGGCAACCGTGCCGACGCCTCCGGGAACGACCTCCTCCAGTACTGGTACGACGACCCGGACACCGACGTCGCGATCCTCTACCTCGAATCGATCGGCAACCCGCGCAAGTTCACCCGGCTCGCCCGCCGTACCGCCGCCGTCAAGCCGGTCGTCGTCGCCAAGGGAGCGCGCCACCACGGCACCGCTCCTCCTGGGCACACCGTTCCCACCGTCCGCATCCCTGACAGCACCGTCTCCGCCCTGATGCGCCAGGCCGGCGTGATCCGCGTCGACACGGTCACCGAACTCATCGATGCCGGGCTGCTGCTCGCGTCCCAGCCGCTGCCCGCAGGCCCGCGCGTCGGCATCCTCGGCAACTCCGAGGCGTTGTCCCTGCTGGCCTACGACGCCTGCCTCACGGAGGGACTGCGCCCGCAGCGCCCCCGGGTGCTCGCCTCCGCCGCGACCCCGGACGACTTCCACACCGCGCTCGCCGAGACGCTCGCGGCCGACGGCTGCGACGCCGTCGTCGTCACGGCGATCCCCTGGGTGGGGGAGGGGAACGCGGTCTCCCCGGGCGAGGGCGCCGCGCTCGCCACGTCGTTGCGCGCGGCCGCTGCGGCGGATCCGACGAAGCCGGTGGCCGTCGTGCACCTCGCCATGGACACCGTCGCCGAGGCACTGGCCGCCCCGGCCACCGGACCGACAGCCACCGTTCCGGCCCCCGACGCCCCGCCCCGGGCCGGCATCCGCATCCCGGCCTACCCCGCCGCCGAGCGCGCCGTCCGCGCGCTCGCCGAAGCCGTCCGCTACGCCGCCTGGCGCCGGGAGGTCGCCGAGCCGGGCCGGGTGCCCGCGTACGACGACATCCAGGAGGCCGCGGCCGGCGCCGACATCGAGCGGCTGCTGGACCGGCTCGCGCCCGTGGCCGGCCGCTCGGTGCCGCTGCCGCCCGAAGACGCCGCCGCCCTCCTCGCCCGCTACGGCGTGCCCACCCACCCGTCGCTGCCCGCCCCCGACCCGGAAGCCGCCGTCCGCGCCGCCGACCGCCTCGGCTACCCGGTCGCCCTCAAGACCACCGCCCCCCACCTGCGTCACCGCTCCGACCTCGGGGGCGTCCGCCTCGACATCGCCAACGCGACCGAACTGCGACGCACCTACGCGGAGCTGACCGCCTTCCTCGGCTCCCCCGAAGAGCTGCGCCCGGTCGTCCAGGCGATGGTGCCGCGCGGCGTCGACACGGTCATCCGCGCCGCCATCGACCCGGCGGCCGGCGCGGTGCTTTCCTTCGGCCTGGCCGGCGCCCCCTCCCAGCTCCTGGGCGACATCGCGCACCGCCTCATCCCGGCCACCGACCGCGACGTCGACGAGCAGATCCGCTCCATCCGGGCCGCCCCGCTGCTCTTCGGCTGGCGCGGTTCCCAGCCCGTGGACACCGCGTCGCTGGCCGAGCTGCTGCTGCGGGTCTCCCGGCTCGTCGACGACCACCCCGAGGTCGTCGGCGTCGACCTCGAACCGGTCGTCGTCGCTCCGCAGGGCCTGTCCGTCCTGGGGGCGTCCGTCCGGCTGGCCAGCCCGCCCCCCACCACCGACCTCGGCCCCCGCCGGCTGCCCACCTACTGACGCGCGCCGGGCCGCGGGACCGTGCACGCGGCGGATGGCGGGCGCCCAAGGCGAAGGCGCGGAGCCGACGGCACGAGCCCCGCCCGCACGCAGCGCGGCACCTGCGGTCCCGGGCCCGCCCGTGCGGACGGCGTCCCGGACGGCCTCCTTGGCGGGCGCCCGCCCGTGGCCGACCGGCCTCGGGGCCCGCACCGGTGCGCCGCTCCCGAGCCGGTGCAGAAGACCCCGTCCGACGCGTCCTGCTGCCCCCGCCACGCCCCGTAAGATGGATGCCATGGCTAAGACCGGTACGACGACCCAGGGGCTGCGCGCGGCGATCGAGCGCAGCGGCTATTACCCGGCCCTCGTGGCCGAGGCGGTGCAGGCCGCGGTCGGCGGCGAGCCGGTCGTGGCGTACCTGGTGCACCAGGAGACGACCTTCGACGCCAACGAGGTCCGCCGCCATGTGACCGTCCTGGTCCTCACCGACACCCGCTTCATCGTCAGCCACACCGACGAGCAGGCCGCCGACGCCACCTCACCGTCCCCGTACGCCACCACCTCCACGGAATCCGTCAAGATCGGCCGGATCTCCTCGGTCGTGCTGAGCCGGGTGGTCGCCAATCCGGAGTCGTACACTCCGGGCCAGCTGCCCCGTGAGGTCGTCCTCACCATCGGCTGGGGCGCGGTCGCGCGCCTCGACCTGGAGCCCGCCACCTGCGGTGACCCCAACTGCGAGGCGGACCACGGCTACACCGGATCTTCCACCGCCGACGACCTCTCGCTGCGGGTCAGTGAGGCGGGCGACGGCCCCGACTCGGTCCGTGAGACGCTCACCTTCGCCCAGGCGCTCTCCGAGGCCACCGCGGCCACCACCAGCACCCGCTGATGGTGTACACCGCCAACGCCTGGCCGGAGCCCGAACCGCTCGACCCGCTCGCCGCGCCGCCGCCCGCCTACGGCACCGGCTCGCTCGCCGACCTGCTCCCCGCCATCGCCGCGGGACAGGGCCTGCCCGGCCTCGGCACGTCGATGGAACTCGCCCCCGCCGACCGCGTCTGCGTCTTCCTCATCGATGGCCTCGGCTGGGAACTGCTGCGTGCCCACCCCGATGAGGCGCCGTTCCTCACCTCCCTCCTGGGGACGTCGTTCAACGGCAGCGGCCGCCCGCTCACCGCCGGCTTCCCCTCCACCACCGCCACCTCGCTCGCCTCGGTCGGCACCGGTCTGCCGCCCGGCGCCCACGGCCTGCTCGGCTACACCTGCGAGAACCCGGCCACCGGCGCGCTGATGAACCAGCTGCGCTGGCAGCCCTGGACCGACCCGTACGCCTGGCAGCCCTACCCGACGGTCTTCCAGCAGGCCGACGCGGCGGGCATCCACACCTGCCAGGTGTCCGCGCCGCACTTCCAGCAGACGCCCCTCACCAAGATCGCCCTGAGCGGCGGGACGTTCCACGGCCGGCTCACCGGCGAGGACCGCATGGACCTCGCCGCCCGGCAACTCGCCGCCGGTGACCGCTCGCTGGTCTACACGTACTACGCCGAGGTCGACGGCAACGGCCACCGCTACGGCGTGAACTCCGACGCCTGGCGCGGCCAGTTGATGTACGTCGACCGCCTCGCGCAGCGGCTCGCCGAGCAACTCCCGCCGCGCAGCGCCCTGTACGTCACCGCTGACCACGGCATGATCGACATTCCCTTCGGCCCCGACTTCCGGATCGATTTCGACGAGGACTGGGAACTGCGCGCCGGCGTACGCCTGCTGGGCGGCGAAGGACGCGCCCGGCACGTCTACGCTCACCCCGGTGCGGCCTCCGACGTGCTCGCGGTGTGGCGCGAGGTTGTCGGCGAGCAGATGTGGGTGGCGAGCCGCGACGAGGCCATCGCGGCCGGCTGGTTCGGGCCGCGCGTCGACGACCGGGTCCGCAGTCGCATCGGCGACGTCGTCGCGGCGGCACACACCGACATGGTGATCATCGCGAGCGAGCGCGAGCCCGGCGAATCGAAGATGGTCGGCATGCACGGTTCGATGACCGCCGTGGAGCAGCTGGTGCCGCTCCTGGAAGTCCGCACCTGACCCGCGCGTCACCACCCCGCCGTCCTGCCCGTATGAGCCCGAAAGGCCCGCAACTTCCCATGCCCGAGCTGGTGTTCTTCTCCGGAACGATGGACTGCGGAAAGAGCACCCTCGCTCTGCAGATCGAGCACAACCGCTCGGCCCGCGGGCTGCAGGGCATGATCTACAGCCGCAACGACCGGGCCGGCCGCGGCAAACTCTCCTCCCGCCTCGGCCTGGTCACGGAAGCCGTCGAAGCGGCCGACGACATGGACTTCTACACCCACGTCGTCGGCCATCTCAGCTCCGGCGGCCGGGTCGACTACGTCATCGCCGACGAGGCCCAGTTCCTCGCCCCCGAACAGGTCGACCAGCTCGCCCGGGTCGTCGACGACCTCGACCTGGATGTCTTCGCGTTCGGCATCACCACCGACTTCCGCAGCAAGCTCTTCCCCGGCTCCCAACGCCTGGTCGAACTGGCCGACCGGATAGAGGTACTTCAGGTCGAGGCGCTGTGCTGGTGCGGCGCACGGGCCACACACAACGCCCGCACGGTCGGCGGCCGGATGGTCGTCGAGGGTGCCCAGGTCGTCGTCGGCGATGTCGACAACCGGCAGGCGGAGGTCGGCTACGAGGTGCTGTGTCGGCGCCACCACCGCCGCCGGCAGACCTCGGCGACCGCCCACGCCGCCGCCCTCTCCCCGGACGTCCTCCCGGTCGACGCGCCCCGTTAGGGCCCCGTCAGGCCGGCTGGATGAGCGTGAAGACGGCGCCCTCGCTGTCGGCGGCCACCGCCAGCCGCCCGCGGGCGGAGTTCCGGGGCGCGCGCAGCACCTGCCCGCCCAGCTCGACGACCCGCCGCGCCGCGGTATCGGTGTCCGGGACGGCGAAGTACGTCATCCAGTGCGCACCGCGGTCCCGCGGCAGCGCCTGCCCCACGCCGCGAATCCCGGCCACTGCCTGCCCGTTGAGGTGCAGGGTCAGGTAGTCGAAGTCGGCCGAGACGACTGCCTGCGACGTGTAGCCGAAGACGTTCTCGTAGAACGGGCCGACCGCATGGGTTTCCTGGGTGATCAGTTCGTTCCACACCGGAGTGCCCGGCTCGCCGACGGCCGCCGTGCCGGTCATCGTCTTCCCCTGCCAGACGCCGAAGACCGCGCCCTGCGGGTCGGAGGCGATGGCCATCCGCCCGGCGTCGTCCGCGTCCAGCGGCCCCACCCCCACCGTCCCGCCGCAGCAGCGGATCTGTTCGGCGGTCGCGTCCGCGTCGTCACTGGCCATATAGGTGGTCCAGGCGCCGGGGAGCTGCCGGTCGGACGCCAGCTCGCCGAGTCCGGCCACCTCCCTCCCGTCGACGAACGCCCTGGCGTACGGCCCCAAGTGCTGCGGGCCCGGTCGGAACTCCCAGTCGAACAGCGCGCCGTAGAACTCCTGCGTCGCGGACAGACTGTGTGCCATGAGGCTCACCCAGCAGGGCGCGCCGGACATCCGCCGAGTCGCTGCCTCGGTCGTCATCGTCACTCTCTCCTCGGACCATTGGGGTGGTGGCCATGTGTGTGGGGGAATGGGTGCAAGACCCGACCAGATGCTCGCACCAGGTGACCCGCCGTGCGCCCCGGCCGCGCCGTTGCTGCCGGGTTCGTGCGGGAGAATGACCGTTTTTGCCGCTGCACATCCGGTTCGGCAGCCGAACCGGCCGAGGCAACTCCGCCATACGCAGGGTGGGCACCCGCCTTCTGTACGTAGCCATCTCTACGCAAGGATGCGACCCATGAATCACCTCATCACCGCTACCGAACTCGCGAACGAGTTGTCGGCGGGCACACCGCCCGTCCTTCTGGACGTCCGCTGGCAGCTCGGCGGCCCGCCCGGCCGCTCGGAGTACGCGGCAGGACACCTGCCCGGCGCGGTCTACGTCGACCTCGACACGGAACTGGCCGGGCCCGCGGGAACCGGCGGCCGCCATCCGCTGCCGGACCTCGCGGTCTTCACCGACGCCATGCGGGCGGCCGGTGTCCGCGGCGACCGCCCCGTGGTCGTTCACGACGGCGGGCAGGGCTGGGCCGCGGCCCGCGCCTGGTGGCTGCTGCGCTGGGCCGGCCACCCCGATGTGCGGGTGCTGGACGGCGGGTTGGCCGCGTGGACGTCGTCGGGAGCCACTCTGACGAGTGAGATTCCGGTACCGCCCGCCGGTGACTTCACCCCTGCACCGGGCGCGCTGCCGGTGCTGACGGCGGACGAAGCCGCCGCGCTGGCACGTACCGGCGTCCTCCTGGACGCACGCGCCGCCGAACGCTACCGGGGTGACGTCGAGCCCATCGACCGGGTCGGCGGCCACATCCCGGGCGCGGTCTGCGCACCCACGACCGAGAACGTCACCGAGGACGGCACCTTCCGCGGCGCCGACGCCCTCGCGGGCCGCTTCGCGGCACTGGGCGCCAAGGACGGCACCGAGGTCGGTGTCTACTGCGGTTCCGGTGTCTCCGCCGCCCACGAGGTGCTGGCCCTGGCGGTCGCCGGCGTCCCGGCCGCGCTGTACGTCGGGTCGTGGAGCGCCTGGTCATCCGACGTGTCCCGCCCGGTGGCCACCGGCAACCAGCCCGGCTGAACCACCACACCGCACGAAACCGCCCGCCCCGTACGGCACGGGGCGGGCGGTTTCGCGCGGTGCGGCGTTTCGTTATTCGGGCTTCTTGCGCCGGGTGCCGAAGACGATCTCGTCCCAACTGGGCACCGCGGCACGGCGTCCCGGCCGGACACCGTCGGCCTCGGCCTGCCGGTCGGTCGTCCCGGTCAGCCGGTCACGGTGGCCGGCGACCGCCCGCGGCATCAGCACATCGGCGTACGCGGAGCCCGCGCCCGCACTGGCCGCGGGCGCGGCCGGCTCCTCGATCTCGTCGTCCTCCGGCTCGTCGACCTGCGGCGCCTTGACGGCCTCCGGCACGACCATGTCGCCGCGGAAACTGGGAACCGCCTCCAGCAGGCTGGTCAGCGAGTCCCGCTCGCGTTCCCCGACGGCTTCCTCGGCGACCCGCGGCTCGGCCTCTTCGTCGGCCGGGGCGGTACGCTCCGCGCGCTCGCCGCGGTCCGGCATCTGCCGGTCCAGGGCGCGGTCCAGCGGCCGGTCACGCGGCAGCCGCGCGATCCGGGGCACGAACGGAAAACTCGGCTCGGGAGTGTCGTCGGCCTCGCCGATCAGCGCCCGTGCCTCGTCGTCCACGGCCTGGACGAGCCGCCGCGGCGGGTCGTACGTCCAGCTCGCGGAGTGCGGTTCGGTGCCGACGCGGTAGACCAGCAGCACTTCCCAGGTGCCGTCGTCCCGGCGCCAGGAGTCCCACTGGGCGCTGTCCTTGTCGGCGCCGCGCAGCAGCATGCGTTCGGCGACCGCCTCGCCGAGCTGCGGCCCGGTGTTCTCGCCGGGGCGCCGTACGGGTGTCTTGCGGGCGCGCTCGGCCATGAAGGCGCGCTCGGCGAGCACCGGGCCTTCGAAGCGGCGCACCCGCTCGACCGGGATGCCGGCGAGCTGGGCGACTTCCTCCGCGGACGATCCGGCTCTTATACGCGCCTGGATGTCCCGCGGCCGGAGGTGGCTCTCGACCTCGATCTCGATCTGGCCGAGACGCGCACGGTCGTTGCGGACGGCGGCGCGCAGCCGCTCGTCGATCGGAAGCGTGTACTCGGTGCTGTCCGCAGCTTTGAGCACCAGCCGTGTGCCGTCGTTGGAGACGGCCACGACACGCAGTTCGGGCATGGGGACCTCCCGGGTGGTGCCTGCCGACGTCACGTGCGTCGCTGCTTCCGCTAGTCGAGTGTGGCCTGCCCGGGTGCAGCCTGCCACAACATTGCCGAGTTGCCCGGCGTGTCGGACCATGGCCCGTAAACGCCGTGGTGACACGGTTACCTGTTCGCAACGCTGGTGACCGTACCGCCTGCCCTGGGATCGATCACCCGTGCCGAGCAGCGGCGCCCCAGGGCGGGTGCCGCCTGTAGGGCCCCTTCCCGTGAGTCCGGGCAGCCGGACGGGATCCCGGGGCCAGGGATCGCCACAGTACTCCATTCGGGCCACTGAGGTGCACCGCCGCGCCGCTGAAGTTCTGGTGCGACAACGGAGTTGAGTCGCCTTGTCGATCTCTCTACCACGGTCGCGGGTGGCAAGGTTCACAGAATCTCCAGATCCGGAACTATTCACTTCGCCCAAAAGTCTCTTACCTGTGCAAGGTGGATCGAAATGTCGATCAAGGGCTGGAGATGGACGAAAAAACCGAAAGCGACGCGAAGAAAAAGGAGAAACGGATCGACCTGAGCGTGCCTCAGGTTGCGGGCAGTGCTCTCGCAGCGGCGGTCGCCGCCTTCCTCGCGGGTCAGCTCGGCGTCTACGGAACCATCATCGGCGCGGGTGTGGTCAGCGTCGTGGCCACGACCGGCGGCTCGGTCTTCCAGCATCTGTTCCGGCGGACCGGCGAGCAGCTCAAGGAGGCGAAGGTCACCACCCGGCCCAAGCCGCGGCGTACGGCCGACACGGGCCCCGCCACTCGGGGCGCGCCGCAGGCCGCCGGTCCCACGATGGTGCTCCCGACGTTCGACAGGCAGGGCGCGGAGGACGAGGTCACCTCTGTCGCCGCCCGCCGGCCCGGCTCCGGCGCGGCTCCCGGTAACGACCGTACGCAGCTGCTGCGACGGGCCGACACCGCCCGGCCGCCCGTCGAGGACGACGCGGCGACCCGGATGCTGCGGGCCGCCGACACGGACGCGACCCGTGTGCTGCGGAAGACGGACGGTGCCGACGCGGGCCGCTCCGCCGACCGTACGCAGCTGGTGCCGCGGCTCGACGATCGCACCGTGGCGCTCGGCCGGGCGGATGCTCCGGATGCGGGTGACGGCGGCGCGGGCCCGGAGGTTCCGGGGACCGATGAGGTCAGCACCGCGACGTACGGCACCCGGCTGCGGGGCTGGCGGCGGCCGGCGCTCGCCACGCTCGGCATCTTCGTGCTTTCCATGGGCGTGGTCACCGGCGTCGAACTGATCACGGGGGAGACCCCGAGCGGCGGCAAGGGCACCACCCTGGGCAATCTCACCCGTTCCGGCGGTCCCCATCGGGATGCCCCCGAGACGCCGCAGACGCCCGACCCGGGACGGTCCGGTGACACCGGCACCGGACACCGCGACGGCAGCGCCGACCCCACCCCGGACCCCAGCAGCTCCGGCGACACCGGCAGTGGAACGGGAACGGGCAGCGGCACCGACAAGGGGACGCCGACACCCACCCCGTCCGATGGCAACACGCCCTCGTCGGGCCCCACCACAAGCCCGGACCCCACCGCGTCGACGGGCGACGGGAGTGGCACCGGCGACGGGTCGACCGGCCAGGGCGACCAGGAGCGGCAGACCGATCAGTCCGGTACCCAGGCGCCGGCCCCTGACGCCTCCTGACCCGCAACCCGCACCCGCGCTACGGCCGTGGGGGGGGGGGGCCGGCCCGGCACCCTCCCGAGGTGCCGGGCCACGGCCGTACCGCGTCAGGGGCCGAGCACCCGCCGCAGATAGCTGTTGCTGAACCGGCGCTCCGGATCCAGCCGGTCGCGCACCGCGGTGAACGCGCCGAACCGCGGATAGACGTCCGCCAGGTAGTCGGCGTCGCGGGTGTGCAGCTTGCCCCAGTGCGGGCGCCCGGCGTGCGCCGTCATGATCCGTTCGGCGGCCGCGAAGTACGCCTGGTGCGGCGTGCCGCGGTACATGTGCACCGCGATGTAGACGGTGTCGCGGCCCGAAGCGGTCGACAGCGGCAGGTCGTCGGCCGGTGCGGTACGCACCTCCACAGGGAAGCTGACCTTGAAGCGGGATCGTTCGACGAGCGCCTTCAGCTCCCGCAGCGCGTCGGTCGCGGCGGACCGGGGGAGCGCGTACTCCATCTCCAGGAATCGCACCCGGCGCGGCGAGGTGAACACCTTGTACGGGATGTCGGTGTACGTACGGGCCGACAGCGCGCGGCTGGAGACCTTCGCGATTCCCGGGACCGCCGCGGGCAGGGCCCGGCCGACGGAGCAGGCGACCTGGAAGACCCCGTTGGAGAGCAGCTCGTCCTCGATCCAGCCGTTGATCCTGCCGGGCGGCGCGGCCGGGCCCTGGCTGCGGTTGTTGCGCTTGGTGTTGCAGCTGCCGGTGTGCGGGAACCAGTAGAACTCGAAGTGCTCGTTCTCGGCGACCAGTTCGTCGAAGCGGCCGGTCACCTCGTCGAAGCCCATCGGCTCCTCGCGGGCGGTCAGCAGGAACTCCGGCTCCACGGCGAATGTCAGCTCGCTGACCACGCCCAGGGCGCCGAGGCCCAGCCGGGCCGCGTCGAAGACATCCGGGTTCTCCTTCGCGGAGCAGCGGAGCACCGAGCCGTCGGCGGTGACCAGTTCCAGGGCGGTGATCTGGGCGGCGAGCGAGGCGGAGTCGCGTCCGGTGCCGTGAGTGCCGGTGCCGGCGGCGCCGGAGACGGTCTGTTCCATGATGTCGCCCATGTTGGTCAGCGACAGTCCGTGCGCGGCCAGGGTCCGATTGAGGTGCACGAGTGGTGTCCCTGCGGCGACGGTCACCGTTCCGGCCGTCCGGTCGATCGTGCGCACGCCGGTCAGCCGCTCCGGGCGTACCAGCAGCCCGCCGGTGGCGGCGGCCGGGGTGAAGGAGTGGCCGGTGCCGACCGCCTTGACGGTCAGTCCGTCGTCGACGGCGGTGCGGACAGCGGCCGCCAACTCCTCGGTGCTGGAGGGAGTCACGGTACGGGCGGGGCGGGCGGTGACATTGCCGGCCCAGTTCCGCCACGGTCCTCCCGAGCCGCGTCCTCCCGAGCCGCCGACGGCGTTGCTGGCTGCCATGGTGACGTCCCCTCCCTCCGCACGGGCGGTCCCATGGGCCGCCGTTGGTGTGAGCTGAGCGCATGATGCCAGTCGCTGTCGGCCCGTCCCGGCGGGGTGACGGGAATCACATGATCAGGGAGTCGGTGGTAATCGCCCGGCTCCGGGACATGTCACACCGACGTCACACTGACTGCGTGGCGATTGCGCCCACAAGGGGGCGGCTTGGTCAACGCGGGCTGCAAGGAGGCGGGTCGGGGCGCCGGCGACTGCGGTGACTGTGACGCTGTGGTGACTGTGACGCGGCGGTGACTGCTGCGTCGCGTCGCGGGTGGGTGTGAGTGCGCACGAGCCGCTGGGAGGCGGCTGGTTGATGTCGCCCGCCCAGGTTCGTGTGGCCCGCAAGGAGGCCGTTGGTTTACGTGGCCCGCCTGGGGGCGGCTGAGTTCCGGCGGCCGTCCAGGAGGTGGCTTGGTTCACGTGGTCCGCAAGGGGGCGGTCGGGTTCGCGTGGCCCACAGGGAGGCAGCTGGTTCCACGCGGCCGCCCGGAGGCGGCCGGTTTGCGCGCGTGGCTACGACACCCGTTCCCCGTCGGGGTGTTCGTCCTGAGAGGCCGGGCCGCCCCGTTCCGCAATGGTTGTTGCCGTCGGCCGTGCACCCGCGGCCCCCGGGCGAAGCCTGCGGTATCCGGCGAGTGCCACCACCGCGGCGAGCACACCCGCCACGCACGGCACCAGATAGCCGCGGCCCGCGCCCGCGGCGTCCACGACCCAGCCGGCCGCCGATGAGCCCAGCGCGACACCGACCGCGAGCCCGGTGCTCGTCCACGTCATGCCCTCGGTCAGCTTCGCCCGCGGTACGTGCTCCTCGACCAGCGCCATCGTCGTCACCATCGTCGGCGCGACCGACAGGCCCGCCACGAACAACGCCACCGCCAACAGCGGCAGTGACCCCACCAGTTGCAGCGGCACCATGCTCGCCGCCATCACGCACAGCCCCACCACCCACCGGCGGGACGGATGCCCCTTGAGATGCAGCAGCCCGAACACGGCGCCCGCCAGACACGAGCCCAGCGCGTAGACCGCCAGCACCAGACTGGCGGCCCCCTTGTGGCCCTCCTCCTCCGCGAACGCGACGGTCACCACGTCGATCGCCCCGAAGATCGCGCCGGTGGACACGAACGTCGCCACCAGCACCTGCAGCCCTCTGGACCGCAGCGCCGACCCCTTGGCGTGCTGCTCACGCGGATGCGGCACGGGTTCCGTAGCCCGCTGCGCCGTCAGCCAGAACACCCCGGCCACCAGGAAGACGGCCGCCAGCAGCGGCCCGGACTCCGGGAACCACACCGTGCACAGCCCGATCGACAGGATCGGGCCGAAGATGAAGCAGCACTCGTCGACGATCGATTCCCAGGAATACGCGGTGTGCAGCTCGCGCGGGGAGCCGCGGTAGAGCTCCGCCCAGCGCGCCCGGATCATCGACCCCACGCTCGGCACACACCCCGCACCGGCCGCGAAGACGAACAGCGTCCAGTCCGCCCAGCGCTGCTGCGCGCTGATCAACAGTCCGGCGACCGCGGCGACCGACACCAGCGTCGCCGGGCGCAGCACCGGACGCTGGCCGTACCGGTCCACCAGCCGGGAGATCTGCGGGCCGAACAGCGCGGCGGACAGTGCGAGGGTCGCGGACAGCGCGCCCGCCAGGCCGTAACGGCCGGTCAGCTGCGACACCATCGTGACCACGCCGATGCCCAGCATCGACAGCGGCATCCGCCCCAGGAGCCCGGCGGCGGAGAAGGACTTGGTACCGGGCGGGCCGAAGATGGCGCGGTAGGGACTGGGCAACGGGGGGCGCTCCGCCGGATGAGGACCGAAGATCGGTAAGGAACGAACAGGGCCGATACAGCTTACGGGGGCGAGGGAGCGCACGCCTCCGGTTTTCCGGCCGTCCGCGGCGCCCTCGCGAGCAGGCGCCGTAAGTCCTGCTCGCACGCTCCGGCCGGCGGTGAGCGGGGCCTGCCCGCCGCTCCCGGGGGAAGGGTGGCAGGATCGATGGCATGCCCGAACAGTACGATTCCCGTCCTTACGACGCCCTGCTGCTGCTCTCCTTCGGCGGCCCCGAAGGCCCCGACGACGTCGTCCCGTTCCTGGAGAACGTCACCCGCGGCCGCGGCATCCCCCGCGAGCGGCTCAAGGAGGTGGGGCAGCACTACTTCCTGTTCGGGGGAGTCAGCCCCATCAACGCCCAGAACCGGCAGCTGCTCGACGCGCTGCGCAAGGACTTCACCGGGCACGGCTTGGACCTGCCCGTCTACTGGGGCAACCGCAACTGGGCGCCCTACCTGACGGACACCCTGCGCGCCATGGTGCGCGACGGCCACCGCCGTATCGCCGTCCTGGCCACCAGCGCCTACGCCTCGTACTCGGGCTGCCGCCAGTACCGCGAGAACCTCGCCGACGCGCTCGCCGCCCTGGGGGCGGAGGGCCTGCCCGTCCCGCAGGTCGACAAGCTCCGGCACTATTTCAACCACCCGGGCTTCATCCGGCCGATGGTCGAGGGCGTCCTCACCTCCCTCGCCGCCCTGCCCGAGGACGTGCGGTCCGGCGCCCACCTCGCCTTCACCACGCACTCGATCCCCACCGCCGCGGCCGACACCTCGGGCACCCCCGAGGACCACACCAGCGACGGCGAGGGCGGCGCCTACGTCGCCCAGCACCTGGCCGTCGCCCGGGTGATCGCGGACGCGGTGCGCGAGGAGACCGGCATCGACCACCCCTGGCAGCTCGTCTACCAGTCGCGCAGTGGCGCCCCGCACATCCCCTGGCTGGAACCCGACATCTGCGACCACCTCGAAGAGCTGCACGGCTCCGGCGTCCCGGCCGTCGTGATGGCCCCCATCGGCTTCGTCTCCGACCACATGGAGGTCAAGTACGACCTCGACACCGAGGCCACCGCCAAGGCCGCGGAACTGGGCCTGCCGGTCGCCAGGGCGGCGACCGTCGGCGCCGACCCGCGATTCGCCGCGGCCGTCCGCGACCTCGTCCTGGAACGAGCCGCCGCCGAACGCGGCCGCACGCCGGAGCGCTGCGCCCTGGGCGCACTCGCCGCCTCGCACGACCTGTGCCCCATCGGCTGCTGCCCGGCGCGCGCCCCCCGCCCGGCCGCCGCAGGCGCCGACTGGCGGGGCCCCGCCGAAGCCCCGGCGTAACGGCGCACTCCCCGGCGCCGCGCCCCGTCCTCCCGAACCCGCCCGACCACCGCTCGCCCGAGCAAGGAGCCCCGTGTCCGACCCGCTGCACGACGAACTTCTCCAGCTGGCCCTCGAAGCCGCCCGCCGCGCCGGGCAGTTGCTGCGTGACGGCCGGCCCGCCGACCTCGGCGTGGCCGCCACGAAGACCAGCCCCATCGATGTCGTCACCGAGATGGACCTCGCCTCCGAGAAGCTGATCACCGAATTCCTCGCCGGGCACCGCCCGCACGACGGCTTCCTGGGCGAAGAGGGCGCCAGCGTCGAGGGCAGCAGTGGTGTGCGCTGGGTCATCGACCCCGTCGACGGCACCGTCAACTACCTGTACGGGCTGCCCTCCTGGGCGGTGTCCATCGCCGCGGAGAAGGACGGTGAGACCGTCGCAGGAGTGGTCGCGGCCCCCCTGCGCGGCGAGACCTACCACGCCGTACTCGGCGGCGGCGCGTTCAACAACGGCGAGCCCATCCGGCACCGGCCCGCGCCGCCGCTCTCCCAGGCGCTGGTCGGCACCGGCTTCGGCTACCTCGCCGAGCGCCGGGCCGCGCAGGCCGATGTGGTGCGCACCCTGGTGCCGCAGGTCCGCGACATCCGCCGGGGCGGATCGGCGGCGATCGACCTGTGCGACGTGGCCTGCGGCCGCCTGGACGCTTACTACGAGCGCGGCCTGAACCCGTGGGACCTGGCGGCTGGTGACCTCATCGCCCGTGAGGCCGGTGCGCTCACCGGAGGTCGGCCGGGCGACCCGCCCTCCCACGAGCTGACCCTCGCCGCGTCGCCGGAACTGTTCGGCACGCTCCAGCCGCTGCTGGAGGACCTGGGCGCCTGGCACGACTGACCGGCCCGCGGGCACGGCTGCGCCCCGGCACCCTTGGCGGGTACCGGGGCGCCGTTGCGTATACGGGCCGTTCGTCAGGCGCTCGCGGCGCTGACCTCCACGCCGTGCTCGGTGGCCAGGCGCTGCAGGTCCTCGAGCTCCGCCTGCTCGACCTCGGCGAGGAACTCATCGCCCGCCGCGCGAGCACGGTCCAAGTCGGCTTCGGTGTTCCTTATGCGCTGCAGAATTCCTGCGGTGAACGCGTCCATGGTGCGCCCCCTCGTCGTGGGTCGGGTGGCACGGGGTGTGCCGACGGGTGGGTCGATCACGGCATGGTCCCTGTGGACGGGGTCGGTGGTGGACGCCGTACAGGGCGTGATCGCGGGTGTGCAGTCGTCCTCCCCCCGTGCAACCTCAGGGAAACCTCAACCGGCCCGGGAATCCTGCCCGTCGGGGCCCCGGCACCCCTCCGCACCCCCCTTACCGCCGGTTTATGGCTCTTCGGGGCAGGATGGAAGGGCTCTGAGACATTGTTGTGCCCTGCCTGGCGGGGCCCTGGGGAAGGAATTGCGACGTGCGTGTTCTCGTCGTCGAGGACGAGCAGCTGCTCGCCGATGCGGTGGCCACCGGACTACGCCGGGAGGCCATGGCCGTCGACGTGGTCTACGACGGCGCTGCCGCCCTGGAACGGATCGCGGTCAACGACTACGACGTCGTCGTTCTGGACCGCGACCTTCCGCTCGTGCACGGCGACGACGTCTGCCGCCGGATCGTCGAGCTGGGGATCGCCACCCGGGTCCTGATGCTCACCGCCTCCGGGGACGTCAGCGACCGCGTCGAGGGCCTGGAGATCGGCGCGGACGACTACCTTCCGAAGCCGTTCGCCTTCACCGAGCTGACCGCCCGGGTGCGGGCCCTGGGACGCCGTACGACCGTCGCGCTGCCGCCCGTCCTGGAGCGGGCCGGCATCAAGCTCGACCCCAATCGCCGCGAGGTGTTCCGCGACGGCAGGGAGGTCCAGCTCGCCCCGAAGGAATTCGCGGTGCTGGAGGTGCTGATGCGCAGCGAGGGCACGGTCGTCTCGGCCGAGCAGCTCCTGGAGAAGGCTTGGGACGAGAACACCGATCCCTTCACCAACGTCGTCCGCGTCACCGTCATGACGCTGCGCCGCAAGCTCGGTGAGCCCGCGGTGATCGTCACGGTCCCCGGCTCGGGATACCGGATCTGACCGCCGATGCCCTCGATGCCTTCCTTCTCGAAAGCGACGCCCCAGCAGCCGCCGACACCGCCCAAGCCCACCTGGGATCCCAAACCGGTCAACGTCCGGCCCTTCCCCTGGCTGCGCCCCACCATCCGGATACGGCTCACGCTGCTGTACGGCGGCATGTTCCTGATGGCCGGAATCGTGCTGCTGACGATCATCTACATCCTGGCGGCCGACGCCCTGGGCACGGGCAACCAACTGCCCTTCAAGATCGACGGCGCGCGCGATCTGAGCGTCTCCAGCGCCACCTGCCCCGGACTGTCCGCCGTGGGCACCATCGACCAGCTCAACCGCGCGACCGCCGAATGCCTCCAGCACCAGCGCGCGCTCGCCCTCAACACCCTGCTCAACCGTTCGTTGCTGGCGTTGCTGGGGCTGACGATCGTGGCGTTCGCCTTTGGTTATGCGATGGCGGGTCGGGTGTTGTCGCCGTTGGGGCGGATCACGCGTACTGCGCAGCGGGTGGCCGGTTCCGATCTGCACCGTCGGATCGAGCTGGGTGGTCCCGATGATGAGCTGAAGGAGCTTTCGGACACTTTTGACGAGATGCTGGACAGGCTGGACCGCGCTTTCGAGTCGCAGCGGCGTTTCGTTGCCAATGCGTCGCACGAGTTGCGTACTCCGTTGGCGATCAACCGGACGTTGCTGGAGGTACAGCTGGCGGATCCGGATGCGTCGCCGGAGCTGGCGCAGCTGGGCAAGACGTTGCTGGCGACCAACGAGCGCAGTGAGCAGCTGGTCGAGGGGCTGCTGTTGCTCGCCCGCAGTGAGAACAAGATCGTGGACAAGAAGCCGGTCGATCTGTCCGAGGTGGCGGCGCAGGCGGTGGAGCAGTCCCGTGGTGAGGCGCAGTCCAAGGGTGTGGAGTTCCGTGGGGTGCGTCAGCAGGTGTTCGTGCAGGGCAATGGAGTTCTGCTGGAGCGGATTGCGCTGAATCTTGTGCAGAACGCGGTGCGTTACAACGTTCCCCGGGACGGCTGGGTGGAGGTTGCCACCGAGCCGCAGCCGGGGTGTGCGGTGCTGGTGGTCTCCAATACGGGGCCGGTGGTTCCGGCTTATGAGGTGGAGAACCTCTTCGAGCCGTTCCGGAGGTTGCGTACGGAGCGGACCGGCAGTGACAAGGGCGTCGGTCTGGGGCTGTCCATCGTGCGTTCCGTGGTGCGTGCCCACGACGGCAGCATCACGGCGGAGCCACGTGAGGGCGGCGGGCTCACGATGCGGGTCGTCCTGCCGCTGTGACCGCCCCGCCGCTGTGACGGCGGCGCCCCGGACGGACGGGGCCCGCCGCGGCGGCTGTGCGGCCGCTGGGGGCGCCGGGCGGCGGCCCCGGCCCCCTCGGACGTTTGTGCGGCCGATCGCTCGCTGAGCGGCCGCACAGCCCTTCGGGGCCTGGGCGCGGTTTGACGGGACGGTGGCGCGGCGGTCATCCTTCGCCGAGTTCGCTTTGCGCGGAATTCAGGCGCCTTTCCCGCCAGTTCTCCCGTGTGTGATCGCTCACAGGAGCCGCATTCCGGGCATCAACTCTCCGTGATCAAAACACCCGGTGGAAAGCCGGGAAAATCCGGGTTTCCGGGGGCCCTGATCACGGGAAGTACACGTGATGGCATCCGCGCGGTGCGACATTCGGACCGTGTACGGTCCTGTTCGCCATCCAAACCGATCACCTCGCCAGGGGTGCGGTTGGGTGTCGATTGAGTAACAGACCTTGATGTGAGGCAAAATCTCCGCCTCAGGTCGGGCACAAGTCCGACCTCTCACGCGTTACGAGCGCTGAGACACCGCAGACACCCAGAGGGGGAGAGCGACATGGCTACGGATTACGACACCCCACGCAAGACAGATGATGACCTCAACGAGGACAGCATCGAGGAATTGAAGTCGCGGCGGAACGACAAATCCGCCTCGGCCGTCGACGTCGACGAGTTCGAGCAGGCCGAGGGCCTGGAACTCCCCGGCGCCGACCTGTCCAACGAAGAGCTCGCCGTACGGGTCCTGCCCAAGCAGCAGGACGAGTTCACGTGCATGAGCTGCTTCCTGGTTCACCACCGCAGCCAGCTCGCGGCGGAGGACAAGAACGGCAACCCGATCTGCCGCGACTGCGCGGCCTGAAGGACCGGTCGACGCCGTGGCAGGCGTGAACCCGTTCCGTAAGGGCCACAAGGGCGTAAGAGGCCCGGCGGCCGGCGCACGATCACGCGAGGAAACCGCGCCCGTGCCCGCCGACCCGACCGCCCTTCCCGCGGAGCGGACGACCGGTGCACCGCAGGAGCGAGGCCGCGCGGCCTCGCTCGCGGGCAGGGTCGGCCGTGGCGCCAGAAGAGGCGGCGGGAGCGCGCGGGCCTCACTCGCCGCCATCGCCGACCGGCTGATCGCCACCGCCCCGCGGATCCCGGTCCGCGACCTCGCCACCCTGCGCGCCCAGTTCCCCGGACTGACCCCCGAGGAACTCGCCGACAAGCTCATCGCGGGCGCCACCAGGGCCACCGCAACGGTCGGCGCCGGCGTGGGTGCCGCCGCGATGCTGCCGGTGCCGCCCGCCATGCCGGCCGAGCTGGCCGCCGAAGTCGTCGGCGTGGCCTCGGTCGAGATCAAGCTCATCGCCGAACTCCACGAGGTCTACGGACTGCGGCCGCCGGGCACCCGTACGCAGCGGGCCATGGCCTACTTGACGTCCTGGACCGGCGAACGCGGCATCGAGATCACGAGACCGGCCTCGGTGAACATCGCGCTCGGCGGGCAGATGAGGCGTGAACTGCGCCAGCAGATCATGAAGCGGACGCTGCGCAATCTGCCCAACCTCACCCCGTTCATGGTCGGCGCCGCGATCGGCGCGTTCCTGAACCGCCGGGACACCGGAAAGCTCGCGGCGACCATCCGCAAGGACCTGCGCGCCCGGCAGGTGCCGTGGGGCACCTTCCCGGACGCCTCGCGCACCCCCTGACCGGCCCGCAGGAAGCCGCACAGGACCGGCCACGACCCGTCCCGCCGGCCGCCGCCCCCGTCCCGCAGGTCAGGCGCGAACGGCTGCCAGGGCCGCCACCAGGCGCTCCGGCTCACGCGTCGACAGATAGGCGTACGGCGTCGGGTCCGACGGGTCGTCGATCTCCACCCGCACCGCGGTACGGATGTAGCTGCGCAGCAGCATGAACGCACGGGCGTCGGCCTTGTGCATACGCCAGGCCATCGCCTCCTCCGCATCCAGCACCTCGGCCGTGCCCAGCACGGTCAGCGGGATCTTCGCATCGCCGGCGATCAGCGCGTCACCGACCACCCGGATCCGCGCCGAGCCGTACGAACTCACCACCACCGCGGACACCGCCGCCCCGCCGACCAGCCCGCCGAGCATCGGCAGCGTGCCCACGGGAAGCAGCATCAGGGCGCAGGCGACACCGACCAGGGCGGCGATCACCCACCAGGAGCGGGGCGCGGTGAGACGTTCTTCGTACGGCTGCATGGCACCAGCTTGGCACGGCGGCATGGGCCCCTGACGCGCGCGGGTAGGGTCTGCACTCGTGAGTGGAACTGACGAACCCAGGACGCGGCTGACGCCACCCGAGGACGCCGTCGCCCCGGTCCGGCACCCCGAGGCGCCGGCGCCCGGAGAACTTCTCGGCGCGCACTACGACCGCTGCTTCGGCTGCGGCACCGGACAGCCGCACGGCCTGCACCTGGAGGCGCGGGCCGGCGAGGACGTGAGCGTCCGCGCCGAATTCGTGGTCAAGGAAGCCCACCAGGGCGCCCCCGGCCTCGCGCACGGCGGCGTGCTGGCCACCGCGCTCGACGAGACGCTGGGCGCGCTGAACTGGCTGCTGCGGGTGATCGCGGTGACCGGCAGGCTGGAGACCGACTTCCTGCGCCCGGTGCCGCTCGGCACCGTCCTGCACCTGGACGCGCGGGTCACCGCGGTGCACGGCCGGAAGATCTACTCGACCGCCGTCGGCCGGATAGGCGGCCCCGACGGACCGGCCGCGGTGCGGGCCGACGCCGTCTTCATCGAGGTGAAGGTCGACCACTTCATCGACAATGGCAGGACCGAGGAGATCCAGGCGGCGATGGCCGACCCGGACCAGGTCAAGCGCGCACGTGCCTTCGAGGTGAACCCGTGAGCCAGGGACGCAATCCCGTCGACGTACTGCTGCGGCGGCTCGACCCCGACGTACCCGTCCCCTCGTACGGGCACCCAGGCGACGCCGGGGTCGACCTGGTGACCCGTGAGGCCGCCGAACTCGCGCCGGGCGAGCGCACGGTGCTGCCCACCGGTGTGTCGATCGCGCTGCCCGACGGCTACGCCGCCTTCGTGCACCCGCGTTCCGGCCTCGCCGCCCGCTGCGGACTGGCGTTGGTGAATGCCCCTGGGACGGTGGATGCCGGGTACCGTGGGGAGATCAAGGTGATCGTGGTCAATCTGGATCCGCGCGAGAGCGTGCGGTTCGAGAGGTTCGACCGGATCGCCCAATTGGTCGTCCAGCAGGTCGAGAAGGTGCGCTTCCACGAGGTGGCGGAACTTCCCGGCTCGGCGCGGGCCGAGGGGGGATTCGGATCCACCGGCGGCCATGCGGCGGTGGGCGGCTCCACGGGCGGGAATGGCTACGCATCGGTCGGTGCCGACCGGGAAGGACAGTGACGTGTTCGGACGTCGCAAGAAGAACGAGGCTGCGCACGAGCCGGCGGAGGACACGGAGCTCGCCGACGAGGCGGCGGTGAGCGACGAGGCCGACGGGGAAGAGGCGGCTGACGGCCGGCGGCTCACCCTGCCGCCCGCGCCGCGTCCCGACGGGCCCTGGGACGCGTCGGAGGTCAAGGACCCCGCCGAGGGCCGGGTCGACCTCGGCGGCCTGTTCGTGCCCGGCGTCGAGGGCATGGAGCTGCGGGTGGAGGTCGCCGGTGACGCGATCGTCGCCGCGACCGTCGTGCTGCAGGACAGCGCCGTGCAGCTGCAGGCGTTCGCCGCCCCCAAGAACGAGGGGATCTGGGGCGAGGTCCGCGAGGAGATCGCCTCCGGCATCACTCAGCAGGGCGGCGTCATCGACGAGGTCGAGGGCCCCCTCGGGTGGGAACTGCGCGCCCAGGTGCCCGTACAGCTCCCGGACGGGACGAACGGCGTGCAGGTCGTGCGCTTCGTCGGCGTCGACGGGCCGCGGTGGTTCCTGCGCGGTGTCATCTCCGGGCAGGGCGCGGTGCAGCCGCAGGCCGCCGGGGTGCTGGAGCACATCTTCCTGGACACCGTCGTGATCCGCGGTGACGCCCCGATGGCGCCGCGCGACCCGATCGTCCTGAAGCTGCCGGACGACGCGCAGATGGTGCCCGACGGCGTGCAGCAGGAGCCGGCCGAGGGGTCGCGCTTCGGCGGCGGCGTCGATCGTCTGGAGCGCGGGCCGGAGACCACCGAGATCCGCTGAGCGGGGCCGCCGAGCGGGATCTGCCGGCCGGCGCGGAGCGCCTGGAGCCGCGGGTTCCGGAAGCGCCCGCCTCTCACACGGTCACAGGGGCCGTACTCCCCACACAGGGAGTACGGCCCCTGTGCTGTCCGCACCTCTTCGTATCGGCTTGATTTCCCCCTGCCAAAGCGGTCCGCGCGCCGTCCCCATGCCGCTGTGAGCCCCCTGTGCGCGGGCGTCCGCTGCGCTGTCGGTGCAGGTGGGAGCGGGGGCGTAGAGAAAGCGTCAAGGGAAGGCCGCGCGCCGTATGGGAGGCGTCAACGGCGGTCGTGCGCCGACGCCGCGGCGGTTTGCTCTAGGGGTCCGATCCCGCCGTTCCTAGGAGCACACGATGGCCGACGTGGCCTTCGTCGTCGTCACGATCGCGGTCTTCGCGTTGGTGGCTCTCGTCGCCAAGGGGGTGACGAAGCTGTGACCGTGGAAAACATCGTCGGCCTGATAGTGGCCGTCGCCCTGCTCGGCTATCTGGTTCTCGCCCTCGTCTTCCCGGAGAGGTTCTGAGCACCGCATGAGCCCCGTTCTTGCCGGCGTGCTCCAGCTGACAGCGCTCATAGCCGCGCTGGCCCTGGTGTACCGCCCTCTCGGCGACCACATGGCCGCCGTCTACAGCTCCCCGAAACATCTGCGCGTCGAGAAGGTGATCTACCGCTGCATAGGCGCCGACCCGAACGCCGGGATGCGCTGGCCTGCTTACCTGCGGTCGGTGCTGGCGTTCTCCGCTGCGGGCATGCTCTTCCTCTACCTGCTGCAGCGCCTCCAGGGCAGCCTGCCGCTGTCACTCGGCTTCACATCGATCAGCCCGGACCAGGCGTTCAACACCGCGGCGTCCTTCGTCGCCAACACCAACTGGCAGTCCTACAGCGGCGAACAGGCCATGGGCCACGTCGTGCAGACCGCCGGCCTCGCGGTGCAGAACTTCGTGTCGGCCGCCACCGGTATGGCCGTCGCCGTCGCCCTGATCCGCGGCTTCGCCGGAGTCCGGGCGCGCGCCCGGGGCGGTGCGGCGGACGCCGACGGACGCACCGGTGACCTCGGCAACTTCTGGACCGACCTGGTGCGCGGCGTCACCCGCGTGCTCGTACCGATCGCCGTCATCGGCGCGATCGTGCTCGTCGCATGCGGCGCCATCCAGAACTTCTCCGGCATCCACGGGCTCGGACAGTTCATGGGAGGCACCCAGCAGACCAACGGCGGCGCGGTGGCCTCCCAGGAAGTCATCAAGGAACTCGGCACCAACGGAGGCGGCTACTTCAACGCCAACTCCGCCCACCCGTTCGAGAACCCCAACGGCTTCACCAACCTCTTCGAAATCTTCCTGATCCTCGTCATCCCCTTCTCGCTGACCCGCACATTCGGCCGGCTCATCGGGAACCTCCGGCAGGGCTACGCCATCCTGGCCGCGATGGGCATCATCTGGCTCGGTTTCACCGCGCTGATGATGTGGACCGAGTTCGCGCACGGCGGCCCGGCCCTGCAGGCCGCGGGCGCAGCCATGGAGGGCAAGGAAAACCGCTTCGGCATCGGCGGTTCGGCGATCTTCTCGGTCGCCACCACCCTCACATCCACCGGTGCCGTCGACTCCTTCCACTCCTCGTTCACCGCGTTCGGCGGCGGCATCCAGCTGCTCGGCATGATGCTCGGTGAAATCGCCCCCGGCGGCGTCGGATCCGGCCTCTACGGCATGCTCATCATGGCGATCATCGCGGTGTTCATCGCCGGCCTGATGGTCGGCAGGACACCCGAGTACCTCGGCAAGAAGATCGGCACCCGCGAAATCAAACTCGCCGCGTGCTACCTCCTGGTCACCCCCACCCTGGTACTCGGCTTCACCGCCGCCTCGATGGTGCTGCCCGACGCCCTGGGCTCGATCCTCAACACCAAGGCGCTGGGCGCAGGACCGCACGGATTCTCCGAAGTCCTCTACGCCTTCACCTCCGGAGCCAACAACAACGGCTCCGCGTTCGGCGGGCTCAACGCCAACACCCCCTGGTACAACACCACGATCGGCCTCGCCATGCTGCTCGGCCGCTTCCTGCCGATGGTGTTCGTCCTGGCGCTCGCCGGCTCGCTCGCCGGGCAGCAGCCCGTGCCCGAGACGGCCGGCACCCTCCGTACCGAGAAGCCGCTCTTCGCGGGGCTGCTCGTCGGCACGATCTTGATCATCAGCGGTCTGACCTACTTCCCCGCACTGGCCCTCGGGCCGCTCGCCGAGGGGCTGTCATGACCGCACCCGTGAAACCGGAGGAGCCCGGCTCCATGTCCACCGCAACCCCGACCCGCGCCCCGCACGAGGACGTCTCCGGCGGAAACCGGCCAGGCGGCGGCCCCGTGGGCGGCGGCCTGTTCGACCCCCGGCAACTGATCGCCTCCCTCCCGGACGCCCTGCGCAAGCTCGACCCGCGGGTGATGATCAGCTCGCCGGTGATGTTCGTCGTCGAGGTCGGCGCCCTGCTGACCACCATCTTCGCCTGCCTGGCACCTACGGACGGCTTCGGCTGGGCCATCGCCGCCTGGCTCTGGCTCACCGTGATCTTCGCGAACCTCGCCGAAGCGGTGGCCGAAGGACGCGGCAAGGCGCAGGCCGACACACTGCGCAAGGCCAAGACCGACACCGTGGCCCGCCGGCTGAACGGCACGGCGGAGGAATCGGTGCCCGGCACCGACCTGGGCATCGGTGACCTCGTCGTCTGCGAGGCCGGCGACATCATCCCGGGCGACGGTGACGTCGTCGAAGGTGTCGCATCGGTCGACGAATCCGCCATCACGGGCGAGTCCGCGCCGGTCATCCGCGAATCCGGCGGTGACCGCTCCGCGGTGACCGGCGGTACGAAGGTGCTGTCCGACCGGGTTGTCATCAAGATCACGACGAAGCCCGGCGAGACCTTCATCGACCGGATGATCAACCTCGTCGAGGGTGCCGCACGGCAGAAGACCCCCAACGAGATCGCGCTCAACATCCTCCTCGCGTCCCTCACCATCATCTTCCTGCTCGCGGTCGTCACCCTGCAGCCGTTCGCCGTCTACGCGGGTGCGCGACAGTCGATGACCGTGCTGCTGGCCCTGCTGGTGTGCCTCATCCCGACGACGATCGGTGCGCTGCTGTCGGCCATCGGCATCGCGGGAATGGACCGCCTCGTGCAGCGCAACGTGCTGGCGATGTCGGGCCGGGCCGTCGAAGCAGCGGGTGACATATCGACATTGCTGCTCGACAAGACCGGCACCATCACCCTCGGCAACCGTCAGGCCGCCGAGTTCGTGCCGGTACGCGGAGCGACAGCCGCCGAGGTCGCGGACGCCGCCCAGCTGTCCTCACTCGCCGACGAGACACCCGAAGGCCGCTCGGTCGTCGTCCTCGCCAAGGAGGCATACGGACTGCGCGAGCGACACCAGGGCGAGCTGGTGGACGCCGAGTGGGTGCCGTTCACCGCACAGACCCGGATGTCCGGGGTGGACGTGGACGGCCGCAAGGTCCGCAAGGGCGCGACCGGTTCGGTCATCGCCTGGGTCCAGGAGCGCGGCGGCACCGTCGCCGACGACGCGGCCCAGCTCACCGACACCATCTCGCAAGCCGGCGGCACCCCGTTGCTGGTCGCCGTGGAGGATGAGAACGGCGCACGGGTGCTGGGCGTCATCCACCTCAAGGACGTCGTCAAGGAGGGCATGCGCGAACGGTTCGGCGCCCTGCGTTCCATGGGCATCAAGACCGTCATGATCACCGGCGACAACCCGCTGACGGCCAAGGCCATCGCCGATGAGGCGGGTGTCGACGACTTCCTCGCGGAGGCCACACCCGAGGACAAGATGGCGCTCATCAAGCGGGAGCAGGCCGGCGGCAAGCTTGTCGCGATGACCGGCGACGGCACCAACGACGCACCCGCGCTCGCCCAGGCGGACGTCGGCGTGGCCATGAACACCGGCACCTCGGCCGCCAAGGAGGCCGGGAACATGGTGGACCTGGACTCCAACCCGACCAAGCTCATCGAGATCGTCGAGATCGGCAAGCAACTCCTCATCACCCGGGGCGCGCTGACGACCTTCTCGATCGCCAACGACGTCGCGAAGTACTTCGCGATCATCCCGGCGATGTTCGCGGCCGCCTACCCGGGCCTCGACACCCTCAACATCATGCGGCTGTCCGGACCGCACTCCGCGATCCTCTCGGCGATCATTTTCAACGCCCTGATCATCATCGCGCTGGTGCCGCTGGCCCTCAAGGGAGTGCGCTACCGGCCGGTCAGCGCCGACCGGATGCTCCGCCGCAACCTGGCCGTCTACGGAATCGGCGGCCTCATCGCACCGTTCATCGGCATCAAGGCCATCGACCTGCTGCTCTCCCTCATCCCCGGAATCGGGTGACCGTCGTGAACAACTCCGTACGCAACACCGCACGGTTGGCGGCCGCGGGCCTACGCGCCCTGCTTGTCCTGACCGTCATCTGCGGGGTGCTCTACCCCCTGGCCGTCACCGGGGTGGCCCAGGCTGCCTTCTCCGAGAAGGCCAACGGGTCCGAGGTGCGCTCCGAGGGCAAGGTCGTCGGCTCGTCACTGCTCGGCCAGCGCTACGACAAGGGCCACGACAAGCACGGCAATCCGGTGCCGGACCTCAAGTTCTTCCAGCCGCGGCCCTCGGCAGGGCTGGGCAGCAACAAGGACAACGGCGTCAACACCCGCTACGACCTCCAGGTCTCCGGCGCCACGAACCTGGCCGCCAGCAACACCGACCTGATCAAAGCGGTCAAGGAACGCAAGCACTGGGTCTCGGTGACCTACGGAGTGCCGGAGGCGAAGGTGCCGGCGGACGCCGTCACGTCGTCCGGTTCCGGACTCGACCCGGATGTCTCCCCGGCGTACGCGCAGCTGCAGGTGGACCGTGTCGCCAAGGAAAACCACCTCGACAAGGCGGCGGTACGCCGGCTGGTGACCGGCCACACCACGGGACGCGTCCTGGGCTTCATGGGAGAACCGCGCGTCAACGTCCTGGAGTTGAACACCGCCCTGAGGGAGATGGTGCAGCAGAAGGGATGACCGGCCCGCGCCGTGACATGTCGCCTGCGCGTCAGCCGACTGTCGCCTTCGCGTGGTGACGCGACCGGCGGTGAGGGGTGACTTCCCCTGCGGAATGTTGACGTCGGGGATTGACGCTGCGGTGGCTTGCGCCTGGGTGCGCGGGCCACCGCAGGCGTTTGTGGCAGGGCTGCTGGTCCCGGGCGAGGATCGTTCGCCTGGCCGTCGGCACCGTTGACCGGGCCGAGGTCACCTTCCGCGTCTGGATACCTGCGTGCCTCGGCGGCGGCCGGATCGCGTGACCTCTCCGTCGGCCGGGGGCGGGGTGCTCATCCGCGTCGGCAGGCCGTGCCGATGTGGCTGTGCCGGGCGGAAATCGATCTGGATCCATGAGTTATCCACAGGCGTTGCCTGCCGGATCGGGCCGTACGCATACTGACGCAACCGGCAGGCGACGCACGGCGATGCGGGACTGCGGGGGCCGGAGCGGAGACCGCCGGAGCGGTTGAAGGTTGGTGGCAGGGGAGGGGCGAGCGGTCGTGAGCGGGCCGCCGCGCAGGCAGCTGAGGAAGACGGGGGAGTGGGCATGACGGACGAGCGAAGCGGTGGCGGGCAGCGGGGCGGTGACACGGCGCCGAGGGGAGTGGGGGCGGCGTTGGCTGAAGGGCTGCCGTCCGGGCCCATGGTCGTCGTCGAGGATGTGCACCGCAGCTACGGCGGCGCCGCCGGCGCCGTGCATGCGCTGCGCGGTGTCAACTGCCGCGTCCCGAGAGGGGAACTCGTCGCCCTGCGAGGCAGGTCGGGCTCCGGCAAGACCACGCTCCTCAACCTCGTCGGTGGCCTGGACACCCCCGATTCCGGACGGATCACGGTCGACGGGACGTGCCTGGCGGACCTCGACGAGAGCGGCGTCCTGGCGATGCGGCGCGACCGCATCGGGTTCGTCTTCCAGTCCTTCGGGCTGATACCGATTCTCAGCGCTGCCGAGAACGTCGGGGTGCCCTTGCGTCTGAACAAAGTGGCGCCGCGAGAGCGGGAGGAACGCGTCGCCCTGCTGCTCTCGCTGGTCGGGCTCGCCGATCACACGGAACAGCGACCCGGCGAATTGTCCGGTGGGCAGCAGCAACGGGTCGCCATCGCCCGCGCGCTCGCCAACCGCCCCGCCCTGCTCATAGCGGACGAGCCCACCGGACAGCTGGACGCCGAGACGGGGCGCGAGGTGATGGAGTTGCTGCGTGCGGTCGTTCGTAGTGAGGGCGTCACGGCGCTGGTCGCTACCCATGACCCCAACCTCATCGTTCTCGCCGACCGTGTCCTGGAACTGAGCGATGGGCTGATCACGGAGGCGGGGTGATCGCGGGAGAGTATGGGCTGATCACGGAGGCGGGGTGAGGGAGGGAGAGGGGGGGGGGGGGGGGGCCCCTCCCCCCCGTGGGCCGTAGGGGCGCTGGTTGTCGGGGAGAATGAGGGGTTCCCGGCGTGGCATGTGGCGGCGCTTGTTTTGTGGCAGGAGATGGCTCGCGGTGTCCGAGAAGTGTGAAGCCACTGTGCCCGGTGGGGGACGCAGCGAGGTGCAGGCGGACTGCGCGAACTGTTTCGGGCTGTGCTGTGTCGCGCTGCCCTTCGCGGCCTCGTCCGGCTTCGCGGTGGACAAGGCGGCGGGCACGCCGTGCGGGAATCTGCAGACGGACTTCCGTTGCGGCATCCACAGCAGCCTCCGCGAGCAGGGCTTCTCCGGCTGCACGGTCTTCGACTGCTTCGGCGCGGGGCAGAAGGTCTCGCAGACGACGTACGGGGGCCAGGACTGGCGGCAGGCGCCGCACACCGCCCGCCAGATGTTCGACGTCTTTCCCGTGATGCGTCAACTCCATGAACTGCTCTGGTACTTGACCGAGGCGCTGGCGCTGCCGCAGGCCGGTTCGCTCCACGGTGAACTGCGGCGGGCGTACGACGACCTCGACGCCCTCACCCGCAGCAGCGCCGAAACGCTCATCGGGACGGACGTGGCGACGATCCGTCACGAGATCAGCGGGCTGCTGCTGCGGACCAGCGAGTTGGTACGGGCGGAGGTGCCGGGGCGTAAGAAGAACCACCGGGGAGCCGACCTGATGGGGGCCAGGCTGCGGGGTGCGGCGTTGCGGGGCGCGAACCTCCGGGGCGCGTATCTGATCGCGGCCGACCTCAAGGGTGCCGATGTGCGGTCGGCGGATGTGATCGGGGTGGATTTCCGGGACGCCGACCTGAGCGGAGCCGACCTCACCGGTTGCCTCTTCCTGACCCAGTCGCAGCTCAATGCCGCCAAGGGGGACGCGGCGACGAAGCTGCCGTCGGGGCTGAGCCGCCCAGGGCACTGGTCGCGGTGACCGGTGCGGTGCGGGAGACACGTGGCGCCGGGCGTCGAAGGGTCTGTCACCAGAGGTCGCCGTCGCGCCAGTCGCAGGTCAGGCGGGTGCTGAGGTCGAGCGGGACGGTGGTCGGCAGGACGTAGAGGTTGCCGTCCTCGTCCGGGGTGGGGCGGACGCCTTCCGGAGTGAAGGCCGAGGACGGGCCGCGCCAGAGTTGCCAGCCGCGAGCGGTGTAGAAGGCGGTGGCTGCATCGGAGGCGCAGAGGGCGCCCAGGTCGTAGCCGCCGCGTACCACCCGTTCCAGGGCTCCCATCAGCACCGCGCCATGGCCCCGCCCGCGTCGGTCCGCGCGGACGCCGACGCCCTCCACGTAGCCGCAGCGCAGGGCCCGGCCGCCGTGCAGCAGCCGGCGTTGGACGACGGAGGCGTGCCCGATCAGCTCGCCGTTCTCGTGAATCAGGGCGTGCAGGCCGCCGCAGGCGTGTTCCCAGTCCTCGGCCGTCATGGTGTCGAAGACATCGTGGAGGAGGGCGCGGGCGGAGCGGAGGGTGGTCGCGTCGAGGTCGGCGGTGTGGGCGATGCGCAAGGTGGTCGCGTTGCCGGGAGGTGTGGGGTGGTCGGCGCCTGGTGGATGGCCCTGCTCAGGTGCCACCGCCGATGCGCTGTACGGGGCGTCACCGGCCGCACCAGTCTCAACGGCCGCGCAGCGTTCTCCGCCCACACCACCCTCATCAGTGCCTTCGCCCACGGCGGTCCTTTCCGTCCTCATAGCTCTCCCGGTCGTAGCGTTCAGTCGTAAACGATCAGCCGTAGGTCGGCCCTGGCAGTCGGTCGAATCGGCCGGCCCTACCTGCCGTACCGGCCGGCCGCCCCCGCCGTAACCGTCACAGCACACATCGTCGCAGTCCGTCGACAACGGCAGGGACCGGGCGCTTCCGACGGACGGAACCGGGACGGAGCTGCGGTTTTGCCGGGCCGGAGAGAGCGGTTCGGGGGCTCGTCGCGCTGGCCGTCAGGGGTGCGGCGCGACATCAGGGTCGCGTCAAAACCCTTCCCCGCCTCGGCCTCCTGGGCGTTTGTCCGCTCCGGGGGTAGGTACTGTCGGAGCAGGTCCAGCCCGGTGGGGGCGGCCTTCACGTAAGACAATGAGGCCATGGCACGCGGCAAGCTACGGATATATCTCGGCGCGGCACCTGGCGTCGGCAAGACGTACGCGATGCTGTCGGAGGCGCACCGCCGTGTGGAGCGGGGGACGGACCTCGTGGTGGCGTTCGTCGAGCACCACGGCAGGCCGCGTACGGAAGTGATGCTGCACGGGCTGGAGCAGGTGCGGCGCCGTGAGATGGAGTACCGGGGCGCGGCGTTCACCGAGATGGACGTCGACGCGGTTCTGGAGCGCAGGCCGGCCGTCGCTCTCGTCGACGAGCTGGCGCACACCAACGTTCCCGGTTCGCGCAACGGCAAGCGGTGGCAGGACATCGAGGAGCTGCTGGAAGCCGGCATCGATGTGATCTCCACGGTCAACATCCAGCATCTGGAATCGCTCGGGGACGTGGTCGAGGCCATAACCGGTGTCCGGCAGCAGGAGACCGTTCCGGATGAGGTGGTGCGCCGGGCCGGGCAGCTCGAACTCGTCGACATGTCGCCACAGGCGCTGCGTCGTCGGATGGCGCACGGCAACATCTACCAGTCGGACAAGGTGGACGCCGCGCTGTCCAACTACTTCCGCCCGGGGAATCTCACGGCGCTGCGCGAGCTGGCGCTGCTGTGGGTCGCCGACCGGGTGGACGAATACCTCCAGCAGTACCGTGCCGAGCATTCCATCCGTTCCACCTGGCAGGCGCGCGAGCGAATAGTGGTCGGGCTGACCGGCGGTCCGGAGGGCCGTACCCTCATCCGCCGTGCCGCGCGGATGGCGGCGAAGGGCTCGGGCAGCGAGGTACTCGCCGTGTACATCGCGCGCAGCGACGGGCTGACGTCCGCCTCGCCCAAGGAACTGGCCGTCCAGCGCACCCTGGTGGAGGACCTGGGCGGGACGTTCCACCACGTCATCGGGGACGACATTCCGGCGGCACTGCTGGAGTTCGCGCGGGGCGTGAACGCCACCCAGATCGTGTTGGGCTCCAGCCGCCGCAAGACCTGGCAGTACGTGTTCGGGCCCGGTGTCGGTGCCACCGTCGCCCGGGAGTCGGGCCCCGATCTGGACGTGCACATCGTCACGCACGGCGAGGTCGCCAAGGGGCGCGGGCTGCCGGTGGCGCGCGGTGCCCGGCTGGGGCGGGCGCGGATCATCGCCGGCTGGCTGGTGGGGGTGGTGGCGCCGGTGCTGCTGTCGCTGCTGCTGACCAGCGTCGAGGAGGGGCCGGGCCTGGCCAATGACGTGCTGCTGTTCCTGTTCCTGACGGTGGTCGCGGCGCTGCTCGGCGGGCAGTTGCCTGCGCTGGCGTCGGCGGCTGTCGGGTCGATGCTGCTGAATTTCTACTTCACGCCGCCGACGCACACCCTCACGGTCAGCGATCCGGAGAATCTCGTCGCCATCGTGATCTTCTTCGCGGTGGCGGTCTCGGTTGCTTCGGTCGTGGATCTGGCGGCCCGCCGTACCCACCAGGCGGCCCGGCTGCGCGCCGAGTCGGAGATCCTGTCGTTCCTGGCGGGCAGTGTGCTGCGGGGCGAGACGAGTCTGGACGCGCTGCTGGAGCGGGTGCGGGAGACGTTCGCGATGGACGCGGTGGCGCTGCTGGAGCGGCAGAGCGATGTGGATCCGTGGACCTGCGCGGGCCGGGTGGGGGAGGTGTCGGACGGCACGGAGCTGCTGCGGCCCGAGGACGCGGACGTGGACATGCCGGTCGGCGACCACATGGCGCTGGCGCTGAGCGGGCGGGTGCTGCCCGCCGAGGACCGCAGGGTGCTGGCGGCGTTCGCCGCACAGGCCGCCGTCGTCCTGGACCGGCAGCGGCTGGTGGGGGAGGCGGCGCGGGCCCAGGAGCTGGCGGAGGGCAACCGGATCAGGACGGCGCTGCTGGCCGCGGTCAGTCACGATCTGCGGACGCCGCTCGCCGGTATCAAGGCGTCGGTCACCTCGCTGCGCTCCGACGACGTCGCCTGGTCGCAGGAGGACGAGGCGGAGCTGCTGGCCGGCATCGAGGCGGGCGCCGACCGGCTCGATCACCTGGTCGGCAACCTCTTGGACATGTCGCGGCTGCAGACCGGCACGGTCACCCCGCTGATCCGGGAGATCGATCTCGACGAGGTGGTACCGATGGCGCTCGGTGGGGTGCCGGAGGACAGTGTGACGCTGGACATCCCGGAGGAGCTGCCGATCATCGCCGTCGATCCGGGGCTGCTGGAGCGTGCGGTGGCCAACCTGGTGGAGAACGCGGTGAAGTACAGCCCGGACGCCACGGGGGTGCTGGTTGCGGCGAGTGCGCTGGGTGACCGGGTGGAGCTGCGGATCGTGGACCGCGGTCCCGGCGTGCCGGACGAGGCCAAGGACCGGATCTTCGAGCCGTTCCAGCGTCATGGTGACGCGCCGCGCGGCGCGGGGGTGGGCCTGGGGCTCGCCGTGGCGCGCGGGTTCGCCGAGGCGATGGGCGGCACGCTCGTCGCGGAGGACACCCCGGGCGGCGGGATGACGATGGTGCTCACGGTGCGGGCGGCGCCGGGGCGTCCGCCGGTCAGGCCGGATCTGCCGGCCCAGGCCGTCACATGAGCCGCGTGAGCCGCGGGGCGGGACAGGCCGCCGCTCCGCCCGCCCCCCTTCTTCCTTCCGCGGGCCCGGACCCGTGGACACCGATACCGCGAGGAGAACGCCAGTGAACCGGGTGCTTGTGGTCGATGACGAGCCGCAGATCGTCCGCGCCCTCGTGATCAACCTGAAGGCGCGCAAGTACGAGGTCGATGCCGCAGCCGACGGGGCCAGTGCCCTGAAACTGGCCGCTGCCCGGCATCCCGACGTCATCGTGCTGGACCTCGGGCTGCCCGACATGGACGGCGTCGAGGTGATCAAGGGGCTGCGGGGCTGGACGCGGGTGCCGATCCTGGTGCTGTCCGCCCGGCAGACGTCCGACGAGAAGGTCGAGGCGCTGGATGCCGGGGCGGACGACTACGTCACCAAGCCGTTCGGCATGGATGAGCTGCTGGCCAGACTGCGGGCGGCGGTGCGCAGAGCGGAGCCGACCGGTTCAGCGGGGGCCGATGTGATCGTCGAGACGGCGGGTTTCACCGTCGATCTCGCGGCGAAGAAGGTCAACCGGGACGGCCGCGACATCCGGCTGACACCGACCGAGTGGCATCTCCTGGAGGTGCTGGTGCGCAACGCGGGCCGCCTGGTGAGCCAGAAGCAGCTGCTCCAGGAGGTGTGGGGTCCTTCGTACGGCAAGGAGACCAACTATCTGCGGGTCTACATGGCCCAGCTCCGCCGCAAGCTGGAGGGCGATCCCTCGCATCCGCGGCACTTCGTCACGGAGCCGGGGATGGGGTACCGGTTCGAGCGGTGAGGGGCGGCCGTCCGCGGGGTTCGTACGCCGCGCGGGACGGTGAAGAGGGTGTCCGGGCAGTGATCGGGGGTCCGGCGCACCGGTACGCTGGAGTTATGAGTGCTGGGATCCGATCCGAGAAGCCGGCCGGCCGCTTCCGCCGGATGCTCGACAGGCTGTCGTCCTCCGAGGAGGAGCTGCAGACCGCCGAGCTGCGGGAGGATACGCAGGCGACGGGCTGCACCCGTATATGCGACTGCGACGACCGGCAGATCGTGAAGGTCACCGGCACCCTGCGGCACGTGACGCTGCGGCCGCGTGCCGGTGTGCCCGCGCTGGAGGCGGAGCTGTTCGACGGCTCGGCCGCGCTCGATGTGGTGTGGCTCGGCCGCCGCTCCATCGTCGGCATAGAGCCGGGCCGCAAGCTCATCGCCTCGGGCCGGGTCTCCATGAGCCACGGACGCCGGGTGCTCTTCAATCCGAAGTACGAACTCCGACCGCTCGGACAGGAGTAGCCGGTGACGTCTCACGACCGACCGACCACTGACGCTTTCGCAGAATCCCCGCCCGCCGCCGCTGCGCACCCGGACTCCTCCGCAGACCCGGCCGCGGGCGCGGGCACGCCAGGAGTGGCCGCCGACGGCAAGACCGTTACCGAGGCGGCCCTGTTCGAGGCGTTCGGCGGGGTCCGGGGCATGGTGGAGACCGTGCTGCCGGGCCTGCTGTTCGTCACGATCTTCACGGTGAACAAGGACCTGCACGTCTCGGCAATCGCCGCGCTGGCGGTCTCGCTGGTGCTGGCCGCGGTGCGGCTGGTCCGCAAGGACACCGTCAAGCACGCCTTCGGCGGGGTCTTCGGCGTCGCGTTCGGTGTGGTCTTCGCGATGATGACCGGCAACGCCAAGGACTTCTACCTGCCGGGGATGCTGTACACGCTGGGCCTCGCGGTGGCGTACATCGTGACGACCGTCGCGGGTGTCCCGCTGATCGGGCTGATCCTGGGCCCGGTGTTCAAGGAGAACCTGTCCTGGCGCACCCGTAACCCCGGCCGCAAGAAGGCGTACGCGAAGGCCAGCTGGGCGTGGGGGCTGATCCTGTTCGCCAAGTGCGCGATTCTCTTCCCGCTGTACTGGTGGGCCGACACCGCTCAGCTCGGCTGGGTGCTGATCGCGTTGAAGATCCCGCCGTTCCTCCTCGCCGTCTACCTGACCTGGGTGTTCCTGGCGAAGGCGCCGGCGCCGATCGACGTGTTCGCGGAGATGGAGGCCGAGGAGAAGGCGGAGCAGGAGGCGAAGGAGCGCGCGAAGCGCGGCCTTGCCGTGGACGGGCCGGCGCAGGGCGCCGTGCCCGAAGCCGCGGATGCGGGTGTCCGCGGGCGGTCGCAGGACGGGCCGCGCCACCGCCGCTGACCGCTCACCGAAGTGCCGCAGGGCCCGGGAACCGTTCGGTTCCCGGGCCCTGCGGTGTTTGCCTGCCGGGCGGGCCGCTGCGCCGTGCGCGCGGGCCCGCCCGTGGTGTCAGCTTTCCTTCCGGCGGACCGACAGCAGGTCCTCCAGCTGCTCCTCGCGCGACTGGGCCGCGACGAACAGCAGCTCATCGCCCGCCTCCAGGGCGTCCTCCTTGTTGGGGGTGAGCACCCGCGTGCCGCGGATGATCGTCACCAGGGAGGTGTCCTCGGGCCACTCCACATCGCCGACCCGGGTGCCGGCCAGGGCCGCCTCCGGGGGCAGCGTCAGCTCGACGAGGTTGGCGTCGCCGTGGCTGAAGCGCAGCAGCCGTACGAGGTCGCCGACGCTCACCGCCTCCTCGACCAGGGCGGACATCAGGCGCGGGGTGGAGACGGCGACGTCGACGCCCCAGGACTCGTTGAAGAGCCACTCGTTCTTCGGGTTGTTGACCCGGGCGACCACCCGCGGTACGCCGTACTCGGTCTTGGCGAGCAGCGAGACGACGAGGTTGACCTTGTCGTCTCCGGTCGCCGCGATGACGACGTTGCAGCGTTGCAGCGCCGCCTCGTCCAGCGAGGTGATCTCGCAGGCGTCGGCCAGCAGCCACTCGGCGAGCGGCACCCGCTCGACGGAGATGGCGGTCGGCGCCTTGTCGATGAGCAGGATCTCGTGCCCGTTCTCCAGCAGTTCGCCCGCGATGGAACGGCCCACCGCGCCCGCGCCGGCAATCGCGACCCTCATGCGTGGGCCTCCTCAGGTCCTTCGGCGAATGCCGCCTCGACCGTCTCGACGTCGTCGACGCGCATCATCACGTGCACCAGATCGCCTTCCTGCAGGACCGTCCGGGAGGTCGGCAGCATCGCCTCGCCCAGCCGGGTCAGGAAGGCGACGCGGACGCCGGTCTCTTCCTGGAGCTTGCCGATGGTGTTGCCGACCCAGGAGGCGGAGGTGTGCACCTCGGCGAGCTGGACGCCGCCGCTGGGGTCGCGCCACAGCGGTTCGGCGCCGGACGGCAGCAGCCGGCGCAGCATCTGGTCCGCGGTCCAGCGGACGGTGGCGACGGTGGGGATGCCCAGGCGCTGGTAGACCTCGGCACGGCGCGGGTCGTAGATCCGGGCCGCGACGTTCTCGACGCCGAACATCTCGCGGGCCACCCGGGCGGCGATGATGTTGGAGTTGTCGCCGCTGGAGACGGCGGCGAACGCGCCCGCCTCCTCGATCCCGGCCTCGCGCAGGGTGTCCTGGTCGAAGCCGACGCCGGTCACCCGGCGGCCGCCGAAGGAGGAGCCCAGGCGGCGGAAGGCGGTCGGGTCCTGGTCGACGACGGCGATGGTGTGGCCCTGGCTCTCCAGGGTCTGTGCGAGTGCGGAGCCGACGCGCCCGCATCCCATGATGACGATGTGCACCTTCACCTACCCCGCAGTCCTGATCATCCCGCTGACCTGCACAAACACCCTGCTCACTCTTCTCTCTCCGCCTGCCGGGCAACAACGGGGCAACGGCGTTCGGCGTTGCCCGGGGGACGAGCTTATGCCGCATCTCCTGCGCCGCCCTCATCCGCGGGTGCGTTCCGGTCCGGGAAAGGACAGCGTGCACGGTTGGTGACGTTCCGGACACCAACCGAAGTGATGACGCGGGTTCCGTATCGAGGGTGTCCTGTGGGTGGGGCGGGTGTCCGCGGGCTGGCCTGCGGGGGTGCGTGCGGCGGCTTCGTGTGCGGCGGAGCGGGGGTATCCGGAGTGCCTGCCACCGGATGCGCCGCCCGGTGATCATGAGGCAACCTACGCGGTGTGCCCAACCTGCCTCAACAGTCCCCCCAGCCCCCGCCGCCCCCGCACATGGTGATCTGCGGCGACGACGCCCTCGCCCATCGGATCGCCGCCGAGCTGCGGGACGTCTACCGCGAGCGGGTGACCCTGGTCCTGCCCTCCGCCCGGGAACCGCACCGCCCGCGCGTCCTGCCCGCACTGCCCGGTCTGGGCCGGGCCACCGCCCTGCTGGGACGCGTCTCGGCGGCGATGGCCAGGACCTCGCTGCTGCCGTCCGACGCGTCCGGAGCCGACGGCGACGAGCCGCCCGAGGAGGCCATACGGATCCTGGAGTCGGCGGAGGCGGACGACGGGACGCTGATCGAGGCGCGGGTTCCGGAAGCCGGTGCGCTGGCGCTGGTCTATGACGACGACGAGACCAACATCCACGCCGCGCTGCGCGCCCGCCGCCTCAACCCCCGCCTGCGGCTGGTCATCCGGCTCTACAACCGCAAGCTCGGCCAGCAGCTGGAAGAGCTGCTCGACCAGGCGGCTGCGGTGGCCGCCCGGGACGATCCGGAGGGCGCCGGGGCCGTGGACGCCTCCACCACCGTGCTCTCCGACGCCGACACCGTGGCGCCCGCCCTCACGGCCACCGCCGTCGCCGGTACCAGCAAGGTCATCGAGGCGGACGGGCTGCTGCTGCGCGCCGTGGAGCGCGCGCCGGGCACGTCCGGCCGTCCGGGGCCCGCCCTGTGCACCCTCGCGCTGCTGTCCCCGTCCGGCGACGACCCGGCGGACGACGGTGGCGCGCACGGCGGTCCGGGCGCCGACGACGGGCCGGTGATGCTCCCCGACGACCGGATGGCCACGGCGGCCGTCGCGGAAGGCCGCAGCTCCGTCGTCCTGGAGGCCGTCTCCTACGCGGGGCGGCAGCAGCGCCCCCGCGCGCTGCGCGGCCGCGGCGCCCCGCTCGGCTCGTTCTTCTCCCGGCGGCTGCGCCTCTCGCTGGCCGGCATCGTCGGCGCGGTGCTGGCGCTCGCCGTCGCCTCCACCCTCACCACCGGCGAACCCCCGCTGCACGCCGTCTACCTCTCCCTCCTCGACCTCTTCGCCATCAACGACCCGGCGATCGACGAGCCGCTCGCCCGCAAGGTGCTGCAACTGCTGTCCGGGCTGACCGGGCTGCTGTTGCTGCCGGTGCTGATCGCGGCGGTCCTGGAGGCGCTGGGGACGTTCCGCAGCGCCGCCGCCCTGCGCCGTCCGCCGCGCGGCCTGTCCGGTCACGTGGTGCTGCTCGGTCTCGGCAAGGTCGGCACCCGCGTCCTGGCCAGGCTGCACGAGATGGGCATTCCCGTGGTGTGCATCGAGGCCGACCCCGATGCGCGCGGGATCGCGCTGGCCCGCAGGCTGCGGGTGCCCACCGTCCTGGGGGACGTCACCGACGAAGGCGTCCTGGAGGCGGCCAAGATCGGACGGGCCCGCACCCTGCTGGCGCTGACCAGCGTGGACAGCACCAACCTGGAAGCCGCCCTCTACGCCCGCTCGCTCACCCCGCGGCTGCGGGTGACGCTGCGGCTGTTCGACGACCGCTTCGCCACCGCCGTCTACCGCACCCTGCGCGCCGCCCACCCGCGCGCCCTGACCCGCAGTCGCAGCGTCACCTTCCTGGCGGCGCCCGCCTTCGCCGGCGCCATGATGGGCCGTCAGATCATCGGTGCCGTACCCGTCGAGCGCCGGGTGCTGCTGGTCGCCCGCGTCGAGGCGCGCGGGCATCCGGCGCTGGAGGGCCGCACCCTCGCCGAGGTGCTGCGCCCCGGCCGGCTGCGGGTGCTGGCCGTGGACACCTCGGCACCCGACGACCCCGAGGCGGACGAGGCTCCCGCCGCCGAACAGACCGGCCAGGAACGCGAACCCGCGCACCTCGTGCACGAGCTGGGCGACGGATATGTCCTGCGGCCGCAGGACCGGGTGCTGCTCGCCGCCACCCGCAGGGGGCTCGGCGAACTGCTGGGCCGGCGTCCGGCCGCTGCCGGGATCCGGCAGGATTGAGGGTGTCCCGGTGTCCGGGATCCGGCAATCAACGGGTGAGGAGTGCGAGAAGTGGTGGACAGGTGCGGGGGAGGCCGGCGGAGGGCTCGCCGGGGCGAGGGGCGGCCCGCGGTCGCGGCTTCGTGCGGCGGGATCCGGTGAGCCGCCGCACGGCGCCCGGGACGGCCGCGATATCCGCGGGCTACCTCGACGGCTACGACATCCTGCTCGGCGACGTCTCGGCCACCGGACGGCCGCTGCGCAGGCCCGAACTGGAGTCGCTGCGCGACCTCGGCGAGCGGGCGGCCGAGGCCGGGCACGGACTGCGTGAGCTGGTCGGCCTGTACCTCGGCGAGACCCGCAGGCTCTGGGGCACGCTGCCGGGTGTGGCGCGCTCGGCCGGCGCCGCCGAACGCGCCAGGACCGGCGACGCCCTGCTGGCCGCCGTCGACGCGGCGGTCTCCGCGCTCGGCGAGGGGCACGAGCGCGCCCAGCGCCTTGCGGTGCGTCAGGAGGAGGCGGCGCGCAGGGAGTTCGTCGACGATCTGCTCTACGGGCGCAGCGACCTGGGGCGGCTGGCCGAACGCGCGGAACGGTTCGGGCTGCGGCTCGCCCACGCGCACGCCGTCGCGGTCGCCGAGGGCACCGGGCCGTTCGACGACGTGCATCCCGTCGCCCGCCGCGTCGAGCGGGAGCTGATCGGCCGGTTCGGCGACCGCGATGTGCTCATCACCACCAAGGACGGCCGGCTGATCTGCATCGCAGCCAGCGCCGAGAAGTCCCTCCTGGACGCCTTCGCCACCCTCGCGCGGGCGACGGAGAACGGGCAGCGGGGCGCCGAGCAGGTCGCCATCGGGCGGCCGCACTCCGGCGCGGGCGGCGTGGTGCGCTCCTACGAAGAGGCCCTGGGCGCCTTGGAGTTGGGTGAGCAGCTGGAGCTGACGGGGCCGGTGCTGCGCGCGGCGGACCTGCTGGTCTTCCCCGTGCTGCTGCGCGACCGCGCGGCGATGGCCGATCTCGTACGCACCGTCCTGGGGCCGCTGACGCAGGCGCGGGGCGGGGCCGGGCCGCTGCTGGAGACGCTGTCGGCGTGCGCGGCGGCCGGTTACGTCAACGCCGAGGCGGCCCGCAGGCTGTCGCTGAGCGTGCGCACCCTGTCGTACCGCCTGGACCGCATCAAGTTCCTGACCGGCTACGACCCCGCGGACGGGCTGCAGCGCTTCACGCTGGAGACCGCGGCGATGGGCGCCCGGGTGCTGGGCTGGCCGGACAAGCCGCTGTAGGGCGTACGGCCGGTGGGCCGTGCCCCGGCCCCGTGCCCGGTCCCCGCGGCGCACTCCGTACGGCGATAGCAGGCCATCAAGAACGCATAAAGATTGCCGGATTCCGGCAATGTGCCCGCGCCTGTCGTGCTGCCACGATGGATTCATCGACAGCAGCACGGTCATCGGCAGCGCGACGGGGGACGACCATGGGCGACTTTCTGCATGCTGCGCTCGCCTTTCCGGCGGCGCTCTTCAGTTTCGCGCTGGTCATCGTCGCCGGGTACTGGCTGCTGGTGCTGATCGGCGGCGCCGGCGTGCACATCCTCGACGGGGGTGAGGATGGCCACGCCGGCACCGACGCCCAGGCCGGGCTTCCGGTGACGGTGACACTGTCGCTGGGCCTGCTCATCGCCTGGCTCGTCAGCCTCGCGGGCGCCGCGCTGACCACGGACCTGCCGCTGCGGGCCGGATCGCTGGCGGCCGCGGTGGCCGCCGCCTGGGCCGGTACCCGGCTCGCGGCCCGCATCGCCCGCCGGATGCTGCCGCCCGAACAGGTCGCCTCCCGCGACGACTTCATCGGCCGGATCTGCGTGATCCGCACCGGCCGGGTCGACTCCGGCTTCGGCCAGGCCGAGGTGCGCGCCGATGACGGCGCCACCGCGACCGTGCAGGTACGCAGCGAGGAGACCGGTCTCACCGCGGGCAGCAGCGCCCTCATCTTCGACTACGACGCCGACGGCGAGTTCTTCCGGGTCGCGCCCTTCGACGGCGCCCTCGACCCCCACGAACCCCTCGTCTGAGGCCCGCCCCGCCGCTTCGCCGGGCCCCGCGCCGCCCTGCCCGCCGCGCGCTGCCCGTCACCCTCACGCGTCGTCAACTTCCCGCACCTACACAGGGATTCACCGATGGATGCCATCACCATAGGAATCGGCGTGACCATCGCCGTCGTCGTCCTCATCGTGCTCGTGGCGCTCTTCGCCGTCACCCGCCTCTACCGCAAGGTCCATCAGGGCCAGGCGCTGATCGTGTCCAAGTACCGCAAGGTCGACGTCACCTTCACCGGCGCCGTGGTGCTGCCGGTGCTGCACAAGGCCGAGGTGATGGACATCTCGGTGAAGACCATCGAGATCGGCCGCACCGGTCACGAGGGCCTGATCTGCAAGGACAACATCCGCGCCGACATCCGGATCGCGTTCTTCGTCCGCGTCAACAAGACGAAGGAGGACGTGGTCAAGGTCGCCCAGGCGATCGGCACCGAGCGCGCCAGCCACGACAGCACCCTCCAGGCGCTGTTCAACGCGAAGTTCTCCGAAGCGCTCAAGACCGTCGGCAAGCAGCTGGACTTCCAGGACCTCTACACGATGCGGGACGAGTTCCGCGACCGCATCATCGCCGTCATCGGCACCGATCTGAACGGTTACAGCCTCGAAGACGCCGCCATCGACCACCTGGAGCAGACCCCGCTGGCGCAGCTCGACGCCGCCAACATCCTCGACGCGCAGGGCATCCGCAAGATCACCGAGCTGACCGCGATCGAGCACGTCCGCACCAACGAGTACCAGCGCCACGAGGAGAAGGAGATCACCCGGCAGAACGTCGACGCCCGCGAAGCCGTGCTCGAACTCCAGCGCAGGCAGGCCGACGCGGAGATCAAGCAGCACCGCGAGATCGAGATCGTCCGGGCCAGGGAAGAGGCCGAGACCGCCCGCGTACAGGCCGAGGAGCGGCTGCGGGCGCAGGCCGCGCACCTCAAGACGGAGGAAGCGCTCGGCATCCAGAACGAGAACCGCGAGCGGGAGATCGCGGTGGCGGTCAAGAACCGGGAGCGGGTCATCGCCATCGAGAACGAGCGCATCGAGAAGGACCGGCTGCTGGAGGTCATCGCCAGGGAACGCGAGACGCAGCTGACCCGCATCGCCGCCGACAAGGAGGTCGAGGCGGAGAAGCGGGAGATCGCCGATGTCATCCGGGAGCGGATCGCGGTCGAGAAGACCGTCGCCGCCCAGGAGGAGGAGATCAAGAAGCTGCGCACGGTCGAGGAGGCCGAGCGGGAGCGGCAGTCGCTGATCATCCGCGCCGAGGCCGAGGCCCAGGAGCGCCTGGTCAAGGACATCAAGGCGGCCGAGGCGGCGGAGCAGGCGGCCACCCACCGCGCCGCCGAGCAGATGACCCTCGCCGAGACCCGTCACCGCACCGCCGAACTCGACGCGCAGGCCAAGATCCGGCTCGCCGAAGGCGTCCAGGCCGAAGCCGCCGCGGCCGGCCTCGCCGACGTCCAGGTCCGCGAACGGAATGCGCAGGCCATCGAGAAGTCCGGGCTCGCCGAGGCGGAGGCGGCCGGCGCGCTGCTCAGGGCCGAGGCGGAAGGCGCCCGCCTCAAGGCGCTCGCGGACGCCGAGGGCACCAAGGCGCAGGCGCTCGCCGACGCCGTCGCCATCGGCGAGAAGCTCAAGGCGGAGGCCGAGGGGCTCACCGACAAGGCCGCCGCGATGGCCGCACTGGACTCGGCGAGCCGGGAGCACGAGGAGTACCGGCTGCGTCTTGCCGCCGAGAAGGACATCCGGCTGGCGGGCATCGACGTCCAGCGGCAGGTCGCCGAGGCCCAGGCGACGGTGCTGGCCACCGGCCTGGAGAACGCCCGGATCGACATCGTCGGCGGGGAGAGCGCCTTCTTCGACAAGCTCGTCGGCTCCATCGGCACCGCCAAGGGCCTGGACGCGCTGGTCGACCGCTCCGAGACGGTCCGCACGCTCGCGGGCCCCTGGCTCGACAAGGAGCACTCGACGTTCACCGATGACCTGGGCGCGATGCTCGGCGGCCTCGGGGCGTCAGGACTGCGCGACCTCACCCTGGCCGGCGCGCTGGGCCGGCTGATCGCGACCGGCGGCCCGCAATCCGGGCCGCTCCAGGACCTGTTGGACGCCCTGCGCGCGGGCGGCCTGGCCGAGACCCGGCTCGGCGACCTCGGCGCCGGCCTGCCCGCCGCGCGGAACGGCGGGGTGGCGAACGCCTCGTAGGGCGCCGGCAGGGGAGAGGGGAGCGGGCCGCGGGGCGGCGGGCACGGCGGCGGGGGAGCCGGGTGCCGTCGTCCCGCCACCCGTACCGAGTCAGCAGGGAGTGGGAAGCACGTGAACACCGACAATGCGCAGCACACACCGCCCGCCACGGCGGCAGCGGACCCGGGCGGCAGCGTGGCGGACGGCACCTACGAGGTGCTGCTCGGCCGTCTCGCCGCCGCGGCGGACGACCTCGCCACCCGGGCCGGAACGCTCAACACCCGCCGTACGGAAGCCTTCGGCGGCACCGCACAGGAACTCCTCGCCACCGGCCGGCTGCACACCGCCGCGGCCTGCCTGCCCCGCGACATCGCCCAGGTCGGCGGCCACCTGCTGTTCGGCCACCACCCGCCGGTCGCCGCGGGCACCGAGGGCGCGCCCACCACCGTCGCCGACGTCCTCGCCCTGCACCGCCTGGCCGGCGACCACGTCGAACCCGCAGCACCCGGCGCGCTCCCCGGCCTCCTCGACGACCCGCGCTTCCTGCACGACTTCGACGAACTGCACCGCTACTACCGCCAGGCCCGCCTGCTCCAACTGCGCCGCACCGACACCCTGTTGCTCGCCGTCTTCCGTACCGGCGACCGGCTCACCGACATCCGCGCACTGCGCTGGCGGATCGCCGCCGACGGCACCCCGTCCTACCTCGACGCCAAGGGCGAACGCGACCTCACCCTGCCGCCCCCGCACGACGTCACCTGGACCCCCGCCACCCGCGAGGACCACGTCGCCGGACGCCACCCGCACATCGCCGTGCAGGACACCGTCTACGTCTCCACCTCCGGCGGCGCCCTCACCCTCAAGGCCGACAACGACACCACCACCGCCGACGGCATCCACCGCGAACCCGTCGACGAACCCCTCCAGTCGCTCGCCGACGCCGACGTGGCACACGCCCGGGTCGGCCCGCTGATCCTGCTGCGGATACGCCCCTACAAGGAGAGTGCCGACCGCCACCTCGTCTACCACACCCGCACCCGCACCGCCGTCCGCATCGATGCCATCGGCCAGGCGTGCCGAACCCTCCCCGAGGACCAGGGCATCGTCTTCCCCGGCGGCTACCACCTCACCACCGGCGCCACCCGAACGTTCGACACCGGCACCCGAGGACTGGAATTCGTCCGCGCGGTCCGCTCCCCGAACGGCGAGGACCTGCTGTACGTCTTCCAGGACCGTGCCGAGGGCCGCACCCTCCTGCTCCCCTACAACGTCATCCGCGAAGAGGCCGCCGCCCCGCTCACCACCCGCGGCTACGCCCTCTTCGACGACGGCACCCTGGCCGTACTGCGCGACCGGGGCCCCGAGCCGGCCCGCGTCCACCCCCTCCAGATCTGGCGCACCCCTTTCACCTCCGACGCCTACACGGCGGCCCTGCCACAGGGCGAGGGACCGCTGGCCCGCATCGGCAACGCCGAACTCGTCCGCGGCATCTCCGACGTCCTCGCCGTGGCCCGGATGACGGCCGGGACCGAGCCGTCCGCCGCCGTCTTCGACGCCATCGCGGCCGCCGCCGCCCGCGCCGCCGACACCCACCACTGGCTCGCCGACCCCGAACTCGGTGCGCCCGCCGAGCCGTTGGCGACCGTCCGGGCCACCGCATCCCAGGTCATCGACGAATTCGCGCGGGTCACCGCGCTCCGCGAACGCGCCGCCGAACAGCTCGCGGAAGCCGAGACCCGCACCACCGCCCTGGTCCGCCGGATCCGCGCCGACCGGCCGGAGTCCGCCGACACCTGGGTCCGCCATCTCGCCGCGCTCCGCCACGCCCAGGGCCACCTGGAGAGCCTGCGCGAGACCCGGAACACCGACACCGACCGGATCGACACGCTCACCGCCGCACTCGCCGACGACCTGGCCGCCACCGGCCGCCGCGCCGTCGCCTTCCTCAGCGCCGACGACGCCTTCGCCGCCACCCACCGCACCGTCGCCGGCCTCACCGACCAGGCCGCCGCCATCGGCGCCGCCGCCGACGCCGCGCCGCTCGCCGCCCGCATCGACGAACAGGCCGAAGCGCTGCGGATCGTCACCGACGTCGTCGGCACCCTCGACCTCCCCGACACCACCGTCCGCACCGCCGTCCTCACCCGCCTCGGCGACGTCCTGGGCGCCGTCAACCGCGCCCGCGCCACCCTCGAATCCCGCCGCCGCACCCTCGCCGACGCCGAGGGCCGAGAGGAGTTCGCCGCCCACTTCGCCCTGCTCGGGCAGGCCCTGGCGGGTGCGCTGGCCGACGCCGCCAGTCCCGAGGAGTGCGACGAACAGCTCGGCAGGCTGCTCCTCCAGGTCGAAAACCTCGAAGCGCGCTTCGCAGGAACCGACGACGGCGCCGCCACCGGCCAGGACGACCGCACGGCGCGGATCGCCGCCCGGCGCGAGGAGATCAGCGAGGCATTCGCCGCCCGCAAACAGGCCCAGCTCGACGAACGCGCCCGGCGCACCGACCGGCTCGCCGCATCCGCCGACCGGGTCCTGACCACCGTCACCCGCCACGCCCGCGCCCTCGACACCGCCGACGAGGTCCACGCCTACTTCGCCGCCGACCCGCTGGTCGCCAAGGTCCGCGCCACCGCCGAGAAACTGCGCGCCCTCGCCGACCCGGTACGCGCCGGCGAACTGGAGGGCCGGCTCGCCGCCGCCCGCCAGGAAGCCGGCCGGGCCCTGCGCGACCGCGCCGACCTCTACGACACCGCAGGCACCCTCCGCCTCGGCCGCCACCGCTTCGCCGTCAACACCCAGCCCCTCGACCTCACCCTCGTCCCGTACGAAGGCCGCCTCGCCTTCGCCGTCACCGGAACCGACTACCGCGCACCCGCCGCCGACGACCGCCTCACCGCCGACCGCGCCTTCTGGGACCAGCCGCTGCCCTCGGAATCACCCGCCGTCTACCGCGCCGAACACCTCGCGGCCCTCCTGCTGGACCGGGCCGAAACCGGCGAGGACGACCTCACCCTGGACACGCTGCGCGCGGCGGCCGCCGACGGCACCCTGGCCGGCCTGGTCGGCCGGGCCGCCCAGGACCGCTACGACGAGGGCTACGACCGCGGCGTGCACGACCACGACACCACCGCCGTGCTCACCGCCCTGCTGCAACTGCGCGCCGACGCGGGACTGCTCCGCTTCACCCCGGAAACCCGCGCCACAGCTCAGCTGTTCTGGCGCCACGGCACCGACCACACCGCCCGCACCCTGTGGACCACCCGCGCGCACTCCCTGGCCCGCGCCCGCGCCCGCTTCGGCCGCCGCGCGGACACCGCCGAACTGGCCGCCGAACTGACGCAGGCCGCCACCCGCTTCCTGACGGACACCGGCCTGCCGCCCGCCGACGCGGCACCAGACCCCCACGGCCCGGCCGGCCTCGGCGGCTACCTCGTCGAGGAACTGGCCGCCGGCCGCCCGCACTTCGCCACCGGAGCCGCCGCCCGCGCCCTGCTGGCCGGCTTCCGGCAGGCACTCGGCGGCCCCGAATCCACCGCCGTCAAGGAATTCGCCGAGGACCTGCGCGCCCTCGGCGAAGACCTGGCCGCCCGCCACCACCTCGTCACCGCCTGGCTGCGCGGCTACGCCGACGACCGCGGCGCGCCCCGCGACGACCTCGCCGAGGCCGCCGCCATCGAACTGTGCGGCCCTGACCTGCCGCGCCGCGAGATCGACGCACCCGTCGCCACTGTCGTCGGCGGACTGCTCGGCAGCCACCCCCGGATCCGCGCCGACGGCACCCTGCCGCTGCGCCTGGACGAACTCCTCGCCCGCACCCGCACCTTCCGCACCACCCGCGTCCCCGCACACCGCGCCTACACCCGCCGCCGCACCGCCCTCCTCGCCGCCGAACGCCGCCGGCTGCGGCTGGACTCCTACCGCCCCGACGTCCTGCCCTCCTTCGTCCGCAGCCGCCTCATCGACGAGGTGTACCTGCCGCTCATCGGCGACAACCTCGCCAAGCAGCTCGGTGCGGCCGGCGACGAACGGCGCACCGACAGCCAGGGCCTGCTGCTGCTCCTGTCACCGCCCGGCTACGGCAAGACGACCCTGCTGGAATACGTCGCCGCCCGCCTCGGCCTGGTCCTCGTCACCGTCGACGGCCCCGCCCTCGGCCACGGCACCACCTCCCTCGACCCGGCCGCGGCCCCCGACGCCGCCGCCCGCCGCGAGGTGGAGAAGATCTCGTTCGCGCTGGAGATGGGCAGCAACGTCCTCCTCCACCTCGACGACATCCAGCACACCTCGCCCGAACTGCTCCAGAAGTTCATCCCGCTCTGCGACGCGCAGCGCCGCATGGAAGGCGTGTGGGACGGCCGGGCGCGCAGCTACGACCTGCGCGGCAAGCGCTTCGCGGTCTGCATGTCCGGCAACCCGTACACCGAGTCGGGACAGCGCTTCCGGCTGCCCGACATGCTCGCCAACCGCGCGGACGTCTGGAACCTCGGCGACGTCCTCACCGGCAAGGAAGACCTCTTCGCGCTCTCCCACATCGAGAACGCCCTCACCGCCAACCCCGTCCTCGCCCCGCTCGCCGCCCGCGACCGCGCCGACACCGCCCTGCTGGTCCGGCTCGCCCAGAACGCCCCGGCCGCCCGCGCCGACCTGCTCGCCCACCCGTACGCCCCGGAAGAGCTGGAGCAGATCCTCGCCGTGCTGCGCAAGCTGTTGCGCGTGCGGCGCACGGTGCTCGACGTCAACCGCGCTTACCTCGCCTCCGCCTCCCAGGCGGACACCACCCGCACCGAACCGCCGTTCCTGCTCCAGGGCTCCTACCGCAACACCAACAAGCTCGCGGCGCGCCTGGTCCCCGTGATGAACGACACGGAAGTCGACGCGCTGATCGACGACCACTACCGCAGCGAGGCGCAGACGCTGACCGGCGGCGCCGAGGCCAACCTGCTCAAGCTCGCCGAGATCCGCGGCCGCCTCACCGGCGACGCGGCCCGCCGCTGGCAGGAGGTGAAGGCCACCTGGCGGGCCCGCTGAGAGCCCGGGTCCGAGGCCGGCGCCCCGCCGCGGCGGCACCCGGCGGGGCCTCCTGCACCCCTCGTCGGTATCCGGCGGACGAGTCGTGCAGATCGTGTGCAGGTGGCGGGACGCCCGGCGGGCTTCCGGCCAGGCCGGGCGGGGGGACACCCGGCGGCGGGCCGTCCGCCCGCGAGGGAGGCGGGTGGGCGACGGCCTTGACGAAGGCTTAGCATCCTCTGCGTGTCCAAACTGACCGACGTGCCCAAACGCATCTTGATCGGGCGCGCACTGCGCAGCGACAAGCTCGGCGAGACCCTTCTCCCCAAGCGCATCGCACTCCCCGTCTTCGCCTCCGACCCGCTCTCCTCCGTGGCCTACGCGCCGGGCGAGGTGCTGCTGGTGCTGTCCGTCGCGGGTGTGTCGGCGTACCACTTCAGCCCGTGGATCGCGGTCGCCGTCGTGGTGCTGATGTTCACCGTCGTGGCGTCGTACCGGCAGAACGTGCACGCGTACCCGAGCGGCGGCGGCGACTACGAGGTCGCCAACACCAACCTCGGACCCAAGGCCGGTCTGACCGTGGCCAGCGCCCTGCTGGTCGACTACGTCCTGACCGTCGCGGTCTCCATCTCATCGGGCGTGGAGAACCTCGGCTCCGCGATCCCGTTCGTCGTCGAGCACAAGACGCTCTGCGCCATCGCCACCATCGTGCTGCTGACCTTGATGAACCTGCGCGGCGTCAAGGAATCCGGCAAGCTCTTCGCCATCCCGACGTACGTCTTCGTCGCCGGTGTCTTCATCATGATCCTCTGGGGTGCGTTCCGCGGCCTGATCATGGGCGACTCGATGAAGGCCCCCACCGCCGACTTCACCGTCCACGCCGAACACCAGGGCCTGGCCGGCTTCGCCCTGGTCTTCCTGCTGCTGCGCGCCTTCTCCTCCGGCTGCGCCGCGCTCACCGGCGTCGAGGCGATCAGCAACGGCGTGCCCGCCTTCCGCAAGCCGAAGTCCAAGAACGCCGCCAGCACCCTCGCCCTCATGGGCGGCCTGGCCGTCACCATGTTCTGCGGCATCATCGCCCTGGCCATGGCCACCGACGTCAAGATGGCCGAGTCGCCGGCCAAGGACCTGCTGCACCACGGCGTCCCGGTCGGCTCCGGCTTCACCCAGGACCCGGTCATCTCGCAGGTCGCCGCCGCGGTCTTCGGCAGCGGCTCGTTCCTCTTCGTCGTGCTGGCCGCCGCCACCGCCCTGGTCCTCTTCCTCGCCGCCAACACCGCCTACAACGGCTTCCCGCTGCTCGGCTCGATCCTTGCCCAGGACCGCTACCTGCCGCGCCAGCTGCACACCCGCGGCGACCGGCTGGCGTTCTCCAACGGCATCGTGCTGCTGGCCGGCGCGGCCGCCGTCCTCGTCTACATCTACGGCGCGGACTCCACCCGCCTGATCCAGCTCTACATCGTCGGCGTCTTCGTCTCCTTCACACTCAGCCAGATCGGCATGGTCCGGCACTGGAACCGCCACCTGCGCGCCGAGAAGTCCGTCGCCGCCCGCCGCCGGATGCACCGCTCCCGCGCGATCAACGCGTTCGGCGCCACCTTCACCGGCCTCGTCCTGATCGTCGTGCTGCTGACGAAGTTCACGCACGGCGCCTGGGTCGCGCTGCTCGGCATGGTCATATTCTTCGTGACGATGAGTGCCATCCGACGGCACTACGATCGGGTCGCCGACGAGATCGCCGCTGAGGAAACCCCCGACGACGAGGTCGTCCGCCCTTCCCGGGTACACGCCATAGTCCTGGTCTCCAAGGTGCACAAGCCCACCCTGCGCGCCCTGAACTACGCCAAGCTGATGCGCTCCGACACCCTCGAAGCACTCAGCGTCGACGTCGACCCGGCCGACACCAAGGCACTGCGCGCCGAGTGGGAACGCCGCGGCATTGAGGTCCCCCTCAAGGTCCTCGCCTCCCCGTACCGCGAGATCACCCGCCCGATCATCGACTACGTCAAGTCGCTGCGCCGGGAGAGCCCGCGCGACGCCGTCTCCGTCTACATCCCGGAATACGTCGTCGGCCACTGGTACGAGCACCTCCTCCACAACCAGAGCGCCCTGCGCCTCAAGGGCCGGCTCCTGTTCACCCCCGGCGTCATGGTCACCTCCGTGCCCTGGCAGCTCGACTCCTCCGAGGCCGCCAAGCGGCGGGCCCGCAAGCGCGCCGAGTGGAACGCGCCGGGTGCCGTCCGCCGCGGCCCTGTCACCCAGCCGAAGAAGGACAAGGCGGCCACCAAGAAGTAGCGGCGGCGGCCCCGCGGGGCGGGCGGCGGCCGCGGCACAAGGCACGGCACGACGGCACGTAGACTCGAAGGCTGTCGTCCCGCCGTACCCGGCCGCGGCCCCGCCGCGCCACCCCCACCTTTGGAGCTTCGCCGCCATGCAGACAGAACCCGAGAAGTCGCTGGTCGGCGCGGAGTACGAGGTCGAGGTCGGCCCGGTCGCGCACGGCGGCCACTGCATCGCCCGCACCGACGAGGGCCAGGTCCTCTTCGTGCGGCACGCACTCCCCGGCGAGCGGGTCACCGCCCGCGTCACCGACGGCGAGGAGGGCGCCCGCTTCCTGCGCGCCGACGCCGTCGAGATCCACACCCCCTCCAAGGACCGCGTCGAGGCGCCCTGCCCCTTCTCGGGCCCCGGCAAGTGCGGCGGCTGCGACTGGCAGCACGCCGCCCCCGGCGCCCAGCGCCGCCTCAAGGGCGCGGTGATCACCGAACAGCTGGAGCGGCTGGCCGGCCTCACCCCCGAGGACGCCCGCTGGGACGGCACCGTCGAGCCGGCCCCCGGCGACAAGGTCGCCAAGGGCGAGGTCCCGGCCTGGCGCACCCGCGTCCAGTACGCCGTCGACGCCGAGGGCCGCGCGGGCCTGCGCAAGCACCGCTCCCATGAGGTCGAGCCGGTCACCCACTGCCTGATCGCCGCCCCCGGCGTCTCCGAACTGGGCATCGAGCAGCGCGAGTGGCCGCAGATCGCCTCCGTCGAAGCGATTGCCGCCACCGGCTCCCACGACCGCCAGGTCATCCTCACCCCCCAGCCCGGCGGCCGCCTCCCCCTCGTCGAGCTCGACAAGCCCGTCTCGGTCCTCCGCGTCGACGAGAAGGACGGCGGCGTCCACCGCGTCCACGGCCGCCCCTTCGTCCGCGAACGCGCCGCCGACCGCACCTGGCGGGTCGGCAACGGCGGCTTCTGGCAGGTCCACCCGAAGGCCGCCGACCTCCTCGTCGAGGCCGTCATGCAGGGCCTGATGCCGAAGAAGGGCGACATGGCCCTCGACCTCTACTGCGGCGTCGGCCTCTTCGCCGGAGCCCTGGCCGAACGCGTCGGCGACAAGGGCGCCGTCCTCGGCATCGAATCCGGCAAGCGCGCCGTCGAGGACGCCCGCCACAACCTCCAGGACCTCGACCGCGTCCGCATCGAACACGGCAAGGTCGAGACGATCCTCCCCCGCACCGGCATCACCGACGCCGACCTCGTCGTCCTCGACCCCCCGCGCGCCGGCGCCGGCCGGAACACCGTCACCCAACTCGCCGCCCTCACCCCCCGCCGCATCGCCTACGTCGCCTGCGACCCGGCCGCCCTCGCCCGCGACCTGAAGTACTTCCGGGAGGCCGGGTATGTGCCTCGGCGGATGCGGGCGTTCGATCTGTTTCCTGTGACCCACCATGTGGAGTGCGTGGCGATCCTTGAGAGGGCATCGAAGGGCGTCTGACCTGCGGTTTTTCGCGTGCGCAGGATGTGTGGTGTGGGCGTTACGGGTGATATCTTGTCGCACATTCGACGCGCGTGAGGCCTTTCTGACGCACGTTTGACGCATGTCCTGATGGATCGTCAGGGGTGCGGTCCTGCAGGTGGCGGTGCGTCAGGTGCGGTCTTCCGGGGCCCCTTCTTTGCTGTCTCTTGGTGAAGCCTTGCCGGTTATGGCCTGATTTGGGGCCTGGGGGGAGCGGGGTCCGCAGGGGCTTCGACGGCCGAGGAAAGGCTCAAGGTCTGCTCCGCTGGGCTGCGGCGGTATGGGTAGCTTTGGTGCCGAGGCGGACTCGGTGAGCTGTTGAAGGTGGGCGTCTGCGAACGCGAGCCACGCCTCGATCTCGGTCCTTTCCTGCCCGGGAAGCAGTGACGTGGCGTGGTCGCGCACCGCTGTGACGTACTCGGTCAGGCGCTTGGCCTGGTGCCAGGCGTCTACCTGTTCTTCGAGGTGCTTGACGCGATAGGTGTGGGTGTGTGCGGCGCGGGCTTTGAGCGCGGCGCTTTCCCAGTTCTGCCCTGCCGCCTCCTGGTGCTGCTCGTCTGCGTGGCGGTCGCGTTCCGCGGCTTCGCCGCGAAGGTCGACTTCTTGCACGATTTCGGCGAGTTGGTCTTCCAGAGGTCGGTCGGGGAGATCGGTCCCTTCGTTGCCGCGGTGCGGGCTGCCGCCGCGGAGGATGAAACACAGCCGGTTGGCGGGGGTGTGGTCGAAGCGGGGGATGCGCATCCATGTGTGCTTCTTGGCGTCGGCAAGTTCCTTGTCGGTGGGGATGTGTGCGCTGCGGTTCTGTTCCTGGAGGACGAGGAAGCCGACCGTTGCGTCTCGGGCGGTGATGGTGAAGTGGGGTGGTGCGCTGCGGCGTCGATGCGATGGGGGAGCGCCCTGCGTGGGGCCGAGTGCTGCCGTGTGGCCTTGCGATGCGGTGGTGGTGATGAGTGCCTGGATGATGCGCAGGGCGCGCCCTTGAACGGGTTTGGTCAGGCCCATGGGCTGAGCCTGCTTTGAAGTGCGATGTGCGATCACCACCGAATGAGGTCGGGTCAATCGCGCCGGTACGGGGACCGGGGCGGGTTCGATATGGCGCCAAGCTGGGATGTCGATGAGCTTGATTTCGTAGCCGCGGCGGGTCTGCTTTCCGCGAAGATCCTGGGTGTGCGGGATCTTGCCGGACTTGCGTGCGGCGTTGACCCGTGATGCCCAATTGACCGTGTGTGGGCCGGATTCGACGTGCTTGACGAGGAAGTTGTTGTTGGCGCTTAGCTCTTTGAGGAGCTGGTCGGCGGTGTAGTTCGTGCGGGCCTTCGGAACGGGATGGGGCCGTGGCGGCGTCAGCGTTCCCCCGGGCACTTCAGATGCTTCGCCGCTGCGCTCTCCGGGGCTGGTGTCGCCGTTTGCGAGGTACTGCCGACCCTTGTCGGTGAGTTGGGCGTTCCAATGCCCCCGGCGTTTGATGACTTTGATCAATCCTCGGCTTTGCCAAGCCTGAGTGCTGACCTTGTATGTGCTGTCCGGCCAAATCCCTTCAGGACACCCCTGGTCCACCCGGTCGAGAACGTCCTGCTGTCGCTCGTTCAGGCCCCTGTGCGTGCGGCCCTCCTGCGGATCCCCGGGCGTGCTACCCGGAGGCAATGCCCGTCGCTCCCGCAGAAAATCCGGGCATCATGAGAGGACCTTTGAGACGTGCTGCGCGGGCTGTTTACAGCGAGAACAGCTCTTCCTGGTAGTTCTCGACGATGTCGCGCCGCGGATGGAAGAAGCCAGCAGCATGAACGTCCTGGGTTGCTTGGCCAGGTTGCCGACGAAGCAGTGGACGACGTGGTCCGGCGCGAACATCCAGGTGAACCAGCGCTCCCGCAGCTTCTCCTCCACGCCCTGCTGCTCGTACTGGCGCAGGTACTTGCGGTACGACTCGCCGGCCTCCCGGTCCCGGAAAGCCATGTCGTGACCGGTGCAGTCGGAGACGTTGCAGCGGAAGCGGTAGCGGAACTCCAGTGGCACCCATTCCAGTTGGCGCAGGTCCTGGTCGAGGAGATCCATCTGATCCGTCCTGTGCCGGATGGGTTCCGCGCCGGACACACGTCGCCTGTGGTGAAGACGCTGGGCAGGCCGGTGCGGGGTGAGGGGCCTCGGACTTGATGCAGCCACAGCAGGCGGGGTAACCGTCTCGGCCGGAGTCCGGGCGATCGAGCTGTCGCCGGGGTGCTGCGTGCTGATGAACCGCACAGGCAGCGGCTGCCGAGCCTCACAGCGTGCTACGGCCGCTGCGCCGCAGCTCCCGGTGCCGTTCAAGGGTCTTGAGGGCGAGGTCCTTGAGCAGGTCGTCGTCGACTTCCACGGCGTTCTTCAGAAGGCGGGCATGCAAGTCCTTGACCAGGTCGGCCAGTTGACGGTCGTTTGCCAGGTTGACCGTCTCGTCGGGGTCGGCCACGCGGTCGATCAGGACGAGGTCCTCCTCCTCGTTGTCGCGTGGTGGGCGGCCGTCGATCCGGACGGTGGCGTCGAGGCGGTAGCGGTCGGTGCGGATGCACGAGCGGCGGGGCCAGCCTCGGCCGTCGTCGTAGGTTCCGTGCTGTTGGTTGGGGAAGGCCCGGCTCCATGGTGCGCCGTAGCCGATGGTCGAGAAGATCCCGGTCGGTGCCGGGTCGTGGAAGAGGTCGCGTCCGTCGAACGACTCCGGCGCCTCGATGCCGCACAGCCCGAACAGGGTCCGGGCCAGGTCGAGCGACTGGGCCAGGTCGGTGCGGACCTGGCGCGCGAGGCGTCCGGGTGCGCTGATGATCAGCGGCACCCGGTGGGAGCCGCGCGCGAAGGTGTGTTTGCCGTACGCCCCGTTCTCGCCGAGGTGGGCGCCGTGGTCCGAGGTGAGGACGACGACGGTGCGGTCCGCAACTCCCTTGGCGCGCAAGGCGTCCATGAGGACGGCGAGTTGGGCGTCGACCCAGCTGACCAGGTTGTGGTACGCCGCGTGGGCCTGGCGGGCAACGGCCGGGTCGGCGTCCGGGCCGCCGCCGCTGACTTCCGCGAAGCGTCGCTCGAACCGGCTCACCGGTGTACGTGAGCCGGGGAGCACGTCCGGGAAGTCCTCGGGCCTGTGCACCTGCCCGTACGCGTGCGGAACGATCACCGGGGTGTGCGGCTGCGGGAAGGAAGCCCGTACGAGGAAGGGTTCCTGTGCCTGCGCGATCCAGGCGGCGGCGTTCTCCGTGACCTGGGCGGGGGTGTACGGCTGTCCTTCGGGGAGTGTGCCGGCGACGATCGTCTTCCCGTTCGGGGCGAGTGCCGGGGCGCAGTCTGCCGGGTTCCGGCCGCTGAGCGGGGCTCGCATGGCGCCGCCGGCGGGGTCGTGCACCTGCCACGGGGTCAGCCCGGCCGGGAGGTGTTCCTTGCCGAAGCTGGCCGTGCGGTAGCCGTGGCGGACGAAGACCTCCGGGAAGGTGGTCAGGCCGGGTGGCAGGGGAAAGCCGTCGGCGTACGCCTCGTTGTGGTAGACGCCGGTGCGCTCGGGTGGCTGCCCGGTGAGGAGCGCGGTGCGAGAAGGCACGCAGACCGGGGAGTTGGTGTGGCACTCCTGGAACACGGCGCCGGATGCGGCGAGTTGGTCGACGGCGGGCGTGTGGGGGCGGAAGGGTCCTGTGGCGTAGCAGCCGAGCGCGTCCGCGCGCAGTTCGTCGCAGTACAGCCACAGGATGTTGAGGGGCTCGGCGGGCGGGGCGGACTGCATGGCGGTCGAGTCCCTTTCGTGGAGTGCTGCCTTCGTGGAGTGCCTTCATGGAAGCGGTCGAGTCTCAGGCGTCCTCGGCGGGTACGGCGATGACGGCCGAGAGGCGGGTGTCGGCGACGTTGTGGCCGGCCAGCACCTGGTACTCGCCGGGGACCGTCGTCCAGCCGCCGCTGTTCTCGTCCCAGAGGGTGAAGGCGCGCTCGGGAAGGGGGATGTCGGCCGTTGCGGCCTCGCCCGGTTCCGCGGTGACGGCTGCGAATCCCGCGAGGCAGCGCTCCGGCTGTTCCGCGGTATCGGGCCGGGTGGGGGCGACGTAGAGCTGGACCACTTCCCGGCCGGTGCGGTCGCCGGTGTTGCGCAGCCGGATGCGGACCGTTTCGGTGTCCGTGAGCTCGATGTGTTCGTACGTCCAGTCGGTGTAGCCGAGTCCGTGGCCGAAGGGGTAGGCGGGGGCGGTGGCATGGCGCTGCCAGGCGCGGTAGCCGATGAGGGCGCCCTCGTCGTAGCGCAGGACGCCGCCGGTGGGGGTGACCTGGGTGACGGGGGCGTCGGTGAGACGGGCGGGCCAGGTGGTGGGCAGGCGGCCGCCCGGCTCGGCGTGGCCGAGGAGCACGTCGGCCAGGGCCGCGCCGCCCTCCTGTCCCGGGAACCAGCTCAGCAGTACCGCGGCGACGTCCTCGCGCCACGGCATCTCCACGGGCGCACCGGAGTTGACGATCACGACGGTGCGCGGGTTGGCGGCGGCGACGTGGGCGACGAGTTCGTCCTGGCGCCCCGGCAGGCGCAGGGTGACGCGGTCGAACCCCTCGCTCTCGACGTGTTCGGTGGTGGCGACCACGACGACCGCGACGTCGGCGGCGGACGCGGCGGCGACCGCTTCCTCGATGAGCTGGTCGCCGTCGCGTTCCGGCGCCCGGTGGGCGAGGCTGAAGGCGACGCCGTGCAGCGGGCCGATGGCGCCCTTGGGTGTGTGGTTGAGGAGACTGATGGTGACCGGGCGGCCCCCTTCCAGGTCCGCGGTGCCGCGCGGCACACATCGGCCGATCAGGACCGCGCCCGTCGGTTCCGTGGCCTCCGGGTCGTCGTCCCCTTCGTACACGACACTGCCGTCCACGGTGAGCCGGAAGTCGCCGTTGCCGCGCGTACCGAAGTGGTGGGTACCGCTGTCCTGTGGGGTGAAGGTGCCGGTGATCTCGACCGAGTCCAGGGCCTCGAAGTCGGCGCCGTCGGGCAGTGCGTCAGCCGTCCAGCGCAGGTTGCCGACCGGCAGCGGGCACTCGCCGAGAACTGATCCGCGCGCGTCCCGCAGGACGGCGCGGAGCGTGAACTGTGCTGCGGCGATGGAGAGTTCGTTGTTCGGGTCGGCGCCCACGGCGTAGTCGAGTGCTACGTCGTCCGGGAGTGCGGCGCGCAGTCCGTCCAGCGGGGAGGTCACATGGGAGGGGAAGACCGTGGCGGAGCCGCCGCCGAGGATGCGGGCGTCGCGGGCGGCCCGGCCGACGAGCGCGATGCGGCGGGTGCCGGAGGCGTTCAGCGGCAGGGTACGGTCGCGGTTCTCCAGCATCACGATGGACCGGGTGGCGATCTCGCGGGCCACGGCTTCCCCGTCCACGGGCGCGGGGCGGTCGGCCTGCCCCACGACGGGCGGGGCGCCCTTCAGCAGGCCGAGGCGTGCGGCGAGCAGGAGGACGTGTCGTACGGCGGTGTCCACCGTGGCCTCCGCTACCCGGCCGTCGCGTACGGCGGCGGCGAGCGCCGGGCCGAAGACGGTGAACGGGCCCGGCATGGCGATGTCGAGTCCGCCCTCGATGGCCCGCACGGTGTCCCGGGCGGCCAGCCAGTCGGAGACCACGACGCCGTCGTAGCCCCACTCCTCACGCAGGACGCCGATCTGGAGCGGGCGGTGCTCCGTCATGGTGGATCCGTTGACGGAGTTGTAGGCGGACATCAGTGCCCAGGGCCGGGCCGTGGCGATGATCTCCTCGAACGGGGCGAGGTAGAGCTCGCGCAGGGCGCGGGGGCCGACCTGGTTGTCGACGGTGAAGCGTTCGGTCTCGGCGTCGTTGGCGACGAAGTGCTTGACGGTGGCGGCGATGCCGCTTTCCTGGAGGCCCGTGACGTATCCCGCGCCGATGCGGGCCGTGAGCAGTGGGTCCTCCGCGTACGACTCGAAGTGGCGGCCGCCCAGTGGGGAGCGGTGCAGATTGACGGTGGGGGCGAGCAGGACGTGCACGCCCTTGCGGTGGGCCTCCTGGGCGAGGGCACGGCCGGCCGTGCGGGCCAGGTCCGGGCTCCAGGTGGCGGCAAGGGCGGTGGGGCTGGGCAGGGTGAGGGCCGGGTCGTCGGGGGTGAAATCGGGTCCGCGCACGCCGACGGGCCCGTCCGACATGACCACGGACTCCAGGCCGATCTCCGGGACGGCGGGCAGGGACCACAGGTCCTGGCCGGCGAGCAGGCGCGTCTTGGTGTCCAGGTCGAGGCGGGCCAGGGCGGCTTCGACGGCGGCCAGACGGTTGGTGTGGTTCATCGTGGGTTCCCTTGCGTGGGCGCGGGGATCGTCCAGGACCGGGCGGGTGCGGCCGGGGCGGGCAGGGCCACGTCGGGCCGGCGCGGGTCGGGGTCGGCCGGGATGACGTCGGAGGTCTCCACCAGCCAGCGCAGCACGGCGTCGTGCAGGCGCCGTTCCACATCGGCGTGTTCGGAGCGGCCCGCGAGGTTGGTGCGCTCGTGCGGGTCCTTCGCCCAGTGGTACAGCTCGGGCTGCTCGTACAGCCGCCACACGTACGTCCACTCCTGGTCCCGGACGGCGACGGCCTTGCCCGCCAGGGTCGGATCCTGGTGCTGGAGGGCCGACTTCAGGTCGTAGGGGAAGTTCGCGCGCTCCATCTGCGGTTCCTCGTCGACGGTGAACCCGCCTTCGGTGAAGGCGAGTTCACGGTGCGGCGCCGCCGGGTCGCGCAGCAGTGGCAGGAGGCTGCGGCCGAAGTGGCGGTGGGGTGCGGGCACGTCCGCGAGATCGAGCACGGTGGGCAGGACGTCGACCATCTCCACCATCGCGTCGCACTCCTGGCCGCCTTCGCCGAGCCCGGCACCGCTGATGATCAGCGGGTCGCGGGTGATGCAGTCGTGCATCGCGGACGGCCACTTCTCGATCACCCTGTGGTCGCCGAGGTATTCGCCGTGGTCGGCGAAGAAGAGGGTGACGGTGTCGTCCGCCGCTCCGGACTGCTCAACTGCCCTGGAGATGCGGCCGATTTGGTCGTCGAGGCGGGACACCATGCCGTAGTACGTGGCCACGACCTCGCGCCACTGTTCGGGGGTGACCTCGTCCAGGCCGTGGGCTTCGCGGACGGCGCGCAGATAGCGCGGTTCGCCGGAGGGGTCGCCGGGCGGGGCCGGGTCGGGCACCGCGCCGCGGTCGAACCGGGAGAACCACGGCTCCTCCACCTGGAACGGGCAGTGCGGCGCCACCAGCGGCACGAACAGCACCCAGGGCCGGTCCCGCGGGGGCTCGCGCAGCCACTGTTCGGCGGTGCGCACCGCGGCCTCGTCGGGGTCGATCTGGCCGTCGTCGGGAACCCGGCCCCGGTAGAACAGCCGGGACCAGACGCCGTCGGGGTAGTCCCCGCCGTACAGCCGGGTGGGCCAGGTCGAGAAGCCGTACTCGTCGACGCTGGACTCGGTGACGCCGGGCGCGAAGGTGTCGCCGCGCATGCCGGCCCAAGTGACGTGGTACCCGGCGTCCTTGAGGATGCGCAGGAGGTTCGGCTCGTGGTCCTTGAGCAGGTGGGTGAGGGTGCGGTGGCCCGCGGTGTGCGGGTACCAGCCGGTGAGGATCGAGGCGCGGCTGGGCGAGCAGACCGGGTGCTGGACATAGGCGTTGCTGAAGCGGGTGCCGCGGGCGGCGAGCGCGTCGAGGTGCGGGGTGCCCGCGTGCGGGTTGCCGAAGGCGCCGAGCGCGTCCGCACGCAGCTGGTCCGGCATGAGGATCAGGAAGTTGGGGCGAGTGGCGCGGGTACTCACGAGGCGTTCTCCGTGTGCGGGGCCGGGATGATCCCGGTGACGGTGGTCATGCTTGCTTCGCTCCTCCGATGGTGGCGGCGGCGCGGCGGGCCAGCTCCGAACGGACGGCCGCGGCGTCGCGCACGTAGGGCTGGTAGAGCAGCGTGACCAGGGCGCCGTTGGCCAGCATGAGGACGACGGCCAGCCACAGGAATGCCGTCTGCAGGCCGAACGCGTCGCCGATATAGCCGACCAGGAGAGAACTGATGGCCCACCCGGCGGCCTCGACGGAGAGCATCAACGCGAAGGCCGCGCTGCGCAGTTCCGGCAGCACCACCGACATCACCACCGGCCGGTTGATGCCGGGATTGACGCTCTGCGCGGCGCCCACCAGGCTGAACACCACCATGTACGCCCACAGCGGGCTCCAGTCGATCTGGGTGGCGGCGTAGGCGACCACGGCATAGGTGACGATCGCCGTCTGCATGGCCGCGATCCGGCCGGTGCGCGGGTACCGCCGGTGGACCCGGTCGCCGACGAAGCCGCCGAGGAACGTGCCGAGCAGGTAGGTGACGGTGGCGGCTGGTGTCACCAGGGAGGCGGTGGCATTGCTGAAGCCGCGCTCGTCCACCAGGAAGGTGACCCCGAAGCTGATCAGGATGAACTGCCCGGTGGTCAGGCGCTGTACGCAGATCAGCATCAGGGTGCGGTTGCGCAGCAGGCTGCGGAGTTGCGCCCGGGTCAGCAGGGCCACGGCGGCCGGTCCGGAGCCGGCGCCGTCCGTGGCGCCGATGCCCGGGTCGTGGAGGAAGGCGAGGATCAGCACGCCGAAGACCACCTGGACGGTGCCGGAGGCGAAGAATCCGTACCGCCAGCCGTTCTCGACGTCCGCGAGCAGGCCGAGCAGCGGGCCCGTGATGCCGAGGCCCAGCGCGGCGATGCCGTACAGCACACCGGACGCGCGGCCGCGGTCGGCGTCGTCGAAGAGGTCGGCCACCAGGCCGTTGACGAGCGGTCCGCCGCCCGCGATCCCGGCGGAGGCGATGGTGGCCAGGACGATGAGCTGGACGAAGTTCTGGGCCAGGCCCATGGCCGCGGTCCACACGCCCCAGAAGCCGCAGCAGACGGCGAGGACGTTCTTGCGCGGCCATCGGCGGGCCAGCGCGACCCAGAGGGGCCCGGCGACGGCGTGGACCAGCTTGCTCGCGGCGACCAGCTGGCCGAGCGCGGCGAGCGGAAGGCCGAGGGCGGCGCGCAGCGCGGGGAAGAGGACGGACAGGACACTGGACTCGCTGTTGTCCACATTCAGCAGCCCACCCAGGAGGGCGAGTTGACGCCATCGGCGAGGGGCGCCGGGCGGTGGCGCCTTCGTGAGCGGCGGGACGGATCGCACGGGTACGGGCGGCACTGGTGGTACGGCATCGGTCGGCATCACGGCTCCTTCGCCGGTGCGGGGGCGCGGGGTGCGTGCGCGGGTGGGGAGACTCAGCCGCCCTGCTGGGTGGGAGTGTGCTGGTCGCGGGTCTGCAGCAGGTGGACCCAGCGTTCGAGGAGCTCGGCGGTGCGGGGCCGGTCGGGGGCGTGCCAGGACACGGGGACGTTCAGCGTGGCGAGGCGCTGCTCCAAGTCGTCGGCGAGGTGGGCGCGGCCGGTGGCGCGCAGGTGCGCGGCGTAGCGGGCGGGGTCGTTGTAGTACGTGGGTCCGGTCTGCAGGGTGGCCTGCATGGGGTCGGGCAGGGCGCCGGGGCGGCCCGCGTACTCGTGCCACCACTCGGCGAGATGCGACCGCATCCGGGCAGCGAGGCCGGGCTCGTCTTCCATCAAGTCCCGTGTCAGGTAGGGGTCCTTGGTGACGTCGAAGAGCTGCTCCCACTCGGTACGGAAGCTGCCGGGATGGTAGGTGCGCAGGTAGAGGTGGTCGCGGGTGCGGACGGCACGCTGGTAGGTGTGGGCGCCGTGGCCGAGGACGAGGTACTCGCGCGAGTCGATGTGCTCGCCGCGGATCGCGGGGGCGAACGACTCTCCCTGCCAGCCGGCCGGGACGTCCAGGCCGAGCAGCTCGCACAGGGTGGGGGCGAGGTCGATGTTGTAGAGGAGGGCGTCGTTGCGGCGGGCCTGTTCGGGCAGCCGGTCGGTGAGGCCCGGCCAGTGCACGATCAGCGGGATGCGCTGGACGGGCTCACTGGCGTGCCCGTGTTCGGCGTACGAGCCCAGCTCGCCGAAGGACTCCCCGTGGTCAGCGCTGACGATCACCGCGGTGTCGTCGGCGATGCCCAACTCGTCCAGTACGGCCATGAGGTGGCCGAAGTGGTGGTCCCAGTAGGCGATGGCGCCGTCGAAGCCGTTGATCAGGTGCTCGAAGTCGGCGCGGGAGCGGATCGCGTCGGGCATGTTGTGCGGGACGGGCGAGGTACCCGCGCCGCGGATCGAGTAGTGCAGGTCGAGGGCGCTGCGCGGGCCGTACACCTCGGCGTGCGCGGCGATCGTCTCCTCGTCGGGCCAGGACTGCACGGGGCCCGAGGCGGCCATCTTCTCGGACCACTCGGCGGGCTGCGTGTAGTTGGTGTGCGGATCCCAATAGGTCAGATGCAGATACCAGTTGTCGTCGTCGGCGTGCCGGCGCAGCCAGTCGATCGCGGCGCGGTTGACGTCGGGCGCCTCCTCGTCGCCCATCCGGTCGGTGGCGCGGATGGACTCGCGGAAGTTGGCGTGGAAGAAGTACGCGCGGTGGCGTTCGGCGAAGACCGACACGGCGGCGGTGTAGTACCCGCCGAAGCCGAGCCGTTGGCCGAGCAGCGGCCGGTCGGGCTCGGGGCCGTGCCCGGCGTCCAGCCGGAACTGTGCGGCCGGGCCGAAGTGCCCGATCACCCCGTTCGTGATGCCGAACTGACCGCTGGTCAGCGCGGTGCGGGACGGCAGGCACGGCGAGTCGGAGCAGTAGTAGCGGTCGAAGGTGACGGACCTGTCGGCGAGCTTCTGCAGGTTGGGGGTGGTGGGCCGGTGATATCCGTACGGGGTGGTGTGGTCGGCGCGGAGGGTGTCCACGTCGACGTAGATGATGCGCATGTGCGGCTCCCGGTCGGGGATCGGGCAAGGGGGGACCGCCACGTGGCGGTGCGGCTCGCCACGTGCTGCGGAAGCGGTATGGGGTGTGGGGTTCTCCGGGCGTGGCAGGGTCAGCGGCCGAGCCGCGCCTCCAAGCGGGCCTCGGTCAGCTGGAGCCAGGCGATGTAGGAGGCCGCGAACGCGTAACCGTGCTCGTGGGCCATGGTGTGCACCTCGCGGGCCCAGCCCGCGTCGAGACCGTCGATCTGCGGCTCGTACGCGACGGGGGCGGGCACGGCGGCGCTGAGCGCGTCGTGCTTGAGCCGGTACGCCAGCTCGGTGCGGACGATGTCCAGGGCGATCTCGGGGTCGAGCTGCCCGGCGAAGAGGAAGCGCAGCTTGAACTCCGGGTCCATGGGGCGCGGCGACGGCTCGTACGGGGAGCGCGCCCACGCGCGCAGCGCCTCCTCGCCCGCCTCGGTGAGCCGGTAGACCTTGGCGTCCGGGCGGCCCTCGCGCGGGTCGACGTCGAAGTCCACCCAGCCGCGCTCCACCAGGGTGCCGAGCCGGCGGTAGATCTGGGGCAGCTTGACGCCGTAGCCGATGTAGCGGCCCGGACCTTCCATCCAGCGACGCAGGTCGTAGCCGGACAGGCGGCGAAGCGCCAGCGCACCGAGGATCACGTAGTCGAGCTGCATCCGAACCTCTTATGTTCTCAAGAACCTAGCTAGGCTCAGATTCACCCGCCGCCCGGACGGTGTCAAGAGTCTTCACGCGGGTGCAACACAGCGGAAACCCGCGTGCCCGCTGGAGCTGTCCGGGCTGTTGGCGGTCCGGGCCGCGACGCGGTAGCGGTTGCAGTACGAGACGTGGCACATGTGCGAGCCGCCGCGGATCACCTTGTCCGAACCGCCGCGCGGGCCTTGGGGGTTGATCAGCGGCCGGGCGGATCCATGATCCGTGGTCCACCAGTCGGCGCACCACTCCCAGACGTTGCCGGAGGTGTTGTACAGGCCGAAGCCATTGGGCTCGAAGGCGTCGACGGGGGCCGTGCCGGGGTACCCGTCGGCGGCGGTGTTCTTGGTGGGGAAGGTGCCTCGCCAGAGGTTGCAGCGGTAGCCGCCGTCGGGGTCGAGCTCGTCGCCCCAGGGGTAACGCCGCCGGTCGAGCCCTCCGCGGGCGGCGTACTCCCACTCGGCCTCGGTCGGCAGCCGCTTGCCCGCCCACGCGGCGTACGCGGCGGCGTCGTTCCAGGACACGTGCACGACCGGGTGGGCGCCGCGCCCCTCCAGCGTGCTGCCGGGCCCTTCCGGCCGGTCCCAGCCCGCGCCCTGCACCCCGCACCACCAGGGGGTTCGCTCCGGCCGGGGCGCCCCGCGCCGCAGGGTCGCCGGCAGGAAGCCGGCGAACACGTACGACCAGCCGATGCGCTCGGCGTCAGTGCGGTACCCGGTGGCCTCGGCGAACGCCGCGTACTGCTCGTTGGTCACCGCGCACACGTCGATGCGGAACGGGTCGAGCCGCACCGCCCGCACCGGCCCCTCGCCGTCCCCGGCGAAGCCCTCGGCGTCGTCCGTGCCCATCAGGAACTCGCCGCCCGGCAGCGACACCATGCCCCGCCCGTCGCGCACCCTGCCCGGCGCCACGGTCAGGGGTACGGCCGCGGAAACGGCCGCCGGTCCTCCGCCGGTCGGCATGCAGCAGCGCGCGGGGCCGCGGGAATCGCTCATCTCGGCTCTGATCCTCCCGGTCATCGGGGTTGTCTCCATCGATCACCCCACCTATGTTCATTCGAACATAATCATCCAGAGGCGCGGCAAGGAAGTGGCTCATGAAGGCGATCATGGTCATGTTCGACACGCTCAACCGGCGCTTCCTGCCGCCCTACGGGGCACAGGAAATCCACGCCCCGAACTTCACGCGCCTCGCCGAGCGCACGGCCACCTTCCACACCTGCTACGCGGGCTCCATGCCGTGCATGCCGGCCCGCCGCGAACTGCACACCGGTCGCCATAACTTCCTGCACCGCAGCTGGGGCCCGCTCGAACCCTTCGACGACTCGATGCCCCAGATCCTCGGCGAACACGGCATCCACGCCCACCTGGTGACGGATCATCAGCACTACTGGGAGGACGGCGGCGCCACCTATCACGGCCGCTACCGCACCTTCGAGTTCTTCCGCGGCCAGGAGGGCGACGCCTGGAAGGGCCACGTCGCCGACCCTGACATCCCCGACGCCCTCCGCGTGCGCTGCGGCGAGGGCTGGCGACAGGACTGGATCAACCGCCAGTACCTCAACGACGAGGCCGACCACCCGCAGACCCGCACCTTCGACGCGGGCCTGGAGTTCCTGCACACGAACCACGCCGAGGACGGCTGGTTCCTGCAGATCGAGACGTTCGACCCGCACGAGCCGTTCTTCAGCTACGCCCGCCACAAGCAGCACTACGCGCACGCCTACGACGGCCCGCACTTCGACTGGCCCGACTACAAACAGGTCAGCGAGAGCGACGAACAGGTCGACCACGCCCGCTGCGAGTACGCGGCCCTGCTGTCCATGTGCGACGCCTCCCTGGGCCGGGTCCTCGACACCATGGACGAACTCGCCCTCTGGGACGACACGTTGCTGATCGTCTGCACCGACCACGGCCTGTTGCTCGGCGAGCACGGCTGGTGGGGAAAGAACGTCCAGCCCTGGTACGACGAGACCATCCACACCCCACTGTTCGTCTGGGATCCGCGCAGCCGCGTCCGGGGCGAGCGCCGCACCGCCCTCGTGCAGACCATCGACCTGGCGCCCACGCTCCTGGAGCACTTCGGCCTCGCCCCCACCCCCGACATGCAGGGACACCCGCTTCAGCGGACTGTCGCCGACGACACCCCCGTACGCGAGGCGGGCCTGTTCGGCGCCTTCGGCGGCCACGTCAGCGTCACCGACGGCCGCCACGTCTACATGCGCGCGAGCGCGGAGCGGACCAACCAGCCCCTGCACGAGCACACCCTCATGCCCACCCACATGCGCGGCCGCTTCGCCCCCGCCGAACTCAAGAGCGCCGAGCTGGTCCCGCCGTTCTCCTTCACCAAGGAGGTGCCGCTGGTGAAGGTGCCGGGCCACGCCATGTCCAACCCGTACGCCTTCGGAACCTTGCTCTACGACCTGGAAACCGACCCCGAGCAGCAACACCCGCTCGTCGACGACGCGTTGGAGCTGTGCATGGCGACGCTGCTGACCGACCTGCTGAGGACCTCGGACGCCCCGCGGGAGCAGTACGTGCGGCTCGGACTGCCGGAGTCCGGCCCGGTCACCGAAGCGCATCTGCTCGCCCGGACGCAGCGCCCTCAGGTGGAGGCGTCCACCGCACCCCCGCCCCGCCCGGAGGACTTCCCCACCGGCCCGCTCAGCGTCCACACCCCGCTGCGCGACCTGCTCGCCCACACCGAGGGCGAACGCATCCTGCGTGCGCACTTCACGGCACTCCTGGACGGCCCGTTCGCCCGCATGGCCGGGGAGCTGTCCCTGCTCCAGATCGCCGCGTTCGCGGTCGGCCTCGTCCCCCGCGACCTGCTCCAGGCCATCGCCGCCGAACTCGCCGCCGCGTCGGCGCCTGAACTCGGGACCTCCTTGACCTCGATGGCGAACGCGGTCCAGTCGTAGGGGTCAGACCTGCGGCAGGGAGAAGGGGACGTGTCCGACGGCTCGGCCGGTGGTGTCGAGGAGTCGGCCCATGCGTTTGCGGGAGTGGAGGAAATCGGTGCGGTCGCTGACCTTCAGGTGCGGGAAGCGTTCCGCGAGGTGCGCCTCGAAGGGGGCGACGGCGTGCAGGCCGCGCAGCCGGACCATGACGAGGAGGTTGTCGGAGCCGCTGACGGACACGGCCAGGCGCACCTCTTCCCTTCGGGCCAGCGCGTTGCCCGTGGCGGAACACCCCCACGGCGGTGGGGGCAACGGCGGCCCCCGGTCTGCGGTCCGCTGTTTCTTCGGATCACCCCCACCGGCGTGGGGGTGATCCGGACGAGGCGGACGAGGCGGCGGTGGAAACGGAGCGCTCCCCGCGTATGCACTGGTCCCGTGGACCGCGGCGGTGATCCGGTCGTCGCCCACTTCCACGGCGGTCACCGCGTCCAGGTATCCCCGTCCTCGCTCGAAGGAACGCGGACCGGCCAGCGCGCGCAGGTCGTTCTCGGTGAATGCGGTGTTTCGTGCACACGATCCATTCAACCGGACGGTGACAGCGTCGCTCAGTGGCATCCGGGAATCCCGATGGTGTTGCCCGGGGTGCGGACGCGGCGGGGCGCCGGCTTGCCAGGCGCCCCGCCCCCTCACCCCGTAGCCAACGCCTCGGTAGGCGCCAGACGGGCAGCCCGCATCGACGGGTACACGCCCGCCGCCACCCCGATCGCGACCGCTCCGGCCGTGCCGGCGCCGACCGCTGACAGGGGGATGACCGGTGGCCAGCCCTGATAGACCGCGTAGGCGAGGGAGGCCAGGACGCCTACGGCTGTGCCCAGGATGCCGCCCAGGAGGGACAGGGCCACCGACTCGGTGAGGAACTGGCCGCGGATCTGGCCGCGGTGGGCGCCCAGGGCGCGGCGGAGGCCGATTTCGCGGCGGCGTTCCAGTACGGAGATGTACATCGTGTTGGCGACGCCGACGCCGCCGACCAGCAGGGCGACGCCCGCGAGGCCGAGGAAGAGGGCCGAGAACGTCGATGCGGTGGCGCGTTTCGCGGCCAGGGCGTCGGAGGGGCGGCTGACCTGGACCAGGCCGGGGGTCTGCGGGTAGACGGTGGCCGCGAGTACCGAGGCGACGTCTTCGATGGAGTCCTCGCGTGCCGTCGTGTAGACGACCGTCGGATGCCCGTCGAAGTGCAGGACCTTCTTGGCGGCGCCCCAGCCGACCAGGACGGAGCGTTCCAGGTCGGGGGCGAGGCGCATCGGGCCGAGGACGCCGACGACGGTGAAGTAGGTGTCGCTGATGAGGACTTGGGGTGGTTCCTGGCCGGGGGTCAGGCGGGGGATGCCGAGCCGGGCCGCGGCTTCGTAGCCGAGGACGACGGTGGGGAAGGTGTCGGTCGTCGCGTTCAGGAACGTACCGGAGCTGACCGTGCCGTTCACCGCGGACAGCAGGTCGGTCCGGGCCGCGAGCACGGTCAGGCCGAGGCCGTCGTTGGGGTCGGTGCGGTCCGAACGGCGCACCAGGGCATGGGTGTTGGCGACGGCGCTCGCATGGGTGACGGGGCCGATCCGCCGGACCATGTCCGGTGCCTCCTCGGGCAGGAGGACGGGCGGTTTCCGGTTGGGCACGGGTTCGGCGCGCAGCGTGTTCGTGCCCAGCGCGGACAGCTGCTGGTCGAGGTGGCGCTGGCTGGAGGCCGGGATGCTGGTCACCAGGATCAGGGTGGCGATGCCGATGGAGATGCCGAGCGCGGAGAGCGCGGCGCGCATCCGGCGGGTGCGGATCCCGAGCAGGCCCAGGCGCAGCACGTCGGAGGGGGCGAGCCGGACCGGGCGGCTGGGGTCGGCGTCCGGGCCGCTCGGGCCGGGGACGGTGTCGGTGCGTTTCACTGCGGGCCCCCGGTGTGCGCTGCGGTGTCGGCGACGATGCGGCCGTCGCGGATCTCGACCCGGCGCGGGAGCCGGGCCGCGAGGTCCCGTTCGTGGGTGATGACCGCGATGGTGGTGCCCTCGGCGTTCAGCCGGACGAGCAGGTCGAGGACGGCCTGGCTGTTGGCCGTGTCGAGGGCGCCGGTCGGCTCGTCGGCGAGGACCAGCGCGGGCCCGTTGACCAGGGCGCGGGCGATGGCCACACGCTGCCGCTCGCCGCCCGAGAGCTGGTGCGGCAGGTGCCCGACGCGGTGGCCGAGCCCGACCCTCTCCAGCGCGGCGACCGCCAGCGGCCTGCGCTGCCGCCGGGGCACCCCCGCGTACAGCAGCCCGGTGGCGACGTTCTCCGCGGCGCTCAGGCCGTCGGTGAGGTGGAACTGCTGGAAGACGAAGCCGAGCCAGCGTCCGCGCAGCGCCGACAGGCGGCGGTCGGACAGCCGGGCCGGGTCCTCGCCGCCGATCTCGACCGAGCCGCTGGTCGGCAGGTCGAGGGTGCCCATGATGTTCAGCAGCGTCGATTTGCCGGACCCGGAAGGGCCGACGATGGCGAGCAGGTCACCGTCGGCGATGGTGAGCGAGACGTCGTCGAGCGCCTTGACGCCGCCGTGGTACGCCTTCGTCGCGTTCTTGACGGTGAGGACGGGCGGGCCGGTCCGGCGGGGGAGCGGGGCGGCGGCCGGCGCGCCGTCGGCGGCCGGTGCGGTGTGCGGCAGGGTCACGACGTGGTCACCACCCGGTCGCCTTCCTTGACGCCCGCACCCGAGACCTCGACCATGCCCTTCGCGAACAACCCGGTCTTGACGGCGGCAAGTTGGCCACCGGGCCGCTGGAGCGCGTAGCCGCCCTCGCGCAGTGCGAGCAGCGAGCCGACCGGGACGGCGAGCACCTGCTCGCGCTTCTCCGTCGTGAAGGTGACCTGCACGGACGCCGAGCTGAGGTCCTTCACCGCGGCGCTGTCCTTCGGCTCGACCGTGACCTGGAGCGTGGCTTCGGATGCCGTGCCCGAGGCGTCGTCATCGGTTCCGCCCTGCACGGTCTGCCCCACCGAAGTGACCTTGCCCGGCGCGGTCTTGGTGTTGGGCAGGGTGAGGGTGACGGAGTCGCCCTTGTGGATCGGACCGGAGTCCTGCGCGTCCACCTTCACCCGGATCGACTTGCGGACGGACGTGACGGTCAGCACCTCCGACGCCGCCGGATCCCCGAGCTGCGCCTTGATGCCGCTGACCCGGTAGGGGCCGGGCAGCACGACGATGTGCCCGGGGACGAGCTTCCCGGTCTCCTGCTGCTTGGTGTCGTGCTGCCAGCGCTTGAGCGCGGCGAGCAGCGCGGGGGTCAGTTCGGTGCCGGGCTCCGTGTCTCCGCTGGAGGCGGTCGCCCGCGGCGTCGGGCCGGTGTCGTAGCCGAGCGCCCGGAGGTTCTCGGCGAGTACGGTCACGTCCCGCCCGCCGGTCCCCGCGGTGCTGAGGGTGCGGAAGAACGGGGTGTCGCCGAAGAACACCATGACGGGTTGGTCGTCGACCCAGTACAGCGGCTTGCCGCGGGACACCGGGGCGCCCGTCTTCGGCAGCCGGGTCACCGCTCCCTTTCCGGTGCCCTTGACGGTCCGCTGCCCGCCGAAGCCGAGGGCGCCGGGCAGGGTCCGGCTGTCGGCGAGGTCCATCCGCACGACTTTGGTCGTCCCCGCGGAGGGGGCGCCGGCCTTCTTGGGCTGCTGGTCACGGCCGTGCGCGGACAGCGCCACCGCACCGGCGGCGCCCCCGGCGAGTACCGCCACGGCCACCGCCGCCACCGCGACCCGCCTGCCCCGGCTGCGGCCGGGCGCCGGTGCACTGTCAGTGCTTGACACTGAAGGACTCCTTCTGGCACACCTTGCTGGCCTTGAACTCCTCGGCTTCGGGCATGCCGTTGTCGTCGTCGTACGTGTAGCCGTTCGCGACGCCGTGCTCGTCCTGGGTCATGTGGATGTGCGCGCCCTTGGCCTTGAGGCACTTCACGAAGACGCGGTATTGGTCCGTGTAGTGCGGGTTGACGTTCGAGTCCAGCTCAGGAGGCTGGAGGGGCAGCTTCACCAGACACGCGTCGTAGGCCGGCTTGTACTTCTTGGCGATCTCCATGCTCTGCATCGGCGCCGCCTGCTTGGCGCCCGCCATTCCGGCCCGCTTGGTGTTCATGGGGACGCCGTGGGCCTGGAGGCAGGCGTTGTAGGCGTCGCCGAGCCTGTCCCTCTCCTCGTCCGAGGAGTCCATGCGCAACTGGGGCCGCCGGGAGTCGGTCTTCGACGACTCCGACGCACCGGGCTTGCCGTCCGATGCCGGGCTTCCGGTCTCCAGGGTCGAGACACCGTCCTTGCCGGCCTTGGCATCGCCACCGTCGCCCGCGCCACAGGCGGTGAGCACGGTCGCCGCGAGAAGCGCGCAGACGGAGAACGCGGCCGTACGGACCGCGGGGCTCAGAGGTTTCGTGTTCCGCATGCCGCCCAGCATCACGACGACTTGTCAGGAAGCTGTCAGGAACTCATGGCGTGCTCATAGGGGTCGTGCCCGGCCGCCCCGGGCGGCGCACGGCGTTCCTAGACTCACTGCATGTGTGCACGCGTGGTCGTCGCCGAGGACGACGGGAAACAGGCGGAGCTGGTCCGCCGCTATCTGGAACACGAGGGCCACGACGTGGTCGTGGTGCACGACGGCGCGACGGCGCTCGCGGAGCTGCGCCGCCGTCCACCGGACCTGCTGATCCTCGACGTGATGATGCCGTTCATCGACGGCCTCGACGTGTGCCGGATCGTGCGCGCCGAGGCGGGCCTCGCCGCCCTGCCGGTGCTGATGCTGACCGCCCGTTCCACCGAGGACGACCTGCTGCTCGGCCTGGACCTGGGCGCGGACGACTACATGTCCAAACCGTTCAGCCCGCGCGAACTGATGGCCCGCGCCCGGTCCCTGCTGCGGCGCGGCGGCCGCGCGGGCGGGGGCGCGGACGCGGCCGTGCCGGACCCCGTACTGCGGGTCGGGCCGCTGACCGTCGACCCCGGACGCCACGAGGTGTGGGCCCACGACCGCCGCATCCACTGCACACCGGGCGAGTTCAGGCTGCTTGAGGTGCTGGCATCGCGTCCGGGACAGGTCTTCAGCCGCGCGCAGATCCTGGAGCGGCTGCACGGCTTCGACCGCTACATCACCGCGCGGACCGTGGACGTGCACGTGATGAACCTCCGCAAGAAGATCGAGCAGGACCCGCGCAGCGCCCGCCGGCTGGTGACGGTGTACGGCGTCGGCTACAAACTCGTCGACGAGGAGCCGCCCGCCGACCGGGCGGACCCCGGGCCCGCCACCGGCCGGAGGGACGCCCGCCATGGGCCCTGACACGAGCCGGCCCGACGGCGATGAAGCTTCCAAGTCCCGCCGCGCCGCGCCCCGTTGGCGCTTCACGCCGAAACCGCTGCGCCGTGAGGTGCCGCTGCGCCGCAGTCTGCTGCTGCGGCTGCTGGCGGTGTCCGTGGTCGTGTCCGTCTGCTCGGTCGCCGCCACCGCGTACGTCGTCGTCCAGATGACGGCCGTCGCGATCCGCCAGGAACAGGGCCAGGCGCTGGCCGACGACGCCAAGGCGTACGACGCGCTGCTCGGCTACGCGGCCCGGCACCCGGACTGGTCGGACGTCACCGGCACGGTGGCCGCGCTCGCCCGCAGGACGGGCCACCGCATCGTGCTGACCAGCCGGGGCCACCCGCAGCCGGTCGCCGACTCCGACCCGGAACCCGGCGTACCGTTCCGGCCGCCCGCCAAGCCCACCGCCGTCATCGACCCGCTCTCCGTCAACCCCGACCTGCTGCCCCGCTCGGCGAGCGACCGGATCGACCCGCGTGCGGCAGGGCCGTTCCTGCTGCCCCGGGGCGAACGCGACAGACTCGACATCGTCGCCTCGCGGGTCCAGGCGTGCCTGCGGGAGGTCGGTCAGGAGGACGTCCGCATCGAAAGGGAGCCGAGCGGGCGGTCCCGGCTGGTGCTTCCGCCCGGCGCGAGCACCACGGTCCGGTGCGCAATCACGGCCCTCGACGACCCCACCCCCACCGAGAAGAAGGCGCTGTCCGCGCTCAGCACCCTCGTCAACACCTGCCTCGCCCACCGCGGCGCGCCCGCCGTGACCCTGTCGCTCGACGGCCGCGGCAGGCCGGTGGTCGCGGGGCGCGAGACCGGCAGGACCCAGGTCTCCTCGTGCGTCGCCACCAGCCGCGCGGAACAACTCGCCCCGTACGTCGCGCCCGCCGCGCAGCTCTACGTCTCCAGTCCGGGCCGCGCCGCGACCACCTTCTTCGCCCTGTCCCCGGCCAACAAGGCGCGGATCGCCGGGGGCGCGGCGCTGGTGCTGCTGGTGACCGTCGCCGTCACCGTCCTGGCCGGCATCCGGCTGGTGCGTCCGCTGCGCGCGCTGACCGCCGCGGTGCAGCGGCTTGCGGAGGGCGACGCGTCCGCCCAGGTGCGGGTGACCGGCGGCGACGAGATCGGCCGGCTGTCGGTCGCCTTCAACTCGATGGCCGGACGGCGCGCGGAGCTTGAACGGCTGCGCAAGGCGATGGTCAGCGACGTGGCGCACGAGCTGCGCACGCCGCTGAGCAACATCCGGGGCTGGCTGGAGGCGGCCGAGGACGGCGTCGTCGACAACGACGCGGACCTGCTGGCCTCCGTACTCGAAGAGGCGCTGCTGCTCCAGCACATCATCGACGACCTGCGCGATCTGGCGGCGGCCGACGCGGGCGAGCTGCGGCTGTCGAAGGTGCCGGTGCAGGTCGCGGACGTGCTGGCGCAGACCGCGAACGCGCACCGCGCCGACGCGGACGCGAGCGGCGTGACGCTCACCGTCACCGCCGACGACGAAACGCTCATCGACGCGGACCCGGTCCGGCTGCGGCAGATGACCGGCAACCTGGTCTCCAACGCGATCCGGCACACCCCCCGCGGCGGCACGGTGACCCTGCACTCCCGGGCGGCGGACGGAACCGTACGGATCGACGTGGCCGACACGGGTGCGGGCATCGCGCCGGACGAACTCCCGCACGTCTTCGACCGTTTCTGGCGCGCCGAGAAGTCCCGCAGCCGACAGACCGGCGGCAGCGGCCTCGGCCTGTCGATCGTGCGCAAACTCGCGGAGACGCACGGCGGCACCGTCACGGCACGCAGCGCACCGGGCGCGGGCTCCGTCTTCCGGCTCACCCTTCCGCTGCCCCCGCAGCCGGGCGACGACGGCTGACGGCGACGGCCCGGACGGACCATGGTGCCGTCCGGGCCGCCGCCGCACCGGCCCGCCGGGCGCCGATCAGGCAGCCACGGCGGCCAGTTCACGACCTGGAGAGTGCGCCGCTTCGTAGCTGTGCCCGACGCGCAGCACGCCGGCATCGTCCAGGTAGCGGCCCATCAGCTGCATGCCGATGGGCAGACCGGCGTGATCGCGGCCGACCGGGAGGGTCAGCGACGGCACGCCGGTGACGTTGGCGGGGGCGGTCAGCCGCGAGTAGGCGTCGAGGACCGATTCCACCGTGCCGTCCGGCCACCGGACGCTCTCCTGGCCGGCCGGCAGCGCCGTCAACGGCACGGTGGGCGCGGCGATCACGTCGACCTCGTCGAACAGGCGGGCCCACGCCTGCCGCATGAGCGTGCGCGACCGCTGGGCCCGCAGGTAGTCGCCCGCGGAGATGGACCCGCTGCCCTCCAGGAGCAGCCGGACCTCCGGCCCGTACAGCTCGGGAACCGTCCGCAGCGTCTCCTCGTGGTACGCCGCCGCCTCGGGAGCCAGCAGGCCCCATCCGGTGGGCAGGATGTACCGCGCCATCGGGATCTCGACCTCGACGAGTTCGGCACCGAGCCCGGCCAGTTGCGCCAGGGCGCCGCGCACGGCGGCCTCCACCTCGGGGTCGATACGCTCGAAGTAGTAGTTGACCGGCACACCGACCCGCACTCCCGCCAGCCCGTCCTCCGGGTGCGCCGGGCGTGGGCGGGGGACCGGCCGGATACTGGCCGGGTCCTCGGGGTCGTATCCGGTGAGCGCAGGCAGCACCAGTTCCGCGTCCCGCACCGTGCGGGTGAGCGGACCCACGTGGTCCATGGACCACCCGAACGGGACCACACCGCTCCGGGAGACCAGGCCGTACGACGGCTTGAACCCGACCACGCCGTTCAGCGACGCGGGCATACGGACCGACCCCCCGGTGTCCGTGCCCAGCGCGAAGGTGGCCGCTCCGGTGGCCACCGCGACCGCCGAGCCCCCGCTCGATCCGCCCGCGATGCGGCCGTGGTCCCAGGCGTTGGCGGTCTGCGGGGTGGTCACCCCGAAGGCGAACTCGTGGGTCTGGACCTTGCCGAGGAGAACCGTGCCCGCCTGCGACAGGCGCGCCGCGACGGTGCTGTCCTGCGCGGCGACATGACCGGCCCGCACCCGCGAACCGGCCTCGGTCGGCAGTCCGGCCACGTCGATGAGGTCCTTCAGCGCCACGGTCATGCCGTGCAGCGGGCCCCGGTACCGGCCGGCCGCGATCTCCTGGTCCGCCTCCGCGGCCGAACGCAGCGCCCGCTCGCCCGTCACCGTGACGTACGGGTGCAGTACCGGATCCACCACCGCGATCCGGCCGAGAACGGACTCGGCCATCTCCCGCGCCGTCAACTCCCCTTTCCCGACCGCCTCGGACGCCTCGGCGAGGGTCAGCTCATAGGGACGCATCGGCTGCTCCCCGCCCGGTGCCGTGGCCGCCGTCCGGCCAGGTCTCCGCCAGATCCAGCTCGCGAAGAGGGCTGATGACGGTGTTGATGTGCTGGGCCACCGCGGCCACGGCGGCCTGATGCCCGTCCTGTGGATCGGACCCGGTGGGTGGCGCCGGTTCGGCGGCCTCCCCCGGCGAGGAATCGACGGTACGCATGTACGCCCTTCATTTTCGGTGCCGGCGGGCGGCGCCAGGCGGCACCCTCGACAGCAAACGCAACACAATTGTCTTTGCGAAGGGTAGGCCGTCGATCCGCGCGGTGCGGCGGAAGAGTCGCGGGGAGCTGCACGGGGCCGTGCGGACCCCGACTCCCGTGCCGGGCAGCCCCGTTCGCTCCGAACGCAATCGGCCGGACACGGTGCGCGCCGCTGCCGGCCACCCCGCGCTACCGAATCCACTTCAGCCAAAGTGGCGCGCGCAGGACCCGGGAATTGCGGGGGGATCATTCGAATGTATTACCTCCTATATTCGCGCCGAAGGAACGCTCTTTCGAGGGACGGCGGGTTCCCGGCCCCGGCGGCTAAGATCGGCGCCACCCCGGGATCCCGTGCAATTTCACGGCCGCGTGCACGTGGCCGACGAGTTCGCCGGGATTGCTGAGTGCGTATGCCCGGCGTCAGGGGTATCGACGCTGGTCAGAGTCAACGAGTGGGAGAATATGGTGCATTACGGAAATGGTGTGGCCGCGGACTCGATCGAGCGTGCGGGCTGGGTGAAGGCCAAGGCCAGCGACCCGTCGGGCAACTGCGTGGAAATTGCACGCCTGGATGGCGGCGAAGTGGCCTTCCGGAATTCCCGCTTCCCGGGCGGTCCCGCTTTGGTGTTCACACGTTCGGAAATGGCGGCCTTCCTTGACGGCGCGCGGAAGGGCGAGTTCGACCGCATGACTGTCTGAAAACCGTTGGGCAGAGTTCGTGGCGGCTGTCCGATTCCTCATGCTGGGATGCTGGCGGGAGTTTCGCCGGTGTGGAGGAGTCAGAGTGATCGACCGCGTCCTTAGTGTTGTCCCGAACAACGGCGGTGTTGAGGAGCAGGCCGAACCGCCGGTCGCCGCAGGCAGGGTGCTCGGCACCCACCTGCGGCAGCTGCGCGAGGTGGCCGGCCTCCGGCTCAAGGACGTCGTCGACGCCGGCGTGATCGGCTCCGCGTCCACCCTGAGCCGCTACGAGGACGCCAAGACCCCCTTCAAAGAAGAGATCGTCATCGCGCTCGCGACGTTCTACGGCCGCACGGACGCACGCGAATTGGAGACGCTGCGCGACCTGACGCGGCAGTCCCTGGTCAAGGAATGGTGGGCGGGATTCCGCGACGTCGTGCCGGGCTGGCTGGGGCGGCTGATCAGCATGGAAGCGGCGGCGCGGGAAATCCGCACCTACGAGGGCTTCTTTGTCCCCGGCCTGCTCCAGACCTCGAAGTACGCGCGCGCCGTCATGAGGGCGCCGTACCGGAAGTCGGCCGGCGAGGACCCCGACGAGAAGAGCGAAACGCGGATCAACCGCAGGCTGAGCGTGCGTCTTCGGCGGCAGAGGCTGCTCGACCAGGCCGACGCCCCCGACTACTACGCCCTGTTGGACGAGAGCATCCTCAACAAGCCCACCGGTGGCCGGGCCGTGATGCGCGAACAGCTCCGCCACCTCTTCAACTACGCGGAGAACAGAGAGCGCATCCACATCCGCGTCCTCCCGTTCACCGCCGCCGAGCACGCCGCCGCTCCCATTTCCTCCATCACGCTGCTGAAGTTCCCGCAGGGCAAGGGGAGCGACATGGCCTATCTGGAGGGCGGCACCTACGTCAGCAATCCCCAGGAAGTCGAGGAGCACAAGGTCGATCTGCTCTACCTGTGGGATTTGGCCGCCGACAAGAAGGCGACCCTGAACATCCTCCAGAACTACATCGACAAGCTTGCCGAGAACGACTAGCCGAGCGGCCCCGGCCGACGGACTATCCGACGCGTGCCACACCGCCGTATTCGATCCATTCCTGGGTGGCCTGCCGTGGGGAGAGGTCGGTGTCCGGGCACCACTGCGAGACTTCGACGGGAGCGGCGGATTCCGCCGGCTCCAGATTCTCGAAGTAACGGTCGACCTCGGCGAAGGAGCGGACCCGCCCCCACCGCCCGCCGGTCGTCCGCTGCATGAATTCCGTCACCTCGCGCCGCAACGCCGCATTGCCGCTGGCGAGTTGGGCGATCACCAGGTAACTGCCGGACGGTAAGCGGCCCGCGACGTTGCGCATGAGCCGCCAGGGATCATCGTGGTCCGGGATGCAGTGCAGTACGGACACGAACAGGGCGGCAACCGGTTCGTCGCATCGGATGAGTCGGCGCACCTCGGAATTCGCGAAAATCTCGTCCGTGTGTCGCAGGTCCGCGTCCACCACGGCCGTCGTCGCGAGGTTTTCCTGGAGCATCATCCGCCCGTGAGCGAGAACCATGGGGTCGTTGTCGAGGTAGACCACCCGGGCTTCCGGGGCGACGTCCTGAGCGACCTGATGGACGTTGGGACGGGTCGGCAGTCCTGATCCGTGGTCGATGAACTGGCGGATTCCGCATTCCGCAGCGAGATAGCGCACGGCGCGAATGAGGAACGCCCGGTTGATGAGGGCGAGTTCCCTGGTGCTCGGCGCGATGCGCAGGAGTTCCGCACAGGCTGTGCGGTCGCAGGAGAAATTATCCGTACCGCCGATAAGATAGTCGTACATTCTTGCAACGCTGGGTGTACTGACATCGATGGAAATGTGGTTCTCCCCGCGCCGTGCGTCCGTCTCACGGGGCTCTCCGTGAGACGCGCAGGACTGGTCGCCTAAGCCATCCATGCTAGAAGTAACCCCCCGCACGGACTAGTTCGTTGGCCGTGTGGGGGGTACGACGCGGGGGGAATCGGCCGCTTTGCAGCAGAGGCGTGTGTCCCGGCGTACGCGGTCGTGCAGTCCTGGATGCCGAATTATGGTGCGGATCACGGTGCGCGCATATGCCGGTGAGAATCTGCGAAGGCGTGCATCGGAAGCCGTATCGCGGTCGCGGCGACGCTTCCGGTTTCCGTGCCGCCGATGCCGTTGGGTTCCGGCGTCCGGTTCATCGGCGGCGCGATGCGACGGTGCAGGGGCAGGATGTCGGCCTGGCGACAGGGCAGGGGGAGTTGGGGCCGACGGCGGGGCGGGTTTGCGTTCCGACAGTGGTGCGGCGGACGGGCGGGCGCTTCGCGGTGGCGGTTGACGAGGTGGTCCGCATGGCCTCCTGCAGCACCGATGCCAGGTTCCGGGAAGGCGCGGGCCCGATGCCGTCCGGCCGGCGCGCTTCTGCGTCGGGCGGTGGCGTAGCGGGAGTAAATGCCCCGTCGGTTGGTGCGAGATGCAGCGCGGGGCAGGTGTGTGGCGTACGGGGACGACGCCGCTTCCGGGGCGGTCCGGGGGAGCCTGTACCGAGCGCGAGGTGCGTCACGGAGGCGGGGCGGAGGTCGGTTGAGGGGCCGAGTGTGCGGGCGGCAGGGCCGCACGCCGTGCGGTGGGTACCAGGCGCTCCGGGGGAGGAGAGGAATTCCTGTGCGATCAAGAAAGCTTGTTGCACGTGGTTCCACAATGGCTGAAAGCAGGCCGTGCGCTTGCCGGGCCCTTTGACGACCGCCGGTCGTTGCCGGCGCACCGCGATGCGCCGGCAGCGGCAGGGGTCAAGGCCGCCGGATCCGCAGGTACATGACCCGGGTCTGGTCCCACCAGAGCGCGGGCATCAGGGCGATGAGGGCCTTCGCCGGTAGCGTGAGGCCCCGCCAGGCAGCCGCGGCCACCAGCGTGGTGGCCAGGACGGAGCTCCAGCGCACGGTGCAGGCGAAAGCGCGCACCGTGGCTGTTTGTGCGCAGGAAAAGGGCGGAATGCTACGGTCGGGAAACTCCGGAAGTTGGCTGAACCACTTCCGGTTTGCGCGTTCGGTCATCTCGAAACCCTTCACGGTCGATGGGCGGACGCGTAAGAGGTGCCTCTCTGCGTGACACCTCTCAAGGGCTTCGAGGCGGGCGATCAACCCCTCGGAGCCCTTCCTGTTGTCCTGCGCCGCAACGTAGTCAGCCGTGCCTCGCGTGCGCCATCGCCGTGATCTCGGTGAAAGCGGAATGATCTCGTGCGGCTGCGGAGTCTGCTCATCGCCTCAAGGGGGCGTCAAAGGTGTGAATGCATTCGCTTTCGATCGAATTCGTTCAACAGTGAAAGCCTGGACGGGGATTGGGCATGGCAACGTTTCAGGGGGCCGGGGAGCGGACACTCTTTCCGGTCATCCAAAAGGAGTAGATGGGTGCCCCGGCTGTCCGGTGCCCGTGCAAGTGCACCGGGAGGCTCCGTGCCGGAGGCGGACGCCGGGGCTCCGGCTTTCCCGGGGCCGGCGTCGTTGTCCCCGGGCGGTGTGTGCAGGCGGCTCAGGCGGTCGGCTCCGGCCTCGGTGGCGTCGCCTTCCTGCCGGGTACCGGTGTGAGGCGGTAGGTGGTTCCCTCGGGGACGACCAGGCCGGCGGTCGGGGCGGGGAAGTGGCTGCCCAGGAGCAGGGTGTCGGTTCCGGCGAGTGCGTCGAGGAGGGTGCGGCGGCTGCGGACGGCCTGGGCGGGGTCGGTGTCGACGCAGCTGGTGATGCCGGGGTGGCGGAGCTGTACGGGGTGGTGGACGCAGTCGCCGGTGATGACGGCTGACCGGCCGCGGCTGCGGAGCCGTACGGCCACCTGTCCCGGGGTGTGGCCGGGGGTGGGCAACAGGCTGATCCCGGGGGCCACTTCGGCGCCGGTGTCCGGTACGTCGATCAGGTCGAGCAGGCCGGCCTCGCGGACCGGGTGGACCGAGTCGCGGAACATCTGGGTGCGGGGCTCGTCCAGGTCGGCGTGCGCCCAGTGATCCCATTCGGCGCGGGCGGCCAGGTATCTGGCGTTCGGGAAGGTCGGCACCCAGGCCCCGCCGTCGGCGCGGGTGTTCCAGCCGACGTGGTCGGTGTGCAGGTGGGTCAGGACGACCAGGTCGACGCGCTCGGGCGGGAAGCCCGCTGCGGTGAGCCGCCCGAGGTAGTCGGTGTCCAAGTGGTGCCAGGCCGGATTGGCCCGGGTCTTGCCGTTGCCGATTCCGGTGTCGACGAGGATGCGCAGGCCGTCCGCCTCGATGGCGAAGCTGTGGCTGGCCAGGTGCAGGACCCCGTCGGGCCCGGCGAAGTCCGGCCGGAGCCAGGGGGCGCGGCGTACGGCGTCCGGGGTGGCGTCGGGCAGCAGCCAGGGGCCGGTCTGCGGGGGGAGCGTCACCTCGTCGATGCGGTGGACGAGCAGGTCGCCGATGGCCCAAGTGGGCGCGGAATCCGGGGCGTTGGAGGAGGCGGGCAACGGGGCTCCTAGGGGGAGGTGGGGCAGGGCCGGTCTAAAGCGCGTTCTTTGCTTTAGTGGACGGTATGTCGTACGGTGCCGTTAACGCAAATAACAAGCTTTTGCGGGGCGGGTGCTGCTCGCTCCATGCTGCGAAGGGACACACCGATGACCACCGCTGATCTCCTCCCGCAGGAGGTATCCCCATGGGCCCTGAGGGCCGGCCTGCCGCTCGCGGCGGAGCGGCTCGACCCGGTGGCCGCCACGGCGAACCACGTCCAGGGCGTCATCGGCGCCCTGCGCGCCCTCGACTTCGCGGAGACCGCACCCGCCGCGACGTACTTCGCAGGGGAGGAACCGGCCGATGCAGCCGTATGAGTTGACGCTCGCCGGCGCGGCGAAGGCGATCGGCGCCGGGGGCCTCTCGCCCACCGAACTGACCGACTCCTACCTGGAGCGGATCGAGGCCGTGGAAGGGCAGTTGGGGGCGTACGTGACGGTCCGTGCGCAGGCCGCGCGCGAGGCGGCCGCGCGGGCGGGCCGGGACATCGCGGCCGGCCGGCACCTCGGCCCGCTGCACGGCATCCCCATGGGCCTCAAGGACCTCATCGACGTCGCCGGGCTGCCGACCACGGCCAGCTCCCGGGTCCGCGCGGACCACACGGCGAGCGCCGACAGTACGGTCGCGGCGCGTCTGAAGGCCGCCGGAGCGGTGCTCATCGGCAAGACCCACACCCATGAGTTCGCCTACGGGCTGACGACGCCGCAGACCCGTAACGCGTGGGCCCACGACCGGGTGGCCGGCGGGTCGAGCGGCGGTTCGGCGGTCGCGGTCGCGGCGGGTGAGGCAGCCTTCGCGCTGGGCACGGACACCGGCGGGTCCATCCGGGTTCCGGCGGCGCTCAACGGCGTGGTGGGGCTCAAGCCCACCTACGGGCTCGTCCCCCTGAAGGGTGTGACGCCGCTGTCCTGGTCCCTGGACCACGCCGGACCGATCACGCGCACGGTGGAGGACGCCGCGCTGGTGCTGGATGTGCTGACGGGACAGCAACCAGGCGATGGGGCAAGGAAGTTCGAGCGGGCACGCCGTGATCCGCGGGGATTCGACGAGGACTTGACCGGGCTGCGGGTCGGCGTGCCCGCGAACTACTACTTCGACCGCGTCGAGCCCGAGGTGGAGAAGACGGTACGCGGGGCCATCGAGCATCTGGCGTGGCTCGGGGCCGAGTTGGTGGACGTCGGCATTCCGATGACCGAGTACATCCAGGCCACCGCGTGGGGCCTCATGGTGCCCGAGGCCACGGCCTACCACGAGCGGACGCTGCGCACCTCCCCCGAGCTGTACACGGCGGACGTCCGCGTCCTGCTGGAGGCGGGCACGCTCGTGTCCGCGGGCGACTATCTGCGCGCGCAGCGCTCCCGCACGCTGATGCGCAGCGCCTGGGCGGAGCTGTTCGACAGGGTGGACGTCCTCGCGGCGCCGACGGTGCCCTGCGTGGCAGCCCGCAGTGATCAGGAGACGGTGCGGTGGGCGGACGGATCCACCGAGAGCGTGACCGACAGCTACGTCAGGCTGTCCGCTCCGGCGAACCTCACGGGACTGCCCTCGCTGTCCCTGCCCGTCGGCCTGGACGGCGCGGGGCTGCCCATCGGCATGCAGCTCATCGGCAGGCCGCTGGGGGAGGCCACGATCCTCGGTGCGGGCCGCGCCTTCGAGGCGACCCGTGGTGACGCGGTGGGCCTCGCCCCGGTCGCCGCCGGATGAGGCGGCAGAGGCTGAAGGTCACTGCGTGGGCCCGCTCCGGGAGGCCGGGGGAAGGGGCGGTATCGCCTCGGTGCGCAATGACTTTGCGTTAAGGTGGTGGGATGAGTCCCAGACCAGCGGCCCGCCCCGGCGGGCGCAGTGCCCGTGTGCAGCAGGCGGTGCACACGGCGGTGCGCGATCTCCAGACGGAACACGGCAGCGCCGACCTCACCGTCCCCCAGATCGCGGGGCGGGCCGGCGTCACCCCGTCGACGATCTACCGCCGCTGGGGCAGCCTCCAGGAGTTGCTGTCGGACGTCGCGGTGGAGCGGCTGCGGCCCGAAGCGCTGCCGGCCGACCTCGGGAGCCTGCGCGCGGACCTGGAGCACTGGGCCGCCGATTTCCTGGAGGAGATGTCGTCACCGCCGGGCCGCTCCTACATCCGCGACGCGCTCGCCGGCGACCCGGACGGCAGCAATGCCGGGCAGTGCTCCGCATACGCCGCCGAGCAGGTCGAGACGATCATCGAACGGGCCGTCCGGCGCGGCGAACACGTGCCGGCGGGCGAGACCGTGATGGACCACGTCGTGGCTCCGATGATGTACCGCGTCCTCTTCCGCCCCGGGCTCCTCGACGCGCAGTACGCCCGCGAGCTGGTCGCCACGGTCTTCTATCGGCTGATGCCGCTGCCGTGATGCCCGCAGTCGTGTGACGTCGTGCGGGCGAAGCGGCGCCCCCCCCCGCGCCCGCACGACGGCCCGTCCGTGGCCGCCGTGCGGGACGGTCCGGCTACGAGCGGTTCGCGGACCTGCGGCGCCGGGTCAGGGCCAGCGCTCCGCCGCCTGCCACGACCAGGGCTGCGGCGCCCGCGGCGAGGTAGGGGGTGGAGCCGGCACCGGTGCTGGCCAGATGGCCGCCGCTGGGGACGACGGCCGCGGGGGCCGGCTTCTCGGGCCGCGGCTGCTCGGGAGTGGCCGGCGTCGTCGGCGACGGTGTGGGCACGGAGTTGTCCCACACCGTGATCACCTGCTGCTCACCGGACTTGGCCTCGATGCGCCGGGGCTCCTTGTCGAGCTGGTAGCCCTCGGGCGCCTTGGTCTCGACGATCCAGTACGTGCCGGCGGGCAGGTCGACGGGCTGGGATTTGCCGTCCTTGCCGGTGGTGACGGTGGTGATCGACTTGCCGGGCGCGCCGTTGTCGTCGGCGTGGATCTCGTACGTCGCCGGCGAGGAGACGGCTTCGCCGGTGCCGCGGTCCTTCTTGACGGCGATCACGATGGCGGCGGGCTGGAAGGCGATCTCGCCGGCGGCGGGGAGTGACTTCTGCTGGGCCTCGAAGTAGATCAGGCGCTGCATGGGCTTGCCGTGCACGGTGTGGTCGGTGTGCCAGAAGGTGGGGGAGTTGACCGAGACCTTGGCCTCGAACGCCGCCCCCGCCTTGGTGCCCGGCTTGTCCGGCGTGAAGCGGAACGTCGTCTCGCCCTTGGTGTCGGTGCTGCCCACCGCGCCCGGTGCCTGCGGCTTGGCGATGTTGGTCAGCTCCGTGGTGTTCACGGGGATACCGGCGGCCGGCTTGCCGTCCCGTGCCACCTTGACCGTGAGGGACTTCTCCTCCGGGGTCCGCTCGTACGGGTACGTCTTCCCCGAGCCCGCGACGCTCACGGTGTACGGGGCGGCGTCGACCTTGCGGATCTCGGTCCGCAGACGGTTGAACGCGGCGACGACGGGCGCTGTGTCGACCTTCGCGTCCGCGCCGAAGCCGGCGACGGCGCCCTTCGGCATCCCCTTGTCCAGCCAGGTGGCCCAGGGCAGCTTCTCGCCGTTGTACCCGTTCTCGTCGATGCCGTCGTGCGCGGCCAGCGCCCACGTCACCAGGGCGGCGGCGGCCGACTGGTTGCGGCCTTCGACCGTGTCGGGCAGCTTGCCGTACTTGGCTGCCAGCGCCGCCAGTTGGGCCTTGGTGTTCTCGCTGAGCTGCTTCGGCGCGCCCGTCTTCTCGTAGCCGTTGTCGGTGCCGTCCGGGCCGTACCACGCGAGGTCCAGACAGAGCGCGTGACTGCCGTTGTCCAGGACGTGCGTGCCGGTCCACATGGCCGTGTGCTTGCCGGTCCGCAGGTGCCAGCCGACGGCCCTGCCCTTGTGTCCCTCACGGTCCGTGGCGAATGCCGCGCCGGCCGGCAGCACGGTGGTGCCGGCGACTCCTATCGCCGCGGCCACCGCACCGATGGCCGAAAGTCTCTTCATTCGAGCCGTATGCATGGATCCCTGCCCCTCGTCACGTGGGCCGCCCGGTACGGGCTCAAGCCCCTCCCACCCGCGGTCGCACAGCGCGGGCGGTGCGGGGATATGGAGCGCGCCCCGGCTGCCCCGCCCGGCTGTCTCGCAGACTGCCACAGAAAAGTACGACGTTCAGGGCATGTCAAAGGAAGTGTGCGCAATCAAGCCCATCCCGGCGCGGCGGGAAGGGGTAGGACGGGGTGTCTGCGGGCCTGGCGGACGGGGCGTGGGAAGTTACTGAGCGTCAAGATATCGGGGAGAAAGGGGAGTTGAGTGATCGGACGGGCGCGGTGATCGTTCTCCGCACCCGCCCCGAGTGGTCCGCTGCTCACGGGCGCGGCCCGATCTCCTCCCCTTTCTCGCGGATGGTGATGGCCATGGCCGGACAGATGTCCGCGGCGTCCAGGGCCCGTTCGTCGCCCGCCGGGATCTCGGCGTGCACCGGCTGGGAGTGCGTGCCGTCGAGTGTGAACAGGTCGGGTGCGATGCCCGCGCACATGCCCGACGCGATGCAGCGTTCCGGGGCGACTTCCACCTGCCAGGTCATCGGCGCCTCACCAGCCCACCGGCATGATGCGCGGCCCGCGCACCAGCATCTCGGTCTTCCACGTGATGTCCCCGGCCAGATGCAGGTGGGGGAAGCGGCTGATGAGGGCGCCGAGCGCCTCCTGGAGCTCCAGCCGGGCCAGGGGCGCGCCCAGGCAGTGGTGGACGCCGTGGCCGAAGCCGAGGTGCTGGTTCTGGGCCCTGGAGAGGTCCAGGGTGCCGGGTGAACTGAAGCGCAGCGCGTCGCGGTTGGCGGCTCCCACGGCGACCAGGACGGGGGAGCCGGCCCGGACGAGGGTGCCGCCGACCTCGATGTCCTCGGTGGCGTAACGGGGCTGGCCCGCGCCGCTGCCCAGCGGGACGAAGCGCAGCAGTTCCTCCACGGCGGTGGTGATCAGCTCGGGCTCGGCGCGCAGCCGGGCGAGTTCACCGGGGTGGTCCAGCAGGGTGTGCACGAAGTTGGGGATCTGGGTCGCGGTGGTCTCGTGCCCGGCGACCAGGATGCCCACGCACAGGTCGACCAGCTCCAGTTCGGACAGCCGGTCGTCGGCGTCCCGCGCGTCGATCAGGGCCGTCATCAGGTCGTCCTGCGGCGCGCGGCGGTGCGCTTCGATCAACTTGGCCATGTAGGCGCGCAGTTCGTCGCGATTGCGGTCGAACTCCTCCGCGGTCAGTGAGCTGGTCGACAGCGCGGCATCGCTCCAGATCCGGAACTTCGGCCGGTCCTCCACGGGCACGCCCAGCATCCGGCAGATCACCGCGACCGGTATCGGCAGCGCGAAACGGTCCACCAGGTCGGCGGGCGGGCCGGCCGCCTCCAGCTCGTCCAGCAGGCCGTGCGTCAACTCGCGCACCTGCGGCCGGAGTTTCTCCACGTTACGGACCGTGAACGCCTTGGCGACCAGGGACCGCAGGCGGGTGTGCTCGGGCGGGTCCATGCTCAGGATGCCGCTGTTGCGCTGGCCTTCGGACTGCCGCGGTTCGTCGTGCTCGGCCGCCTCGGCACGGCTGAAGCGCAGATCACCGAGGACGAGCCGGGCCTCGGCGTAACGGGTGACCAGCCAGGCCGGTTCGCCGTACGTCATGCGCACCCGCACCAGGCCGGGGGTGTCGCGGGCCCGCTCGTACGCGTCGGACAGGGCCAGATTGTCGGCCGTGTTGAAGGGATAAGTGAGGGGCGCTGTGTCGGCTGCGGTCATGGTGACCTCCCTTGTGTAAGCACCTGCTTACAAATGACGTTAGGCCGCCGTCCCCCGTGGGTCAATGACACAAATGGCCGTATCCTGGCGGGCCTTCGGTAAGGAGCGTGGTGCATGGCGAAGTCCGCCGAGAGTCCGGCAGGTCAGCCCCGCAGGGACGCACGGGCCACCCGGCAGCGGCTGCTGGAGGCGGCGGCCGACCTGTTCGCGGAGCGCGGCTACGAGGCGGCGACGGTCCGTGACATCGCGGGCCGGGCCGGCGTCAACCAGGCCCTGCTGTTCCGCTATTTCGGCTCGAAGAACGCGCTGCTCACCGAGGTGATGGCACACAGCGGCCAGGAACAGCTGCGGAACACGCCGCCCGAGCAGCTCTTCGATGTCGCGCTGCGCGGCATCCTCGACAACAGCGGCAAGGATCCCCACGACCGCTCGCTCGCGGTCTATCTGCGCTCCATCGGCAGCCACGACGAGGCCGCCGACGTGGTGCAGGCCCTGGGCGAGGAGTACGCGGACACCCTGGCCACGCTCTCCCGGGCCGACGACGCCGCGCTGCGCGCCGACCTCGCGATGGCCTGGCTGCTGGGCATCGGCCTGATGCGGGTGGTCGTCGCCAAGGAACCCCTGGCCAGCGCGGACCCGGACGAGGTCTGCACGCTGGTGCGGAGCATGCTGGGCCGGCTTCTGGACGGCCTGCCGGCGCAGGGCGGCGACGAGGGGTGACGGGGGGTGACGGGGGCGGGGGCGGGCCCGGCGTCCCTGGTGCGCCGGGCGGGAGTGCTTCACCGGGCGGGAGTGCTTCAGCGAGCGGTAGCGGTTCACGGGGCGGGGCGGGAACGATGAGCGACGGGGCGTCCTTTCGGGCCGATGCGCACGACAACGGCCGGATCCAGCAGGCCGGCCGCGACCTGAACATCACCTATGGGTACGGCACGGACGAGCCGGGCGACGAGGCCCCGCCCGCACCGGAGGACCTGCTGGCCGCCTTCGCCGCCGCGCCGCTCCCCGTACACGTCCTGTCACCGCAGGCGCTCGCCGCGGTCCCGGTGCCCGGGATTCCCGCAGAACGGCTGGAATCAGCCGTGCGCGCGCTGCCGGCCGCCGCCGCAGGGCCCGTCGCGGACGGTGGCCGGGACGCGGGGGAGGCCGCGCCGCCGGTCCTGTGCATACGGCCGGATGCCGCCGTTGCGGCGCAGCGGGCGCGGGGCCTGTCCGAAGCGGCGCGCGCCCGGCTCGACGCCTGCGCGGCCGCACTGCTGGACCGCGCCCTGCTCCGCGTGGCCGAAGGCCCGGTGCCCGACCTGCTCGCGCCGCACGTGCGGGCGCTGCTGTGGCGCTCCGGCGGCGACCGCACGGCGGCGCTCGCGGCCGGGCGCCGGATACGGGACGCGTACGAGCGGTGCGGCCGCTACGAGGAGGCGCTGCCGTTCGCCGCGCGGATCGCGGAGTGCGCCCCCGGCGACGAGCGGGATCCGGGACTGCGGATCGCGGACGGCCTTGCGCTCGGCGAACTGCACTCACGCTGCGGCGACTTCGCCGAGGCGGACGCCGTGCTGCGGCCCGTGCTGGCACAGGCGGAGCAGGAGGTGAGCGACCGCGGGCTGACCCTGGCCGGGCGCACCGGGCCGAGCCTGGCCGAACTGTTCCGGGAGAACGTGGCGGGCCCGTTCACCGGCAAGCTGTCCACCGTCGACTGCGAGGTGCTCGCGCGCGCCGCCGACGTGCTGTACGCGGTGGCCGACGCACGGTACGGGCTGCGGCGCTACGCCGAGAGCGAGCGGCTGCTGCACTCGGCGGCCGGGCTGCGCTGGCGGGTCCTGGGCGGCGCGCATCCGGCGCGGATGCTCGCCCAGCTGCGCCGGGCCAGGGCGCTGGGCAGGCAGCGCCTGTGGCACGAGGCCATGTCGCTGGTCCACGACGCCCTCGCCTTCCGGGACGCCGACGCGCTGGACCGGGACCATCCGCGCGACGCCGCGCTGGTGCGGCTCGCGCACGCCGAGGTGACGGCGGCCGCGGTCCGCTCGCTGCGCGAGGAGGGCGACGCCCGCACCCGGGGCGTCGGGATCTTTCCGGCGCCCGTGGTGCGCTTCCTGGACTCGACCATGGGCAACGGCAAGCCGGAGAAACTCACTTCGGACGACGCCGGGCGGCTGGCGCGCGAGGCGGCCCGCGCCTGCGAGCGGGCCTTCGGCCCCGGCCATCCGCAGACCCGGGCGGCCAGGGAACTGCTGGCGCGGGAGACCGGGGGCGGGGCGGCGGCTCCGTAGCGGGGCCGGTGGCCTCACGGACCGCGAGCGCCGCCGCCCGCCCGGCTCCTCGGGCGGGGCGGCCCGGGGTGAGGGACGATGGGAGACACAGCGATCGTCGCTGCCGACCCTTGCGGAGCCCCCCATGGATTACCCGGAAGGCTATGAGCTGGTGTTTCAGTCGTCCGCCGTCGCGGACGACGTGGTGATCGTCCGGCGTACCGCGGGTGCGGGAGCGGGCGGGTACCCGATCTACGAGGACGAGACCGGGATCGTGCGCGCGGAGATCAGCGAGCGCGGCGAGGTCCGCATGCTCGCCAGCGGCGGCCACCAGGACATCGGCGTCCCCCTCCTCGTCCGCCCCCTCAAGCCCTGAACCCCGGCCCGGCCGCCGCGCTCGGGAGGTCGGCAGGTGGGGCGGTACGGGCCGGCAGGTGGCCAGCCCCGCCCGTTTCCGGGTCCTGACCGGCGGACACGGCGCGCGGGAGATGCGGACGGCCCGGGGGAGGGAGGCACCAGCGCCTCCCTCCCCGTGTGTGCGTTGCCGCAGGGGCCGTGCCGCCCCCGGTGTCCGGTCAGAAGTCGTACGGCTTGGCGGCGTTCCAGTGCGTGACATCGGCCTCGGACCAGCTGAACTTCGAGGCCGCGCCCTTGCCGTCGAACGCGTCGTGCTCGACGGCCGGGCCGGTGTCGCCGGTCTGGTCACGCAGGGCTATGGAGAGCTTCGTCGACGTGTGGGCGCCGGCGCTGTAGGCGAAGAGGTTCACGGCGGAGTAGACCTTGCCGCCGGGCCGGATCGTGATCCGCTTGCCGCTGCCCGGTGCGTCCTTGGACGAGTGGCCCAGGGCCTTCGAGGCGTCCCCGAGCAGGACGGACGGGTACGACGTGACCCAGCAGGGCCTGGTGTCGGCGTTCCGCGCGGTGATCAGCAGGTGCTCGCCCTGCTGCTTGGGGAAGCGGTGCAGCACGTCGTACGAGATCTCGTCCCCGTGGCACTGCCGGGCCTTGGTGGCGGTGGTCCGGCCGGAGCCTGACGTGCCCTGGTCGCCGGACGTGTGGGAGGAGTTCACCTCTGCGCCGTCGCCCGCCGTCTTCGCCCCGCCCGCGCTGCTGCTCCGGCTCGCGTCGCTCTTCGTGCCGTCGGCGCCGTCCGAGCCGCCGCAGGCGGTCAGGCTCAGGGCCAGGGCGGCGGTGGCGGCGGCCAGGACGGTGGTGCGGATGCGCGTGGTACGCATGAGGGTTCCCCCGAGCGGTAGGCGGCCGCAGGAGGTTTCCCGCGATGAACACCAGGTTGGCCGGGCCCGCTGGCGTTCCACTGACGTCTCACTTACGTCCCACTGACGCCCTGATCCTGCGGTGCAAGCGCACGCCTCGGCCGGTGGCTCAGGTCCGCTCCATGAGCCGCACCACCGCGGTGTCGTACCGCGCCTTGAGCCCCGCGTCCGCCGACACCTGCAGCAGCGCGCCCAACGCCCGTACCGCGCCGTCGTGGTATCCGCACGCCTCCGCCTCGCGTGCCGCTGCGTCGAGCCGCCGGACGCCTTCGGCCTCCTCGCCCATCCCCAGCAGCGCCTCACCGGCCGCCGTGAGCAGCAGCACCCGGGACGCCGGCGAGGGGTCCGACGGGTCGTCGAGTGCCTGCGCGGCGACGGACGTGTCCAGGGCCGACTGCCACTCATCAGCGTCCAGTTGATGCCTCGTCAGGTGGTAGAGGGCCAGCCGCTCGGTGTGCCGGTCACCGGCGGCGCGGGCCAGCCGTGCCGCCTGCGTGCAGCCCTCCGCCGCCTCCTGCGGGCCGCCGAGCGCCGCCTGCGCGAGCGACAGGTTGACCAGCGCGGTCGCCTCGCCGCGCGGATCGCGGGACCGGGCGGCGAGCGCCGGGGCGGCCTCCAGGTGGACCGCCGCCTCCTGGAGCCGGCCCTCTTCGGTCAGCACCCATCCGAGCAGGGCGAGGATCCGCGACTGCGCGCGCAGGTCGGCGTCGGCCCGCGCCGCCTCAAGTGCCGTCTCCAGCAGCGGGATCCAGCCGTCGCGCACCCGCCACACGATCTGCGGCCACTGCGCCAGGACGAGCCGCCAGGTCCTGCCGTGCAGTCCGGCGGCGTGCGCGGCGGCCGCCGCCGACGCCAGGTCGTCACGTTCGGCCGCGTACCAGGCCATGGCCTGCTCGCGGTCCGCGAACTGCCGTACCGCGCGCGGCGGGTGGAAGTCGGCGGGCGGCGCGAAACACGACTCGTCGCCCGGCTCGGCCGCGTCGGCCGCGGCCAGGGCGGTGGCCACACCGTGGTCGAGGCCCCGCACCAGAGTGCCGGGGTCCGTGTCCAGGCCGCGCGCGTAGAGCCGTACGAGATCGTGCAGTGTCCAGCGGTCCGGCGCGGCACGGATGACGAGGTGCGCCGCGGTGAGCCGGTCGAGCGCGGCCTCGGCCGCGGCCGGGTCGGTGCCCGCCAGGGCCGCCGCCGTATACCGGTCGACGTGCGCGCCGGGATGCCGGCCGAGGTATGCGAAGTGCTGCGCGGCGTCGGCGGGCAGCCGGCGCACGGTGAGGCGCAGCGCGGCCCGTACGCCGGTGTCCTCCACGTCGAGGAGGCCCAGGCGGCGGGATTCGTCGGACAGTTCGGCGCTCATCGCACTCAGGGAGCGGTCCGGCTGGTCCGCGAGCCGGGCGGCGGCCACCCGGATCGCGAGGGGGAGCCCGCCGCACAGCTCGGCGATCCGCCGGGCGGCCACCGTCTCCGCGAGCACCCGTTCCTTGCCGAGCACCGCGGCGAGCAGGGCCGTGCCGTCCTCCGGTTCGAGGACGTCGACGGGCACCGGACGGGCGGCGTCGGAGGCGATCAGGCCGCGCAGCCGGTAGCGGCTGGTGACCACCGTGACGCATCGGGCGCCGCCCGGGAGGATGTCCCTGACCTGCTCGGAGCCGCGGGCGTTGTCGAGTACGACGAGGAGCTGACGGTCGGCGGCAAGGGACCGGAACAGCGCGGACGCACTGCCGGCCGACTCCGGTATGCGGCGCGGCGCGACCCCCAGCGCCAGCAGGAACTCGCGCAGCACCTCGATGAGGGCCGGCTCGCCCGTATCGCTGAAGCCGCGCAGGTCGGCGTAGAGCAGACCGCCGGGAAACCGGTCGCGGTTGTGGTGCGCCCAGTGCACCACGAGCGCCGTCTTGCCCACGCCGGCAGGCCCGGTGACCAGGCAGACGGGCGCTTCGCCCGCGGCGGCCCGGGACAGCGCGGTCAGCTCGCCCGCCCGCCCGTGGAAGCCGCGCGGCATACGGGGAAGCAGGTCAACGGTGCCCGGGTACAGGCCCCTTGGCGGTCCCTGTGCAGTACCGGGCGCGGGCGCGGGGACCGCGGCGGGGACGGGCGCAGGCGCCGGGGCCTGCGCCACGTCCTCGTCCTCGCCGCGCAGCACCACCGCATACGCGTCCGCCAGCTCGCGCCCCGGGTCGACCCCCAGCTCGTCGGCGAGCAGCCGCCGGGTGCGGTGGAACCGGTCGAGCGCCTCCGAGCGGCGCCCCGCACGCTGGAGCGCCCGCATGAGCCCGGCGGACAGTGACTCGCGCAGCGGATGGACGTCCGCCTCCGCGCGCAGCACGGCCGCGGCCCGTGCGTGCTCGCCCATCCGCGTGTAGCCGCCGGCCAGCAGCTCCACGCTGGTCAGCCGGAGTTCCTCCAGCGCGTGCGCGGCGGCCTGCAGCGGCTGGCTCGGATACGCACCGGTCAGCGCGGGCCCCTGCCACAGCGACAGCGCCTCCTGGAATATCGCCACCGCGTCGGCCGGCACCCGCTGGCCACGCGCCAGCGTCACCAGCTCTTCGAAGCGGTGGGCATCCAGCAGCGTCTCCGGCATCCGCAGCACGTACGCCGAGCCCTGGGTGACCAGCTCGACGCCGAACATCTCGGCTCCGGCACGGGCGAACAGGCTCCGCAGCCGCGACACATGGCCCTGGATGACGCTGCGCGCCTGCGGCGGCGGCTCGTGGTCCCACAGCGCGGCCGTGAGCTGGTCCACAGGAACGGGGTGGTTGGGCCGCAGCAGCAGGGCGGCCAGCAGGCTGCGCCGCTTGGCGGGACCGAGCGGCAGTTCGCCGACATCGGTGGCGACGGAAACCGCTCCGAGCAGCTGGAACTCCACTGATGAAAACCTCCTGCGGGAAAGAATCAGATTACCGGAGGCGCGGCTCACCAGACCCTCCAGCAGCAGGGGCATCCAGCCGTCCCGCCCTTTCCCGCTGCCCGCCCGTTGCCTGCACGACATGCGCGCGCCACCCGGGGTCCTCGCCGCCCTGTTGGGCTGTGAGCCTAACCGGCAGCCGGCCGGTGTCAGGAGAGGGAACACAGATGACCATGTCGCGTCCGCACCGTCACCGCTGGGCCTGGGGCACCGCCGCGCTCCTCGTCGCCGCCACGGCGGTCCCGGCCATGGCCGCCGCGTCGGAAACGGGCGCAGCCGATGCACCGGCCACCCTGTCGGCCCACGGCAAGAAGGCGAAGAACGTCATCCTGCTCATCGGCGACGGCATGGGCGACTCCGAGATCACCCTCGCCCGCGACTACACGGTCGGTGCCGACGGCCGCCTCAACATGGACCGCTTCCCCAGAACCGGCGCGTACACGACGTACGCGGTCGACAAGCACGGCAAGCCGGACTACGTCACCGACTCCGCCGCCAGCGGCACCGGCTGGGCCACCGGCCACAAGACCGTCAACGGCCGCATCTCCAAGACCCCGGACACCGACAAGGCAGTGCCGACGATCCTGGAGCTGGCCCAGCGCAACGGCCTGGCCACCGGCTCGGTCACCACCGCCGAACTCACCGACGCCACCCCCGCGGTGCTGGCCTCGCACGTCAGCGACCGCAGCTGCCAGGGCCCCGCCGACATGAAGAAGTGCCCGGCCGACACCGTCGGCAACGGCGGCCCCGGATCCATCGCCGAGCAGAGCGTCAACCACAAGGTGGACGTCCTGCTGGGCGGCGGCAGAAACCGCTTCGAGCAGACCGTCACCGAAGGCCCGTACAAGGGGCGGACCGTCACCCAGCAGGCCCGGAAGCTCGGTTACCAGGTCGTCACCGACGACCAGAGCCTGCGGGTCGTCAAGGGCGGCAAGCCGGTGCTCGGCCTCTTCGCGCCGGAGACCGTCCCGGTGGAGTGGACCGGCAAGCCCGCAGCGGTCGGCGGCACCGCGCCCCAGCGCTGCGTCACCGGCAACCCGGACCGGCCCGCCCGCACGCCGAGCCTGGAGCGCCAGACCCGCAAGGCCATCGAGCTGCTGGAAGCCAAGCAGCGCACCGGGCACGGCAAGAAGCCGGGCAAGGGCTTCTTCCTCCAGGTCGAGGGCGCCTCGATCGACAAGCAGGACCACGCCGCCGACCCCTGCGGACAGATCGGCGAGACCGCGGCCTTCGACCGGGCCGTCAAGGTCGCCCGCGACTACGCGGCCAAGCACCCCGACACCCTGGTCGTCACCACCGCCGACCACGGCCACAGCAGCCAGATAGTGCCGCTCGAAGCCACCCCGCCCGGCCTGTCCGCCACTCTGGTCACCGACGAGGGCGGCCGACTGAAGGTCAACTACTCGACGAACACCCCCGGTCAGTCCCAGGAGCACACCGGCACCCAGGTTCGCATCGCCGCCCAGGGCCCCCTGTCGGACTGCGTCCTCGGTGTCACCAACCAGACCGACCTGTTCACCACCCTCCGCACCGCCCTCACCCTCCGCTGAGAGCACAGCAGGCCGGGGGCCGGGGCCGGGGAACAGCTGACCCCCGGCCCCGGTTCTCCGCTCGCCCTTAGAATGGCCTGCGACACCCCGAGCAGAGAGCAAAGCCGTGAGTGAACTGTCCCGGATCAAGACGGAGCCGCGTGAGCCGCTGGCCTCGGAGGTCTCCCGTCGGCTCATCGACTTCCTCATGTCGGGAGAGGTGCGGCCCGGCGAGCGGATCCCGTCCGAGCGCCAGCTGACCGAAATGCTCGGGGTGAACCGCCCCACCGTGCGCGAGGCGATCAAGTCGCTCGGTTTCCTGGGCCTGTTGGAGGTCAGGCAGGGCAGCGGCACGTACTTCAGAGGACCGGAATCGGACGTTCTCTACCGCCTGTTCGAACTCGGTCTGGTGCTGGGCGAGCGCGGGTCGAGAGATCTGCTCCAGGCGCGGGCCGAGCTGGAGGTGCTGGTGGCGGGCCTCGCCGCGACGGCACGGGACGCGTCCCGGATCGACGCGCTGCGGGCGTCGCTCACCCGCATGCGGGACTGCACGGACGAGGAGTACCCCGAAGCGGACATGGCCTTCCACGAGGCCATCGCCGACAGCTGCGGCAACATGGTGCTGCGCGACATGCTCAAGGGGATGCGCGCGATGGTGCAGCGCGGCTGGATCAACCGGACCGGCGGCACGCGCAGCCGGCGGGTCGCGTACGAGGACCACGTGCCGGTCTTCGAGGCGATCGAGCGCGGGGACGCCGACGCGGCCCGCGAGGCCATGGCCCGCCACATGGAGGGCGCGAGCCGCCGCCTGCTGGCCGCACTCGACCAGGAGAACTGAGCGGCGGTCCGCCCGCCGCCCCTCGATCCGCTTCTCGATCCGCCCCGTCGCGCAGCCCCGCCGACGAGGCGTCGGCATATCCCACTCAGCCTGCGGGCGCACGAGTTCGCGTACCCCGGCCCTCTCCGCATCCCCACCTCGGGAACGTCTACCCTGCACTGGTTGACAGGTTTACCAGTTGGGTCGCACGATGGTCGGGCTGTCGGCGCACGTGTCTCACGTCACGTTTCCGTCGTGATGAGCTGTCCTTGCCGAGGGGCCGGACCGGCCGACGCCGTGCAGCGGACGGATCGAGGAGGAGGCCATGGGCATGAGCGGTGATCTGATGCGGGCGGCGAGTCTGGCCGTGCCGGGTGTCGTCGAGGTGGGGGACTTCCCGGTGCCGGTGCCGGGCGAGGGTCAGGTGCTCGTGGAGATGCACTACGCGTCGATCTGCGGCTCCGACGTCCACGTCGTGTTCGACGGCTTCCACGACCCGGACTTCCTCGGCGAGCCCGGATATCCCGGCCACGAGGGCATCGGCCGCGTCGTGGCGAGCCGCTCGCCACAGTTCACGGCCGGTACGCAGGTCCTGACCGTTCCGCACGGCCGGCGCGGCCGCTGCTTCGCCGAATATCAGGCGGTCGACGCCGCCCAGGTGATCGCCCTGCCCGACGGCGCCGATCCGCGCCGCATGCTCCTCGCCCAGCAACTGGGCACCACCGTCTTCGGGATGAAGAAGTTCCTGCCGCCCGAACTGCCCGATGAGCGCAGGCCCCGCAACGCCGTGGTGATCGGCGCCGGTTCCGCCGGGCTCTTCTACGTGCAGCACCTGGTCAAGCGCGGCATCGAGGTGTGCGTCTCCGACCTGGATGAGCGGCGCCTGGCAACCGCCGCGCGCCTGGGGGCCGCCCGCACGGTCCACGAACCCGCGGCCTCGGTCGTCGACGTCGCCCTGGAGATGACCGGCGGTGCCGGTGCGGACCTGGTGATCGAGGCGGCCGGATACGACTTCACGCGCGCCGCGGCCGTCGAAGCCGCACGGATCCGGGGCACCATCGGCTTCTTCGGCTTCCCCGAGCTGCGGGGCAACGCCCCCTTCCCCGTGGAGCGTTCCTTCCGCAAGTCGCTCAGCATGGAGTGGGTCAACGGCACGCAGCTGGAGCCGGGGCTGCTGTCCTTCCGTGCGGCCATCGACGCCATCGCGCGGGGCGCGATCGAGGTGGACCACTGCCTGGAGGCGATGTATCCGCTCGACCTGGCGCCGGACGCGTTCGCCGCGGCCTGGGCGCACGGCCACGGCGCCGCCAAGGTCTGCGTGCGCATGCCCGTGGCCGGGACCGGCCGGGACGCCGAGTGAGCGCCCCGGACGACGCGGCGGCCGATGCCGTCGCCCGGCTGCGCCGCGCGGTCCGCGGCACGGTCTCCGACGGAGTGCGCCGCCGGGCCGAGTACGCCACCGACGCGTCCAACTACCGCGTGGTGCCGCAGGTCGTCGTCGAACCCCGGGACACCGACGATGTCCTCGCCACCCTCGAAGTCAGCCGGGCCACCGGAGTTCCGGTCACCGGCCGCGGCGGCGGCACCTCGGTGGCGGGCAACGCCATCGGCACCGGCATCGTCATCGACTTCGCCCGCCACCTGAACCGCATCGTCGAGATCGACAGCGGCAGCCGCACCGCGCTCGTGGAACCCGGCGTCCTGCTGTCCGACCTCCAGCGCGCGGCCGCGCCGTCCGGCCTGCGCTTCGGCCCCGACCCGTCCACCCAGTCCCGGGCGACGCTCGGCGGCATGATCGGCAACAACGCCTGCGGCCCGCACGCCGTCGCGTACGGCAGGACCGCCGACAACGTCCGGGCACTGACCGTGGTCGACGGCCGCGGCCGCCGCTTCGACGCCGGTGCCGGGCCGGGCCAGGTGCCGGGCCTCGACCGGCTCGTCGACGGCCATCTGGACGTGATCCGGACCGAGTTGGGCACCTTCCCGCGTCAGGTCTCCGGCTACGCGCTGGAACATCTGCTGCCCGAGCACGGCCGCAGCCTGGCCAGGGCGCTGGCCGGCACCGAGGGCACGCTGGGTGTGACGCTGGACGCCACGGTCGGGCTCGTCCCGGTCAGCCCCGCCCGGATGCTGGTGGTGCTCGGATACCCGGACATGGCCGCTGCCGCCGACGCCGTGCCCGCGCTGCTCACCCACGCGCCGCTGGCCGTCGAAGGGCTCGACGCCCGCCTGGTCGATGTCGTGCGAAGGCACCGGGGCGCCGCGGCCGTGCCCCAACTGCCGCGCGGCGCCGGATGGCTGATGATCGAGATCGGCGGGGAGAGCGCCCGGGAGGCGCGGGCGTCCGCCGAGGCCCTGGTCCGTGACGCCGCCGCCGTCGACGCAACGACCATGCCCGCCGGGCCCGGGGCCACGGCGATGTGGCGGATCCGGGCCGACGGCGCCGGGCTCGCCGGGCGCACCCCGCAGGGCCGCCAGGCGTGGCCCGGCTGGGAGGACGCCGCCGTCCCGCCCGCGCAACTGGGCGCCTATCTGCGTGAGTTCGACGCACTCATGGACTCCTACGGCGTGGTCGGCCTGCCCTACGGCCACTTCGGCGACGGCTGCATCCACGTCCGCATCGACCTGCCGCTGGACACCGACGCCTCCCGCTTCCGCGCGTTCCTGTTCGACGCGGCCCGCCTGGTCGTGCGGCACGGCGGCTCCTGCTCGGGCGAGCACGGCGACGGGCGGGCCCGCAGCGAACTGCTCCCCCTCCTGTACTCCGCGCGCACCCTCGGCCTCTTCTCCGCGGTCAAGGACCTCTTCGACCCGGAGAACCTGCTCAACCCCGGCATCCTGGTACGGCCCGCGCCCCTCGACGCCGACCTGCGAAGGCCCCGCGCCAGGCCGCTCCCGGCCGTCGGCGGGTTCGGGTTCGCCGACGACGACGGGGACTTCACCACGGCCGTCCACCGGTGCGTCGGTATCGGCAAATGCCGCGCCGACAACAGCCCGGCAGGCGGCTTCATGTGCCCCTCCTACCAGGCCACCAAGGACGAGAAGGACTCCACCCGCGGCCGCGCCCGGGTACTCCAGGAGCTGACCAACGGCTCGCTGATCAAGGACTGGTCGTCGCCCGACGTGCACGAGTCGCTGGACCTGTGCCTGTCGTGCAAGGCGTGCGCGAGCGACTGCCCGGCCGGCGTCGACATGGCCCAGTACAAGTCCGAGGTCCTGCACCGCACCTACCGGGGCAGACCGCGGCCGCTCAGCCACTACACCGTCGGGCGGCTGCCCCGCTGGCTCACGCTCCTCAACCGTGTGCCGCGGACCGGACCGTGGATCGCCAACACCCTCCTCGCCCGCCGCCCTCTGCGCGGACTCCTGCTCCGCTGCGCCGGACTGGACCCGCGGCGCGAAGCACCCCGCTTCGCCCCGCAGACCTTCGACCGTGCCTGGCGCCGCAGGCCCGCGCCCCCACGGCAGGACACCGACGGCACACCCGGCCGCCGCGACCCGGTGGTGCTGTGGGCGGACTCCTTCACCAACGGCATGAACCCCGAGGTGGCGCAGGCCGCGGCGCGGGTCCTGTCCGATGCCGGCTATCGCGTGATCGTCCCCGAGCGGCGGGCCTGCTGCGGCCTCACCTGGATCACCACCGGCCAGCTCGACGGCGCCCGCAAACGCCTTCGAGGGCTGCTGGACATCCTCGGCCCGTACGCCGCAGCGGGCATTCCGGTCGTCGGGCTCGAACCGTCCTGCACCGCGGTCCTCCGCTCCGACCTCCTCGCCCTCCTGCCGGACGACCCGCGCGCCCGGCAGGTCGCGGACGCCGCACGGACCCTGGCCGAACAGCTCGGCAGCAAGGACGCCACCCCCGACGCGTGGCAGCCGCCGGACCTGACCGGCCTGGAGGCGATCGTCCAGCCGCACTGCCACCACCACTCCGTCCTGGGCTTCGACGCCGACGAGAAGCTGCTCACCAAGGGCGGCGCGCGGCTGAAGGTCCTGGCCGGCTGCTGCGGCCTCGCAGGCAACTTCGGCATGGAACGCGGCCATTACGAGATGTCCCTGGCCGTCGCGGAGAACGCGCTGCTCCCCGCCCTGCGCGAACGGTCACCGGACACCGTCGTCCTCGCGGACGGCTTCTCCTGCCGCACCCAGATCGGCCACCTCGCCGGACTGCCGAGCGTGCATCTGGCCCAGCTCCTCGCCGACCGGGCGACCACCACGGGCTGAGGCCCGCCGACGGCACGCACACCACGCGTCGCGCCGTTCCGTACCCATGAGCCGGTGCACTGGTTCCGGCCTGCCCGAAAACAGAGGTTGATCCTCATGACGTCAGATACCGGGCTGCTGATCACCGCCGCTGCCGGCATCATCGCCGTGATCATCCTGATCACGTGCCCCCTGAAGGCCCATCCGTTCCTCGCGCTCAGCCTCGGCTCGATAGCCATCGGCCTCGTCGCGGAGATGAAGCCCGAAAAGCTGATCACGTCCTTCGGCGAGGGGGTCGGCGGCGTCCTGGGCGACGTCGGCATCGTCATGGTCCTCGGCACCGTCCTGGGCACCGTGCTCGCCGAATCGGGCGGCACGCACGCCCTCGCCGAGCGGCTGACCCGAGGACGCGGCATCCGCAGCATCCCCTGGCTGGTGAGCGTGCTCGCCTTCATCGTCGGCCTGCCGCTGTTCTTCGAAGTCGCCCTGGCCGTCCTGCTGCCGCTGCTGTTCAGCCTGGCCCGCAGGGTCCAGGAGACGATGCTCGACGAGGAAGGCCGCGACGAACGCGGCCGCAAGGTGTCGCCCTACATGCTCGTCGGCGTCCCCGCGCTGGGCACCGTCGCCTCACTCCACTCCCTCGTGCCGCCCCACCCCGGACCACTGGCGGCGGCCGGCGCCGTCGGAGCCTCCGTCGGCGACACCCTCATCCACGGCCTCCCCCTCGCCCTGGTCACCATCGTCGTCTCCGGGCCGCTGCTCGCCGGGCCGCTGGCCCGCCGCGTCTTCCCGGTGCCGCCGCAGGCCCTCGTGGAGCAGTTCACCGTGCACCACGGGAGCCGCAAACCGGCGTCGGTGTTCCTCACCGTCTTCTCCGTCCTGCTGCCGCTGCTGCTCATGCTCGCCAAGGCCGCCGAGGACCTCGCGGGCGGCAGCGGCACCCTGCACACCTGGATCGAGTTCACCGGCGAACCCGTGATCGCCCTGCTCATCGCGATCGTCTTCGCGCTCGGCACGCTCGGCTACGGCCGCGGCCACACCGGCCCGCAGATCAAGGGCTTCATCGACTCCAGCATCCTCGCCATCGCCCCCATCCTGCTCATCATCGGAGCCGGCGGCGGCCTCAAGCAGATCCTCGTCGACTCCGGCATCGGCGAGGCCATCGCCCGCAGTACCGAGTCCTTCGGCTTCCCGCCCCTGCTGCTGGCCTGGTTCATCGCCGCCGCCATCCGCATTGCCGTGGGCTCGGCCACCGTCGCCGTGATCACCGCGGCGGGCATCGTCGCCCCCATCGTCCACACCACCCCGCAGATCAGTCCGGCCCTCGTCGTCCTCGCGCTGGGCGCGGGCTCGATCGTCTTCCCGCACGTCAACAACGCCGGCTCCTGGTACGTCAAGGAGAGCTTCGGCATGTCGCTGGGACAGATGTTCCGCAGCTTCACCGTCATCGAGACGACCGTGTCCGTCCTGGGCCTCGCGTTGGTCCTGACCCTGGGAGAGGTCATCCCGTGACACCACCCGCCCCCGGCACCATCCGCTTCGCCGCCAACCTGAAATGGCTGTTCACCGAAGTGCCCTTCGAGGCGCGGTTCGACGCGGCCGCCGAGGCCGGATTCCGCGCCGTCGAGATCGCCGCACCCTACGTACTCCCCGCCGCGAAGGTGCGCCGACTGCTGGACGACGCCGGTCTGCGGGCCGTCCTCATCAACTCACCAGGGGGGAGTGCGAGTTCACCGGAGCGCAACGGTTCGGCCTGCATCCCGCAGCTGCGCGACACGTTCCGTGCCGGCTTCGACCGTGCATGGGAATACGCCGACATCCTGGGCAGCCCGGTGATCCACGTGATGGCCGGGATCCGCCCGGACGGCACCGACCGCGACACCGCCTTCGCCCAGTACGTCGAGAACATCGCCTGGGCCGCCGACCGCTGCAAGGGCTCGGGCCTGCGCCTGGTCCTGGAGACCATCAACCAGCGCGACGCACCCGGCTTCCTCCTCACCTCCCAGGAGCAGGCCGCCGACGTGATCCGCACCATCGGCGCCGACCACATCGAGCTGCTCTTCGACATCTACCACTGCCAGGTCGGACAGGGCGACGTCACCACCCGCCTGACCGCACTGCTGCCGCTGATCGGCCACATCCAGGTCGCCGACCCGCCCACCCGCACCGAACCCGGCACCGGCGAACTGGCCTGGGACTTCCTCTTCGGCCAACTGCGCAGGCTGGGCTACGACGGCTGGATCGGATGCGAGTACCGGCCCGCCACCACCACCCTCGACGGCCTGCACTGGCGCCGCCGCCACGAGGACCGACCCCGCACCACCGCGCAACGGAAGGCACCATGACACCCCGTCCGCTCATCGCGCTGATCAGCGCGACACCCGCCGCCATCGCCCCTGCGGAGACCGGCCTGACACGCGGCTTCCCCCGCGCCGCGGCCTGGCACCTCCTCGACGACCGGCTGCTCACCGAAGCCGCAGCCGCCGGCGGAACCACCCCCCGCCTCGAAGCCCGCATGCGCCGCCTGATCGACCACGCGCTGCACGAGAAGGCCGACGGCGTCCTGCTGACCTGCTCGCTGTACGGCGCGGTCGCCCGCACCGCCGACGCCGCAGGCGTCCCCGTACTGGCCCCCGACGACGCCGCGTTCACCGAGGCGCTCGGCGGCGGCCACGCACGGATCCTGCTCGTCGCGTCCTTCGCCGCCGCACTGTCCGACGCCGCATCCCGGCTGCACCGCGCACGCCAACTCCACGGCAGCGCAACGGACATCCGCACCGTCGTCGCGGACGGCGCACTGGACGCGACGCGGGCCGCCGACGCCGACGCGCTGGCCGCGTCCCTGGAGGGCGCCTGCCGTGCGCACAGCGGCACCGTCGACGCCGTGCTGCTCGCGCAGTTCTCGCTCGCCCCCGCGGCCACCCGGCTGTCCGCGGCCCTCGGCCTCCCCGTCATCTCCGGACCCGACGCGGCCGCCCGCCACCTGCGGGCCTTGATCGAACGGCGGGACGCCTCATGATCGGAGTGATCGCCGACGACTTCACCGGCGCGACCGACGTCGCCGTCGCCTTCCGCCGCGCCGGACTGCGCTGCCTGATCGCCTTCGGTACACCGGCGGCCGACCGCGCCGCCGCCCCGCACGACGTCCTCATCGTCGCGCTCAAGAGTCGCACCACACCACGCGCCCAGGCCGTCAACGACTCGCTCGGGGCCCTCACCTGGCTCACCGCGCAGGGTGCCGGCCAGATCTACTTCAAGTTCTGCTCCACCTTCGACTCCACACCGGACGGGAACATCGGCCCGGTGCTCGACGCCCTGGCCGGCCAACTGGACGCCCCCACCGTCCTGCTGACGCCCAGTTCACCGGAGCACGGCCGCACCCAGTACCTGGGCACCCTCTTCGTCGGCGAGCAGCCGCTGTCCGAAACCCCCATGCGGCACCACCCGCTGACCCCCATGACCGACTCCCGGCTCGTACGGGTCCTCCAGCGGCAGACCACGCGCCCCGTCGCACTCGTCCCGCACCCGGCCGTCCGCCGCGGCGCAGACGAGATCCGCCGCCGCGCGGCCCGGCGCGGCCGGGGATATCTCCTGGTCGACGCCATCGACACGGACGACCTCAACGAGATCGGCCGAGCCGTCGCTGACCATCCGCTCGTGGCGGGCGCGGCCGGCCTCGCGGGCGGCATCGCCGCGGCCGTGGCCGACTCCCTGGCCGGTGCCACCGGCTCCCGCCCGGCCGTCGACGACACGGACCCGGTGGGTGACGCACCGGCCGCCGTGCTCACCGGCAGCTGCTCGGCCCGCACCCTGGAGCAGATCGCCGCACACCGGTCGGCCGGACGTCCCACGTACCGTCTGGACGCCCTGGCCGACCACGATCCGGCCGCCCTCGCCCGCACCGCCCTCGCCTGGTACGACACCCAACCGTCCGCACCCGCCCCCCTGTTCCACTCCTCCCTGCCCCCCGAAGAGCTGCGAGCGGTCCAGGACGCACTCGGCGTCCAGGAATCCGCCGCCCTCCTGGAGGACGCACTGGGGCGCATCGCGGTGGGCCTCGTCGAGCGCGGCGTGCGCCGCATCGTCGCGGCCGGCGGCGAAACGTCCGGGGCCATCGTCACGGCGCTGGGCATCACCGGTGGCGAGATCGGCCCGGAGGCCGCCACCGGCGTGCCCTGGATTTACGGCCCCGGGAGTCATCCCCGCACCCACGAGCCGTTCGCCCTGCTCCTCAAATCAGGAAACTTCGGCGAACCCGACCTCTTCCTCCGCGCAACCCCTGCACCGACAGGAGACCCGACAGGAGACCCGGAATGAATCCGCCCGACGACGCCGCACTCAGGCAGCAGATCATCCGCGCCGCCCGATCCCTGTTCGCGCGCGGCCTGACGCACGGCAGCACCGGCAACCTCTCCGTACGCAGCGGCGCACACCTCCTGGTGACACCGACCGGGAGCAGCCTGGGCACCGTCGAGGCGCACGACCTCTCCGTCATCGACCTGCACGGCCGCCCCGTCGACGGGCCCCGGCCGTCGAAGGAGGCGTTCCTGCACGCGGCGATGCTCCGCGCCCGCAGCGGGGCCAACGCCGTCGTCCACACCCATTCCACCCACTCCGTCGCGGTGTCCTGCCTGGCCGACACCGACCAGGACGACGTCCTCCCGCCGCTCACCGCCTATTACGCGATGCGCGTCGGCTCCCTCCCGCTCCTCGATTTCCACGCCCCCGGCGACCGCGCCCTGGAAAGCGCCGCGGAACACCTGGCGCGCGACCACAGCGCCCTTCTCCTGCGCAACCACGGCCCGGTCGTGGCCGCTGCGAGCCTCGGTGAAGCGCTCGACGCCATCGAGGAACTGGAGGAGACCGCAAAGCTCTTCCTGCTGCTGCGCGGCATGCGCACCCGCCCCCTGACCCCCGCCCAGCGCACCGCACTCCGCACACCGCACTGACCACCCGCCCCGCACACCACACGCCCAGGGAACGGAACCCCGCGATGCCCCTCACCCTCTTCAGCGCCCTGGCCGTCCAGGCAGCCGTCGAAGACCTCCTGCCCGTCTTCACCGCCGAGCAAGGCGTCGCCGTCGCCCCGGACTTCGACCCGACCACGGTCATCGAACGCCGCATCGCCGCAGGCGCCCGGCCCGACGTCGTCATCGGCGTCACCTCCGCCCTGAACGCGCTCGCCCGAGCGGGCAAGGTCGCGCCCGGCTCCCTCACCCCCCTCGCCAGGACGGGCGTGGGGGTCGCCGTCGCCGGCGGCGCCGCCCGTCCGCCCCTGGCAACCCTCGACGACCTCACCACGGCCCTCGTCAGCGCCCGTTCCGTGGCCTATTCGCGCACCGGCGCCAGCGGCATCCACTTCGCCCGACTGCTCCAGGACCTCGGTATCGCCGACGAGGTGAACGCGCGGGCGACGGTGATCGAGAAGGGTTTCACCGCCCGTGCGCTCCTCGACGGGCGGGCCGACCTCGCCGTCCAGCAGCTCAGCGAGCTGGCGTTCGTGCCCGGGACCGACGTGGTGGGCCCACTGCCCGAACCGGCCCGGCACGACACCGAGTTCACCGCCGCCCTCGCCACCGGCCCGACCGCACCCGCCGCGTCCGCCCTCCTCCACTTCCTCATCTCACCCCGGGCCCAGGCGAGTTACCGCCGGGCGGGTCTCGAAGCACTGCCGGAAACACGGTGACGACGGACCTTCACTCACATGGGCAGCGACAGCACACGGATCTCTCCGGCAGGCCACCGCGCACCGTCGTGCAGCGGCGTCCACAACGTCCACAGCGGCATGATCACGGGCCCGTCGGGCTGTTCGACGCGGACCTCCTGCTCCAGCGCCCGCCAGCCGAGCCGCCGGTAGAGCGGGACGAGCGTCGGCCGGCAGAAGAGAAGCCCGTGCCGCGGCCCCATCGTCCGCGCATGGTCCAGGGCCGCAGCGACGGCCAGCCGCGCCAGCCCGCGCCCTCGCAGCTCAGGAGCGACCGCCACCCCGCCGACCCCCACCACTTCGGCGCAGGCCCCGCCGATCGCCATCGGCAGCCGCACCAGACCGGCGTGCGCGACGAGACGGCCCCGCTGCCTGACACCGAAATGAACGTCCTTGGGCAGCCACGTCAGCCCGGTGTCCGCGACACCGAAGGGATCGGCACCGTCGCCGAGGATCTCGCGCTGCCCGGTCTTCGTGTATTCCGCGAGCCGCACCACCGCCGGCGCCGCGGAAGAGAGGCCCTCAGTCATCCCGCCATGATCCTCTCAACGTCCCCTCCCGAAACTCGATCTCCCCACATCTCCCGGGCCGGCCCGCGGCCGAGGAGTTCTCCGCCTGACCGGCACGGGACCACGTGCCCCCTCCGAGCCCGCCGGATGACCACGGCCCCCGGAGCCGATGCCCGGCCGAACCCCGGGCGCAGCCCCGGCCGTTGCCTCAGCTCGCCCGTCCCTGCCCGAGCGCGCCAAGGGCTTGCAGGGAACCAAGGTGTTGATTCCCTGCAAGTCCTTAGCCGCACCCCCGTCCGGGACGCCGGGCAGGATCTCGCCGAGGACGCCGCAGTTCTTCGTTTACGCTCAGTCGCGAACCGCCTGCGCTGAGCCCCGCCCGGCCAGCAGTTCCGCCGCGGCCCGGGTGTTCACCGCGCCCGCACCGTAGGTACGGATGCTGGCGCCGGTCGTCAGGGCGGTGTCCTCGGGCATCCCGACCGCGATCAGGACGGCGTCGGGGCGCCCCGCCAGCAACTCGGCGACCAGCGCCGCGGCCTCCTCGGCGCGGTGCGCGTCCCGGACCGCCAGGACCAGCGGCGTGCCATCCGCCGCCGCCAGGATCGCCTTGGCGGATGCCTCGGCCGCGGAGGTACGGATCGTCCGGGCGAGCAGGCCGAGTTCGGCGAGCGGGCCGGCCAGCTCCCAGTGGGCGTCGCCCGCCACGACGTTGCCCGCGGCGACCAGCTCGACCACGGTGGCCGGGCCAGGCAGTGCGACCGTGCCCTCGGCCCTGACCGCACGCCGTGCCGCCTCCAGGCCGGCCGAACGGTCCGCAGGGGCGGCCCAGCGGCGCAGGTCCGCCACCCGCTGGGCCGCCGCCTCCAGGAGTTCGGCATCGAGCTCGCCCGCCCGTACCGCCGCCACCACGGCGTCCCGTACGTCGTGCCAGACGCGCTCGCCCTCGCCCGGCCCGAGCAGCAGCAGATCGGCCCCGGCCCGGAGCGAGTCGACGGCTGTGCGGCCCAGTTCGGCCGCGGGCAGCGGACCGGCGATGGCGATGGCCGTGCCGATCACCACGCCCTCGTAGCCGAGTTCCTCCCGCAGGAGGCCGTGCAGCAGGGCGCGGCTCAGGTTGGCCGGGTGCTCCGCGTCCAGGGCGGGGAACAGGACGTTGGCGGCCATCACCGAGCGGACCCCGGCCTCGATGGCAGAGACGAACGGGGGCAGCTCGCGGCTGCGGAAGGTGGCCAGGTCGCAGTCGACGACGGCCAGGGCGTGGTGCGAGTCGACCACCGTCGCGCCGTGCCCGGGGAAGTGCTTGGCGCAGGCCGCCACCCCCGCTGCCTGGACGGCTCCGATGAAGGCCGCGCTGTGGGCGCCCACCAGCCGGGGGTCCTGGCCGAAGGAGCGGACCCCGATGACGGGGTTGTCCGGGTCACTGTTGACGTCGACGGAGGGCGCGAGGCTGAGGTTGACCCCGGCCGCGCGCAGGTCGGCCGCCAGCGCGGCGGCGACCCGCGCGGTGGTGCCGAGGTCGTCCGCGACGCCCAGCGCCAGGTTGCCCGGGTAGGAGCTGCCGTGGTCGGACTCCAGCCGGGTGACGTCGCCGCCCTCCTCGTCGACGCCGATCAGGGCGTCGGGGGCGGTCGCGCGCAGGGCGCGGGCGCTGTGCAGGACCGCGTCGGTGCTGCCGGCCGCGGCGTCGCCGTCCGGCGCGCCGGGGAACAGTACGAAGCCCGGCAGACCTGCGTCCAGACCGGTGTGCGCCCAGTCGGGCGCGGTGCCGGCGGTGACCCCCGGGAGCAGGCAGGTGTTGACCAGACGGTCGAGTTCACTCATGGCTGTCGTGTCCCTTGTCGAAGCGGTCGGTGCGGTGGAGGAGGGCTGGTCAGTCCTGTGGGAAGAGCTCTTCGACGACCGCGGCAACACCGTCTTCGTCGTGACCGCCGATGACGTGGTCGACGGCGGCCAGCACCGCGGGGTGGGCGTTGGACATGCCGTACGAGGTGCCGGCCCAGGCCATCATGGGAAGGTCGTTGGGCATGTCGCCGAAGGCCACCGTCTCCGAGGCCGCCACCCCGTGCCGGGCGGCCAGCTCCGCGAGCGCGAGGGCCTTGCTGACGCCCTGCGCCACCGCCTCCACCAGTCGCTCGCCGTTGGAGTGGTAGACGGTGACCAGATGACCCACCGCGGGGTGCGCGAGCTCCACCAGCTCGTCGGCGGTGAGCTCGGGGTGCCGGCCGACCAGCTTCGGCGCGGGCCGGCCGAACAGGACGGCGTCGTCGGGGCGGAGGACCGTGGTGTCGGAGTCCCAGTCGCCCGCCTCGTACCGGGCGTCGCCGGCCAACTCCTTGGCGTACTCCACCGCGAGGCCGATACCGGGGACGGCCGCCCGCAGCAGGGCGGCCACCTCGGTCAACGTCGGCACCGCGATGCCGTGTTCGGCGACGACCTCCTCCGTGTGCATGTCGTAGCTCAGGGCTCCGTTGGAGCAGATCGCCGTGCCGCGGTGGCCGAATGCCTCGGCGATCGGGCCCATCAGCCGCGGTGGCCGTCCCGTGACGAGGACGAACTGCGCGCCGGCCTTCTCGATCCGTTCGAAGGCGGCGACCGTACGGGCCGAGATGGTCCGGTCGCTGCGGACGATGGTGCCGTCGAGGTCGGTGGCGACCAGCAGGGGTGAAGCAGAGCTCATGGCGGTGTGTTCTCTCCTGTCAGCGATGGTCAGGTGATGGTCAGGCGATGAGGTTGTCGGGGTCCAGGGACAGCGTGGCCGGACGCGGGCGGCGTTCGGGCTCAGCCGGCGCGGAGTTCATCGGACAGTTCCCGCAGTTCGCGGGCCGTTCGGGAGAGCGGGAAGCGGGCCGCGTTGCGGTAGCCGGCCGCTCGCACCTCGTCGAGGGCTTCGGGCGTACGGGCCAACTGGGCCACACAGGACGCGAAGGCGCGTGCCGAGCCGTCGCCCTCGGCGGCCTGTGCCGAACCCTTCAGCACCTCGGCCAGCCCGGGGACCGGCTGGTAGAGCACCGGGAGGCCGCAGGCCTGCGCCTCGACGGCGACCAGGCCGAAGGCCTCCAGCCGGCTGGAGGGGACGACCAGCAGATCGTGCTCGGCGAAGCTCTGCCACAGGTGCGTCCGGTCGAGCCAGCCGAGGTAGCGGACCGCGGACAGGTCGGCGGTCCGGGCCAGTGCGCGGAACTCGGCCGGTGGCGCGGCCACGCTGAGGCTCACGCCCTCGATCGCGGCCAGCCGTGCCAGCAGCTCCGCGGCCGCCTTCTCACTGGTGAGCCGCCCCGCGTAGAGCACCCGGAACTGTCCGGTCTCCCGTGGCACGCGCTTCGGCGGCTCGGTCAGGAGGTGATCGGGGATGCCCCAGGGGATCCGGGTGATGCGGTTCGACTCGACGGGGGTCAGGGTACGCAGCCGGTCGGCCATCGCCCCGGTCGGGACGACGATCCGGCCGGCGGTCGCCGCCGCGTCCCGCAGCACCGCCCGCTGGGTGGGGTGGTCGACGGCGAACAGCAGGTCGGTGCCGTGCACCAGGGCGAGCTGGGGCAGCTCGGGGAAGGCGCGCAGCAGGGCGGGGGTGGCGCCGAACGCGAGGTGCTGGAGGTGCACCACCTCGTGGTCGCCGCCGCCGAACCGCTCGCGGATGGCCGCGGTCAGATCGTCCACGTACGTCCAGAACGCCGGCCCGCTCAGCTGCTTGCCGGGCACGTCGAGCAGCTCCGGTCCGTGTCCGGGGTCGCGGGGTAGGACCGGGCCCGGTTTCCGGGGATCCGCAGTGAGCATGAAGGTGTCGGCGGGGACGAGTGGTTCGGGTCCGAGGTAGAGGTCCCAGAGCAGCTCGACGCTGCCGCCAGGGCTGCCGAGGGGGAGGTCGAGTCCGGTGATCGTCGTCATGAAAGTTCCTGGTACAGCCGGGAGATGTCGATCCCCTGGGTACGGGTGTATTTACGCCCCTGGCGCTGGTAACTCAGGCTTGAGCCGAGGGCGCTCAGGAAGACGATCTTCCCGAAGGTCATGCCGGGGTAGACCCGGACCGGCCGGACGACCTGGATCTCCAGCGTCCAGGCGATGGCGTGTCCCTGGTGGCCCAGCGGCGCGGAGACATGCACCCAGATACCGAGCGCGCCGACGGTGTGATCGCCGTTGATGAGCTGGGCGTAGCGTTCGGAGCCGGTCCGTTCCCGGGTGACCCCCAGGTACAGCTCGCCCGGTTCCAGCAGCATCCCCGACGCGGGGATGGTCAGCTCCTCGTACGCGGTGGGCCGGGCGGCGTCCAGTTCCCCCACGCACCGGCGGATCCGGTCGCCGAGGCACCAGTCGTAGGCGTTGGGGGAGACCCGCGCCGGGTCGAAGGGCTCGATCACGATGTCCCCGCAGGCGACGGCGGCGGTGATGGCCTCGCGGGTCAGGATCACGGCGCCCCCACCCGGTCGCGCCAGTACCGGGACTCCTGCGGACCTGCCGCCATCTGGTACTTGCCCTCGTAGAGCTCGACCTCGCCCAGAGCGGCGAAGAACATGATCTGGCCGATCTTCATCTCGGCGTAGACCCGCAGCGGCCGGACCGGCGACAGCATCAGTGTCCACTGCCCGTGGAAGCCGATGTCGCCGATCGGTGCGGTGATCTCCACGAAGAGGCCGAGCCGGCCGACCGAGGAGCGGCCGAAGAGCAGCGGTACGTAACTGTCCGAGCCGACCTGCTCCACGGTGTGGCCCAGGTAGAGCTGACCGGGCTGGAGGACGAAGCCCTCCCGTGGAATCAGGAGGGAACGGGTCGGGTTGGCCCGGTAGGCGTCGATGGTCTGGTCGGTGTAGCAGAGCAGCGTCTCGCCCAGGCGGACGTTGTAGCTGTTCGGGTTCACCTGGTCGGCACTGAACGGCGAGATGCCGATCCGGCCGTCGGCCACCGCCTCGGTGATCTCCGGTCCTGTCAGAATCATGGGTGCGTCCCCGTGTTCGTCGGTGCGGTCGCAGCTCAGCCCTGCGCTCGGGCCGCGTCGAAGTCGTAGTCGACCCGGTGCTCGATCTCCAACTCCCTCACCAGCCGGTGCACGGTGGAGAAGTCGTTCATCATCAGCTCGTTGCCGGGCAGCCTGCGGGCGTCCTCGATGATCTCCTCGGCGTGCCGGATCCCGCTGAACTCCAGGAGTCTCGGCCACAGTTCCCAGTCCTCCGCGCCGAACGCGGTGATCGCGTCGGGCATCATCCGGACCAGGAAGTCGCGCTGTTCCGCGTTGAGCTTCGGGAAGATCTCGCGCATCAGCTCCGCCAGCACCGGCCCGTGCGCGGCCTCGTCGCGCGCGTGGAGCCGGGCGATCAGGGTGTGCATGGGCTGGATCCCCTTGCCGCGGGCGAGCAGGTCGAGGAAACCGTTGATGCTGATCTCGCCGACCGCCGTCCACAGCAGGTAGAGCAGGTCCTTCTGCCACCGCTCACTGTGCTCGTCCGTCAGCGCGTACAGGCGCCGGTTGGTGACCGGCTGACCGTAGTCGGGCTCGGCGGCGAGCCGACGGGCCTCCCGGGTGCGCTGCATGGCGACCATGTGCATATAGGTGTGCCAGACCTCGTCCACGTGGGACTGCTGCACGACCTCCTTGACCTCGTAGCGGTCGACTCCGGGGAACACTCCGTGGGCGAGCTTCGTGAAGGTCGGGTTGGCGACGAACTCCTCGGCGGCGATGACCCGTTCGTTGTACGAGATCCACGCCATCGTGTTCACCTGCCGACGCTGTTCATCGGACGCGGCCAGAAAGTGCGGGTGTTCGGCGAACGGGAGCAGTTCGAGCGGGTAGTCGAGCAGTTCGGGGTCGTAGCCGCCCGGGTCGGCGACCGCAGCCATGTCGGTACGGATCGTCGCCCGGCGCGGCCAGGCGTCGGCCAGCCGGCGCAGGGTGCTGCGCCCGACGCTCGGCTGGGCCAACAGCTCGGAGTCGAGGGTCTCGGGAGTGGTGTCCGGGGTGTCGGTAAACGGGGCGTGCGTGGTCATCGGTTGCCTCTCGTTCGGACGCGGACGTATCGGTCTGTCAGCGGGTGGGAAGCGTGGGGTTGACGGGCTGGGGGCGACGGGAAGGCGGGGGCGCGAGGGTCGCGCGAAGGGCGATCGGTCCCAGCAGGGCGACGGTGAGGGCCATCGCCATCGGCAGCAGCATCGCGGAGCCGAGCGATGTGGCCCCGGCGATCAGGCCGATGACGGCAGGTCCGGCGAGGTTGCCGCCGTAGGCGAGGGTCGAGACCCAGGCCAGGCCGCGGCCGACCGAGCCCTCGTTGGCGGCGAGGCTGCTGAAGACCGCGGGTACCACGGTGGCCAGGCCCGCGCCCGCGACCGCCCAGCCGACGAACGCGAAGCCCAGTCGGCCGGTGGACAGGTGGGGCGCCAGCAGTACCAGCGCGTAGCCGAGTACGGAGATGGCTCCCGCCCACGCGATGCCGCGCACGGGACCGAGGCGACGGCGGAGCCCGTCGCTGGTCAGCCGGGTGACGGTGAGCGCGGCGGCGAAGGCCGTGTACGCCAGCGGGGCGGTGGCCGCGTCGGCCCCCAGCTCCTGACGGGCGTGCAGGGCCGCCCAGTCGTAGCCGGCCCCCTCGCTGAGAAAGGCGGCCATGGCGGTGAGCCCGAGCAGCAGGATCAGGCCGGCGCGCAGCGGCGCGGGCTCGGCCGCCTCGGCCGTCCGCTCGGCCTCGGCAGCTGCCGACGGGCCCCCGGCCGGCTGCTCGGCGGCCGTACGCTCCGGTCGCAGCAGCGCCCGGCCGGGCAGCAGGGACAGCGCCGCGACCACCAGCGCGCCGCAGGCCACCAGGGCCTGACCGCTGCCGTGCAGGTGCAGGCCGAGGGCGATCACGCCACTGCCGGCCACGCCGCCCAGGCTCCACAATCCGTGGAAGGAGGACAGGATCGGCCGACCGAAGCGCTGTTCGACCTCGATGGCCTGCGCGTTCATGGCCACGTCCAGGACGCCGAGACCGGCGCCGAGCAGGAACGCGGTCACCAGCAGCAGCCCGAATCCGGGGGCGAGCGCCGGACCGACGACGGTCAGGGCCGCGAGTGGTCCGCTGATGCGCAGCAGGCGCCGGCTGGTCCAGCGGTCGGACAGGCGCCCGGCCGCGGGCATCGCGACGATCGAGCCGATGCCGACCACCAGCAGCACCAGGCCCAGTTGGTGGGCACTGAGCTGGAGACGTTCGTCGACCCCCGGCAGGGAGGCGCTCCAGAGCGAACGTGCGACCCCGCAGAGCCCGAAGACGCCGAGTGTGGCGATCCTCGCCCGCTTCGCCTCCCGGTGCCGTTGCTCCGGGTGAAGGCCTTCCGTCGTGCGCAGGGAAGGTCCACTGGCCATCTGCTGCACCCCCGCCAGTTAGTAAACGTTACTAACTGACGGTAGGTTCCGCGATGCCGCGCCGTTGTGTCAAGGGACTTCCGTTGGGGTGGGAGTGAACCCGTATGACGCGAGGGACAGGCGGTCTCGTAGAAACCGTGCGCACCGCAGTCAATGTGACGCGACGTCATATCGCCGGAGCAACAAGCCCGTTGAGCTGCCGGCGCCCTCGCCATCCGAAGGAGTCCCGATGACCGGATCCGCCGCCGACGACCACCGCCAGGCCGGCGCCCCCCGGATCGCAGACACCGCCGTGACCTGTGTGTTCTGCGACATCCTCGCCGGCCGGCTCGCGGCGGCGGTCGTCTACGAGGATGCCCGGACCATGGCGTTTCTCGACATCACCGCGGTCACCGATGGCCACACGCTGGTGATCCCCAGACGGCACGCCGCGGACCTGTGGGAGATCGACGAGGACGACGCCATGGCCGTGATGCGCACCGTCCACATGATGGCGGCGCGTATCCGCGAGGTGCTCGATCCGGCCGGGCTCACACTGTTTCAGGCCAATCGGCCGTCCGGTTGGCAGGACGTGTTCCACCTGCACGTTCACCTGGTGCCTCGCGCGGAGGGAGACCGGCTCCACCGGCCATGGGTCGCGCGGCCGGTCGAGTTGTCCCTGCTGGAACCCGTGCGGCGACGGCTGGCCTGCTGACCGCGCCGCCGATCCCGCCGGGCGTCCCCGAGGCCGGCAAGCCACCAATCCCCCCTGAGCGGAGGTTGGTTGACAGTCGGGGGACCGGCGGAGAGACTCTGGTTTCTGTGAGGAAACCTTCCTGACTGGAGGGGTCGCTTCCGGCCGCACCCGACGGGGGAAGGACTGCATGCGCTACTCCGGAATCTCCTGGACCGCCACCGGCTTCGAGGTCTCGGTCCTCGACCAGGACGGTGTCCTGGTCGAGCCGACCGTTCACTTTCCCGCAGGCCAGGTGGCAGAGGTCACCGCGTACCTGCTGGGCCGTCAGCGCGCCTACACGGCGGTGGGCGAGCACCTCGTGAACGTCATCGAGAGCACCAACGGGATGCTCGACGGCGGACTGATGAGCGCGGGCCTGCGGATGTACCGGGCCGATCCCTGGGTCCTGCCGGGCCGGCCCGCGTTCGGCTCGGTGCCGGCCGACCAACTGGCCCTGGCCGCGGTCCGCGACCTGGCCGCCCTGGCCCACCTGCACATCGAGACCGGCACCCTGACGGGGCGTTCCGACCAACTCGACGCAGGCATCGCCGAGAGCGCCGACGCCACCGAGGCCCTGAGCCGGGCCGGCCGCTGCCTGAGCCACGGCTCACGCGAGCGACCGGTGGTCGCGCTGACCTTCGACGACGGCCCCAACCCCCCGTACACCGGCCGGATTCTGGATGTTCTGGACCGCTACGGCGTGCCCGCGACCTTCTTCTGCGTCGGCCTGCACGCCCTCGCCCACCACGAGGAACTGGCCCGGATGGCCGACGCCGGCCACCAGGTCGCCAACCACACCTGGTCCCACCCCTTCCTGCCCGACCTCACCCGGGGCGAGCTGCGAGCGCAGCTCGAACGCACCGACGAGGCCATAGGGAAGGCCCTGGGCACCGACGGCCCCCGGATGTTCCGGCCGCCGTACGGCTCCCGCACACCGGAGGTCCTGTCCTGGCTCGCCGAGGGTGACAACCCGGTGGCGCTCTGGGACGTCGAACCGCTGGACTGGGCGCTGCCCGGCGCCCCGACCATCACCCGCCTCGTCCTGGAACGGACCGCGCCGGGTTCCATGATCCTGCTGCACGACGGCGGCGGGGACCGTTCACAGACCGCGGAGGCGCTGCCCGCGATGATCGAGGGCCTGCTCGAACGCGGCTACGGCTTCGTCCGAGCGGAGGAGCTCATGGCCGCCGCGACACCCTGACCGGCCGCCTCACCCCGTCGACCGCGGTGAGATAGCGAGTCGTCGAGAGCACGGCGGCATTCAGGAGCAGGCCGAGCGCGCCGAGTTGGTCCTCATGCCCCGTCCGGTACACCTGTGTGTTCCGGCCGCGCCTGCCGTGGCAGATGTCCCGGGCGAGCTTGTGCCGCGACTCCTGGACGGTTAGCTGCCGGTTCATCTGCCGCCGGCGGGTGTCGACGCCCCGCAGCAGGTGAACGCGCAGACCATGACGAGCAGCCCGACGGGTGACTCGGATACGCCCAGGCCCGCCCTGACCGGCCGCAACTTGGCCGTGACGACGACGAACGTGGTCAGGGCGAGGGCGGCGAGACCGGCACCGCGCCTCACCGGACCAGGCCGGCGAGGAACCGCCGTACGTGCCCCAACCACACCGCGCGGTCCGCCGCGTCCAGGATGTGGCCGGCGCCGGGGATTTCGACGAGTGTGGCCCTGGCAATTCCCGCGGTGATACGGCGCGAGCTGTCGGGCAGCACAAGCCGGGCGCCGGTCGGCACCGCCACCAGCGTGGGCACGCGCACCTGGTCGAGTTCGTCGCGGACGTCCAGACGCGTGATCAGTTCGAAATGGGCCGGCGTCCCGGAGGGCATCCCGGTCAGCACGCCTTCGACAGTCGCCTCTACCTCCTCCGGGGACATCGCGGTGAGCCGGCGCTCCGAGAGACAGGCGAGCGCCGCGAGCCGGGCCACGGCCCGCCACTCGCCGGCCTTACCGAGGGCGGCGATGAGCTGCGCTGCACCGCCGAGCGCAGGGTCGGCGACGGCGAATCCTGCGGTCAGTACGAGGGCCGTGACGCGTTCGGGGTGCCGGGTCGCGGCCCGGATCGCCACGGCGCTGCCCAGCGATTCGCCGATCACGACGAATCGTTCGTGCCCGTACTCAACGGCCGCGGCTGCAAGGGCGTCGGCGAGGGCGTCGAGGTCGAGCGGCGCCTCAGGGAGGAGCGTGCGGCCCACGCCGGGGTAGGACGGGCCGATCACCGTGTGGTCCCGTGCCAGATCGTCGAGAACGAGACCGAAGTTTCCCTCGATGCCGCCGCCCGCGCCGTGTGCGAGGAGCAGCGCGGGTCCGCTGCCTCGTACGTCAGTGTCGAGCCGGTAGCGGTGCGGCTGGCGGAATGCCTGTTCAGATGCCATGCCATGGACGCTAAAGTCTGACACCGGTGTCAGAGTCAAGTCGTCGAGCCGGCTGGGGATGTCACAACCTCGCCCTCACAGGGTGACTTCCGCCCCACACGAGACCACCTTGACGAGAGGCCCGAGGGAGACGGCCCCCCGATCTCGCCGTCGCGGAGGATGTTCAGTCGAGACAGAACTCGTTGCCCTCGATGTCCTGCATCAGGATGCACGACTCGTTGTCGTCATCGGCAAGCAGCGTTCGCACGTGTACCGCACCGAGCTCGACCAGTCGTGCGCATTCGGCCTCCAGCGTAGCGAGGCGCTCTTCACCCACGAGTCCGGTGCCGGCCCGCACGTCGAGATGCACCCGGTTCTTGACGACCTTCCCTTCGGGAACGCGCTGGAAGAGCACGCGCGGGCCCGCACCCGAGGGATCACTGCACGCGAAGTAGGTGACCTGGTCCTCAGGCGGCAGCGAGCGATGGTAGTCCTCCCAAGTGGCGAACTCCTTCGGGACCGGCGGTACGACGTACCCCAACACCTCGCACCAAAAACTGGCGAGGCGCGCAGGTTCTGCGCAGTCGAAGGTGACTTGGAACTGCTTGATCGATGACATCGGCGCACCATAGCAGGGGACTCTTTTGCTCAACTCCCGTCGGGGATCCGCATGTTGTCGGGAGGGCAGCCCCTGCTGGCCGCCGGCGTGTCGTGCGGTCGCGGGGAGGAACCGATGTCGATGCCTCCAAGGGGCCGCCCGCCGTTCCGGACCAGACCGCGGCCACGGCCCTCGCCGCGTTTCCACCCGTCATCCCAGAGGTAGATTTTGCTGGATACATAGAAGATCGCTGGATCAGAGAAGAAAGACCCAGCTATTGGTAAGCGAGAGCGCACCGTTCGCTACGGCAAGGGATCTCGCTACCGAGTTTCCGGAACCCCCGGGGGCTCGGGACAGGCCGTTCGAAACGCTGGAAGATGCCAAGGCTTGGCTGCGCAGGACGAGCACCGACAGTGAACGCGGTGAGTTCGTCGGTCCTCGGGATGGATCCATCGCGCTGGCCGACTATGTGGCCCGCTTCTGGCAGACGGGAGTCCGGGGCGCACCGGGCGCGATCAGACGCATTGATGAGCGCGTGCGGCCCCATATCCTGCCTCAACTCGGCGGACTGCCCCTGCTGGACATCACTGCCGCACGGCTACGTGGATACATCGCCGATCTCGAAGGCGAGTGCTCGCCGCGTGACGCCTGGCAAATCCTCACGACGCTCTCGAATATTTTCGAGACTGCCCTTCACGATCGGTTCTGGCGCGCAATCCGATGCGCGCCAAGTCGGTGCGCTGGCCCAAGGCGCCTGACGGTGAGCGTGAGGCGTGGGCGCTGCAGACCGCGCAGTGTATGAGGGACGAGATCCGCCCGCGATACCGGATCTCCGTCGTGCTCGCACTGGGTTGCGGGCTGCGGCAGGGCGAGGTTTTCGGTCTGTCACCGGAGGACATCGACTTCACGCGAGGGGTCTTGCGAGTGCGGCGGCAGGTGCAACTCATCGGAGAGCGCCTGCACTTCACCCTGCCGAAGGGAGGGAAGACGCGCATGGTCGATATGCCGCGGTCGGTCGCCTCCGAGCTGGCCGCCTACTTCATGGAGTACCCCGCTGTTGAGGTCGAGCTGCCTTGGGGGACCGGAACCCGAACGCGAGAGGAGGTGATTCCCTCTCATCCTGACCACGACATATGGCAACGCCATTCGCGCGAACATCTTCAACGTCGAATTCTGGAAGCCGGCCCTCGCCGCCGTCGGTGTCATCCCCCTGCGGGAGAAGAGCGAGGCTTGGAAAGCCTCCCGCTGGAACGGTTTCCACGTACTGCGGCGCACCTACGTGTCCATCATCCTCGAAGCGGGCGAGTCCGTGGTCACGCGGGCGCGCCGGCTCGGCCACTCCAGCCCCACGATCGCCCTGGACCACTACGCCCACTTCATGCCCGAGGCCGGCGGTAAGGGGCGTGTCGCCATCGACGCGCTGCTCAATCACTCAGCGGGGGCTGCTTCCGTATAACTCTGCCGCTCCGCACGACGAGACGGGTGGGCGGGGGCTCAGCGCCTGCGATCGTGGGAGTAGGGCGCGCTCCATTCTCCCCAGATTCTCCCCAGCGGGCCGGAAGAGCGTTCGCGGCGCCCTGGGCCGTGGCCTCCGGCCCGCAGGGCGAACCTTCCCTGCCTGACTGCTCAGAGCCAGCCTCGTCGCTTGAAGATGACGTACAAACTGGTACATACGATCGCCATGAGGATGATTGCGAAGGGGTATCCGAGTGCCCAGCGCAACTCCGGCATCCGCACGAAGTTCATCCCGTAGATCGTTCCCACCAACGTCGGCGCGAACAGAATCGCCGCCCACGACGAAATCTTCTTGATTTCCTCGTTCTGTTCGAAGCCGGCCTCGGCCAGGGCCCGCATCTCGGCGTTCTGCTGCTGGTTCACCAGCGTCGCGTTGACGGTGAGGATGTCCTGCAGCGCCTGCCGGAAACCATCCACGCGTTCGGTGATGTGCAGGGCGTGATCGGCCACGTCGCGCAGATAGCGGCGCAGTTCCTCGTCGATACCGTATTTCTCGAATCCCGCCGTCAGGCCCTCCAGCATGCCGTTCAGCGGCCGGGTCGCGCGCTGGAACTCCACCAATTCGCGGGAGAGTTCGTAGATGCGGCGGGAAACCTTCGGGTCGCCGCCGAAGACCTCGGTCTCGATCTCGTCGATATCGTTCTGGACGCCGGCGACGACCGGCGCGTAACCGTCGACGACGGCGTCGAGGATCGCGTACAGGACCGCTTCGGGGCCGTGCTGGAGAAGTTCCGGGGCGCCTTCCATGCGGCGGCGTACGGCCGAGAGGTCGGGGGCGCCACCGTGCCGCACGGTGATGACGAAATCCGGGCCGACGAACAGGTGCAGCTCGCCGAAGTCGACCTCCTCCGGGTCGTCCAGATAGCGCGCGGCGCGCAGCACGACGAACAGGGTGCTGCCGTACCGCTCCAGTTTGGGCCGCTGATGCGCTTCCAGGGCGTCTTCGACGGCGAGCTGATGGAGATCGAATTCCGTTGCAAGGGTGAGGAGTTCGTCGTGCGTAGGGCGGTGCAGCCCGATCCAGGCGAGCGAATCGGGGGTGGCGCGCAGCTGCCGGAAGGTGCCGGCGAGCGTGTCGTGGGTGCTGACGCGGTGGCCGTCGCGATAAAGGGCGGCGCTGATGACGCTGCTGGATTCCGGCGGTGGTCCTGGCGCGTCCGCGGGCTCCTCGATGTTGGCGGGCGGCGGCTCCGGCGGCCGCTTTTTCGCGGGTTTCCGCAGGCCGCGCAGGCCGCGCTGGCGTCGGCCCGGAGTCTCGGAACTCATGAGGAAACGGACCTCCTTCTCGCGGGGGATGAATGGGCACACACCAGCTCGACGCAGGATATCTGCCGAGGCTGTCGGGACCGGTCAGGGCCCATGGTGCAGGATGGGGTGGGGATGTGACGCGGTGTGTGTCACGTCCGGCAAAGTTTGTATGTTTATCCCTAGAATTGTTCGATGCAGACACCGCAGACAGGCAGTGCTCCCCCGAGTGAGGTGATTCGGTGAACGGCCCCGATGCCACCGATGAGCAGTGGGAAGGGCTCGCCGAGGTCGTCCCACTTCGCAGCAGCAGTGAGTGGCCGTCCTGGCCCGACCACCGCGCCCTCCCCGACGAGGGCCCGGCACAGGAAGTGCGACGCTTCGTCGTCATCCGTGTCCAGACCTTCGCCGACGCACGCGAGGTCGCCGAGTACCTGATGGCACAGATCCCGGTACTGCTGGACCTCAGCAGCGCCGACACCGATGTCGCCAAGCGCATCCTGGACTTCTCCAGCGGAGTCGTCTTCGGACTGGGCAGCGGCATGCACCGCGTCGACACCAACGTCTTCCTGCTCGCACCCCTAGGCACCGAAGTCGCGGAACCGGCAGCGGGCGGCGTCCCCCGATCGTAGGAAGCCCCTGGGGCGGAACGGTTCTGTGGGCCGGACGGTTGGGGCCGCTGCATAGCGTCCCCGGTATGCAAATCGACAGTGCACGTCCCGCGGTCGCCGAGTTACGGCTGTCCGCCTTCAAGAACCACCGTGGCGTCATCCTGCCGATGGGGCCGCTGACCCTGCTGGCGGGACCGAGCGGCAGCGGCAAGTCCAGCGCCCTCCAAGCGTACGAAATCCTCGCCAGGCTCGGCGGCGGAGAGCGGCTGGGGCAGGCGGTGGAGGCGGTGCCGGGCGGCGCCACGGCGTGTGTACCGGCCGGCGCGCGCCCCGACGGACAGGGCCGCCGCGGATTCCGGATCGGCTGCACCGTCGAAGGCCCCGCCGGCCCGGTCCGCCTCGACCTCGCCATCCAGGCGGAACCCGAACTCCGCATCGTCGGCGAGCGGTTGACCGGCGGCGGCGAAACCCTGCTCACCACCGCGCTGACGGACCCGGACCGCAACGCCGTGCAGGCCGCCTGGTACACGGCCGGCGCCACACCTGTGACGCGCGCGCCGCTGCCCGACGACCGCTTGGGCACCGCGCTGCTGCCGCTGCGCGTCGCGGGCAAGACGGCCGGCCAGCGGCAGGTGCTCGCCGCCGCCGAACAGGTCGTCGTCGCCCTGCGGTCGGTGTTCCGTTGCGATCCGCGGCCGGAGTCGATGCGCGGGGCGGACCCGGTGCCGGAGGCCGTTGCCGTCCCCCGCGGGCGGGTGGGTACGGAAGCCGGGGCGTCTCAGGGAGGACGTGGCCGGACGCGGGCCGACACGGCGAGCTGCCGGGGCGGCGACGCGCACCGGGCCGAGGAGGGCCGGTTGCGGCCGTCCTGCGACAACCTCCCCGCGGTGCTGGAACGGACGAGCAAGGAGTGCACCCGACGGCACGCCGTCCTGGTCGCCGCCGTACGGGCCGCGTGCGCGGGGCCGGTCGACGGACTGCACGCCGTGCCGAGGCAGGCCGACGGGGAACGGGCGCAGAAAGCCGCGGCGGGCACGGCGGACGGTACGGCCGGGCAGGCACGGGGCAGGACGGACACCACAGGCACCACGGGTGCACCGGGCCGCGGGCGGGCCCTCGTACCCGCTCCTCGCGCCTCGTCCGGCCTCCAGGCCGTACTCGACCGCGGCACGTGGGGCATGATGCCCGTCGACCAGCTCGGCGACGGAGAACTGCGCTATCTCGGCCTCGCCCTGGTGCTGCTCACCGGCCCCGGCGTACTGGACATGGACCCGGTCGGGGAGATCCCGTCGGCGTTCCAGCAGATGACCGTCGTCGCGGACGGCATGGACCGGTGCATGGACGACCGGCAGGCGGGCGAACTGGTGTCGCTGGCCGTGCGGATGGCGCGGCGTGGCCATGTCCGGCTGCTCGGCACCGTGCGCGATCCGGCGGTCGCCGAGGGGCTGCCCGATGTCCAGGTGCTTCGCCTGGGGGCATGAGTGAGGATGGGGGCATGAGTGAGGATCTTCATGCCCTGCAACGGCGACTGGCCGAGTTCGCGGCCGCCCGGGACTGGCAGCAGTACCACAACCCCAAGAACCTGGCGGCGGCGCTCAGCGTGGAGGCGGCGGAACTCGTCGAGATCTTCCAGTGGTTGACGCCGGATGAATCGGCGAAGGTGATGGCCGAGCCGACCTCCGCCGGTCGGGTCGAGGACGAGGTCGCCGACGTGCTGGCGTATCTGCTGCAGTTCTGCGAGGTCCTGGGTATCGACGCCCTCGCGGCGCTCGCCGCCAAGATCGAACGCAACGAGTCGCGCTTCCCGGCAGTCCGCTCCGCCCGCCCGGACCGGCCGCGGGGGAGTGAGGGAGAGGGCGGGGGAGAGGGAGAGTAGACGGGGAGGGGGATGGGGGACGGGGGAATGGAGGGGCGGCTGAGGGGCGGGGCGGATTTTCGATGTTCTCCCGCCTCTTCGTCCTCGGCCTCGACCCTGCCCGCGGCCCGCTCTCCTCGGCCTCGGGCTCTCCCTTGGCCTCGTACTTCGTTCGTTTCGACCGCATGCGGCTCCGGCCCTCCGTGCATCGTTGCCGGTCAGCCGCGGGTCGAGAGTCGTCTGCCGGGAACGGCATGGAGGGCCGTGAGGGCTGGGACGCCGGTGACCGGTGTCATCGGCGGACGACTGACGGGATGCGAGTGGGCTGTGTGACGCAAGTGAGGCAAGCGGCGACCGCACGGCATATGTCACTCTCCGGAGTCACGGATCTTTCCACATCGCCTTGGTTGTCCACAGATTTGCGAATTCCCCTGGTGTTTTTGGCTGTTCACCCTCACTCTGGGTAGTGGAAAGAGTGTGGGGTGATGCTGAGTGACGACGAAGGGAGGGACGCGCATGGACGCGGTGCGGATCATCGCGGCCAGTCGGCGCGGTCTGGCAGAGGCGAGCACGGTGCATGAAGTGATCGTCGAGGCTTGGCAGGCGCAGGCCCTGGCCGAGGCGGTCGGAAGTCATCTCGCGATATTCGGGCCGTACGAAGTGCGGTCCAGGGCACGCGGGTTGGGCGATGCGGGCGGGCGGTTCAGCGGGGGACTGCTGCGCCCGGCACCGAGAACGGGCGGGCTGCGGGCGGCTCAGCTGACCGAAGTGCGTGACGTTCGGGGTGCCTTGACCGGCCTGCGGGGACTGCTGCGAGAGGTGTGCGAGGCGCTGGTGAACGTGGTGTGTTCGGCGGACGAGGAGGGGATGTACTGGACCTGCGTGGAAGCGATGGACACGGCGGACGAGTCGAGCGACCGCATCACCGGGATACTGGAAAAGCTTGAGGTGCGGGACCGGAACCTCGCCTGAACCGGATCGGACAGCTCGGCGGGACGCAGGCCCAGCGCCACCTGCCGTCTGCCGTCCGTTTCCCCGCTGCCCGCAGTGCCGCGGGCCGGGTGGGGCGGGCGTTACGTGCACCAGCGTCGAGGCGTCCCCTGCCACGGTTACCGCCCTCGCCTCCGCATTCGAATGCGACACCGTCGTCGCTCTCACCTTCGACATCGAAACCGTCAACATGGCGCCCCTTCGTGGATTCGGCCCCCGCAGCGTTTGGCGCGCTGTTGACGCCGCAGCGCCCCTTCGCCGCCATCGTCGGCGCGGCTCTTCGTCGGTCTTTCGGTGCCGACAGTGCCTCGCTCGCTGTCATGGTTTGTCACGTTGGTCCGGGGCTCGGTAGTGACGTCGGCTGGGGTGGAGTTCCTGATCGACGGCGTCTGAGGGCAGCTGCCCGCATGTCGCCCTCTGTGACGGAGGGCTCGGCTCGGGGGCTGGCCATCGTGATGCGTTCGACCGAGGTGATGTCTATTACCGGAGTAAGGCGCCGTCCCGTTCTTCGGAATCGCGAATCGAATTGCGAAAAGGCGTGTGTCTTCTTGCTCCCTCAACCGGGATGTGGGGAGGGGGTTGGAGTTGGGGTGGGCGGGGCGGGGGGGAGAGAGAGGCCCAGCCGGATTTCCAACCCGTCGAAGCGCCAGCGCTCGGAGGTTCGGTATATGCGTACAGGGCGAGACTCCCCGGAATTCCGTTCCGGGAAATTCCCGCATCCAGGCTGACGTGTCGACCAACACCGCCCTCCCACAAGTCGGCCTGCGCTGACGGCGGTCGGACGAACTCCCGCTCACTGTCGGGCAGTTCAGCGCAGCACATTTCTCGTCACGAGCCACCCCGCAAGCCCATCCCGCCGCACCCTGCCCCGTGGGTGCCCCGTCCGGCCCGCCCGTGGCGACACGCCGTAGCGGTGTTGTGGGCGTGGAGCGGGCAGGATGGAGGGCATGGATCTACGCATCTTCACGGAGCCTCAGCAGGGGGCTTCCTACGACACGCTTCTTACCGTCGCCAAGGCAACCGAGGACCTCGGCTTCGACGCCTTCTTCCGGTCCGACCACTATCTGCCGATGGGCAACGCCGATGGCCTGCCCGGTCCGACGGACGCCTGGATCACGCTGGCGGGCCTGGCCCGCGAGACCCGGCGCATCCGCCTCGGCACCCTCATGACGGCCGGTACGTTCCGGCTGCCCGGTGTGCTGGCCATCCAGGTGGCCCAGGTCGACCAGATGTCCGGCGGCCGCGTCGAGCTGGGCCTCGGGGCGGGCTGGTTCGAGGAGGAGCACAAGGCGTACGGCATTCCGTTCCCGAAGGAGAAGTTCGCCCGGCTGGAAGAGCAGCTGGCGATCGTCACCGGCATGTGGGCCACCGAGGTCGGCCAGGAGTTCTCCTATCGCGGCACCCACTACCAGCTGGAGAAGTCGCCCGCGCTGCCCAAGCCCGCCCAGGGCAAGCTGCCGGTGCTGATCGGCGGCCACGGCGCGACGCGTACGCCGAGGCTGGCCGCGCTCTACGCCGACGAGTTCAACATCCCCTTCGCCTCGCTGGAGGACAGTGAGCGGCAGTTCGGGCGGGTGCGGGCGGCCGCCGAGACCGCCGGGCGCAAGGGAGACGACCTGGTGTACTCCAGTGCCCTCGTCGCCTGCGTCGGCAAGAACGACGCGGAAGTGGCGCGCCGGGCCGCGGTCATCGGGCGGGAGGTGGACGAGCTGAAGGCCAACGGTCTCGCCGGCTCGCCCGCCGAGGTCGTCGACAAGATCGGCCGCTACGCCGCGATCGGCGCCTCGCGGGTCTACCTCCAGGTGCTCGACCTCGACGACCTGGACCACCTGGAGCTGATCTCCGCACAGGTGCAGTCGCAGCTGAGCTGACGCTTCGGCCCGTCGTCCGGCCTGCCGCCCGGCCCTCGCGTCGGGTGGCGTCGCCGGAAGGCCGTGTAAGGGGGAGCGCGGAAGAGAAATCCGCTGGGCGAGTCGTGCGATTGCGGTAATGATCAGACGGGTGTTCCTGACGATAAGTACCACCGGCAGCGCCGACCGTCCCGCGACCGACCTCGGGTATCTCCTGCACAAACATCCCGGCAAGGCGCAGCAGTTCTCGACGTCGTACGGCACCGCGCACGTCTTCTACCCCGAGGCGGATGCCCAACGCTGCACCGCCGCGCTCCTGTTGGAGGTCGACGCGGTCGCGATGGTGCGCCGGGGCAAGAGCCGTGGCGGCGTTCCGGATTCGGCGCTCGGGCAGTACGTCAACGACCGGCCGTACGCGGCGTCCTCGCTGCTGGCCGTGGCGCTGCGGAGCGTCTTCGGCACCGCCATGAAGGGGGAGTGCGCGGCGCGCCCCGAGCTGACCGGCCGGGCGATGGCGCTGCGCATCGAGGTGCCGGTGCTCCCGGCCCGTGGCGGGGCGGAGCTGGTGCGCGCCCTGTTCGGGCCGCTGGGGTGGTCGGTGGTGGCCGAACCGCTGCCGCTGGACGAGACGTTCCCGGAGTGGGGCGCATCGCGTTATGTCCGGCTGGTGCTCGAAGGCGAGCTGACCCTCGCCGGGGCGCTGCGGCATCTGTATGTGCTGCTGCCGGTGCTGGACGACGCCAAGCACTACTGGGTGTCGGACGATGAAGTCGACAAGTTGCTGCGGGCCGGGGAGGGCTGGCTGGAGAGCCACCCCGAACAGCGGGTGATCGCCGACCGGTATCTGGCCCGGCGCCGCTCGCTGACCCGTACGGCGCTGGAGCGGCTGGCCGTGGCGGACGACGCGGACGCCGAGGACATCGACAACGCGGTGGACGAAGAGGCCGACACGGACGAGAAGCCGGTGCCGCTCGCCGTCCGGCGGCGGGAGGCGATTCTCGCGGTGCTGCGCGAGGAGCAGGCCGCGCGGGTGCTCGATCTCGGCTGCGGGCAGGGCCAGTTGACCGGTGAGCTGCTCAAGGACGGGCGGTTCACCGAGATCGTCGGGATGGATGTGTCGATGCGGGCGCTGCACGAGGCCCGGCGCAGGCTGCATCCGGACCGGATGTCCGAGCGGCAGTCGGCGCGGGTTCGGCTCGTGCAGGGGTCGCTCGCGTACACCGACGCGCGGCTCAAGGGGTACGACGCGGCGGTGCTGAGCGAGGTCGTCGAGCATGTCGACCCGGAGCGCCTTCCGGCGCTGGAGTACGCGGTGTTCGGCGCCGCCCGGCCTCGTGCGGTCGTGGTGACGACGCCGAACGCGGAGTACAACGTGCGCTGGGAGACGCTGCCTGCCGGTCAGGTGCGCCATGCCGACCACCGCTTCGAGTGGACCAGGGACGAGTTCCGGCGGTGGGCGTCCGAAGCCGCCGAGCGGCACGGTTATGCCGTCGGCTTCCGGCCGGTGGGCCCCGACGACCCCGAGGTGGGGCCGCCGACCCAGCTCGCCTGCTTCACCCGCACGGATGAGGGAGAGGGGCGCACCGGCACGGCCGGGCGGGCCGGTGGCACCGACCGGGGCGACGGCGCGGACCGGGCCGCCCGAAGCGGTCAAGCCGGTCGGGCCCGCCGGAAAATCGATCGGAACGACCACGTACGGACAGAGGAGGGCGCGGCATGAGTGACACGGACCGTACCCGGCAGCGGCCCGACGACGAGGGCGCCGCGGTCGGCTCGCGGCGGGCGCTGCCCGTTCCGGATCTCTCGCTCGTCGTGCTGATCGGCGCGACCGGATCCGGCAAATCGACCTTCGCTGCGCGCAACTTCCGGCCCACCGAAGTCCTCTCGTCCGATGCCTGCCGCGGGCTCGTCAGCGATGACGAGAACGACCAGACGGCCAGCTCCGACGCGTTCGACGTACTGCACTACATCGCCGGCAAGCGGCTCGCCGCCGGCCGTCTCACGGTCGTGGACGCCACCAACGTGCAGTCCGCCGCCCGCGCGCAGCTGGTCAAGCTCGCCCGTGAGCACGATGTGCTGCCGGTCGCCGTCGTGCTGGACATGCCCGAAGCGCTCTGCGCCGAACGCAACGCCGCCCGGTCCGACCGGGCCGGTCTGCCGCGCCGCGTCATCCAGCGGCACCAGCGCGAACTGCGCCGCTCCCTGCGGCACTTGGAGCGCGAGGGTTTCCGCAAGGTGCACGTGCTGCGTGGTCCGGAGGAGGCCGCGGCCGCCCAGGTCGTCACCGAGCGGCGCTTCAACGACCTGCGGCACCTCACCGGCCCCTTCGACATCATCGGTGACATCCACGGCTGCCGTTCCGAGCTGGAGAGCCTGCTCACCAAGCTCGGCTACGCCCTCGCCCGCGACACCTCGGGCCGCGCCGTGGACGCCGTCCACCCCGAGGGCCGTACCGCCGTCTTCGTCGGCGACCTCGTCGACCGTGGCCCCGACAGCCCCGGTGTACTGCGCCTGGTGATGGGCATGACGGCGGCCGGCCACGCGCTGTGCGTGCCCGGGAACCACGAGAACAAGCTCGGCCGTTACCTCAAGGGCCGTACCGTCAGGCCCACGCACGGCCTCGCCGAGACCATCGAGCAGCTCGACAAGGAGGACGACGCCCTCCGTTCCGAGGCCGCGGCGTTCGTCCAGGGCCTGGTCAGCCATTACGTCCTGGACGGCGGCGCTCTCGTGGTCTGCCACGCGGGGCTGCCGGAGAAGTACCACGGCCGGACGTCGGGCCGGGTGCGGTCGTTCGCCCTGTACGGCGACACGACAGGGGAGACCGACGAGTTCGGCCTGCCGGTGCGCTACCCGTGGGCGGAGGAGTACCGCGGCCGCGCGGCCGTCGTCTACGGCCACACCCCCGTGCCGCGCGCCGACTGGCTCAACAACACCCTCTGCCTGGACACCGGTTGCGTCTTCGGCGGCGCGATGACCGCCCTGCGCTGGCCGGAGCGCGAGCTGGTCGACGTACCGGCGGAACGCGTCTGGTACGAGCCGGTGAAGCCGTTGGCCGGCGAGGCGCCGGGCGGCGCGGACGGCCGCCCGCTCGACCTCGGCGACGTGGTCGGCCGGCGCGTCGTGGAGACCCGCCACATGGGCCGGCTCGCGGTCAAGGAGGAGAACGCCGCGGCCGCGCTGGAGGTGATGAGCCGCTTCGCGGTGGACCCGCGGCTGCTGTCCTACCTCCCGCCGACCATGGCGCCCTGCGCCACGTCGAAGGAGGAGGGCTACCTGGAGCACCCGGCCGAGGCGTTCGCCGCCTACCGCGCCGACGGCGTACGCGAAGTGGTGTGCGAGGAGAAGCACATGGGCTCGCGCGCGGTGGCACTCGTCTGCCGGGAAGGAGGAACCGCCCACGAGCGGTTCGGCGTGCCCGAGGGCCTGTCGGGGGCGCTCCACACCCGCACCGGACGGCCGTTCTTCGACGACCCGCGCACCACGGCGGCCCTCATCGGCAGGGTCCGCGACGCGGCGGAGAAGGCCGGGCTCTGGGCGGAACTGGACACCGACTGGCTGCTGCTGGACGCCGAACTGATGCCGTGGTCGCTCAAGGCCACCGGGCTGCTGCGCAAGCAGTACGCGGCGGTGGGCGCGGCCTCTGCGGGGGTGTTCCCGGGTGCGCTCGGTGCCCTGGAAGCGGCGGCCGGCCGGGGGGTCGACGTGGCGGGGCTGCTCGCGCGCCAGCGGGAGCGTGCGGCGGACGCGGCGGCCTTCACCGCGGCCTACCGCAGGTACTGCTGGCGGGTGGACGGTGCGGCGCCGGACGGGGCGCCGCCCGGGACCGCGGGCCTGTCCGGCATCCGGCTGGCCCCGTTCCAGATCCTCGCCGTCCAGGGCCGCAGCCTCGCGGACGTCCCGCACACCGCACAGCTCGCGCTGATCGACCGGCTGGCCGCGGCGGACGGTGGCGCAGCCCCCGATGGCGGCCCCGGACTGCTCACCGCCACCCGCAGGCTCCTCGTCGACACCGAGGACGCGGCGTCCGTCGCTGCCGGTACCGACTGGTGGCTCGGGCTGACCGCCGACGGCGGCGAGGGCATGGTCGTCAAGCCCGTGCAGGCGCGGTTGCGGGGTGCCGACGGCCGCCTCGTGCAGCCGGGCATCAAGTGCCGCGGCCGCGAGTACCTGCGGATCATCTACGGGCCCGAGTACACCCGCCCGGAGAACCTGCGGCGGCTCCGCGCCCGCCACCTGGGCCACAAGCGTTCCCTGGCGCTGCGCGAGTACGCGCTCGGTCTGGAGGCGCTGGACCGGCTGGCGGAGGGCGAGCCCCTGTGGCGGGTGCACGAAGCGGTGTTCGCCGTGCTCGCGCTGGAATCGGAGCCGGTGGATCCGCGGTTGTAGGGTCCGGCGTCCGGCGGGTACGGCACGCATCGGGTGCCGTGCCCGCCGGGGGCGTCCGGGGGTGCTTTTCCGCCTGGCGGGTTGCCGACATCGTCCGACGACGTTCGCCGAAGGGCGGGAAAGGCCAAGATGGGGAGATGGGATTCCATGTCGACTCCGAGGCCGGGCGGCTGCGCCGCGTCATCCTGCACCGCCCCGATCTGGAGCTGAAGCGGCTGACGCCGACGAACAAGGACGCACTGCTCTTCGACGACGTGCTGTGGGTACGCAGGGCACGGGCGGAGCACGACGGATTCGCCGATGTGCTCCGGGACCGTGGGGTGGACGTCCACCTCTTCGGGGACCTGCTCACCGAGAGCCTGGAGATCCCGGCGGCGCGGGCGCTCGTCCTGGACCGGGTCTTCGACGAGAAGGAGTACGGCCCGCTGGCCACCGACCACCTGCGGGCGGCGTTCGACGAGCTGCCGGTGCCCGAGCTGGTCGAGGCGCTGGTCGGCGGCATGACCAAGCGGGAGTTCCTGGAGCGGTACCCGGAGCCCACGTCGGTCCGCTTCCACGTGATGGATCTGGACGACTTCCTGCTGGGGCCGCTGCCCAACCACCTCTTCACGCGGGACACCTCCGCCTGGGTCTACGACGGGGTGTCGATCAACGCCATGCGCTGGCCGGCCCGGCAGCGCGAGACGGTGCACTACGAGGCGATCTACCGGCACCACCCGCTGTTCCGGAACGAGGACTTCCACGTCTGGTCGGAGGGGCAGGCGGACTACCCGTCGACGATCGAGGGCGGCGACGTGCTGGTGCTCGGCAGCGGCGCGGTGCTGATCGGGATGAGCGAACGGACCACGCCGCAGGCCGTCGAGATGCTGGCGCGCGGGCTGTTCGCCGCCGGGTCGGCGCGCACCATCGTGGCGCTCGACATGCCCAAGCGCCGTGCCTTCATGCACCTGGACACGGTCATGACGATGATCGACGGCGATACGTTCACGCAGTACGCCGGTCTCGGCATGCTGCGCTCGTACACCATCGAACCGGGCTCGGGCGAGCAGGACCTCAAGGTCACCGATCACCCGCCGGAGCACATGCACCGGGCCATAGCGGCCGCCCTGGGCCTGGACGACATCCGCGTGCTGACCGCCACGCAGGACGTGCACGCGGCGGAGCGGGAGCAGTGGGACGACGGCTGCAACGTGCTGGCGGTGGAGCCGGGCGTGGTGGTGGCGTACGAGCGGAACGTCACCACGAACACGTTTCTGCGCAAGCGGGGCATCGAGGTGATCACGATCCCGGGCAGTGAGCTGGGGCGGGGTCGGGGCGGCCCGCGCTGTATGAGCTGTCCGGTGGTGCGGGACGCCGTGCCGGGCGCGTCGTGAGGCGGCCGCGGGGCCTGCGGAGCGGCGGAGCGGACCGTACCGTCGGTGCGGGCACGCGAACCCTCTGAATAGAGATGCGTATGTTCGTATATAGTTCCAGGATCCGATTCCCCGAACGCCGCGAACCAGGAGCCCACCCATGGCGATAGACCTCACCGGCCGCCACTTCCTCAAGGAGCTGGACTTCAGCGCCGAGGAATTCCGCCGACTGATCGACCTGGCGGCCGAGCTGAAGGCCGCCAAGCGCGCCGGTACCGAAATCGCGCGCCTGCGGGGCCGCAACATCGCCCTGATCTTCGAGAAGACCTCGACCCGCACCCGCTGCTCCTTCGAGGTCGCGGCCGCCGACCAGGGCGCGTCGACCACCTACCTCGACCCGTCCGGCTCGCAGATCGGGCACAAGGAGTCGGTCAAGGACACCGCCCGCGTCCTGGGCCGGATGTTCGACGGCATCGAGTTCCGCGGCAGCCGGCAGTCGGACGTCGAGGAACTGGCCGCGTACGCCGGTGTCCCCGTCTTCAACGGGCTCACCGACGACTGGCACCCCACCCAGATGCTGGCCGACGTGCTGACCATGGTCGAGCACGGCAACGGCCGCCCGCTGACCGACACCGCCCTCGCCTACCTCGGCGACGCCCGCAACAACATGGGCAACTCCTACCTCGTCACGGGCGCGCTCCTCGGCATGGACGTCCGGATCGCGGCGCCGCGGCAGCTGTGGCCCGACGAGGCGGTCGTCACCCGCGCCCGCGCGCTGGCCGAGGCGAGCGGCGCGCGGATCACCCTCACCGAGGATGTCACCGAGGGGGTGCGCGGCGCCGACTTCGTCACCACCGACGTGTGGGTCTCGATGGGCGAGCCCAAGGAGGTCTGGGACGAGCGGATCGGGCTGCTCGCCCCGTACGCCGTGACCATGGACGTGCTGCGTGCCACGGGCAAGCCGGACGTGAAGTTCCTGCACTGCCTGCCCGCCTACCACGACCTGGGGACCGCGGTCGGCCGGGAGATCCACGAGCGGCACGGCCTGACCTCACTCGAAGTCACCGACGAGGTCTTCGAGTCCGCCCACTCCGTCGTCTTCGACGAGGCGGAGAACCGTATGCACACCATCAAGGCGGTGCTGGTCGCCACGATGGCGGACCGGGGTGCGGCCCGTTAGCCGACGGCGGCCTGCGGGCGGTGGTTGTCGCGCACCGCGTCCAGGTAGGCGCCGATGGCGTCCCGGTTGCGGGTCAGGCACTGGATGCGGCTGGTCATCCGGTCCAGTTCGCACTCCAGCGTGGCGAGCATCTCCGGTGTCGCGTCGGAGAAGTGGATGACCTGCGGCTTGTCGAGGCAGGGGAGGATCTGCTTGATGAGCCGGGTGGGCAGCCCGGCGTCGAGCAGACCTCTGATCTGCACGACGCGGCCGACGGACGCCGTGTCGTACGTGCGGTAGCCGTTCGGGGTGCGGTCGGCGACGATCAGCCCCTGCTCCTCGTAGTAGCGCAGCAGCCGCCGGGGTGTGCCGGTGCGTTCCGACAGTTCTCCGATGCGCATGTGACCGCCCTCACGTTCGCTCGCGTTGACCTTCACATCAATGTGAAGGTTCGAGCATACGCGTATGCCGAACGATCTCACGCAACACACCGCTTCCCCCGTCGTCACCGAACCCCAACAAGGCCGGAAACTCCCGCTGTTGGCGCTCCTCGCGCTGTCCGCCGCGGTCTTCCTCACCAGCCTGACCGAGACGCTGCCCGCCGGCCTGCTCCCGGCGATGAGCGCAGGTCTGGGCGTCAGCGAGTCCGCCGCCGGCCAGACCGTGACCCTCTACGCCCTGGGCACCGCCCTCACCGCCATCCCGCTCACCGCGGCCACCGCAGGCCGGCGGCGCAAGCACCTGCTGCTCGCCGCGATGGCCGGATTCGGCGTGGCCAACACCGTCACCGCCCTCTCGTCCGACTACCTCCTGACCATGGCCGCACGGTTCGCCGCCGGGGTGGCGGCGGGTCTGGCCTGGGCACTGCTGGCCGGATACGCCCGCCGGATGGCGCCCGTCCACCTCCAGGGCAAGGCCCTCGCGATAGCCATGGCGGGCATTCCCCTCGCCCTGTCGCTCGGCGTGCCCGCCGGAACCTTCCTCGGCACGGCGCTCGGCTGGCAGGCCGCCTTCCTCGTCATGACCGCGCTCACCGTCGTCCTGCTCGGCTGGATCGCCGCCGCGGTCCCGGACTTCCCCGGGCAGCCGCGGGGTGGCCGGATCCCGGTGCTGCGGACCGCGCGCATCCCCGGCGTCGCGCCGGTCCTCTTCGTCACCCTGGTCTTCGTCCTGGCCCACACCGTCCTCTACACCTTCATCGCCACCTTCCTCCAGCGCCTCGGCATGGGGGATGCCGCCGATCGCGTCCTGCTGGTCTTCGGCGCCGCCTCGCTGGTGAGCATCTGGTTCACCGGCGCGCACCTCCACCGCCGGCTGCGGACCCTGGCCGTGGCCGCCACGCTGCTGTTCGCGGCGGCGGCCGGGCTGCTGGCGGTGGCGTCCGGCAGTCCCGCCGCGGTGTACCTCGCGGTGGTGCTGTGGGGCCTGGGCTGGGGCGGCGCCCCCACGCTGCTGCAGACGGCCGCGGGCGACGCGGCGGGGGAGTCGGCGGACGCGGCCCAGGCCATGCTCGTCACGCTGTGGAACGTGGCGATGGCCGGCGGCGGGGTCCTCGGCGGCATCCTCCTCGGCGTGCTCGGCGCCGCCTCCTTCCCCTGGAGCGTCCTCGTGCTCCTCGCCCCGGTGCTGATCGTGGTGCTCGCCGCCCGCGGCCACGGCTTTCCCGCCCGGCGGACGCCGTGAACGCGGCCCGGTGACCCGCGGCCTCCCGGGGGCGTACGCATACTCATACGTACAAATGGGCGATCATGCAGCCCAAGCGGTTACCATCGACCCGCTCACGGGGTTCGGGCCCACCGGTCCGGACCCCGAACCGCGTGCGGCCCACCCCCGCCGCACGCCCGCACCACCAGAGAAGAGATCCACCCCATGCGTCCGCCCCTGTCCCGCCACCGCACCGAAAAGGGGCCACGCGCACCTCTCGCCGGCCCGTCCGGGCTGCGGATCAAGTCGCCCGACGTCCTCGTCGCCGAATCCGGCGCCGACCTCGCGGGCCACGGCCTCAAGCGCAGCATGGGCCTCTTCCAGCTCGTCTGTTTCGGCATCGGCGCCATCGTCGGCACCGGCATCTTCGTCGGCCTCTCCGACACCGTCGCCGAGGCCGGCCCCGCCGTCATCGTCTCCTTCGGCCTCGCCGCCCTCACCTGCGTCTTCACCGCCTTCTCGTTCGCGGAACTCGGCGGCGCGATACCGGTGTCGGGCAGCTCGTACTCCTACGCGTACGCCACCCTCGGCGAGCGCACCGCCTTCCTCGTCGGCTGGTGTCTGCTGCTCGAATACGGCGTCTCGGTGTCGGCGGTCGCCGTCGGCTGGGGCCAGTACCTCAACGAACTCCTGGGCAGCCTGATCGGCTGGGAACTGCCCGCCGCGCTCTCCAGCCCGCCCGGTGACGGCGGCATCGTCAACATCCCGGCCGTGGTCGTCCTGCTGCTCGCCGCGCTGCTGCTGGTCCGCGGCGTCCGCGAGAGCGCCCGCGCCACCGCCGCCATGGCCGTGCTGAAGATCGGGATCCTGATCCTGTTCTGCGTGATCGCCCTCACCGCGTTCCGCGACGGCAACCTCGCCCCCTTCGCCCCCGAAGGCGTCGCCGGCATCACCTCCGGCGCCTCGGTCGCCTTCTTCTCGTACATCGGCTTCGACGCGATCACCACGGCCGGCGAAGAGGTCAAGAACCCGCGCCGCAACATCCCCGTCGCGATCATGATCTGCATCGGCGTGGTCACCGTCCTGTACTGCCTGGTCGCGGTCAGCGCCATCGGCGCGCTCTCCTCCGACCAGGTCGCCGACCGGCCCGCCGCCCTCTCGCTGATCGTCAACCGGGTCACCGATTCGGCCTTCGGCGGCGGCGTGATCGCCTTCGGCGCCGTCGTCGCCATCGCCTCCGTCGTCCTCGCCGTCATGTACGGGCAGACCCGGATCCTGATGTCGATGTCGCGGGACGGCCTGATCCCGCGGGTCTTCGAGCGGATCTCGCCCCGTACGTCCACCCCCGTCGCCAACACCTGGATCGTGGCGGTCGTCTTCGCCGTCCCGGCGGCCGTCGTCCCGCTGGACGTGGTGATGAACCTCACGACCATCGGCACGCTGGCGATCATGGCCGTGGTCAACATCAGCGTGATGGTGCTCCGCCGTACCCGCCCCGACCTGCCGCGCCGCTTCCGGGTGCCGCTCTTCCCGCTCAGCCCGGTCCTCGGCATCGGCTTCTGCCTCTACCTCATCTACGGAACCGGCCCCGCGACGTGGCTCCAGTTCGCCGGCTTCCTGGTCGTCGGGGCGCTGATCTACGCAGGCTACGGACGGCGCCACTCACGCCTGAAGGCCGCGGAACAGCCGGTGGACGAGCCGGCGGAGGAGCCGGTGGCGGCGCGGGAGGCGTGAGCGGGGCGGCGGGCCGCCCCCTTTGCGCCCCACGCACGGCGCGGGAACTCAGGCGACGATCTCCAACGGGCGGCCCCGCGGCTCCAGATGACTCAGCCCGTCCGCCGTGGCGAGCCCCGGCAGCGCGTGCCGCCACAGCTGCGTGACCCGCTCCGGCAGGTCGTCGCGGTCGGTCTCCGCCTGCGAAAGCAGCTGGACGCCCATGTACGCGGCGACCAGCAGCTCGGCCGCCGCCTCGGGCGAGACGCCGGGCAGCAGCTCGCCGTTCTCCTTGGCGCCGACGAACATCCCCGTGAGGATGTCGGTCCACGCCTGATACGGCACCAGCGGTTCGTCGCTGAACGTCGTCTCCACCGCGATACGGGCACCGGCCTGTAACAACGCGTCGTCCCGCAGCGCCAGCGCCACTTGGTGGGTGAAGTCGATGGCGTCCTGTAAGCGGGACGCGGTGACCTTCAGGAGGAACGGTTCGGTCTGTTCCTCGATCACCGCGCGTGCCAGCGCGTGCTTGGAGGTGAAGTGGAAATACAGCGCCCCCTTGGTGACCCCGGCGCGCCGGATGATCTCCGCCATCGTCGCGGCGGCGTACCCGCGCGCCTTGATGACCTCGGCCGCGGCCGTGAGGACGGCTCGCCGCGTGCGTAACGCGCGTTCCTGTGTGACCACCGATGGTCCTCCGCATGCTCTCGTGGGGCGGCCGCGTTCCTGCGCGGCCCGCCGGACGGTCCGTACGGGCCACCGCCGGTACGGTCAGCCGCCGGCCGGTGCGCCGGCCGGGGCCGGGATGCCGGCGGGGGCGGCCGGCAGCAGCGACCATACGTCGGCCAGCGCCGCCTCGTCCCACCATGCCTGGTCCTCGCAGCCGAGATGCAGCAGGCCCACCACGACCGAGGTCAACAGCTGTGCTGTGCGCCGCGGTTCGGTTTCCGAACGCGAAGCCCCGGCCACCCCGCCGGTCATCGCCTTGTCGAGGAAGAGCGCGTACCAGCGCCGCTCCAGGGCGGTGATGTCGAGCCCCGGCGCCGTCTCGGGACGCAGCCGCAGCCCGGCGCGCAGCACGGCGTCGGATCCCACCCGGCGGAAGAGGTCGGCGGCGAACTCCCGTACCGCGGCGCCGAGCGGCAGCGGTGACCGGATGAAGCCCTCCTCGACCTGCTGCAGCGTGGCGACGGCGGAGTCGCGCACCGCGAGGGTCAGGTCGTCCTTCGACGTGAAGTGGAAGTAGAGCGCGCCCTTGCTCAGCCGGGCCCGCCGGCTGATTTCGACCATGCCGGCCGCGGGCACTCCCTTCTCCAGAAAGGTCTCTGCGGCCGAGCGGATGAGCGCCTGGCGGCTCTGGATGGCGCGATGCTGCGTGGGCACGGTGTCCGTCCCGTCTCTAGTACGGCTGGGCAAGCTGTGTGCAGTCTACAGAGAAAACCAACCATGCGGTTCTGTATGGCTCTTGGGATTGGCTGGTAAGTGATGCGTCGCGTCGCATACTGTTCGATCGCCTGCCCGTTCGGCCTACCGTCGATGCGTGGGACGCACCCGTCGGAGGGCCTACTGGCGGGTCGGGTGCGGGAGAACGCCTGCTGAGGAGGGGGTGCATTGACAAACAGCGCAGGCGGTTTTTAAATCTGCGAAGGCGGTAAACGGGATGTTCCCCTTCCGTTGCAGCCGCCACGACGGTCGCGCACCGCCTTTGGACAGCGCTGCGCCACGGAGAGACCGCCTCTGCCGTCAGCTGTCGTCGACCACGGGCCGCCCGAACCAGCCGGGTGCGCTCCGCTCTCCAGCCACTGCACCCATCGGAATCCGGAAAGGTCTCCAGCCATGCGCGTATCAGCGGAAGTCGGCGAACGTCCTGTGAGAGGCGCACGGGGCGCCGGCAGCGAGACCATCAAGGCGGCCGTCTTCGATCTGGACGGCACCTTGGCCAATACGCGTCCGGCGATCAGCAAACTGCTCGTCAAGGTGGCGGCGGAGCAGGGCTGCCCGGTGACCCCGCGGCAGGCTGCCGCGGCCGTCGGCAAGCCGCCGGGGCAGGCGTTCGGACGGCTGCTCGGCAAGCCCGAGGACGACGGCCGGGTGCTCGCCGCCATCGGCCGCTACCGTGAACTGTTCGCCTACGACGTCCTCTGCCAGGGCCCGCAGTTGCTGTTCCCGGGTGTAACGGCCGGGCTGTCCGCGCTGCGTGCCCACGGCGTCGAACTGGCCGTCGCCACGTCCAAGACCACCCGCGGCGCCGAGTCGCTCCTGGATGTCATGGGCATCCGCGAGCTGGTCGGCCCGGTCATCGGGCAGGACATGGTGCGGCGCGGCAAGCCGCACCCGGAGATGGTGCTGCGGGCCGCCGGCCGGCTGGGCGTCGCCGCCGGGGAGAGCGCGTACGTGGGCGACACCGTGGGGGACATGCGGATGGCGGTGACCGCGCGGATGGAGGCGGTCGCCGTCACCTACGGCGCCGGTACCTTCGGCGAGTTGGCCGCGGTCGCCGGTACCCGGATGTGCAGCTCGTTCAAGGACGTGGTGTCGGTCATCGCCGCCTGCCGCCCGCGGCAGACCGCCGGGGTGGCGGCGCAGCGGCGCCGTCGCTGAGGGCGGCACAGGACCTGAGGGGCTGCCGGAAGCGTGCTTCCGGGCCCTGACGGGGCATCGGCGCCGGGGGGCGCCTGCCTGGCGGCGGTACCGGGGGGTGCCGACGCCGTGGGGAAAGAAAGAGGGGCTGCCGGAGGGGGGTGGCCCCGGGGGAAGCACCCGCAGGGGGCGGGTGCAGGAGGGGGCCCGTCGGGGGGCGGGCAGATGAGGGACGTCCCGGGGGATCCGGATCCGCTGCCGTACCGAGAGGCGGCTGTGCCGCACCTCCGCACGCCGTCCGCGGTGCGGCACGGCAGCGGATTCCCGGTCGGACCGGGCGCCCGCCGCCCGCAGTTGACCCTGCGGGCGGAGACCGCCGCGCGGGCCCTGGCCGGCCCTCCATGAGGAGGGGAGAGGGCGGGCCGGGGCTCCGCGCATGGCGGCGGCATCACAGGGAATTCGGTCGGCCGGCCCTCACATGTTCGCCTTCCAGGCCTGGCCGAGCTTGCACCGGCCCGACTGCGGCTGGTTGCTGCCGCCGGTGATGAAGGTGCCCGAGACCTGCGTCGAACGGGTCTCGTGCGCGGGGACGCGGAGCTGTGAGATCGGCGCGGAGCCGAAGGCGGACCCGGTCTGATCGGTGAACTCCACCGTGCCGTTGTAGGTCGCCGCGCTCACGGAATTGCCGTTGGTCACCCGGATCCTGGCGCTCAGCTTGCCGCCCGCGACGTCGACCTTGCAGTCGCTGACGGAGATGTCCGACTCCGGTGAGGTGGTCGCGGCGGCCGTCGGCGAACTGCCGCTGGTTCCGCTGCCGGTGGTGCTTCCCGAGCTGCGGTAGCCGCCGCTGGTGCTGCTGTTGGAGTCGTGGTGGCCGCAGCCCCCGCCGTGCGAATGGCGGGCGCCGGTCAGTGTGACGATCACGAACCCGGCCACGGCAACTGCACGAACATGACGACGGTTCACGTCGATATCCCCCGATGATGACGATCTGGTGGTGAAGCCCTGCGGTGACGAACGGTGCGCGCGTGGCACACCGCGGTCACTTGACGAGTGCGCGTCAGGCTAGCAAGCGGCGGCGCGGACACCGAACGCGAAGCGGTGCCTGCCCGCGACGAGTGCGGGGCGTGCGGGCGTGGAGCCGACGGGCGATTGTCAGTGGGGGGTGTCAGGCTGATTCCAGAGGGGTTCCGTGAAGGGAATGGCCATGATCACTACCGATTTCATCCCCGGCTCGCCCTGCTGGCTCGACCTGAGCGCCCCCGACGTCGCGGCCGCGGCGGCCTTCTACGGCAAGGTGTTCGGCTGGCGCACCGAGCCGTTCGGCGACCAGCCTCCCGGCGGCTACACCGTCTGCCGCCTCGACGAAAAGATCGTCGGCGCGATCGGCCCGCTCGCCGAGGACGGTGACCGGCCGGCCTGGACCGTCTACTTCCACACCGCCGACGCGGACTCCACGGCCAGGTCCGTCGAACAGGCCGGCGGCACGGTCCGAAGCGCACCCGTCGCGGTCGGCAGGAACGACGGCAGGCACGCCCAGCTCACCGACCCGCAGGGCGGGAAATTTGCCGTCTGGGAGCCCGCGGCCTACCCCGGATTCGAGGTGGCGGACGGGGCGGGCAGCCTGGGCTGGATCGAGCTGTTCACCCCCGAATCGGCCGCCGCGCAGCGCTTCTACGGCACGGTGTTCGGCTGGACCACCCGGGACGTGCCGCTGCCCGGTGGCGGTGGCACGTACACCCTGCTGATACCCCGTGGCGGCGGCGAGGAGCGGATGCACGGCGGCATCATGGAGATACCGGCCACCTCGCTGACCCACACCGACGGACAGGCGTACTGGCACCCGGTGTTCGGCTCCGCCGACTGCGATGCGACCATCGCCGCCCTCACGTCCCACGGCGGCACCCTGCGCATGGGCCCCGAGGATGCCGAAGGTATAGGCCGCCTCGCCGTATGCGCCGACCCGGCCGGCGCCGAGTTCGTCGTCCTCACGCCTGCTGCGGCGTGAGCGCGGCAGGGGAACCGCGGAGCGCCGTACCGCCGGCGGGCCGCCCGTGCCGGGGTGCATCGGCTCTCAAGTCCCGCCTGCCGGCGGCTCTTTGGCATCCGAAGCGTCCTGCGATCACCGCTGCCGCGACCAGCCGTTACGGGAGAGCTCTCAGCCGGCTGCGATGGGGGGTTACTTGAGCGCGTGACTGCGAAAGCTCGGCTGCCGACGGAGCTGGTCCGCCGGTACGGCGAGGGCGAGCCGGGGGAGCGTCGCAGCAGGGTGCCCAGTGCCGTCTGGATCTGCAGCCGGGCGAGTGGAGCTCCAAGGCAGTAGCGGACGCCGTATCCCAGTGCCGGGTGGGCCTTGTCCGTGCGGTGGATGTCGAAGCGGTCCGGCTCGGGCTAGCGCTGCCCGTCGCGGTGAGCGGTGGCGATGCACCGCATCACGGTGTCGCCCGTAGGGATCCTGGTGCCGCCGATGACGATGTCCTCGGTCGGGAAGCGTCGGACAGCCATCTGGTCGGGATGCGCGTAGCGCAGGATCTCCTCCACCGCGTCCGGCAGCAGCGCTGGATACCTGCCGGTCTTCTGGGAGCAGTTGGCGGATCCCGAACTGCAGCGGATGGCGGCGGTGACCAGGAAGTATCACCACGACCGCGGCCACTTCGACCAGCACTGGGCCAAGGTGCGGTCCGACCCGGCAGTGCTCCTGCGTACCGTTCCCGCCGACGGCGTAGTAGCAGGACATGCCGCGGCGTTCGGTTCGCCCTTCGAGCGGGAGGTCACCTATGTCGTGGCGCGGTCTCACCGGGGTCGGGGCAGCGCCCCAGGCGCTCGCCGAGCTGATCGAGCTGGAGAGCGCCCGCCCGCTGCACGCCGAGGCCCCTGCTGACAACGCCGGTTCCCTTCGCGTACTGAAGAAGTGCGGCTTCGTCGTGACCGGGCGCAGTAGTTGCTTCGCGCAGGCTCGGGGGCAGGAGATCGCTTGCGTGCACTTGACGTCGAGCTGAGCGAGACGGCCCGCGCAGGCTGCGCACCCGGCCGGTGCGAGGTCGTGCAGGCGAGCGGTGCCGGGCCTGGCGGTGGACCCTGTTCTCGGCCTCCGGCTCCGGGATCAGATGCGGCTGACCTCGCCGTTTGCGGTGCGGGATGGGGGAGCCGGGGCCCTGATGGCTGCCGTTGGCGATGGCCGGGGCATTACGGCAGGCACGGCTCGGCACGGTACGGCGGACGCCGGGGACGAGGCGCAGTCCGACCTGGTGAGCGCGCAGCAAGTAGCCGGGGGAGGTCGCGCGGGCCTTCGACGTCTTCGTGGCGATGACCCGGGCCTGTGACGTGGGTCCGCTACCGCCAGCAGAACTCGGGCTGAGTTTCAGGGACGTTGACGGGGGCCGGGGTATCATCCCCGGCCCCCCGTTGTGCATGTCTGGGGCGGTCGTCGTGGCAGCAGGGGTAAGCGGCACGGCCCGGATTCGGCCGGGTGGCGGGTGTGCGGTGACTGTGGCCCGCTCCGGATGTTTTGTTGGTGTGCTGAGGGAATCACCTGATGCCTCGTCCCGCCCGCCGCATCACCGGTTCTCCTGGCGTCACCAGGTCAATTACCGTTGGCTTCACCGAAGTTGTTGACGGTGGAATCGTTGACTGTCAGCATGGCGGAACTGAAGTGAAAGTCAGTGCACTGATTACACTTCATCTCCCGCTACGCGTGGGGCGAAGTCTGGACCGACGACACGCTCTCCCGCCGAGAGCGCAGCCTGATCACCATGACGGCGCTGGTGGCCGGGGGCCACCGCGACGAACTGGCCCTGCACATCCGGGCGGCGCGGCGCAACGGCCTGACGCCGGAGGAGATCGGCGCAGTGCTGCTGCAGACCGCCGTCTACTGCGGTGTACCGGCGGCCAACTCCGCGTTTGCCGTGGCCCAGCGGGTCCTGGAGGAGGACACCACCGGCCGGTGACGGCTGCCGGGCGGCCGGTTCCGCCCGGCGGTCACCGCGAGTAGCGGCTCAGCAGACCCGGGGAGGCCAGGGTGCGGTAATCGTCGCTGACGAGCACCGGCCGCTGATCCACCACGAGCGGCTCCAGGATCGACACGGCCTGGCCGGTGTCGCCGCGGATTCCGTACCAGCGGGCCAGTTGATGGCGGACCGACTATCCGTGTTCATGGTCCGTGCCCAGTTCGTCCTCCACGTCGGGCAGCAGCCCGCTCAGCGACTCGACCGCGGCATCGGAGCCTCCACGGCGACGAGCCCGAACGCTTCCGACTTGGCGGAAGGCACCACCAGAACGTCCTGCTCGGCGAAGACTCGCCACAACTCGGGCCGGCTCGGCCACCCCAGGTAGTGCACCGCGGAAAGGTCCCGCAGCGCCGCGAGTTCGGCGTACTCGCGCCGGGGCGCCGCCATGCGCAGCCGGACGCCCTCGACCTCCGCGAGCAGCGTGGCCAACCCGGCAGTCCCCTTCTCCGCAGTCAGCCGGCCGGTGTACAACACCCGGAGTTCCCCACAGGACCGGGTGCTCCGCCGAGGCGGCCGGGTCAGCAGCCGGTCGGGGATTCCCCAGGGGATGTGGACGATCCGGCGCGTGTCGGTGCCGGCGAACGCCCTCAGGAGGTCGGCCATCGCCATGGTGGGCACCACGATGACCCGGGCCGCCTCCGCAGCCTCCCGCAGCGCTTCGGCCTACGTCGGGTACCGCGCCGCGAAGAGCAGGTCCGTCCCGTGCACGAGAGCGATGCGCGGCCGTTTCGGGTATCCGCGCCGGAGCGCCGGAGTGGCGCCGAACGCCAGGTGCTGGAGATGAATGACGTCCTGCTCATCGTCCGGGAAGCGGCGCGTGACCGCCTCGGTCAGCCGCTCCACGTACGCCCGGAAGCCGGCTCCGCTCAGCTGCTTTCCCGGCACATCCAGGAGAGCCGGTAACCCCGGCGCCGGTCGGTACCGGCGTGTCCTCGGGGGCCAGCATGAAGGTCCGGGCGGACAGCGGCCCGTCAGGAGTCGGATGGAGGTCCTTGAGCAATTCGACGCTCCCGCCGGGGCTGTCCCAGGGAAGGTCCAGGCCGGTCAGAACGTTCATCGCAGCTCTTTGTACCGCCCGGAGGTGTGATGACGCTGGTTCTGCGGGTGCCGGGTGCCGGGTGCCGGGTGATGGGTGTCCGGCGGAGTCAGGAAAGCTCCTCGTGCAGCCGGGAGATGTCCATACCGCCGGTACTGGTGTACTTGCTGCCCAGGATTTGGTAACTGACCTTTTCACCAAAGGTGTCCAGGAAAACGATCTTCCCGAAGGTCATGTACGGATAGATACGGACCGGCTGTGCCACTCGGATCTCCAGGGTCCAGCGAATCGCGTGACCGACGTGTCCGAGCGGTGCCGAGATGTGCACCCAGATTCCCAGCCCGCCAACTGTCCTGTCCCCGTTGATCAGTTGGGCGAAGCGTTCCGACTTCGTTCGCTCGTGGGTGACCCCCAGATAGAGCCTTCCCGGCTCCAGTACATAGCCGCCGGGGCCCAGGGGGATCTCCTGATAGGAGGTGGCCCTCGCGGCGTCGAGTGCGCCGTCACAGATACGGATGCGGTCACCCAGCCGCCAGTCGTAGGCGTTCGGTGAGAGCCTTTCGGGATCGAACGGGTCGATGACGATGTCGCCCTCGGTGACGGCTTTGCCGATGGCCTGGCGAGTGAGAATCATGCGGTCGTCACCCGGTCTCGCCAATACCTTGACTCCTGGGGGCCCGCGGCCGCCTGGTATTTCCCTGTGTAGAGGTCGATTTCCCCCTTGGAGACGAAGAACATGATCTGCCCGATCTTCATCGACGGGTAGACGCGTAACGGGCGCACCGAGGAGAGCATGAGGGTCCACTGCCCGTGGAATCCGATATCCCCGATGGGTGCAGTGATCTCCACGAAAAGACCGAGCCGGCCGATCGACGAGCGCCCGAAGAGCAGCGGCACGTACGTGTCGGAACCGACAAGTTCCATGGTATGGCCGAGATACAACTGGCCGGGCTGGAGAACGAATCCCTCTTCCGGCACTTTGAGCATGCGGGTGGGGTTGTCCGCGTAGGCATCGACGACTTCGTCCGTGTAGACCAGTAGTGAGTCGCCCAGCCGAACGTTGTAGCTGTTGGGGTTGATTTGCTCTTCACTGAACGGCGAAATCTGTATTCGTCCGTCCATGGCCGACTGGGTGATCTCCGGTCCGGTAAGTATCACCACCGCCCCCCAGAGGCTTCGCAACGGGGAAGTGCGCAGGTGTCGCCGTATCCGACCGGTGCTGTGACGTCTAAGTCCACTGGATCACGATCTCCGCAACCGCTTTGTGATGTCAAGAGACCTGCGGGAAGAGCGTGAAGAGGGGGGCGTCAGTTGAGGGTGTGCCGGTGTCCCGCCGTGGCTACGCCACCTTCAATTCCAGGCTGCACAAAAGTGGGCAAAAGGTGCCATTATTTCCATGGTCGGGTTGAGATCGCCTTGTTTTGGAAGTGCAACGGGTGGGCAAGAAGGAACCGGTGAGGCGCCAGGAAAAAATCATGCCGGTGCCTGACCGGCAGAACGGCGATGAACGTTCCGACGGCGGGTTACACCGGTGCCCGGAGGAATCGTGACGGTGGGGCGGGCTGTCCAGCACCACAGCCGGTCGCTTTACCGCGGGCACCGGCGGCCGCGGTAATCGAGCCTTCCGGGAACTGCTCCGCCACAGCGATGACGGCCGGGCGGAAGAGGCAGGCGAAGGCGCGGGGAAAAGCGTCCAGCACGCCCCACTGCGCGATATCGGGGCAGCCGATGAGCCCATCACCAGAAGAGGTAACTCATCAATGCATACGGCGGTACTCTTCGATTTGGACGGCACCTTGATCGACACCGAGCCCCGCAGCCGCGAAGCTTGGGCCCGTCTTTTCCGCTGTCATGGTGTTCCCCATGACGACGCCGTATTACGGGCCTTCGCGGGCCGCCCTGCAAAGGAGGCCGTCGCCGAGCACCTTGCCTCTTTCCCGGGGCACACCGTCGAGGAACTGTGCGCGGAGGCGATGGCGTACACGGCCCTTCCCGATATGCCGGCGGTCGCTCCCGTGTCCGGCGCAAGGGAGCTGCTGCTCCGGCTGCGCCGGCACGGCGTGGCACTCGGGGTGGTGACGTCGGGGCCGCGCGGATACGCGGAGGGAGAACTGGCGGCCATGGGAGCGCTACCGCTGCTGGACGTCCTCATCACCGCTGACGACGTCACCCGCGGAAAACCCGATCCGGAAGGCTATCTGGCCGCCTGCTCGGCCCTGCGCGCGGCACCCGGACAGGCTGTGGTGTTCGAGGACGCCCCGGCCGGAATTCTTGCGGCCAAGCGCGCGGGGGCCTTCTGCGTCGGCCTGACCACTACCCAGCCGGCCAATGCTCTGGCCGGCGCGGACCTGGTCCTGCCCGATCTGGCCGACGTGCCCTGGCCGATCGCCGCGGAACTCGTACCCGACCGCGCGGTCAACAACGCGTGAACGCGAGGGCGCCTTCCCTGAGCGCGGGCACCCGCCACCGCGCTGAAGGTATGCGGCCCAGTGGATTCACGACTTTCCTTTCAGGTTTCGCACCTGGGCAGCCTCTTTTCCGGAGAACTGGGAGTCGCACCGTGACGTCGTATCAAGACCTTGGCCGGACGTACCCGATCGCGCGTGACCGGGACGATTTCGCTGCCGCGGTGGCCAGTAGCGTAGTGCTCTCTGTTGATCTGTTCGCGCAGACGACTGCGCCGGACTACTGGAACTGGTCCGAATCCGCGCACCGTGCGGTGGTCGAATCCCTGCTGAGTGCGGAGGACACGCCGCTGAGCCGGGCCACCGTTCAACTGCTGGCGCATCCCGAAAACGGTGCGTACCACCATCACCTGCAAAACTGCGTCAAAGACGCCCTGGCCGCCGAGCCGAATTCCCTGCCGGACCGGCTGGCCGAAGCGGTCTGGGCCGCGGAACGTGTGTCGAGACTCAGAGTTCACGTCGGCTCCGGCTGGCAAGCGGCCGGAAAGGGCGCGGCGCTGGACGAACTGAAGGGAATTCGGCATACCCGGCAGCCGACGGAAGGGCCTTTCGAAGCCGCCATCGTCATCCCGTTCCGCGGGCGCGATCCGCAGTCGGCCCGAATACGGAACCTCCTGGCCGTTCTGAGCGCCCTGAACCTACAGACCTGCGCACGCCACCGGTATCGGACCGTCGTCGTGGAAGCCGACAGTGAACCACTGTGGAGGAGTGTGGTCGCACCCGCCTGCGACACCTATATCTTTGCCCCTGCCGCCGGCCGGTTCAGCAAGGCGTGGGCGACGAATGTCGGTGTGGTCCAAGGCGCGGCCGAAGCGGAAGCCATCTGTGTTCTCGACGCCGACATCCTGGTGGACGACGACTTCGTGGAACGGGCCTTGGAACGATTCGACGTTCCGGGTACGCAGGCACACTGGCCGTTCCAGGACATGCTCTTTCTGGACGAGAAGAGCAGCGAGGCGGCGATACATGCGCGCAGCCTTGAGCACGGTTCGTCGGTGAACCACGAGCCGATGCGCGGGGTATACATGCGCCGCCCGCCCGGCGGCTGCATCTGGCTGCGCAACGGGCTTTTCCGCCGCATAGGCGGCATGGACGAGAGATTCGAAGGGTGGGGCGGGGAAGACCAGGACTTCGAATGGCGAGTGGACCGCTATGGGGCCCTGGACCGCCACGCGGATCCGATCGTCCATCTCAATCACCCCCGCTCGCCCTACCGGGCCGACGACGGTACCCCGTTCTTCCAGGAGATAAGTTTCTGCAGTTGGCCGTGCGACTCCGACATCGGGAATCTGCACAAATACAGCGACCGGTCATAGCCCACAAGACTTGGGAGATCGCGCGACAAGGAGACCTCGGTGCAATCTTCCCGGACAGCAGAGATCCGCTTTTCCGGCTGCCTTCGCGATACCCGGCGTCTGGCGTGGGCCGCAGCGCCTGCTGTGGAACGACACGCAATGACTCAAGCCGGACGATCACTTCTACAACGTGGCTTTGGAGTTCAGGATCCCGGAAGGGCACTCCACGAAGGACGTGCTGGATGCCTTACGCGCTCTCGTGCGGCGCCATGAGGCGTCGCGGACACGCTTCGTCGTCTCTGCTGCCGGGGAACCGATGCAGGAGGTGACCGCGGAGGGGGCCCTGTCGGTCGACATCCTGTCGACCCGCTCGGCCGATGCCGATGCGACGGCGAAAGAATGGCTCGACACCCGGCACGATATTCCCTTCACCTTCCCTGATGAATGGCCTACGAGGGCTGCGGTGGCCGAGGTCGACGGGGCGCCGGACCGGGTCCTGTTCGTCCTCTCCCACCTCACCATCGATGCGGTCGGCGCGAGAATTCTCGGGGCGGAACTTCATCGCGTTCTGGCGGCGGGCGAGGAGCCCCCGTCTGTGCGGCGTACCAGCCGCTGGACCGGGCCGTGTACGAGGCGACGCGGGGTGGGATACGGAAGTCCGAGAGCACGCTCGGGTACTGGGAAACCGCATTGCAGGCGGCACCTGCACGCCTGTTCACCTATCCCCTCGGAAACCCGACCAGCCGCGGTACGTGAATGTCTCCATGAAGTCGGAGGCGGTCTCGGAGTCGCTGGACATCCTTGCGGCCCGCTACCGTGTCACCGACCCCACCGTCCTGGCGGCGGCGACCGCGGCAATGCTGAGTGCGGTCACCGGAAACAGCAACGTCCTTCTCAAGACGGTGAGCAACAACCGCTTCTCCGCGGATCTCAAGGACATGCTGGGTATCGCGCTGGGGAACTCCCTCATTGCGATACCGGTGGGAGAACGCAGCCTCGAAGACGTTATCCGGCATGTCGGGAAGACGGCCGTGGCCGCCGTCATACATGCGCAGTGCGATCCCGTCGAGCTGTACCGGCACGTGGCCCGCCGGAACCATGAACGCGGTGTCTGCACCGATCTCTTCGAAGCATTCATCAACGACCGCCGGTACTTCAGCTCCCTTTCATCCGACGAGGAACTTTCCTGCACGGAGCTCCGCGAACTCGCCGAGCGAACCACCGTGTATCCCGACGGCGGTTGGCAGCGGCAGAACGCCAAGTTCTTTCTGGACGCGGGCCCGGACGCGGCGGGCGGCGAGGACGTGTTCCGCATCATGGCGGACACCGCATTCCTGTCCACCGCGGAGATCACGCAGTTGCTGCACGGCCTGGAGTCGCTCCTCATCACGGGGTCGGTCGCGAGGTGCCGTGCGCGGAAGTCCCGGACATCATCGGCGTGGCCGGGCCCGAACGGGGCGAATCCTGGAAGCTCATCGACCAGTGCTGGGTTGATGTGGACAGGGCCACCGAAGTCCTGCGGCAGATCTCCGGCAGCACGCAAGCCGCCGTTTTCGCCGTCGATTCCGGGGCCGGAGCGGAGTTGGTGGCGTACGTCCGGAGTGCGGATCCCCTGGTGACCCCGGAGATCCTGCACCGTGCGTTTGTGGCGGCATGGGAAGACCGTCCCTCGGTGACGGCCCCCGGCAGGTACGTCGTCTGCGGGGCGCCGTGTCCGGGAGCCGGCGTACGGGTCGGCCCGGCACCCCGTCCGATGCGTGTTGCCGTGGCTCGGACGGGGCGTGACGCCGGACTTAAGGTCAGATGTCCCGGAACGTCTCGATCTGCGCGCCGATCGAGTTGAGCCGCTCCGCCAGGTCCTCGTAACCCCGGTTGATGACATAGACGTTGCGCAGGACGGACGTGCCCTCGGCGGCCATCATGGCGAGGAGGACGACGACGGCCGGGCGCAGCGCGGGCGGGCACATCATCTCGGCCGAGCGCCAGCGGGTCGAGCCGTCGACCAGGACGCGGTGCGGGTCCAGGAGTTTGACCTGCGCGCCCAGCCGGTTGAGGTCGGTCAGGTAGATGGCGCGGTTGTCGTAGACCCAGTCGTGGATCAGCGTCTGGCCCTCGGCGGCGGCTGCGATGGCCGCGAAGAACGGGACGTTGTCGATGTTCAGCCCGGGGAAGGGCATCGGGTGGATCTTGTCCAGGGGCGCCTGGAGCTTGGAGGGGCGGACCGTCAGGTCGATCAGCCGGGTGCGGCCGTTGTCGGCGGCGTACTCCGGGCTGCGCTCGTGGTCGAGGCCCATCTCCTCCAGGACGGCCAGCTCGATCTCCAGGAACTCCACCGGGACACGGCGGATGGTCAGTTCCGACTCGGTGACCACGGCGGCCGCCAGCAGGCTCATCGCCTCGACCGGGTCTTCCGACGGCGCGTAGTCCACGTCGCGGTCGATCCGTTCGACACCGTGGACGGTGAGCGTGGTGGTGCCGACGCCTTCGACCTTGACGCCCAGCTCCTCCAGGAAGAAGCACAGGTCCTGGACCATGTAGTTGGAGGAGGCGTTGCGGATGACGGTGACGCCGTTGTGCCGGGCGGCGGCGAGCAGCGCGTTCTCGGTCACCGTGTCGCCGCGTTCGGTCAGTACGATCGCGCGCCGCGGGGTGACGGTGCGGTCGACCTCCGCGAGGTAGGTGCCGTCGGTCGCGGTGATCTCCAGGCCGAAGTGGCGCAGCGCCGTCATGTGCGGGGTGACGGTCCGGGTGCCGAGGTCGCAACCGCCCGCGTACGGCAGCTTGAAGTGGTCGACGCGGTGCAGCAGCGGGCCGAGGAACATGATGACGCTGCGGGTGCGGCGGGCCGCTTCGGTGTCCATCGCATCGAGGTTCAGCCGGGCCGGCGGCACGATCTCCAGGTCGTTGCCGTCGTTGATCCAGCGGGTGCGGACGCCGATGCTGCTCAGCACTTCGAGGATGCGGTAGACCTCCTCGATCCGGGCCACCCGGCGCAGCGTGGTCCGGCCGGCGTTCAGCAGCGTGGCGCAGAGCAGCGCGACACAGGCGTTCTTGCTCGTCTTGACCGCGATGCTGCCGGAGAGCCGGCGGCCGCCGACCACGCGCAGATGCATCGGGCCCGCATAGCCGAGCGACACGATTTCGCTGTCCAGCGCCTCGCCGATCCGGGCAATCATCTCAAGGCTGATGTTCTGGTTGCCTCGCTCGATGCGATTGACCGCGCTCTGGCTGGTGCCGAGCGCCTCGGCCAGATGTGTCTGAGTCCAGCCCCGGTGCTGCCGGGCGTCGCGGATGAGCCTGCCGATGCGTACGAGGTAGTCGTCTGCCATGAAGTGACCGTATCTCAGATATGAGATGGCCTTGTAATTGCCAGTTGTTCTACTACTATGCGAATAACTGGAGGTCTCCATGAAAACTGCCGCTCCCTTCACGCGCCCTGTGACCGGCTCCCTGCGGGTCGCGACAGCCCTGTTTCCCTTCCTCGCTGCGATGGCCGTCGTCGCCGGCATCCATCACAAGGTTGCCGACCGGCTCACCGATCCGCTCGCCACCCATTTCGACATCCGGGGCAAGGCCGACGGCTTCACTTCCGTCCAGGGCTTCCTGACGGGCACGCTCCTCATCCTCGTCCTCCTCGGCGCGGGCAGCGCGGTGTTCGTCGGCCGCAAACGCCCCGCTCCTGCGGCCCGCTGGGTCATCGGCACGGGCTGGGGCATCGCCGCCACGGTCGCCCTGCCCACCTCCCTGACGCTGCTGGCCAACGCCCATGCCGACCGGGCGGAATCCGCCCGGCTGCCCCTGTGGGAGCTGGCCGCCGTGCTCGCGGCCGGCGTGGCGGCGGGCGCGCTGGGCTGGCTGCTGGCGGGCCCGGAGCCACGGCCGCAGCCGCCGCGTCCGGGTGCCGCGCCCCGCCTCGCCCTCGGCGCCGGCGAGCGCGCCGGCTGGACCCGCACCGTCGGCTCCCCGCTGCTGTCCGCCGTGGGCCTCCTGACCGTCTGCGGGGGCCTGTTCCTCGGCATCACGGCGGACTGGTTCACCGGCGGGGTGCTGCTGGCGTCGGGGGCCGCGGTCGGTGCCGTGACGTCGGTGCGGGTGACCGTGGACCGGCGCGGTCTGGCGCTGGCGCCGGCCCTGCTGCCGTACGCTTTCCGGCGCGTCCCTTTCGACCGGGTCGCCGAGGCCACCAGCAGGAACGTGCACATCGCCACCGAGTTCGGCGGCTGGGGCTATCGGGTCCGGCACAACCGCAGCGGCCTGGTGCTCCGTTCGGGTGAGGGACTCGTCCTGCGGCTGCACAGCGGCAGGGAATTCGTGGTGACGGTCGATGACGCGGCGACCGCTGCCGCGCTGTTCAACACCTACCTGGACCGCGCCCGCCCCTCGCGAGGAGACTGAGGTGCTGTTCCGGGTCGATCCCAGCTCCGCCGTTGCGCTCGGTGACCAGATCGCCGCCGCGGTCCGCGGCGCCATCGCCGACGGTTCCCTGCACGCGGGGGAGCGGCTGCCCGCGGGCCGTGAACTGGCCGCGTCCCTCGGCGTCAACGTCCACACCGTGCTGCGCGGCTACCAGCGCCTCAAGGAGGAGGGGCTGATCGAACTCCGCCGCGGCCGCGGCGCGGTGGTCACCGACGCCGTGTCCCCCGGCCGCGCCCGTCTCGGCGAGGCGGCCGAGCGCCTGATCGCCGAGGCCCGCAGGCTCGGCCTGTCCGACGACGAGATCGTCGGTGTGGTGCGGACGGGACTGGGACTCGCGGGGAACTGAGACGCGGGCGGTCCGCAGTGCGCCTTTCCCTGCCAGTGCGTTCGGCCCGCCCCTTGCCTCAGCGCTCCCCGGACACCGCGGCCGCCCGGTCCTCGTCGCCGTCCAGCGTGCGGATCACCCGCGCGGGATTGCCGACCGCCAGCACCCCGGCCGGCAGATCACGGGTGACCACCGCCCCCGCGCCGACCACCGTGTTCGCGCCGATCGTCACTCCGGGACAGACAATGACCCCGCCGCCGAGCCAGACGTTGTCCCCGATGGCCACCGGCTCGCCCTTCTCCCAGCCGGCCCGGCGCCGTTCGGTGTCCAGCTCGTGCTGCGGCGTCAGCAGCTGGACGTACGGCCCGATCTGGACGTCGGCGCCGATCGTGACGGGCGCGGCGTCCAGGAAGACCGCGCCGAAATTCACGAATGTCCCGGCGCCGATGCGGATGTGGTAGCCGAAGTCGCAGTGGAACGGCGGCCGGATCCGCACGCCTTCGCCGACCGCGCCGAGCAGCTGCTTCAGGATTCCGGCCCGCTCGGCGGATGTGGTGGCGCCGGGCGCGTTGTATGCGCCGCACAGCGCGATCCGGCGTTCGGTGTCGGCGCCCAGCTCGGGATCGTCGGACACGTACCAGTCGCCGGCCAGCATGCGCCGCTTGTTCTCTCCCACGGGGGGGCACCTCTCCTCGGTCGTCGCACGCGTGCGGGGTGTCGGAAAGCCGCCGCCGTACGGGCCGCGGCGCGCAGGTCAGGCGCCGGTCGCCCCGTCGATGGCCTCGCGCGGCAGGTCGGCGTGGCCGTTGTGCCGGGCGTACTCGTGGATCAGATGCAGCATCACCATACGGAGCGACACGTCCTTGCCCCAGCGGGGCTGATGCACCACCAGGTCAAGCGAGTCCGCGGCCCGCTCGATCCGGCGGGCGTGCCCGACCTCCGTGTGCCACGCGTCGAACGCCTCCTTCCGGTCGGCCGTCCGCGCGTCGTAGGCCACCTGGTAGTCGCCGTCCGGTGACCAGACGAGCGGGACGTCCTGGGCGGCGACGGCTCGGCGGAACCAGGCCCGTTCCACCTCCGCCATATGCCGCACCAGGCCGAGCAGGGACAGCGTCGACGGCCGGCTGGACTGCCGGCGCAGCTCCTCGTCGCTCAGGCCCTCGCACTTCATGGCGAGCGTGGCCCGGTGGTGGTCGAGGGTGGCGCGCAGCATCTCGCGCTCGCTGCCCGTCAGGGGCGGATCGGTCCGTTCGATGGTCATGATCGCGTCGTCCCCGTCGCTCGTGTCCCGCAGGCCGGGCCCCGAACCCAGTGGGCGCCTTCGTGCGGTGACAACGATCGGGCGGGGCCTGGGGCGGTCTCGTTGCGGCACGTTCCGTGTCCTGTCGCAACGAAGCCAGTCGTCCGTATGACGGTGACCTGCATGGACTGAGTTGGATGAGACAGGTCGACTCGGTTCGTTGAGACGAAAGGCCGGAGCCGGCCCGTGGGGACTCAGAGGACATCTCAGTGGGGCCTCGGCTCACGCGAGGCCCCTCGACGGGCTCAGACGGTGAGGACGAGCTTGCCCTGGAGGTGACCGCCGTCGAGCAGCCGGTGCGCGTCGGCGACGCGCTCGAACGGGAACGTCTCCTGCACGTGGACCCGGAGTCTGCCCTGTTCGACGAGTTCGACGAGACCTCGCAGAGCGACCGGATCGGGGTCGACCGCGATGCCGCTGAAGCGCATGCCGGCCGCCTCGTACTTGGCGACCAGCTCCGAATCCCCCTCGGCGACCGCCGTCACCAGGTGACCGCCCGGTCGGAGCACTTCGAGCGACCGCTCGACGGTGTCGCCGCCGATCGTGTCGAGCACGACGTCGATGTCGCGGACCGCCTCGGTGAAGTCGACCGCCGTGTAGTCGATCACCTCGTCGGCGCCGAACCCCTCGACGAACTTCTGCTTGCTCCCGCTGGCGGTCGCGATCACGTGCGCGCCGAGCGCTTTCGCGATCTGGATGGCGACGTGGCCGACCCCGCCACCACCGCCGTGGACCAGGACGCGGTCGCCCTCGGTCACGCCGCCGAGGTCGACGAGGCCCTGCCACGCCGTCAGCCCGACGACCGGCAGCGCGGAGGCCTCGACGTGCGAGAGCGACGCAGGCTTGCGTGCCAGGTGCAACGCCGGCGCCGACACGACCTCGGCGTACGCGCTCGCCGCCCGCGGGAACAGCGGCATCCCGAACACCTCGTCGCCGGGCCTGAACCTATACGTCAGAGACCCCTCCTCGACCACGCCGCTGATGTCCCAGCCGAGGATGAACGGCGGCCGGCCGAGCAGCGGGGGGAACTCGCCGGCGCGCAGGAGCGCCTCCAGCGGGTTCAGCCCGATCGCCTTGACGCGGACGAGAACCTCGGTCGGGAGCGGCTGGGGCTCGGGCGCGTCCACGATGGTGAGCACCTCGGGACCGCCGAGCATCTGCTGGGTGATGACTCGCATGACTCTCCTGGCTTGGGAAGGGGAGAGAACCCAGGCTATGAATTTGATAGGAACCAGCAGGTACCTTCGGCGCAGGTACCTTGGGCGACATGAGCGGTTTCGGTCCCGGTGATCCCTTTCTCGCCGACTGTCCAGCGCGTCTGGCGGTCGAGCTGATCGCCGACAAGTGGACGGTGGTCGTGCTCTACGGCCTCAGCAAGGGCCCGGTGCGCCATGGCGAGCTGATCGAGCTGATCGGCGGCATCTCCCGCAAGATGCTCACCCAGACGCTCCGACGACTCCAGGCGCACGGACTCATCCGCCGCCACGCCTACGCCGAGGTACCGCCCCGCGTCGAGTACGAGCTCACCCCGCTCGGGGCGACGCTGATCGATCCGATCCACATGCTGACCGAATGGGCGAGAGCGAACGGCGACGCAGTGCTCGATGCGCTCGACGCGGACCCCGAGCCGGTCGCCCATGGCGACTGAGGCCCCGGCTAGGGACGGCCTCGCGAGATCCACCCCAGCCGGTACAGCCATCCAGCACCCTCAGAGCAACTCAGCCGCGCGACTTCGGTTCGCTGAGACAGAAGGACGAACGACTCGGTTCGTTGAGAAGCGACTCGATTGAGCGAGACGGGACAGCTCCGCCAGGGCATGACCCCGCCGCGGCGATGTATTAGAGTTATCTCGACATCGAGATATCTGCCGAGAGGCGTACCGCTGCCGCGCTAGTGAGGCATACCTAACTTAGGGATACCTTAGCGGATCGGCAAGGACCTGCAACGGACCCGTGCGACGACCGTCGCCACCGGGCCACCAGTGCGGTGGTACGCGCGAATTCATGCATGAAGGAGACTGTCGTGTCGGCGAACAGCTTCGACGCCCGCAGCACGCTGCGCGTGGGTGACGAGTCGTACGAGATCTTCAAGCTGGACAAGGTCGAGGGCTCCGCCCGCCTGCCGTACAGCCTGAAGGTGCTGCTGGAGAACCTGCTCCGTACCGAGGACGGCGCGAACATCACCGCCGACCACATCCGGGCGATCGGCAGCTGGGACTCGCAGGCCCAGCCGAGCCAGGAGATCCAGTTCACCCCGGCCCGCGTGATCATGCAGGACTTCACCGGCGTGCCCTGCGTCGTGGACCTCGCCACCATGCGCGAGGCCGTCAAGGAGCTGGGCGGCGACGCGGCGAAGATCAACCCGCTCGCCCCGGCCGAGCTGGTCATCGACCACTCCGTCATCGCCGACAAGTTCGGCACCAACGAGGCGTTCGCCCAGAACGTCGAGCTGGAGTACGGCCGCAACCGCGAGCGCTACCAGTTCCTGCGCTGGGGCCAGACCGCCTTCGACGAGTTCAAGGTCGTCCCCCCGGGCACCGGCATCGTCCACCAGGTCAACATCGAGCACCTGGCCCGTACGGTCATGATCCGCAACGGCCAGGCGTACCCCGACACCCTCGTCGGCACCGACTCGCACACCACCATGGTCAACGGCCTCGGCGTGCTGGGCTGGGGCGTCGGCGGCATCGAGGCCGAGGCCGCGATGCTCGGCCAGCCGGTCTCGATGCTCATCCCGCGCGTCGTCGGCTTCAAGCTGACCGGCGAGCTGACCCCCGGCACCACCGCCACCGACCTGGTCCTCACGATCACCGAGATGCTGCGCAAGCACGGCGTCGTCGGCAAGTTCGTCGAGTTCTACGGTGAGGGCGTCGCCGCCACCTCGCTCGCCAACCGCGCCACCATCGGCAACATGTCGCCGGAGTTCGGCTCCACCGCCGCGATCTTCCCGATCGACGACGAGACCCTGAACTACCTCAAGCTGACCGGCCGCAGCGAGCAGCAGGTCGCCCTCGTCGAGGCGTACGCCAAGGAGCAGGGCCTCTGGCTCGACCCGGCCGCCGAGCCCGACTTCTCCGAGAAGCTGGAGCTGGACCTCTCGACGGTCGTGCCGTCGATCGCAGGCCCGAAGCGCCCGCAGGACCGCATCGTCCTCGCAGACGCTGCTGAGCAGTTCGCCCAGGACGTCCGCAACTACGTCTCCGAGGACGAGGAGTCGGGCAAGGAGTCCTTCCCGGCGTCCGACGCCCCGGCCGCCCACAACGGCGTGCCGACCCGTCCGACCACCGTCACCGCCCCCGACGGCTCGACGTACGAGATCGACCACGGCGCCGTCACCGTCGCCGCGATCACCTCCTGCACCAACACCTCGAACCCGTATGTCATGGTCGCCGCCGCGCTGGTGGCCAAGAAGGCGGTCGAGAAGGGCCTGACCCGCAAGCCGTGGGTCAAGACCACCCTCGCCCCGGGCTCCAAGGTCGTCACCGACTACTTCGACCGTGCGGGCCTGACCCCGTACCTCGACAAGGTCGGCTTCAACCTCGTCGGCTACGGCTGCACCACCTGCATCGGCAACTCGGGCCCGCTGCCGGAGGAGGTCTCCAAGGCCGTCAACGAGCACGACCTGGCCGTCACTTCGGTGCTCTCCGGCAACCGCAACTTCGAGGGCCGGATCAACCCCGACGTCAAGATGAACTACCTGGCATCCCCGCCGCTGGTCGTCGCGTACGCCCTCGCCGGCTCGATGAAGGTGAACATCACCAAGGACGCCCTCGGCATCGACCAGGACGGCAAGCCCGTCTACCTCCAGGACATCTGGCCCACCGAGGCCGAGGTCAACGAGGTTGTCGCCTCCGCCATCGGCCAGGACATGTTCTCCTCCTCCTACCAGGACGTCTTCGCCGGTGACGCCCAGTGGCAGGCGCTGCCGATCCCGACCGGCAACACCTTCGAGTGGGACGCCGAGTCCACCTACGTCCGCAAGCCCCCGTACTTCGAGGGCATGACGATGGAGACGACCCCGGTCGAGGACATCGAGGGCGCCCGCGTGCTCGCCAAGCTCGGCGACTCGGTCACCACCGACCACATCTCCCCGGCCGGTGCGATCAAGGCCGACACCCCGGCCGGCAAGTACCTCACCGAGCACGGCGTCGAGCGTCGCGACTTCAACTCCTACGGCTCGCGCCGCGGCAACCACGAAGTCATGATCCGCGGCACCTTCGCCAACATCCGCCTGCGCAACCAGATCGCGCCGGGCACCGAGGGCGGCTTCACCCGCGACTTCACCGTCGAGGGCGGCCCGGTCTCCTTCATCTACGACGCCTCGCAGAACTACCAGGCCGCCGGCACCCCGCTGGTCATCCTGGCCGGCAAGGAGTACGGCTCCGGCTCGTCCCGCGACTGGGCCGCCAAGGGCACCGCGCTCCTCGGCGTCAAGGCCGTCATCGCCGAGTCCTACGAGCGCATCCACCGCTCGAACCTCATCGGCATGGGCGTCCTCCCGCTCCAGTTCCCCGAGGGCGCCACCGCCGAGTCGCTCGGCCTGACCGGCGAGGAGACCTTCTCGGTCACCGGCGTCACCGGCCTGAACGACGGCGGCATCCCCGAGACCGTCAAGGTCACCGCGGGCGACGTCGAGTTCGACGCCAAGCTGCGCATCGACACCCCCGGCGAGGCGGACTACTACCGCAACGGCGGCATCCTGCAGTACGTGCTGCGGTCGCTGATCAACAGCTGAGTGCCCTGAGCACCTGAAGGGCCGCACTCCGTCGATACGGGGTGCGGCCCTTCGCGCATGTACGGGTGCGCGGCCCGGACTACGCCAGCAGCTCGATCTCCGCCAGAGAGCTGCCCGGCCCTTCCGGCACCAGGCGGTAGTGCCGGTAGCTGCCCGGTGTGCCGACGGCGAAGACGCGGGTCTGGTGGTCCCAGCGGAAGGACTCGCCCGAGCGGTGGTCGAGCGGCTTCCAGTGGCTGCCGTCGGCGGAACCCTCCAGCGTCCAGCCCTTGGGCGCCTTGGCGCGATCCGCCGAGGTGAGGGTGTACGAGGTGACCTCGGCCGGCTTCGCCAGGTCGACCGGGGTCCGGGTGAACGGTGCCGAGGTGCCGGAGGTGTTGTCGAAGAGCGGTCCGGCGGCCGGGTCCGTCACGTCGGCGGGTGGCGAGGGCACCTTGTCGTCGCGGGTGATCGACGTGGGGGCCGCGTCCTTGCCGGTGCCCCAGGACGACGGGCGGGCGCCCATCGCGAAGTCCAGGGTGCCGCCGCGGGCCAGCAGCTCGTGCGGCAGCGCGGTGGAATTCCACGGCTTTCCGTTGACCCGCAGATTCTGGACGTAGATATTCCGTGCGCTGTTGCGGGGCGCGTTGACGACGAGGTCGCGGCCGTTTTCCAGATGGACGGTGGCCTTGGTGAACAGCGGGGAGCCCACCGCGTATTCGCCCTGGCCCATCACCAGCGGATAGAAGCCGAGCGCGCTGAAGACGTACCACGCGGACATCTCACCGTTGTCCTCGTCGCCCGGATATCCCTGCCCGATCTCGCTGCCGACATAGAGCCGGGACAGCACTTCGCGGACCTTGTCCTGCGTTTTCCAGGGCTGTCCCGCGGCGTCATAGGTGTACGCGATGTGGTGCGAGGGCTGGTTGCTGTGCCCGTACATGCCCATCCGGGTGTCCCGGGCCTCGGTCATCTCGTGGATGACGTCGCCGTAGGAACCGGCGAATTCCTTCGACGCGGTTTCCGGGGTGGCGAAATAGGTGTCCAGCTTCTTCGCCAGACCGGCCCTGCCGCCGTAGAGGTTGGCCAGCCCGCGGGTGTCCTGCGGCGCGGTGAAGGCGTACGTCCAGGCGTTGGTCTCGGTGTAGTCGTTGCCCCAGACCCGCGGGTCGAACTTCCCCGGCGGCAGCCGCCAGTTGCCCTTGGCGTCCTTGCCCTGGAAGAAGCCGGTGCCCTTGTCGAAGAGCTTGACGTAATTCTGGGCGCGGCCCAGGAAATAGTCGGACTCCTCCTTGTAGCGGGCCTTGTGCGTCTTCGCGTGGAGGGCCTTGCCCATACGGGAGATGCCGAAGTCGTTGAGGTAGCCCTCAAGCGCCCAGGAAGCGCCTTCCCGGGTGTCGGTGCTGGTGTAGCCGAGGAAGGGCGATGTGCTCATGCCCTTGCGGCCGACACCGGGGGACGGCGGGGCGACGGTGGCATTCTTGACGGCTGCTTCGTAGGCGGCCTCGGCGTCGAATTTCACGCCCTTCACATAGGCGTCGGCGAAGGCCACATCGGAACTCGTTCCGGTCATCAGGTCCGCATAGCCCGGCGACGACCAGCGGGATATCCAGCCGCCGTCCTTGTACTGCTGGACGAATCCGTCCACCATCTCGCCCGCCCGTTTCGGGGTGAGGAGGGAATAGGCCGGCCAGGTCGTCCGGTAGGTGTCCCAGAAGCCGTTGTTGACGTGGATCGAGCCGTCGACGATCTTCGAGCCGGTGCGGGTCGGGGTGTCCTCGCCGACCTGGGGGGAGAACGGGCTGGCGTAGCGGGTGCGCGAACCGACCTGTTCCGAGCCGGAGTTGGGGTAGAGGTAGAGGCGGTAGAGGTTGGAGTAGAGCGTGGTGAGCTGGTCGCGGCTGGCGCCCTCGACCTCGATGCGGCCCAGGATGTCGTCCCACTGCGCCTGGGCCCGGTGCTCGGTCCGCGCGAAGGACGTGCCGGCCGGTATCTCGCGGGAGAGGTTGGCCTTCGCCTGGTCGGTGCCGATCAGGGAGGTGGCGATGCGCAGGGTGACGGTGCGGTCGGCGCCGGGCTTGAAGCGCAGGTAGCCGGTGACGTCCTTGCCCCCGCCCCCGTCGAGCCGGCCGCCCCGGGTGACCGGCGCGTCGAAGACGCCGTAGACGAAGAGCCGGGTGGCGCCGGTCGACAGGCCGCTCTTGACGTCCGAGAAGCCGCTGACGGTCCCGTGCGCGGGGTCCAGGGTGAGCCCGCCCTTGTTGCTGACGTTGTCGAAGATCAGGTTCGCGTCGTCGCCGGGGAAGGTGAAGCGCATCATCGCGGCGTGGTCGGTCGGGGTGATCTCCGTCTTGAGGCCGTTGTCGAAGGTCACGCCGTAGTAGTGCGGCTTCGCGGTCTCTCTCTCATGGTGGAAGGGCAGCGCGCGGGCGGTGCGGGAGGCGTCCGGGACGCCGTGGGCCGTCGACGGCATCACCTGGAAGGTCTGCCGGTCGCCCATCCAGGGGCTGGGCTCGTGGCTGGCGCTGAACGCCTGGAGGGTGGGGAGGTTGTCGGCGTTGTTCTTTTTCGCGTACTCGTAGAGCCAGTCGGACGAGCCCGCGTCGGTCACCGGCGTCCAGAAGTTGAAGCCATTGGGGACGGCGGTGGCGGGGAAGGTGTTGCCGCGCGAGAAGCTGCCGCTGGAGAGGGTGCCGCGGGTGGTCTTCGCGTAGTCGGAGAGATGGGCGAGCGGTTTGTCCTGGGGCTTCGGGCCGATCGTGAGGTCGTCGACCCAGCCGCTGAAGGCCGGGGCGGTCTTCGGGGCGGCGGGCGCGTCGTAGGCGACCAGGATCCGGTCGATGACCTTGCCCGCGGCCACCGCGCCGATCCGCGAGGTGCGGTCGTTCCACTGGTTGACGTAGAGCATCTTGGCGGCGGCCTGGCCCTGCGGCGTCAGCGGGGTGCCGTGCTGGTCGACGGCGTGCAGCTCGCTGAGGTAGCTGCCGTCGGTGAAGGCCAGGTCGACGGCGATGTGGGTCGCGGGGTAGTCCAGGTCGGTCTTCGCCATCTCCGGGAAGATCTTGTAGGAGAGCGAAGTGGCCGCGGTGACCGGGGTGTTGACGTCGAAGACCTTGTTGTACGCGTAGCCGTGGCCGGCGGCGGCGTGGGTGCCGGCATAGTGCAGCGCATGGCGGCCGGAGAAGCCCGCGCCCGCCTTGGCGGTGGGGGAGTCGGCGGGTCCTGTGCCGGTACGGGTGGTCATTCCCGGTGTCGCGGCGCCGCCCTGCGGGGTGACGCCGGCGGCCTTGGGGTGCCCGTCGGGACCGGTCTCGGGGGTGTCGTTCCAGTCGGGCAGCGGCTGGCCGGGCTCGAAGGAGGAGCTGAAGGCCGCCGCGCCAGGGGGCTTCGGGGGCGGCGCGGCCTGGGCGGCCGGGCCGTACGCGGTGAGGACGAGCAGCGCGGCGGCCGCGAGGGCGGCGGGCCTGGCTATCGTCCGCAGGGGGGTGTGCCGGTGTCTGAGCCGCACGCGAGCCCTCTCAACGGTGTTGACATCGTTGTCAGTTGGATAACGCAGAGATAAGTAACGTGCGTGGGATCTTTGGTGTCAAGAGTGCGGAGCGATCCTGCGATACGGCCGCCGCGGAAGGCGCGCCGGCCGATGAGGTCTCAACTCGGGAAAGACACTGCCGAACCGTGCATTCGATCTTGCCGGTCGACCGGAAGTGGACTATACCTGTCGGCGTCCGACCGGCCGTGACCACAGGCCCGCGGACCCGGGGGGAAATGCGGGGATCGGATGATTTCCCCGCATATCTCTAGCGTGCCCGGTGCACATCCCGTACAACTCAGCTCCATCTGATGACCTGCGGTACCGGGAGTTCCGGTACCGCCTGAGTCCAGCAGAAGGCGAGGACTTGCGCATGGGATCCACCTCGGAATTCAACCGCCGCGATCTGGTCAAGCGAGCTGCGGCCCTCGGAATTGTCGCCATTCCGGCCATGAGCGTTCTGACAGCATGTGCCGGAGCGGGCGGAGGAGGCGGCGACAAGGTCGAAAAGGGAACCAAGTCCGCCAAGAATCCGCTCGCCGTCAACGAATCCGCCGGCCTCGATGTCGTCATCTTCGACGGCGGATTCGGTGACAAGTACGCGAAGGCTGCACAGGGCGAGTACACCAAGGCATTCCCGAAGGCCGAAGGGAAGGTCAAGCTCTCCTCGACCCAGAAGATCCAGTCGACGCTGCAACCCCGGTTCAACGGCGGAAACCCGCCGGACCTCGTCGACAACTCCGGTGCCGAACAGATGGACTTCGGCACGTTGGTGAGCAAGGACCAGCTCACCGATCTCACGCCGCTGTTCGACGCCCCGTCCATCGACGACCCGAGCAAGAAGGTCAGAGACACGCTGCGCCCCGGCGTCCTCGAAATGGGCCAGTTCGGCGGCAAGGAGACCTGGGTCCTCTACTACGCCTACACCGTCTACGGCGTGTGGTATTCCAAGGGGAATCTGCAGAAGCTGGACGCGGAATACCCGGAGACCTGGGACGACATGCTCGCCCTGTGCGCGAAGGCGAAGAAGCGGGGCATCGCCGGCTGGACGTACCCGGGCAAGTACCCGTACTACTTCCCCTTCAGCCTCTATCCGTTCATCGCCAAGATCGGCGGCGCCGAAGTGCTGCGGCGGATCGACAATCTGGAGCCGAACGCCTGGCACGACCCGGCGGTCAAGGACGCCTTCAACGCCTATTACGAGCTGTACCAGAAGGGCTATGTCCTCAAGGGCTCGCCCGGACTCGACCACCTCCAGTCGCAAAATGCCTGGGCCGAGGGCAAGGCGCTGTTCATCCCCAACGGCTCCTGGGTCGAGAACGAGTCGGCCAAGCAGATCGCCAAGGACCCGAATTTCCAGCTCGCGGTCGGCCCCCCGTCCAGCCTCTCCAGCTCCGACAAGATGCCGTACGGCACCCTCTGGGCGTCCGGCGGCGAGCCGTACATCGTGCCCAAGAAGGGGCGCAACTCCGAGGGCGGCATGGAGCTGCTGCGCATCATGCTCGGCAAGAAGTCCTCGCAGAATTTCATCGAGCAGGTCTCCTCGCTGACGTCGCTCGACGGCGGCACCGAGGGAATCACCTTGCCGCCCGGCCTGGCCTCGGCACAGCAGGTGCTGAAGAAAGCCGGCGGGAATATCGTCAATCCGCGGATGCAGGACTGGTACGTGGCCCTCCAGAAGGAGAAGATCGGGGTCGGCGCCATCGGCGAGATGATGGCGGGCCGTATGACACCCGACGAGGCGATCAAGAAGATCCAGAAGTATGCCGACGACACCCGTGCGGATTCCAGCGTCACGAAGTACAAGCGCTGACCGGTGAGTTCGATGCGTCACCAGTGGCAGCATCCGCAGCCAGAGAACGGGATCGGTGGTCATGCAGCACGGTAAATACCGTTTCATCGCGGGGTTCCTGGCCGTCCCGCTGGCGATTTACGCGGTTTTCGTGATCTCGCCGTTCGTCCAGGCCATCTACTACTCCCTCACGGACTGGACCGGGCTCAGCTCGGACATGAAGATGGTCGGGTTCGACAACTACGCACGGCTCCTCAAGGACAGCGTTTTCTGGTCCGCCGTGGGCAACAGCGTGACGCTGTTGCTGCTGCTGCCGGTGGTGACGCTCTCGCTCGGCCTCTTCTTCGCCTTCATGCTCAATGTCGGCGGCCGGCGGCGGAAGAAGGCGGTCATCGGCGGTGTGCGCGGCTCGGGCACCTATAAAATCGTCTACTTCTTCCCGCAGGTACTGTCGGTCCCGATCGTCGCGTTGCTCTTCCAGTTCGCGTACAACCCGGAGAGCGGGGCGCTCAACGCACTCTTCAAGGCGATCGGCCTCGGCCAGGTGCAGCCCGACTGGCTGGGCGATCCCCAGATCGCCCTGTGGTGCGTCATGGCCGCGATGGTGTGGGCGAATGTCGGCTTCTACGTCGTGCTCTTCTCGGCCGGTATGAGTTCCATCCCGAAAGACTTCTACGAGGCGGCGCTGCTGGATGGCGCCAACCGCATCAACACGTTCTTCCGGATCACCCTGCCGCTGCTGTGGGACACCGTGCAGACCGGCTGGATCTATATGGGAATTCTCGCCCTGGACGTCTCGGCCTTCGCTTTCGTGCAGATCATGAGCGTAGGGCCCGGAGGCCCCGACTATTCGACAGAGGTCCTTCCGCTGTACGTGTACCAGAAGACCTTCCGCGACGGTCAGGCCGGATACGCGACCGCCATCGGCGTTTCCCTGCTGATCGTGACCCTCATCTTCTCGGCCATCGTCATGCGGCTGGGACGACGCGAGCGACTGGAGTTCTGATGAGTGCGCAGACCGGCCCCGCGGGCCGTCCGGATGCGACGGATTCGGACACGACGAATCCTGGCGTGACGAATCCTGGCGTGACGAATTCTGATGTAACGAAGGCGAAGCCGGCGGACGCGGGAAGGGGCGGCCCGGCGAACGGGGCGGCGGGCCGGCCGGACACAAAGAGCAGTGAAGGCGGTGTCCTGAACGTCTTCTCGCACGGGGTCCTGGTGATCTGGGGCCTGTTGGTGGCCATGCCGCTGCTGTGGGCCGTGGTCAGCTCCTTCAAGGACGACACCGAAATCTTCGGTTCACCCTGGGGACTGCCGTCCGTTCTGCACTTCGACAACTGGTCGCGCGCCTGGGACAAGGCGAACATGGGCCAGTATTTCCTCAACTCGCTGATCGTGGTGGGCGGTTCGCTCATCGGGACGATGCTGCTGGGGGCGATGGCGGCGTATGTGCTGGCCCGCTTCGACTTCCCGGGGAACCGTTTCCTCTACTTCCTCTTCGTCGGCGGCATGGGATTCCCGGTCATCCTGGCGCTGGTTCCGCTGTTCTTCGTCATGAAGAACATGGCATTGCTGGACACTTACCACGGCCTGATCCTCGTCTACATCGCGTATTCACTGCCGTTCACGGTCTTCTTCCTCAGCGGCTTCTTCAAAACGCTGCCGACCTCGGTGGCCGAGGCCGCCCTCATCGACGGCGCCTCGCACACCCGCATCTTCTTCCAGGTCATGCTGCCGATGGCCAAGCCGGGCCTGATCAGCGTCGGCATCTTCAATTTCCTCGGGCAGTGGAACCAGTACCTGCTGCCGACGGTGCTCAACGTCGGCGATCCGCACAAGAAGATGCTCACCCAGGGGCTGGTGGCCCTCGCGGTCAGCCAGGGCTACAAGGGCGACTGGTCGGGCCTCTTCGCGGGGCTCACCATCGCGATGCTGCCGGTGCTCGCCGCGTACATCATCTTCCAGCGGCAGGTGGTCGCGGGACTCACCGCCGGCGCGCTCAAGTAGCCGGCGCCGGCGGCCCGCCACCCCCGGCCGGACCCGCCCGGCCGGGGCTCCCTCCGCTCCCGGGGCGCCGGGACCGGGCCGTGGCGGCTCGGCCCGTAGCTGCTCAAGGACTTGACGGGAGGCGACCGGGGCGCGTCATCTTAGATTCACATGTTGGAGACAAGCCGGGACCACGCTGTTGTGGCCCGGCCCGGCGGGCGGTCGTCGTGCCGCCCGTCCCAAGGCGGGAGTGGATGAGTCGATGGAGACTCCGGGGTCGCAGTCCTCGCTGCACCGGGCCAATCTGGAGCGGGTCGTACGCGCGGTGCGTATGGCGGGCTCACTCACGCAGGCGGAGATCGCCCGGAGCACGGGGCTGTCCGCGGCCACCGTTTCCAATATCGTTCGTGAGTTGAAGGACGGCGGGACCGTCGAGGTGACCCCCACCTCCGCGGGGGGACGGCGGGCGCGAAGCGTCTCCCTGTCCGGCGACGCCGGCATCGTCGTCGGGGTCGATTTCGGCCACTCCCACCTGCGGGTCGCCGTCGGGAACCTCGCCCACCAGGTCCTGGCCGAGCAGGCCGAGCCGATCGATGTGGACGCCTCCGCGGCGGAGGGCTTCGACCGGGCGGAACGGCTGGTCAGCAGGCTGGTCGAGGCGACCGGGATCCCGGCGGGCAAGGTCATCGGCGTCGGCCTCGGTGTGCCGGGTCCGATCGACGTGGAGTCGGGCACGCTCGGCTCCACCGCGATCCTGCCCGGCTGGTCCGGCACGAACCCCACCGACGAGCTGTCCGGCCGCCTCGGGGCCCCCGTCTACGTCGACAACGACGCCAACCTCGGCGCGCTGGGCGAGCTGGTGTGGGGCAGCGGCCGGGGCGCCGCCGACCTCGCGTACATCAAGGTCGCCAGCGGTGTCGGCGCGGGCCTGGTGATCAGCGGGCAGATCTACCGCGGGCCCGGCGGCACGGCGGGCGAGATCGGGCACATCACGCTGGACGAGGCCGGTCCCGTCTGCCGCTGCGGCAACCGCGGCTGCCTGGAGACGTTCACCGCGGCCCGCTACGTGCTGCCGCTGCTCCAGCCGAGCCACGGCCCGGATCTCACCATGGCCCGTGTCGTCCAGCTGGCCCGTGAGGGCGATCCGGGCTGCCGGCGGGTCATCGGGGACGTCGGACGCCATATCGGAAGCGGCGTGGCGAACCTGTGCAATCTGCTCAACCCGAGCCGAGTGGTGCTCGGCGGGGATCTGGCCGAGGCCGGCGAGCTGGTGCTCGGGCCGATCAGGGAATCCGTGTCGCGGTACGCGATCCCCAGCGCGGCACGGCAGTTGGGGCTGGTCCCCGGCACGCTCGGCGGCCGGGCCGAGGTGCTGGGCGCGCTCGCGCTGGTGCTGAACGAGATGGGCGATTCGACCCTCCTCGACGGCGCGCAGGGCGTCGAGAGCGCTGCCATCGCATGAGGTGGCTGACTTCAGGCACCTAACGCATGGCACCGTTGTCATCTCGTTAAGGATTTACTCCTTGACGGTGCGCTGGCGGCCGAGTTGACTTCCAGCCACCTCGGCCGCAACGACGCGGCCACGTCAGGGAGGCAAGCTCAATGAATGTCTGGACGCGTCGCGCCCTCATAGGTACCGCTGCCGTATCGCTGGCCCTCTCGGTGGCCGCCTGCGGCAAGGCCGGTGACGATGGCAAGGCCGCCGGCGGGGACAGCAAGACCATCGGTCTGCTGCTGCCGGAGAACAAGACCACCCGTTACGAAACCTTCGACCGGCCCCTCATGGAGGCGAAGATCCATGAGCTGTGCAGCGACTGCAAGGTCAAGTACAACAACGCGGCGCAGGAGACCGAGACCCAGAAGAAGCAGTTCGACGCGCTGATCACCCAGGGCATCAAGGTGATCATCCTGGACCCGGTCGACTACAAGGCCACCAAGTCGTGGGTCAACCAGGCCGCCAAGAAGGGCGTCAAGGTCGTCGCGTACGACCGGCTGGCCGAGGGCGAGATCTCCGCCTACGTGTCCTACGACAACGAGAAGATCGGCCGCCTCCAGGGCCAGGCACTGGTCAAGGCGCTCGGCAGTGACGCCAAGAACAGCAACGTGGTCATGATCAACGGCTCGCCGACCGACGCCAATGCGCCGTTCTTCAAGAAGGGCGCCCACACCGTCCTCGACAAGCAGGTCAAGAAGATCGTCTACGAGCAGGACATCCCCGACTGGTCGCCGGACGAGGCCAACAAGAAGATGAGCGCGGCCATCGACTCGCTCGGCAAGGACGGCTTCCAGGGCGTCTACGCCGCCAACGACGGCGAGGCGGGCGGCGTCATCACCGCGCTCAGGCAGCAGGGCGTCAAGGTCCCGGTCGGCGGCCAGGACTCCGAACTGGCGGGTCTCCAGCGGGTGTTGAAGGGCGAGCAGGCGTTCACGATCTACAAGCAGATCAAGCCGCAGGCCGACTCCACCGCCGAGATCGCCGTCAAGCTGCTCAAGGGCGAGAAGACCGACTCCCTGACACCCATCAAGGTCGACAGCCTCAGCGGCGACGTCAAGGGCATCCCGGCGAAGCTGTATGACGCGCAGGTCGTGACCAAGGACAACGTCAAGGACACGATCATCAAGGACAAGGTCTACAAGGCGAGCCAGATCTGCACCGCGGACGTGAAGGCGGCCTGCGAGGCGGCCGGCATCAAGTAGCCCGTCGGGCGGGGCCGCCGCGCCTCCCGCGGCCGCCCCGCCGCACCGGACCCGCCCGCGCGCCGGGCCGGGCCGTACCTCGCGAAGCCCTGTGCTCCCTGCACCACCATCCCCGCCGGTGTGAAGGCGGTGAAGGAGATGATTCACGTGTCCGCTGCGCCTGTGCTGGCGTTGCGCAAAATCTCCAAGCGGTTCGGCGCCGTCCAGGCGCTCACGGACGTCACGCTGGAGATCCACCCCGGTGAGGTGGTCGCCCTGGTCGGCGACAACGGCGCCGGCAAGTCCACCCTCGTCAAGACCATTTCGGGGGTCCACCCGGTCGACGAAGGCACCATCGAGTGGGAGGGCAGGCCGGTCCGCGTCACGAAGCCGCACGACGCCCAGGAGCTGGGTGTCGCCACCGTGTACCAGGACCTCGCGCTCTGCGACAACCTCGATGTCGTCGCCAACCTCTACCTCGGCAGCGAGATCCGCACCGCCGGTGTCCTGGACGAGATCGCGATGGAGAAGCGCGCCAAGGAACTGCTGGACACCCTGTCCATCCGGATCCCCAGCGTCCGGATCCCCGTCGCCTCGCTCTCCGGCGGCCAGCGCCAGGTCGTCGCCATCGCCCGTGCGCTGATCGGCGAGCCGAAGGTCGTCATCCTCGACGAGCCGACCGCGGCCCTCGGCGTCGAGCAGACCGCCCAGGTGCTCGACCTCGTCGAGCGGCTGCGCGAGCGGAACCTCGGTGTCATCCTCATCAGCCACAACATGGCCGACGTCCAGGCCGTCGCCGACCGGGTCGCGGTGCTCCGACTGGGCCGCAACAACGGTGTCTTCGACGTCGAGGGCACCTCCCACGAAGAGATCATCGCCGCCATCACCGGCGCATCGGACAACGCCGTCACCCGCCGCAAGGCCCGCACGGACCAGGTGAAGAAGGAGGACCCGCGATGAGCGACCTCACCAAGCGGCCCGCCGAAGAGACGGGCGCGGCCTCGGACACCGACGCCGCGCCCGCGGCCACGCCCGCCGCCGTCGACCCCCGCCTGCTCGTCCGCGAACAGGGCTTCGCCGGCTACGTGGGCGACTTCAAGCGCCGGGTACGCGGCGGCGAACTGGGCTCCCTCCCGGTCGTCATCGGCCTGCTCGTCATCGCCGTCGTCTTCCAGCTCAAGAACAGCAGCTTCCTGTCCGCCGACAGCCTCGCCAACATCGGCGTCTACACCTCCGGCCTCGGCATCATGGCCGTCGGCATCGTCTTCGTCCTGCTGCTCGGCGAGATCGACCTCTCCGTCGGCTCGGTGGCCGGCGTCGGCGCGGCCGTCTGGGCCGTGCTGAGCGTCACCCACGGCGTCAACGACTGGCTCGCCGTCCTCATCGCCGTCGTCGCCGGCGCCGCCATCGGCACGCTCCACGGCTTCTTCTTCGCCAAGGTCGGCGTCCCCGCCTTCGTCGTCACCCTCGCCGGCTTCCTCGGCTGGAGCGGCCTGCAGATCTGGATGATGGGCAAGGAAGGCTCCATCAACACCCCCAGCGGCAGCATCGTCGAGAGCCTCACCGGCTACTACTTCGAGGACAAGGCCGCCGCCTACGGGCTGGCCCTGATCGCGGTACTCGCCTACGCCGCCTCGCTCCTCCTGGACGCCAAGCGCCGCAGGGCGGCGGCCCTGCCGTCCCGGCCGCTCAGCGAGATCCTGCTGCGCACCGCCGTGGTCGCGGTACTCGCCTTCGCCGTCGCCTACGTCCTCAACGAGCCGGCCGGCGCCCGCGGCCTGCCGCTGGCCCTGGTCCTCTTCCTGGCCGTGCTGGTCATCGCCGACTTCGTGGTGCGCCGCACGACCTACGGGCGGCAGATCTTCGCGGTCGGCGGCAACGCGGAGGCGGCGCGCAGGGCGGGCATCAACGTCAACAAGATCCGCATCACGGTGTTCGCGATCTCCGGCATGCTGGCCGCCTTCGGCGGACTGTTCATCGCCAGTCTCTCCGGCGGCGCCACCAAGAACCTCGGCTCAGGCAACACCCTGATGAACGTCATCGCCGCCGCGGTCATCGGCGGCACCAGCCTCTTCGGCGGCCGCGGCAAGATCTGGTCCGCGCTGCTGGGCATGCTCGTCATCCAGTCGATCCAGCAGGGCCTGAACCTGCTCGGCATGGCCAGCGAGATCCAGTACATGATCACCGGCGCGGTGCTGCTCGCCGCCGTCGTCATCGACTCGGTGTCGCGGCGGACGCAGAAGACCGCGGGGCGCACGTGAAGCGCGGGCAGTCGTTCGTCTGACGGAGCGCATCCGGGCACCCGCAGCGCGCGCGGGCCGTCATCCCGGCCCCCACCAGGCACGTTCCGGTGGGGGCCGGTCCGTGTCCGGGGCCTGGCCGGATCCGGCGGGTCACCCGAGTGACATACATCGCAAGGCCCGGGGACCGCCGTAGCCGACGGAACATTAGACTCGGCTGATCGGCAACCTCGACCAGTTCGAAGCTCGACAGCAAGGAGGCACAGTGCAGAAGGTGCCGCGCGAAGCGCGCCAGGCCGGGTCGGTCGCTGGAGACGGGCGGGAGTTGCTGACCCGTATCGGAGGGCCACGCGACCTGGACCGGCTCACCCCGGAACAGCTCGTACAGCTCGCAGACGAGGTCCGCGGCTTCCTCGTCGACGCGGTCTCCAAGACCGGCGGACACCTCGGGCCGAACCTCGGTGTGGTCGAGCTGACCATCGCCCTGCACCGCGTCTTCCACTCCCCGAAGGACCGGGTCCTCTTCGACACCGGCCACCAGTCCTACGTCCACAAGCTGCTCACCGGACGCCAGGACTTCGCGGGACTGCGCACCAAGGGCGGCCTGTCCGGCTACCCCTCGCGCGCCGAGTCCGAGCACGACGTCATCGAGAACAGCCACGCATCGACGGTCCTCGGCTGGGCCGACGGCCTCGCCAAGGCGAACCAGGTGCGCGGCAAGGACGACCACGTCGTCGCGGTGATCGGCGACGGCGCGCTGACCGGCGGCATGGCCTGGGAGGCGCTGAACAACATCGCCGTGGCCAAGGACCGCCCGCTCGTCATCGTCGTCAACGACAACGAGCGCTCCTACGCGCCCACCATCGGCGGCCTCGCCGACCACCTCGCCACCCTGCGCACCACCGACGGCTACGAGCGTTTCCTGGCCCGCGGCAAGGACCTCCTGGAGCGCACGCCGGTACTCGGCAAGCCGCTCTACGAGACGCTGCACGGCGCCAAGAAGGGCCTGAAGGACTTCATCGCGCCGCAGGGCATGTTCGAGGACCTCGGCCTGAAGTACGTCGGCCCGATCGACGGCCACGACCTGGAGGCCCTGGAGTCCGCGCTGCAGCGCGCCAAGCGCTTCGGCGGCCCGGTCATCGTGCACTGCCTCACGGAGAAGGGCCGCGGCTACGAGCCCGCCGAGCAGGACGAGGCGGACCGCTTCCACGGCATCGGCGTCATCCACCCCGACACCGGCCTCCCGGTCGCCGCGTCCGGCGCCGACTGGACGTCCGTCTTCGGCGAGGAAATGGTCAAGCTCGGCCACGAGCGCGACGACATCGTGGCGATCACCGCGGCCATGCTCCAGCCGGTCGGCCTCCAGAAGTTCGCCGAGGCGTTCCCCGGCCGGGTCTACGACGTCGGCATCGCCGAGCAGCACGGCGCGGTCTCCGCGGCCGGCCTGGCCACCGGCGGGCTGCACCCCGTCTTCGCCCTGTACGCGACGTTCCTCAACCGCGCCTTCGACCAGGTCCTGATGGACGTCGCCCTGCACAAGTGCGGGGTCACCTTCGTCCTGGACCGCTCCGGCGTCACCGGCACCGACGGCGCCTCGCACAACGGCATGTGGGACATGTCGCTCCTCCAGGTCGTCCCCGGCCTGCGGATCGCCGCGCCGCGCGACGCCGACCAGGTACGCGCCCAGCTGCGCGAGGCCGTCGACGTGGACGACGCCCCGACCGTCGTGCGGTACTCCAAGGGCGCGGTCGGCCCGGCCGTCGAGGCGGTCGGACGGGTCGGCGGCATGGACGTGCTGCGTGAGCCCGCCGCCTCGGTCAAGCGTCCTGACGTCCTGCTGGTGTCGGTCGGCGCGCTGGCCCCCATGTGTCTGGAGATCGCCGGCCTCCTCGACAAGCAGGGCATCTCGACGACCGTGGTCGACCCGCGCTGGGTCAAGCCGGTCGACGCCGCGCTGCCGGGCCTCGCCGCCAAGCACCGCGTCGTGGTCACCGTCGAGGACAACATCCGCACCGGCGGCGTCGGTTCGGCCGTGGCGCAGGCGCTGCGGGACGCCGGGGTGGACGTCCCGCTGCGCGACTTCGGCATCCCCGAGCGCTTCCTCGACCACGCCTCGCGCAAGGAGGTCATGGCCGAGATCGGGCTCACCGCTCCGGACATCGCCCGCCAGGTCACCGGCCTCGTCGCCAGGATCGACGGCCGTTACGAGGACGCCGGCGCCGCGGAGGAAGCCGCGGGCACCCCGCGCCCGGCCGAGGTCGCCGGCGACTGACCCCGCAGCCGCAGCTCATGGGCCGGCCGGTCACCTGTTCGGGTGCTCCGACCGGCCCATCGGCTTGTCCGCCCACGCGTTCCATCGGGTGAATCCCCGCCGCCCGGAGGCCCGCCGCCCCTGACGACCGCTGTGCATTACGGAGACTCGGTCAGTTCGGGAGAGTGCTGACGGTCGTCCAGGTGGAGGTTCGCCCATGAGCAGACAGCAGGGCACAGGCAACGGCACGCGCCGCGACCGCGGCATGTTCCGCACAAAAACGGTCGAACAGTCCATCCAGGACACCGAAGATCCGGAACACGCGCTCAAGAAATCCCTGTCCGCGCTCGATCTGACCGTCTTCGGTGTCGGTGTCGTCATCGGCACCGGCATTTTCGTTCTCACCGGAAAGATCGCCAAGGAACAGGCGGGCCCCGCCGTCGCCCTGTCCTTCGTCGCGGCCGGTGTGGTCTGCGCCCTGGCGGCCCTGTGCTACGCGGAGTTCGCCTCCACGGTGCCGGTCGCCGGCTCCGCCTACACCTTCTCCTACGCCTCGCTCGGTGAGCTGCCCGCCTGGATCATCGGCTGGGATCTGATCCTCGAACTGGCGCTGGGCTGCGCGGTGGTCGCCGTCGGCTGGTCCGGCTATATGCGGTCGCTGCTGGACACCGCCGGCTGGCACCTGCCGGCGAAGCTCTCCGGCACCCAGGGCGGCACCTTCGGCTTCGACCTGCTCGCCTGCATCCTCGTCCTGGCCCTGACCGTCATCCTCGTCCTCGGCATGAAGCTCTCCTCGCGGGTGACCTCGGTGATCGTCGGCATCAAGGTGACCGTCGTCCTGCTCGTCGTCATCGCCGGCGCCTTCTTCATCAGCGGCGCCAACTACCGGCCGTTCCTGCCGCCCACCCAGGCCCACGTGGGCGAGAGCGGATACGCCGCCCCGCTCTCCCAGCTGATCTTCGGCTTCACCCCGTCCAACTTCGGCGTGATGGGCATCTTCGCCGCGGCCGCCGTCGTCTTCTTCGCCTTCATCGGCTTCGACATCGTCGCCACCGCGGCCGAGGAGACCCGCAGTCCGCAGCGCGACGTGCCGCGCGGCATCCTCGGCTCGCTCGCCATCTGCACCGTCCTCTACGTCGCGGTGTCCATCGTCGTCACCGGCATGCAGAAGTACAGTCAGCTGTCGACCGACGCCCCGCTCGCCGACGCCTTCAAATCCGTCGGCCACCCCTTCTACGCCGGCGTCATCAGCTTCGGCGCCGCGGTCGGCCTCACCTCGGTCTGCATGATCCTGCTGCTGGGCCAGAGCCGGGTGTTCTTCGCGATGAGCCGCGACGGGCTGCTGCCGCAGTTCTTCTCCCGCGTGCACCCGCGCTTCGGCACGCCCTACCGGTCGACCGTCCTGCTGGGCGTCGTCGTCGCGGTGGTCGCCGGCTTCACCTCGATCGACGTACTCGCCGAACTGGTCAACATCGGCACCCTGTTCGCCTTCGTCGTGGTCGCCATCGGCGTCGTCCTGCTCCGCCGCTCCCGCCCCGACCTGCCGCGGTCCTTCCGCACCCCGCTCGTCCCGCTGGTCCCCACGCTGTCCGTGCTCGCCTCGCTGTGGCTGATGCTCAACCTGCCCGCCGAGACCTGGCTGCGGTTCGCCGTGTGGATGGTCATCGGCTTCGCCGTCTACTTCGTGTACGGGCACGCGCACAGCCGGCTCGGCCTGCGCAACAAGGCCGCGGGCAAGGACTGAGGCCCGCCGCCGGGCCGCCACGGGACGTTCCTACACGCTCCCGCCCCGTGCGCCGCGGACCGCGCGGGGGCCCGCCACCCGGGCGCCCAGCGCCTCGACGCGGGCCCGCAGCTCCCGGTCAGCGGTCACCACCAGACAGTCCCGTCCCGCGCCCTCATCGCCCACCAGCTCCACCATCCGGTCGTCCCCGCTGCCCGGCGCGGACACCACCCGCACCCCGTCGACCGAGGCCACCGCACGGGCCGCGCCCTCCACCACGAGCACGATCTCCAACGGCGGCTCGACGAACCCCGGCACCCCGCCCGACGCATAGCCGGCCAGCGCGTCCCGCAGCCGCTCCGCCGCACCACGCCGGTCCCGCCACCAGCCGTCCGGCACCGAGCCGACGACGTTCGCGGCATCGACGATCACCAAGGAATCCATGGCCCCAGCGTGCCACGGGTGACGGACGGCGAAGCCCCGCCCGCAGACCCCCCGCACCCGCACGCGCGGACCGGCTCACCCGAGCCGGCCCGCGCTGTGTACGTACAGAGATCACTCCAGAGGCGCCCGCCTACGCAGGCACGCTCGCCACACCGGGAGCCAGGAACTTCTTGCCCGTCACCCGCTCCGAGACGCCCTCGCGGTCCAGGTACGGCGTGATGCCGCCCAGGTGGAAGGGCCAGCCGGCGCCGGTGATCAGGCACAGGTCGATGTCCTGCGCCTCGGCGACGACACCCTCGTCCAGCATCAGGCCGATCTCCTGCGCGACGGCGTCCAGGACGCGGTCACGGACCTGCTCCTCGGTCAGGACGGTGTCGCCCTGCTCCAGGAGCGCGGCGACCTCGGGGTCCAGCTCCGGCTCGGCCGGATTCTCGGCGGAGTGGACGTAGAAGCCGCGCTTGCCGGCCTTGACCACGGCGGCGAGGTTCGGCGAGACCTTGAAGCGGTCGGGGAAGGCGCCGTTCAGCGTCTCCGAGACGTGCAGTCCGATCGCCGGGCCGACCAGCTCCAGCAGCACCAGCGGCGACATCGGCAGGCCGAGCGGCTCGACCGCCTTCTCGGCGACGGTGACCGGGGTGCCCTCGTCGATGACGTTCTGGATCTCGCCCATGAAGCGGGTCAGGACGCGGTTGACGACGAACGCCGGGGCGTCCTTCACCAGCACGGCCGTCTTCTTCAGCGACTTGGCGACGGAGAAGGCGGTGGCCAGCGACGCGTCATCGGTCTTCTCCGCGCGCACGATCTCCAGGAGCGGCAGGATCGCGACCGGGTTGAAGAAGTGGAAGCCCACGACCCGCTCGGGGTTCTTCAGCTTCGACGCCATCTCGGTGACCGAGAGCGACGAGGTGTTGGTGGCGAGGACGGCGTGCTCCGGCACGACCGCCTCGACCTCGGCGAACACCTTCTGCTTGACGCCCATCTCCTCGAAGACGGCCTCGATGACGAAGTCCGCGTCGCCGAACGCGGCCGCCTTGTCGAGGTGACCGGAGACCAGGCCCTTGAGGCGGTTCGCCTTGTCCTGGTTGACCCGGCCCTTGAGCAGCAGCTTGTCGATCTCGCCGTGCACGTACTCGACGCCCTTGTCGACCCGGGCCTGGTCGATGTCCGTGAGGACGACCGGCACCTCCAGGCGACGGGCGAAGAGCAGCGCAAGCTGCGAGGCCATCAGGCCGGCGCCGACGACACCCACCTTGGTGACGGGACGGGCCAGCTTCTTGTCCGGGGCACCGGCCGGCCGCTTGGCGCGCTTCTGCACCAGGTTGAACGCGTAGATGCCGCTGCGCAGTTCGCCGCCCATGATCAGGTCGGCCAGCGCCTGGTCCTCGGCGTCGAAGCCCTGCTGGAGGTCGCCGTTCCTGGCAGCGGCGATGATCTCCAGCGCGCGGTAGGCGGCGGGGGCCGCGCCGTGCACCTTGCCGTCGGCGATGGCCTTGCCGCGTGCCACGGCCTCGTCCCAGGCCGCACCGCGGTCGATCTCGGCCCGTACGACCTCGGTGTCGCCCTTCAGCACCGAAGCGGTCCAGATCAGCGACTGCTCCAGGAAGTCCGCGCCTTCGAAGAGGGCGTCGGCGATGCCGAGTTCGTGGACCTGGGCGCCCTTGAGCTGCTTGTTCTGGTTGAGCGAGTTCTCGATGACGACGGAGACCGCGCGGTCCGCGCCGATCAGGTTCGGCAGCAGCACACAGCCGCCCCACCCCGGTACGAGACCGAGGAAGACCTCGGGCAGCGAGAACGCCGGCAGCGCCTTGGAGACGGTGCGGTAGGTGCAGTGCAGCCCGACCTCGACGCCACCGCCCATCGCCGCGCCGTTGTAGTACGCGAAGGTCGGCACGGCCAGGCCCGAAAGCCGCTTGAAGACGTCGTGGCCGCCCTTGCCGATGGCCAGCGCGTCCTCGTGCCGCTTCAGCAGCTCGACGCCCTTGAGGTCGGCGCCGACCGCGAAGATGAACGGCTTGCCGGTGATGCCGACACCGACGATGTCGCCGGCCGCGGCCTCCTTCTCCACCTGGTCGACGGCAGTGTTGAGGTTCGCCAGCGACTGCGGCCCGAAGGTGGTCGGCTTGGTGTGGTCCAGGCCGTTGTCCAGCGTGATGAGCGCGAACTTCCCCGCGCCCTGGGGCAGGTCGATGTGGCGTACGTGCGCCGCGGTCACAACCTCGTCGGGGAACAGCTCTGCCGCACCCTTCAACAGCTCAGCGGTAGTACTCACTTGTTCCCCTCGAAGTGCGGGTTCTCCCAGATGACCGTTCCGCCCATGCCGAAGCCGACGCACATGGTGGTGATGCCGTAGCGGACGTGCGGCTGCTCCTCGAACTGCCGGGCCAGCTGCGTCATCAGGCGCACGCCGGAGGAGGCGAGCGGGTGGCCGAACGCGATGGCGCCGCCGTACTGGTTGACGCGCGGGTCGTCGTCCGCGATGCCGTAGTGGTCCAGGAGCGAGAGCACCTGCACCGCGAAGGCTTCGTTGATCTCGAACAGGCCGATGTCATCGATCGTCAGGCCGGCCTTGGCCAGCGCCTTTTCGGTCGCCGGGACCGGGCCGATGCCCATGACCTCCGGCTCCACACCCGCGAACGCGAAGTCCACCAGGCGCATCTTGACCGGCAGGCCCAGCTCGCGCGCCACGTCCTCGGCGGCGATCAGCGAGGCGGTCGCGCCGTCGTTGAGCCCGGCGGCGTTGCCCGCGGTCACCCGGCCGTGCGGACGGAACGGGGTCTTGAGTCCGGCGAGGTTCTCCAGGGTCGTCCCCGGACGCATCGGCTCGTCGGCGGTGGCCAGACCCCAACCGGTCTCCCCGGCCTCCGCGTTGGTGCGCCGCACGGAGATCGGCACCAGGTCGGCCTGGATCTGCCCGTTGGCGTACGCCTTCGCGGCCTTCTCCTGGCTGCGTACCGCGTACTCGTCGGCGCGCTGCTTGGTCAGGTGCGGCAGTCGGTCGTGCAGGTTTTCCGCCGTCATGCCCATGAACAGGGCGGACTGGTCGACCAGCTTCTCCGACACGAAGCGCGGGTTGGGGTCGACACCCTCACCCATGGGGTGGCGGCCCATGTGCTCGACGCCGCCGGCCACCGCGATGTCGTACGCGCCGAAGGAGACGCCGCCCGCGATGCTCGTCACGGCGGTCATCGCGCCGGCGCACATGCGGTCGATCGAGAAGCCGGGCACGGACTGCGGCAGGCCCGCCAGGATGCCGGCCGTACGGCCCAGGGTCAGGCCCTGGTCGCCGATCTGGGTGGTCGCCGCGAGGGCGACCTCGTCGATCGTGGCCGGATCCAGATCCGGGTTGCGGCGCAGCAGCTCCCGGATGCACTTGACGACCATGTCGTCGGCGCGGGTCTCGTGATAGATGCCCTTCGGGCCCGCCTTGCCGAACGGGGTGCGGACGCCGTCGACGAAGACGACGTCCCTAGCGGTACGAGGCACGTTGGCTCTCCTCCAGGTGCGGGATGGCACTGCTGCGGGGCGCCCCGGGGGACGCGTCACACCCCTCATGCTACTTACGGGTAACCAAGCTGCACAGCCCCCTCGCCCGGAGCGGCGAACGTCACACCCGGCGGGCGCCGTCCGGGTAAAGGTGTGATCCGACCCATACCCGCTTAAAGTGCCCATATGGATACCAAGAGCACTCGCGTGGTGACACGCAGTATGCATCCGGTAGGGCCCCGTGCGATCGGCCTGGTGTGCGCCGTCGCCACCGCAGGCGCGCTGCTCGCGGGCTGCGGGAGCGGGACGGGCAAGGGCGCGGGCAACGTGAAGAGCGGTCCCGGCAGTCCGGCGGCCGAGGAAGCGGCCGCCGCCTCGCCGAGCGGCTCCGCGAACCCCTCGAAGAGCGGTTCCCTCACCAAGGACCAGACCGAACGCAAGGCCCTGATCTCCAAGGCCAAGGTGACCTACGACAAGGCGCTGACCTCGGCCCTGGCGGCCGTACCGCACGCGAAGGCGGTCTCCGCCGACCTGGAGGACCACCACGGCAAGACACCCACCTGGGACGTGGACGCGGCCACGTCCGACGGCACCGTCCACCAGGTCCACGTCGACGCGGTCACCGGCAAGGCGGACAAGCCGAGCGTCAAGTCGGGCCAGAGCAAGGAGGACAAGAGCAAACTGGCCGAGCGGCTGGGCAAGGCCACCGTCACGGCGCAGCAGGCGGCGCAGACCGCGACGGCGAAGAAGAAGGGAACCGTCACCGGCATCAAGTTGGGGAAGGGCGAAAGCGGCGGCAGCGCGAGCCCGAGCTCCAGCTCCAGTGCGAGCTCCAGCCCCGGCAGCGCGAGTCCCAGCGCAGGCGGCGGCGGGGCGGCGGCATGGTCCGTCGATGTCGTGAGCAGCAAGGACTGGAAGAAGACGACCTTCGGCATCGACGCCGCGGACAAGAAGATCCTGCGCGAACACGTCGGCTAGGACTGACGACGCCACACGCACGCACCCCGGCGCCCCGGAAGGGGACCGTCGGGGTGCCTCGCGTGTCAGTCGCCGTTGGCTTCAAGCGCCGTCGTGAGGACCGGCGTGACCTGCTCGATCTGCCAGGCACGGGCGCCGTGACCCGCGAGGACCGCGGCGACCGCCTCATCGGTGGGCTCGGCGGGCGGCTCCCAGCACAGCCGGCGCACCGTGTCGGGCGTGATGAGGTTCTCCTGAGGGAGATTCAGCGACTCGGCCAGCGCCGTCACGGCGGTACGGGCCGCCGAGAGCCGGGCTGCGGCCACCGGGTCCTTGTCGGCCCAGGAGCGGGGCGGCGGCGGTCCGTTGAGCGGCGCTCCCGGCTGCGGCAGTTCGCTGTCCGGCAGTGCCCTGGCGCGATCGACGGCGGCCTGCCACTGCTCCAGCTGACGGCGGCCCATACGGTGCCCGAAGCCGGGCAGCGCGGCCAGGGCGTGCGTGTTCGGCGGAAGATTCAGCGCCGCCTCCACGATCGCGCCGTCGCCGAGCACCTTGCCGGGCGACACGTCGCGCTTCTGGGCAACCTGGTCGCGTGCCGTCCACAGTTCCCGTACGACGGCCATCTGGCGGCGTCTGCGCACCTTGTGCATGCCGGAGGTGCGGCGCCAGGGGTCCTTGCGGGGCGGCGCGGGCGGCGCGGCGGCGATGGCCGCGAACTCCTGCCTGGCCCACTCCAGCTTCCCCTGCTCCGCCAGCTCCTCCTCCAGGGCGTCCCGCAGGTCCACCAGCAGCTCGACGTCGAGCGCGGCGTAGCGGAGCCAGGGGTCGGGCAGCGGGCGGGTGGACCAGTCGACGGCCGAGTGCCCCTTCTCCAGCGCGTATCCGAGGACGTTCTCGACCATCGCGCCCAGGCCGACCCGGGCGAAACCGGCCAGCCGGCCGGCCAGCTCGGTGTCGAACAGCCGGGTCGGGACCATCCCTATGTCGCGCAGACAGGGCAGGTCCTGGGTGGCGGCGTGCAGGACCCATTCGGCGTCGGCGATGGCCTCGCCGAGGGCCGAGAGGTCGGGGCAGCCGACCGGGTCGATGAGCACGCTGCCGGCGCCCTCGCGGCGCAGCTGGACGAGGTAGGCGCGCTGGCCGTAGCGGTAGCCGGAGGCGCGTTCGGCGTCCACGGCCACGGGGCCGCGGCCGGCCGCGAAGGCGGCGACGACCTCGGCGAGCGCATCGTCGGTCTCGGTCACCGGAGGGATGCCCTCGCGGGGCTCCAACAGGGGTTCCGGCGCCGGTCGGGAATCCGGAGGCGAGTCTCCGGCTGCTCGCAGTGTCGTGTCTGCTGCGGTCTTTTGGGCGTCGGTCACCAGTCAAGGGTATCTGTGTATGCGCATCGCCCGTCGAGGGAACGTTCCCTCGACGGGCGATGCGGTCGTGTGACGGGTCAGTGGATGATTCCGGTGCGCAGGGCGACGGCCACCATTCCCGCCCGGTCACCGGTGCCGAGCTTGCGGGCGATGCGGGCGAGGTGGCTCTTGACGGTCAGGGCGGACAGGCCCATCGAGACGCCGATGGCCTTGTTGGACTGGCCCTCCGCCACCAGCCGCAGCACCTCGACCTCACGGCCCGACAGCTCGCGGTAGCCGCCGGGGTGACCCGGGGCGCCCGGCGGGCGGCGCTGCATACGGGCGGCATGGGCGCCGATGGGTGCGGCGCCGGGACGTCCCGGCAGTCCGAGGTTGGTGCGGGTGCCGGTGACGACGTAGCCCTTGACGCCGCCGGCGAGGGCGTTGCGTACCGCGCCGATGTCGTCGGCCGCCGACAGCGCCAGGCCGTTGGGCCAGCCGGCGGCCCGGGTCTCGGACAGCAGGGTGAGGCCGGAGCCGTCGGGAAGATGGACGTCGGCAACGCAGATGTCGCGTGGGTTACCGACGCGGGGACGGGCCTCCGCGATGGACGACGCCTCGATCACGTCACGCACTCCGAGCGCCCACAGATGGCGGGTGACGGTGGAGCGGACGCGAGGGTCGGCCACGACGACCATGGCCGTCGGCTTGTTCGGGCGGTAGGCGACCAGGCTCGAAGGTTGCTCGAGGAGAACAGACACCGGGCCTCCTGGGGGGAGTGGCGAGGGCGGAAGAAGACCGGCTACAGGGGGCGAGCCGGAATGTTCCGTGATGGAAGGGTCACTGACCTCTTCGGCAGCAATACGGCGGGACTTTAGACTTTGATCACGATTTAGTTGGGTGCAATTCGGGCAAATCGGATGCGTGATCGATCATACGTGAGCACCGAGGTGATCAGAGGCGTACGCATGACGAAAGGGCGCCGCACCGGTTCGGTGCGACGCCCTTGAGGCCCGTCGGTACTCAGCGTGGCTGTGGGCCGCGGCGCTGTGGCAGCGGGACCACGCCGCCGCGCGGCGCCGCTTCGAGTGGGACCGGTGGCAGCCCGGCGACCTGGCACAGCAGGTCGCACCACGCGGCCAGGTGCGCCGCCAGATCCGGCACGCCGCCCGGTCCCTCCGCAGGCGTCCACGAGGCGCGGATCTCGATCTGGGTGGCGGGCTCGCGTGAGGCGAGCCCGCCGAAGTAGTGCGAACCGGCCCGCGTCACCGTGCCGCTGGGCTCGCCGTACCGCACCGAGCGCGCGTCGAGCGCGCCCGTCAGCCAGGACCAGGAGACCTCGGGCAGCAGCGGATCGGTGCCCATCTCCGGCTCCAGTTCGGCACGCGCCAGGGTCACCACCCGGAAGGTGCCGGCCCACGCCTCGTGGCCGGCCGGGTTGTGAAGCAGCACCAGCCTGCCGTCCGCCAGATCGGTGTCCTCCCCATCGGCACCCGAGCCCCGTTCGACGACCGCCGCCTCCAGCGCGTACGCGAACGGGGCGAGCCGTTTCGGTGCTGGTGTCGGGTCGATCTCGATCTCGGGCCGCAGTCGTGCCGCGCGGAGCGACTCGACCGCCTGACGGAAGGGGATCGGGGTTTCGTCCGCGCTGTCCGCGAGGTGTTCGTGAGCCGCAGCCATGCCCGGAAGATTAGGCGGAACCCGGCCCGCATATGGGGAGGACACCCGGTGCGCGCGTCGCCCATTCGGAGGTGTCGTTCCGTGCATGCGAAGATTTGGGGCGTGAGCGCCAACCACCGCCCCGCGGGCCAGCAGCAGACCGGTACGTACGACTCGGCTTTCCTCAAGGCGTGCAGGCGCGAACCGGTGCCGCACACGCCCGTGTGGTTCATGCGCCAGGCGGGGCGCTCGCTCCCCGAGTACCACAAGGTCCGCGAGGGCATCGCGATGCTCGACTCCTGCACGCGGCCCGAGCTCGTCACCGAGATCACCCTCCAGCCGGTCCGCCGGCACGGCGTCGACGCCGCCATCTACTTCAGCGACATCGTGGTCCCGCTCAAGGCCATCGGCATCGACCTCGACATCAAGCCCGGCGTCGGCCCGGTCGTCGAGAAGCCGATCCGCAGCCGCGCCGACCTGGAGCAGCTGCGTCCGCTGGAGCCCGACGACGTCGCGTACGTCACCGAGGCCGTCCGGGCGCTCGTCGGTGAACTGGGCGCCACGCCGCTGATCGGCTTCGCCGGTGCGCCGTTCACGCTCGCCAGCTACCTCATCGAGGGCGGTCCTTCCCGCAACCACGAGCACACCAAGGCGCTCATGTACGGTGACCCGCAGCTGTGGGCCGACCTGCTCGACCGCCTCGCCGGCATCACCTCCGCCTTTCTCACCGTGCAGATCGAGGCCGGGGCGAGCGCCGTCCAGCTCTTCGACTCCTGGGCCGGCGCGCTGTCCCCCGCCGACTACCGCCGCTCGGTCATGCCCGCGTCCGCCAAGGTCTTCGACGCGGTCGCGCACCACGGCGTGCCGCGCATCCACTTCGGCGTGGGCACCGGCGAACTCCTGGGCCTGATGGGCGAGGCGGGCGCGGACGTCGTCGGCGTCGACTGGCGGGTGCCGATGGACGAGGCGGCCCGCCGGGTCGGTCCCGGCAAGGCGCTCCAGGGCAACATCGACCCGGCCGTGCTGTTCGCGCCGCGCGAGGCGGTCGAGGCCAAGGCCCGCGAGGTCCTGGACGCGGCGGCGGGCCTGGAGGGGCACATCTTCAACCTCGGCCACGGTGTGCTGCCCGCCACCGACCCGGAGGCGCTGACCCGCCTCGTCGAGTACGTCCACACGCAGACCGCGCGCTGACCCGTCAGGCCCCGGCGGCCCGTACCGCCGCCGTGGCCTTCCTGGCCGCCACCAGTACCGGATCCCAGACCGGCGAGAACGGCGGTGCGTAGCCGAGGTCGAGCGCGGTCATCTGCTCTACCGTCATCCGGGCGGTCAGCGCGACGGCCGCGATGTCCACCCGCTTGCCCGCGCCCTCGTGGCCGACGATCTGCACGCCGAGCAGCCGTCCCGTGCGGTGTTCGGCGAGCATCTTCACGTGCATCGGGCGGGCCCCCGGGTAGTAGCCCGCCTTGTCGGTCGACTCGATCGTCGCGGTGACGAACTGGAGCCCGGCCGCCTGCGCCTGGCGTTCGAGCAGTCCGGTGCGGGCGATTTCCAGATCGCAGACCTTGCTGACGGCGGTGCCCACGACACCGGGGAAGGTGGCGTAGCCGCCGCCCACGTTGGCGCCGATGACCTGGCCGTGCTTGTTGGCGTGGGTGCCCAGCGCGATGTGGCGGGTGCGGCCCGACACCAGGTCCCAGACCTCGACGCAGTCGCCGCCCGCCCAGATGTGCTCCTGGCCGCGTACCCGCATGGACAGGTCGGTGAGCAGCCCGCCGAATTCGCCGAGCGGCAGTCCTGCCGCGGCGGCCAGCGTCGTCTCGGGCTCCACCCCCAGGCCCAGCACGACCACGTCCGCCGGGTACTCGGCGTCCTCGGTGGCCACCGCGCGGGCCCGCCCGTCCGCGTCCGTCAGCACCTCGGTGACGTGCGCGCCGCGTACCGTTTCGATGCCCATCGCGCACATCGCCGTGTGCACAAGCGCGCCCATGTCCGGATCGAGGGTGGACATCGGCTGCTCGCCGCGGTCCAGGACCGTCACCTCGTACCCGCGGTGGATCAGCGCCTCGGCCATCTCGACGCCGATGTACCCGGCGCCGACGACCACGGCGCGCCGGCCGGTGGCCGAGGTGAGCGTGTCCAGCAACGCGCGGCCGTCGTCCAGGGTCTGCACGCCGTGCACGCCCCGTGCGTCCATGCCCGGCAGGCGGGGCCGCAGCGGGCGGGCCCCGGTGGCGAGCACCAGTTTGTCGAAGCCGGTCCAGGACTCGCCGCCGCCGTCCAGCGTGCGGGCGCGCACCCGGCCGCGGTCCAGGTCGAGTTCGGTGACCTCGGTGCGCATCCGCAGATCGATGGCGCGGGCGCGGTGCTCCTCGGGCGTACGGGCGATCAGGCCGGCCGGCCCTTCGACCTCGCCGCCCACCCAGTACGGGATGCCGCAGGCCGAGTACGAGGTGAAATGGCCGCGTTCGAAGGCGGTGATGGCCAGTTCGCCGGGTTCCTTCAGGCGCCGGGCCTGCGAGGCGGCCGCCATTCCGGCCGCGTCGCCGCCGACCACCACCATTCGCTCCGCAGCCGCCATGTCCTGTGCCCTTTCGCCGGGTTCGCCGTGTACCGCGGTGTCCGGCGGCCGGCCGGGGAGCCCCGGCGCCGTGGCCGTGCCGGGCCCGCACCACGTCGCCAGGCTACGGTGCGCGGCCGGCCGGTGCGGGCCCCGCAACGGGGACGCGGAGCCCGTCCCTTGCCGCCTCCTACCGTTCCAGTACGAGCGCCAGCCCCTGCCCCACGCCGATGCACAGTGCCGCCAGGCCCGTTCCCGAGCCCAGCGCGGCGAGTTGGTGGGCCACCGAGCCGGCCAGCCGGGCACCGGACGCGCCCAGCGGGTGGCCGATCGCGAGGGCGCCGCCGCGCGGATTGACCACCGTAGGGTCGAGGTCAGGCCACTGGCCGATGCAGCCCAGCGCCTGGGCCGCGAACGCCTCGTTCAGCTCGAAGGCCACCACCTCGCCGAAGCCACGCCCCGACCGGTCGAGGGCCCGGCGCACCGCCTCCACCGGGCCGAGCCCGAACAGCTGCGGCTCCACGCCGGTCACCGCGCTCGCCCGGATCCGGGCCAGCGGTTCGCGCCCTGTGGCCCGCAGCCCCTCCTCGTCGGCCAGCAGCAGGGCGGCCGCGCCATCGCTGAGCGGCGAGGAGTTGCCCGCGGTGACCGTGCCGCCGGCCGTACGGAACACCGGCTTCAGCTTGGACAGCGACTCCAGCGAGGATCCCTCGCGGAGCGACTCGTCCCGCTCCAGTGACGCCTCGGGCAGCGGCACGACCTCCGTGTCGTAGGCGCCCTCCTGCCAGGCGCGCACCGCTTTCTGGTGGCTGGCCAGCGCGAACACGTCCTGCTGTTCGCGGGTGATGCCGTGCCGGTCGGCGATCAGTTCGGCGCCTTCGCCGAGCGAGACCGTCCACTCGGGCCGCATCCGCGGATTGACCATCCGCCAGCCCAGGGTCGTGGAGGACAGCTCCTGATGGCCCGCGGGAAAGGCGCTTTCGGGCTTGCGCAGGACGTACGGTGCGCGGCTCATCGACTCGACGCCGCCCGCCACCGCGAGGTGCGCGTCGCCGAGCGCGAGGGCACGGGCCATCTGGACGACCGCTTCCAGGCCCGAGCCGCACAGCCGGTTGACGGTCACGCCGGGCACCGTGACCGGCAGGCCGGCCAGCAGCACGGCCATCCGCGCGACGTTGCGGTTGTCCTCACCCGCGCCGTTCGCGTCGCCGAAACAGACGTCGTCGATCCGCGCCGGATCCAGCGCGGGGGTGCGGCCCACCAGCGCCTTGAGCACGTGCGCGGCGAGGTCGTCGGGCCGGAGCCCGGCCAGCCCGCCGCCGTACTTGCCGACGGGGGTCCGTACGGCATCGACGATGTAGACATCCCGTACGCGGTGGTCGGTCATCGGATGACGTCCTCGCTGTCCTCGCGCGGTGGGCGCGCTCCGGGCTCGGCGGTGGGCGGGCGGCAGAAAGATCGTCGTCGCCCGCACCGAGTCTTTGCCCGGCACCGTCCGGTGTCAACGGGGCCACCGGCCACCTTCCGGACGCACGGCAGAGCGGGCCGCCCGAGGCCAAGTGGCCTGCGGGGACTGTCCGTTCGGCGGCGCCGGGAGCGAAGCCCGGGGGCTCCGGAGCGGCCCCGGACAGGGCGCCGGGCGGACTCTGAGAGAGTGGGGGCATGAGCGCAGCGCACACCAGTACGGGCCGGGCGGCCGGCAGCACCGGGCACGTGATCGTCATCGGAGGCGGCATCTCCGGGCTCGCGGCGGCGCACCGCCTGCTCGAAGGCGGCGCCAAGGTCACCGTCCTGGAGGCATCGAGCCGGCTCGGCGGCAAGCTGCGCGCCGGGGAGATCGCCGGCGTCCCGGTCGACCTGGGTGCCGAATCGATGCTGGCCAGGCGGCCGGAAGCGGTGGCGCTCGCCCGCGCGGTGGGACTCGGCGACCGGCTTTCGCCGCCCACCACCGCGTCGGCCTCCCTGTGGACCCGCGGCGCGCTCCGCCCGATGCCCAAGGGGCATGTCATGGGCGTCCCTGGTGACCTCGGCCCGCTGGCGGCCTCCGGGGTGCTCTCCCCGGAAGGGCTCGACCGCATCGGCCGGGACGCGACGCTTGAACGCACCGAAGCGGGCGAGGACGTCGCGGTCGGCGCGTACGTCGCCGCCCGGCTCGGCCGTGAGGTCGTCGACCGGCTGGTGGAACCGCTGCTCGGCGGGGTCTACGCCGGTGACGCCTACCGCATCTCGATGCGCGCCGCCGTCCCCCAGCTCTTCGAGGCCGCCCGCTCCCAGCGGTCCCTGCTCGACGGCGTCCGCGCCCTCCAGGCCCGCACCGCCGCCGCGTCGCCGCCCGGCGGCCCGGTCTTCATGGGCATCGACGGCGGCATCGGGACGCTGCCCGGCGCCGTCGCCGACGCGGTCCGCGCGTCCGGCGGGGAGATCCTGCTCCACACCCGCGTCCAGGGCCTGCGGTGGACCGGCGAGGAGGGCTGGGAGGCCCGCGTCGGCGACCGTGTCCTCGCGGCCGACGCGGTGATCATGGCCGCGCCCGCGGGCGACGCGGCGCGCCTCATCGGACCGGACTGCCCGGCCGCCGCCACCGAACTGGCCACCGTCGACTACGCCTCGATGGCCCTGATCACCATGGCCTTCCGCCGCGCCGACCTGGGCCGGGTGCCCGCGGGCAGCGGCTTCCTCGTCCCGCCGGTCGACGGCCGCCGGATCAAGGCGTCGACGTTCGCGAGCCACAAGTGGGGCTGGATCGCGGACGCCGACCCCGAGCTGTTCGTGCTGCGCACCTCCGTCGGGCGGTTCGGTGACGACGCCGATCTCAAGCGCGAGGACGCCGAGCTGGTGGATCTTTCGCTCGGCGATCTCGGCGAGGCGGTGGGCCTCGCCGCGCGGCCCGTGGCGTCCACCGTCACCCGCTGGGACGGCGGGTTGCCGCAGTACACCGTCGGCCATGTGGAGCGGGTCGCGCGGATCCGGGCGGCGGTCGGCGCGCTGCCGGGCGTCCTGCGGGTGTGCGGCGCGGTCTACGACGGCGTCGGCATTCCGGCCTGTGTCGGCTCGGCCCGCCGGGCCGCCGACGAGGTACTGGGCACCCTGGCGCCGGGTTCGTCCGGGGGCGAGTGAGAATGGTCGGTATGACAGACGCTTCCACCCCAGAACAGACCAGCCCGGAGAAGGCCCCGAACGCCGGCAAGAAGGCGAAGGACCTCAACGAGACGATCCGCTACACCCTGTGGTCGGTCTTCCGGCTGCGTGAGGTCCTGCCGGAGGACCGCAGCGGCTTCGCCGGCGAGGTCGATGAGCTGTTCGAGCAGCTCGCCGCCAAGGACGTCGTGGTGCGCGGCACCTACGACGTGTCCGGCCTGCGCGCCGACGCCGACGTCATGATCTGGTGGCACTCGGAGAGCTCCGACGCGCTCCAGGAGGCGTTCAACCTCTTCCGTCGCACCCGCCTCGGCCGCGCCCTCGATCCGGTGTGGTCGAACATGGCGCTGCACCGCCCCGCCGAGTTCAACAAGTCGCACATCCCGGCGTTCCTCGCCGACGAGAAGGCCCGCGACTACGTGAGCGTCTACCCGTTCGTGCGCTCCTACGACTGGTACCTGCTCCCCGACGAGGACCGCCGCAAGATGCTCGCCGACCACGGCAAGATGGCGCGCGGCTTCCCCGATGTCCGGGCCAACACCGTGCCCTCGTTCTCGCTCGGCGACTACGAGTGGATCCTGGCGTTCGAGGCCGACGAGCTGTACCGCATCGTCGACCTGATGCGGCATCTGCGCGGCTCCGAGGCGCGTCGCCACGTCCGTGAAGAGGTTCCGTTCTACACGGGCCGCCGCAAGCCGGTCGCCGAGCTGGTCGCAGGACTGGCCTGACCCGGACAGCGCTGCGGGCCGCCCGGGGAAGGGCGGCCCGCAGTGTCGTCACATGCCTTACGGGTGGGCCACCACGTGCGGCTTCTGTGCCTGCCGGGACCTGTGGGACGGCGCGTCCGGCCGCGGCTCGGCCCGCGGACCGCAGTACACCCGGTGCGAGGGCATCCGCCCGTGCAGCAGGTACGCCTCGGTGTACGTGTTCACGCAGGCGTTGGCGCCGAGCGCGATGCCGTGCGTGCCGGAGCCCCGCTCGGTGACCAACGAGGAGCCGGGCAGCCTGCGTTGGAGTTCCAGCGCGCCCGGATACGGCGTCGCCCCGTCCCGCTCGGCGGCCATCAGCAGCACCGGAGGCAGCGCGCCGGGCGCCGTACGGATGTCGACCGGACCGTGCCGCCCGTGCAGCGCGCCGTCCGCGTGGACGGCCGCCACCTGGCGCGCGGCCTCGGCGATCTCGTCGCCGCCCGGGTTCTTCGACGCGCCGCCCGCTGCCTTGCGGACCGCGGCCGACAGACCGTCGGCCGCCGATTCCTTCGGTTCGGGCCAGAACGCGCACGGCAGGTTCATCCAGGCGTTGTCCCAGGTCGCGAACGGTGCCCTGCGCGAGACGTCCGTGTTGTCCCGGTCCCAGGTGCTCAGGTCGTGCGGCCAGGCGGCGTCGTTGCACTCGACGGTGGTGTAGACGGCGTTGCTGTTCTCCGCGTCGGCCGCGTCCTCCGGGCGCGGCCCCGCCTGGGTGACCAGCGGCTTCGGATTGCCCCGTACGTACTCCGCCAGTGCCTCGGCGCGCGCCGGCCAATAGGCGTCGTTGTAGCCGACGTTGAGGAATGACTCCTGCAACTGGGCGGGCCCGACCCGGCCGCCCGCCGGATGCTTGCGGACCTGCTGGGCCACCTTGTCGTAGGCGCGCTGGACGGCCTGCGCCGTCGTACCGAGGTGGTAGACGCCGTGGTGCTTGGCGACCCAGCTGCGCCAGTCGTTCCAGCGGCCTTCGAAGGCGACGTTCTGGTCGAGGTTGTTGCGGTACCAGATCTGCCGGGGATCGGGGTCGACGATGCTGTCGAAGATCATCCGACGGACGTGGCCGGGGAAGAGGGTGGCGTAGATGGCCCCGAAGTAGGTGCCGTACGACGCCCCCATGTACGTCAGCTTCCGCTCGCCGAGGCCGGCCCGCAGCATGTCCAGGTCGCGGGCGTTGTTCACGGAGTCGTAGAAGGGCAGGTCGGCCCCCGCACGCCGGGCGCAGCCCTGTGCGTATGCCTTGGCCTGCGCGGTCTTGTGCCGCTTGAACGCCTCGGTGGGATGCACCTGGCTGTCCGACGGCGCCTTCGCGAACTTCTCCGGGTCCTGGCACGACAGCGGCGCCGACCGTCCGACGCCGCGCGGCGCGTAGCCGACGAAGTCGTAGGCGCGGGCGGTCCTGCGCCACTTGGACAGCGAGCCGTAGAGCGGGAAATCCATGCTGGAGCCGCCGGGCCCGCCGGGGTTGAAGACCAGCGCGCCCTGCCGCTCCTTGGGCGCGGTGGCGCGGATCCGGCTGACCGTGAGCTTGATCTTTTTGCCCTCGGGGCGCGCGTAGTCGAGAGGGACGGTGAGGGTGCCGCATTCGACGGTCGACGGCAGATGTTCCACGGGGGCGCAGCGGCCGAAGGAGATGGGGTGCGGAACGGGGGCGGGCGGCGCGGCCGATGCCCCGGTGGCGCCGTCCGCGGGGGCGGTGGCGAGGGCGCTCAAAACCAGCGACCCGATGGTCCCGTACAACGCGAGTGCTCTCACGAGCCGTCCCTTCGTATGGTGCGTGGCGTACGGCGTGCGGCCGTCCTCGTTCGGCCGCATGCCGTGCATACAAAAGGGATAGTTGGGGTGGTGGTTGCCGAAGTAAAGCACCGGGCGCCGGTGTCGGCTGCTATGCCCCGGAAGAGTGGAGCGCGGCCCGCAGCGCGGGGTCGGCCAGCGTGCGGGGGCCGTGCAGGGCGAGCGCGGTGAGGGCGTCGCGGGCCCCTGCGCGCTGCCCGCAGCCGGCGGGCGTGACGCGTGCGGCGGCCCGGCGCAGCAGGTGTTCGCCCGCGGTGGTCGCCCAGCGCGCGGCGGGGCGGGCCTCGCCGCGCGCCATCGCCCAGGTGCCCGTCGTCAGGATCAGGGGTAGCGCGAACCACGCGAGCAGCAGCCCGGTGTCGCGGTCCTGGGGGCCCGACCACAGGGCCGCGGCGGCCGCCAGCAGGATCAGCAGGGTGGCGGCCCGGACCTGGCGGACCGCGGTGCCGACGCCGGTGCGGCCGGCTGCCGACGGTGTGAGGCCGGTGGCGACCAGTTCGTCCGCCAGGGAGCGGAGCGTGGGGGTCCTGGCGAGCCCCTCGCGCACCGCGGGTATCCGGTGCTGCCCGCCCGGTCCTATGGCGGCGAGCACGGCGCATTCGACGGCGTCCCGGCCGACCGGGTCGACGACGGTGGCCCAGCCGGTGGGGGCGAGCAGCAGCCGGCGCTGCCGTGCCATCGACACCAGCGTGACGTCGGCGACCCGGTCGGGCCCGCCGGCCAGGAATGCCGTCTCGTACAGGGTCGGCCCGTCCGGCTCGCGGGGGCTGGGCGCCTTTGACGCGGCGTCACCGGGCAGGGGGACGGCGGCGGCCCGGCACACCCGGACGCAGGAGACGACGGCGGCGGTCACGGCGATGGTGAGGAAGAGGAGCCACATGGCGGAGGTTCTACGGGAACGGAGCCCGTGCCGCCACGCCATTTCTCCCTGTGCGGAAAACCGCCTGGCGGGCCGGGCGTTGGCGTGTGCCCCCGCCCGGCGCGGACTCAGCTGCCACAGCTGGAGCCACCACTGCCACACGAGGACCCGCCGCCGCATGAGGACCCGCCGCCACACGAAGAACCTCCACACGAAGATCCTCCGCCGCACGACGAATGGCTCCCGCCCCCGGAGTGGCCCCCGCCCCCGCTGCTCCCGCAGGACGAGCCGCCGCCGCAGCCCGAACTCCCGCACCCCGAACCGCCGTCGGAGCCCGCGCACCAGGCGGTACCCGACACGTCACCCGGCGGGGTCCAGCCACCGCTGTCACCCGACGAGGACCCGGTGGAGGCGCCGGAGAAGCCGCCGGGTGCGGCGGTGGCCATCGTGAGCTGCGCGTCCGTCAGGTGCCGGCGGAGCATCTCGTCGCCCACCAGGGCCGCGCCGCCCACCGCCACCAGCAGCGCCGCCGGCAGAACGTCCCCGCGGCCCAGGGCTCCGGGGCCGTGGACGGCCTGCGAGGCGCGCAGCGCGAGGGCGCCGGGAACGGTGAGCCGACGGGGTTGCGACCTGCAGGCCGTGCCGATGACGATCCCGAGGATCATGGCGGGGACGATGACGACGACGGTGGGCACCTCGTCCGCGTGGTCCCCGATGTCGCCGGTCAGCGTCAGCAGCACGGTGACCAGGAGCAGCACGACGCAGGCCGGCACCTGGAGCCGGGCCCACCGCCGCCAGATCCGGCCGCGTTGCGGATGCCGGAGCAGCCCGCGGTCCGCCAGCCGGTCGCCGACCTCCTGGACGGCGGGGCTCGCCATCGCCCGCGCCCGTACCGCGACCAGCGAGCCGCCGGGAGTCCGCCCGATCGCGTCCAGCACCGCCGCCTCGACGGCGTCCCTGGCCGTCGCCTCGCGTACGGTCACCACGCCGGGCCCGCCGACCGCGATCCGGCCGTCCTCGTGCAGCGCGGCGACGGCGGCGTCCACCACCCGTGCCGGACCGCCGCCGAGGAACGCGATCTCCGCCACGTCATGGGTCGGCGCGTCCACGAGCCGGATTTTCCGTTTCGGCCGGCGCGCGCGGAGCGTGCCGACGATGAGCAGCAGCGAGGAAAGGCCCGTCGCCAGGTACACCCAGGAGGTGTAGGACACCGCGGTCACCTCCGCCGGAAGGCGAGCCGCGCGGCCCGCACGAGTCGGGACACCGGGCCGGAGCGGGGCGGCCTCGGACCCGCGCGGTCCTGCCACCACTGGGCCAGCTGCCGCCGCGCCGCGGGGTCGGCCGGGAGGTCCTGGGCCAGTAGACGGGCGGCGAAGTCGAGCGCGTCCCGCCGGTGGCCGCCGGTCAGCGGGCGGCCCTGCGCGTACGCGAGGAACGCGGACCGGTAGCCGGCGCCGAGAATGCCGGGCAGCTCGGGTGCGACCTTCGCGATCACCGAGGCCCGCTTGGCCGCCAGCGCCCGGCTCTGCACCCGCAGCCGTTCGCGGTCGAAGCCCTCCGGGGCGGGCGCCCCGGCCACCAGGGCCGACAGCAGCGCCGTCTGCGCGAGCGCCAGCCGCTGCCGGGCCGCGTCCGTGCTCGCGGCGCCGACGCCTGTGGCGTCTGCGATGGCGGGCCGCTCCGGCACCGCCCCGTCCTGCCCCGTACCGGGCCCGTTCGCCGTCTCAGGCCGCTTCGGCACCACGGGCCTCCTCCACCACGGCGCGTATCGCCCCGAGTTCGCCGGCCAGCTCCCCGGCCTCGGGGAAGTCCTCGTCGCGCTCCAGCAGCACACCGGGCGGCGTGGCTCTGGCGCAGAGCGCGGCCAGCACGTCCAGCACCGGCCGGGTCACCGGGTGCGCGTGACTGTCGTGCCACACGCCGTCGCGCTCCACCCCGCCCGCGACATGCACATACGCGAGGGCCTCCAGCGGCATCCCGTCCAGCGCCACGGCCGGGTCCTCGCCGCGGTTGACATGGTTGGTGTGCAGATTGGCGACGTCGATGAGCAGCCGCACGCCGGTGCGTTCGACGAGCCCGGTGAGGAACTGGCCCTCCGTCATCTCCTCGGCCGGCCAGTTGACGAGCGCCGCGATGTTCTCCAGGGCCAGCGGCACCGGCAGCGCGTCCTGGGCGATCCGGACGTTCTCGCACAGCACGTCGAGGGCGTCCCGGGTGCGCGGCACCGGCAGCAGGTGCCCCGCCTCCAGAGGCGGCGACCCGGTCGGCGGGCCGCCCGCGCGCACGAACGCGATGTGCTCGGTGACCAGCGGCGCGTCCAGGGCGACCGCGCGCTCGGCGAGCGCCGCCAGCCGGCCGGGGTCGGGCCGCTCCGCGCCGCCGAGACCCAGCGAGACGCCGTGCGGGACGACCGTCATGCCCCGGCCGCGCAACTCCTCAAGGGCGGGCGGGAGATGACCGGGACAGAGATTCTCGGCCACCACCTCCACCCAGTCCACCCCGGGCAACCCCGCGATCTCCGCGGCGATTTCCGGCCGCCAGCCGATACCTGTACCGAGGCGCTCCATGCGTCCCCCTCCCCACTCCGTGCCCTGCGGTGTTCCTCGCCCCGGTACGCCGTGCCGAATCCTGTACACGCGGGTTTCAGAGCTGAATTTGAGCTTCTACGTGCGGCGTTGGTGCGCAGCGTGGGGCGGGGCACCGGTACGCCGCGGCCACCGGCTCAGCGTGCCGCTTCCCACCCGACGGCGGCACCCAGCGCGAGCAGCACACTGCCGGTGGCCTGATCCAGCCGCTGCCGCACCCGGGGACGCTGGAGAACGGCACGCGCCCGGTGGACGGCCAGCGCGACGGCGCCCAGCCACAGGACGCCCAGCGCGGCGTGCACGGCCACCAGCAGCAGGGTCGTCGTCACGACCGGGGCACCGTGCGGGATGAACTGGGGCAGCAGCGACATGTAGACGACCCCGACCTTGGGATTGAGCACATTGGTGAGCAGCCCGGTACGGAACGCGCGCCACGGCGTCTCCGGAGGCCCGGCCGTGTCGCCCTGCTCCGCTCCTGTGACGTCGTCCCCGTGGGCCGCTGCCGCGCCCGGCCGCCCGGTGCCGGCGGTCCGCTCCGCCGCCCCCGGGGACGGCCGCATCCGCCGGGCGCTGCGCAGCGCCCGGAAGCCCAGCCACATCAGATACAGCGCGCCGGCCGCCCGCAGGACGTCGTACGCCAGCCGGGACGCGGACAGCATCGCCGTCAGGCCGACCGCACCGGCCAGTCCCCAGACGAAGCAGCCCGCGGCGATGCCCAGCGCGCTGCACAGCGCGGCGCGCCGCCCGGAACCGAGCGCCGTCCGCAGGACCACCGCGAAATCGGGGCCGGGCGAGATCGTCAGCAACCCGGCCACCACCGTGAAGCCGAGGAGAGAGGTCAGCATGAGCCGTACGGTACGGGCCGGGCGCCACGGCCTTCCCACGGGCCCCATATCCGCTCATGTACCACTCCCGTTCACGCCCCCGGAATGGCGCGGCGGCGGCCGGTCCCCGACCGGCGCGGTTCAGCGGCACAGGACCGTGTCCGCGACACTTTCGGCCGGCCATCGCGACGTCGGCGGCGCGGCCGTCGCCGGTGCCTCCGTCCTGCGGCCGCCGTACGCGCGGTGGAGGACCGGCACGACGAACCCCTCCACGGCACAACTCAGCCCGACCTCACCGACTCCCGCGGAAACTCAGGCACGGAAGAGCGCGGGCGGCGCCGGTCCTCACGTGCGAAGGGCGGGGTGATCCGCGATGACAGTGGCCGTGCCCGGCGGAATTTCGGTGAAACCGGCGTCCCGCACCATCGGCAGCCCGCTGCGGGTCAGCTCTTCCCAGGCGTCCGGTGCCGCGGTCCGCACGGCCAGCGGGAAACCGGCCGTGCGCCAGGCCGCGCGCTCCGGCCCGGACAGCTCCCACCAGGCCAGCTGCGCGCCGTGCCCGGCCTGGGCCATGGTCTTGCCCGCCGACATCTCCAGCTCCGGATTGCACCACAGCACCGGCGCCCCGTCGGCGGGCGCGGCCGGCGGCTCCGGGTCGTCCAGATCGGTGCCCGAGACCTGGAGCCGGGCCAGGTCCTTCGGCCAGCCGTCCAGCGGCACCGGAGGATAGACGCGTACCTCGGCGCGCTCCCCGGTGACGGTGATGCCGGGCAGCGCCTGTGCGCGACGCCACTCCGCGCCGCGTGCCCGCCGCACCACCTTGCGGATCCTGGCGTCCTGCCAGTCCCGTACGGCCGCGGCCCAGTCGCCTTCGCCGGTGGCCCGCTCGTCGGACAGCAGCACCAGTACCGCCCGCGCGGCCGTCTCCAACGCGTCCGTACGCGCCGGGGGTTCGGCCCGTTCGATGCGGGCGACGAGCGGCAGGACGAACTGCGGCGCGGCGTCCCGGTCGGTCTCCTCGTGGTGGAACGGGCTGCTGCCGGGGGCGTCCGGCGCGGTGGATCCGGTGGGCTCGGCGGGGTCGGGGCCGATGGTCTCGGTGCTGGTCACCCACCCAGTCTGCCAGCCGTGACACCAGGGCCTGCGGGCCGGGCGACGAGCCGGCGCGCAGGCCCTGAAACCGGGTACGGCCGGCGGGAACCCAGCGGCGGCGGCCCGCGTTGACAGGTGCGGAAGACGGGATTTCGGGGGGATCTCATGAGGCTGGACGGAGTCGGCAGGCGGTACGGCGTACGCGGCCCATGGGTGCTGCGGGACATACGGCTCGACCTTCCCGGGCAGGCACTGCTGCGCGTCGAAGGCACCAACGGCAGTGGAAAATCCACCCTGTTGCGCCTGTGCGCCGGCATCGACCGGCCCACCACCGGGCGGATCACCGGCCGCCCGCGCACCGCGTACGTGCCCGAACGCTTCCCGGCGGCGATGCCGTTCACCGCCGTCGGCTACCTCACCCACCTCGGCCGGGTGCACGGCCTGAGCGGTCCGGCCGCCGCTCGCGGCGCCGCCGAGTGGCTGGAGCGGTTCGGCGCGGCCGGGCACGCGAAGACGCCGCTCTCCGACCTGTCGAAGGGCACCAGCCAGAAGGTCGCGGTCGCCCAGGCGCTGCTCGCCGCGCCCGGACTGCTGGTACTCGACGAGGCGTGGACGGGCCTGGACGCCGCCGCCCGTGAGGTCCTCGACCGCGCGGTCGCCGAGCGCGTGGCCGACGGCGGCACGGTCGTCTTCGTCGACCACGACCCGCGCCGCCTGGCGGGCGCGGCCGATGCCCGCTACCGCGTGGTGGACGGAGGGCTGCGGGCCGAGGCGGAAGGGCCCGCGCCGGACTCCGGGAACGCGACGGACCCGCAGCTGACCGTCGAGGCCGAAGGCGGTCCCGGGCGGCCCGCAGGACCGCCCGGCGTCCCCGGTGCGGAGCTGCCCGGCAGACCCCGTATCGCAGCGGGCCCGGACGGCACGGTCCGGCTGACCGTCGCCGCCGCCCACTCCGACGCCCTGCTGCGGGCGCTGCTCACCGCGCGCCCGCCCTGGCACATCCGCTCGGTCACGTCCGCAGCCCACTCCGTAGGCGCCCCGCCTGCCGCCCACCCGGAAGGCTTCCCACCGCCTGCCGACGGCCTCCGGAGCGGCCCGCCGGGCAGTGCCGGGAGCGGTCACTCCGAGGAAGTGCCGCTGTCATGACCGCACTCCTGCGCTATCAGGCGGCCCTGCTGGCCGGTTCGCACCGCTGGCTGCCGCCGACCATCTGCTACCTCGCGTTCCTGGCCATCGGCGTGCAGACCGGCGGCCCGATCCTCGACGCCTACGGCTGGGCCGCGGCTCCGCTGCTGCCCCTCACGGTCTGGCTGACCCGGATCTGTCTCACCAACGAGCCGTCGGCCGCCCGGCACTGTGCCGCGGCCGCGGCCGGGCCCGGCCGGGTGCACCTCGCCGCCGTACTGACCGCCACCCTCGCAGCCGGGCTGCTCGCCCTCGCCGGTGCGGCGTTCGTCGCGCTGCTCTCCGATCCGCACTCCTCCGACCACCGGGTCGCCGTGCCCGTCCTGCCCGCGACCCTCGCCGGGCTGCTGACGGCCCTGGCCTGCGTGCTGCTGGGCACGGCCGTCGGTGCCCTGTGCAACCGGCCGGTGCTGCGCGGCACCGCATCCGCGGTCCCGGCCGGGCTGGCCGCAGCCCTGCTGCTGCTCGTCCTGGGCGCCTCCCCGGCCAACGCCGCCGTGAGCGGCCTGGTCACCGGCTCCGCGCACGGCACGGTCACCGTCCCGTGGCTGCCCCTGGCCGCCACCCTCCTGATAGCGGCCGCCGCCGTCGCGGCGGCCTGTGCCCTCAGCGCCCGCCGCGGCTGACGCTGCGCCGAGGCCCGTGCCGGTGCCCCGCCGGGCCACGGGCGTAGGCTCGGGCGTATGTGCGAGCGCGAGCGGCGGACGGACGGTGCGGCACCGATGAGCACGGAAACGGGCGCGGGCGCCGGCAGGGGACGGACCGGCGGGATGGGGACGGCCGGTACCTCGCACCCCGAGCAGGGCGCGCCCGCCACGGTGCCGCTCGCCGACTGCGTCCGGTGCGGCGAGCCCACCGAGTACCCCGAGACCTGCCCCGGCATCGTGTTCTGCCCGGTCTGCGCATGGCAGGAGGCCGCGCGCTCGGCCTGCTCCGGCTAGCCTCCTGCCCCGGCCCGGTTCCGTCCGTCCCGGCAGCCAGGAACCGGTTCAGTGTGACCAGGGCCCGGTGACCGCGAACGTGGTGCCCGGTGTGTAGCAATTGACGTACATGCTGCGGTAGTCGGGGGAGAAGGTGACGCCGGCGAACTCGCCCCATGCCGGTTTCTCCGGGGTGCCGATGTTCTGTCGGCCGCGGGCCATCGCGTAGACCCGGCCGCGCCGGGTCAGCCCGAAGACGTGCTGGGCACCGCCGCCGTCCTCACACACCATCAGGCCGCCGCCGGGCGCGAGGCAGATGTTGTCGGGGGACTCGCCGGGGAGCTGGAGGTCGCTGTCCGGGCCGAAGACGACGACCAGCGTGAGCCGGCGCTGCTTCGGCTCGTACTTCCACACCTGGCCGTAGTGGTCGGCGGCCGAGCCCTCCTCGCTGTGCGCGAAGCTGGAGACGAAGTAGACGCAGCTGCCGCCCCAGTAGCAGCCCTCCAGCTTCTGGGCGTGGGTGATGCCACGCGGCCCGAAGTCCTGGAAACGGACGGGGGTTCGGCGGGCCAGTGGGTCGGGGACGTCCACCCAGGTCAGGTGGTCGAGGACGGTGCCGGGCTGCTGGATCGTGGAGAGGTCGGGGACGCCGGGCACCCGCAGGGCCTGGAGGCGGCCGCCGGCCCGCAGCGAACCGCGGCCGCCGCGCGGCCTGTCGGGCAGGAAGCGGTAGAAGAGCCCGAACGGCTTCTCGAAGGCGTCCTCGGTCTCGTAGACCGCGCCGGTGCCCGGGTCCACCGCGATTGCTTCGTGCTGGAAGCGGCCCATCGCGGTGAGCGGCACGGCGCCGGTCCGGCGCGGATCGTAGGGATCGACCTCGAAGATGAAGCCGTGGTCCTTGGTGTAGTTCTCCTCGCCGGCCAGGTGTTCGGTCTCTTCGCAGGTCAGCCAGGTGTTCCACGGGGTGTGGCCGCCCGCACAGTTGGTGGACGTACCGGCGATGGCGACCCGTTCGGAGCGTACGGAGTTGTCCGCGTCCAGCTCCAGTGCCGTACAGCCGCCCTCGGCGCCCGGGTCGTAGGTCAGGCCGGGGACGGCCGGCACCGGGGAGCGGGAGCCGGTGCGGTTCTCGTGGTTGCGTACCAGGTGGGTGCGGCCGCGGGCGGAGGGCGGGCCGGGAAATGCGGCCATGCCGTCGCAGTTGCTGGGCACCTTGCCCCCACCGGAGACCAGCGGGTCGCCCTCGCGCGAGAGCACGGTGTAGCGGAAGCCCGCGGGCAGGTCGAGCAGGCCGTCGGGGTCGGGCACCAGCGGTCCGTAGCCGTGCCGGCCCATGCCGCGGGCGGTCGCGGTCCCGGCGAAGAGCTCCGAGAAGCTTCCGGTGAAGGCGATGCCGACGCCCAGCGCGCCGGTTCTGGTGAGGATCTGACGTCGTGTCGCGGACATGGGCAACTCCCTGCTGGCGGACAGGTGACGTGATGCGCATGTGTGTACCACGTGCCCCGGCCGCCGGGAACCAGGCGGGCCGGGCGCCTCATCCGGGTGCCCGAAGCGGCGGACGGCCGTCCGCTACGGCGCGACCAACGGGCCCGCGTCGCGCGCCAGCGCCGTCAGCCGGGAGATCGCGCGGAAGTACTTCTTGCGGTAGCCGCCGCGCAGCATCTCGTCGCTGAACAGCTCGTCGAACGCCTTGCCCGAGGTCAGGACCGGCACCTCGCGGTCGTAGAGCCGGTCGGCGAGTACCACCAGGCGCAGCGCGGTGGACTGGTCGGGCACGGCCTGGACATCGGTGAGGCAGACCGCCCGGATGCCGTCGCACATCGCGCCGTAGCGGCTGGGGTGCACCTGGGACAGGTGTTCCAGGAGGGAGGGGAAGTCGTCGAGCGAGGCGCCCGGGGTGCGGTGGGCGGTACGCGTGACGGTCTCGTCGTCGTACGGGGCGGGGGCCTGGGGCAGGCCGCGGTGGCGGTAGTCGTCGCCGTCGATGCGCAGCGGCCGGAAGTGCGCGCTCAGGCCCTGGATCTCGCGCAGGAAGTCGGCGGCGGCGAACCGGCCCTCGCCGAGCTTGCCGGGCAGCGTGTTGGAGGTGGCGGCGAGCGCCACACCGGCTTCCACCAGCCGGGACAGCAGGCTGGAGACCAGCACCGTGTCGCCCGGGTCGTCCAGCTCGAACTCGTCGATGCACAGCAGGCGGTGCTCGCCGAGGGTGCGGACGGTCTGCTGGAAGCCGAGCGCGCCGACGAGGTTGGTCAGCTCGACGAAGGTGCCGAACGCCTTGCGCTCGGGCGGTGCGTCGGTGGCGTGCCACAGGGAGGCCAGCAGGTGGGTCTTGCCGACGCCGTAGCCGCCGTCGAGGTAGACGCCGCGCGGGCCCTTCGGCGTGGCCGGCTTCTTGGCGAACCAGCGGCGCTTGGCGCTGCCCGCGTCCGCGGAGCCGCCGATGCCCGCCGCGAACGTGCTGAGCACCTGGACGGCCTCGGACTGGCTGGGCTGTTTGGTGTCGGGGATGTAGGTGTCGAAGCGGGCGCCCTGGAAGCGCGGCGGCGGCACCATCTCGGCGACGAGCCGGTCCGCCGGGACCTGCGGGGCGCGGGAACTCAGCGCGACGGGCGCGGCCGTGCTCCCGCCGTCCGGCGGCTCGGCTATCGGAGCGGACGGGGCGGAAGAGGACGACGAGGGCTGGGGTGACGACACAACGCTCCAGCCTAGTCGCTGGGCGGTATGGCCTGGTGTGCAGGGCGAGACATGTCACACTGCCGCCTATGCGACGCCTGTACCCGCTTCCCGACCCGGCCGTCCCGCCCGGGGACGCCGCGAACACCGACCGTGAGTGGACGCTCGACGAACTCGCGGACTCCTACGCGTATCCGGCGGCCGACGATCCGGTGCGGGCCGGGCGTACCGGGTGGCTGCGCGCGAACATGGTGGCGTCGCTGGACGGCGCGGCTCATCACGACGGCCGCTCGCAGCCGCTGTCCGGGGCCGCCGACATGCGGATCTTCGGTGTGCTGCGGGGGTTGGCGGATGCGGTCGTGGTGGGCGCGGAAACGGTTCGTCAGGAGGGGTACAGACCGGCCCGCGCCCGGGAGGCGTTCGCCGCGCGGCGGGCGGCCGCGGGGCAGGCTCCGGCCCCCGCCATCGTGATCGTGACCGCCGGGCTCGGCCTGGACTTCACGCTGCCGCTGTTCACCGGGCCGTTGGTGCCGACGCTCGTGCTGACCGGGGCCGGTGCGCCCGCAGGCAGGGTGGCGGCGGCGCGGGAGGCCGGGGCCGGGGTGCTGTTCGCCGGCGAGGGGCTCGGCGTCGATCCCGCCCGGGTGGCCGGGGTGCTGGCCGGGAGGGGGTACCGTCGGCTGCTCACCGAGGGCGGCCCCGCGCTGCTGGGGCAGTTCGCCGCGGCCGGTGCGCTGGACGAGATGTGCCTTTCACTGGCGCCGGTCGTTGCGGTGGGGGACGCGCCGCGGATCATGAGCGGTCCCGCCGTCCCGGTGCCCGAGCGATTCGGTCTGGTGTCCGTACTGGAAGAGGCCGGGTTCCTGTTCACCCATTACCGTCGAAGCTGACAATCAGCGGAATTACCCGTTCCGCTTCGCTTCCTTTGGGCAAACTGGATGTCACAGGCCCCGGTGGCGACGGGGCAGGATGGTTTCTGTGGGGTGCCGTGCCATGCGGTGACCCGGAAGAAGAGAAGAAGGGCGCCCGTCGTGATCACGAGCGTATTGATGATCGAGAAGCCTCTGACGCCCGCCGATGTGGACTTCGTGACCACCCTGCACGGCGACGATCAGGTCTCCTTCGTCGTCCTCATGCAGCCGCGCGGTGCGCAGGACATCCTGCTGCGGGCGATCGACGACGTCGCACTCGGCGAGTTCGACGACGCCGTACGCGAGGGGGAGGAGCCGGGCGGCAGCCGGGCGGAGGTGCCGGCCGAGCAGGCGCTGGCCCATACCCTGGCCGCGCTGCGGGACACCGGGGCCGAGGCCGTCGGCCAGGTCGTCGAGCACCACCCGCTGGATCTGCTGCGGTCCACCGTCGAGGAGACGGGTGCGGACGAGGTGATCGTGCTGACCACCCCGCACTTCGTGGAGGAGTTCTTCCACCGCGACTGGGCCTCGCGGGCCCGGCACAAGGTGGGCGTACCGGTCCTCAAGCTGTTCTCCCACGCACCCGACGACCCGGCCCAGACCGCGGGAGGCTGAGCCGGGGCCTGTCGTTACGCACCCGTGAGCCGCCCGTCGGTCACCTCCGCGACCGCGTCCACCGCGTCCAGGTGCGAGCGGTCGTGGGTGACCAGCACCGTCGCCGTGGCGCGCCGGTGGGTGAGCGTGGTCAGCAGGTCGAGCACCGCGGCGCCGCGCTCGTGGTCCAGGGCGCTGGTCGGCTCGTCCACCAGCAGCACCGCCGGGTCGTTCATCAGCGCCCGCGCGATGTTGATCCGCTGCCGCTGGCCGCCGGACAGCTGGTGCGGCCGCTTGCCCGCCTGATCGGCCAGGCCGACGGAGGCCAGCAGCTCCAGCGCCCGCGCCCTGGCCTTTCGGGGTGAGCGCCCGTCCAGATGTGCCATCACCTGGAGCTGCTCGGCCGCGGTCAGCGACGGCAGCAGGTTCGGCTGCTGGAAAACGGTCCCGATGGTGGTGCGGCGCAGCGCCGTCAGGGTGCCGCGGTCGAGGCCCGCGGTGTCCCGGCCCGCGATCACCACCCGGCCGCTGTCCGGCGTGATCAGCGTTGCCGCCACGGCCAGCAGGCTGGACTTGCCGGAGCCCGACGGGCCGATCACGGCGGTCAGCGTGCCGGCCGGCACCGTGAGCGACACCTTGTCCAGGGCGGTCAGGCGGGCCCCGCCGTCGGGGTAGGTAAGGGTGACATCGGTCAGTTCGAGGCTCATCGGACACTTCCCAGGGCGGTCAGCGGGTCGACGGAGGTGATGCGGCGGATGGAGAGCGCGGCGCCCACGGCACCGAGCGCGATCATGACCAGCGCGGGAACCAGCACGGTCGACGGATCCAGGACGAACGGCACGGCCCCGCCGACCGCGGCACCGAACCCGGCCGCGAGCGCGGTGCCGACGCCGGTGCCGAGCACCAGCAGGACGACGGCCTGGCCGAGCGCGTCCTTCAGGAGATAGCCGGTCGAGGCGCCCAGCGCCTTGAGCACCGCCACATCGCCGCTGCGCTGAATCGTCCAGACGGTGAAGAACGCCCCGATGACCAGCGCCGAGATCGCGAACAGGAAGCCGCGCATCAACTGGAGCGAGCCGTTCTCCGCGCTGTAGGAACCGATGCCCTCCAGCGAGGCGGCGGCGGTGACGGTACGGGTGCCGAGCCGCTTGTCGGCGGCAGCCAGGTCGGGCGACCCGGAGGTGGTCAGGGCGAGCACGGTCGCGCCGCCCGAGCCGCCGGGTAGCTTCTGCCGGTCACCGAGCGACGTCCAGATCACCGGCGTATGGCTGTACATCGCGGCACCGGACACCGCTGCCACCCGCACCGTCCGGCCTCCCACGCCGACCGAATCCCCGGCCCGCACCCCCAGGTCGTCGGCGGCCTGCTGCGACAGCACGGCCCGGCCGTCGGCGATCCTGCCCGCCTCCGGCGCCAGCCGCGAGCCGGGCCCGACGGCGAACGCCGACACCGCAGCCGTCCTGCTGCCCGCCTCCGCCTTGGCGGTGGCGATGCCCAGCGGCTCGGCGCGCTCCACTCCCGGCACCTGCGACCAGCCCCGCACACTCCTGCCGGACAGCCGGGAGTCGGCGAAGGACACCGTGCCGCCGTCGGCCGGCGCGGAGAACACCAGGTGATCGGCGGGCAGCGAGGTGATCGCCGAGGTGTTCTCCCGGCCCAGGCCGGCCGTCAGTCCCGACAGCAGGCCGACCAGCACCGTGATCAGCACGATGACGGTGCCCATCAGGGCGAACCGGCCCCTGGCGAATCTCAGGTCTTTCCAGGCGACGAACACAGGTCCGGCCTTCCTTCCCTCCGGCTGCCGGACCCACCGCCCGGCGACTGGTCCCCACCGTCGCGCCCGGCAGGGGGTGCGGGCATCGCGCCGGGGAGGGCTTCACCGGAATCGAAAGGGGGCGCCCGCGCTCCACCTTTCGATTGATGCCGCCCCCGGAGGCGGCACTTAATCTGGAAAGGCCGTGACCGACCTTTCCCTCACCCCCGTACTGCGCGTGCTGCGCGGCTGCCTCCATCTGATGGTGGCCGCGCTGCTGGCGCTCGCCGCGGCCCGCGCGGTGGCGGAGCACGGCCCGCACGCCGTCGCCGTCACCGCCGCGGCCGTCGTGCTGTTCGCCTGCTACGCCGCCGGGCCCGCGCTGCCCCGCGTCCGTCCGTCATCCGGTGCCGCCGCCCTCTGGCTGGGTGTCGTGGCCGTCGTGTGGATGGTGCTGCTGGCCCTCACCCAGGACGGCATCTGGCTGGCCTTCCCGCTCTTCTTCGTGCAGCTGCACCTGCTGCCGCCGCGCTGGGCGCTGCCGGCCGTCGCCGTGACCACCGCCGTCGCCATCGCCGGATTCGCCCGGCACACCCACACCCTCAATGTCGGTACGGTCATCGGCCCTGTGCTCGGCGCGGCGGTCGCGGTCGCCGTCGTCCTCGGCTACCAGGCCCTCTACCGGGAGAGCGAGCAGCGCCGCCGGCTCATCGAGGAGCTGACCGCGGCCCGCAGCGACCTGGCGGCCGCCGAACACGCCGCCGGAGTGCTCGCCGAACGCGAGCGGCTGGCCCGGGAGATCCACGACACCCTCGCGCAGGGCCTGTCCAGCATCCAGCTGCTGCTGCGGGCCGCCGAACGTGCCCTGCCACAGCGGGCCGACACCGCCCTGGGGCACGTACGGCACGCCCGTACGACCGCCGTCGACAACCTCGCCGAGGCGCGCAGGTTCGTCCGCGAGCTGAGCCCGCCCGACCTGGAGGCGGGATCGCTGCCGGCCGCGCTGGAACGGCTGTGCGCCACCACCGCGCGCTCCACCGGCCTCGCCGTGCACTGCCAGGTCTCCGGCATGCCCACCGAACTGCCGACCCCGCACGAGGTCGCCCTGCTGCGCATCGCGCAGTCGGCGCTCGCCAACACCGTCCGGCACGCCGGAGCCGGCCGCGCCGAGCTGACGCTCAGCTACATGGACACGGAGGTCGCCCTGGACGTCGTCGACGACGGCGCCGGATTCGCCCCGTCCGACGTCCCGCCGGCCGGCTCCGCCGCGGCCACCGGCGCCGGATTCGGCCTCGCCGCGATGCGCGCCCGCGCCCGCGCGCTGCACGGCACCCTCGCCGTCGAGTCCGCCCCCGGCGAGGGCACCGCGGTCGCCGTCACCCTGCCGGTGCCGGAGCGGACCTGCGCACCGGCGGACCCGGCGGTGCCACAGGGCGGGGCCGCCCCGTGACGGCCGCCGCCCCGATCCGGCTGCTGCTCGCCGACGACCACCCCGTCGTACGGGCCGGACTGCGCGCCGTGCTGGAGACCGAACCGGGCTTCGAGGTCGTCGCCGACGTCCCCACCGCCGAAGCGGCCGTCACCCTCGCGGAGCGGCCCGGCATCGACGTGGTCCTGATGGACCTCCGGTTCGGCGGCGAGATGCGCGGCTCCCAGGCCACCGCCGCCATCACCGCCCGTGAAGGCGCGCCCCGCGTCCTGGTCCTGACCACGTACGACAGCGACGCGGACATCCTCGCGGCGATCGAGGCCGGAGCGACCGGCTACCTCCTCAAGGACGCACCGCCCGAGGAACTGGCGGCCGCCGTCCGCACCGCGGCGGCCGGCAAGTCGGCGCTGGCGCCGACCATCGCGCTGCGGCTGATGGACCGGATGCGGGCGCCCGCCACCGCCCTGACCCGCCGCGAGACCGAGGTCCTGCAACTCGTCGCCGACGGCCTGTCCAACGCGCAGATCAGCAAAAAGCTCTTCCTCAGCCAGGCCACCGTCAAGTCCCACCTCGTGCACATCTACGCCAAGCTCGGTGTCGACTCCCGTACCTCGGCGGTCGCCGCGGGCACCGCGCAAGGTCTGATCCGGCGCTGACGGTGCGGGGTGCGAGAATCAACGTCAGCACGACCGCTCGCGACGATCAGGGAGACCCACCCATGGCATCCGCCATCCCAGCCTCGATGGACCGGCCGCACTTCATCGGCATCGGCGGAGCCGGCATGTCGGGCATCGCCAAGATCCTCGCGCAGCGCGGCGCCAAGGTGGCGGGCAGCGACGCCAAGGAGTCCGCGACCGCCCAGGCCCTGCGTGAGCTGGGCGCCACGGTCCACATCGGCCACGCCGCAGAGCATCTGGCCGAGGACGCCACCGGCGTCGTCGTCTCCTCCGCGATCCGCGACGACAACCCCGAGCTGGCCGCCGCCCGCGAACGCGGCATCCCGGTGGTGCACCGCTCCGACGCGCTCGCCTCCCTGATGGACGGCCGCCGCCCGATCGCTGTCGCGGGCACCCACGGCAAGACGACGACCACGTCCATGCTCGCCGTCTCGCTGACCTCGCTCGGCCTCAAGCCGTCGTACGCCATCGGCGGCGACCTCGACACCCCCGGCTCCAACGCCGAACACGGCAGCGGCGAGATCTTCGTGGCCGAGGCCGACGAGAGCGACCGCAGCTTCCACAAGTACGCCCCCGAGGTCGCCATCGTCCTCAACGTCGAGCTGGACCACCACGCCAACTACGCCTCGATGGACGAGATCTACGAGTCCTTCGAGACGTTCATCGGCCGGGTGCGGCCCGGCGGCACCCTCGTCGTCTGCGCCGACCAGCCCGGCGCCCGCGAGCTGACCGAGAAGGTCTCCGGCCGGTACGACATCGAGGTCGTCACCTACGGCGAGTCGCAGGACGCCGACGTCCGCATCCTCAAGATCAACCCGCGCGGCCTGACCAGCGACGTCAGCGTCTCCCTCGTCACCGGCCGGATCCTCACCTTCACCGTCTCCGTCCCCGGCAGGCACTACGCGCTCAACGCCGTCGCCGCGCTCGCCGCCGGCATCGCCCTGGGCCTGCCGCCGCACAACCTCGCCTCCGCGCTCGGCACCTACACCGGAGTCAAGCGCCGCCTCCAGCTCAAGGGCGAGGCGGCCGGCGTCCAGGTCATCGACTCCTACGCGCACCACCCCACCGAGATGACCGCCGACCTGGAGGCCATCCGCGGCGCCGCTGCCGACACCCGCGTCCTGGTCGTCTTCCAGCCCCACCTCTTCTCCCGCACCCAGGAGCTGGGCACGGAAATGGGCCAGGCACTCGCCCTCGCCGACGCCTCCGTGGTCCTGGACATCTACCCGGCACGCGAGGACCCGGTCCCCGGCGTCACCAGCGCCCTGATCATCGACGCGGCCCGTGCGGCGGGCGCCGAGGTCACCGCCGAGAGCGACCGCGCCGCGATCCCGGACGTGATCGCAGGAATGGCCGAGCCCGGTGACCTTGTTCTCACCATGGGCGCGGGCGATGTGACCGACCTCGGCCCCGCCATCCTGTCCCGCCTGGGCAGCTGAGCTGAGGAGGCCCCAGATGCCGTACGAGATCGACAAGCCCGACGAACAGTGGCGCGCGGAGCTGAGCCCCGCGGAGTACCAGGTGCTCCGCCGGGCCGGCACCGAGCCCGCCTTCGTCGGTGAGTACACCGACACCGAGACCACGGGTGTCTACTCCTGCCGCGGCTGCGGCGCCGAACTGTTCCGCTCCGACACCAAGTTCGCGAGCCACTGCGGCTGGCCGTCCTTCTACGACCCGAAGGACACCGACGCCGTGGAACTCATCGAGGACCGCTCACACGGCATGCTGCGCACCGAGGTCCGCTGCGCCCGCTGCGGCTCCCACCTCGGCCACGTCTTCGAGGGCGAGGGCTACCCGACCCCCACCGACCAGCGGTACTGCATCAACTCGATCTCGCTGCGGCTGGCGGCGGACGGGGGCTGAGGGCCGCGGCCCGCGCGGGAGCGTACGGGGCGCCGGCGGACCGCTCCGCCGGCGCCCCGCCGCGTCCCCGTCCGGCCCGTCAGCGCGGCACCGTGATCGCCGTGACCACGAGCCCCGACGCGACCAGCCAGCGGCCGTGGAAGGTGGTGATCCGGGCGCCGTCGACCCGGGGGCCTTCCACCAGGAGGCGGGCGGCGAAGGTGGCGTTCGTCGGGTCGAGGGTGAGGTGGGCCTGTTCGAAGTCCAGCCAGCGGCCGGTGAGCGGGTACCACGCCTTGTAGACGCTTTCCTTGGCGCTGAAGATCAGCCGGTCCCAGTGGACGTCGGGCTGTGCGGCGCGCAGCCGGGAGAGCTGCTCGCGTTCCTCGGGGAGCGTGACGAGGTCGACGACTCCGGCGTCCTTGACCGGCTGGTGGGGTTCCGCGTCCAGTCCGACGGAGGCGAAGTCCGTGGCGCGGGCGACCGCGGCCGCGCGGTAGCCGGTGCAATGGGTCATCGCGCCGACCAGCCCGTCGGGCCAGCGCGGTGCCCGGTCGGGGCCCGGCAGCAGGGGCGCGGGCGCGATGCCGAACTCGGCCAGGGCGGCGCGGGCGCAGGCGCGTACGGTGCCGAACTCGTGCTGGCGGACGGGGACCGCGCGGGCCACCGCCGCCCGTTCCTCGGGGAACATGTCGGACAGCGGACGGTCGTTGAACGCCTCGGACACCGCGATCGGCGGGGGCAGCAGCTTGTCGATCATGCCGTCGCCCCGGTGGTCACCGGCGGCAGGATCTGCACCGGGCGGCCCGGCTCCTTCGCCCGCCCGCGCCACTCCCGCGGGTAGCCCAGCGACACTTCCTGGTGCGGGACGCCGTCGCAGGTCAGCAGCCGCGGGATGTGCAGATGCCCGTAGACGACGGTCGCGGCACGGAAGCGGCGGGGCCAGTCGGCGGTCGCCTCGCTGCCGCACCACAGGGAGAATTCCGGGTAGCGCAGCGGCCGGAGCGGCTCGCGTACCAGCGGGAAGTGGTTGACGAGGATGGTGGGCAGCTCTTCGGGGATCCCGGCGAGCCGGGCTTCGGTGGCCGCCAGCCGGGCCCGGCACCACGCGTCGCGGGTGGGGTACGGGTCGGGGTGCAGGAAGTACTCGTCGCTGCATACCACTCCGGCGTCGTGGGCGACGGCGAGCGCCGCTTCCTTGGTGTCCGTGCCCGCCGGCCGGAACGAGTAGTCGTAGAGGAGGAAGAGCGGCGCGATGACCGCGGGCCCGCCCTCGCCCTCCCACACCGGGTACGGGTCTTCGGGGCTCACCACCCCCAACTCGCGGCAGATCTCCACCAGATGCTCGTAGCGGGCGACGCCGCGCAGCTGTACCGGGTCGCTGTTCGGCGTCCACAGTTCGTGGTTGCCCGGAACCCAGACGACCTTGGCGAAGCGTTCGCTGAGCCGGGTCAGTGCCCAGCGGATGTCGTCGATGTGCTCGCCGACGTCCCCGGCGACCAGCAGCCAGTCCTCGTCCGACTCCGGGGCCAGCTGTTCGACGATGTCGCGGTTCTCGGTGTACCTGACGTGCAGGTCGCTGACGGCGACCAGTTTGCCGCCCCGGGCGGCCCGGTCGGGCCGGGGCCGGTCGATGGTGGGCAGCGGGCCGGTCGCGCGGATCTCGTAAGTCACGTTCGCAGTAAAGACGGTGGGGGAGGGGTGACGAAAGAGGTGGACGGGGTGGCGGGGCGGCGGAGTGGGGCCCGGCCTCATGGACGTTCCTGGCCGGGGCCGCGCGCGGGCGGGGTGCCGCCGCGGCGGATGCGGAGGGCGAGCCACAGGTCGAAGCGGTCGTCGGCGTCGTCGAGCCGCCGCCCGGTGAGGGCCATGACCTTGTCCAGGCGGTTGCGGACGGTGTGCCGGTGGACGCCGAGCCGCCGGCTGGTGGCGTCCCAGGCGCCGCCGGTCTCCAGCCAGGCCGCCAGGGTCGCCAGCAACTCCCCGCCGCTGTCCGCGAGATCGAGCGGGCCCAGCACGCTGTCCGTGTAGCCGAGCAGGGTGTGCCGGTCGCCCAGGCCGAGCAGCAGCCGGCTGGTCTCGCTCTGCCGGGCCTCGGCCGGCTCGCCCGCCGCCCGGCTCACGCCGAGCAGCCCCGCCGCCTGGCGCAGCGACACCCGGACCGACTCGGGCGCCGTGGCAGGACCGATACCGGCCGGGCGGTGCGGCGCGAACCTGCCGAGCACCTCGCGGATGCCCAGGTCCTCGCCCGCCACCGCCTCGACCGCCCCGCCCGCCACCCGGACCAGACCGCCGGGCAGCGCGAGCGCCAGCGCGGCGGCCAACTCCTGCGCCGCCGCCTCCCGCGCCCCGTCGTCAGGACCGCCCGGCGCCTCGACCACGATGCCGCGCACCCGGTCGGCGGCGAGGCCCACCGACGCCAGCAGGCCGCGGGCCCGCTCGGCGCCGGGCCCTTCGCCGGCCAGCAGCTCGGACAGCAGCGCCGACCTGCGGCGCCGTTCCGGCTCGTCGCGCAGATGACGGCGCTCAAGCTCCAGCGAGAGCAGCGAGACCAGGCCGGGCACCACCGAACGGGCCGCGCCGTCCGGGCGGCCGGTGAGCAGCAGCAGGCCGCGCAGCGTGCGGGCACCGAGCGGCTGGACCTCCAGCTGCCGGCCGGCGACCGTGCTGGCGGCGCTGCCGCGGAGCCCGCGGGCGGCGACCCGTTCGATCAGGTCGCGGGCCTCGTCCGGCGCCGCTCCGTCCGTCCCGGTGCCGGGGCCGCCGCCCGAGGCGAGCAGCCGGCCCAGCGGGTCGAGCACCGCGGCCCCCACACCGGTCGCCGCCGTCCACTCCTGGAGCATCGGCCGCAGCCCGTCGCCTGCGGCCGCCGCGGTCAGCCGGCGCTGGGTGGCGAACGCCCGCGCCAGCATCTCGCGCTGCTCGTGGGCCCGCGCGTCGAAGACCGCCTTGGTGACCGCGATGAACGGCACCTCGTCCGGCACGGTCAGCAGCGGCAGCCCGGCCGCACGCGCGGCGTCCACCAGCGGGCGCGGCGCCTCCTGGAACGGCAGCCCCTGGCCGAGCCCCAGCGCCAGGCAGGCCGCGCCGCCGTCGGCGACGTCCTGGACGTACGCCCGGCAGGCGGCGGGCTCCATCGGCAGCAACAGGCCGACGGACATCAGCAGTTCGCCGCCCTGTAGCCACTTGCCCGGTTGCCGCAGATCCGAGACGGTCGCCGCCTCGATGGTCCGCGCGCGCAGCGGCTCCGGGATGTCGTAGGCGGCGGACAGGGCGAGGCCGGGCCGGGCCAGCAGGTCGGAGATACGCAGGGGCATGGACGTAGTGTCCACCACGGGGGAGCCGGGTGGACGGTCGGGCGAGCGGGGCTCTTCCGGCCGGTGGAGGCCGGTTCAGGCCAGGATCACGGCCGACTCCGGGGGCAGTCGCAGCACGCCGTCGGGGCCGGGGTGTCCGGGCGCGGGCCAGCCGGCCAGCGGGCGCGGATCCGGTGTGCCCAGCGGCACCGCCGCGGTCTCCCCGGACAGGTTCACCGCCACCAGGACCGGGCCGCGGCGCAGCAGCAGCCACCGTGCCCGCTCGTCGTACGTGACGTGGGTGGCGGTCAGGTCGGGGTCGGTCAGCGCGGGCAGTTCGTGCCGCAGCGCGATCAGCGTGCGGTGCCAGGACAGCAGCGCGTCGTGCGGCGCGGTGGTGGCCTCGGTCCGGTCCAGGACGCAGCGCTCGCGGGTGGCCGGGTCCTGCGGGTCGGGCCGGCCGTCCGCCGAAGCGCCGTGCCCGCCCCGGCCGTGGGCGGCGAACTCCCGGCGCCGCCCGGCCCGTACGGCCTCGGCCAGTTCCGGGTCGGTGTGGTCGGTGAAGTACTGCCACGGGGTCCGCGCGCCCCACTCCTCGCCCATGAACAGCATCGGGGTGAAAGGACCGCACAGCACCAGCGCGGCCGCGCAGGCCAGCAGGCCGGGGGACACGGTGGCGGCGAGCCGGTCGCCGTGTGCCCGGTTGCCGATCTGGTCGTGGCTCTGCGCGTAGGCGAGCAGGCGGTGCGCGGGGGTGCGGTGCCGGTCCAGCGGTGCGCCGTGCGACCGGCCCCGGAAGCGGGAATAGCTGCCGTCGTGGAAGAAGCCGCCGGTCAGGGTCTTGGCGAGGGCGGCGAGCGGGGCGCGCGCGAAGTCGGCGTAGTAGCCCTGGGATTCGTCGGTCAGCGCGGTGTGCAGGGCGTGGTGGACATCGTCGTTCCACTGCGCGTGCAGCCCGTGGCCGCCGGCCGCGCGCGGCGTGCAGGTCCGCGGGTCGTTGAGATCGGACTCGGCGATCAGGAACAGCGGCCGCCGCAGGTGTCCGGCGAGCGCGTCCACCGCGGCGGACAGCTCCGCGAGGAAGTGCCGGGCGCGGGTGTCGCGCAGCGCGTGCACGGCGTCCAGACGGAGCCCGTCGATGCGGTAGTCGCGCAGCCAGCCGAGTGCACTGCCGACGAGGTACCGGCGCACCTCGTCGGAGCCGGGAGCGTCGAGGTTGACCGCGGCGCCCCACGGTGTGTGATGCGTCGCGGTGAAGTACGGGCCGAAGGACGGGAGGCAGTTGCCCGACGGGCCGAGGTGGTTGTGCACCACGTCGAGGACGACGCCGAGCCCGTGGCCGTGCGCCGCGTCCACGAACCGCTTGAGCCCGTCGGGACCGCCGTACGGTTCGTGCACCGCCCAGGGGGCGATCCCGTCGTAGCCCCAGCCGTGGGTGCCGGGGAAGGGGCAGACCGGCATCAGGGAGACGTGGGTGATGCCCAGGGCCGCGAGGTGCGCCAGGTGCGCGGCCGCGGCGTCGAAGGTGCCCTGCTGCGTGCACGTGCCGACGTGCAGTTCGTAGAGGACGGCGCCGGGGAGCGGGCGGCCCTGCCAGGGCTGTTGCCAGTCGAAGCGGGTGTGGTCGACGACGGCGCCGGGGCCGCCGGGTCCTTCCGGCAGCCGGGCCGCGCGCGGGTCGGGGAGCGGCGGGCCGCCGTCGATCCGGTAGGCGTAGCGGTCGCCGTGCCGGGCCGCCGCCTCGATGTGCCACCAGCCCTCGCGGGCGGTGTCGCGGGCCAGGGACAGTGCCCGTTCCCCGGCGCGCGCGCCCGCCCACCGGAGCGTGACCTGCGCGGCGTCCGGCGCCCACACCTCGAACAGCACGGCTGACTCCTTCGTCGTCGCCCGCGCCCGGTGCGCCGGACGACAGGTACGGCGCGACGCGGGTGCCCCGAAGGAAACACGCCGACGCGCCGCCCGCCGGGCCGACGTGGCGGGAGCGGCCGACAACGCGCCGGTCGGCCCGCGCCCGTTCGCGTCGTGCCGGTGCGTGCCCCGGGTGCGGCGTCCGCGCGGGACGGGTACCTCGCCTGGACAGCGGCTCGTGCGCGCCGGAGAATCACCGTCATGACTTCGCTCGATTTCCCCGCGCGGCCGGCGCGCCCGTCGGACGCGGACCGGGAACGTGCGCTGCACGTGCTGCGCGAGGGCGCGGCGGAGGGACGACTGTCCCAGGACACCTTTCTGCGGCGGCTCGAACTGGTCCTCACCGCCCAGGCGTGCTCCGAACTCTCCCTGGCCACGGCCGACTTGGAGAGCCGCGGCAAGGCCCAGGGTGCGGTGCTGCGGATGGTGGGCCGGATGTCGGCCTTCCACATCAGGATCCGCCGGGCCTGGCGCACGGAGCGGCTGCCCAAGCTGATGCTCCCGTCGCCGGGGCCCATCCCGCTGACGATCGGCCGGGCGCCGGGTGTCGGCCTCCGGCTGAACCACGAGACGGTGTCGCGCTCCCACGCCGCACTGCGCAGCGAGGGCAAGGGCTGGATGCTGCGCGACCTCGGCTCCACCAACGGCACCTGCGTCAACGGCCGCCGGGTGGTGGGCGAGGTGCCGGTGGGGCCCGGCGATCACATCACTTTCGGACATGTGGATTACGTCTTGACGGAGCGCGGAAACGGCCCCTGACGCCCCCGGCGGCCCCCGCTCAGCCGCCGGCGAACCCGCCCGGCAGGGACACCCCGGTCGGCAGCGGCCGGTCCCCCGACGGGTGCGAATTCCACCGCCCCTCGCCCCGGGTCAGCCCCGGCAGCAACTCCTCACAGACCCGGACCCGGCGGGCCGGCAGGACCCCGGACACCAGCCAGCGGTCCCGGCCGCCGGACGTCTCGCGGATGTCCGCGCCCTGCGCCGCCAGCCGCGCGCAGACCGCCGCGAGCGCATCGGCCGGCACCTCCGCGTCGAACGCGTGATACGGCTCGTGGACCCGGGTGCCCGCCCGGCGCAGCGCGCTGCGCAGCACCTGCGCCGTGGCCGTACGGAAGTCGCCCGCGCAGCTCAGCGGGCCGACGAATCCCGAACGGGTCAGCACCACCCGGCAGTCGGTCACCGCCCAGCCGTGCGGCCCGCGGCGCAGGCCCGTCAGGGCGCTCTCCTCGACGGCCTGGTGGAACGCGTGCGGCAGCGCGCCCAGCTCCGTCTCGTACGCGAAGACGGGGCCTGAGCCCGGGGCGCCGGGTTCGACCCGCAGGCCGACCGTGGCCCACGGGCCGTCGTGCTCGCGCCGGGCGATCTCGTGGCAGGACTCGCCGCTCCCGGCGGGCCGTTCGGTGCACACCACCCGGCTCGGCGCGAAGTCGGCGGCGATGCCGTGCTCGTCGTGGAGCGTGGCCGCGATGATCTCCTTCTGCACCTCGCCGTGCAGCAGCAGCGAGGTCGCACCGCCGTCGGCGGCACGGACCTGGAGCAGCGGGTTCTGGTCGGCCAGCGCCAGCAGCGCGCCGCGCAGCGCCGCCGCGTCGGCCGGACGGCGGGCCCTGACCAGGGTTTCCAGCGTCGGTGCGGGGAACAGCCGCCCCGGTACGACCCGTTGACCGCCCGCATCGGGAGTGTCCGCGGGGCCCAGCACGTCGCCGGTACGGATCCCGGGCAGGCCGCGCAGTACCGCGATGTTGCCCGGTGTGAGCGGGCCGCGTGCGCCGGGCGGTGCGCCGATGACGTCGAGGGCGGTGATCCGGCCGGTCAGAGTGGTGCTTGTGCCGTCCGGGCCCGTGCGGTGCAGGGCGCTCCGCTGGCGGGGCCGCAACTCGCCGTCGTAGAGCCGCACATGGGCGGTCCGCTCGCCGTGCGGCGGCTGCGTGACGGCGAACACCGTGCCGCGTGGCAGGCCCGTGCCGCCCGCCGGGGCCGGCGGGATCAGCCGGGCCATGCCGTCGATGAGCGCGCCGACGCCCTGGCCGCCGAGCGCCGAACCGAAGTACACCGGGTGCACCCCGCCGTCGGCGGTCCTGGCGGCCAGCGCCGCCCGCACCTCACGGATGCCGGGCGGCGGCCCGTCGACGAGCCGGGCGAGCAGCGCGTCGTCGGCCTCCGCGACGGTCTCGGCGAGCCGGTCGCGGGCCGCCGGATCGTCCAGGGTGTACGCCGTCACCCGGGCCTGCGCCGTGCCGGCCCCGGCGACGGCGGCCATCGGGACCGGCACCGGGACGAGGGCGCGGCGGATGTCGGCGAGCAGCTCCGCGTCGCGCGCGCCCGCCCGGTCGATCTTGTTGACGAAGAGCAGGGTCGGCAGCTGCAGCCGCCGCAGGGTCCGCATCAGGACGCGGGTGCCGGCCTGGACACCCTCGACGGCGGACAGCACCAGGACGGCGCCGTCGAGCACGCCCAGGGCGCGTTCGACCTCGGCGATGAAGTCGGAGTGGCCCGGTGTGTCGATGAGGTTGATCCGCACGTCGCCGACGGTGAAGGAGGCGACGGCCGCACGGATGGTGATGCCGCGCCGCCGCTCCAGCTCGCCGGTGTCGGTACGGGTGTCGCCCGCGTCGACGCTGCCGAGGCGCGCGAGGACGCCGGTGTCGAAGAGCAGCCGCTCGGTGAGGCTGGTCTTGCCCGCGTCGACGTGCGCCAGAATCCCGATGTTCAGGGTGTGGCGGACGGGGTCGGCGGATCCTGCGGCCGGAGTGTCACCGCAGCACGGTGTGGTCTTCCTGGAGTGCATGAGTGGTCGGGTCCTCGAAAACTGTCGTCAGGTCAGGGCACTGAGAAGCTCCGAGGAATTCGCGCATGACGATGCTCCCGAGGTGTGACGGCAGGTACCCGGCGATGCTCGCCGGGCGGCGGCGGGCGGCGCAACCGGATTTCCGCCGCCCGGCGCCTCACCCGCCCGTCTCCGGAACCGGCTCGTCCCCCTCCGGTACGAACAGGGCCACCGGCCACACCCCCAACAGGGCGCTCAGCCGCACCGCGTCGCCGCCCGCCACCACGCGGCCGGTCAGCAGCTCCCGCCACGGCCCGCCGCCCGGCAGCTCCAGAGAGGTGTCCCACCAGCCGCCGGTCTCCACCAGGCGCAGCGACAGCCGGGTCGCGACCGGCACCACCCGCCCGGCGCGGCAGAACGCCACACAGTGCGCGGCCGCGGGCCCCTGCGCGGGCAGCGGCTCGTACGCACCGGCGGCGCCGAACCACTCCGGATGCGCGCGCCGCAGCCGCAGCGCCATCGACGTCAGCCGCAGCTTCTCGGCGGAGAGGCCGATCGGCGCCGCGCCGTCGTCCAGCGCGTCGAGCAGCTCGGGCGCGAAGCGTGCGGGAGCCCGGTTGTCCGGGTCGACGAGGGCGGCGTACTCCCGCTCGGTGCCCTGGTAGAGGTCGGGAACGCCGGGCATCGTCAGGTGCAGCAGCGCGGCACCCAGCACATTGGCGCGGGTGAACGGCGCCAGCTCGTCGTCCAGCGCCCGCAGCGGGACGGCTGTGGGCCCGCACGGGCCGGTGCGGACGAACTCGGCGACGGCATCCTCGTAGGCCGGATCCGGTGCGGTCCAGGAGGTGCGCAGTCCCGCTTCCCGCACCGACTTGAGGAGCGCCGTGGTCAGCCGCCCGGCGTCCCCGCCCCCGGTGCCGGCCGACGGGCCGTCCGCTGACGGCGAGCCGAGACCGAAGGCGGTCTGCCAGGCGAGCCACGACACCCTGGCGTCCGGCCCGTCGGCGGGCGGCGATCCGGGCCCGTCGGTGGGCTGCGCGCCGACCTCGGACAGCAGGTCCCGCCACCGGTCGGGGCACTCGGACAGCACCGCGATCCGGGCCCGGACGTCGGCGCTGCGTTTGGTGTCGTGGGTGGAGAGCACCGTCGAGGTCGCCGGCCAGTCCCGCTGCACCCGGGCGCAGTACGCGTGGAACGCGTCGGGGCCGAGCGCCGGTTCGCCGGGGTCGCCGCCCACCTCGCAGGCGGACAGCAGCACCGGATAGCGGTAGAACGCGGTGTCCTCCACGGACTTGGCGTGCAGCGCCGACGCGGTCTGCGCGAACCGGGCGGCGAAGCCGGCGGGCGAGGCGCCGTCCGGCCCGCCCCCGAGGTGCGCCGTGCCGTCCGGTTGCGGTTCGCCGAGGCCCAGTGCCAGATCGCGGATCAGGTCCACCGACCGCGCCTCGTCGGCCACCCGGAACGTGGCCCGCGCGCCCTGTGCCGCCGCGTCGAGCAGCGCGGCGTTCCGCCCGGCGGCCGCCCCGTCGGCCGGGTAGGGGCGGTAGACGGGCAGCCGCACCAGGAGTTCGCGGACGGCCTGGCGCAGCGCCCACGGCGCGTGGTCGCCGCCGCCGGCGGCGAGGCGCGAGGCGGTCCGCACCAGCCGTTCGACCTCGGCGGCCAGTTCGTGCGTGACCACCTCGTACGCGGCCCGGCGTACCGTTTCCTCCCAGTCGCCGCCCTCGTCGGCCAGGGGGGTGGCGTGGTCGCGGTAGTGCGCGAACAGCCGGCCCGCGCCCTGGGGGCAGACGAAGAGGCCGTCGAGGTGGCGCAGCGCGTCGTAGCCGGTGGTTCCGGCGCAGGCCCAGCCGTCCGGCAGCCGTTCGCCGCCGGTGAGGATCTTCTCCACCACCGTCCGGCGCCCGCCGGAGGCGGTGTGCAGCCGCGCCAGATAGGCGGCGGGATCGGCCAGACCGTCGGGGTGGTCGACGCGCAGCCCGTCGATGACGCCCTCACGCAGCAGCCGCAGGACCGTGCCGTGCGTCGCGTGGAACACCTCCGGGTCCTCGACGCGCAGCCCGATCAGCTCCGAAATGGTGAAGAAGCGGCGGTAGTTGAGTTCACTGCGGGCCAGCCGCCACCAGGCGAGGCGGTACCACTGGGCGTCCAGGAGGCGGTCCTGCGGGAGGTGTTCGGTCCCCGGGCGCAGCGGAAAGGCGTGCTCCCGGTAGCGCAGCAGCCCGTCGTCGACGCGGAGGTGCGCCCGTTCGTCGGCGAGCCGCCCGCCGAGCACCGGCAGCAGCAGCCGGCCGCCGTGCGCCTCCCAGTCGATGTCGAACCAGCGCGCGGCGGGCGCTGTGGGGCCGTCCCGCAGTACCTGCCACAGCGGCCCGTTGAGCGACAGCGGAGCCGGGACGGCCATGTGGTTGGGCACGATGTCGACGATCAGCCCGAGGCCGTGCGAAGCGGCGGTGGCGGCCAGCGCCCGCAGCCCTTCCTCGCCGCCCAGCTCCGCCCGTACCGCTGCGTGGTCGACCACGTCGTAGCCGTGCGCGGAGCCGGGCACCGCTTCCAGGACCGGCGACAGAGGGAGGTGGGAGACGCCCAGCGCGGCGAGATGCGGGACGGCCTGGTCGGCGGCGGCGAACGGGACGTCCGGCTGGAGCTGGAGCCGGTAGGTGGCGGTCGGCGGCGGACTCGGTGGGCGTGTCATGGGAACACCCGTACCCCGTTGACGGCTTGTTGCTTCCTCCGACGCGAGGCGCCGCCCGGCCGCCCGCCTTCGTCCGTCCCGCCGCTGGGCCCGGCGGCGCCCCGTGGATGGCGTCGGGAGATGACCGCCGTCACCGCCTCCTACCGCCGGGTGATCGCGCTGGGCGGGCCGCTGCTGCCCGCCGTGTCCTTCCTCGGCAGGCTGCCCACCGCCATGTGCCGGCCGGGCAGCCTGCTGCTGGTGTCCCGGACGAGCGGCAGCCTGACCACGGCGGGCCTGGTGGGCGGCGCGCTCGCGGCCGGGCAGACCGCGGCGGGGCCGCTGATCGGCCGGCTGCTGCGGCCCGGCCGCCGCCTTCGCCGTCGCGGTCGGCGCGGCCGTCCTGGTCCTCGTCCTCGCCCTCCGCACCGGCGCCGACGGGGCCGCCCCCGGCCAGGCGTTCGGTCCGCCGCGTGTCAGGTAGGCCGCTGCAGCACCAGCAGGCTCCGGCCGCTGAGCGCCAGCTGATCGCCGGCCTTGACCCGGGCGCACGCCCCGTCGGCGGTCGCCCGCGGCCTGGCGGTGTCGACCACGATCCGCCACTGCCGTCCGTGGTGCGCCGGGACCGTGAACTCCTTCTCGTGCGCATGGGCGTTGAACAGCAGCAGGAACGAGTCGTCGGCGATCGGCTCGCCCCGGGGGCCAGGCTCCGAGATCGAGCTGCCGTTGAGGAACACCATCAGGGACTTGGCGTGCACCGACTGCCAGTCGCGCGGCCCCATCTCCTCGCCGCTCGCGGTGAACCAGGCGATGTCGGACAGCGCGTCGTGGGTTCCCTCCACCGGACGCCCCTGGAGGAATCGCCGGCGCCGGAAGACGGGATGGTCGCGCCGCAGCCACACCAGTTGCCGCACAAAAGCCGCCAACTCCCGCTTCCCGTCGTCCTCCTCACTCCCCTCAGCCCCAGAAGCACCGTCGCCCTCCGACGGCCACTGCACCCACGACAGCTCGTTGTCCTGGCAGTACGCGTTGTTGTTGCCGCGCTGGGTGCGTCCGAACTCGTCGCCGTGGCTGAGCATCGGCACGCCCTGCGACAGCATCAGCGTCGCGATGAAGTTCCGCGTCTGGCGGGCCCGCAGCGCGCGGATGCCCGGATCGTCGGTCGGGCCCTCGGCGCCGCAGTTCCAGGACCTGTTGAACTGCTCGCCGTCCCGGTTGTCCTCGCCGTTGTCCTCGTTGTGCTTGTCGTTGTACGCCACCAGGTCGTGCAGCGTGAACCCGTCGTGGCAGGTCACGAAGTTCACCGAGGCGATCGGGCGCCGGCCGTCGCCCTGGTAGAGGTCGGACGACCCGGTCAGCCGGGAGGCGAACTCGGCCAGCGTGCGCGGCTCGCCCCGCCACAGGTCCCGCACGGTGTCCCGGTACTTGCCGTTCCACTCCGTCCACAACGGAGGGAAGTTGCCCACCTGATAGCCGCCCTCGCCGACATCCCACGGCTCCGCGATCAGCTTCACCTGGCTGACGACCGGATCCTGGTGCACCAGGTCGAAGAACGACGACAGCCGGTCCACCTCGTGGAACTGCCGGGCCAGCGTCGCCGCCAGGTCGAACCGGAAGCCGTCGACGTGCATCTCCTGCACCCAGTAGCGCAGCGAGTCCATCACCAGCTGGAGGACGTGCGGGCTGCGCATCAGCAGGGAGTTCCCGGTGCCCGTGGTGTCCGTGTAGTGACGCCGGTCGTCCGAAAGGCGGTAGTACGAGGCGTTGTCCAGCCCCCGGAAGGACAGCGTCGGGCCCAGGTGATTGCCCTCGGCCGTGTGGTTGTAGACGACGTCGAGGATCACCTCGATCCCGGCACGGTGCAGCGCCCGCACCGCCGTCTTGAACTCCAGCACCTGCTGCCCGCGGTCGCCCCAGGAGGCGTAGGTGTTGTGCGGGGCGAAGAACCCGATGGTGTTGTAGCCCCAGTAGTTGGTGAGCCCGGCGTCCACCAGCCGGTGATCCTGGACGAACTGGTGCACCGGCATCAGCTCCAGCGCCGTGATCCCCAGCTTCGTCAGATGGCCGATGACCGCAGGGTGCGCCAGCGCCGCGTAGCTGCCGCGCAGCTCCTCCGGGAGGTCCGGGTGGCGCATCGTCAGGCCCTTCACGTGTGCCTCGTACAGCACCGTCTCGTGGTACGCGGTGCGCGGCGGCCGGTCGTCGCCCCAGTCGAAGTACGGGTTGACGACCACCGAGGCCATGGTGTGCGGCGCCGAGTCCAGGTCGTTGCGTGTCTCGGGCTGCCCGAAGTGGTAGCCGTAGACCGCCTCGTCCCAGTCGGTGCGGCCGCTCATCGCCCGCGCGTACGGGTCCAGGAGCAGCTTCGCGGAGTTGCAGCGGTGTCCGCGGGCCGGCTCGTACGGGCCGTGCACCCGGAAGCCGTAGCGCTGCCCCGGCATCACCCCGGGAAGGTAGGCGTGCCGCACGAAGGCGTCGGCCTCCCGCAGCTCGACGGCGGTCTCCGAACCGTCGTCGTGCAGCAGGCACAGTTCGATGCGCTTCGCGGCTTCGGAGAACACCGCGAAGTTGGTGCCGGCACCGTCATACGTGGCACCCAGCGGATACGTCTGTCCCGGCCAGACCTGCATGCGAGACTCTTCCACCTTCTCGTCGGGGGCTTCGGTGACTCCACGACACGCGTCCGCGGACCGCATCGGAATCCTTCCCCACCGTGCTGCCCGAAGGCGGCATATCGCGCAATCTTCGCCGGAAGGTGGGCAAATGAGGCGTCATATGGGGCCGTCGCTCCCGACGTACCGGCCGTCCCGCCGCAGGCGGGTACACCTCCTGTGACAGGCGCGGTACCGCCTACCGCACACAGGGCTACGGCACCAGTACTACTCCGGCCAATCGCAGACCGCCGCGCGACCGCCGTGCCCCGCGCCGGGTCAACGACGGCACCGCGAAACCACTCCATCGCGTGGCACGTCCACGGACTCCGGGACGGCCCGCCGACCGCGCGGACCAGCGGCGGTACCGGCCGGCGGCGCGGCTCCCGGTCCGGCGTCCCGCGGCCCGGCCGGGACGGCACCGCGGTGCCATCGGGGTGCCATCGGGGTGAAACCGATATGAATCCGCTCACGCCCGCCGTGTCCGCCCGGTACAAGAGGCAGTCAGAATAAGGGGAGTTGGTGGACGACTCGACCCATCCTGCTGCACCGCCTCCCGTGCCGCAGTAGTCTGCCTTGATCGTTGGCACGGAGGTTCGGAAGGCGGTGGCAGGTGAGCGGCGGGCTGGAGTTGCCCCCTGGTGACGAGGGTCACGAGGGCCATGAGGGCGGCTCCGTCGACGCACCGCCCGGCGCGGTGTCCCTGGCGCGTCCCCTGGAGATCGGCGCGGAACTGGACTGGGGCGCCGACGCCTGGACCGAGGTGCGCACCCGTGCCCGGCGGGCCGGTCGCGCCTACATCTGGCTGAATCTCGTCGAGCAGCGGCTGCGGGCCGTCGTCGCCGCGGTGCTGCGCCCCGTCTACGAGCCGGTGCACGGCGACGAATGGGTGATCGCCGCGGCCGGGCCCGCCGGTCAGGAATGGGTCCAGCGCGCGGTGGCGGTCCGTGAGGTCAGCCGCCGCAAGGGCTACCTCCTCGACCCGGCCGACGACAACATCGTCAGCTTCCTGACCCTCCCGCAGCTGCGCGAGCTGATGGTGCAGCACTGGCCCTGCTTCGAGCCGTACTTCGACGACCGCCGTGAGGTCGAACTGGCCCTCGACGAGCTGGAGGTCGCCCGCAACATCGTCTCCCGCAACCGTGCGCTCTCCGAGACCGTCCTCGCCCAGGCCGAGCGCGCGTCCGCCCGGCTGCTGGACATACTCGGCTCCGGAATCGGCACCCGCAGTTCGGGCCGGCTGCCCATCGACGCCGTCGAAGACCTGGTGGGCGACCGCTACGCCGACGTCGTCGGGGTGCACGCCGACCGGGTGCGGCTCCAGCGCCAGCTGCCCGCGGAGGACCTCTTCGGGGGCGCACGCCGGCTCGACGCGGTGGGGATAGGGCTGAACCTCCTCGTCCAGAACTACTCAGGGCGGCGCCTGGTCAGGCTCGCCGAGTCCGGCTGCCGCATCCGCCTGCTCTTCCTCAACCCCGCCAGCAGCGCCGTCCGCCGCCGCGAGCGCGAAATAGGGCTGAAGAAGGGCGAGATGAGCCGCTCCATCGAGATGAACATCCTGCACATGCGGCGCGTGCGGGCCCGCCTGCGCGACCCGGGCGCCTTCGAGATCCAGGTCTTCGACGAGACCCCGCGCTTCACCGCGTACCTCGTCGACGGCGACGGGCCCGACGGCCTGGCCGTCGTCCAGACCTACCTCCGCAGGAGCCGCGGCATGGAGTCCCCGGTCCTCGTGCTGCGCGGCGGCGGGCGCGAGGTGGTCCGCCAGACCGCGGGCCGGGAGGGCAGCGACGGCGAGGCCGGTCTTTTCGAGACCTACCGCGAGGAATTCGAGAGCGAGTGGGCGGACTCCCGGCCGGTTTCCTGACCTGGTCGCGGCCGCCTGCGGGCGGCGGGCGCCGGACCGGTTGTCAGTGCTGCATGCGAGAGTGTGCGAGCAACGGGGGACGCATCACCGAAGGAGGCCGCCATGAGCTGGCATCAGGACCTATTGGTCGGATTCGACCTGGAGACCACAGGCACCGACGTCGAGCGGGACCGCATCGTCACGGCGGCGCTCATCCGTCTTGAGGGCGGCGGCCGGGCGGCGGCCCGGCAGACCTGGCTGCTCGACCCCGGCGTGCCGGTACCGGACGAGGCGGCGGCCATTCACGGCATGTCGACCGCGTACGTCCAGGAACACGGTGCGCCGCCGATGACCGCGATAGAGGAGATCACCGAAGCCCTCGCGGACGCGCTGCGCGCCGACATCCCGCTGGTGGTGATGAACGCCCGGTACGACCTCTCGCTGCTGGACCGCGAATGCCGCCGGCACGGCCTGCGCACCCTGACCGAACGCCTTGGGCACGTCCCCGCGCCGGTGATCGACCCGCTGATCCTCGACAAGCACGTCGACCGCTTCCGCAAGGGCAAGCGCGCCCTCCAGGCGCTCTGCGTGCACTACGGCGTACCGCTGAACGCCGCACACGAAGCGGGCGCGGACGCCGCGGCGGCGGCCGGAGTCGCGCGCCGGATCGGCGAGAAGTACCCCGCCGTCGCGGGGCCTTCACCGCGCGCCCTGCACTCCCTCCAGGAGACCGCGGCCGCCGAACAGGCCGCCGACTTCCAGGCGTACCTGCGGCGCTCCGGCAATCCCGAGGCGATAGTCGAGGCGGCCTGGCCGCTGATTCCGTACCAGAGGACGCACGGCTGATCCGGCCCGGGGAGCGGCGGCAGGGCCGTGGGCGCCGAGCCGGATCCCTCTCGGCCGGGCGGTCCGGCGGCGCCGTCGCCACCGAGCGCCGGTCAGAAGGGATACCACCGCACGGCCGCGTCCTTCTCCCGCAGGGAGGCGATGCGGCGGGTGAACTCCTTGCGGGCGGCCGGGTTGCCCGGCGCGTGCTGGGAGACCCAGGCGCAGCTCGCCGTCTCCCGGGAGCCGCGCAGCACCGCGCAGCCCTCCCAGTCCCGTACGTCCCAGCCGTAGACCGAGACGAAGGTGTCGTACGCCTCGGCCGCCAGACCGTAGCGGTCGCGGCTCAGCGCCATCACGACGAGGTCGTGCTCCCGCAGATCGGAGGAGAAGGTCTCCAGGTCGACCAGGACCGGTCCTTCGGGGCCGACATGGACGTTGCGGGTGAGCGCGTCGCCGTGGATGGGGCCGCGGGCCAGGTGCGGCTCCAGCGCGCCGGCGGCCAGGGCGAACGCGTCCCTGCGGCCGCGCAGATACTCCGCGTCCTGCGGGGAAACCGCGTCGCCCGCCAGCCGGAGCCCGCGTTCGACGCCGCCGAGCAGTTCGCGGCGCGGCAGCCGGAACGGCGGTTCCGGCAGGGCGTGCACCGACCGCAGCAGGGCGGCCAGGTCGCCGGGGGCCGCGGGCCTGACGGCCTCCGGCAGCCGCCGCCAGTACGTCACGGGATGTCCGTCGGCCAGCTGCGCCGCCGGCTCGGCGGCCCGGACGGCGGGCACCCCGGAGTCTTCGAGCCAGCGGGCCACGGCGAGTTCACGCTCGGCGCGTTCCAGGAGTTCGGCGCTGCGGCCCACCCGGATGACCGGGCCGCTGTCGCCGAGCGCGAAGACGGCGTTCTCGCCCAGCGAGAGCAGCCGGGCGTCCGCCGCGGCTTCCGGTCGTCCGGCGGCGGCCAGGACGGCACGGGCGCGTGCCTCGGTGAAGGCGCCGGGGCTCGGTTGGGTCATCGTGCTGCCTCCTGCGGTGCGTGATCGCGACCAGTCTCGCAGGTCCGGGAATCCGCCCAGGCGGGGAGATCCTTCACGGAATCCGGTCGGATGCTTGACCGCGGGTGCGCCCCTCACGACGATGACGGCGGCCGCCTGCCCCGAAACCCCTCCGGACGACCGCGCCCGCCGAAGGGAGACGCGCTGCGCCGGCCCGCACCGGGACTCCCGGCACACGAGCGAGCAGCACATGAACGGGCAGAACACGAGCGAGCAGGACGTGAACGGACAGGACGCCGGCAGGAGCGCGGTCGCACCGTCCTCACGGAGGGGGATCGGGCAGGCGGCGGCACCCGGGGGAACGGGAGGGGGAGTCGTGACGGCAGCAGTGCTGACGGCCCGAGAATCCGGCGCGGCATGCCCGATGACGGATCCGGGGCGGCGGCCGAGGCGCCGGGGCCGCCGGGCCGCGGCACGTACCGAGGAGCCCCCGCTGTGACCCTCGCGACCGCGCAACGGCGGTCCACCGCAGCGGGCTCCGGCCGCACCGCCGGTCTCCGCAGGGATCACGGCGCATGGTTCCTCGTGCTGCCCGCCCTGCTCCCCATCCTGGTGCTGAGCGTCGGCCCGCTGCTCTACGGCATCGGGCTGGCGTTCACCGACGCACAGTCGGGCCGTACCCGCTCCACCCGGTGGACCGGGCTGCTCAATTTCTCCGACCTCCTCCACGACACGCTGTTCTGGGACTCGTTCCGGATCGGGCTGCTGTGGGCCGTCGGTGTCACCGTCCCGCAGTTCTTCCTGGCGCTCGGCCTCGCGCTGCTGCTCAACCTCGACCTGCGGATGCGCTGGCCGGCCCGCGCGCTGGCGATCATCCCGTGGGCGATGCCCGAGGTGGTCGTGGGCATCATGTGGCGGCTGGTGTACCACCCGGACGCAGGGTTCCTCAACGAAGCGCTGCGCGGCCTCGGGCTGTCCGGTGCCACCGGCGGCCGGGACTGGCTGAGCGGGCTGGCCACCGCGCTGCCCGCGGTCATCGTCGTCGGCGTCTGGGCCGGGATGCCGCAGACCACGGTCTCCCTGCTGGCCGGGCTGCAGAACGTCCCCCAGGAGCTGCACGAGGCCGTCGCGATGGACGGCGCGGGCGCCTGGCGCCGTTTCCGCACGGTCACCTGGCCCGTCCTCCGCCCCATCGCACTCGCCGTCACCGCCCTCAACTTCATCTGGAACGTCAACTCGTTCGCGCTGGTCTACGTCCTGACCGACGGCGGCCCCGGCGGCCGCACCCGGCTGCCGATGCTGTTCGCCTACGAAGAGGCGTTCCGCTACGGCCAGTTCGGGTACGCCGCGGCGATGGGCCTTGCGATGGTCGCGGTGATCTCGGTCCTGCTGGCCGTCTATCTGGCGGGCCGGCTCAAGGGGGCGGACGACGCATGAGCCGGCCGACCGGACACCGTGCCGCGGCCCGGGGGCGCCCGCAGCGCACAGCGGGCCGCGTCGCGCAGTATGCCGCGCTCCTGGCCTACCTCCTCTTCCTCGCCTTCCCGTTCCTGTGGCTGCTCTCCACCGCCTTCAAGCCACCGCGCGAGCTGGCCCGGGTCCATCCCACCTGGATCCCGGACGCGCCCACCCTGGAGAACTTCCGGAGCGCCTTCGACGAGCAACCGCTGCTGCCCGCCGCTGCCAACAGCCTGTTCGCCGCCGCGGTTTCCGCAGTGCTCGCGATGGTGCTCGCGACCCCGACGGCGTACGTCTTGGCGCGCCACCGCAGCCGCTTCTCCCATGCCGCCACGGGATGGGTGGTGATCAGCCAGGCGTTCCCGCTGGTGCTGGTGATCATCCCGTTGTTCCTGATCCTCAAGAACCTCCAACTCGTGGACTCCCGGGGCGGCCTGATCCTGGTCTACGTCGTGTGGTCGCTGCCGTTCGCCCTGTGGATGCTCACCGGATACGTCCGGGCGGTGCCGCCCGAACTGGAGGAGGCGGCGGCCGTGGACGGCGCGGGCCGGCTCCGTACGCTGGTGTCGGTGACCGCGCCGCTGCTCGTCCCCGGCATCGTCGCCACGGCGCTGTTCGCCTTCATCACCGCGTGGAACGAGTTCTTCTTCGCGCTGGTCCTGCTCAAATCCCCCGGGAAACAGACCCTCCCCGTGGTGCTCACCCACTTCCTCGGGTCGGAGGGCGTCGCCGACCTCGGCCCGCTCGCCGCCGCCGCGCTCCTCGCCACCCTCCCCGGCCTGGTCCTCTTCGCCGCCGTCCAGCGGCGGATCACGGGCGGGATGCTCGCCGGGGCGGTGAAGGGCTGATGCGCAGGCAACTGCCCGCGTCCCGGCCCGGCATCGGCCGCAGAGGGCTGCTCGCGGCCGCCGCCGCGCTGCCCGCAGCGGCCCTGTCGGCCGGCTGCTCCGGCGGGCCGCCGCCCGCGCGCGGCGGCCGGATCACCCTGCGCTTCCAATCGCTCGCCTGGCAGCGGGACTCGGTCAGGACGAACAAGAGGCTGGTCGCCGAGTGGAACGCCCGGCACCCCGACGTCCAGGTGGCGTACGTCCAGGGCGCCTGGCCGACCGTCCACGACCAGTTGCTGACCTCCTTCGAGGGCGGGGAGGCGCCGGACATCATCCATGACGCGTCCGACGACCTCGCGGAATTCGCCTACGGCGGCGACCTCGCCGACCTCACGCCGCTGCTGCCGGACCGCCTCCGGCGCGACATTCCGCGACAGAGCTGGGCCGCCGGCACCTTCGACGGGCGGATCCACGGCATCCCGTTCCTCCAGGAGCCACGGGTGCTGATCGCCAACCGTGCCCTGCTGCGGCGCTCCAAAGTGCGCCTTCCCGAACCCGAACACCCCTGGACGTGGGACGAGTTCGCGGCGACGGCCCGGCGGCTGACCCGCGGCAGCACGTACGGGGTGGCCTGGCCGCTGAAGGAACCGGTCTCCGTCACCCTCGACCTCGCGCTGTCCACCGGGGGCCGGGTCTTCCACCGCCGCCCCGACGGCAGGACGGAGATCCGTTTCGACGCCGCGGACCAGGTGGTGCCGCGCCTCATCCACGACCAGGTGAACGTCGACCGCAGCGCGGCCCGTTCCACCCTCGGCATGGGCGGCTCGGACACCCTGCCCGGCTTCTTCGCGGGCCGGTACGCGATGGTGCCGCTCGGCTTCTCGTACCGTCAGCAGATCGTCCAGCAGGCGCCCAGGGGCTTCGATTGGACGGTGCTGCCCGCGCCCAAGGGCACCACGTCGGACCAGGGGGTCAGCCCGCAGACTCTGTCGGTGGCCGAGCGCTGCCCGCACAAGGAGGAGGCGATGGCCTTCATCGACTTCCTCCTCAGCCCGCCCAACATGGTGCGGCTCGCCCTGGGGGACTGGCTGCTGCCGACGGGTCAGAAGGCTCTCGCGGACCCGGCGCTGCGGGTCGCCCGTCACGACCGGGCGACCGGCACGGCACTCGCCGGCTCGCTGCGCCCCGCTCCCGCGCAGTCCGTCCGCGGCTATCCGGAATGGAAGGACAAGCTCGCGACGCCGGGCCTCCAGGAGTACTTCAGCGGCGGGATCGACGAGAAGACCCTGCGGGGGCGCCTCGTCGATGACGGGAATCTGGTGCTGGCGCGCTATCAGCGCTGAATGCGGGGCCCGGTGGACGAACGGTCCCTGGAGGCGGCAGGTGTGACGGGTCGACGGCCCGGGGAATGCTTTCCATACGAACGGCACGCATCTTTCGGCGCGCGATCCTGTCACATCAACAGGGTGTCGGGGGAGGGGATTCCCGTTCTGTTGCCGTGTATTGCCGCAATGTAAACGGAGTTGAGTCCTGAATATTCAACTACCCGGGCCTTATTGACCGCTTAGGGTCGATTTCGGCTTTATGCAGGGTTGTTGCTTATCTCACACGGCCCGGCTGACCTTGAATTGAACTCGTCAATCCGACATGGTTTCGAACCAGTCCGGTGCAGATGCTCCTGTCGAACCGGGCTGTTGCGCAACGCTTTCCCCCCACACCACGAACGAGGAGAACCCTCGCAATGGCTCACAAGCGTTCCAGCAAGAAGCGGCTCGTCACGGCGATAACCGCCGCGGTCGCCGCCACTGGTATCGCCGCCGTCACCGCGGTCACCGCCGGTGCCTCGCCCGCCGCCGAAGGCAAGATCTACGGCGCCGAGGCCAAGGGTGCCGTGAACGGCAGCTACATCGTCATGCTCAAGAAGTCGGTCAGCAGCGCCTCGGTCGGCGCCGCCGAGCACAAGGACCTCGCCTCCAAGTACGGCGGCAAGGTCAGGCGGAACTACACCGCGGCCCTCGACGGCTTCTCGGCCACCGGCCTGAGCGCCGACGAGGCCAAGCGCCTCGCCGCCGACCCGGCCGTCGACAAGGTCGTGCAGAACAAGAAGTTCCACATCGACGCCACCCAGGACAACCCCCCGTCGTGGGGCCTGGACCGCATCGACCAGACGGACACCCAGGGCGACAAGAAGTACACCTACCCGGACAGCGCGGGTGAGGGCGCCACCGCCTACGTCATCGACACCGGCGTGCGCATCTCGCACAAGGACTTCGGGGGCCGTGCGTCCTCCGGCTTCGACGCCGTGGACGGCGACAACGATGCCAACGACGGCAACGGCCACGGCACGCACGTCGCCGGGACCATCGCCGGTGCCAAGTACGGCGTCGCCAAGAAGGCCAAGATCGTGGCCGTCCGCGTACTGGACGACCAGGGCTCCGGCACCACCGAGCAGGTCGTTGCCGGAATCGACTGGGTGACCAAGAACCACAAGGGCCCCTCGGTGGCCAACATGTCGCTCGGCGGCGGCGCCGACGAGGCGCTCGACGCGGCCGTGAAGAAGGCCATCGCCTCCGGCGTGACCTTCGCCGTCGCGGCGGGCAACGAATCCGCCGACGCCTCGCAGGGCTCCCCGGCGCGGGTGAAGGAGGCCATCACGGTCGCCTCCAGCACCAACAAGGACGAGCAGTCCGACTTCTCCAACTTCGGCAGCGCCGTGGACCTTTACGCGCCCGGCTCCGACATCACGTCGGACTGGAACACCGATGACAACGCGACCAACACCATCTCCGGCACGTCCATGGCCACCCCGCACGTCGTGGGTGCCGCCGCGGTCTACCTGGGCGCCCACAAGGACGCCAAGCCGGACGAGGTCGCCAAGGCCCTGACCGACGGCGCCACGCCCGACAAGATCTCGAACGCGAGCCAGGGCACGCCCAACAAGCTGCTGAAGGTCGTCGAGTAATCGGCTCCACCTCCGCAGCACCACACGCCGGCCGCCGCGCTCGCCCCCACGGGGCGCGGCGGCCGGCGCTTTGCTGTGCCATGACGTCGTGCTGTGCCACAACATCTCGCCGCCGAACCGGAGTTATCCACAGGAGGGTTCCTCCGGAAACGGTCAACGCGCCATCCGGCTACGGTCGGTCACATGCACGGAGGACTGCCGTTCATCGGCATCAGCACCATCGTCTACGGCCTGATCGGTCTGGCCACACTCGTGGCCGGCTCGGTCCGCAGCACAGGGGGAGTTCGGCATGCACACCATCACCGTCATCGTTCCCGCGCACAACGAGGAGGAGGGACTGCCGGCCACGCTGGAATCGCTGGCGCGGCAAACGGCCCCGCCTGACCGCGTCCTCGTCGTGGACGACGCGTCCACGGACCGCACGGGAGAGGTGGCCGCGTCACACGGCGTCACCGTCCTGCGCCCGCCCCAGAATCTCGGGAGCAAGGCCAAGGCGCAGAACTTCGCACTGCCGCACTGCACCACGGACCTCGTCCTGGCCGTCGACGCGGACACCGTCCTCGCGCCGGATTACATCGAGACCGTCGTACCCGTCTTCGACGACCCGGCCGTCACCGTCGCCGCCGGCACGGTCCGCACCCGCCACACGCGCACGATCTGGGAACGCGGCCGGTCCACCGAGTATCTCTTCGGCTTCCACTGGCAACGCCCCATCCAGGCGCGCGCCAACAGCCCCATGGTGTGCTCGGGTTGCTGCTCCGTCTTCCGCCGCGACGACCTGGCCGCGTTCGGCGGATTTCCCGAACGCACCATCGTCGAGGACATGGATTACACGTGGTCCCAGCAGATCGCGGGACGCAAGGCGGTCTACGTCGCCGACGCGGTGGCGCTGGCCGCCGACCCCGAGGAGCTGACCTATCTGCGCAAGCAGGTCTGGCGCTGGATGGCCGGCTTCTGCCAGAACGTCCGGCTGCATCTCGGCGGGCTCGTCCGGCACAAGCCCCTGCTGGCGGTCTGGGTGCTGCTCGCCCTGCTGGAGATCGTCACCGCGCCGCTGTGGTGGGCGGCGCCGTTCGCCGCCGCGGTGACGACGGATCAGCCTCTCGCCGTCACCTTCGGCTGGTGGGCAGGTGCGGACCTCCTCCTGACCGCACCACCACTCGTCTACGCCGCCCACCGCCGCAAACTCCCGCTGTCCGGCGTGCTGGTGAACCTGCCTTGCGTCTACGCGACGAAGGCCGTCAACCTCGTCTACGCCTGGAAGGCCCTGCTCGTGGAACTGCTGCTGGTGCCGCTCGGCCTGGCCCGTGGCCTGACCGTCTACGAAAAGGGCCGGGCCGATACGCCGACGGCCGCAGCGCGCGATGGGACGGCCGCCCTGGCGGGGGCGGGCGGGTGACGCGGGTGCCCGGGGGCGTGTCGGCCGCCGAAACGGCAGCCGACCGGTCTCGCGACGGCCGCGAGGAGGTCCCGCGTGCGACTCAGGCGATGAGCGCGGGCAGCCGCGGCAGGGCGTCCCGTGCGGGAGCCGAGGCGTCGTAGCGGCGGAGCAGGAGCCGGGCCAGTTCGGGGGCCGGGCCGAGCACCGGACCCAGGATGTCGGCCCCGGCCTCCCGGGCGCCGCGGGCGATGCGGTCCGGGAGGCGGCCGGGGGCGATGACGTACGGGGCGACGGCGACGCGGGCGGCGCCGTCGCCACGTAGGGCCCGCACGGCGTCCGCCGTACGGGGCAGAGATGCGGAGGCGAACGCAGGTCGCACGGCACACCATCCAGCGGTGCGCTGCCACTCCCGCGCGGTTTCAGCGATCACTGCGATCGCCTCCGGGTCACTGGAGCCCGCCGAGGCCAGGACGACCCCGGTCGAGCGGCGGTCGCCGGGCCGCAGCCCGGCTTCCTCCAGCCGCCGCTCCAGCGCGGCGGTCAGGAGGGCGGAAGGGCCGAGCACGTCGGCCTGGTGCACGGTCAGCTGCGGCAACCGGGAGGTGGCCTCCCGCAGTGCCGCAGGGATATCGGACTTCGCGTGGAAGGCGCGGGTGAGGAGGAGAGGCAGCGCCACGACGTCCCGCACACCCTCGGCCGACAGCCGCTCCAGTGCCCGGGGCACGGCGGGCGCGTTGAAGTCGAGGTAGCCGACCTCGACCCGCAGCCCCGGGCACAGTGCCCGCACCCGCGCGCAGAGCGCGGAGACGGTCGCCGCGTGCCGCGGGTCGCGACTGCCGTGGGCGATGACGAGGAGGGGGGGAGGCGTGTCCATCGGTCAGCTCTTCACGAGGAGCCCGCGGCTGCGCAGCACCCGCCGCTCGATCGGGGCGAAGATCAGCAATTCGATGCCGATACCGACGATGAGGATCAGCAGGATCGCGGCCAGCACCCAGGACATGTCCTGGAACTCGCGGCCCTGCTCCAGGAGTTGGCCGAGCCCGGTACCCAGGTCCGGGGCGTTGACGATGAGTTCGGCGGCCATCAGGGAACGCCAGGAGAACGCCCAGCCCTGCTTCAGACCGGCGAGATAGCCGGGCAGCGAGGCCGGCAGCAGGACGTGCCGTACGCCCGCGAGACCCGTCGCACCGAGGGTGCGGCCCGCACGCAAGTAGAGAGGAGAGATCTGGTCGACACCGGCCACCAGGCCGTTGGCGATGGACGGGACGGCGCCGAGCAGCACCACCGCGTAGATGGTGGCGTCGCTCAGCCCGAACCAGATGATGGCGGCCGGCACCCAGGCCACCGACGGCAGCGACTGCAGTCCGCTGAGGATCGGGCCGATGGCGGCGCGTACCGCCTTGACCCGGGCGACGACCAGGCCGAGCGCGGTGCCGATCACGACCGAAGCCAGGAAGCCGAGCGCGCCGCGCGAGACGCTGGTCCACACAAAGCTCAGCAGGGTGCCCTCAAGCCACTTCTCCTGGAGCGACCGGCCGACGTCGACCGGGCTCGGCAGCAGGTAGTGCGGCTTGAGTTGGAAGTGGTAGGCGAGCTGCCACAGCCCCAGCACGATGACGACGGCGATGAGGGGAGGGAAAGCCTTCGATGCGAGGGAACGCAGCCAAGGCTGCCGGTCGACGACCGTGGATTCGAGGGCGTCGAGCCCGGCCTCAAGACCGGCGAGGTCTCCGGACGTGTCGTTGGCCGGCCCGCCGGCGGGCCGGGCCGGGCCGGTCGCAGTCCCGGCGTCCGTGGCGGATCCGGCCTCCGCGGCCCCGGGAGTCCCGTCGTCGGAGTGGGCCCTGGTGTCAGTGCTGGCCATGGCGGCGGATCTCCCCACGCAGCTGTTCGGTGATCTCGACGGAGAGGTCCGCGACCGCGGAGTCCTCGATGCGGCGCGGCTGCGGGATGTCGACCTGCCATTCGCGGGCGACCCGGCCGGGGCGTGAGGACAGCAGCACCACCCGCTCGGCGAGCCGTACCGCCTCGCGGACGTTGTGGGTGACGAAGAGGACGGACAGGCCGCCGGCGGCGGAGCCGCCCTCGTTCGACACCCGCCAGATCTGGGTCAGTTCGTCGTGCAGCACGTCACGGGTGATGGCGTCCAGTGCGGCGAACGGCTCGTCCATCAGCAGCAGCCGGCTGTCCTGGGCGAGCGCGCGGGCCATCGCCACGCGCTGGCGCATGCCGCCCGACAGTTCATGGACCCGCTTGCCGTACGCGCCCTTGAGCCGGACGAGTTCGAGCAGCCGCTCGGCCTCCTCGCGGCGCTCCGCGCGCGGCACCCCGCGCAGTCGCAGCGCCAGCTCGATGTTGCGTCCCGCCGTCAGCCAGGGGAACAGGGCGTGTTCCTGGAACATCAGCGCCGGTCGGCCGCCGGGCGTCTCGATCGAGCCGGCCGACGGTGCGTCCAGCCCGGCCACGAGATTGAGCAGGGTCGACTTTCCGCAGCCGGATGCCCCCAGGAGGCAGACGAACGCGCCCGGCGCGACATCGATGCTGATGTCGTCCAGTACGTGCTGCTGCGCGCCGGGACGGCCGAACGACTTCGAGACATGGTCGATGCGAGCGGCGTACGAAGCTGTGGGGCCCGCATCCGGCGCCGTGGTGTGCTGCTTGGTGAGGGTGGTGGTCGTCATCGGTGTCACCTCCTGGGGTACTGCGGTGCTGGAGCGGGGGCTACTTGCTGCCGAGGCCGGCGTCGTCGACGGCCGGCTTGCCCTCGGCCTTGAGGACCTTGTTCAGCAGCCGCAGGTCGTAGATGCCCTTGAGGTCGGGCTTCTTCAGCAGGCCGGCCTTGACGGCGTGGTCCGCCTCCTGCTGGAGGGTGGCGGCCAGCGGGTCATCGGTGATGTCGGTGTTCTTGAACGCCGGGTCGATGATGCCGGCGGGCAGCGCCTTGCCGGAGATCTGCGGGTCGGAGAGCTTGTCGTTGAGCGCCTGCCGCGCCTCGTCGGGGTGCGCGTGGATCCAGGCGTTCGTCTTGACGGAAGCGCGCAGTACGGCCTCCACCGCCTTGGGGTGCTCCTTGAGAAACTTCTGCGAGACGATCATGTTCGTGATGACGAACTTGCCGTCCTTCCACAGCTTCTTCTCGTCCAGCAGCGTCTTGCCTCCGACGCTGACGAGCTTGGCCGCGGTCGGCTCGGGCACCCACGCGGCGTCGATGCTGCCCTGCTGGAAGGCGGTCGGCGTCACCTTGTTCTCGGTGCGCTGGACGGTGACGTCGCTCTTGCCCGTGGTGGGGTCGACCCGGTAGCCCTTCTCGGCCAGGTAGTTGAGCAGCGCCACGTCCTGGGTGTTGCCCAGCTGCGGGGTCGCGATCGTCTTGCCCTTGAGGTCGTCCAGGCTCTTGATCTTCTTGGGGTCGACGACCAGCGAGACGCCGCCGGATGCCGAGCCGCCGATGATCTTCAGACTCTTGCCGTGGGACTTGGTCCAGCCGTTGATCGCGGGGGAGGGGCCGATCCAGCCGACGTCGATGGCGCCGGAGTTGAGCGCCTCGATCTCGGCGGGGCCCGCGTTGAAGACGGACGACTGCACCTTCGTGCCGCCCAACTCCTTCTGGAATATCCCCTTTTGCAGGCCGACCAGCGGAGTGGCGTGGGTGGTGTTGCCGAAGAAGCCGATCTTCACGTCGTCGAGACCGTCGGTCTTCGGGCCCTTGGCGCCCACATCGGCCGCGGAATCCTTCTTGGCCTCGGAGCCGTAGCCGCAGGCGCTCAACGCCCCGAGCAGCAGCGGGACGGTGACGGCGGCCGCCAGAAGGCGGTGTCGGACGGCAGGCACGGGAGGCGTTCCTCTCGTAGGGCCGGGTCAGTACGCGCCCCTTCAGGGCACGCCCGGCGGTTCAATGGATCTTCGGAAGGGCGGGTTCGGGCACACGGAGTGAAGCATCGTCAGCGCACACATCGGCCGACTCCGCCCTGCCCGCTGCCGAGGGCGCCGCTGCCGATGCGGCCGCCCTCCTTCGCGAAGGTCGAGAACACATCCTGGTGGGTCATCGTCAGAAGTCCCAGCCCTCGTCGTCGGCCGCCGTCGCGGGCGCGGGCGCGGTCTCCGCCGCCTCGGCGAAGGCGGTGCCCGCCATGCCGGCGGTCAGCGTCGTACCGTCCGACGGGTCGATGAGCAGGAAGGAGCCGGTGCGACGGGAGTCGGCGTAGGCGTCCAGGGCCAGCGGCTCGGCGGTGCGCACGACGACCCGGCCGATGTCGTTGGCGGCCAGCTCGCCGGGGGCCGGGTGCTGGGACAGGTCATCCAGGGTCAGCCGCGACGGGATGTCCTTGACGAGCGCCTTCACGGTGCGGGTGGTGTGCTTGAGCAGCACCCGCTGGCCCACCTTCAGCGGACGGTCGGCGACATGGCAGATCGTCGCCTCGACGTCCTGTGAGGTGGCCGGCGCGGAGGCGGTCGGGGCGATCAGGTCGCCGCGCGAGATGTCCAGGTCGTCGGCGAGCCGGACGGTCACCGACTGCGGTGCCCAGGCCGTCTCCACGGCCCGGCCGAGCACGTCGATGGCCTCGATGGTGCTGGTGCGGCCCGAGGGGAGGACGGTCACGGGGTCGCCGACGCGGAGTACGCCGGAGGCGATCTGGCCTGCGTAGCCGCGGTAGTCGGGGTGGGCCGCGGTCTGCGGGCGGATGACGTACTGGACCGGGAAGCGGCCGGGGTCGTCCGACGGGCCGGCGTGGAGCGGCACGGTCTCCAGGTGCTCCAGCACGGTCGGGCCGCCGTACCAGTCCATGTGGGCGGAGGCCGTCACGACGTTGTCGCCGGCCAGCGCCGAGATCGGGATCGCGGTGATCTCCGGGACACCCAGCGACGCCGCGTACGACGTGAACTCCTCGGCGATGGCGGCGAAGGCGGGCTCGGCGTAGTCGACCAGGTCCATCTTGTTGACGGCGAGGACGACATGCGGGACGCGGAGGAGGGCGGCGACGGCGGCATGTCTGCGGGTCTGCTCGACGACGCCGTTGCGGGCGTCGACGAGGACGACGGCGAGTTCGGCGGTGGAGGCGCCGGTGACCATGTTGCGGGTGTACTGCACGTGGCCCGGGGTGTCCGCCAGGATGAAGCGGCGGCGGGGGGTGGCGAAGTAGCGGTAGGCGACGTCGATGGTGATGCCCTGCTCGCGTTCGGCACGCAGGCCGTCGGTGAGCAGCGCCAGGTCGGGCGCCTCCTGGCCGCGGCCCAGCGAGGCGCGCTCGACGGCCTCCAACTGGTCGGCCAGGACCGACTTCGAGTCGTGCAGCAGGCGGCCGACCAGCGTCGACTTGCCGTCGTCGACGGAGCCGGCGGTGGCGAAGCGCAGCAGGGAGGTGGCACCCGCGTCCACGGTGACGGTGTTGCTCATGATTTAGAAGTACCCCTCGCGCTTGCGGTCCTCCATGGCGGCTTCGGACATCTTGTCGTCGGCTCGGGTGGCGCCCCGCTCGGTCAGCCGGGAAGCGGCGATCTCCGTGATGACAGCCTCGATGGTGTCGGCGTCGGAGTCGACGGCGCCGGTGCAGGACATGTCGCCGACGGTGCGGTAGCGCACCTTCCGTGTCTCCAGCGCCTCGCCGTCCTTGAGGCCGCCCCACTCACCGGGCGAGAGCCACATGCCGTTGCGGGAGAACACCTCGCGCTCGTGGGCGTAGTAGATGGCCGGCAGTTCGATCTCCTCGCGGGCGATGTACTGCCAGACGTCCAGTTCGGTCCAGTTGGAGAGGGGGAAGACGCGGACGTGCTCGCCGGGGGAGTGCCTGCCGTTGTAGAGCTGCCAGAGTTCGGGGCGCTGGCGGCGCGGATCCCAGCCGCCGAACTCGTCGCGCAGCGAGAACACCCGCTCCTTCGCGCGGGCCTTCTCCTCGTCCCTGCGGCCGCCGCCGAAGACCGCGTCGAAGCGGCCCTGCTCGATGCCGTCGAGCAGCGGGACGGTCTGCAGCGGATTGCGCAGGCCGTCGGGGCGCTCGCGCAGTTCGCCGCGGTCGATGAAGTCCTGCACGGAGGCGACGTGCAGCCGCAGCCCGTGCTCGGCGACCACGCGGTCGCGGTAGTCGAGGACCTCGGGGAAGTTGTGGCCGGTGTCCACGTGCAGCAGGGCGAACGGCACCGGCGCGGGCGCGAACGCCTTCAGCGCCAGGTGCAGCATCAGGATGGAGTCCTTGCCGCCGGAGAAGAGGATCACCGGCCGCTCGAACTCGCCCGCCACCTCGCGGAAGATGTGCACCGCCTCGGACTCCAGGGCGTCCAGGTGCGACAGCGCGTACGGGCTGCCGTCCCCGGAGCCGCCGCCGGTCTCGGTCACAACGGTCGCGGTGGTCACGCTGCGCCCCTTTCGTTCGCTTCGGTGCCCGTGCGGCGCGCAGCCGCGGTCCGTATGACGGTCTCCGGTGCCTCGCTCACAGCAGTCCCCTCTCGGCGAGCAGCCCGTACAGCGCGGCCGCGGACTCCTGCACGGTCTGGGTGTGCGACTCGATGCGCAGATCCGGCGTCTCGGGCTGCTCGTACGGGTCGTCGACACCGGTCAGGCCGGAGATCTCGCCGGCCGCCTGCTTGGCGTAGAGCCCCTTGACGTCCCGCTCGGAGCACACCTCGACCGGCGTGGCCACGTGCACCTCCAGATAGGCGCTGCCCTCGGCCTGGTGGCGCTTGCGGACCGCCTCGCGCGAGTCCGCGTACGGCGCGATCACCGGCACCAGGGCGGTGACGCCGTTACGGGCCAGCAGTTCGGCGACGAAGCCGATGCGCTGGACGTTGGTGTGCCGGTCGGCGCGGCTGAAGCCGAGGCCGGCCGACAGGAACGTGCGGATCTCGTCGCCGTCCAGGACCTCGACCCGTCGGCCCTCGCCGCGCAGCCGCTCGGCCAGGGCGTAGGCGATGGTGGTCTTGCCGGCGCTCGGCAGTCCCGTCAGCCACACGGTGGCGCCGGTCATCGGTATCTCCTGAACATCCGCTGCGTTCCCCGCAGTTGGTCGGTCGGTCATCAGTGCAGCCCGCACTCGGTCTTGTTGCTGCCGGACCAGCGCCCGGCCCGCGCGTCCTCGCCCGCCAGGACCCGGCGGGTGCAGGGGGCGCAGCCGACGGAGGCGTAGCCGTCCATCAGCAGGGGATTGGTGAGCACGCCGTGCTCGGCGACGTACGCGTCCACGTCGGCCTGCGTCCAGCGGGCGATCGGCGAGATCTTCACCTTCTGCCGCTTGGCGTCCCAGCCGACGACCGGGGTGCCCGCCCGGGTCGGCGACTCGTCGCGGCGCAGTCCGGTCGCCCAGGCGTCGTAGCCGGCCAGACCCTCTTCGAGCGGCTTGACCTTGCGCAGCGCGCAGCACAGGTCCGGGTCGCGGTCGTGCAGCTTCGGGCCGTACTCGGCGTCCTGTTCGGCCACCGTCTGCCGGGGGGTGAGAGTGCGGACGGTGACGTCCATCACCTCGGCGACCGCGTCCCGCGTCCCGATGGTCTCCGGGAAGTGGTAGCCGGTGTCGAGGAACACCACGTCCACGCCGGGGGCCGCGCGGGAGGCGAGGTGCGCGACGACCGCGTCCTCCATGGAGGAGGTGACGCAGAAGCGCGGGCCGAAGGTCCTGGCCGCCCAGCGCAGGATGTCGAGCGGAGTCGCCTCCTCCAGTTCGCGGCCCGTGCGCTCGGCGAGCTGCGGGAGATCAGCCGTGACGCTCACGAGGTACCTCCGTCGGACGGGGAAGGGGCGGCGGACAGGCCCTGCGACAGCAGGCCGAGGAACTTCAGCCGGAAGGCGCGGTTGCAGGAGCGGCACTCCCACGCGGCGCCCGTACCGCGCTGTGACGCCACCTCGGAGGGGCGCAGGTCCTCGTCGCCGCAGTACGGGCAGTGGAACGGGGCGGCGCGCTCGGTCACTTGAGCGCACCCTCTTCGGCACGGGCCACCCACTGGGCGAACCGCTCGCCGTCGGCGCGCTGCTCCTGGAAGGCGGTCAGCAGCCGCTCGACGTAGTCGGGGAGTTCGTCGGCGGTGACCTTCAGGCCGCGCACCTTGCGGCCGAACCCGGCCTCCAGGCCCAGGGCGCCGCCCAGGTGGACCTGGTAGCCCTCGACCTGGTTGCCGTCCTTGTCCAGCACCAGCTGCCCCTTGAGACCGATGTCCGCGACCTGGATACGGGCGCAGGCGTTCGGGCAGCCGTTGAGGTTGATGGTGAGCGGCTCGTCGAACTCCGGCAGCCGGCGCTCCAGTTCGTCGATGAGCGACGAGCCGCGGCCCTTGGTCTCGACGATCGCCAGCTTGCAGAACTCGATGCCGGTGCAGGCCATCGTGCCGCGCCGGAACGGGGACGGGGTGACCCGCAGGTCCAGCGCCTCAAGCCCGGAGACCAGCGAGTCGACCTGCGCCTCTTCGACGTCCAGCACGATCATCTTCTGCTCGGTGGTGGTGCGTACCCGGCCCGAGCCGTGGTCCGCGGCCAGTCCGGCGATCTTGGTGAGGGTCGCGCCGTCCACACGGCCGACGCGCGGGGCGAAGCCGACGTAGTAGCGGCCGTCGTTCTGCCGGTGCACGCCGACGTGGTCGCGCCACTGCCCGGCGGGCTGCGCCGGGGCGGGGCCGTCGGCCAGCTTGCGCCCCAGGTACTCGTCCTCCAGCACCTGGCGGAACTTCTCCGGGCCCCAGTCGGCGACCAGGAACTTCAGCCGGGCGCGGGTGCGCAGCCGGCGGTAGCCGTAATCGCGGAAGATCGAGATGACGCCTTCGTGGACGTCGGCGGCCTCCTCGGCGCCGACCCAGGCGCCCAGCCGCACCCCGAGCTTCGGGTTGGTGGAGAGCCCGCCGCCGACCCAGATGTCGAAGCCGGGGCCGTGCTCCGGGTGCACCACGCCGACCAGCGAGATGTCGTTGATCTCGTGTGCGACGTCCAGCAGCGGCGAGCCGGAGACCGCGGTCTTGAACTTGCGCGGGAGGTTGGAGAAGGCGGGGTTGCCGACGATCCGGCGGTGGATCTCCTCGATCACCGGGGTGCCGTCGATGATCTCGTTCTCGGCTATGCCGGCGACCGGCGAGCCGAGGACGGTGCGCGGGGTGTCGCCGCACGCCTCGGTGGTGGACAGGCCGACCGCCTCCAGGCGCTGCCAGATCTCCGGCACGTCCTCGATGCGGATCCAGTGGAACTGGACGTTCTGCCGGTCGGTGATGTCGGCGGTGCCGCGCGCGAACTCCTGGGAGATCTCGCCGATCACCCGCAGCTGATCGGTGGTCAGCCGGCCGCCGTCGATGCGCACCCGCAGCATGAAGAACTCGTCGTCCAGTTCCTCCGGCTCCAGGACGGCGGTCTTGCCGCCGTCGATCCCGGGCTTGCGCTGGGTGTAGAGGCCCCACCAACGCATGCGGCCGCGCAGGTCGTTGGGGTCGATCGAGTCGAACCCCCGCTTCGCGTAGATCGTCTCAATGCGTGTCCGCACATTGAGACCGTCGTCGTCCTTCTTGAACTGCTCGTTGCCGTTGAGCGGCGTGAAGTGGCCAACGGCCCACTGGCCCTCGCCGCGGTGGCGTCCGGCCTTGCGGCGGGTCGTGGCAGCTGCGGGGCGATCCGGGGTGGCGGCCATGGGAGTACGTCCTTCTGGGCGGCTCAGGGTGTGCGGGCTTGACGGGGGGCACCCGCTGACGACCTGTGCAGGCACACCGAAGGGGACGCGTGGCGACGCGTCGTGGGCGAGGTGCGAGGTCGGGGGTGTCGGCGCGTCCGCGGCGATGGGGACGGCGTGGGATGCGGTGGTGCCGGCGGTGCTGCCGGGGGCTCGGCCCCTGGTCAGTGCAGCGTCAGCGCGCCGAACAGATGGCGCTGGACAGGCGGCCGAGGTCGACGTGCCGTCGGCTCACCAAGGCAATTCCAGCTGGAGACATGACGGAAGCGTGTCACGCCATTCTCGGGGCAGTCCACCATTATCCATTATCTGGACACCATCGTCCCGCATTGCGAGACGATGTGGTGCCGGTCACGTTTACGCCTGCGCTGTCCGGCCCGCGACCTGCGGCATCTGTGCGGCCTCCGGTCCCTGGCCCGGCGCGACGTCGCCGGCGCCCGGCCAGGGGCCGGGCGTGGACATCTCCGGCTCCTCGGTCACCTCGGTGTCGTACAGCCGGAAGCCGCGCCGCTGGTAATTGCCCTTCGCGTACGGCCCGTCCTTGCTGCACGTGTGCACCCACACCCGCCGCGTCGGCTCCCGGCCCGTACGGCGATCCGCCAGGTCCCACGCGCGCGCGGTCCCGTACGAGAGCAGATGGCCGCCGATCCCGCGGCCGCGGAAGGCTGGTATCAACCCGAAATAGGCGATTTCCGTGACACCGTCGGGTTGCCCGTCCAGCTCGATGAACCCGGCCGGTGTCCCGTCCTCGTACGCCACCCACGTCTCCACGCCCGGCTGTGTCAGGTACGCCGTCCACTGTGCGTACGACCACCCCAGCCGGTCGGTCCACAGGATGTCGCCACCCACGGCCGAGTAGAGGAACCGGCTGAATTCGGGCAACGGCCGCGCGGCGCGCACAATGCGGACGCCCTGTCCGGCCGGTGGGCAGGCGGCAGGGGTCAGATCGGTGGGCGCGGTCTGTTCGAGGTGCCAGGTGGTGACGGTGATGCTGCTCATGGCGGCAGCCAATCACGCGCCCCGAAGCACCGGAAGGGGGGCCCGGGGCACCCCTGGAGCCTGCCGTGCCGACGGTTCCGGCCCGCGTCGGACGGTCTTGGCCAGCCGCGCGAAGACGACGACGTTCCCCGTGTACCCGGCGCCGGCGGAGTAGCCGCCGCCGCAGGTCAGCACCCGCAGTTCCGGACGTCCGGTACTGCCGTACACCTTCGCCGCGGGGAAGTCCTCCTTGTCGAAGACCCGCACGCCGTAGACCTCGAAGACCGCGGTCCAGCCGTCCTTGCGGGCCACCCGGACCGTGCTCCCCTTCTTCAGTCCGCCGAGGCCGTAGAAGACCGCCGGGCCGCTGAAGTTGTCGACGTGGCCGACGACCACCGCGGTGCCCTTCTCGCCCGGCGTCGGCGCGTCCTTGTACCAGCCGGTGAGACCCGGGTTGCCGGGCGGCGGCGCCGCGATCCGGCCGTCCTTGTCGAGCCCGAGCGGCACGACCGGCGCGGACACCTTCAGCTCGGGGATCATCACCCGCGACGGGACGGCACGCGGCAGCGGGCCGTCCTGACCAGGGGCGCGGCCTGCGGGGGAGAGGGCTGTGGCGGCGGAACCCGGCTGCGGAGGGCCGTCCGTCAGTCCGCCGCGCAGCATGGCGATGCCGGTGAGCCCGATCAGGGCGATTGCGCCCCACGGAGGTCGGCGTGCGGCGGGCGGGTCGGGGCGCGGCTCCTCGGGACGGCCCAGGGGGTGGTGTCCTGGTGGGCTCATCGCTCTCCTCCCGCGGGCGCGCACGGCCCGCAGTCGGCACGCTAAGCACGCGGGCCGGGCACGGCGAGACCTGCGGTCCGATCGGGTGGTGCGCCGCACCCGGCCGCGCGTCGGCGCTGGTCCGTTGTCAGGGGCCAAGGAGTGGGAGAAGTAGGGCAGTTGGGGAATGAGGGGATGCGGGGATGGGTGGTGTCCCCCACCGACCGCCACATCCCGGGACGATCGTCCAGCTGCTGATACAGCCCTGCCGCTCTGCCACCCCGCCGCTCGTCCCTCACCCCTTCCGGGCCGCCGCCACCGCCGGTGCCGAGGAGCGGGGCAGCAGGTGCGCGGGCAGCGGCGGTGTCCGCAGGTCGAGTTCGACGCCGTCCGCGAAGCGGTACGGGCGGTGCGCCAGTACTCCGGGGAGGTGGCGGCGCAGCCGGGACAGTTCGGCGCGGACGGTGACCGTGCGGCCGCCGTCGCCGAACAGGTCCTGGGCCAGCTCGGCGGCGCTGCGCCCCTCCGGGTGCGCGGCCAGCAGGAACAGCAGCTCGGCGTGGCGAGGGCTCAGCGCGTGCGTCCAGGTGCCGGCCGGCCCGCTGACCGTGATCGCGGCGCCTTCACGGCCACTGACGTCGAGCAGCACCCGGCTCGGCTCCGGTGCCTGCTCCCGGCCGACGCGGATCAGCCAGCCGCCCGGCAGCGGCTCCAGCGTGCACATCCCGTACCGGGGCAGCCACAGGGGCCCGGCCTCAGGGGACTTGGGCAGCGCCACCCGGTCCGGCGGCGGCATCCCGACGACCCCCGCGGTCCAGCCGTGCGGGTCGACCGCGAGGGCCCGGCCGCCGATCCGGGCGAGGACGGGTGCCGCGCTCGACCGCAGCCGTTCGACCGCCGCGTGGTGCCGGGAGCGCAGCTCGCCCTCGGCGAGCCGGGCCACGGCGGAGACCAGGGACAGCGTCGTGGGGTGGAAGGAGTGGGCGGGGCCGCTGACGTCGACGGTGCCCAGCAGCCGCCCGTCGCGCGGATCGTGCAGCGGGGCGGCGGCACAGGTCCACTGGTGGTGGGTGCGCACGAAGTGCTCGGCGCTGTGCACCAGGACCGGGCGCCCGGCCACCAGCGCGGTGCCGATCGCATTGGTGCCGACGACGTCCTCCGTCCAGGCGGCGCCCTTGTCGAAGCCGTGCCGGTCGGCCATCCGGCGGATCGGCGCGCAGCCCTCCCGCCACAGGACCAGGCCGTCGGCGTCGGTGACCACCATGATCTGCTGGGCCGCATCGGCGGCGGGCAGCAGCGCGTCGTTGAGCACCGGAAGCACCGACGTCAGCCGGGAGGTCTGCCTGCGCTGCTCCAACTCGCCCACCGAGAGCGGCCGTTCGCGGTGGTCACGGTCCGGGTCGACGCCGGAGCCGAGCACCCGGCGCCAGGAGTCGCCGATGACGGAGCGGGGCGCGTCGGATGCCACGCCGCCGGAGAGTGCGGCCTCGCGGGCCGAGGCGAGCCGGTGTGCGGTGGCGCGGATGTCCTGGGCCGACCTGATGGCGCTGTCGATCGGGCTGTCGTTCACGCTGCTCTCCGTTGTGCCGTCTCCCGGGGTCCGGCCATGGTGCCGCCACCCGGCCCGGACGGAGGGACCATTGCACAGCCCGACTGCAACGAAGTGCAACCGTTGTGGCCCATGACGTGCGCGGGGAACGTGTTCCGGGCGGCAGCCGACGTTCCGGCCACCCCGGGAACTCCGGCCGAACGCCGCCGGGGAACACCGCGGACTGCGCGGCGCGGCACGGCCCCTGACGCCCCGGCGGATCACGACGGCCGCATGCTTCATCAGCACGGTGCGGGAGGAGAGTTCACCATGGTGGCCACGGCTCCGCGCGTCGTGGTGATCGCGGCGGACGACGGGCTGCGCTCCGCACGGGCCGCCCGGCTCGCGGCGCACTTCGGAGTGCCACGGCTCACCGCGGCCGACGTCCTGGCCGACCACCGGCAGCTGCCGCGCGACGGCTATGTCCTCGACGGCGCACCGCAGTTGCTCGACCGGGTGGCGGGCGCGGGCGCACTGCTCCCGGTGTTCGCCTTCGCGGATCTCGTCGTGTACCTGCGGGCACGGGACGGCAGCGACGCGGACGACATCCACCGGGTCATCCGCTACTACGAGGCGCGCGGGGTGCTGGTCGGGTTCCGGCCGGACGCGCCGGACGGCGACATCTTCGTGGCGATCGTGGCGGCACTGCGCGAACGTCCGGGCGAGGCGCCGCCGCGGTTGTCCTGAGACCGGGAGCGGTGCCGGGTCGGCGCGGCACCGCTCCCGAACGGCCCGTTCCACGGACCCGGCCGGCCGTCAGCCCCCGCCGACCGGCCGGGCCCGGTCCACGATCGCGGTCAGGCCGAGCGTGTGCGGCAGCGTCCCGAACGCCGCACCCGCGTCGCCGCCCAGCCGGGTGGCGCAGAACGCGTCGGCGACCTCGGGCGGCGCGTACCGCACCAGCAGCGAGCCCTGGAGCACCAGCGCCATCCGCTCCACAAGGCGGCGGGCCCGTGCCTCGATGGCCTCCAGGTCGGCCAGTTCGGTGAGCAGGCCGTGGACCGCGCGGTCCAGACGGTGGTCGGCGCCGCGGGTCGTGCCGATCTCCGTCAGGAAGGCGTCCAGGGCGGCGGGTCCGGTGCGCAGCGCCCGCAGTACGTCCAGTGCCTGGATGTTGCCCGAGCCCTCCCAGATCGAGTGGAGCGGCGCCTCGCGCAGCAGCCGGGGCAGGCCCGACTCCTCGACATAGCCGTTGCCGCCCAGGCACTCCAGCGCCTCGACCGCCACCGGCGTGCACCGCTTGGTCACCCAGTACTTGGCGGCCGGCACCGCGAGCCGCAGGAAGTGCCGGTCCGCCTCGCTGCCGCCGTCGTACGCGGCCGCCAGCCGCAGCGCCAGCGTCGTCGCCGCCTCCGACTCCAGCGCCAGATCGGCCAGGACGTTGCGCATCAGCGGCGCATCGGCCAACGGGCCGCCGAACGCCGCCCGATGGGTCGCGTGGTGCACCGCCTGCGCCACCGCCTGCCGCATCAGGGCGGCCGCTCCGGTGACGCAGTCCAGCCGGGTCGCCGCCACCATCTCCAGGATCGTCGCGACGCCGCGGCCCTCGTCGCCGACCCGCTGGGCCCAGGTCGTCCCGTCGAACTCGACCTCGGCCGAGGCGTTGGAGCGGTTGCCGAGCTTGTCCTTGAGCCGCTGGATGCGGAACGCGTTACGGCTGCCGTCCGGCAGCACCCGGGGCAGCAGGAAGCAGGTGAGCCCGCCGGGCGCCCGCGCCAGCACCAGGAACGCGTCCGACATCGGTGCGGAACAGAACCACTTGTGGCCGGTCAGGACGTACTCGCCCGGCGCGGCCAGCGGTTCGGCGCGGGTGGTGCAGGACCGTACGTCGCTGCCGCCCTGCTTCTCCGTCATCGCCATCCCGGCCAGCGCGCCCGGCTTCTCCGCGACCGGCCGCAGTTCCGGGTCGTACACCCGGGAGGTCAGCAGCGGCTCCCAGGCCGCCGCGAGGGCGGGGTCGGTGCGCAGGGCGGGCACCGCCGCGTGGGTCATCGACAGCGGGCAGCCGTGGCCGGCGTCGGTCTGGCTCCAGACGAGGAAGCCCGCGGTGCGCCGGACGTGCCCGTCGGGGCGTGACCAGGCGTCGGTGAGACCGGCGGTGACGGCGTGTCCGAGCAGCCGGTGCCAGGACGGGTGGAAGTCGACCTCGTCGATGCGGTGGCCGTAGCGGTCGTGGGTGCGCAGGGTGGGCGGCGAGGCGTTGGCCTGCTCGCCCCAGCGCTGGGCCTGGGCGGATCCCGCGGCCGTTCCCAGGGTGGTCAGCTCCTCCCGTACCTCGTCGATGCGGGCGGTGGAGACGTACCGCTCGACGCCTTCGGTGAGGGCCGGGTCCGCGCCGTACACGTCGTATCCGGTCAGCGGCGGGGGCTGGTTGGTGACCGTGTGAGTCGTTGCTGCCATGCCGGATACGGTAAGGAGGTGCAGCCGGAGAACGAACCGACCGAGCGGCCCGCGGGCCGTCTGACCAGGGCCAGGGTCCTCTACCGCAACGTCTCCAAACGCCGTCTTGCCTGGCTGCTCGTCAAGGACATCGTCAACTCCTGCATGGAGTACCGCGTCACCGGTCTGGCCGCCGAGGCCGCGTTCTTCTGCCTGCTGTCGCTGCCGCCGCTGCTGCTCGGACTCATCGGGCTGCTGGGCTACATGGAGCCCTGGATCGGCCAGGACACCATCGTCAGCATCCGGGACAACATCCTCACCGCTTCCGGCACGGTCCTGTCGGGCCAGGGCGTGGACGAGATCGCCCGCCCGCTTCTCGACGACGTGTTCACCGGCCGCCGCCCCGACGTCATCTCGCTCGGCTTCGCCATCGCCCTGTGGTCGGGATCCCGCGCGCTGAACGTCTTCGTCGACACCATCACGATCATGTACGGCCTCGACGGCAGGCGCGGCATCGTCAGGACCCGGCTGCTCGCGTTCGCGCTCTACCTGGCCGCGCTGGTCGTCGGCGTCATCGCGCTGCCGCTGATGGTGGTGGGGCCCGACACCCTGGTGAGCTGGCTGCCGGCCGGACAGGACGTCATCCGGGCGCTGTACTGGCCGGTCGTGCTGATCCTGTCGGTCGCCTTCCTCACCACGCTCTACCACGCGTCCGTACCGGTGCGTTCGCCCTGGCCCGAGGACATTCCGGGCGCGGTGGTCGCGCTCGGAATGTGGGTGCTCGGCAGCCTGCTGCTCCGGATCTACCTGACCGCGACCGTGGAGGGGCCCACCATCTACGGGTCGCTGGCCGCGCCGGTCGCGGTGCTCCTGTGGATCGGGGTGTCCGCGTTCGCGGTGCTCGTCGGCGCCGCGATGAATGCCGCGCTGGACCGGGTGTGGCCGTCGGTCGCGACGGCGGCGGCCCGCGCGGAGAAGCAGCGGCGGGCCGCGGAGGCAGCGGCACAGGCCGGCGCGGACGGCGCTGACGGGGCCGAAGCCGATGAGGGCGACGGTGACGACGACGAGGACGACGGCGACGATGACGAGGGGCCGCCGCCCGCGGAGTACCCCGAGCGCTGGGCCCGCTTCCTGCCGCCCGACGACGTGCACTCCCGGCTCCGCCGCAAGCACGGACGCCGCCACTGACCCCCGGCCGCCTCCCGGAAGCGCCCCTCAGCGCTCCTCGCCGTACGGCTCCCGGTAGCGGACCAGCAGCATCGCCGCATCGTCGTGCAGCGGCCCCTCGGCATGCTCGACGACGTCCTCGCGCACCGACTGCAACGCGGCCTCCGGATCGGGATCCTTGAGCAGATCGGCGCGTTCGTCGAGCGGATAGAAGTGGCCTGCGCCGTCCCGCGCCTCGGTGACCCCGTCGGTGTAGAAGAGCAGCTGGTCGCCGGCCGCGAACGGCACCTCGTACGGCTGCGGCGCGTCGGCGCCGTGCAGGGACAGGCCGAGCGGCAGGGCGCGCTCGGGCGGTTCGGCGTAGCCGACCGAGCCGGTGGGGCGGACCACCAGCGGCGCCGGATGCCCGAAGTTCAGCAGCGTCGCGTGCGACCCCTCGCCGATCTCGGCGAGCACCGCGGTCACGAACCGCTCGCCGCTCAGGTGCCGGTTCAGCGCCCGCTCCACCCGCTCGCCGACGGCCGTCAGATCCGCCTCGTCGTACGCCGCCTCACGGAACGCGCCCAGCACCACCGCCGCGCTCTCCACCGCCTCAAGCCCCTTGCCCTGCACGTCCCCGACGATGATCCGCACCCCGCCCGGCGCATTGACCACCTCGTACAGGTCGCCGCCGATCCGGGCCTCCGCCACCGCAGAGGTGTACGACACCGCGATCCGCAGCGGCCCCGCCCCACGCGGCACCGGCCGCAGCAGCACCCGCTGGGCGACCTCGGCGATCGACCGGACGCTGGCCAGCTCCGCCTCGCGGCGCTGCCGCATCACTGCCGCGACCACGCCGGCGACCGTGACCCCCGCGACCGACAGCAGCGCGGTCAGCCCGCGCCTGCTCTCGAAGAGGCCGTCGTACATTCCCAGGCCGAGGCAGAGCACGGACGCGGCCAGGCCCACCACGGCGGTACGCCGCCAGCCGCCGACCAGCCCGGCGAACGCGGGCCCCAGCGACACCAGCGGCAGGAAGCCGACACCGGACCCCGCGGTCACGTCCACCGTGGTGACCACGGCCATGACCGCATAGGGGAGAGCGCACAGCACACGGGAACTGATGCGCTGCTTCCTGTTCTCCACGGCCAAGGCGTACTCCGTTGTTCGGGTGGCTGATGCGGGTGGGCGCGGGCCGTCGACGCTGCCCGGAAGCGGCCCGGCGGCCTGAGCATATGCAACATTTCTGTGGGGGAATTACCTCGAATGCACCCCTGTTACCGAATCGCAGTGGGCCACGGCCAGGGCCTGCGCCCGGCCGGGACACCGGTGGCCGCCGGGGCACCCGGGGCACGGATCTCACGGATCGGCGACACCCGGCGGCCGGGGGAGCGGCGCAGCACTCAAGGCGCGCGCCCCCGCTTCGCCTCCGCCTCGGCCGGGCAGCGGCCATGATGACGGACGGAGAGGGGTGCGCTCCCCGTCCTGATCGAGAACGACCAGAACCTCCGCAGGTCCGCCGTGGGCCCGGAGAGCGTGCGGGGCCATGGTGGAGAACTGCGCCGCCCGGCCGGTCTCGACGAGAAGGCGCCGCTCGCCGAGCAGCGGAACGACGGTCCCCGACAGGACGGTGCGCCAGTCCGTGCCCGGGTGGGCGCCCAGCTCGTCGGCGTCGTGCGGGCCGGCCTCCCGGGTGAGGCGCATCGTGGCGACGCCCATGCCCTGCGGGCCGCCCGCGCGGCTCAGCGGCCAGGTGGTCAGGCCGCGCGCCTCGTCACCCTCATCGACGGCGAAGGGCCCGACGGCTTTCTGCGGCGCCAGGACCTCGCCGTCCGCTCGACCCGGACGGTGAGGTCAGCCAGGCGGCCCCACGAACCCCGGCCGCGGTGAATTCAGGCGCCGCCGTCCGCCACGGCGCGCACCACCCGGCTCCCGCCGCGCTCCTCCAGCGCCGCGTACACCGCCGCCACCAGCCCCACGTTGCGCGGATCCTCGCCCGCGGTGCCCTCGCCGTAGCGGTTCATGGTGTACGCGTAGGACAAACGATTCTCCGGGTCGGCGAAGGCGAACGAGCCGCCCGCGCCGCCGTGTCCGAACGCCCGTGGGTTGGGGCCCGACCGGCCCCCGGGATTGACCATGTAGCCCAGCCCCCAGCGCATGCCCGTCCCGGCGGGCGCCAGCGCATTGATCGCCAGATCCAGCTCCTGCGGGCGGCTCTGCACCTGCCGCATCGCCGCCAGCGTTCCGGGCCCGACCAGCCCGCCGCAGGCCAGCGCCCCGTAGACGGTCGCGAGCCCGAGCGCCGAAGCGTGCGCGTTGCCCGCCGGGATCTCGGCACTGCGGTAGACGGCACTGTTGACGTCCCCGGTGGGGATGTACGTCAGCGACAGCATCAGCGCCGCCAGCGGATGGTCGTCGATCGAGGCGTACGGCGGCAGCGGTGCATCGGGGAAACGCTCGATGAGGCGCGCCTCGTCCAACTGCCCCACCATGTCGGCGCAGTGCGGGTGTTCCTCCTCCGGAGTGCCGATGAAGACCCGCGCGCCGAGCGGTTCGGCGACCTCGGTCCGCAGGAAGGTGCCGACGGACACTCCGGTGATCCGCCGGACGACCTCGCCGACCAGATAGCCGAACGTCAGCGCGTGGTACCCCTGGGCGGTGCCCGGCTGCCACCACGGGCGGGTCGCGGCGAGCGCCGCGCAGACCCGCTCCCAGTCGTAGGCCGCGGGCAGCGGCAGCGGCTCGTGCGGTGCGATCAGCCCGGAGCGGTGGCTGAGCAGCCAGCGCACCGGCAGCTCCGCCTTGCCGGCCTCGGCGAACTGCGGCCAGTACCGCGCGACCGGCGCATCGAGGTCCAACTCGCCCCGTTCCACCAGGATATGGGCGCAGAGTGCGGTCATCCCCTTGGAGGTCGAGTAGACGTTCACGAGGGTGTCGCGGTCCCAGGCCCTGGTCCGGGTCGCGTCGGTGTGCCCGCCCCGGAGGTCGACGACGGGCGAGCCGTCCAGGGTCACGGCGAGTGCCGCGCCGATGTCGCCGTGCACGGTGAAGTTCCGCTCGAACGCGGCACGCACCCCGTCGAAGCCGGGTGCGCAGGTACCGCTGACGGTGGTCGCTTCCACGGGCCCTCCTGTCGTTGTGCCCGGACCTTCGTGCTGCCGGCGCGGACGCGCCACGGTCCCGTACGCGATGATCCGGCCCGCCAGGACGGGCGGCAAGCCCGGTGCGTCGTTCCGTTGGTGAGGGGTGGCCGTGGCCGGATGAGTGGTGGATGGGTGGTGATGCAGCGTCAAGTGAGGTGAATTCGCGGGAAGTTGACGTCTTCGGACAGTGGGATGCCTGTCCCGGGCGGGCCGCGCCGGTAGGTCGTGGGGTGTACCGGCGCGGCGCGCGGGTTCAGGTCCGGTTCTTTTCCAGGGCCTCGATGTAGCGGTCCATCAGGTGGTCGCGGACGCCGTCGGAGGCCGGGGCGAACGCGTCGGCGGTGAGGCCGCGGGCGCGGTCGAAGAGGCCACCGAGGGCCGGCATGGTGTTGTGCAGCGCGCCGCCTGAGTCGATGTAGCGCAGCGCCTTGACGTGATGGAACACCGGCTCCGGGGGCAGTTGGGGCACGATGTCGTTGTTGTTCACGAAGCGGTACATGCGCTGGGCGAATGCCTTGTCGAACGCCCCGGCGAGCAGCCGGTCGCAGGTGCGCGGCTGGCCGAAGGTGTAGACGCCGTCAGCCGTCAGGCCCGGCTCCTCGAAGTGCAGCCGGGCACCCGCGAGCATCGCCAGCGCCCCGCCCAGGCTGTGCCCCGTGAACCACACCGTCTGCTCCTTGTCGCCGAACTCCCGCACGGTGTCCAGGACGTGACTCCATACTGCGTCCAGTGCCTCGGCGAAGCCGTAGTGCAGGAAACCCACCCCGCCGGGGCCGAGCCACGGTGGGGTGGTCGCGTCGGACAGCCAGTCGCGCAGCTGGATCGGCTCGGTGCCGCGGAAGGCCGTGACGATCATGTCGTCGTCGGCCATCGTGTACGCCTGGGTGTCCGTCAGGGGGAACGGCGGCCGGAAGGCCGTCACGTGGTGGCGCACCCGGTCGAATCCCCAGTCGTGGGCGGTGGATTCGATGGTGCTCTCGTCCTGGTAGGCGAGCTGGGCCGCGCGCGCCATGCACAGGGCGCGGTCGACGCTGTACTCGGTGCTGCGGCGGTCGCCGGCGAAGGTGGTCACGGTGGTCTCTCCAGAAGGCGTGGGGGTGGGGGTGAAGCGGCAACAACGTGATTACGGAATGCTCGCTATGGCTACACAGCGTAATGTCGATGTGGTGTGCCGCACCGCACGCAGCCGTCAAACCACTCGTACGTGCCACGCGGAGGGATCCGGGTCTCCGGTCGCACGCACCGGTCGGGCGGGTGAGCCTGGACGTGTCGGCTCCTAGAGGAAGGCCCCACAGTGAACAGCGCGCAGCACGCGAACCAGCCGGGACAGCCCGGACCGGTCAAGGGAAAAGAGCAGGCGCCGCCGCCCGAACCGGCGTACCACCCGGAGGCCGAGGTGGTCGTCGAACTCACCGAATGCGCGACGCAGGACGCCCACAGCGTCTTCAGCGCGCTGCGCACCTCCTTCGCGTGCGACCGGGCACCCGACGACGTGCCCCAGAACGTGGCCGGGGTCGGCCCGACCGTGTGGACCGCGACCTTCGACGTGACCGACCTGCGGGGAACGGCGGAGCCGCGGCGGCTGACCGAGCCCGTGACCGTCAGCCTCCAGGGCGGCTACTGGGCGGTGGCCAGGCTCCGGGACAGCCTGGCGCCGGCCTTCGCCGTCCGGGTGATGGGCACCGCGGCGGGTGACCAGGAGCAGGAGGTCCAGCTGCGGCTGGAGAACCGCTGAAACGGGCCCGGCGTGCCGCCCGGACACACCCGCGAGCAGCCGTCCGCCGACGGGCGCGGGCCGCGGACTGCTGGTAGTCAAGGAGACAACTGCCCAGCTCCGAAAGGCGAGCGCGTGGAGCCCACCGCACCTCCCCAGGACGTCGCAGGACCACCGCCCGCCGACGGGCATTCCGACCTGGTCCTGCACGTCAACGGCACAGCGCACCGGCTGACCCTGGACCACCGCACCACGGTCCTGGACGCGCTCCGCGAGCACCTCGGCCTCACCGGCGCCAAGAAGGGCTGCGACCACGGCCAGTGCGGCGCCTGCACCGTGCTCGTCGACGGGCGGCGCGCCAACAGCTGCCTCCTCCTGGCCGTGGCCCAGACCGGCCGGGCCCTCACCACCATCGAAGGTCTCGCCGACGGCGACCAGCTGCACCCGCTCCAGGAGAGCTTCCTGGACCGCGACGCCCTCCAGTGCGGCTACTGCACCCCGGGCCAGATCTGCTCGGCCGCCGGCCTGCTCGGCGAGGCCGCGGACGGATTCCCCTCGCACGTCACGCCGTACACCGCGGCCCCGGGCGCCCCGGTGGAGCTGACCGCCGACGAGATCCGCGAGCGGATGAGCGGCAACCTGTGCCGGTGCGGCGCCTATCCCCGGATCGTCGAGGCGGTCGGCGACGTGGCCGCACACGACGGACGGGCCGCCGCAGGACCCCTGGCACCCGCCGGCCAGGAGGTGGCCTCATGAAACCGTTCGGCTACCTGCGGCCCGGCACCGTCGTCGAGGCCGTCCAGGCCAGGGCCGCGCACCCGGGCGCCCAGTTCCTCGGCGGCGGCACCAACCTCGTCGACCTCATGAAGCTCGGCGTGACCGCACCCGACCTGCTCATCGACGTCAGCCGGCTGCCGCTCGACCGCATCGAGGAATTGCCCGACGGTGGGGTGCGCATCGGCGCCACCGTCCGCAACAGCGACCTCGCGGCCGCCCCCGTCGTACGCGACCGCTACCCGGTGCTCTCCCAGGCGCTGCTGGCCGGCGCCTCGGGGCAGCTGCGCAACACCGCCACCACCGGCGGAAACCTGTTGCAGCGCACCCGCTGCGGCTACTTCCAGGACACCTCGAAGCCCTGCAACAAGCGGGAACCCGGCACCGGTTGCCCGGCCCGCGAGGGCGCCCACCGCGACCTGGCGGTACTCGGGCACTCCGCACACTGCGTCGCCACCCACCCCTCGGACCTCGCCGTCGCGCTCGCCGTCCTCGACGCCACCGTCGACCTGCACGGCCCGGACGGCGAACGCACCGTCCCGGCCGCCGCGTTCCACCGGCTGCCGGAGGACCATCCCGAACAGGACACGGTCATCGCGCCCGGCGAAATGATCACCGCGGTGCAGCTGCCGCCGCCACCGGCCGAGGCGCACTCGCTCTACCGAAAGGCCCGCGACCGCGCCTCGTTCGCCTTCGCGCTGGTGTCCGTCGCCGCCCAACTCGACGTCCGCGACGGCATGGTGCGGCACGCGGCACTGGCCTACGGCGGCCTCGCGCACCGGCCCTGGCGCGCCACCGCGGCCGAAGAGGTGCTGCGCGGTGCCCCGGCCACCGCCGATACCTTCCGGCGCGCGGCGGACGCCGAACTCGCCGCCGCCGAGCCGCTGCGCGACAACGGCTTCAAGGTCACCCTGGCCCGCCGGCTCACCGTCTCCGTCCTGGGCGAACTCGCCGTCCGGCGCCGATGACCCCACCGCCCGCGGTCGCCCACCACCACGACGCAAGGACCATGTGAGGACGCGCGCCATGAGTCACGATCCGCACCCCGCCCCGCCGCCCGCCACCGGGCACGTACTCGGCGCGCCCGTCGTGCGCCGCGAAGGCCGCGAGAAGGTCACCGGCAGCGCGCGCTACGCGGCCGAACACGCCCCGCAGGACTGCGCGTACGCCTGGCCGGTGCCCGCCACCATCGCCCGCGGCCGGGTCACCGCGGTGCACACCGCGGACGCCCTCGCGCTCCCCGGAGTCCTGGCCGTCCTGACGCATCAGAACGCGCCGCGGCTCGAACCGCCCGACGACCCGATCCTGGCGTTACTCCAGGACACCGAAGTCCCGCACCGGGGCTGGTTCGTGGCGCTGGCCGTCGCCGAGACCATCGAAGGCGCCCGCGCCGCGGCCGAGGCCGTCCGCGTCAGCTACGAGAGCCTCGACCACGATGTCGTCCTGACCGCGGACCACCCGGGTCTCTACACGCCGAAGGAGGCCAACGCCGGGCACGCCGGGGCGCGCGAGAGCGGCGACTTCGACACGGCGTACGCGGGTGCGCTGATCACCGTCGACGCGACGTACCGCATGACCCCGCTGCACAACCACCCCATGGAGCCGCACGCTTCCACCGCCTGGTGGGCCGGCGGCCGGCTGACCGCCCACGACTCCAGCCAGGGCTCCACCCAGGTGCGCAATGATCTCGCCGCCGTGTTCGGCCTGGCGCGGCACGCGGTCACCGTCGTCTCCGAGCACGTCGGCGGCGGCTTCGGCTCCAAGGGCACCGCGCGGCCCCAGGTGGTGCTCGCCGCGATGGCCGCCCGGCACACCGGGCGCCCCGTCAAGCTGTCGCTGCCCAGGCGCCAGATGGCCGCCGTCGTCGGCCATCGCGCGCCGACCATCCAGCGGGTGCGGCTGGGCGCGGGCGCCGACGGCGTCATCACCGCCCTCGCGCACGAGGTGGTGACCTCCACCTCGACCGTCAAGGAGTTCGTCGAGCAGGCCGCCGTCCCCGCCCGCATGATGTACACCTCGCCGAACAGCCGCACCGTGCACCGCGTCGTGGCCCTGGACGTGCCCAGCCCGTCCTGGATGCGCGCACCGGGCGAGGCCCCCGGCATGTACGCACTGGAGTCGGCGCTCGACGAACTCGCCGTCCTCCTGGACCTCGACCCGGTGGAACTGCGGCTGCGCAACGAACCCGGCACCGAGCCGGACACCGGCCGGCCGTTCAGCAGCCGCGGCCTGGCCCGCTGCCTGCGCGAGGGCGCGGACCGCTTCGGCTGGCGCCCCCGCGACCCGCGCCCCGCCGTCCGGCACGAGGGCGACCTGCTCATCGGCACCGGCGTCGCCGCGGCCACCTACCCGGTGCTGATCGCCCCGTCCAGCGCACAGGCGCACGCCGCGGCCGACGGCAGCCACCGCATCCGCGTCACCGCCACCGACATCGGCACCGGCGCCCGCACCGTGCTCGCCCAGGTCGCGGCCGCGGCGCTCGGCGTGCCCGTCGACCGGGTGCAGGTCGAGATCGGCCGCAGTGACCTGCCGGACGCCACGCTGGCCGGCGGCTCGATGGGCACCGCGTCCTGGGGCTGGGCGGTGCACAAGGCGTGCACGGCGCTGCGGGAGCGGCTGCGGCAGCACGAAGGGCCGCTGCCCGCCGAGGGGTTGACCGCCGCCGCCGACACCGGCGACGAGGTCGCCGCCGGATCGCCCTACGCACGCCACGCGTTCGGCGCGCAGTTCGCCGAGGTGCAGGTCGACACCGTCACCGGCGAGGTCCGCGTCCGCCGGATGCTGGGCATGTTCGCGGCCGGCAAGATCCTCAACTCCCGTACGGCGCGCTCCCAGTTCATCGGCGGGATGACGATGGGGATCGGCATGGCGCTGACCGAACACAGCACCGTGGACCCCGCCTTCGGGGACTTCACCGAGTGCGACCTGGCCTCCTACCACGTACCGGTCTGCGCCGACGTCCGCGCGATCGAGGCGCACTGGCTCGACGAGGAGGACCGGCACCTCAACCCCATGGGCAGCAAGGGCATCGGCGAGATCGGCATCGTCGGCGCCGCCGCGGCCGTCGCCAACGCGGTACGGCACGCCACCGGCGTGCGCCTGCGCGACCTCCCGCTCACGCCGGACGTGCTCCTGCCGCACCTGCCCTGACACCGGATCTGTTGCGCGTGCCGCCCGGTGGGGTGACGATGGTTTTCACTCGTAAGTGACCACTGCTCACTCTTCGTGTCGGTCCTCGGGGTGCAACGCGGTGCAGCGGGTGAGCCACGCGGTGAGGAGCCACGACCATGACCTTGTCCAGCAACCGGCGCTACGCGGCCGAACTGCCCGCTTCGGCGGAGCGGGTGCCGCAGATCCGGCGCATCGTTGCCGCGCATCTCCGCCACTGGCACCTGGAGGCGGAGATTCCGGCCGTGTGCCGGGGGGTGGCGGAGCTGCTGACCAACGTTCACCGCCATGTCGGCCCCGACGCCGCCTGCCTGGTCGAGGTCCGCTGGAGCGGCCGGCATCTGACCGTATCGGTCGCCGACCGCGGCCCCCGGATGCCGCGGCTGCTGAGCGCGGGCGACGGCGGTCTCGCCGCGGTCGCCGCCCTCAGCGACAGCTGGGGCACCTGCCCCACCACCGAAGGCAAGGTCGTGTGGTTCACCCGCCGGGTGGCCGCGACCCGGCAGGCACCGGTGTCCGCACGGCCGCCACTGCGCAGCGTGCCGGACGCGAAGCCGCGGCCCGGCGCCGAGGTGCCGGAGCCCGAACCCCGGCCCGGCGACGGCAGGTCCGGGCCCAGGGCCGACGAGGCGCTGCTGGTCTGACACCGGCCGCGCGGCCACCGCATCCCACGGCGAGGCGCCCGCCCCAGCGGCGGGCGCCTCGCCGCGCCATGCGATGGCCCGGCTGTTCGTGGCGTGGCCCCGCACCGGTCACTCCTGTGTCACCACCCCTTCCCCGGCACTCGGTCCTCTTGGAAGACTCTGCTGGCCCCTGTCCCCGACCCGCGCACACCACGTCAGCACACCCCCCACCCCAAGAGGTTCCCGGACTCATGCCTGAACTCAACCGGCGGCGCTTCCTGCAGATCGCCGGCGCCACCGCGGGCTTCACCGCCCTCTCGCACAGCATCGCCCGCGCCGCCGCCATCCCCGCCACCCGCAGCTCCGGCTCGATCAAGGACGTCGAGCACATCGTCGTACTGATGCAGGAAAACCGTTCCTTCGACCACTACTTCGGCTCCCTCAAGGGCGTACGCGGCTTCGGTGACCCGCGGCCGATGGCGCCCGCGGGCAAGCCGGTCTGGCAGCAGTCCGACGGCACCAAGGACGTGCTGCCCTACCACCCCGACGCCGAGAACCTCGGTATGCAGTTCATCGAGGGCCTCAACCACGACTGGGCCGGCGGCCACCAGGCGTGGCACGACGGCAAGTACGACCAGTGGATACCCGCCAAGTCCGCCGGCACGATGGCCTATCTGACCCGTCAGGACATCCCGTTCCACTACGCGCTCGCGGACGCCTTCACCGTCTGCGACGCCTATCACTGCTCGATGATCGGGGCCACCGACCCCAACCGCTACTACCTGTGGTCCGGCCACGCGGGCAACGACGGCAAGGGCGGCGGCCCGGTACTCGGCAACGACGAAGCCGGCTACGACTGGACCACCTACCCCGAACGCCTGGAGCAGGCCGGCATCTCCTGGAAGATCTACCAGGACACCGGCAACGGCCTGGACGCCGCGGGCGGCTGGGGCTGGATCGACGACGCCTACCGCGGCAACTACGGCGACAACTCCCTGCTCTACTTCAACAAGTACCGCAACGCCAAGCCCGGCGACCCGCTGTACGACAAGGCCCGCACCGGCACCGACGCCAAGAGCGGCGACGGCTACTTCGACCACCTCAAGGCCGACGTCAAGGCCGGCAAACTCCCGCAGATCTCCTGGATCGCCGCCCCCGAGGCGTTCTGCGAACACCCCAACTGGCCCGCCAACTACGGCGCCTGGTACGTCTCCCAGGTCCTGGACGCGCTCACCGCCAACCCCGAGGTGTGGAGCAAAACGGCGCTCTTCCTCACCTACGACGAGAACGACGGCTACTTCGACCACCTCGTCCCGCCCTACCCGCCGGCCTCCGCCGACCGCGGTGCCTCCACCGTCGACACCGCCCTCGACTCCTTCCCCGGCGACAGCCGCTACGCCGCGGGCCCCTACGGTCTCGGGCAGCGCGTGCCGATGCTCGTCGTCTCGCCCTGGAGCACCGGCGGCTACGTCTGCTCCGAGGTCTTCGACCACACCTCCGTCATCCGCTTCATGGAGAGCCGCTTCGGCGTGGCCGAGCCGAACATCTCGCCCTGGCGCCGTGCCGTCTGCGGTGACCTCACCTCCGCCTTCGACTTCGGCCTCAAGGACACCGATCCGGCCGCGCTGCCGGACACCGGTGCCTACGAGCCGCCGGACCGCGACCGGCACCCGAGCTACGTGCCCAAGCCGCCCGCACAGCCCGTGCTCCCCAAGCAGGAAGCGGGCTCCCGCCCGGCCCGCCCGCTGCCGTACGCGCCCCTGACGGACGCGTCCCTGACCCCGTCGACCGGGAAGATCACCCTCACCTTCGGCGGCGGCGCATCGGCCGGCGTGTGCTTCCTGGTCACCGCGGCGGACCGCTCGGACGGCCCGTGGACGTACACCACCGAGGCCGGCAAGCAGCTGTCCGACACCTGGAACACCGCCTACTCCCAGGGCGGTTACGACCTCACGGTGCACGGCCCGAACGGATTCCTGCGCACCTTCCGTGGCACCGGGAAGACCGCGGGCCCCGAGGTGACGGCCCGCCACGACGCGGCCGGCGCCGTCGAGCTGACCCTCACCAACGCCGGCGCCGCCGACTGCGTGCTCACCCTCGCCGAGAGCTACCGCGGCACCAGCGAGCAGGTCACGGTGGCGGCCGGCGGCCGGGTGACGCACCGACTGGCGCTGGGCGACGGCGCGCGCTGGTACGACCTGGGCATCACCTGCGAGGGCGACGGCACGTTCCTGCGGCGCCTCGCGGGCCACGTCGAAAACGGCCGCCCCGGGGTCAGCGACCCGGCGATCATCACCGGCTGACGGCAGCGGCGGCGCGGCTCACGGGCGGTCAGCCGCGCCGCGGCACGGCCACGGCGCCGGTGAGAACCCGGTGGATCAGCCGGGCACCTGCGCGGGCCGTGCGGCCGTCGATGTCGAGTTCCGGGTTCAGCTCGGCGACGTCGCAGACGGCCAGCTTCCCGCTCGCCGCCACCGTGGCGCACACCCGCTCCACGATCTCCATCGGCACGCCGTACGCGGCGGGCGCGCTGACACCGGGCGCCGCCGCGGCCGGCAGCACGTCGAGGTCGATGCTCAGGTGGACGAGGTCGCAGCCGCCGAGGAACGCGGCCACGAACACCTCGACGCGGTCCAGGCCGAGCAGCCCGCAGTCGGTGTCCTCCAGGTAGCGGACGCCGAGCCGGCCGGCGGTGCGGAACAGCCGCTCGGTGTTGCTCGGCCGGCTGATCCCCAGCACCCGGTAGTCCAGCAGCCGGCCGCCGCGTTCCTCGTCCCGCGCCATCTGGAGGAACGGCGTGCCGGAGCTGGGCGTCGGATCGTCCCGCAGATCGAAGTGCGCGTCGAGGTTCAGCACGCCGAGCCGGGCGCCCGCACGCACCGCCCGGCTCCGGGCCAGGCCGAGATAGCTGCCGTAGGCGGCCTCGTGGCCGCCGCCCAGCACCACCACCGGCCGCCCCTCGTCGACGAGCGGGCCGACCGCCTCGCCCAGCCGGCGCTGCCCGGCCTCCAGGTCGCCGCAGGTCACCGCGATGTCCCCGGCGTCCAGGGCGCGCAGCGGCGCGGGCAGCGCCAGGGAGGCGAGCGCGGCACGCAGCGCCCCGGGGCCGCCGGCCGCACCCGGGCGCCCCTGGTTGCGCCGGACACCCTCGTCGCTGCGGAAGCCGACGAACGCGGCGTCCCACGGCTCGTCCCGGCCGGCCGCCGTGCGCACCATGTGGTGCCAGCGCAGCCGGTCCGCCCCGGGCCCGTCACTCCGGCCCTTCCACCCGGGTACCGGCACATCCGCTGCCATCGTCATCCCTCTCAGCTCCTCCGCCGCGCCTCCATGACAGCGCCGGGCCGCGCACCGGACCAGGGACGGCGTCCGGATTGCTCGGATCCGAGACGCCATAGAATCGCGGTGCACGCGGCGAGGGCCCGTGGTGCGCGAACCACGAGGCGAGGGCGGTGAACGGCGTGGTGGTGGAGGCTGCGGATCTCGCGCGGCGGTACGCACAGGGTGCGTCGGCTTCGGCGCCCGCGTACCAGCGGGTGAAGGACCTGGTGACCGAGCAGATCATGAGCGGCAGGTGGCGCGAGGGCGACGCCCTGCCGTCGGAGAGCCGGTTCGTGGAGGCGCTCGGCCTGTCCCGGATGACGGTCAACCGCGCGCTGCGTGAGCTGGCGGCCCAGGGCCTGATCCGCCGGGTGATGGGCGTCGGCAGCTTCGTGGCCCTGCACAAGGGCAGCTCCGCGCTGGTGGAGGTGCACAACATCGCCGACGAGGTGCGCGGGCGCGGGCACCGCTACCACGCCCAGGTGCTGTTCGTCCGCGAGGAGGCGGCGGAGCAGGAGACCGGCGAACGGTTCGGGCTGGGGGAGCGGGCCAGCGTCTTCCACTCCCAGGTGGTGCACTTCGAGGACGAGGTGGCGATCCAACTGGAGGACCGCTACGTCCATCCGGACTTCGCCCCCGGCTACCTGGAGCAGGACTTCACCCGGCGCACCCCGTTCACGTTCCTGTCCGAGGTGGCGCCGCTGGGCAAGGGCGAGCACGTCGTCGAGGCGGTGCTGCCCTCGTCGGACGAGTGCGGCATCCTCGGTGTCGCCCCCTCGGAGCCCTGCCTGCTGATCCAGCGGCGTACGTGGTCGGGCGACGCGCTGGTGAGCATCGCGCGGCTGCTGCACCCGGGGTCGCGCTACCGGCTGAAGGGCACGTTCGATTCCCGCTGAACCACCGCGCCACCGTCGTCTCCGGCCACGGACGGCGCGCGGCCGGAGACGGCCGCGGTCAGCCGCGCCGCGCCCCGCAGCAGGGCCTCGCGCACCTCAGCGGCCGCGCGCGGCTGGTGATGGCGGCACCAGGTGCTGCTCAGGGCGGCGACCGGCTGCCCGTGGTGATCGAAGGCGGCCACGCCGACCGAGCGGAAGCCGGGGGAGATGAGCTCGGTCTCCTCCGACCAGCCGCGCGCCCGGTCCCGTGCCAGCTGTTCGCGCAGTTCGGCGAGCGAGCGCGGGCCCTTGCCGGTACGGGTGATGAGGTCGCCGGGCCGGGAGAAGACGGCGCGCAGCTGTGCCTCGGCGCAGTGCGCGAGGAGTGCCCGGCCGCTGGCGGTCAGATGGGCCGGCAGCCGGACGCCGACGTCGGTGACGAGGGCGGCACCGGCGCCGCCGCGGCCGCCAGGCGGCTGCTCCTTGAGCAGGTAGACGGTCTCGGCGCCGTGCAGGATGCCCAGGTGAACGGGGTGTCCCAGGCGGTGGGCGAGGCCGTGCAGGATGGGGCGCGCGAGCCGTTCGAGCGGCTCGTGACGGAGGTAGGCGGTGCCGATCTCGAAGGCGGCGACGCCGAGGCCGTACGCCTGCTCCTGGGGGAGATAGAGGACAAAGCCGCGATCGATCAGGATCGCCAGGATGTGGTAGGCGGACGAACGTGGGATTCCGAGGTCGCGGGCGAGGGCCGAGGCCCGTACCGGGGCGGTGCGGGCGGCGAGGTGCAGGAGGATGTCCAGCGCCCGCCCGACGGCGGGTGAGGCGCTCGATGTCGTCTCGTGTTCACGCACTGGACCACCCCTTGACGCTCCTGTCTATACAGGAATATACAGGCGCTCTTCCAGCCGCGCGAGGGGTGTTAGCGACCTGCTCGGCCAGGTCGTCGTACATCCACGCCATACGTCAGGGACGGACGTGCTGTTCCCGGAGGAGGAGCATCCTTTGACCACCGACACAGCGACTTTGCGCAGGGGCCTGCGGTCGCGCCACATACGTTTCATCGCGCTGGGATCCGCGATCGGCACCGGCCTCTTCTACGGCTCGTCCGAAGCGATCCAGGCCGGCGGCCCCGCGGTCCTGCTCGCCTATTTGATCGGTGGAGCCGCCGTCTTCCTCGTCCTGCGCTCGCTCGGCGAAATGGCCGTGCACCACCCCTGCGCAGGCTCGTTCGGCGAATACGCGACGAAACACCTCGGATCGCTCGCCGGATTCACCACCGGCTGGACCTATGCGTTCGAAATGGTCATCGTCTGCATCGCGGACATCACCGCACTCGGCGTCTACATGGGCTTCTGGTTTCCCGATGTGCCGCGCTGGATCTGGCTGCTGGCCGCCATCGTCGTCATCGGCGCGATCAACCTGCTGCACGTCAAGGTATTCGGCGAGCTGGAGTTCTGGCTCTCGCTGGTGAAGATCGTCGCCATCATCGCGATGATCATCGCCGGTATCGCCATTCTCGTCCTGGGCATCAAGGGCGGCGGCGCACACGTCGGCATCTCCAACCTCTGGAACAACGGCGGGTTCTTCGCCCACGGCGCCCACGGATTCATCATCTCGTTCGCGGTGGTGATGTTCGCCTTCGGCGGCACCGAGATCATCGGCGTCACGGCGGGCGAGGCGGAAAACCCGGAGAAAACCATCCCGGGAGCCGTCAATTCCATCCCGCTGCGCATCGTGCTGTTCTACGTGCTGACGCTCGCCGTGATCATGTCCCTGGACCCGTGGCAGCACGTCGGGTCCGACGGCAGCCCGTTCGTCCAGATCTTCGTCGGCCTCGGCATCAAATCCGCGGCGGCCGTCCTGAACGTCGTCGTCGTGGTCGCGGCCCTGTCCGCGATCAACAGCGACATCTTCGCCGCCGGCCGGATCATGTACGGCATGGCCGAACGCCGCCAGGCCCCGTCGATGATGCGCAGGCTGTCCCGCAGCGGCGTCCCCACGATGACCGTCGCCATCATGATCGGCGCCCTGCTCCTCGGCGTCCTGCTGAATTACCTGATCCCCGACCAGATATTCCTCATCATTTCCTCCATCGCCACCTTCGCCACCGTCTGGGTATGGCTGATGATCCTGCTGACGCAGGTCAAGGCCCGCCGCAGCATGTCGGCCGAGGAATCCGCCGCGCTCGCCTATCCCGCGCCTTTCTGGCCGTACGGACAGATCATCGCGGTGGTCTTCATGGTGGGGGTCATGGTCCTGCTGGCCTTCTCCGCAAGCACCCGGATCGCCCTGATCGTGGGCGCCGTCTGGCTCGCGCTTCTTTCGGTGGTGCACCTGATCTGGATACGCCCGCAAAACGCCGCCACACTCGCGCCGGATCCCGTCGGCACGACACCGGCCGAGACGGCGTCGGCCCCCGCGGAATAACCGCACAAAAGAACTCCGGGCCCCGCGGTACGCATCAGGAAATGCGGACCGCGGGGCCTCTGCGTCGGCTGGGGCCGCAGTGACCGGGAACGTACGCCGGGCCGGTGCGCCTGGCCGATGGCGGACTGCCCGGCCGGCTGGGGGACCGGCGGCATCGGCTGGAGGGCTGTCGGCAGGTGCCGGGCCGCATCGGGAGCCGTGAGCCGCGCCCCGCAGGCGACCGCAACGGCCGCCCTACAGGTCCCGCAGGACCCGGCAGCAACGGCGTCCGTGCCGCGCACACCTGC
>NZ_JAJCXB010000030.1 GCF_020564935.1 Streptomyces pinistramenti
CTGCCGCCCGCACCGTGTGCCGCCCGGTGGCCGTCGTACGGACCGCCCTCGCGGCGGCCGCCCGATGCGCCCGGCAGCGAGTGGCCGGCTGCCGATTCGTCGTCGGCGCGCCCTGCGCGGGCGGCGGCAGCCCCGGCAGCCGGCGGACCGCTCGGCGGAACCGACGGGCCCGCCGCCCCGTCGAAGGGGGCGCCTGAGTCGTGCGGCGCGTCGCTGCCCGGTCCCGCACCGTCACCGAAGCCGGCGTCGTCACCGCCGCGGATGGCGAAGCCGGCCCCGGGGAGCGGGGTGAACCCGGGCGCGCCGGGCTGCTGGAGGGCGCTGCGCGGGTCGGGGACCGCGCCCAGCGGCGCCGTCCCGGCCTGCCCCCGCACAGGGGACGCCGATGATGCGGCAGGCGTGGCCGACTGCCGCAGTTGGGGGGAGGTGGGGTGCTCCGTCACGCGTGGGATTCCATCCGTCCGGGGCTGCGCGCCCGACGCGCCGCGTTTCAAGCACATCCTGGGGGATGCGCCTGACCCGCTACGTCTCAAGCGCGTCGCAGGTGCAGAAAGAGCTGGATCTCGGGTGGTACGTCCGTACTGGCCGGGGCATAGGCGTAGGAGTCCTCCCCGATGACGTCGAAACCCGCGTCGTGCACGACTCGGCGCAGGTCCTCCCGCAGAAAACCCGATACCCGGATCGAGTTGCCCAGGAACGGAATCGTGAAGTCGTCCACATCCGCCTCGACCATGGACAGGGCCAGCAGCCCGCCAGGCCGTAGCAGATCATGCAACATCCGCAGCGCATAGGGAATCTCCGCGCGCGGCAGCATCAGCAGGGTGAAGAAAGCGGCGATGCCGTCGAACGAACCGGCGCCGCCGAGCCGGCCGCCTCGCAGGTCCGCGATGTCCAGCCGGTGGAAATCGGCCTTCGGGACGTTGTCCCTGGCCAGCTTGATCATCGCGGGGGAGAGGTCGACACCCACGACGCGGTGGCCGGCGTCCGACAGTTGCCGGGCGGTCGGCAGCCCCGTACCGCAGCCGACGTCCAGCACCCGTGAGTCGGGCGGCAGTTCGTCCGCCAGCCAGGCACCCGACGACAGCTGGCCGTCCTTGTGCGGGAACGCGTCGTCGTAGCGGTCGCCGATCGCGTCGAACGCCTCGGCCTGGCCGGCCCGGTCCAGTGCTAACCGGTTCAGACCTTCATATTTGTCGTAGCTCTCAGCGCTCACGACCTCGCCCCTCCCGCGACCGCGGTCAAGTTCGGTTTTCAGTTCCGGAGTTGCGCCTGTGCAGTCTCGCGGAGGACGATCCTACGGTTTGTGACCCAGGGCGCATCAAGGGGGCTCGTTCCCGCTGCTCGCCACGCGAGGAGAGGCGTTGCCCATAGGCGCGTCTTTCCACGGTTCGCCCCCTTCACTCGCCCTGATGCGCGTCGTTTCCTCACGGCCGCAAATGTTCCTGCGTACGGTCCCAGTCCTCCGGCAGCTGCGGCACCGTCCAGCCCGGATCCGGCCGCCAGTCCTCCCAGCCGTCGCCGAACGGGCGTCCCCATGCCGCGATATGGTCCACCGCGGCCCGGCCGGCGGCCCGCGCCCCGGCCGTCTGCTCAGGTGTCATCAGCCCGTCCCGCTGCGCCTGTGCGAACTCGTCCTCGTCCCGCCACTCCCAGTGCCGGTCCGGATAGACGCAGAGGTCCAGGAAGTGGTCCTCCGAGTCCACGCCGCCCGCCCAACGGGTCCGTGGCTCCTCCAAGTTGACGTACCAGTTCTTGAAATGCCAGCCGCGTTCCCAGAACAGCCACACCGACCACGGGTCGCCGGGCCGCGCCAACTTGAGCACTCCGGCGCCGAACCACTGGTCACGGACGGTACGCCGGGGCTTGGTGTAACGGGTGGACAGCGGTTCACGGTGGACCGGGGTGCCGTCGGCCATCACCGGCTTGATACAGGGAGTGCCGGGCGCCATCCACACCGCCAGCATCTCGTCGGTGTCCTGGACCACGGTCATCGGGCGGCAGATGTGGATGCGCCGGCTGTCGGCGTTGTCGCGGTAACGCCACAGGACGTGCTCGCCCGGCGACCACCGCACCGCACCGGCCCCGTCCGGCCGTCCGGTCTCCGCCGTACCGATCACGGTGCCCGTACCGGCCGTCTCGCCTTCCGTAGTCCTCACGATGTCCGCTGTCATGCGCAGATCTTAGGGGCGCAGTGTTACGGGCGCCGTGACCCGGGCCGCACCCGACGTCAAGGACGCGTCATGCGCAGCACATCCAATGCCTGGTCAAGCTGCTCTTCGGTCAGCAGTCCGCGCTCGACAAATCCACCCTCGATGACCACCTGGCGGATGGTCTTCCGCTCGGCCAGCGCCCGCTTCGCGACCTTCGCCGCCTCCTCGTAGCCGAGGTACTTGTTGAGCGGGGTGACCACCGAAGGCGACGACTCGGCGTACTCCCGGGCCCGTTCGGCGTTGGCGGTGATGCCGTCGACCGTGCGGTCGGCCAGCAGCCGCGCCACATTGGCCAGCAGCCGGACCGACTCCAGGACGTTTTTGGCGATCACCGGCAGCATGACGTTCAGCTCGAAGTTGCCGGCCGCGCCGGCCGCGGCCACCGTCGCGTCAGCTCCGGTGACCTGCGCCGCGACCATCAACACGGCTTCCGGGATCACCGGGTTGACCTTGCCCGGCATGATCGAGGAGCCCGGCTGCAGATCCGGCAGCGCGATCTCCGCGAGGCCGGTGCGCGGTCCCGACGCCATCCACCGCAGGTCGTTGGCGATTTTCGTCAGCCCGACCCCGATCGTCCGGAGCTGCCCACTGGTCTCCACGATGCCGTCGCGGGCGCCCTGCGCCTCGAAGTGATTGCGCGCCTCCGTCAGCGGCAGCTGCGTGGCCCGCGCCACCTCGGCGATCACCGCGGCCGAGAACCCGGGCGGGGTGTTGATGCCCGTCCCCACCGCCGTGCCGCCCAACGGCAGTTCGGCAAGCCGGGGCAGCGAGGCGCGCAGCCTTTCGACGCCGTACCGCACCTGCGCGGCGTACCCGCCGAACTCCTGCCCGAGCGTTACGGGGGTGGCGTCCATCAGGTGCGTCCGCCCCGACTTCACCACCTCGGCGAACTCGGCGGCCTTGCGCTCCAGAGAGGCCGCGAGGTGTTCCAGCGCCGGGATCAGATCCCGGGTGACCGCCGCCGTCGCCGCGACATGGATCGACGAGGGGAACACGTCGTTCGACGACTGGCTGGCGTTGACGTGGTCGTTCGGGTGGACGTCCCGCCCCAGCCGCTCGCTCGCCAGCGTCGCGATGACCTCGTTGGTGTTCATGTTCGACGAGGTGCCGGATCCGGTCTGGAACACGTCGATGGGGAAGTGCGCGTCCCACCGGCCGTCGGCGACCTCCGCGGCCGCCTCCTGGATGGCCTCGGCCACCTCCTTGTCGAGCACTCCCAGTTCGGCGTTGACCTTGGCCGCCGCCGCCTTGATCCGTGCCAGTGCCTCGATGTGCGCCCGCTCGATCCGCTGGCCGGAAATCGGGAAGTTCTCCACCGCCCGCTGCGTCTGCGCCCGCCACTTCGCGTGCGCGGGCACCTGCACCTCGCCCATGGAGTCGTGCTCGGTGCGGTACTCCGCCCCGTCGCCGCTCCCCTGCTCGCCGTTCCTCGTGCCGTCCTGACGCTCGCCCATGTCGGCCACCTCCTGCTTGCTCAGCGTTCCGCAGCCGAAGCGTGTTCCCGGCACGGGCTACCAACTGGTAAATACCGCCGGTAATACCTCGATCCGGGGAACGGGTCGGGGCGCATACGGGGCACCGGCGGCGCCGCGGTCCGCAGCGCCGCCGGTGCCCGGAGCCGGTCAGTGCCCGATGCCGTCGATCAGTTCGCGTGCGCCCTGACGGAGCAGGGCGACGGCCACCGATGTGCCCAGGGTCGCCGGGTCGAGGCGGCCCGCCCACTCGTGGGCGTTGAGTACGGTCTTGCCGTCGGGGGTGAAGACGCAGGCCCGCAGGGAGAGTTCGCCGCCGCGCTCGGAGCGGGCGTAACCGGCGATGGGGGAGTTGCAGTGGCCCTGGAGGACGTGCAGGAACATCCGCTCGGCGGTGGCCTCCCGGTGGGCGGCCGGGTCACCGAGGGTGCTGATGGTGCCGATGAGGTCCGTGTCGCCCTCGCGGCACTGGAGGGCCAGGATCCCGGCGCCGATCGGCGGGCACATCACCTCGGTGGACAGCACCTCTGTGATCACGTCCTCGCGGCCGATGCGCTCCAGCCCTGAGACGGCGAGGAGCAGCGCGTCCGCGTCGCCCGCGGCCAGCTTCTCCATCCGGCGGTTGGCGTTGCCGCGCATCGGCACGCACTCCAGGTGCGGGTGCGAAGCGGCGAGTTGGGCCCTGCGGCGTACCGACGAGGTGCCGATCCGGGTGCCGGCGGGAAGCCGGTCGAGGGGGCGGCCGCCGGGGTGGATGAGCGCGTCGCGGACGTCGTCGCGGCGGAGGAACGCGGCGAACGTCGTGCCCGCGGGCAGCGGCCGGTCGGCCGGGACATCCTTGACGCAGTGCACCGCGAGGTCCGCGTCGCCGGCCAGCAGCGCTGCGTCCACCTCCTTGGTGAACGCTCCCTTGCCCTCCACCAGGGAGAGGTCGCCCATCCACTTGTCCCCGGTGGTTTTGACCGGGACCACTTCGGTGCGCAGGTGCGGGTGGAGCGCGGCCAGCTCGGTGCGTACGCGCTCCACCTGGGCGAGCGCCATCGGCGAGTCACGGGAGACGATGCGGATCAACTCAGGGGCGGACATGGCCCATACGATAGGCCGTGCGCCCCTCGTGGCCCTACGGCGCGGCAGCCGTCGGCGGGTCAGGCCAGCGCCGCCGCCCGCCTCCGCAGTTCGCCGTGCAGGCCGCCGTGCACGTCGGCGGGCGGCAGCCACTCCTTGCGGATCTTGGCGATGCAGGTGTAGTTGCTGTCGCAGACGTTGGCCAGCGGCGATTCGACCGCCTGCGTGACGACCTGGTAGGCGTCCAGTTCGCTCAGGCCGAAGTCGCGGGCCAGCCACTGGACCAGGTCCAGTTGCGAGATGCGGAAGGCGTCCTCCAGGGGGCGCGCGGAGCCGGTCGAGATGAGGTGGGTGTCCGACTCAAGACGCGGCCACGGCGTGGCGACGCCCTTCAGCAGCTCCACGATCACGACGCTGTGCATGGCGGTCTCGACGGCGACGCCGCAGGTCTCGCCCTCACCCTGGCGGGCATGTCCGTCGCCCAGGCTGAACAGCGCCCCTTCGACGTTCACGCCCAGGTAGCAGGTGACCCCCGCGCGCATCTCCGGCGTGTCCATGTTGCCGCCGTGCGCATCCGGGACGAGCGCCGAGCGCACCTCCAGGTTGGCCGGTGCCACCCCGACCGTGCCGTGCATCGGATCCATCGGCAGCGTCAGCGTCACGTCGCTGTCCCTGGCGCTGAAGTGGCACAGCCGCCGGGCGCGGTCCAGCTGCCAGATCCACACCGCCTCCGGGAGCGGCGGGTGCAGCGCGGCGGTGGCGTGGGTGGCGGTCAGCGCGCCGAAGAGCGGCACGGTCGTCGATGCCGCCCAGTCCCTGCGGGGCTCGATGGAGACGAAGTGCACGGCCAGGGTGTCGCCAGGCTCCGCGCCCTCGACGTGGAAAGGACCCGTCTGCGGATTGACGAACGGGAACTCGCAGACCTGCGAGACCAGGTCCCGTTCCGACCGCACCCGGCCGCCGAAACAGTCCTCGGTGAAGACGTCCAGGACCGTGCCGGGGGCGATGCGGGCCACCGGGGCGGCGCCGCCGAACGTCCAGGCGTAGTCGTTGCCGCCGGGCCGGACGGTGAGGATGCGCGGGTCGGATGCCGGGTCGGTCATGGGGACTCCTGGTCGAGTGGGGTGGCGGGGCGGGGTGCGGGGCCGGGGCCGGGCGGGGCGTCGAGGTGGATCAGGCCGGTCGCCGCGAGCCGGTCCGGGTACCGGCGCCGGAGGAAGGCGACGACGGCGAGCCCGGCCACCGTCCACACCAAGGCGGCCGGGCCCGCGTACGAGACGGGCGCGGTGAGCCGCGTGACGAAGGAGAAGGCCGGGATCCCGGCGGCGGTGAGCAGCGCGGGGGCGAAGGCCGCGATGCCCAGGAGCGGGAAGAGGAGGTGCCGGACCGGGCGGAATTCGGCGCGGCGGCGGCGCAGGAAGTAGCCGGCGCAGGCGAGGTTGGTGAGCAGGTAGACGGAGATGACCGCGGTCACCACGAGGGTGGCGAGCAGCAGGAACGCGGTGGTCGGGCCGTACGCGAAGCCCAGGCCCAGGGCCGCGCCCAGCGCCACGGCGAACTGGACGGACAGGCCCACCACCGGCGAGCGGTGCACCGGGTGCACGCGCATGAAGGCGCGCGGGAAGACGCCGGCCCGGCCCAGCGCGAAGGCGGTGCGGGTGGAGGCGTTGGTGGCCGCGTTGGCGTTGGCGACGGTGGAGTTGACCACCGCCAGGAAGACCAGGACCCAGAAGACGCCGAACGAGGCGCGCGCCACGCCGTCCCAGGAAGCGGCACCGGACGCGCCGAATCCGGCGAACGCGTCCGGCCCGTAGGAGACGGTGATGGCGTACGTCGTCAGGACGAACAGCAGCCCGATCGACAGCGCCGCACCGAGCACCGCGCGGCGCAGCGTACGGCGCGGATCGCGGGCCTCCTCGGCGAGCGGCGCCGCCGCCTCGAACCCGGCGAAGGCCAGCACCGTGTAGACCGATCCCGCGATCACGCCGCCGATGCCCTTGTGGGCTGCCGGAGTGTGCGAAGTGCCGAACACCGACAGGGTGTTGTGCCCGCCCGCGCTCACGATCAAGAGGACGGCGAGGACCACGAAGACCAGCACCTCGAAGACGCCGAGCACGGTTCCCAGCCGCGCGGAGGCCCGTATTCCGTAGAAGCCCGTCACGGCGATCACCACCGCGCCGGCGACGGCCCACGGCCACCACAGGCCCCCCGGATACCCGGGCCACTCCTGGTGCAGGGTGCCCGCGACCGTGAAGCCCAGCTGGAGCAGGAGCAGCGCGGGCACGAGGGCCTCGACGAGCAGATACGTCCAGGCCACCAGGAAGCCGACGACGGGATGCAGCCCCTGGGCGCTGTAGGTGGCCACCGACCCGGCGGACGGCAGATGCCGCGCAAGCTCGGCCACGGACGAGGCCGTGAACAGGCACGCCACCAGGGCGATCAGCACGGACAGCGGCAGCGCGCCGCCAGCGAAGGCGGCACCGGCCGGAATGGACACGGCGACGGCCGCGGCGGGCGCCATCGACGTCACGCTCTGGAACAGCACATCCCGCAGCCCGATGGCATCGCGCCGCAACCCCGGGTTTCGCTCAGGTCCCTCGCGTCGCTCCTGTGGCACGGCCTCTCCCTGCACCCCGCGGGCCTCCCCGACCACCCGAGCGTAGGCAGGCAGCCGGGCCGGCGGAAGACGGCATGACGCCGGTGCATACCGACCGGGCACGCGGGGCAGGCGGCCCGAGCAAGGTCGGGCCCGTCAGCGCGCCGACCCGGGGTCGTCGATCCCGTCACCGGTATGTAAGGGTGGAAACTCGTCGAAAAGCACCTCGGTGAAGGGAGATGGCATGTCGTCGAAGCGACGCCGCAAGAAGAAGGCACGCCGCAAGAACGGAGCCAACCACGGCAGCCGGCCGCAGTCCTGACCCGGCTCCCGCGACACCACGAACGGTGCCCCACCTGCGTTGCGCGGGAGGGGCACCGTTCTGTGCGCGCTACGCGCAGGCGGATGGCAGGGGAGAATTCTCCGCCGTCACCGCATATAGCCCTGTCGGGGATCCACCGGAGGCGGCGTGGCGCGCCGCTGCCGGTCCGCCCGGCGCCTGAACCACGTCAGAGTCGCCGCACCGGTCAGAAAGACGACCGCGGCGAGGGTGGGCAGGAGATACGCGTCGCCGGAACGGTAGTTGTCGACCGCCGCCACCACCGAGCCGGCCCCGAACAGCAGCAGGGCCATGAGCTGGTTGCGCCGCGCGACGGGATCCGGCGCCCGGCGAAGCTCCGCGCGCAGCTGCTCATCCGAGACCGGAACAGGAGCAGCGGGACCAGGAGCGCCCGTCCACCCCTCCGGGACGGGAACGGGGCCGGCCGGGCCCGGCGTAACCCGCCGCATCACGAGGTACCGGGGCTTGTGCCGACCGGTCTCCCAGTTCTGCACCGCGTATCCGTACTGGTGGCCCAGCCATGCCGTCTGCGCCGGGGACAGCCCTGTGCCGCTCACCCGGACCCTGGCCTCCGGGCGCCCGTCGAAGGAGCGCAGCACCTCCTCGTGCCGCCGCCTGCGCTGTGCCTTGGTGCCGACGGCGTCGGAGTATCCGACGAAGATCACGGCGGCGAGGCCGGCCAGGGCGAGCACGGGAAGCACGAGCCACAGGAGGGATGCCATCGATGTCCTTTCGCGTACGGCAGCGGACCGGCGCGCGCGTGCGCGAAGGGCCTGGACGGGACGCGGCCGCCACCCGCCCGGTGCGGGTGGCGGCCGAGCTCACGGCGTTCCCGGGCGCGCTCGCGCGGACCGCTAAGCCCCCCGCCGCACCGGAATGCTGGTGAACGTCGGGGCCGGGGCGGGGTCCTGGAAGAAGTCGTTGCCCTTGTCGTCGACGACGATGAAGGCCGGGAAGTTCTCGACCTCGATGCGCCAGACCGCTTCCATGCCGAGTTCCTCGTACTCCAGGACCTCGACCTTCTTGATGCAGTCCTGGGCGAGGCGGGCGGCCGGGCCGCCGATGGAGCCGAGGTAGAAGCCGCCGTGGGCGGCGCAGGCGTCGGTGACCTGCTGGGAGCGGTTGCCCTTGGCGAGCATGACCTTGGAGCCGCCGGCCGCCTGGAACTGCTCGACGTACGCGTCCATCCGGCCCGCGGTCGTCGGGCCGAAGGAGCCGGAGGCGAAGCCCTCGGGGGTCTTGGCGGGGCCGGCGTAGTAGACCGGGTGGTTCTTGAGGTACTCCGGCATCTCCTCGCCCGCGTCCAGGCGTTCCTTGATCTTCGCGTGTGCGATGTCGCGGGCGACGACGAGGGTGCCGGTGAGGGAGAGGCGGGTCTTGACCGGGTGCCGGGTCAGCTCGGCGAGCACCTCGTCCATCGGCCGGTTGAGGTCGACGGCGACGGCGTCGAGGTCCGGGCCCGCGCCCTCGGTCAGCTCGTCGTCGGTGGTCTCCGGGAGGAAGCGCGCCGGGTCGGTCTCCAGCTGCTCCAGGAAGACGCCGTCGGCGGTGATCTTCGCGACGGCCTGGCGGTCCGCCGAGCAGGAGACGGCGATGGCGACCGGGCAGGACGCGCCGTGGCGGGGGAGGCGGACGACGCGGACGTCGTGGCAGAAGTACTTGCCGCCGAACTGCGCGCCGATGCCGATCTTCTGGGTGAGTTCGAAGACCTTGTCCTCAAGCTCCTTGTCGCGGAAGCCGTGGCCCGTCGGGGAGCCCTCGGCGGGCAGCTCGTCCAGGTAGTGCGCGGAGGCGTACTTGGCGGTCTTCATGGCGTACTCGGCGCTGGTGCCGCCGACGACGATCGCCAGGTGGTACGGCGGGCAGGCGGCCGTGCCGAGTGAGCGGATCTTCTGCTCCAGGAACTTCATCATCGAGCCCTCGTTGAGGACCGCCTTCGTCTCCTGGAAGAGGAAGGACTTGTTGGCGCTGCCGCCGCCCTTGGCCATGAACAGGAACTTGTAGGCGCCGCCGTCGGTCGCGTACAGCTCGATCTGGGCCGGGAGGTTGGAGCCGGTGTTCTTCTCGTCCCACATCGTCAGCGGTGCCATCTGCGAGTAGCGCAGGTTGAGCTGCGTGTACGCGTCGAAGATGCCGCGGGAGAGCGCTTCCTCGTCGCCGCCCTCGGTGAGGACCTGCTGGCCGCGCTTGCCCATGACGATGGCGGTGCCGGTGTCCTGGCACATCGGGAGCACGCCGGCCGCCGCGATGTTCGCGTTCTTGAGCAGGTCGAGCGCCACGAAGCGGTCGTTGGCGCTGGCCTCCGGGTCGTCCAGGATCCTGCGGAGCTGCGCGAGGTGCGTCGGGCGCAGGTAGTGCGCGATGTCGTGCATCGCCTCGGCGGCCAGCTTGCGCAGGGCCTCCGGCTCGACCTTGAGGAACGTACGGCCGTCGGCCTCGAAGGTGCTCACACCCTCCGAAGTGACCAGGCGGTACGGGGTGTTGTCCTCGCCTACGGGGAGCAGGTCCGTGTAGGCGAATGCCGGGCTGGCCGGGCGGGAGACGGGGGGCATGACGGGCATTCCTCACTCGACGGGGATGACGGCTGGCATCTGTGGCAGCACCAGAACAGCGTAGAACCCGGGCGGGGTGGCACCGTTGTGAGGTAAGGCTCAGTTGATCCGGGCCCCGTGCGCGCCGCCCCCTCCTGGGGTCCGTCGGGATCGGAGCGGACAATCGCTGGTCGCGATGTATCGCGTTTGGGTAGGCTGGGGCCGTGGACGCTGCAGACAACCCGGGGCCGGACCCCGCGACCCCGACCGGCCCCCTGGATGCCCCGGGCCGGCAGCCGGTGCATCGGAGCCCGCGGCCGGTGGACATGGCCAAGCCCGTCGCCGGCGCGGAGATCCGCGCGTCCGACGCGGACCGTGACCGGATCGCCGAGATCCTGCGCGAGGCGCTGGCGGAGGGCCGGCTGGATCCCGAGGAGCACTCCGAGCGGATCGACGCCGTCTACCGCGCCAAGACGATGGGCGAACTGGAGCCCATGGTGCGGGACTTGCCCGTCGCCGGGCAGCCGTCCCCGCCGCCGTCCGGTTCCGGGGCGTACGCCGGTGCGCCGCCGCCGGACCAGAATCTCGTCGCGGTCTTCAGCGAGTCGAAGCGCAAGGGCCGCTGGCAGGTCCCGGCCCGCATCAACGCCGTGGCGATCTTCGGCAGCGTGGAGATCGACCTGACCGAAGCCCTGTTCCCGCAGCAGCAGATCCTGATCAACGTCACCGCGATCTTCGGCAGCGTCGAAATCCTCGTCCCGGAGAATCTCACGCTGCGCAGCAGCGGCTCCGGCGTGCTGGGCTCCTTCGAGGTCGAGACGAACGACGCGATAGCGGCGGACGCCCCGGTGGTGCAGGTCAACGGCTATGCCGTCCTGGGCAGCGTCGAGGCCAGGCCCAAGCGCGGCGCCCTGATCCGCGACCTGCGCGACCGGCTGCGCGTCCAGCGGGACGAACGGCGTGAGCGGCACGCGGAGTTGAGGCACGGACGGCAGGAGCGCAGGGACCGTTTCCGTAAGGACCTCGACGGCTGAATACGGCTTTCAGCCGACGGCCACGGTGTGCATAAGCGTGGGTACAGCGGGTAGGGCTGGGGCATCGTCTCTCGTACGGCTGCGGGGTGCGTAACGCCGTGCGCAGAGGGACGGGCAAGGGTGATTTGCTCGCCGAAGCCGTCGTCAGGAGTAGACCGTGCTGCTACCGCATCAGCCCCTGCAGACCGCCGCTGTCGTTCCGTCCCAGCGGGTGCCGTCTCGCGAGGAGGCCGGCCCCTGGCATTCGGAGGCGGTGTGCCGTCGGGATGAAGCCGGGCTGTTCTTCGCCCCCTCCAAGGAGCCGACCGCCGCGCGGCTGGCCAGAGAAGAGGCAGCGAAGCGGGTCTGCGCCCGCTGTCCCGTGATGATTGAATGCCGCGAGCACGCCCTGCTCCAGCCCGAGCCGTACGGCGTCTGGGGCGGGCTGACGGCGGCCGAGCGGCGCGTCGTACTGGCCCGCAGGCGCCGGCGGGACGCCGAGCTGCAGCGCACGGCTGCGGTGCCGGCGGCCGGCTGAGGCCCGTCGGCGCGCGCTCCCGGGGCGGCCCGTAACGGCGCGCGCGACGGCCGGGCGGCGGCGCACGGATGACGACACGGCGCTCGCCCCGCCGGAGAGGGCAGCCTCTTCGGCGGGGCGACACGTATGCCGGGGCGGTGCGCCCGGTGTTCCCGTGCCGGAGCGGGTGACGTCAGCTGGGGCGCTCGAAGTCCACCGAGCTGTACGCGCGGAGCTTGGACAGCCGGTGCTGCGAGTCGATCTGGCGGATGGTGCCCGACTTGGAGCGCATCACCAGGGACTGGGTGTAGGCGGTCTCCGCGCGGTAGCGGACGCCGCGCAGCAGGTCGCCGTCGGTGATGCCGGTGGCGACGAAGAAGACGTTGTCGCCCTGCACGAGATCGTCGATCTGCAGGACCTTGTCCAGGTCGTGACCGGCGTCGAGGGCGCGCTGCCGCTCCGTGTCGTCCTTGGGCCACAGCTTGGCCTGAAGGGTGCCGCCCAGACACTTGAGCGCGCAGGCCGCGATGATGCCTTCCGGGGTGCCGCCGATGCCGAGCAGCAGGTCGACGCCGGTGCCCTCGCGGGCCGCCATGATCGCGCCGGCCACATCGCCGTCCGCGATGAACTTGATCCGGGCGCCCGCCTCGCGGACCTCCTTGACCAGGCCGTCGTGGCGCGGGCGGTCCAGGATGACGACGGTGACGTCCTCGACGGCCGAGCGCTTGGCCTTGGCGATGCGCTTGATGTTCACCGCGACCGGCGCGTCGATGTCGACGAAGTCGGCGGCCTCGGGGCCGGTCGCGAGCTTGTCCATGTAGAAGACCGCGGACGGGTCGAACATGGAGCCGCGCTCGGCGACGGCCATCACGGAGACCGCGTTGGCCATGCCCTTGGCGGTCAGCGTCGTGCCGTCCACCGGGTCCACGGCCACGTCGCACTCGGGGCCCGTGCCGTCGCCGACCCGCTCGCCGTTGTAGAGCATCGGGGCGTTGTCCTTCTCGCCCTCCCCGATGACCACCACACCGTTCATCGACACGGTGTGGATCAGGGCGCGCATGGCCTTGACCGCCGCACCGTCCGCACCGTTCTTGTCACCTCGTCCCACCCAGCGGCCCGAGGCCATGGCGCCGGCCTCGGTGACCCGGACCAACTCCAGGGCGAGGTTGCGATCGGGGGCCTCGGGGCTGACTTCGAGGGGGGACGGGAGCTGATGCTCGGTCATCGAGCGCACCTTTCTGTACGGCGACGGCCGCAATTCTGAGGGTGATGACGACTTTATCGGTAGGCCGCGAGATTGAGCAGGGGGGCCTTCGCATGAGCAACCTTGCGGCGGCGGGATCCGGCCGGTCCCCGAACCGCGCGGTCTTCCCGGGGGTCATGTCCTGATCGCGTGGGGCATGGGGGACGATAGGGGCGTGGCAGGTATGCGAGGCAGGCAAACGGTACGGGACATGGTCCTGTCGCTGGCGGTGATCGGCGTGCTCGTCGCGGCGATCTACATCTTCATCCCGCACGACGACAGCAGCTCCGCGGAGAAGAGCGCGGTCAAGACCGTCGACTACCGCGTCGAGGTGACCACGGCCCGGCGCGCGGCGCCGTACCCGGTCGCTGCGCCGGAGGGCCTGTCCAAGGACTGGCGCGCCACCTCCGTCTCGTACAAGGCGAGCAGCGACGGCAAGGGCGGCGCCTGGCACCTGGGCATGCTCGACCCGGAGGAGGACTACGTGGCGGTGGAGCAGAGCGACGCGCCGGCGGAGAAGTTCATCAAGGACGTGACGCTGGGCGCGGCGAAGGCCAAGGGCAAGCAGGCCGTCGGCAGCAAGAAGTGGGACCGCTACAAGGGCGACCAGTACAACGCGCTGGTGCACGAGGAGCCGGGGGTGACCACGGTCGTCACCGGCACCGCGCCCTACGGCCGGCTGGCCGACCTGGCCGCCGCCCTGGTGGCGAAGAAGGGCTGACCGGCCCGCGGCGGGCGGGCGCCCGGCGCGGACGGACGAGGCCGCCGCATCCCTCGCGGGTGCGGCGGCCTCGGGCGTCATACGGGCCGGGTGCGGCTCAGACGGTGGTGGCGGCGTCGGCGAACTCCAGGCGCGGCGAGCGCGGGAAGAAGGCGTCGGCGCCGGGCTTGCCGACGTTGATGACCAGGAAGGACTTCTGCTTGCCGTCGCCGAAGAACTCCTTGTCGACGCCGGTGAAGTCGAAGCCGGTCATCGGGCCTGCGGCCAGGCCGGCCGCGCGGATGCCGAGGATGAAGTAGCCGGCCTGCAGCGTGGCGTTCTGGGTGCCGGCGGCCTCGCGGGCGGTGGCCTCCGAGAAGAAGGCGTCCTTGACGCCGGGGGCGTGCGGGAAGAGCTGCGGCAGCTTCTCGTGGAAGTCCAGGTCCACGGAGAGGACCACGGTCAGCGGCGCGGCCAGCGTCTTCGGGCCGTTGGCACCCATGGCGTGGCCGACCAGGCGCTTACGGGCGTCATCGGAGCGGACCAGGGTGATCCGCAGCGGCGACTGGTTGAAGGCGGTCGGGGCGTACTTCACCAGGTCGTAGATGGCCTGGACCTGCTCGTCCGTCACCGGCTCGTCCGTGAACGTGTTGGCGGTCTGGGCCTCGCGGAACAGGAGGTCCTGAGCGGCGGCGTCAAGGGCGAGAGACATAGGGGCACCTCGGTGAGTCAGATGGGGGTCGCATCGCAGGGTCTGCCGATCCTGTGGTGGTTATGGACACCACTGTAGTCGAATTAGATTAAACTTCAACTAAAATGGGGTGAGGGTGAGGCGGTTCACATGCCTGAACTGCCTGGATGGCCGGGGTTCCGGGTGTTCCGACGCACCCTGCGTCGCCCCGTGCGGGCCGTACGTCCCAACGTCTCAGGCGTCCCGGGTGCATCCCCGCACCCGACGCCCGCCTGAGCCGCTACCCGCGCTCCGCCCCGTCCTCCGTCGTGTCCTCCGACTCGGCCAGGGACGCGTCCAGCCGGGCGCGGGCGCCGTCCAGCCAGCGGCGGCAGACCTTCGCCAGCCGCTCGCCGCGCTCCCAGAGGGCGAGCGACTCCTCCAGCGTCGTGCCCCCCGCCTCCAGGCTGCGGACGACCTCGATCAGCTCGTCCCGCGCCTGTTCGTAGCCGAGCGTGGAGTCCACCGGCTCCGGCTCCGCCTCCGCGCCGACCGCCCCGGCCTCCGGGCCCGCCACCTCGTCCGTCTTCGCCTTCGCCATGTCTCCCACCCTAAGCGCGGGGTGTGACAGCGCCCGCCGCGTCCGCGTCCGCGACCCGCACCCGGAACTCGCCCTCGGACACCCGGGCCCGCAACTCCTCGTCCGCGCCGACCTCGTCCGGCGAGCGCACCGCCGTCCCGTCCGGCTTCTGGAGCACGGCGTATCCGCGCTCCAGCGTCGCCTTGGGGGAGAGCGCGACGACCCGCGCCCGGGTGTGCGCCAGCTCCGAATCGGCCCGGTCCAGCAGATGCCCCAGCGTCCGGCGGGCCCGCCCGGCCAGCGCCTCGATCTGCTCGGCGCGCTCCTCCACCATCCGCTGCGGGTGCCGTATCGACGGCCGGCTCAGCGCCGCGGCCAGGCCGCGCTCCTCCCGCTCCAGGAAACCGCCGACCGCCCGCAGCGCCCGCTCGCGCAGCTGCTGGACGCGGACCAGCTCCTCGCCGACATCCGGGACGACCTTCTTCGCCGCGTCCGTGGGGGTGGACGCCCGCAGGTCGGCGACGAGGTCGAGGAGCGGCGTGTCCGGTTCGTGGCCGATCGCCGAGACGACGGGGGTGCGGGCGTCGCCCACGGCCCGTACGAGCTGTTCGTCGGAGAACGGCAGCAGGTCCTCCACGCTGCCGCCGCCACGCGCCACGATGATCACGTCGACCTCGGGCAGCGCGTCCAACTCCCGCACCGCCGCGATCACCTGCGGCACCGCGCGCACCCCCTGCACCGGCACGTTGCGCACCTCGAAGCGGACCGCGGGCCAGCGGTGCCTGGCGTTCTCCAGGACGTCACGCTCCGCGGCGCTCGCCCGGCCGCAGACCAGGCCGATCAGCTGCGGCAGGAACGGCAGCGGCCGCTTGCGGTCCAGGGCGAAGAGGCCCTCGGACGCCAGGGACTTCTTCAACTGCTCCAGGCGCGCGAGGAGTTCGCCGACGCCGACCGGCTTGATCTCGGCGGCCCGCAGAGAGAGCTGGCCGCGCGGCGCGTACCACTCCGGTTTGGCGTGCACCACCACCCGGGCGCCCTCGCCCACCACCTCGGACACCCGGTCGAAGACCTGGCGGTAACACGTCACGCTGACCGAGATGTCGTGCGACGGATCGCGCAGGGTCAGAAAGACCACCCCCGCGCCGGGCCGCCGGGAGAGCTGGGTGATCTGCCCCTCGACCCATACCGCGCCGAGCCGGTCGATCCAGCCGCCGATGAGCCGGGACACCTGGCCGACCGGGATCGGCGCTTCCGGAGACGTGGAGAGAGCCATACGAAGGAGCGTAACGGCGGGCACCGACAGCGGGCCCCCGCCGGGGCAGGCGGCGGAGGCCGACGGCCGTCAGACGCCCGGCCGCGCCTCCCGCCGCCTGCCCCGGTACTGCAACGCCAGCACCACGAAGCCCACCACCAGCCAGCAGCCACCGACGACCTGCGCCGTGCCCGACGCCTCCACGATCACCGCCACCACCACGGCCAGGCCCAGCACCGGCGCCACCACATGCCGCAGCACGCTCGGCACCTCGGCCCGCTTGCGGATCCGGAACCAGCCGATCACCGAAGCGTGCAGCAGCCCGAACGCGGTCAGCGCCCCGACGTTGACGATCGACGACAGATGATCGAGCCCGTCGTCCCTGGTCGCCGCCCACACCGCGGCGATCAGCGTCACCACGGCCGCCCCCAGCAGCGCCCGGCGCGGCACCCCGCTGCCCGCGTCCACCTTCGACATCGCCCCCGGCAGCCGCCGGTCCCGCGCCATCGCGAACAGCAGCCGGCCGGCCGCCGCCTGCCCCGCCAGCGCCGCGAAGGCCGCGCCGATCGCCTTGCTCACCGCCACCAGGTCGTGCAGCCAGCCGCCCACCGCCGCATCGACCGTGGCGTAGAACGCGTCGCCCTGCTCACCCGGCTTCGCCGCCAGTTCGGCCGCCGGCATCGGAGCCAGCAGCGCCGCCAGATACGTCTGCACGGCGAACAGCACACCGGCCACCACCAGACACGTGAGCACCGCCCGCGCCACCCGGTCCGAGCCGCGCAGCCCCCGGCCCTTCCCGCGGGCCTGCCCGTCGTGTGCGCCCCGCGCCTCCTCCGCGAACGCCGCGATGGCGTCGAAACCCAGATACGACAGCACGGCCACCGACACCGCGGCCAGCACCGCCGTCATGGAGAAGGCGCCCTCGCCGGTCAGCGGCTCCGCCCAGCCCCGCTGCGCGCCGTGCAGAGCCAGCTCCACGACCGCCGACACCACGAACACGCCCAGCACCGCGATCTCCATGGCCAGCACCGCGAACCCGACGACGGCCGCGGTCCGCACGCCCCACAGGTTCAGCAGCGTCGTCACCACCACCGCAATCGCCGTCCACACCCACTGGTGCACCTCCGGCACCAGCGCATGCATCGCGATCCCGGAGAACAGATACGCCACCGCCGGGATCAGCAGATAGTCCAGCATCGCCATCCACCCGGCGATGAACCCGGCCCCCTCGCCGAGCCCCACCCTGGCGTACGTGTACACCGACCCGGCCTGCGGCGCGACCCGCACCATCTGGGCGTACGAATACGCGGTGAAGGCCATCGCGACGGTCGCGACCAGGTAGACGAGGGTGATCGCGCCGTGCGACTTGGCCTGGAGCGTGCCGAAGATGCCGACCGGCGCCATCGGGGCGATGAACAGCAGTCCGTAGACGATCAGATCCCGGAAGCTCAGCGTGCGCCGCAACGCGGGCCGGCTGCCGGCACCCCCGCCGGCCGCCGTCCTCTCCCCGGTGTCCTCCCCGTCGCCGCCGCTGGTTTCGCCGATCGAGCCCGGCATGCTGCCTCCTCCGTGCGTTCGCCCTCAGTCTGGGCCACCGCTGAGATCTTTGTGAGCCCCGGTACGCCCGTACGATGGGACGCATGACTGCTACGCCCGGCCCGTCACCCGCCACCGCCCCGAGCGGAGACGCCCCGCGTCACGGTGACCACCCGTCGCCCGCCAGCACCTTGAACGCACAGGCCCCGCGTGCGAATCGACGCGTCCTGCTCGCCGCCCCCCGCGGCTACTGCGCGGGCGTGGACCGCGCCGTGATCGCCGTCGAGAAAGCCCTTGAGCAGTACGGCGCACCCGTCTACGTGCGTCACGAAATCGTGCACAACAAGTACGTCGTGAAGACCCTGGAGAAGAAGGGCGCCATCTTCGTCGAGGAGACGGCGGAGGTGCCCGAGGGCAACATCGTCATCTTCTCCGCGCACGGCGTCGCCCCGGCCGTCCACGACGAGGCCGAGCGCGGCAAGCTCGCCACCATCGACGCCACCTGCCCGCTGGTCACCAAGGTCCACAAGGAAGCGGTCCGGTACGCCAAGGAGGACTACGACATCCTCCTCATCGGCCACGAAGGCCACGAAGAGGTCATCGGCACCAGCGGCGAGGCGCCCGACCACATCACCCTGGTCGACGGCCCCGACGACGTGGCGAACATCGAGGTCCGCGACCCGGACAAGGTCGTCTGGCTCTCCCAGACCACCCTCTCCGTCGACGAGACCATGGAGACGGTCGGCGCCATCAAGGGCCGCTACCCCAACCTCCTCTCGCCGCCCAGCGACGACATCTGCTACGCCACCCAGAACCGCCAGATCGCGGTCAAGCAGATGGGCGCCGACGCCGACCTCGTCATCGTCGTCGGCTCCAAGAACTCCTCGAACTCCGTCCGGCTGGTCGAGGTCGCCCTGGGCGCCGGAGCCCGGGACGCCCATCTGGTCGACTACGCCGACGAGATCGACGAGAGCTGGCTGGAGGGCGTGGGCACCGTCGGCGTCACCTCCGGCGCCTCCGTCCCCGACGTGCTGGTGCACGGCGTCCTGGACTGGCTGGCCGAGCGCGGCTACGAAGACGTCGAGACGGTCACCGCGGCCGAGGAGTCCATCGCCTTCTCGCTGCCCAAGGAACTCCGCCGCGACCTGCGCGCCGAGGCCAAGGCGGCCACCGAACGCTGACGGGCGGACCGGCCGGATTCCCGGTCCGAGGGGTGCCAGGCGGCCCGGGGACCTAGCCTTTTCCCATGAAGGTCTTCGGCGTGGACATCGGCGGTTCGGGCATCAAGGGCGCCCCGGTCGACCTGGAACGCGGCGATCTCGCCGACGAGCGCCACAAGGTGCTGACACCGCAGCCGGCCACCCCGGACGCGGTCGCCGACTGCGTCCGGGAGGTCGTCGCGCACTTCGGCTGGACGGGCCCGGTCGGCGCGACCTTCCCCGGCGTGGTCACCGCCGGCGTCACCCGTACCGCCGCCAACGTCGACACCAGCTGGGTCGACGCCGACGCCGCCACGCTGCTCACAGGCCGCCTCGGCGGCGAGGCCGGCGGCTGCCCGGTGACGCTGCTCAACGACGCGGACGCGGCGGGCCTGGCCGAGATGCGCTACGGCGCGGGCCGCGGGCGCCACGGCACGGTCATCGTGCTCACTCTCGGCACCGGCATCGGCAGCGCCGTCTTCACCGGCGGCCGGCTGGTCCCCAACACCGAACTGGGTCATCTGGAGCTGAACGGCCACGACGCCGAGAAGCGCGCCTCGACCCGCGCCAAGGATGAGGACGAGCTGAGCTGGCGGCGCTGGGCCCGCCGCGTCGAGAAGTACCTCACTCACGTGGAGATGCTGTTCTCGCCCGAGCTGTTCGTGATCGGCGGCGGGGTGAGCCGCAAGGCGGAGAAGTTCCTGCCGCTGATCGAGGGCCTCAGCGCCGAGGTCGTACCGGCTCAGCTTCAGAACAATGCGGGGATTGTGGGGGCCGCGATGGCTGCGCACGCCGCTCGGGCTGGCGGGCCACCTGACGCGGACGGTTCCCCGGCGACCGGGCCGGCCGCGGCCGGCCCGCAGGGGCATCCTGACCGGCCGCGGGCCGCCGGCCCTGGGGTCGACTCGCCGGTCGGCTGGCCCGACGCCGAACGATGAGCACCACCTTGCGCACCAGCACCAGCAGCCCGCAGACCAGCGTGCCGGCATAGAGCCAGCCCGCGTTCAGCGCCAGCACCGTGAAGACACCCATCAGCAGCTCGCCGAACCCGCCGGAACCGCGGTGGATCGGCACCGCGCCCAACGTGAAGGCGATCGGCAGCGCGATCGGCGCCGCAATCAGGTCGTACGGCCGCACCCACAGGCCGGCACCCACCGCGACCAGCAGGAAGAACACGCCGTACGCGGTCTGCGCGCCGTCGAAGAGGAACTGGTCGAGCGCGGCGAACGCGAGCAGGGCGAGGGTGCTGAGCAGTCCGCAGCCCAGGCCGGTCAGCTTCGGCGCCGGCATCCGGCGCAGAAAGGCGACCAGCGGCGCCAGCGGCGGCCTGCGCCGCACCCCGGCACGGTAGACGGCCGCCGAGCCCGGCGCGGCCCGCTCGCCCCCGGAGCCCTCGGCCCGGCTGCCGCGCGGCTCGTCCGCCCGGCCTCGCGGCCGCCCGCCAGGACGCTCGTTCACGGACACCGCGGGGCGGGGGAGCCGGGCATCCTGGCCGGTGAGCGACCTGCTGCTCCCGGGCGGGCGGTGCTGAGGGGTGCGCGCTTCGTGTTGCTCCACTCGCCAACGGTAGGCCGCTAAGTGGTATTAACAGGCTTCGGGACACGCCCTTTCCCCGAGGTAGACGGTGCGTTCGGCGGACGGCACCGGGCCGGGCGGAGTGCCGCGCCCGCCCCGTAGACTGGTGGATCGGCCCCCACGGGAGCCGTGTCAGCCCTCCACCGCCTCGCTCCGGGAAGTCGCCACCGTGTCGCTCACGATCGGAATCGTCGGTCTGCCGAATGTCGGCAAGTCGACCCTGTTCAACGCCCTGACCAAGAACGACGTGCTGGCGGCCAACTACCCGTTCGCCACCATCGAGCCGAACGTCGGCGTCGTCGGCGTCCCCGACACCCGTCTGGCCACCCTCGCCGGGATCTTCGGCTCGCAGAAGATCCTCCCCGCCACCGTCGACTTCGTCGACATCGCGGGCATCGTCCGCGGCGCGTCCGAGGGAGAGGGCCTGGGCAACAAGTTCCTCGCGAACATCCGCGAGTCCGACGCGATCTGCCAGGTCATCCGCGCCTTCAAGGACGAGAACGTCGTCCACGTCGACGGCAAGGTCTCGCCCAAGGACGACATCGAGACCATCAACACCGAGCTGATCCTCGCCGACCTCCAGACCGTCGAGAAGGTGCTGCCGCGTCTGGTCAAGGAGTCCCGGATCCAGAAGGACAAGGCCGTCCAGGTCAAGGCCGTCGAAGAGGTCAAGGCGATCCTGGAGGACGGCCGCACCCTCTTCTCCGCCGGCATCACCAAGGAGTCAGAGAAGGGTGAGCTGCTGCGTGACCTGCACCTCCTCACCACCAAGCCGTTCCTCTACGTCTTCAACGTCGACGAGGACGAGCTGACCGACGACGACTTCAAGAACGAGCAGCGCGCCCTGGTCGCCCCCGCCGAGGCCATCTTCCTCAACGCCAAGCTGGAGGCCGACCTCGCCGAGCTGGACGACGAGGAGGCCCTCGAACTCCTCCAGTCCGTCGGCCAGGAAGAGCCCGGCCTCGCCACCCTCGCCCACGTCGGCTTCAACACCCTCGGCCTCCAGACGTACCTGACGGCCGGCCCCAAGGAAACCCGCGCCTGGACCATCAAGAAGGGCGCCACCGCCCCCGAGGCCGCCGGCGTCATCCACACCGACTTCCAAAAGGGCTTCATCAAGGCCGAGGTCATCTCCTTCGCCGACCTCGTCGAAGCCGGCTCGGTCGCCGACGCCCGCTCGGCTGGCAAGGCCCGCATGGAGGGCAAGGACTATGTGATGCAGGACGGGGATGTGGTGGAGTTCCGGTTCAACGTCTAAGACGTCCGGCGAAAGGCCGTCTGACCTGCGGCGGAGCAGGTTGGGCGGCCTTTGCGGTCCGCACAGAGTCCGCAGCGTGCTGGATGAGCCCGGCACGCGGCGGAGCGGTTACGTCGCTTCGTCGACCTGCGGTCGGGCATCGGCGGACCGGTCCGCGTACGCCTTGTCGACGGCGGCCCGGGTCCGCTCCTCGGAGTCGGGCCACAGGTGGGTGTAGATGTTCAGCGTCATGGCCGCGTTGGTGTGGCCGAGGTGCTCGGAGACCGTCTTCACGGACTCGCCGTGCTTGATCAGCAGGCTGGCGTAGTGGTGCCACGCGGTGGGCGTAGACCTGCTCGATCCAGCCCGCCTTGAAGGCGGCCAGGTCGGCGCGGAAGTTGGCCATCGAGGCGCCGTACGGTGCGACCACGCCGCCGGACTGGTCCGGCACGGACTGGCAGCCGTGGACGAGCCGGCCGCCGAGGGCGGCGTGGGCCTTGATGGACTCGATCCGGCGGTGCTCGTTGAACCAGCCGCCGTAGTAGACCTCGTCGAGCATCCCGCCCCTCTCGTCGTCCAGGTCGAAGACGACGGAGGTGGCGGCGGGGAAGAACCAGCACGGGCCGACGTTGGAGATGTGCCCGTCCAGTTCGACCTTGTTGAGCGCCATGAGCGTGGCGGCCTCACGGAGCATCCGCAGGTGGTCGGCGGTGATCTGCGGGAGTCCGAGGCCCGCGAGGTGCTCGTCGCGGAACAGGTACGCGTACACCTCATACGCGGTGGCCAGTACCCGGGCGGCATCTGCGGTGGACTCGCTGTGCTGCTTGATGAAGTCGAGCGCGAGTTGCTCGACCGTGCTCTCTGCCGTCTCATCCACGTCCAGGAGCTGAGCCTTGATCAGCTCCCAGTCGGCGACGAGCCAGCTGTGGGCCTCGAAGCGGAAGAAGTACTCGGCCGGGTCGATGGTGATGCGCCGGCGGTCGACCTGGATACCGGGCAGGCGGCTCCAGTGCGGGTCGAACGCCTCGGGCAGCTCGACCGTGATGGCCGAGGTGTCGATGGTGGTCACCGTGTCTCCGTCTCTGATCGGCCGGGGTCGGGCACAGGAATGCCCGAACCTGGTGTGTACGTACGGAACTTCGAGGAGCCGCCCGGACCAAGGGGGGAGCCTGGATGACGGTCGCGTCGTTCCGGGCGGCTGCTGATAAGTGAACTGGTGGTCACGCTCAGTCGGTACGGTGGAAGACAGTTGAAGCGGTATACGCGGTTTACAGCTCCGGAGCGGAGGTGATCGTGGCGGCGGGGAGAGACCCCAACTCGCGTCTGCGCGCCGTCATCGACGCGGCCGACTGCACCTACGAGGCCCTGGCCAGAGACGTGCGCCGCATCGCCGCCGAGAACGGAGAGATCCTCCAGACCAACAAGTCGGCCATCTCGCACTGGGTGAACGGTGCCCGCACTCCATCGGGCCGGGTCGGTCAGTACCTGGCCGAGGCCCTCTCCCGCAGAGCAGGACGCACGGTCACCTGGACCGAGATCGGCTTCCCTGCCAGTGACACCGAAGAGGCGGCGGAATCCGACCCCGTCCTCGCCGCCACCGACCTGGGCCGAGCCGACGTCGAACGCCGCCGCTTCCTCGCCATCGCGGCCTTCACCACCGCCGGCGTCACCATGCCGCTCGGCTACGACCACGAAGCCACCGCCCGTATGCTCCGTGCCCGCACCGGTGTGTCCGTGGTCGGGGTGGAGGATGTGGACGTCGTACGCCAGATCACCGCGGCCTTCAGCGCAGCCGACGAGCGCCTCGGCGGCGGACACGGCCTGACCACCGTCACCGCGTACCTCGCCGACACCGCCGCCCCCATACTCCGGGGGCGATTCCCCAGCGAGCTTTACGTCGGGCCGCTTTCGGCGCGGTCGCCGAACTCGCCTATCTCGCAGGGTGGAAGCACCATGACCTCGGCCAGGAAGGTGCCGCCCAGCGCTACTACCAGGTCGGCTACCAACTCGCCTGCGAAGCCGACCCCCACGGCCACGCCGCCTGGATGATGCGCGCCCTCGCCTACCAGGCCCTGAGCCTCAAACAGCCCCACCACTGCGTCGACCTCGTCGAAGGCGCCCTCACCCGCGGTCTTGGTCACGTGGACGGCCAGACCGAGGCGCTGCTTCACATCACCCACGCGCCGCGCCTTCGCCACGATCGATGAGAAGCCCGCAGCGGCCCGTGCCCTGCTCTCCGCCGAGGACGCCCTGCTCCGCGACGACGGCTCTCAGCCCAGCTTCTCCCTCGTCAGCGGGCCGGCCGCCGGGACCGTCACCAGCCATACGGCTCGTACGCTCACCGCCCTCGCCGATCACGTCGGCACCGAGCAGCAGCACCGGGACGCGCTCGTCCGTTGGGATCCCGAGAAGTTCAAGCGCGTCCACGCCCTCACCCAGGCCGACCTCGGCGACAGCCTCGCCGCCCAGGCCCGTGCCGACGAAGCCGTCGCCGCCTGGACCCAGACCCTGACCCTCATGGAGGGCATGACCTCCGACCGCACGCGCAAGGCGATCACCTCGATCCGCTCCACCCTCGCGGTCTACCAGCGACGCAAAGTGCCGGGCGCCGCAGAACTCGCCCGCCGCGCCCGCGAAGCCCTGGCCTAACGTGCCCGACACCCGCCCGACGAAGGGAATCCCCGTGCCCCGGCCGACCGACGCCCAGTCGAAGGCCCTCAAGCCGGCACTCGAATCGATGACCCTGCTGGTCGCCGCGGTCATCGTCCACGACAAGGCCACCAATCGCGTCGTCCTTCTCCAGCGCAGCGAAAACGCCAAGTTTGCCCAGGGCATGTGGGACCTGCCCGTCGGGAAGAGCGAGCCCGGCGAGCCGATCACGGAAACCGCCGTCCGCGAGCTTTACGAAGACACCGGCCTCACCGTGAAGCCCGAGTCCCGCAAGGTTGCCCACATCATCCATGGCGCCTGGGGCGTGGCGGCCCCCAACGGCTTTCTCACTGTTGTCTTCGCCGCTCATGAATGGACCGGCGAATCCGAGAACCGCGAACCTCGCAAGCATTCCCAAGTCTGCTGGGTCGACGCCGATGCCATCCCCGAATTCTTCGTTGACACCACCGCCAGTGCTCTGCACCAGTATCTGATGGGAACTTCTTGGGTATCACTGGATGGCTGGAACTAGGACTTGTCCGGCGGATCATGCGCGGAGCCAGATGGTGAGGGCTGCGGCGGTGGCGGTGCCGACGTAGATGTAGCGGCGCTTGTCGTAGCGGGTGGCCACGGCCCGGTGCTGTTTGAGCCGGTTGATGGCCCGCTTGACGGTGTTGCGTTTCTTGTACCGCTCTTCGTCGAAGCCGGGCGGCCGTCCGCCGCGTGCCCCTTTGCGCAGGCGGGCGGCGCGGCTGTCGGTCTTCTCCGGGATCGTGTGTCGGATGCCCCGACGCCGCAGATAGTCGCGGCATGGCCTGTGCTGTAGGCCTTGTCCGCCGCGACGCAGTCAGGTTTCCTGCGAGGCCTGCCCGGCCCGGGTTTCGGGACGCGGATCTTGTCCAGGACCGGCTTCAACTGAGTGCAGTCCGCCCGCTGTCCTGGTGTGACGACCAGGGACAGCGGGCGGCAGCGGCCGTCCGCACTCAGGTGGAGTTTGGTGGTGAACCCGCCGCGCAAGCGGCCCAGGCCCTCACCTCCCGCACCACTTCCACCAGCCGGGCGTGCAGGCTCTGCCACGGCGATTCATCCTGATGTTCCGTCCTTCGGCCCCTTTGACGCGGGGCCGGCGGCAGGTCGGTGCGGGCACCCGCCGCATGCTGGTGCGCGCGCACGATGGTGGAGTCGATCGAGACATCCCAGTCGATCTCCCCACCGCATCCGCCGCGGCCTGGACCTGCTGGAGCAGACGCTCCCAAGTCCCGTCAGCCGACCACAGCCGGTGCCGTTCATAGACCGTCTTCCACGGCCCGAACCGTTCAGGAAGGTCACGCCACTGCACGCCGGTCCGCACCCGGTGCAAAATCCCGTCGATCACCTGCCGGTGATCCCGCCACCGACCACAACGCCCGTTGCTCACCGGCAGGAACGGCCGCAGCCGTTCCCACTCGACATCACCCAGATCACCCCGCCCCATGTCCACATCAACGACCTGGGCACGCAGTAGTCACATGATCAGCCGGACAAATCCTAGTGACCTGAGTCGGAGATTCGTCGTTGGTTGGGTGTGAGTTGTCCGGGTCCGAAGATTCCGCCGTTGTCGTTGGCTGGTGTCCAACGGGCTGTGCTGGAGGGCTGGGGGCGTCGTCGCACGACGGCCCAGGCCCTGGCTCAGCGGTCGCGGATCGTGCTGGAGTGCGTCGACGGGCGCTCGATCATGGAAGTGTCGCGTCGGCTGGGGGGTGCCCCGGACACGGTCCGCACCTGGCGGCGGCGCTTCCTCGACCGCGGGCTGGACGGCTTGTGTGACGAGCCGCGGCCCGGTGTCCCGCGGAAGATCACCGATGCCGATGTCGGGCGTGTGATCGTCAAGACACTGGAAGAGACACCGGCCGGCGCAACCCACTGGTCGACGAGGTCGATGGCCGCGGCCACGGGAATGTCGCAGTCGGCGATCTCGCGGATCTGGCGGGCGTTCGCTCCGGCCCCGCACCGCACGCAGACGTCTCCGCTGTCCACGGATCCGCTGTTCATCGACAAGGTCCGCGACGTCGTCGGCCTCTACCTCGACCCGCCGGAGAAAGCCCTGGTGCTGTGTGTGGACGAGAAGTCGCGGATCCAGGCACTGGACCGGTCCCAGCCGGTGCTGCCGATGATGCCCGGCATTCCCGAACGCCGCAGCCACGACTACGTCCGGGCCGGCACCACCACCTTGTTCGCCGCCCTGGAAGTGGCGACCGGAAAGGTCATCGGATCCCTGCACCGACGGCACCGGGCCATCGAGTTCAAGAAGTTCCTGGCCAAGCTCCACAAGGAAGTCCCGGCCGGCCTCGACGTGCACCTGATCCTCGACAACTACGCGACCCACAAGACGCCCGACGTGAAGAAGTGGCTGCTGGCACACCCACGGTTCCACCTGCACTTCACCTCCACGAGCGCATCCTGACTGAACCTGGTCGAGCGGTGGTTCGCCGAACTCACACAGAAAAAGCTCAAGCGCGGCGTCCACCGCTCCGTCCAGGCCCTCGAACGCGACATCAGAGCATGGCTCGCCGACTGGAACGAACAGCCAAGCCCCTTCACCTGGACCAAAACCGCCGACGAAACCCTCGACAAAGTCGCCGCCTACTACCACCGAATCTCTGACTCAGGTCACTAGTGGAGTCCCGGCCGGGCAGAAGCATATGTAGTAGGCGATATCCGTAGGGTCGGTGAGGGCGTCGCGCCATCAGCCAGTGGTTCCAGCCCTCGCGCCGCCAGGGCCGGATCGCTGTTGCGGCCCAGTCGTATTCGCGTGGGCCGTGAGCGCCGTCGCCGCAGCTCAGGCGCGTCCATGCATCGTCGGGGAGCTCGCCGATCAGCTTGTGCGCGCGGGCCTGGCCGAAGAACTCCATGGTCATGACCATCTGCGATTTCGGCACAGCAAGTACATGAGGGATGTCATGTACTTCCAGCCAGACACGAATCCGGCTTGTCTGCCCATAGGCTTCATCGGCGGTGACCCACCCGAACGGTATTCCGGACTCCACGGCACGCTTCAGCATGCGCAAGCCCAGGTCGGGTTTCGTGGTGAACTCGACGTCATCACCGATGCCGGCCGCCCGGCAGCGGTCACGGTTCGATGTCCGTTCCTTCGGAAGATACAGCTCGCGGTCGATCAGCGCCCGACCCTTCCCTGATCCATACGCCAGGAAGACGCCTACCTGAGAATTCTCGATCCGCCCGGCCGTTCCTGAATACTGCCGGGCCACGCCCGCCGACCAGACCCCCTTTTTGAGGAATCCCGTCTCATCGGGAATAAGGATTCCCCGCTCGGGATCCCCGGGGTGTTCCACCACTGCGTCGCGGACGTCATCACGCATGGCGTCCACGTCCCATAAGCAGTGGTTCAGCAGACGCTGCATGCCCTGAGGGCCGTCGTCCCCGGCAGCCTCCGCCAGGGTCCAGCCGTTCTTCCGCTCCGTCTCACTGGGCAGTCCCCGCAGGTAGGACACCATCCGTCGCCGAGGCTCCACCCGGCCGAACCGGTCCGCGAACCTCGCCACGAAGTCGTCGAACGCACCTGGCCAGCCGTCAGTTATCTCTTCACCCACGCGACAATCAACGACGTGACAGCCAAAACGCCACGAAGTGTCGTTGCAGTGTTAAGCGGCAGAGCCCGATTCCGCCTCGTTGCGTATTACTTTCAGACAATCGTAGAGCGCTCCACGCCTATCGAGCGCCGCGCCGAAATCAGCACCTGCTCCAGTCATGGCGCCCGATACCGGCAGACATAGCCGACATGAGAACGGCGACGGTTCTGCCACTTGCGCCGAGCGCCGCAAGGTTCATGCGCGACCTCGCTATTGGGCGAGAAGAGGGGCGACGAGCCCCGCGGGCCTCCAGACACCAGCTGCTGCAACGGAACGGCATACCTGAGCAACCATTCGGCTGCAGCCCAAGTGCCGCCACACTAGGTACCTGTTAATCCCCGATGAGCTACGCACCATGACTGGAACCCCCCTTCTCGCTACTTCACCTCACCTCCAGCAGAACTTCTTAACAGGAGGAATTGTGCGCATGTTACACTCGCGGGCCGAAAAGAAGGTAACCTTGTATCAGGGGGCGGCAAGCCATGTCCAACTCACGGCAATTCAAGGTCGATGTTCAAGAGTTGGGTTCCTTGGCAGCGCGCTTGGAACACTGCACGGAGTCGATGAAGCACGCGAGCAGCGATCTCCGGAGTGCGAGCACGGGAGATCTCGGCAGCGCTGACATCGACAAGGCCGGAGCCGAATTCAAGAGCTCCTGGGAATACGGAATCGATCAGATCACCCAGCTGACGGATGCCATCAAAAAGGGCCTACAGACCACGGCCCGGGCATACAATGAGACGGATAGCGCTATCCAGCAGGCGCTTGACAAGGGAAACCGGCAGCACGGCGGAAGCAGCGCAGGAACCGGCCCGTTCGGCTGAGCCTGCGGCAGACGCAAGTACTCAGATTTCAAAAGAAATTACAGGGGGGCGAGTTGTCGCTCAGCGAGCAACTGTGGGGATACGGCGGCGGCGATCCGTACGAGAACAATGGCAGCTTCCCCGGATTGCAGTTCAATCCGGCGCCCGGAGTGCCGCAGGCGGTCAATGATCTCGTTGAGGATCTCAACCGCGCATGGAAGAACATCACAAGCGCCTCAGAAACGCTGAACAACGTCGGCGGTCACGAATGGAGCGGCACTGCTGCGGAAGCGTTCCGAGCCAAGACCCAGGCACTCCCTAAACTTCTGGACGAGGCCGGCAAGAGCTTCAAGCTGGCACACGACGTTCTGGAGAAATGGCAGAGCCAGCTGGGCTCGATGCAGTCCAAGACGCAGTCGTACGAAGCCGACGCCAAAACCGCCCGTAAGCGCGCCGAGCGAGCAGAGCAGAACGAAGACCTGAAGGTTTTTCGCTTCGGCGGAATCGGGATGACCGACGCCGAGGCCGAGGATGCCAAAAGGCGCTATAACGCAGCCATCAACGAACTCGGTGCGGCACAGGATGAGCTGGAAGGAATCCTCTCCTCAGCCAACAATATCCGAAACCAGCACGAGGAACTTGCCGGCAAAATCGCCTCGCTCCTCAAGGCGGCTGCCGAACAAGCCCCCGAGGGACCAGGGCTTTTTGACGAACTGAAGCATGGCCTGGACCAACTGGTCAAGGGGCAGGAGCTTTTCTTCCACACAGTAACTCAGTGGGTGAAGGACCACGCCAATGCCATCGCGGCGATCGGAGACACATTCGCCACCATCAGTACGGTGACGGGGCTGGTGGGTGTGGTACTTGATGAAGCATTCCCTCCCGCCGGCATAGCCATGGGGGGCATATCGGCCGTCACCTCGGGGCTGGCCCTCGGACTGCACCTTGTGGCTAAAGAAGGTGGCGCCGAAGTCAGCGATCGAACCCTCACCGAGGACGGCCTTGGACTGGTCTCCTTCGGGGTGGGAAAAGTCGCAAAACAAATTGGCGAGGCAGAGTCCATCGGCAAGATGGTGAATAAGCTTGGCACGATGATCGGGGTCGGCGGAGGCGCTATGGCTATCGAAGACTGGCACAATGACCAGTCACCACTCAAGCAGTTCCTGCCGCAAAACAAAGCAGAGGGGGCGGCCATGGGTGGGACGCTCCTGCTCGGTGGACCTCTCGGTCCGGTGACGGCCTTGGGCATAGCCTTCAGTCACGCCTGGGAGTCCGGCAGCGAAAAAGATAGAGCAGCACACCAGGCGAATGGCTAGGAGTAACGTTGCAGGACTTCTCCATTATCGTAGCCGTGGCCCTTTTGCTGGCCTTCATCATCTGCGCTCCACTGTACCTGTATCACGATCACATTGGCTCGTCAGCAGCACGCGAACGCCGTAAGGCAGAGATCATTCAGTCCTTCGACGGACGCCTGGAAGTCGTCGTACGTGCCGCCGGAACCGGCCTGTCTCGCGAGGAAACAGTGTTGCTGGCACGGCAGTACGGCTATGAATTCTGGAAATGGGAAACGTACAACAGGACTGGCCTCTACATGAGGATGCGGCGGGCACAGTTTCCCCATCCTCCGCCGCCCTTGGAGAATAATTTCCCCCCTGCATACCCGTACCAGCCGTATGGGGAGGCGCCGTTCCAGCAAAACCAGCCCATCATGCGCCCGGGCGCAGAAATCCCCACCGTCCGCCACCAGCTCAATAAAGCACCTGGCACCTGGACTTGGCGTAGAACCGGGACGATCTTGTCGCTTCTCGCGACGGGGACAAGTCTGACGACAGTCATCGACATTTTCTCGGGTTCTTCATTCACCGCGCCGGGCTCCATCACCATCGCACTTTCTGCCGGCGCACTCATCTCTTTCGCCATCAATCATTCGCTTGCGCGTCGCGCCCCTAACGCCAAGGACGCCACGCATGGAGCCACCCCTCCGACACCAGGAAATCAAGCACAGTGAATCTGAGTTTTGAAATTTCATCCGCATTCGAAGAGATTAAGGTTGGACTGAGTTACGAAGAAGTGCGACATGAAGCCGCATCAAGGGCGCTGGAAAGAGGGGCCGAGCGCACCCCGGAGCAGCTGGAAGAAATAGCAACGGCATACGTGAGAACAGCCGAGATGCTTCAGGCTGAAGGGGTGGTGTACGCCGCATCCTGCTTCGGTCAGTTTGTGGACGAGTGGTCAACTGGAACCTTGACCGTAGGGCTCAGCCCGCTCACGTACACGGATGAATCCGTTGCTGTCGAGGGAATCCGCAGCATCATGTCCCAGGAGCGTGCACAGTTCGCAGAGATCAGCACGCTGGAACTACCGTGCGGTCAGGCAGTCCTGGTAATCCAGCAGACTCCGGCTCTCCAGATCCCCGGCGCGCTCACCCCTGGAGGGCAGGATATACCCATAGATGTCGCGCAGATTCAAACATTCATTCCGGTATCCCGGAAGGATGTGCCAGGGGAGCAGGCCCTGGTCACTGTCACCTTCAGTACGCCAAGCGTCGACCACTGGCCCGAATACAGCGAGATCGTCACCAATTTCTTGCGTACGCTGCGATTCCTCCCTGATGGACCAGGGGAAGGGTCGGGAGTTTCTCCCACGCTTCCTCCGGATCAGAAATACAGTCAAGACGCAGAGGTTCATTCCCAAGCGACGCAAGGTAAGCCGGAAGCCCGGTCCATTTTCGGATGATGAGACCATCCCTCATGCAAGCCGCAGAATCATGCGATTGCTATAAGAGGAGCGAACGGAAAGCTCCGCTGGGCTATGTCCCCTTAGACGGTGTCCTACATGGTGAGTTTGAGGAGCCGCTTGTAGCAGCAGAGTGCGGCGGCGAGGCCGAGGAAGGCCAGGTAGTTGGTGGGGTGACGTTCGTAGCGGTGGTTGAGTCGGCGGTAGCCGGTCAGCCAGGACATGGTCCGCTCGATCACCCACCTTCGGCGCCCGAGGCGCTCGCTGGTTTCGATGCCTTTGCGGGCGATGCGTACGCCGATGCGTTTGCCCCATAACCATCGTCGCAGGTGAGGGACGTCGTACGCCTTGTCGGCGTGGAGTCGCTGAGGTTTGGAATCAGCTGCGTGGGATTCGTGTCCCATGTGGAATGGGACAGCATCGGCTTCAGTGCGAGGCTGTCGTGGGTGTTGGCCGCGGAGAGTCCGACGCGTAGGGGCAGTCCGTCCGCGTCGGACAGGACGTGCATCTTGGAAGGGGGCTTACCCCGGTCCACGGGGCTCGGACCTGCAAGTTCGCCCCTTTTTTAGCGCGCACGTGGGCAGAGTCGAGCACGGCCCGGGACAGATCTACCAGGCCCTGCTCGTCGAGGAGTTGCAGCGCCTTCTGATGCAGCCGGCCCCAGACACCTGCCCGCGACCAGATGACGAACTGTCGGTGCACGGTTGACTTCGACGCTCCGAAGCACGGTGGCAGAGCCCGCCAGGCGCACCCGGACACCAGCACGTAGATGATCGCGGCGAAGACCGCCTCGTCATCGATGTTCGCCACCCCGCCGCCCTGCGGCCGTACCTGCACCGCGGGCAGCAAAGGCTCCGCGATCTCCCACAACCCAACTGGCACAATCCAGTCCCACCGCCCGCTCCCCATAGAAGCGGGCTACCCCAACTCACCATGTAGGACACCGTCTTAGTACTGCAACGGTGTTTGTTCTGACTGGTGGGCAGGTGTTATGGGCTGTGCCCGCGTCGTTTGTGGTGACTGGCGCGGGCTTGGTGTTGTCGTCTGCGTCGCCATGTCGACCAGTGCAGGATGTGATCGACAGGCGGGGGCTGTCGATGGGTGAGGCGGTTGATCAGGCGTCTGATCTCGGCGAGGCTGAGGTGGATGAGTTGGGAGGATCCGTTTCTGCTTTCTCCGCATCGAGTTCGCGGGCCCGCAGGACGGTCAGGCAGGCATGGACAGCCATGGACAGCGTCATGTGGCGGTGCCAGCCGGGATAGCGGCGGACTTGGTAGTCGTCCAGGCCGCACTCCTGCTTCGCGGTCTGGAAGCACTCTTCAACAGCCCACCGGCTACCTGCTGTTGAGATCAGCTGGTCCAGCGTGGTCCCGGCGGGACAATAGGCGATGTAGTAGGAAATCTCCTCGGGTCGGCTGACACTGCGGCGGGCGATAACCCAGTGCCGGCGGTCTTCGCGATGCCAGGGCCGAACCTCGACGCGAGCCCAGTCATAGACCCGCGGGCCATGTGCACCCGCACCGCACGAACGGCGTTTCCACTTCTGCCGTGGCAGGCCGGGGAACAGCTCGTGAACGGGATGGTCCATGGCCCAGCGGGTGACGACGGTGTCGTGCCGGGTGGTGGCCATGACGTGGAAGACATCGGCCTGTTCCAGCTCAGAGCGCCAGCCCTTGCTGTAGCCGTAGCCGTAGCCGGCGTCCGCCGTCACCCATCCGAACGGGATCTTGTCGTTGATCGCCCGGCGGACCATCGCCTTGGCCATGGCCACCTTCGTCTCGAAGGCGACACTGTCGTCGACGCCGGCCTGCCGGCACCTTTCCCGGTCGTCGGTCCAGGACATGGGCAGATACAAGCGGCGGTCGATCAGCGTGCGTCCGCGGGCGGTGGCGTAGGCGAGGAAGACGCCAATCTGACTGTTCTCGGTGCGTCCGGCGGTGCCGGAGTACTGCCGTTGCACCCCGGCCGAACGGATCCCCTTCTTGAGGAACCCGGTGTCATCCACGATCAGGACAGCGTCCTGGTCTCCGAGATGTTCCACGACGTAGCCGCGCACGTCGTCCAGGACCTCCTGCGCCTCCCACCCGATCCGGTTCAGCAACCGGTGCATGCGGTCAGGGCCTGCGTGCCCGGCTTCTTCCGCGAGCGTCCAGCCGTTCTTCCGCTCCAGCGGAGCAATCAGTCCTCGCATATAAGCGAGCGCCGAATCCCGCGGCTCCTGCCGGCTGAACCGGTGCACGAACCGCTCGTGCACCGCACGCAGTTCCCCGGCCCACAGCCTGACATCAGCAAGGTCCCCACCCATAGCCAGACCAACGACGAAGCCGGCCACCAGTCACGACAAACACCGTTGCAGCACTAGGGCGTGTAGATCACTAACTCGTGGCTTTCCGCTCGGTGGTTCGTTGGTCTGGCATGAGTGGGTTGGAAGGGCAACGGGCCGTGCTGGCAGCCAAGTTCAGGGCGATTCTGCCGCACCTCGACGAGCGGCAGCGTCGTCTGTTGATAGGGGCGGAGGCCCAGTCCCTCGGCCATGGCGGGATCAGAGCAGTCGCCCGTGCCGCCGGTGTCCGTGAAGGCACTGTGTCTGCCGGAATGCGTGAACTCAACTCCGAACAGGCGCCGTTGGGACGTATTCGTCGGCTTGGAGGTGGCCGTAGACGCGTCGTCGACCTGAACCCGGCCGTTCGAGAAGCACTCCTCACGCTGGTCGAGCCCGACGTCCGCGGAGATCCCACGTCGCCGCTGCGCTGGACTACCAAATCCACCCGCAAGCTTGCCGAGCAGCTGACCCGGCAGGGCCACAGGATCTCCGCGGATACGGTGGGCGACCTCCTGCGCGAGGAGGGCTTCAGCCTGCAGAGCAACGCCAAGCCCCTGGAAGGCAAGCAGCACCCCGACCGGGACGCGCAGTTCCGCTACCTCAACGAGCAGGCCCGCAACCACCAAGACAGCGGTGCTCCGGTGATCAGTGTGGACACGAAGAAGAAGGAACTGGTCGGCCCCTTCAAAAACAACGGCCTGAATGGGAGCCGAGAGGCGAGCCGGTGCGGGTCGACACCCACGACTTCCCCGACCGCGAGCTGGGTAGGGCGGTGCCCTACGGCATCTACGACGTCGCCGCGAACACCGGCTGGGTCAACGTGGGCACCGACCACGACACCGCCGCGTTCGCCGTCGAATCCATCCGCCGCTGGTGGAACGGAGCCGGACGGACCAGCTCCCCGACGGCCGGCCGGCTTCTGATCACCGCCGACGCGGGCGGCTCCAACTGCTATCGCACCCGCGCTTGGAAGACGGAGTTCGCCCGGTTCGCAGCCGGGTCCGGCCTGACGATCACCGTCTGTACGAGGGCAGCGCTGGCAGCGTGGGCGATCTTGTCCGCCGCGAACTGCTCACCGGCTACAACCTGCACACCATGCTGCGACTGCTGCCGGAGAACATCTTTTATGCCGGTGGCGTGAAGGCCCATGTCCTCTTTTTCGAAGCAGTCCCAGGACACCGCGCGGACGAAGACCCAGCCCCACACCACCTATGTGTGGACGTACGACCTCCGCACCGGCAGCCGCTTCACCCTCAAGAAGAACCCGATGAAGCCCGAGCATTTGGCCGACTTCGAGAAGCAGGCTTTCGACCCGTCCGACCCGTACCGCAAGCACCGCAAGGAGTCCGACCAGCCCTTGCTGAGGTTGAGGCATTCGCTCAGGAACTCGGCGTCGACTTCACCACGATGTCGGAGTGAGTGCGCGGTCCCTTTCCCCGTTCGGGGCTCTGGATACGCAGAAGGTCGCGGAAACCACCTCACCTCGCCCCGAGGCGAAGAGACGGCATCGATACCTCAAGCCCGATTGCCTACGTCACCCTGGGAGCTTTCGGCCGAGGGTGGCGACGAAGCGGCTGCGGCGGGCCTCTCCACTCCATCTAGACCCCGCAGGGAGTCCGCAGGACACCCGTAAGCGGCCGTCAGGACCCCCAACGCACGCCAACAGAGAAACACCTGTTCAGAGCCCTGCATGCGGCTCCGCCGCAGGTCAGGATCAGCTCGCAGGCATTCCGGTTCAACGTGTAGCAAGTTGCGTACTGCGCGCTAGGTAACTCGTCAAACGCGCAGATCGGAAGGGGCCGAGCGGTGATGAGCTCGGCCCCTTCCGCGTTCCCGTGCTGACCTTGGTGCTGATGTGGAGCTGTGCTGTCAGGCCGGCCGGCCCGGTGCGAGCTTGTCGAGGTCGAGGCTGATTCGAACGGCAGGGAGCGCTGGAGTGCGTGGCGGAAGATTCCCACCGGGGCGTACGAGCCGGTCGGCTCGTCGAGCTCGTAGGTGTGTACGACGGGGACCGTGTCCTCGTCCTCGATGCACCAGTAGTGGCGGATGCCGGCCTCGGCGTACTTGCGCAGCTTGACGGTCCGGTCGCGGTGGGCGGACTCGGGCGAGACGACCTCGATGACGAGCTGGACGTCTTCGGGAGCGAACCAGGTGCGGTCCGCGTCGTACGGGGCGGTGGTCAGAAGCAGGTCCGGCTCCGGGCGGTTGCGGGCGTCGAGGCGGATGGTCATCTCCCGCTCGACTTCGATGCCGTCGGGGGCCTGAGCCATGAGCGCCACCGTGAGACCGGTGACGAGGCGGCGTGCCACGACCGCTGCGGGGACAGTATGACGACGAGTGCTCCGTCGATCAGCTCGGTGTGGCGTGGTGCCTCGGGGAGGCGGTCCAGATCCTCCGCGAACCGGCCTTCCGCGCGGGGCGGGCGCATCCAGTCGGGCAGTGCGGTCATGGGCCGACCCCAGCGATTGCGGCCGTCAGGAGAGGGCGCTGTGCTGCTGATCCGTCATCGGCGCCCGGACGGTGCCGGGGTACTTGAGGCCGCCCCGCTGCTGGTGCCCGAAGGCGGTGCCACCGGCGACGGCATCACCGTCTCCGATGCCTGGACCACGTCACCGGCCTAACCCGGCGGACGGGGGCCGGCCCCTCAGTCGTTCCGTCCCCCCCGCCCGCCCCGCCGCCCTCACCGGGGAAAGACCTCGAACAGCGTTGCAGGCCGCCCCCGGTGGCGGGTGGCGCCGGCCTGGAGCATGGGGGTGAGGAAGGCGCGGGCGTAGGTGTGCGGGTCCTGGTGGGTGGGGGCGAGGCCCTGGATGTAGGTGCGGTGGGCGGCGAGGGAGTCGACGGCGCGGTCGATGCCGGGGCCCACCTCGGCGGCGTGGGTGGGGTAGGGGGAGCCCGCCACGGCCACCCAGCGGACGCCGTTCCAGGGGGCGAGGCCCTGCTCTGTGGCGAGTTCGGGGAAGATCCAGCGGTTTCCCGCGTCGCCCGCCGCGTCCAGGGCGGCGCGGCCGACCACCCGGTGGTCGGGGGTGTTCCAGTGGACGCCGCCCCAGGTGTCGTGGTGGTTGAGGGTGACGAGGAGTTCGGGGCGGTGGCGGCGGACGGCGGCTGCCAGGTCGCGGCGCAGGGCCGTGGTTGCTTCGATGACGCCGTCGGGGTGGTCGAGGAATTCGACGGTGTCGACGCCCACCAGGGCGGCACCGGCCCGCTGTTCGGCCTCGCGCACCGTGGCGCACCGTTCCGGCGCGAGGCCGTCGATGCCTGCTTCGCCTCGGGTCACCAGGAGGTAGCCGACCTCGCGTCCGGCCGCCGTCCATTCGGCGATGGCGGCGGCCGCGCCGTATTCGAGGTCGTCGGGGTGGGCGACGATCGCGAGGGCGCGTTGCCAGTCGTCGGGCATGGCGGCGAGCGGGGGGAGGATGTCGGGCGCGGATTCGGGGGGCATGGGGGCTCCTTGCTCGGGGCCTGACGTGAGGTCGGGGGCGGGTGCGGTGCCCGTTCGATCGTGGCAGTAAAGGGGTGGGGCGGCAGGGGAAACTGATCCGTTTTCTTGATCGGTATGTCGGATGAGCTGGGGATCATGACTTTGAGTGATTTTCTGGCCCAGGCTTGCGGGTGACAACGCAGGGTTGCCACGCTGTTGCTGACTGTCAAGCTGTTGGGGAGGGGCACGTGCCTTTCGGTGAGCAGCCCGCGTACCTCCGCGTCGCCGGCGACCTGCGCCAGAAGATCGTCGACGGCGTGCTGCCGCCGCACACCCGCCTCCCTTCCCAGGCCCGCATCCGCGCGGAGTACGGCGTCTCGGACACGGTCGCCCTGGAGGCCCGCAAGGTCCTGATGGCCGAGGGGCTCGTCGAGGGCCGCTCCGGCTCCGGTACGTATGTGCGCGAGCGGCCCGTCCCGCGCCGGATCGCCCGCGCCGGATACCACACGGGCCCGGCCTGCACGCCGTTCCGGCAGGAGCAGACCGACGAGCGGGTGAAGGGGAGTTGGGAGTCCAGCAGCGGCCAGGAGGAGGCCGGTGCCGCCGTTGCCGGGCGGCTGCGCATCCAGCGCGGGGCCCGGGTGATGCGTACGCGCTACGTCTTTCGCGCCGAGGGTGAGCCCGCCATGCTGTCGACCTCCTGGGAGCCCCTGGAGGTGACCGGGCGCACGCCGGTGATGCTGCCCGAGGAGGGGCCGCTGGCCGGCCGCGGGGTGGTCGAGCGGATGGCCGCCATCGACATCGTGGTGGACAACGTCGTGGAGGAGATCGGTTCGCGGCCGGGCCTCGCGGAAGAGGTCATGGTGCTGGGCGGCGTGCCGGGGCACGCGGTGCTGGTCATCTCGCGGACGTACTGCGCGGGCGGGCGGCCCGTGGAGACGGCGGACGTGGTCACGCTCGCCGACCGCCATCGGGTGACGTACCACCTGCCGGTGCGGTAGCCGCCTGCCGGTGCGTCAGGGCCGGTCCGGAAGGGACGTGCGGGCTTGTGGCGCCCTGATGCGGGACGGCGCAGGGGCGGTCGCGTGCGCCCCTGCTGCGCCCCTGCGCCCTGGGTGATTCCACGGCCGTTTGCCGGCCTCTTCTCGGCGCTCGTTGCGCCACTTATGCCGTCGCTATGTCTGGATTCGTGCTGAATTGTCGGCTGAAACGTGCCGTGGGAAAACTCACAGACCCTCAGTCGGGCGGGACTTTTTGCCGAGTAAGGGAAGCCGATCATCTGATTGGCTCTTACGATGGCGAAGTTTGTGCACGGCACGGGGGAAGACCAGGAGACCAAGCACGTGAGCCAGACGAAAACCACGAGTGCGGAGCAGGGCTCGCATTCGAATTACCGTCGGTCCCTCGGGACCATCGCCCTGACCGCCACTGGTCTCGGATCGATCATCGGCTCCGGCTGGCTCTTCGGAGCCGAGCGGGCGGCCGCCATTGCCGGTCCTGCCGCCATCCTCGCCTGGATCATCGGCGCGGTTGTCGCGCTCACGATCGCCCTCACGTACACCGAGCTGGGCTCGATGTTCCCGAAGGCCGGCGGCATGGTCCGTTACGGCCAGTACTCGCACGGCTCGCTCGCCGGATACCTCGCGGCCTGGGCCAACTGGATCGCGATCGTCTCGGTGATCCCCGGTGAGGCCACCGCCTCCGTGCAGTACATGAGTTCCTGGGACTTCGGCTGGACGCACGGGCTGTACGACGGCAAGGAGCTGACGGGCACCGGTGTGGCGCTCGCCAGTGTGCTGCTGATCTTCTACTTCTTCCTGAACTGGTTCGCGATCACGCTGTTCGCGAAGACCAACACGGCCATCACGGTCTTCAAGGTCGTCGTCCCGATCCTGACCGCGAGCGCGCTGATGCTGGCGCACTTCGACACCAGCAACATCAAGGATCACGGCGGCTTCACACCCAACGGCTGGAGCTCGGTCTTCACCGCCGTCGCGGTCTCCGGCATCGTCTGGGCCTACAACGGTTTCCAGTCGCCGCTGAACCTCGCGGGTGAGGCCCGTAACCCGGGCCGGTCGCTGCCCAAGGCCGTCATCTGGTCCATCGTGATCGCGCTGGTCATCTACGTCGCGCTGCAGGTCGCCTTCCTGATGGCGGTCCCGGGCGACAAGCTGGGTGCCTCGGGCGGCTGGGCCGGTCTCGGTTACAACTCCCCGCTCGCCGACCTCGCCGTCGCCTGGGGCCTGAACTGGCTGGCGATGCTGCTCTACGCCGACGCGTTCATCTCCCCGTCCGGCACCGGCATGATCTACGCGGCCACCACCTCGCGCATGATCAACGGCGTCCAGGAGAACGGTCACCTGCCCGGCATCTTCGGCAAGGTCGACAAGAAGACGGGTGTGCCGCGGCCCGCGCTGGTGCTCAACCTCGTCATCGCCTTCCTCTTCCTGGCGGTCTTCCGCGGCTGGGGCTCGCTCGCCGAGATCGTCTCGGTCGCGACCGTCATCTCGTACATCACGGGACCGGTCGCCGTGATGTCGCTGCGCCGGCTTTCGCCCGGCCTCAAGCGGCCGGTCAAGCTGCGCGTGATGCCGGTGATCGCGCCGATCGCGATGGTCTTCGGCTCGCTGGTGCTCTACTGGGGCCGCTGGCCGCTCACCGGCAAGGTCATCCTGATCATGGCCGTCGGACTGCCGGTCTGGGCCTGGTACGAGATCGGCAAGCCGCTCACCCAGGGCCGCAAGCCGTGGGCCGAGCTGCGGCCGCACCTCAAGGCCGGCGCCTGGATGGTGGCGTACCTGCTGGTCATGGCCATGATTTCGTACATGGGCGGCAAGGAGTTCGGCGGCAAGGGCTACCTGCCTCCGGGCTGGGACATCGTCGTCGTCGCGCTGGTCGGCCTCGGCTTCTACTTCTGGGGCGTGCGCAGCTCGTGGCGCAACCCCTCGCTGGTCCAGGTCGAGACGGAGATCCAGGCGGCGAACGAGGCCGACGAGGCAGCCGAGGCGGCTGAAGCGGCCGGTGTCGGCGCCCAGCGCTCCGCCGAATCCGCGGGGTCCGACGACGACCCGGCGGGCGAGGGCAAGGCCCGTACCGGCGCCTGACGTCCCGGAGAAGCACCCCGCACCACCGAGCCGTCACCGGCTCCACCGGCCGCTCGCAGGCCCCTCCCGGTTCGCCGGGGGCCCGCGGGTGGCCGGTTCGGTATCTCTTTGTGCCATTCCGTATCCGCTGAGTGAAGGTCGGGCGTAGGGTCGGGCATATGCAGAATGCGGTTTCGGTATCGGTACAGGAGGGGCGCGCGCGGGCGCGCTGCACGGCGGACGGAGGGGCGCGATGAGCGACAGTGGGGCCGTGCTGCCCTGGCTCGTCATCCGTCAGGACGAAGGCGGCAATCGTTATCGCGTGGGCAGGTACGCCACCCGCGCGGAGGCGGAGAAGGTGGCCGGCGGGCTCGACGCCCGCGGCGACCAGCGGCTTTACGTGGTGGAGAAGGTGGGGCGGACGACCGGCTGAGCGGGTTGCGCGGGGCAGTGTGCGCCGTAGGCTGCCGCGTATGACGACGGTGCGTGTGGTGGTGGGCGGAGCGGTGCTCGACCGGGGACGGCTGCTGGCCGCCCGGCGCAGCGCGCCGCCCGCGCTGGCCGGCCGCTGGGAGCTGCCCGGCGGCAAGGTGGAGGACGGCGAGACACCCGAGCAGGCCCTGGTGCGCGAGCTGCGCGAGGAGTTGGGTGTCGAGGCGGAGCCGGGGGAGCGGATCGCCGGTGAGTGGCCGCTGCGTCCCGGATTCGTGCTGCAGGTCTGGGCCGCCCGGCTGGTGTCGGGGGAGCCACGGCCCCTCCAGGATCACGACGAGCTGCGCTGGCTGCCGCCGAGCGAGGAGCTGTCGGTCGACTGGCTGGACCAGGACCGCCCGGCGGTCGCCGAGGCGATGCGTCGGCTGCGGGAAGCCGTGGGATCGGCCGCGACGGATAACGCCTAGCCGCTCGCGCTCGTCTCGGGTTCGTCTCGTGCCCGGGTTCGGGTGAGTCCGGCGTGCTGCGGGTGGGAGGGCCTGGCGCCGCGTCGGGCCGAAGTGTGGCGGGTGTGGAACAGTGCCCGGCGGAAGGCGGTACTTGCGCCTCGATATCGGGTATGTCCTGATTGACCCTTTTCTTTATGGGTGATGTCGACGGGCATCGCATCGGGCTGGGAAGTGATCGGCGTGAGCGACAGCGCAGCGGCAGGGGCCCCGGAGTCGGCCTCCACGTACGTCCGCCGCCGCGGCATGGCCTCCGGTTCCCCCATCGCCGAATGGAGCTTCCCGGCGGATCCCGGCTCCGTACGCACCGCCCGTGCGATGGTCCGCCAGGCGCTCTCCGACTGGGGCCTGGAGTCCTCCGTCGATGTCGCCGTCCTGCTCGTCAGCGAACTGGTCACCAATTCCCTGCGCTACGCCAGCGGCCCCATCGGCGTGCGCATGGTGCTGCTCAGCGGGGGCGGTCTGCTGGTCGAGGTGTCCGATCCGCTGCCCGATCCGCCGCAGGAACGCACCGCGGCCCCCGACGACGAGGGGGGCCGCGGATTGCAGCTGGTGGCGTGCACGTCACGGCGGTGGGGCACCCGTCGCGGAAAGAGCGGCAAGACAGTGTGGTTCGAGCTGTCGGTGGCGGGTTAGGAGACAGGTGGAGTCCTGATCGTTGCCATTTCATCGACATTCTGTGGATGGGCTGCGATCGAGACTGTGCTGTGATCGTGAAGACCGTGTTCCGGACGGCCGCGGTGCTGATTTACTCGGCTAGTCCGGTCCGGGCACGATGAGCTGGAGGGGACGGGGCTCGTGAGCGAGATGTCATCTGGTGGGACGGTACCCGCACAGACCGCTGGTCGGGGTGCGGACGGACCGGATGCCCAGGGCGCCGCCCGGCCTGCGCCCCTGCCGCCGCCCCCGCCCGTGTGGCAGAGCAGCAGGCCCGGCTCGATCTACGACTACATCCGCGTCGCCTCCTTCTCGCTCGGCCCCGACGGGCGGATCGACCGGTGGAGCGAGCGGGCCGCCGAGATGCTCGGTATCACCGCACGGGACGCGGTCGGCAAGGATCCCGTCGAGGCGTTCGTCCCCAGAGAGCTGCGCGAGACCGGCCGCCGTACGGTGTCCCAGATCCTCGACGGCCGGGAGTGGACCGGCCTGGTGCCCTATCACCGGGAGGAGGGCGCCGAGGCCGACGGGCTCGCGGAGATCTATGTGATGCCGTCCGAGACGGAGGCCGGCGAGCGGACCGCGGTCTGTCTGGTCGTCGACGTCCGGGCGCTGCGCGGCATCGAGACCGACCTCGCCGCCTCGCAGGCCGTTTTCGGTCAATCGCCCATGGGCTTCACCCTGTTCGACACCCGGCTCAAGCTGCTGCGGGTCAACGAACGGTTCGCCACGGTCTTCGGCGGCCCGGCGAGCAAGTACCGCGGCGGCACCCCGCACGACTTCCTGCCGCGGTCCGAGGCCGAGCGGATGACCGTCGCGCTGCGCCGGGTGCTGGAAACCGGCGAGCCGGTCACCGAGATGCAGCTGGTGGGTGTGGTGCCGGGCGAGCAGGACCGGCGCCGCTGGTCGGTCTCGCTCTACCGTCTGCACGGCGCCAGCGGCCGTCCGATCGGCGTCGCCGCGCTCGCCGCCGACGTCACAGGACGCCGCCGCGCCGAGCGGGAGGCCGCCAACGCCCGCCGCAATCTCGCGCTGCTCAACGAAGCCGGCGCCCGGATAGGCAACTCCCTCGACCTGGAGACCACCGCCCGGACCCTTCTGGACGTCGCCGTCCCGCAGTTCTGCGACCTGGCGTCGGTGGACCTCTTCCAAGGGCTGCTGGCCGGTGACGAAGCCCCGCCCGGCATGAGCGACGGCAGCGCCGAACTGCGCAGAGTCGCCTTCTCCAGCGCGGTGTCCGACGCCCCGCTCGCCACCATGACCTGCTGCGTCGCCGAGGGCGAGCGCGATCCGGTCGCCGTCGGCGCGGTGCACCGCTACCCGTTCAACTCCCCGTGCGCGGGCGCCCTGCGGACCGCGCAGGCGCAGATCATCCCCGGCCGGGAGAGCGACGAAGGGCCGGAGCTGGGCGCGGTGGTGCACTCCACCCTCGCCGTCCCGATGGTCGCCAGGGACACCGTCGTCGGCCTGGTGCAGTTCTCCCGTACGAAGGGCAGCGAGCCGTTCGGGGAGCGGGACACCGCGCTGGCGGTCGAGCTGGCGGCCCGCGCCGCGGTCTGCATCGACAACGCCCGGCTCTACCGCAGGGAGCACGAGCGGGCGCTGATACTCCAGCGCAGCCTGCTGCCGCCCGGCGACCCGGAGGCGGCGGGCCTGGACATCGCCTGCCGCTACCTGCCCGGCACCACCGCCACCGAGGTCGGCGGCGACTGGTTCGACGTCATCGAGCTGCCGGGACACCGCACGGCCCTGGTCATCGGCGACGTCATGGGCCGCGGGCTGCGCGCCGCCGTCGCGATGGGTGAACTGCGCAGCGCCGTAAGGACGTTGGCGCTGCTTGACCTGGAGCCTGCCGAGGTGCTCTCGGCGCTGGACGAGATCGCGCGGGGGCTCGGCGGCGGCGAGGGGCGGACCGGCAAGCGGTCGCAGTCCGGCACGGGCGCCGAGAGCGGGCGCCGCGCCGGCACCGCCGACCTCTCCGAGGTCTACCTCGCCACCTGCGTCTACGCCGTGTACGACCCGGTCACCCGCCGGTGTACGTTCGCCAACGCCGGGCATCTGCCGCCGGTGCTGGTCGAGGAGGGCGAGGACGCTCTGCTGCTCGATGTGCCGCCGGGGATGCCGCTGGGGGTCGGCGGCGAGCCGTTCGAGGAGATCGAGGTCGAGCTGCCGGACGGTGCGCTGCTCGCCCTCTACACCGACGGGCTCGTCGAGTCCCGTGACCATCCGCTGGACGAGGGGCTACAGGCGTTCCGCGGGGCGCTGTCGGAGGCCGACCAGCTGCTGGAGGACGCCTGCGATCACGTCCTGAGCGCGCTGGACACCTCGCACGGCGAGGACGACATCGCCCTGCTGATGGCTCGGGTGCACGGTCTGCCCAAGGACGCGGTGGGGGACTGGAATCTGGCCCCGGAGGCACGTTCGGTGGCCCGCGCCCGCGAGCTGGCCCGTGACCAGCTGACCGACTGGGGGCTCGAAGCCCTGGTGGACACCACGGAGTTGCTGGTGAGCGAGCTGGTCACCAACGCGCTGCGGCACGGTCACGGCGAGATCAGGCTGCGGCTGCTGCGGGACCGTTCGCTGGTCTGCGAGGTGTGGGACGCCGACCTCGCCCAGCCGCGTCGGCGCCGGGCCCGGGACACGGACGAGGGCGGCCGCGGGCTTCAGTTGGTGGGGCTGCTCAGCTCCGGCTGGGGCAGCCGCCGTACCCCGCGCGGCAAGACCGTCTGGTTCGAACTTGCGCTGCCGGACGGTGAGTCGGAGGCGCTGGATCCGGCCGAGGCGCTGCTGAGCCTGTTCTGAGCCCTGGCGGGACGGCCCGGACGGGGGCCGCCGGCGGGCCGGGGTCAGGCGGCGCGCACGTGTGCCGCGGCCCGCTCCGCCTCGTGCACCACCCGCGCGGTGTCCACCCCGGTCAGCTCGCCGCGGTCCTTGCGCAGCCATCCGTCCACGAAGACGTGGGAGAGGTTGGGCGGTTGGCCGTTGAGAACGATCTGGCTGGTCCAGTCGTAGCGCGGGGCGAAGTTGAGGGTGCCGGGGTCGAGGACGAGGACGTCGGCGCGCTTGCCCGGGGTCAGCGAGCCGACCCGGTCGGCCATCCCGATGCACTCCGCTCCGCCGAGCGTCGCCATCCGCAGTACGGCGGGGATCGTCGGGTGGATGCCGGCGTCCTCGTGGCGGGCGCGCTGGAGGCCGACCGCGGCCTTCATCAGCGCGAACATGTCGGAGGTGTCGTTCGTCCCGCCGTCGTGCCCGAGCCCGGCCCGTACGCGGCGATGGTGCAGCGCGGGCAGCGGCATGATGCCGGAGGCCAGCCGCATGTTGCTGAGCGGGCAGTGCGCGACGCGTACGTCGTGGTCGCCGGTGAGCGCGATCTCGTCGTCGGTGAGGTGGACGGCGTGGTTCATCAGGAGCCGCGGGCCGAACGCGCCGACCTCGCGCAGCGCACGGATCTGTTCGTCCTTACGGTCGTCGCGGTGTTCCAGCACATGGGAGTTGATCATCAGGTCCAGCTCGCGGGAGAGGTCGTGGAGCTGTCGCAGGTCTTTGATGTCCGACATGCCCGCGTGCACCGACACCTGGGCCGAGGCCAGCGGCAGCGGGTCGATGAAGTCCTTCTTGACCTCGCGGATGAGGTGGCGGTCGGCGCCGCTCTGGGTCATCGCGTAGACGAACCGCAGGCCGGCGTCGTCCAGGGCCCTGACGTAGCGCCCGCTGGTGTCGTAGGGGATGGCGTGCACCCAGTCGACGACGGTGGTGACGCCGGCCTGGAGTGCGTCGAGGGCGGCCAGGTGGACGAAGCGGTACATGTCGGCGGGGTGGATCTTGGGCAGGACGGCGCGGTTGCAGGCGGACAGCCAGCCGTTCAGGTCCTGGTCGGCGCAGCCGCCGCGGATGCTGGACTGCCACAGGTGGTTGTGCAGGTCGACGAAGCCCGGCAGCACCAGCTTGCCGCGTGCGTCGATCACCCGGGCGCCGGGCGGGACGCCGAGCCGGCGGCCGACGGCGGCGATGGTGCCCTCGCGCAGCAGGACATCGACACCGTCCTCCAGGGTGCCCAGCGTCCCGTCGCCGAGTGCGGGGTCCATGGTGAGCACCAGGTCGGCGCCCCGGATGAGGGTGGTGCGGCGGGTGCCGTCCGGCTCGGGCGGCGCCGGGGGAGCGGGGCGGTGGCGTACGGGGGTGCCGGCGGCGGCCGCCAGCGGGACGCTGCCGAGGCCCGCCAGCACCCGGCGTCTGGTTATCTTCGGAAAGTTCATTCCGTTCTTATAGCGTGCGCGGGCTACGCATCGATAAGGCCCATTCCGGCCAACTGACGGAACGTCAATTTCCTTGTGGTAAAGGCGACGTGGGTGCTCCGCCGCTCAGTCGCCGCGCCGCCTGATCTTGTTGCCCAGCCACACCAGCGGGTCGTACTTGCGGTCCGCGGCACGTTCCTTGAGCGGGATCAGCGCGTTGTCGGTGATCCTGATCTGCTCCGGGCAGACCTCGGTGCAGCACTTGGTGATGTTGCAGTAGCCGAGCCCGTGCTCGTCCTGCGCGGTGCGCCTGCGGTCGAGACCGGCCTCGGACGCCGCGTCCAGCGGATGCATGTCCAGCTCCGCGATCCGCATCAGGAAGCGCGGCCCGGCGAATGCCCCCTTGTTCTCCTCGTGGTCGCGCACCACATGGCAGGTGTCCTGGCACAGGAAGCACTCGATGCACTTACGGAACTCCTGCGAACGGTTCACGTCCTCCTGCTGCATGCGGTACTCACCGGGCGACAACTCGGCGGGCGGCACGAACGCCGGCACCTCGCGCGCCTTCACGTAGTTGAACGACACGTCGGTGACCAGATCCCGGATGACGGGGAAGGCCCGCATCGGCGTGACCGTGAGGGTCTGCGTCCGGTCGAAGACCGACATCCGGGTCATGCACATCAGCCGCGGCCGCCCGTTGATCTCCGCGCTGCACGAACCGCACTTGCCCGCCTTGCAGTTCCAGCGCACCGCCAGATCCGGCGCCTGGGTGGCCTGCAGCCGGTGGATGATGTCCAGCACCACCTCGCCCTCGTGCACCTCGACCCGGAAGTCCTCCAGGCCACCGCCGTCCGCATCGCCCCGCCACACCCGGAAGTGCGCCGTGTACGCGCCCGAAGGCCCCGTCTCCTGCCCGCTCACCGGCTCAGCTCCTCGTCCGTCAGGTACTTCACCAGCTCGTCCTTGTCGAACAGTTCCAGCAGATCGCGCCGGATCGGCGGGGTCTCGCGGCGGGTGAGCCGGATCCGGCCGCGCGCCGGATCCGGATCCTCCGCCGCGCCGTCGGGCCCGGCCAGCGTGCACAGCAGATTGACGGTGCGCCAGTGCCGGTCCATCTCCGGATGGTCGTCGCGGGTGTGCCCGCCGCGGCTCTCCTCGCGTTCCAGGGCGGCGCGCGCCACGCACTCGCTGACCAGCAGCATGTTGCGCAGGTCGAGGGCGAGGTGCCAGCCGGGGTTGTACTGCCGGTGCCCCTCGACACCCGCCCGCCCGGCCCGCACCCGCAGCTCCCCGAGCCGCTCCAGTGCCTGCTCCATCTCGCCGGCCCTGCGGATGATGCCGACCAGGTCGTTCATCGTCTGCTGCAACTCCTGGTGCAGCGTGTACGGATTCTCCGCGGGGCCCGGCGCGCGGTCCGAGCCGCGGGCGCCCTCGGCGCTGAACGGACGCAGCGCCTCCGCCTCTGCCGCGTCGAGCTGCGCCTGGTCGGCGCGCGGCCTGGTGAGCGTCGAGGCCGCGTACTCGGCGGCGTGCAGACCGGCGCGGCGGCCGAAGACCAGCAGGTCGGAGAGGGAGTTGCCGCCCAGCCTGTTGGAGCCGTGCATCCCGCCGGCCACCTCACCGGCCGCGAACAGGCCGGGCACGCCGGCCGCCGCCGCGGTGTCCGGATCGACGTCGACGCCGCCCATCACGTAGTGGCAGGTCGGCCCGACCTCCATCGGCTCGGCCGTGATGTCCACGTCCGCCAGCTCCTTGAACTGGTGGTGCATGGACGGCAGCCGCCGCTTGATCACCTCGGCCGGCATCCGCGTGGAGACGTCCAGGAAGACGCCGCCGTGCGGGGAGCCGCGGCCCGCCTTGACCTCGGCGTTGATGGCGCGGGCCACTTCGTCGCGGGGCAGCAGCTCGGGCGGGCGCCGGTTGTTGTCCGGGTCGTCGTACCAGCGGTCGCCCTCGTCCTCGGACTGCGCGTACTTCTCCTTGAAGACGTCCGGGATGTAGTCGAACATGAAGCGCTTGCCCTCGCTGTTGCGCAGCACCCCGCCGTCACCGCGGACGGATTCCGTGACGAGGATGCCCTTCACCGACGGCGGCCAGACCATGCCGGTGGGGTGGAACTGCACGAACTCCATGTGCACCAGCGGCGCCCCGGCCAGCAGCGCCAGCGCGTGCCCGTCGCCGGTGTACTCCCACGAATTCGACGTCACCTTGAAGGACTTGCCGATCCCGCCGGTGGCCAGCACCACGGCGGGCGCCTCCAGGACGAAGAACCTGCCGGACTCCCGCTCGTAGCAGAACGCCCCGGCGACCCGGCCGCCGTCAGCGCCGCCCTCCTTGAGCACCCGGGTCACCGTGCACTCCTGGAAGACCTTCAGCCGCGCGTCGTACGCGCCGAACTCCCGCTCGTCCTCCTGCTGGAGCGAGACGATCTTCTGCTGGAGCGTGCGGATCAGCTCCAGGCCCGTACGGTCGCCGACGTGCGCCAGGCGGGGGTACTCGTGGCCGCCGAAGTTGCGCTGCGAGATCCGGCCGTCCGGGGTGCGGTCGAACAGTGCGCCCCAGGTCTCCAGCTCCCAGACCCGGTCGGGCGCCTCCCTGGCGTGCAGTTCGGCCATCCGCCAGTGGTTGAGGAACTTGCCGCCGCGCAGGGTGTCCCGGAAGTGCACCTGCCAGTTGTCGCCGTCGTTGACGTTGCCCATGCTGGCCGCGATGCCGCCCTCGGCCATCACGGTATGGGCCTTGCCGAACAGCGACTTGCAGATCACCGCGGTCCGCAGCCCCGCCTCGCGGGCCTCGATGGCGGCGCGCAGCCCGGCGCCGCCCGCGCCGACCACGACCACGTCCCACGTCTGCCGGTCCACATGCGCCATCGCGGAGCACACCTTTCCTCGGAAGGGTCGAAAGAGCTGTCGTCAGAAGAACCGCGGATCGTCGAACACGCCGGACGCCAGCAGGAAGACGTAGAAGTCGGCGACGGCCACGCTGATCAGCGAGGACCAGGCGAGCAGCATGTGCCGCTCGTTGAGCTTGCCGACCCAGCCCCACAGCCGGTAGCGCACCGGGTGCTTGGAGAAGTGCCGCAGCCGGCCGCCGACGATGTGCCGGCAGGAGTGGCAGGAGAGCGTGTACGCCCAGATCAGCACGATGTTGGCGAGGAACACCAGGGTGCCCAGGCCCATGTGGCCCCAGGCGTGGTGCGCGTCGCGGAACGACAGCACGGTGTCGTAGGTGAGCACGCAGGCCACCAGCACCGCGGCGTAGAAGAAGTAGCGGTGGATGTTCTGCAGGATCAGCGGGAAGCGGGTCTCGCCGGTGTACTTCGCGTGCGGCTCGGCGACCGCGCAGGCCGGCGGCGCGGCCCAGAAACCGCGGTAGTACGCCTTGCGGTAGTAGTAGCAGGTCAGCCGGAAGCCGAGCGGGAAGATCAGGATCAGCAGCGCGGGGGACAGGCCCCACCAGCTGCCGAAAATCTGCCAGTTGGGGCCGCCGTGCATCGGCGCGCAGTTCTGCGCCAGGCACGGCGAGTAGAACGGCGAGACGTACGGCGCGTGGTAGTAATCGGCGTTCGCGAAGGCCCGCCAGGTCGAGTAGGCGATGAACGCGAGGAGCCCGGCGGCGGTGACGGCCGGGGCCAGCCACCAGCGGTCGGTCCGCAGGTGACGGGCGGGGATGGCGGCACGTGAGGCGTCGTGCACGCCCCTCGTGCCGGACTTCGGTGCGGGTTCGGTACCAGTGGCCAACGTCGGTCTCCGTCAAGGGCGTTCCGTCGGGGCGGGGCTGGAGCGGGTGGTGGGGGGCGCGGCCCCCGGGGTCAGGGTGCGTGCCGGTCCTTGGCGCCGAGGCCCTCGTCCTCGGCGTCGGTCCACAGCGTGGAGTCGTAGGGGGCGTCGGAGATGGTGACGACACCTTCGTCCCCGGTGGCCGGGCGGCCTGCCGTACGGCCGGACGAGGCCACGCTCTCCTTGAGCAGGCGCAGGCTCTCGCCCAGATGGTCGGCGTCGCTGCGCACCCGGCGGATGTCGAGGCCGCCGCCGACCTGCTTCTCCAGCCGGCCCACCGCCCGGACCAGTTCGCCCAGGCTCCGTTCGAGCGCCGTCAGATCGTCGTGAAGGGACATGGTGTGCCCTCATTTCCGAAGGAGTGGTGGGCGACCTCATGCGCCCGTGAGTGTCGCGCGTCACAGTAGGTGTTGGGAAGGGATCTGTCGTGATTACCGGATCCAACCGGTGCGTTTCGGTCCCCGCGCCGCTTTCCACGCCCCGCCGCCGGCCACCGGGCGGCCTGCCCATGCGCCCCGCGGGCCCGCATGTCCGCCGTGCGTACGGGTGTTGGGCCGGGTGGGTGGCCTTGGCCCGCCGCTCGACGTGTCGGGTGTCCGGGCCGTGATCGGTCGCTTTCAGTGGGGGGAGCCATAGATGTGATGAACCGCAAAGTCGGCCGAACGTGTTGCGGCGGCGCGCGCGAGCCCCGGAGGTAACAGCCATGACCGACCACGTCAGCACAGGCCGCGCGGCGTGCCGCAGGCGCCGTTGCGCCGCGCTCATCGCGGCGGGGGTGCTGCTGCCACTGCCGGTGCTGGCCGGCTGCGGAGCCGACGACGACGGAGGGGCGTCGGCGGCGGTCGCCCAGGACATCGCGGCGGCGCCCCGCGGCCGGGTCAGGGACGGCGGTACGGTCCGCTGGGCCGTGGACGCCCTGCCCGGCACCCTCAACGCGTTCCACGCCGACGCCGACGCAGCCACCTCGCGGGTCACCGGCGCCGTCCTGCCCACGCTGTTCACCGTCGACAGGAGCGGCGCGCCGCAGCGCAACGCCGACTACCTCACGGCCGCCGACATCACCAAGCGCGAGCCCCGGCAGGTTGTCGTCTACAAGCTCAACCCCAAGGCGCGCTGGAGCGACGGCCGGGCGATCGGGGCGGCCGACTTCGTCGCCCAGTGGAAGGCGCTGCGCGGCATGGACAACGCGTACTGGACCGCGCGCAACACCGGCTACGACCGGATCGACAAGGTCGAACAGGGCGCGCATGCGCACGAGGTCAAGGTCACCTTCGCCAAGCCCTACGCGGACTGGCGGTCGCTGTTCAGCCCGCTCTACCCGCAGAGCGTCATGGGCAGTGCCGATGCCTTCAACGACGGCGCTCGCGAGCGCCTCAAGGTGACGGCGGGCCCGTTCGCCGTCGAGGGGCGCGACACCGACGAGGGCACCGTCACCCTGGTCCGCAACCCGAAGTGGTGGGGGTCGCGGGCCAAGCTCGACCGGGTGGTGTTCCAGGCGCTGCCGCGCGCGCAGCGGGCCAAGGCGCTGGCCGCCGGGGACATCGACGTGGCGGAGGTCGACACGGCGGACGCCAGGAAAGTCGACTCCTCCGGGGGCACGGTGCCGGGCAGCCTGCCGAAGAGCGTGCACGCGGGCAACTCCGGGCCGCAGGCGCACAAGGCCGCGGCCGGAAAGAAGGCCCTGTCCGGCTACGCCCTGCGCAAGGCCCTGGGGCCCGCCTACACGCAGCTCGCGCTCAACGGCAGCACCGGGCCGCTCAGCGACGAGCGGGTACGCCGCGCGGTGGCCCGCGCCATCGACCGGCAGAAGCTCGCCGACACCGTGCTCAAGCCGCTGCGACTGCCCTCCCGTCCGCTCGGCAGTCACCTCCTGTTGGCCGGGCAGCACGGCTACGAGGACCACAGCGACGCGATCGGCGGCCAGGACACGGGCGCGGCCAAGGCGCTGCTCGCGGATGCCGGCTGGCGGCCGGGGAAGGGCGGCGGCCAGGCGTCGCCGCAGCCCGCGAACGAGAATGCGGCCGGCACCGCGTCCTCGTCCGCTTCCGCGTCGGCCTCCGCGCATCCCTCCGCCTCCTCCTCCGCGAAGGCGGGACCGGCCGCCTCCCCGAAGACCGCGCACGATGCCGACGGCCGGAATCCGGAGCGCGCCCCGGCGGCGGGCCGCGCCGCCCACCCCGACGACGAGCACGCCGTGGACAGCCGCCCCGCCGCCGCGGCCGCCCCGCTCTCGTCGGCCCGCGCGATCGGCGCCGAGGTCCAGCAGGCGGCGCTGCTGCGGCAGAGCGCCACGTATTACCGGGCCGCGGCCGCCGACCGCGAGGACGAGGCCGGCGGCGACACCGGGGGCGACGCGTCCGCCGAGTCCCGGACGTACACCAAGCGGGCCACCAACGCCCTCGCGGCGGCCGAGCTGATCGACACCGGCCAGAACGCCGACAACGGCGAGTCCGGCGAGTCCGGCGACGACGGTGGATACGTCGGCACCGGCCGGACCACCGATACCGGCCAGGCCGCCGACGAAGGCCCGACCGTTGACGACGACCGGTCCGCCGACGAAGGCCGGTCCGGCGACGACGACCGGTCCGGCGACGACGGTGCGGCGGCCGGGAACCCGGGACCGCAGGCCGGCGGGCAGGACGAGAAGAACGAGAAGAACGAGAAGAACGAGAAGAAGGGGAAGGCCGGGAAGCAGGAGGATGCGGAGCGGCGGTCGGCGGGCCGGGCCGCGGCCGCCCAGGTTCCCGCCATGAAGAAGGGCGGCAAGGCGCTGACCCTGCGCTTCGTCCTGCCCGACGGGCCCGGCTCCGAGCAGTTGCGCACCGTGGGTGACCGGATCGCCGCGATGCTCGGCCGGATCGGCGTCAGGACCGCCGTCCAGAAGGTCGAGGGCGCCGGTTACTTCCAGGACCACATCGCCGCCGGCGACTACGACCTGGCGCTCTACACCTGGCCCGGCACCGCCTACCCCGCCACCGACGCCCGGCCGATCTACGCCAAGCCGCAGCCCGCGCCCGACGGCTCGCTGACCGTCGAGCAGAACTACACCCGGGTCGGCACCGACCGGATCGACCAGCTCTTCGACCAGGCGGTCTCCGAGCTGGACCCGGACAGCTCGCAGGACGCGATGGAGAAGGCGGACGCCCGGATCTGGGCCGTCGCCGGATCGATCCCGCTCTACCAGCGGCCCGAGCTGGTCGCCACGAAGAAGTCGCTCGCCAACGTCGGCGCCTTCGGCTTCGCCATGCCGCGCTTCCAGGACATCGGTTATACGAAGTAACGGCGAACAATCGGTAAGAAACCGCAGGTCAGGTGCGATACGTACGGGCTGGGGCGGCCATCGCCGCCGCAGCCACGTACGATGGGGTGAGGCCGTGGCGTCTTCATGCCCGGCGGGCGCGCGTACCGGACCGTACGCGCCGCCATCCACGATTCCGGGAGAAGCGCCGCCAGTATGCCCACGCGCCACGACATTCGTAACGTAGCCATCGTCGCCCACGTCGACCACGGCAAGACGACCCTCGTCGATGCCATGCTCAAGCAGGCGGGAGCGTTCGCTGCCCACGCCGCCGAGAACCTCGACGAACGCATGATGGACTCGAACGACCTGGAGCGTGAGAAGGGCATCACGATCCTGGCGAAGAACACCGCCGTGAAGTACCACCCCAAGGACGGCGGGGATCCCATCACGATCAACATCATCGACACCCCCGGCCACGCCGACTTCGGTGGCGAGGTCGAGCGCGGTCTGTCGATGGTGGACGCGGTCGTCCTCCTCGTCGACGCCTCCGAGGGCCCGCTCCCGCAGACCCGCTTCGTGCTGCGCAAGGCCCTGTCGGCGCGGATGCCGGTCATCCTGTGCATCAACAAGACGGACCGCCCGGACTCCCGGATCGACGAGGTCGTCAACGAGACCTACGACCTGTTCCTGGACCTGGACGCGGACGAGGAGCAGATCGAGTTCCCGATCGTCTACGCCTGCGCCCGTGACGGCGTCGCCTCGCTGACCAAGCCGGAGGACGGCACCGTCCCGGCCGACAGCGAGGACCTGCTGCCGTTCTTCAGCACGCTGCTTGAGCACGTCCCGGCCCCCGAGTACGACGACTCGCTGCCGCTCCAGGCGCACGTCACCAACCTCGACGCGGACAACTTCCTCGGCCGTATCGCGCTGCTCCGTGTCGAGCAGGGCGAGCTGAAGAAGGGCCAGACCGTCGCGTGGATCAAGCGTGACGGCACGATGTCCAACGTCCGCATCACCGAGCTGATGATGACCGAGGCGCTCACCCGCAAGCCGGCCGAGAAGGCGGGCCCGGGTGACATCTGCGCGGTTGCCGGTATCCCGGACATCATGATCGGCGAGACGCTGGCCGACCCCGAGAACCCGATCGCGCTGCCGCTGATCACGGTCGACGAGCCGGCCATCTCGATGACCATCGGCACCAACACCTCGCCGCTGGTCGGCAAGGGCGGCAAGGGCCACAAGGTCACCGCCCGCCAGGTCAAGGACCGCCTCGACCGCGAGCTGATCGGTAACGTCTCGCTGCGCGTGCTGGACACCGAGCGTCCCGACGCCTGGGAGGTCCAGGGCCGTGGCGAGCTGGCGCTGGCGATCCTCGTCGAGACCATGCGCCGGGAAGGCTTCGAGCTGACCGTCGGCAAGCCCGAGGTCGTCACCAAGGAGGTCGACGGCAAGCTGCACGAGCCGATCGAGCGCCTGACGATCGACTCCCCCGAGGAGCACCTTGGCGCGATCACGCAGCTGATGGCGACCCGCAAGGGCCGCATGGAGACCATGACCAACCACGGTTCCGGCTGGATCCGCATGGAGTGGATCGTTCCTTCGCGCGGTCTGATCGGCTTCCGTACGGAGTTCCTGACCCAGACCCGCGGCACCGGCATCGCGCACTCCCTGTTCGAGGGTCACGAGCCGTGGTTCGGTGAGCTGCGCACCCGTCACAACGGTTCGCTGGTCGCCGACCGCTCCGGTTCGGTCACGCCGTTCGCGATGATCAACCTCCAGGAGCGCGGCGTGATCTTCACGGAGCCGGGCACCGAGGTGTACGAGGGCATGATCATCGGTGAGAACTCGCGCGCCGACGACATGGACGTGAACATCACCAAGGAGAAGAAGCTCACCAACATGCGTGCGGCTTCCGCGGACTCGACCGAGAACGTCGTGCCGCCGCGCAAGCTCTCCCTGGAGCAGTCGCTGGAGTTCTGCCGCGACGACGAGTGCATCGAGGTCACCCCGGAGACCGTGCGCATCCGCAAGGTCGTCCTGGACCAGAAGGAGCGCGGCCGCTCCGCGTCGCGCGCCAAGCGCTGACCCTCCAAGGGCACGCGCCACCCGCACCGCACAGCGCCCCGCCGGACTCTCCGTCCGGCGGGGCGCTGTCGTGTGCGGGGAGGGCGCGGGAGCTTATATCGCTGTTGTGGGGGATCGTCAACGGGGCTTTGGTCTCCACCTGATGAGCCGGAGTCCGCAATGTGGAAGGAATCTGAGGTTCCGCTGCCCACCTCGTCCGATTCGTGGCCGTGTGGATGGTTTGGTTTGTCCGGATTCCGAACGGCGAGGTGAACAGATGTGACTTAATCGCAACCACTTACGCGTGACTTATGGCGGGAACGTGACTGAGACTGGGCGGTATTGAGCTCGGGTCAATGGGTCAAGCGCCGTAAGAAGCGCCGACTCACGAGCATCGGGGGCTGGTTGCGGACTGTCAGGGGTGTCAGTCGCGGGCCGGCTCCTTTCCATATCAGGAAATGGACTCATGAGGAGGCAGTCCCATGCGCGGTGCCAAGAGCGCCACCTGGGTCGCAGGAGCGATAGTCGTGGCCCTGGGGGCGACGGCCTGTGGCGGCGGCAGCAGCAGTGCGAGTGCCGAACCCGGTGTGGTTCGGGCGAACTGGGGCGACCCGCAGAACCCGCTGGAGCCGGCCAACACCAACGAGGTGCTCGGCGGCAAGGTCCTGGACATGATCTTCAGCAACCTGAAGAGCTATGACCCCAAGACCGGCGAGGCCAAGAACGACGTCGCCCAGTCGATCGACACCAAGGACCAGCAGACCTTCACCATCAAGGTGAAGAAGGGCGAGAAGTTCTCCAACGGCGAGGCGGTCACCGCCCGTTCGTTCGTCGACGCCTGGAACTACGGTGCGCTGAGCACCAACGCGCAGAAGGGCTCGTACTTCTTCGCCGACATCAAGGGCTACGACAAGGTCGCGCCCGCCGAGGGCAAGCCGACCGCCAAGACCCTCTCGGGGCTGAAGGTCGTCGACGACCACACCTTCACCGTCACGCTGAACGAGAAGATGTCGACCTGGCCGGTCCGTCTCGGCTACAAGGCGTTCGCGCCGCTGCCGACGGTGTTCTTCAGCAAGCATGACGCCTACCTCGCCAAGCCGGTCGGCAACGGCCCGTACGCCGTGGACTCGTACGACAAGGGCAAGCAGATGAAGCTTGTCCCGAACACGCACTACATCGGCGAGGACAAGCCGCAGAACAAGGGCGTCCTGCTCAAGGTCTACACGGACTCCAACGCCGCCTACGCCGACCTCCAGTCCGGCAACCTCGACGTCGACGACGACGTGCCGGCGGAGCAGATCAGGAACGCCAAGTCGGACCTGAAGGGCAACTACCTCTCGCAGCCGGCCGGTATCAACCAGGTCATCACCTTCCCGCTCTACCAGGACGGCTGGAACAAGGCCGGCATGGAGAAGGTCCGCAAGGGCCTGTCGATGGCGATCGACCGCAAGGCGATCACCGACAAGGTCTACAACGGCACCCGCACGCCGGCCACCGACCTGACCTCGCCGGTCCTCGGTGACGCGAACGGCTACAGCAAGGACGTCTGCGGCGACGCCTGCACGTACAACCCCACCGAGGCCAAGAAGCTCATCAAGGAAGGCGGCGGCATCCCCGGCGGCAAGATGACCATCGGGTACAACGCCGACAAGGACTCCCACAAGCAGTGGGTGGACGCGGTCTGCAACAGCATCAACAAGGTGCTGGGCAACGACACCGCCTGCGTCGGCAACCCCGTCGGCACCTTCGGTGACTTCCGCAACCAGATCACCAAGCGGGAGATGACCCAGCCCTTCCGTTCCGGCTGGCAGATGGACTACCCGCAGATCGAGAACTTCCTGACCCCGCTGTACGCCACCGGCGGCGCCTCCAACGACGCCAAGTTCAGCGACCCGAAGTTCGACGCGCTGCTCCAGCAGGCCGGCGCCGAGCCGGACACCAAGAAGGCGACCGACCTCTACAAGCAGGCCGAGAAGATCGTCCTCGACAAGATGGTCAGCATCCCGCTCTGGTACCAGAACGGCACCGCCGGCTGGTCCGAGCACGTCTCCGGCGTCCAGCTCAACGCGTTCAGCTTCCCGGTCTTCACCAAGATCAAGGTCAGCAGCTGACCCGACGCAACTGCCCCTGAGACCGGCCCACCCGGCCGGTCTCCCGAGCGGGGCTTCGTATCCGACCGCTCACGGCGGCAGGAGCAGCCGGCCCGCCCGCGCAGGACCCACCGGTCCTGCGCCGGGCCCGGCTGCCCCCGCGTCGGCGCTTTTCTGGAGGACACATGGGGCGCTACGTCATACGACGACTGCTCCAGATGGTGCCCGTCTTCATCGGCACCACTTTCTTGATCTTCGTCATGGTCTATGCACTGGGCGACCCGGTCGCCGCCATGTTCGGAGACCGGGCCCCCGATCCGGCCACCGCCGCCCAGATCCGGGAGTCCCTGCACCTCAACGACCCGTTGTGGAGCCAGTACCTGCAGTACATGGCCGGCATCTTCCGCGGCGACTTCGGCACCGCCTTCAACGGCACCCCGGTCTCCGAACTGATGGGCTCGGCCTTCCCCAACACCATCAAGCTGACGCTGGTGGCGTTCGCGATCGAGGTCGTGGTGGGTGTCGGGCTCGGTGTCGTCGCCGGTATGCGGCGCGGCCGCTTCGTCGACACCGGCGTGCTGGTCTTCACGCTGCTGGTGATCTCCATCCCGACGTTCGTCACCGGCTACCTGCTCCAGTACTTCATCGGCGTGAAGCTCGCCTGGGCCGCCCCCGCGGTCTCGGTCGACGTCCACATCGGCGAACTCCTGCTGCCCGGCATCGTGCTGGCCGGTGTCTCGCTGGCGTACGTCGCCCGGCTGACCCGCACCTCGATCGCGGAGAACATCCGCTCCGACTACATCAGGACCGCCACCGCCAAGGGCCTGCCGCGGCGCCGGGTCGTCGGCGTGCACCTGCTGCGCAACTCGCTGATCCCCGTCATCACCTTCCTCGGCACCGACATCGGCGCCCTGATGGGCGGCGCGATCGTCACCGAGCGGATCTTCAACATCCAGGGCGTCGGCTACCAGCTCTACCAGGGCATCCTGCGGCAGAACGCGCCCACCGTGGTGGGCTTCGTGACCATCCTCGTGGTCGTCTTCCTCGCCGCCAACCTGATCGTCGACCTGCTCTACGCGGTCCTGGACCCGAGGATCCGTTATGCCTGAGATGACCGAACCGGTCGCCACGGACCGTACCGAGGGGGCCGCCGCACCCGGAGGCAACGGCCCCGAACCGCAGGCCGCGCCGCGCAGCCTGTGGGGCGACGCCTGGCGTGACCTGCGCCGCAACCCCATCTTCTACATCTCCGCCGTCCTCATCCTCTTCCTGGTCGTCCTCTCGATCTGGCCGAGCCTGCTGACCGGCACCAGCCCGTACGCCTGCGACCTCGGCCGCTCCCAGCAGGGGCCCGCGCCCGGCCACCCCTTCGGCTTCAACACCCAGGGCTGCGACGTCTACGCGCGGACCGTCTACGGCGCCCGCGCCTCGGTCACCGTCGGCATCTGCACCACCGTCCTCGCCGCGGTCATCGGCTGCCTCTTCGGCGGCCTGGCCGGGTTCTTCGGCGGCTGGTGGGACTCCCTGCTGTCGCGGATCGGCGACATCTTCTTCGGCATCCCGATCCTGCTCGGCGGCATCGTCTTCCTCTCCGTCATCAAGGGCGGCTCGATCTTCACCGTCGTGCTCCTGATGGCGGTCCTGGGCTGGCCGCAGATCGCCCGCATCGCGCGCAGCGCGGTGATCTCCGCCAAGCAGCAGGACTACGTCCAGGCGGCACGGGCACTGGGCGCGAGCACCCCGCGGATGCTGCTGCGGCACATCGCGCCCAACGCCCTCGCGCCCGTCATCGTCGTGGCGACCATCGCGCTGGGCACCTACATCTCGCTGGAGGCGACCCTGTCGTTCCTCGGCGTCGGCCTGAAGCCGCCGACGGTCTCCTGGGGCATCGACATCTCTTCAGCCGCCACCCAGATCCGCAACGCGCCGCACATGCTGCTGTATCCGGCCGGCGCGCTGTCGGTCACCGTGCTGGCGTTCATCATGCTCGGCGACGCGGTCCGCGACGCCCTCGACCCCAAGCTGCGCTGAGGGAGGCGTTCATGACCAGTACAGAGAAGACCCCGGCCGTCCCCGCGCCCCGCGATGCGGACAGCCCGCTGCTCCAAGTCCGTGACCTGCATGTCGAGTTCCATACCCGCGACGGCGTCGTCAAGGCCGTCAACGGCGTCAACTACAGCGTCTCGGCGGGCGAGACGCTGGCCGTGCTCGGCGAATCGGGGTCCGGCAAGTCGGTCACCGCGCAGGCCGTGATGGGCATCCTCGACATGCCGCCCGCCAAGATCCCGCGCGGCGAGATCCGCTTCCGCGGCCAGGACATGCTCACGATGTCCGGCGAGGCCCGCCGCAAGCTCCGCGGCGCCAAGATCGCCATGATCTTCCAGGACGCGCTGTCCTCCCTGAACCCGGTGCTGTCCGTCGGCTACCAGCTCGGCGAGATGTTCCGCGTTCACCAGGGGCTGTCCAAGAAGGCCGCGCTCGCCAGGGCCGTCGAGCTGATGGACAAGGTGAAGATCCCGGCGGCGAAGAACCGCGTGCACGACTTCCCGCACCAGTTCTCCGGCGGTATGCGGCAGCGCATCATGATCGCGATGGCGCTGGCCCTGGAGCCGGAGCTGATCATCGCGGACGAGCCGACGACGGCTCTGGACGTCACCGTGCAGGCGCAGGTCATGGACCTGCTCGCGGAACTCCAGCGCGAGTTCCACATGGGCCTGATCCTGATCACCCACGACCTGGGAGTGGTCGCGGACGTCGCCGACAAGATCGCGGTGATGTACGCGGGCCGGATCGTCGAGACCGCCCCCGTCCACGAGCTGTACAAGAACCCCGCGCACCCGTACACCCGCGGACTGCTCGACTCCATCCCGCGCCTGGACCAGAAGGGCCAGGAGCTGTACGCGATCAAGGGCCTGCCGCCCAACCTCCTGCACGTGCCGCAGGGCTGCGCCTTCCACCCGCGCTGCCCCAAGGCCCAGGACATCTGCCGTACGGATGCCCCGGCGCTGCACACCCTCGGCGAAGGCCGGCGCAGCGCCTGCCACTTCTGGAAGGAGACGGTCCATGGCTGAGCCGACGAAGACGGTTGGCGAGCGCGAGCCGATCCTTCAGGTGCGCGACCTCGTCAAGCACTTCCCGCTCACCCAGGGCGTGCTGTTCAAGAAGCAGGTCGGCGCGGTCAAGGCCGTCGACGGCATCTCGTTCGACCTCTACAAGGGCGAGACGCTCGGCATCGTCGGCGAATCGGGCTGCGGCAAGTCGACCGTCGCCAAGCTGCTGATGAACCTCGAACGGGCCACCGCGGGCGAGGTGTTCTACCGCGGCGAGGACATCACCAAGCTGTCCGGGCGGGCGCTGAAGGCGGTGCGCCGCAACATCCAGATGGTGTTCCAGGACCCCTACACGTCCCTGAATCCGCGGATGACGGTGGGCGACATCATCGGGGAGCCGTACGAGATCCACCCGGAGGTGGCCCCCAAGGGTTCACGGCGGCAGAAGGTGCAAGAACTCCTGGATGTGGTGGGGCTCAACCCGGAGTACATCAACCGGTATCCGCACCAGTTCTCCGGCGGCCAGCGCCAGCGCATCGGCATCGCCCGCGGCCTCGCGCTCAACCCCGAGGTCATCATCTGCGACGAGCCGGTCTCGGCCCTCGACGTCTCCGTCCAGGCCCAGGTCATCAACCTGATGGCACAGCTCCAGGACGAGTTCGACCTGTCGTACCTGTTCATCGCGCACGACCTGTCGATCGTCCGGCACATCTCCGACCGGGTCGGCGTCATGTACCTCGGCCGGATGGCGGAGATCGGCACGGACGAGCAGATCTACGAGCACCCCACCCACCCATACACCCAGGCCCTGCTCTCCGCCGTCCCGGTGCCCGACCCGGCAGCGCGCGAGGGCCGGGAGCGGATCATCCTGACCGGTGACGTGCCCTCGCCCGCCGATCCGCCGTCCGGCTGCCGCTTCCGCACCCGCTGCTGGAAGGCCCAGGACCGGTGCGCGACGGAGTCCCCCGTCCTCGCCGTCCCGGAGCGCTTCCAGGGCTCGGACTCGCCGGCCGCCCACGCGTCGGCCTGTCACTTCGCCGAGGTGAAGGACGTGGTGGGGGCGGCCTAGCGGAACGTCTCCCCGGCGGCCGGGGCGCCCGATTCCGGGGCGTCGCGGCCGCCGTCCGGGCATCCGGGGGGTTTGTCTCGCGCGCGGAGCAATGCGGCCGCCGTGGACATGCGGTGCTGTCCGGTATCGGCTCTTATGTCGTTTACGTATGACGGGAGAGCTGAGGAGGCACCATGCGCGCAGCCACGCACGCGAAGTGGGCCACGGGCGCCCTGTCCTTCGCTCTGGTGGCCACGGCCTGCGGAGGGGGCGTGGGCAGTGGATCCGAAGACCCGGGCGTGGTCAGCGCCTCCTGGGGCGATCCGCAGAACCCGCTGGAGCCGGCGAACACCAACGAGGTGCAGGGCGGCAAGGTCCTGGAGATGATCTTCCGGGGGCTCAAGCGGTACAACCCGAGGACCGGGGCCGCGCAGAACGTCATCGCGGACCGCATCGACACCAAGGACTCGCAGCACTACACGGTGACCCTCAAGCCCGGCTGGACCTTCAGCAACGGCGAGAAGGTCACCGCGAAATCTTTCGTGGACGCCTGGAATTACGGCGCCCTGCTCGGCAACAGTCAGCGGAACGCGTCGTTCTTCCAGTACATCGACGGATACGACCGGGTGCACCCGCAGCACGGCGCGGCGAAGGCGAAGACGATGTCAGGGCTGAAGGTCGTCAGCCCCACGGAATTCACCGTCAAGCTCAACCAGAAATTCTCCAGCTGGCCCGACACCCTCGGCTACAGCGCCTTCATGCCGCTGCCGCGGACCTTCTACTCGCATCATGACGCCTGGGTGAAGAAGCCGGTCGGCAACGGCCCGTACGTCGTGGAGTCGTACACCAAGGGCTCCGCGATGAAGCTCCGGAAATGGGCGAAGTACCCGGGGAGCGACAAGGCCAGGAACGACGGTATCGATCTGCGGGTCTACACCGACAACAATTCCGCCTACACCGACCTCCAGGCGGGAAACCTCGATCTGGTCGACGACATTCCGGCCACGCAGCTCAAGAATGTCCGGCAGGATCTCGGCGACCGGTACCTCAACCAGCCGGCCGGCGTCATCCAGACCCTCACCGTCCCGATATACGACAAGGCGTGGAACAAGCCGGGCATGGACAAGGTGCGCCGCGGGATTTCGATGGCCATCGACCGGGCGTCGATCACCAAGGAAATCTTCCGGGACACCCGCACCCCGGCCACCGACTGGACCTCTCCGGTACTCAAAACCCAGGGCGGCTACAAAGCCGGACTGTGCGGTACCGCCTGCGAATTCCATCCGAAGGAGGCCAAGGCGCTGATCAAGGAGGGCGGTGGTCTGCCCGGCGGGAAAATGACCCTCGCCTACAACGCGGACACCGGCTCGCACAAGGACTGGATCGACGCGATCTGCAACAGCATCAACAACACACTGGGCAACGACAAGGCGTGCGTGGGCGCACCGGTCGGCACCTTCGCGGACTTCCGCAACCGCATCTCCGCGCGGAAGATGGCCGGCCCCTTCCGCGCCGGCTGGCAGATGGACTACCCGCTCATCCAGGACTTCCTCCAGCCGATGTACTACACCAACGCCTCGTCGAACGACGGCAAGTTCAACAACCAGGATTTCGACAAGCTCGTCAATGAAGCGAATGCCGCGACGGACACGCGGACGGCCATCGGGAAATTCCAGGACGCGGAGAAGATCCTCGCCGAGCAGATGCCGGCCGTTCCGCTCTGGTACCAGAACGGCAGCGGCGGCTATTCGCAACGGATCGGAAATGTGTCGCTGAACCCGTTCAGCGTCCCCGTCTACAACGAGATCAAGGTCATCTGACCGACCGGCGGCGGGACATGGCGGGCTCACCGCCGGCCATCCCGTACCGCGACCGCTTTCCCCGGCTCGTTCCACAGAATCCGGAGCCCTCATGGGACGCTATGTGATCCGGCGGCTGCTCCAGATGGTCCCGGTGTTCATCGGCAGCACGTTCCTGATCTTCTTCATGGTGTACGCACTGGGCGACCCCGTGGCCGCGATGTTCGGCGATCGGGCGCCCGACCCCGCGACCGCCGCCCAGATCCGCGCCGACCTCTATCTCGACCAGCCGCTGTGGAAGCAGTATCTGCACTACATGGGGCAGATCTTCCAAGGGAATTTCGGCACCGCTTTCAACGGCCAGCCGGTCACCGAACTGATGGCGGCGGCCTTTCCCGTCACCCTGCGGCTCACCCTCGTCGCGATCCTGATCGAAATGATCGCCGGAATCCTGCTGGGCGTCTTCAGCGGACTGCGGCGCGGCCGGGCCGTGGACACCTCGGTGCTGGTCTTCACGCTCGTCGTGGTCTCCGTACCGACCTTCGTCAGCGGTTATGTGCTGCAATTCCTGCTCGGCGTGAAATGGGGCTGGGTCAAACCCGCCGTCTCCATCGACGCGCCGCTCGGCGAACTCCTGCTGCCCGGTGTCGTGCTGGCGCTGGTCTCCCTCGCGTACGTCACCCGGCTGACCCGCACCTCCATCGCCGAGAACGCCCGCGCCGACTACGTCCGCACCGCCATCGCCAAGGGACTGCCACGCCACCGCGTCATCACCCGCCACCTGCTGCGCAATTCGCTGATCCCGGTGGTCACCTTCATCGGCACCGACATCGGCGCCCTGATGGGCGGCGCGATCGTCACCGAACGCATCTTCAACATCCACGGCGTCGGATTCCAGCTCTACCAGGGCATCCTGCGGCAGAACTCGCCGACCGTGGTGGGCTTCGTGACGATCCTCGTGCTGGTCTTCCTCTTCGCCAACCTCATCGTCGACCTGCTGTACGCCGTCCTCGACCCGAGGATCCGCTATGCCTGATCACGTACCGGACGAAGCCATCACCCACGGCGACGGCGGCGCGGCCGCGCTGGCCATCGGCGCGGCCGAATCGCTGGAGCGCACCCCCGGCACCGGGCCCGGCGGTGCTCCGACCGGCCGGGCCCGCAGCCTGTGGCGCGACGCCTGGCACGACCTGCGGCGCAACCCGGTTTTCGTGGTCTCCGCGCTGATCATCCTGTTCCTGGTGGTCATCGCCATCCGGCCGCAGCTGATCGCCGACGGGAACCCGTACCGCGCCGACCTCGCCAAGGCCCAGGCCGGGCCCGAGCCCGGCCACCCGTTCGGCTTCGACACCCAGGGCCGGGACGTCTACACCCGGGTGGTCTACGGCGCCCGCGCCTCCATCACCGTCGGCGTCTGCGCCACCGCGGGTGTCGCGCTCCTGGGCAGCCTGCTGGGCGGCCTGGCCGGGTTCTTCGGCGGCTGGTGGGACACCCTGCTCTCCCGGCTCGCCGACATCTTCTTCGGCATCCCGGTCATCCTCGGCGGCCTGGTCTTCCTCTCCGTCGTCACCAGCTCCACCGTCTGGCCGGTGATCGGCTTCATCGTGCTGCTGGGCTGGCCGCAGATCGCCCGCATCGCCCGCGGCGCCGTGTTCACCGCCAAGCAGAACGACTACGTCCAGGCCGCACGGGCACTGGGCGCGGGCAACGGCCGGATGCTGCTGCGGCACATCGCGCCGAACGCCGTCGCGCCGGTCATCGTCGTCGCCACCATCGCCCTGGGCACCTACATCTCGCTGGAGGCGACCCTGTCCTACCTCGGCGCCGGCCTCAAACCGCCCACCGTGTCCTGGGGCATCGACATCTCCGCCGCCTCGACGTCCATCCGCAACGCCCCGCACATGCTGCTGTGGCCCGCGGGGGCCCTGAGCGTCACGGTGCTGGCATTCATCATGCTCGGCGACGCGGTGCGCGACGCCCTCGACCCCAAGTTGCGCTGAGGAGCGGGCAGATGACGACGACCCCGGAGCCGAAACTCCTCGACGTCCGCGACCTGAAGGTCGAATTCCGCACCCGGGACGGCATCGCCAAGGCCGTCAACGGCGTCACGTACCAGGTCGCCGCAGGCCAGACGCTGGCCGTGCTCGGCGAGTCGGGATCCGGCAAGTCGGTCACCGCGCAGGCCGTGATGGGCATCCTCGATACACCGCCGGGATTCGTCACCGGCGGCGAGATCTTCTTCCAGGGGCGCGACCTGCTGACGCTGGGCAGGGAGGAACGCCGCAAGGTCCGCGGCGCCAAGATGGCGATGATCTTCCAGGACGCGCTGTCCTCGCTGAACCCGGTGCTCTCCGTCGGCGCGCAGCTCGGCGAGATGTACCAGGTGCACCGAGGGCTGTCCCGCAAGGCGGCCCGCGGCAAGGCCGTCGAACTGATGGAACGGGTCGGCATTCCCGCCGCCGCGGCCCGGGTGGGGGACTTCCCGCACCAGTTCTCCGGCGGTATGCGGCAGCGCATCATGATCGCGATGGCGCTGGCCCTGGAGCCGGAGCTGATCATCGCGGACGAGCCGACGACGGCTCTGGACGTCACCGTGCAGGCGCAGGTCATGGACCTGCTCGCACAGCTCCAGCGCGAGTTCCACATGGGCCTGATCCTCATCACCCACGACCTGGGAGTGGTCGCCGATGTCGCCGACACCATCGCGGTGATGTACGCCGGCCGGATCGTCGAGACCGCCCCCGTCCACCAGCTCTACAGAGCCCCGGCCCACCCGTACACCCGCGGACTGCTCGACTCCATCCCGCGCCTGGACCAGAAGGGCCGGACGCTCTACGCGATCAAGGGACTGCCGCCCAACCTGACGGCCATTCCGCCCGGTTGCCCCTTCAACCCCCGCTGTCCGCTGGCCCAGGACGTCTGCCGCACCGACCTGCCGCCGCTCTACGAGGCCGGACCCGGGCGCGCCAGCGCCTGCCACTTCTGGAAGGAGACGCTCGGTGGAGCCCGATGAGCAGGAGACAGGCAGCGGCGGCGGGCCCGCGCCCCGCGTGGCGGCGGCCGGAGTCAGGACGCGGGCCGCGCGCGGCGAGGCGATCCTGGAGATCCGCGACCTGGCCAAGCACTTCCCGCTCCACCGGGGCGTGGTGTTCCAGAGGCAGGTCGGCGCGGTCAAGGCCGTCGACGGTGTCTCGTTCGACCTCTACAAGGGCGAGACGCTCGGGATCGTCGGCGAATCGGGCTGCGGCAAGTCGACCGTCGCCAAGCTGCTGGTCGGCCTGGAGCGGCCGACGGCCGGGCAGATCCGCTACCAGGGCGAGGACATCATCAAGCTGTCGGGGCGGGCGTTGAAGGCGGTGCGCCGCAATATCCAGATGGTGTTCCAGGACCCTTACACGTCCCTGAATCCGCGGATGACGGTCGGGGACATCATCGGGGAGCCGTACGAGATCCACCCGGAGGTGGCCCCGAAGGGTTCGCGGCGGCAGAAGGTGCGCGAGCTGCTGGATGTGGTGGGGCTCAACCCGGAGTACATCAACCGGTATCCGCACCAGTTCTCCGGCGGCCAGCGCCAGCGCATCGGCATCGCCCGCGGCCTCGCGCTGCGCCCGGAGATCATCGTCGCCGACGAGCCGGTCTCGGCCCTCGACGTCTCCGTCCAGGCCCAGGTCATCAACCTCCTGGAGCGCCTCCAGGACGAGTTCGACCTCAGCTACGTCTTCATCGCGCACGACCTGTCCGTCGTCCGGCACATCTCCGACCGGGTCGCCGTGATGTACCTCGGCCGCCTCGCCGAGACCGGCACCGACGAGCAGATCTACGAGCACCCGACGCACCCGTACACCCAGGCCCTGCTCTCCGCCGTCCCGGTGCCCGACCCGGCAGCGCGCGAGCGGCGGGGACGGATCCTGCTGGCGGGTGACGTGCCCTCGCCCGCCGATCCGCCGTCCGGCTGCCGCTTCCGCACCCGCTGCTGGAAGGCCCAGGACGTGTGCGCCGAAGTGGTCCCGCCGCTGGACGTCCCCGAGTGGTTCGTCGGCGCGGGCCCGGCCGGGCACCCGTCGGCCTGCCACTTCGCCGAGGAGCGGTCGGACGCTCAGGAGTAGCCGCGCACAGGCCGGAGCCCGCCTCCCGTGGTGCTGGGGTGTGGGAAGCGGGCTCCGGTTCCGAGCGGAGGCGATGGAGACCGGGTCAAAGGGTCGTGCCGCTCTCGCCGGCGTCATCGGCTGGCTTCTGCGACGCTGCCTCCTCGGCCGCGGCCAGTGCGGGATCGAGGACGATGTCCTCGTCGCGCGCCGCGGTCGTCGGTTCTTCGGGGAAGTGGCAGGCGGTGAGGTGGCCCGCGCCGTTCCCGGCGATCTGGAGCAGCGGCGGCTCCTGTGCCGCGCACTTGTCCTGCGCCTTCCAGCAGCGGGTACGGAACCGGCAGCCGGACGGCGGGTTGACGGGGGAGGGGACGTCGCCGGCCAGCCGGATGCGCTCGCGGTCGTCCTCATCCGACTCGACGAACTTCGCCTCGGGCACGGCCGAGAGCAGCGCGTGGGTGTACGGGTGGCGCGGCCGGTTGTAGATCTCGTCGCGGGTGCCCACCTCGACGATCTTGCCCAGGTACATCACGGCGACCCGCTGGCTGAAGTGCCGTACCACCGCGAGGTCGTGCGCGATGAACAGGAACGCGATGCCCAGCTCCCGCTGGAGGTCCTGGAGCAGGTTGACGACCTGCGCCTGGATGGAGACGTCCAGCGCCGATACCGGCTCGTCCGCGACGATCAGCTTCGGCTCCAGGGCGAGCGCGCGGGCCACGCCGATGCGCTGGCGCTGGCCGCCGGAGAACTCGTGCGGGAAGCGGTTGTAGTGCTCCGGGTTGAGGCCGACGGTCTCCAGCAGCTCCCGGATCCGCTTCTCCCGGCCGCCGGGCGGATTGATCCCGTTGATCTCCATCGGGCCGCCGATGATGGTGCCGACGGTCTGCCGCGGGTTCAGCGAGGCGTACGGATCCTGGAAGATCATCTGGATCTCGGAGCGGACCGGGGCCAGCTCCTTGCGGTTGGCGTGGGTGATGTCCTGCCCCGCGTAGGTGATCTTGCCGGAGGTCGGCTCCATCAGCCGGGTCAGCAGCCGCCCGGTGGTCGACTTGCCGCAGCCCGACTCGCCGACCAGACCGAAGCTCTCGCTCTCGTGCACGGTCAGGTCGACGCCGTCGACCGCCTGGACCGCGCCGACCTTCCGCTTGAACGGGAAGCCGCCGTAGATCGGGAAGTGCTTGGTCACCCCCTCGGCGACGAGCAGGGGTTCGCCCGGAGCGGGCGCGGCGTCCCGGGGCGCGGGGAGTGTGACGTGGTCTGTCATGGTGATGGCTCCCTAGCCCAGCCGGGGCTTGATCTGCTCGGTGAAGAAGGTGTGCTGCTGCTCGGGCCCGAGGTGGCAGGCGGCGGCCCGGCCCTCGGGCAGCAGCGGCCGCTCCTCGGTGCAGCGCCCGCCGCCGACCTCGGCGGTGAAGGCGCAGCGCGGGTGGAAGGCGCAGCCCGACGGGGGGTTGAGCAGGCTCGGCGGCGAGCCGGGGATCGGGTGCAGCGCCTCGTTGACGTCGGAGGAAAGCCGCGGCATGGAGCTCAGCAGGCCCCAGGTGTACGGGTGTTGGGGCCGGGTCAGGATCTCCTTGACGGAGCCCCGCTCCACGGCCCGGCCCGCGTACATCACCAGCAGGTCGTCGGCGGTGTTCGCGACCACGCCGAGGTCGTGGGTGATCAGGATGATCGCGGAGCCGAACTCCTGCTGGAGGTCCTTGAGGAGGTCCAGGATCTGCGCCTGGACGGTGACGTCAAGGGCGGTGGTCGGCTCGTCGGCTATCAGCAGTTCGGGGTTGCAGACCAGCGCCATCGCGATCATGGCGCGCTGGCGCATGCCGCCGGAGAACTGGTGCGGGTAGTCGTCCACCCGCAGGGTCGGCTGCGGGATGCCGACCTTCGTCAGCATCTCGATGGCGCGCTGCCGGCCCTCGCGTTTGGAGGCGCCGGTGTGCTTCATGAACGGCTCGGCGATCTGCCGGCCGACGGTGTAGTACGGCGACAGGGCGGTCAGCGCGTCCTGGAAGATCATGGCCATCTTGTTGCCGCGGAGCTTCTCCAGGGTCTTTTCCTTGGCCCCGGTCAACTCCTGGCCGTCCAGGTGGATTTCGCCCGCGATCTCGGTCGCCTTGGGGTTGTGCAGTCCCAGGACGGCGAGGTTGGTGACGGACTTGCCGGAGCCCGACTCGCCGACGATGCCGAGCGTCTGGCCGCGTTCGAGATCGAAGGAGAGGCCGTCCACCGCCTTGACGATGCCGTCCTCGGTGGAGAACCGCACGTACAGGTCGCGTACGGAGAGGAAGGGGTCCGATCCGGTCGGGACCGGCGTGCCCTCGGTCGTGGTGAGTGTGGTCACTTCAGGCTCTCCTAGGACAGGCGCACGCGCGGGTCGATGAAGGCGTACGTCGCATCCACGATGATGTTGAACACCAGGATCAGGGCCGCGCTGAAGATCAGCACGCCCAGCACCATGGGCAGATCAAGTGTGGTGACGGAATTGATCGCCAGCCGGCCGATGCCCGCGAGCGAGAAGGTGAACTCGGTGATCATGGCGCCGCCGAACAGCGAGCCGAGGTCCATGCCGAGGATGGTGACGATGGGAATCAGCGAGCCGCGCCAGGCGTAGCGCAGGAAGACGTAACGCGCCGGCATGCCCTTGGCCTTGGCGGTGCGGACGTGCTCCTCCTGGAGCTGCTCGATCATCGTCGAGCGCGACATACGGGTGTACTGCGCGGTGAAGATCGTCGACATCACGAGCCAGGGCAGCAGCAGGCCCATGAACCAGCCGCCGGGGTTGCTGGTGAAGTCCACGTACTTCGGGGACGCCATCACGCCGCTGTAGACGAAGATGCCGAGCACGATCGGCCCGAGGATGTAGATCTGCACCGAGCTGAGGACCATCGAGACGCCGGTGACGACCTTGTCCAGCACCGTGCCCCGCTTCCACGCGGCGAGCAGTCCGGCGCCCAGGCCGATGACGAGGAAGACGATGGCGCCGCCGATGGCCAGCGAGGCCGTGGTGGGCAGCCGGTCCATCATCGTCGACCAGACGTCCTGCTTGGTGGCGAACGAGTAGCCGAAGCAGGGGGCGCTGCAGTGGCCGATGGTGTAGTCGCGGCCGACGAAGATGCCCGAGAGGAAGTCCCAGTACTGCGTCGGCAGGGGCTTGTCGAGCCCGAGGTTCTGGTGGATCAGCGCGACGTTGTCGGCGGTGCAGTTCTTGCCGCAGGACATCAGGGCCGGGTCGCCGACGGCGAAGAACACGAAGAAGGTGACGGCGCTCAGCAGGATGAGGGTGACGATCGCGCCGAACGTCCGGCGAAATAGAAAGGGAAGCATGACAGTTCGCTGCTCTCAGGACGGCGGCGGCTGTGGGCGTGAGGGGTGGCGGCGAAGGCCCCGGAGGGCGCGCGCTCCGCCGTGCGCGCGCGCTCCGGAATGCCCTCTGAGCTGCTTACTTCTTGAGGAACAGCGTGTTCGGGTCGAGGTAGCTGACGTCGGTGTTGTACCGCGTGCCGCCGACGTTCGAGCCGTACAGCTGGAGCACCTTGGTGTAGAAGACCGGGGCGGCCGGGTTGACCTTCTCCACGATGTAGTGGTGCAGCTTCTGCCACTCCTCCGTCGCCTTGTCCACATCCGCGATCTTGCTGATGCGGGCGATCTCGGAGTTCACGTGCTTGTCGTTCACGTGCGAGTAGTTCGACGAGCCGTTCTGGATGGTGGTGCCGTCGTAGGACGGCGGGATCACCGTGGAGGCGTCCGGCCAGTCCTGGCCCCAGCCGGTCATGTAGATGTCGAAGCCGTTGTCGACCTTGCCCATCTGCTCGTACCAGGAGGCGGCGTCGACCTCCTTCTTCTGCACGTCGAAGCCGGCCTTGTCCAGCGCGTCCTCGATGACGACGGCTTCCTTCTGGCGCGCCTCGGTGTTGGAGTAGGCGTAGACGAGCTTCATCCCCGTCTTGCCGGCCTCCTTGAGGAGCTTCTTGGCCTTCTCCGGCTCACCGTTGGGGTGCGTCAGCTTGCCGTACGGGTCGTAGCCCTTCTTGTAGCCCGCGACGGTCGGGGCGAGCAGGCCGCCCGCGATCTCGCCGCCGTAGGTGCCGCCGTTGATCCGGACGATCTGGCTGCTGGGCAGGGCGTAGGTGATCGCGTCGCGGATCTTCTTGTCCTTGAGGCGGTCCATGTTGAAGTTCATCTGCCAGACGTAGGGCTGGTAGCCCTGTACCAAGCGCTTGCTGGCGCTGGCGTCCTCCAGCACCTGCTTGGTCGCGTTCGTGTCCACCGCGTTGGAGAAGCTGATCGCGTTCTTGGCCTCACCCTTGTCGGCCATCAGGCGCTTGGTGGAGTCCGAAGCCTGGTGGTTGAAGGTGATGTTGTACCCGTCGGGGTACTGGTGGCGCATGGAGTCCGTCTTCGGATCCCAGTTCTTGTTCCGCACCAGCTGCATGGACTTGCCGGACTTGAACGACGCGATCTTGTACGGGCCGGCGGAGACCGGCGCGACGTCGTAGTTGTCCTTGGTGTCCTTCGCGCTGTCCGGGACCGCGCTGTAGCCCGGCATCGTCAGCGCGTACGGCAGCTGCGACTGCGGCTGCTCGAAGTGGAAGATGACGGTCTTCTCGTCCGGGGTGTCCAGGACGTTCTTGGGCAGGTGGTCACCCTTGTACGGGCCATCGGGCAGCGCCTTGCGGTAGCTGGTTCCGTTGCCCGACAGCCACTTCTGGATGTACGTGGGACCGTCGGTGATGAACTTCGCGTAGGAGCGCTCGATGGTGTGGCGGATGTCCTTCGAGGTGATCGGCGTGCCGTCCTCGAACTTGATGCCGTCCTTGAGCGTGTACTTCCAGGTCTTGCCGCCGTCGGACATGGTGCCCGCGTCGGTGGCGAGGTCGCCGACGACCTTGTCGTTGCCCTTGTCGTCCTGCTGGAAGCTGGTGAGCCCGCGGAATATCAGCTGCGACAGCGCCTTCTGGTCGCTGACGTACATCTGCGCCGGGTCCAGGTGGTTGAAGCTGTCACGCTGGTAGACGCGGATGGTGCCGCCGGACTTGGCGTCCTTGACGGCCTTGGCCGGGCCCGTGGAGTCGGCGGCCGTGCCGAGCGGCACCGCCTTCGACTGGGTCGCGGCGTCCTCGTCCGACTGCGACTTGTCCTTGCCGCTGCCGCTGCCGCTGCTGCAGCCGGTCAGCGCCAGTGAACCGGCCGCCAGGGCCACGATCACCGCGCGAGCTCTGCGCGTAGAAAGTGCATTCATGAGGTCCAAGCACCTGCCTGTCAGTTGGTGTCCAGATGTGCTGCCTGACGCATCCGGTGCGAACCCGGTGCGGGGGTGACAGCAGCCCCCCTCAAGTGGACGGTCAACGCCCGGATTTGGGATCGAAGGCGTCCCGGACCGAGTCCCCCAGCAGGTTGAAGCACAGCACGAAGATCACCATCGCGGCGCCGGGGAAGAGCAAGAAGGTCGGGTCGTTCTCGTAGATGTCGCCGGCCGTACGGAACAGCCGGCCCCAGTCGGGGGTCGGCTCCATGATGCCGACGCCCAGGTAGGACAGGCCGGCTTCCGCCGTGACGAACAGCGGCAGCATGTAGGTGCTCTGGACGAGAATCGGCGTGACCACGTTGGGCAGCAGTTCCTTGCGGATGATCCGCCAGGGCGAGGCCCCGGTGATCTTCGCCGCCTCCACGAACTCCCGCTCACGCAGCGACAGCACCTGTCCGCGCAGCAGTCGCGCGAGCCCCATCCAGCCCAGCGCCCACTGCACGAGGATCAGCGCCACCACGCGGATATAGGTGGGGGTCTCGTCGCTCGGCGGGACGAAGATGGCCACGACGACGGGCATGAACGCCACGAACGTCAGCTGGCTGGGGAAGGCGAGCAGGAAGTCGATGACCCGGCCCAGCCAGTAGTCGGCACGGCCGCCCACGTAGCCCGCGGTGACGCCGAGGATGGTGCCGGTGATGACGACCAGGACGGTCACCACCACCGAGATCCCCAGCGAGGTCCGCATGCCGTACAGCAGCTGGGTGAACAGGTCCCGGCCGAGCTGCGGTTCGATGCCGAACCAGAAGTCCCCTGATATGCCGCCGTTGGGGCCCGAGGGGAAGCCGAAGTCGTCGAACAGGCTGGGGTCGTTGCTCCCGTAGAGCGTGTACGGGTCCTTGCCGTAGATCGACGCGATGACCGGAGCCAGCGCGGAGATGACGAAGAAGGCGAGGACGACGATGGCGCAGACCATGCCCGTGCGGTCGCGCTTGAAGCGCGTCCACATCAGTTGGCCGGGGGAACGGCCGACGAGCTCACCGCCCTTGCGGTTCTTTTCCTTCTTCAGACCCTCCGGCTCCAGTCCAGGGGTGTCGGACTGTGCAGCCGCGGTCTGGGATGGACTAGTCATCGCGAAGTGCCCCCGCGCCGAGTTCTCTTGGAACGTGAAGCGGCGCCGATTCGCACCGCTGGATGAGCGGACTTTCGCAAGTGATTTATGGCGGAGTCAAGGGTATTGAGGGTGCTGTCGTGCTGGTCGTCCGCTTCTTGAGCGAAGATTACGCAGATCGGTGCACAGGCGTGCTTGACAGCCTTCGGAGATGTACGGCATGAGGGACATATCGTCCCCAACTGTCTTAACATAAAGGCAACTTCACCGTCGCGACACCGATATACGGACGCGCCATGCTGAACTGCGTACGGCCGTGCGGGTGCCGTCGACCGGCCGGGGACGCCCAACAGCTCCCCGGCCGGTTCCCGTGAAGGCCGCGGTTGCCGGCCCGCTGCGCCGTCCCCGCCCCGTTACGCCGGCCGGCTCACGCCATGCCCAACGACCGTTTGAGGAAGTCGACCTGGAGCAGCAAGAGGTTCTCGGCGACCTGCTCCTGGGGCGTCATATGGGTCACGCCGGACAGCGGCAGCACCTCGTGCGGGCGGCCGGCGGCCAGCAGCGCGGAGGACAGCCGCAGCGAGTGCGCCACCACGACGTTGTCGTCCGCGAGCCCGTGCACGATCAGCATCGGGCGGTGCGGCAGCGCGGCCCCCGACAGGCCCTCGTCGGTGATCAGCGAGTTCGCCGCGTACACCGCGGGCTCCTCGTCCGGGCGGCCGAGATACCGCTCCTGGTAATGGGTGTCGTACAGCCGCAGATCGGTGACCGGGGCCCCGACCACCGCGGCGTGGAAGACGTCAGGACGGCGCAGCGCACCGAGCGCAGCCAGATAGCCGCCGAACGACCAGCCGCGGATCGCCACCCGCCCCAGATCCAGCGGGAATTGGCCGGCCAGCGCCTGGAGGGCATCGACCTGGTCCTCCAGGGCGACGTCGGCAATCGTCCGGGAGACGGCCTTCTCCCACGCGGGGGAGCGGCCCGGCGTGCCGCGGCCGTCCGCGACGATCACCGCGAACCCCTGGTCGGCGAACCACTGCGAGGTCAGGTACGCGTGGTGCGCCGCGACCACCCGCTGGCCGTGCGGCCCGCCGTAGGGATCCAGCAGCACCGGAAGCGGACCATCTCCCTCCGCGTAGCCGTCCGGCAGCAGCACCGCACACGGAATCTCCCGCTCGCCCGCGCGCACCAGCCGGGGACGCGCGGTGAGTTGCGGCTCCTCGGCGTACGAGCCGATGGCGGCGAGGGGCCGCTCCGTGCCGTCCGCACCCAGCTCGACCACCTCGACCTGGGTTCCGGGCCGCTCCAGGCACGCCTGGGACAACACGGTCACCCGCCCGCCGCGCACCGCGGACGAGACGGTCGGGTACGGGCGCCGTCCGACCCGCTCCCCGCCGTCCGGCCCGCCGCCGTCCCGGTACCGGGCGCGGTAGACCCCGATGTCGTGCATCTCGTCGCCGCTCGCGGAGAAGAGGACATCGTCATCGCCGACGTCCAGGACGGCGCGGACGTGCAACGGCGCTGCGGACAGCGGACGGTCACCGACGAACAGCCGCCGGACATCGCCCTCGTCGGAAATCCGCACCAGCTGCCCGTCCGGCGTCCAGGCCGGTACACCGGGGAACGGCTCGACCCACGTCGCGTCCTCCTCGCTGTGCACCGTGCGGGTCGCGCCGGTCTCCGTGTCGACCGTCAGGTAGTGCTGGGTGCGCTGGTCACGGGACTGCACGAGCAGCAGCGGCGGTCCGGCGGGCGACCAGTGCACCCGCGCGAGATAGGGGAAACGGCCGTGATCCCAGGTGACGTCCGTACGGGAGCCGTCGAGGCCGATCAGGGCGAGGGCGACCTCGGCATTGGCGGTACCCGCCGCCGGGTAGGCGACCTCGGCCGGCGCCCGGTCGGGGTGCGCGGGGTCGGCGATCCACCAGCGCTGCACCGGCGAGGTGTCGACCCGTGCCGCCAGCAGCCGGTCGCTCTGCGGCGACCACCAGAAGCCGCGGTGGCGGCCCATTTCCTCGGCGGCGATGAACTCGGCAAGTCCCCAGGTGACTTCGGGCCCGTCGGGCGAGACCAGCGCACGGTCGCCCGCGGTCCCGCCGTCGCCGCCGTCCGCCGGGGTCACCCGCAGTTCGCCGGCCGCGACGTAGGCGACGTGCCGGCCGTCGGGGGACGGACGGGGGTCCACCACCGGGCCGCGGGCGGGCAGCTCCCGCGCGGTGCCGGCCCGCAGCTCGGAGACGAACAGCCGCCCGGAGAGGGCGAAGGCGGCCAGCTCGACCGCGGCGTCCACGGCGTAGCCGACGACGCCGGCCGAGCCGTCCCGGGTACGTTCGCGGCGGGCCCGCTCCTCGGCGGACAGTTCTTCCTCCGCCCCGGCGAGCAGGGCCCGCGGCTCGGCGGCCGTGAACTCCCGCCCCGCGTCGAGGTCGAGGACCCACAACTGCTGGGTGCGGTCGGTGCCGTCGCCGGATCGGATGAAGACGACGCGGGTGCCGTCCGGGGAGATGGTGTAGCCGCGCGGGGCGCCCAGGGTGAAGCGCTGGGTACGGGCGTGCTGCCGTGGAAAGGGAAGCTGTCCGGTCATGCGCCGAGCCTAGGGTGTGTACGGACGTGAGGGGTCTTGCCGAACCGGTCCGAAGTCGCGCACGCCCGGCCCGAATTCGGCCTCGGGGCGGACGACGGGACGGCGCGCGGACGGACCGCCGAGGGCGGGGCTCACATTGGTCGCACTCGCGAAGATCGCGTGCGCCCCTGTTCTGCTCCCGTGCACCGACATATGCGCGCGCCCGGAAAGTTATGATCCCTTGCGCGTAGTGGGTACGGGGTAAAGAGCCCTAGGCATACCCGGGGAGCGGATTCCGCAGCGGCGGTTCCGCGCCCTCAACTCTGTCCGGTCCGTGCGTACTTGGAGGTGAGCCGCCGTGGCACTCTCGATTTCGGCGGTGGTGCTGCTGGCGATCATCGTCTTCTTGCTGGTCAAGAAGTCCGGGCTGAAGGGCGGGCATGCATTCGTGTGCATGCTGCTGGGCTTCTATCTCGCCAGCTCGTCCGTGGCCCCGACGATCAAGCAGCTGACGACGAACGTCGCCGGGATGCTCGGGGGGATCAAATTCTGAGGTGCGAATTCTGAGGTGCGGCGCGTAGCGCGAGGCGTCCGGTGGCCCGGAGAGGGAGCGGGCCACCGGACGCGCCCGCTCGCGCCCGCTCGCCTGTGCGGGCCCGGCGGGGCGGCTCGTAGGCTGTGGGCATGACCGACCTGCCCGCCCGTTCCCCGCTCCCCTCCGCCCAAGGAAGCGCCGCGCGCCCCGCCGGGGCCCGTCGTCTGCTGCTGGTGCACGCGCACCCGGACGACGAGTCGATCAACAACGGCGTCACGATGGCCAAATACGCGTCCGAAGGCGCCCAGGTCACGCTCGTGACCTGCACCCGCGGTGAAGAGGGCGAGGTCATCCCGCCGGATCTTGCCCACCTCGCGCCCGACCGCGACGACAGCCTCGGCCCGTACCGCGTCGGCGAACTGGCGGCCGCGATGGCGGCCCTGGGCGTCACCGACCACCGCTTCCTGGGCGGGCCGGGCCGCTACCGCGACTCGGGGATGATGGGCGCGCCCCAGAACGACCGTCCCGAGGCGTTCTGGCAGGCGCCGGTCGACGAGGCGGCCGCCCCTCTCGTCGCGGTGATCCGCGAGGTCAGGCCGCAGGTCCTGGTCACGTACGACCCGAACGGTGGATACGGCCACCCCGATCACATCCAGGCGCACCGCGTCGCGATGCGGGCCGCCGAACTCGCCGGTGACGCGGCCTTCAGGCCCGACCTGGGCGCGGCGTATGCGATCGGGAAGATCTACTGGAACTGCAGCCCCCGCTCTGTGGTCGAGGAGGGCTTCGCCCGGCTGCGCGCCGCAGGGCACTCCTTCCCCGGGGTGGCCTCCGTCGACGACGTTCCCGGCGTGGTGCCGGACGCCGACGTCACGGCGTCGATCGAGGGCGACGCCGCGTGGCGGGCGGCGAAGACCGCGGCGATGCGGGCCCATTACACACAGATCGCCGTCGACGGGCCGTTCTTCGCGCTCTCCAACGACCTGGGACAGCCGCTGTTCGGCACCGAGCACTACCACCTGGTGCACGGCACGCCGGGCGCGGCGCCCGGCGCCCGCGAGGACGACCTCTTCGCCGGCACGGCAGCGGACGCGGCCGCCCGCCCCGGCGGCGACCACCGCACGGACGGTGCCGCGAGCGAGGAGGCGGTCCGATGAGCGGGGCGAAGAACGGCGGGGGCGCGGCGAAGAACGGCGGACAACCCGGTGCTTCCCGGGCGCGGGCAGGCGCGGGCGGCGCGGCCGGTGCCCGCACCCCGGGCCCGCCGGGCGGCCCCGGTCCGGCGCAGGTCAGGCCGCTGACCCCGGGCCGGCTCGGGCTCTACGTCCTGCTGCTGGTGCTCGGCGTGCTGGTGGCGCCCGCCGGTGCGCTGGTCCAAGCCGCCTGGTTCCCCGGCGGGTTGCTGCTGGCGCTGCTGGGACTCGGCGGCCTCTTCTACGGGGGCGCCCGCGCGAGCGGCACCGCCGCCGGGGTACTGCTGCCGGGCGCCGCCTGGCTGGTGACCGTATTCCTGCTGCTGAGCGACGAGCGGCCGGAGGGCGACTTCCTGTTCGGCGCGGGGCTCGGCTCGTATCTCTTCCTGCTCGGCGGCATCGCGGTGGCTGTGATCTGTGCCACCGCGGCGCAGTTGCGGGCTACCGGCGCGCGACCGGGCCGAGTTGGCGGATGACGTGGCTCATACCGGGACACAAGCCGCGCCGACCGGGGTGAATGCCCCCGGCATCGGGGGCTCGCCCGCGGTGGCGGTCTTCGTACGCTCTTCGGGCGTCCCTCTGCGGCGGACAGTATGGTGGTGCGCGCCGCCGCGCCGCCCTGGGGGCGCCCCCCGGTCCGAGGCCCGGGATCAACTCTGACGAGCGGCGGAGCCAACCGGGAGAACCTGCTTTGAGTCGTGAATCTGACAGTTCGTCCTCCGGCCTCCAGGGCCGCGGCAATGCCGCGTATCCCTCGGGGACGCCGCCGTACGGCACGCCCCGGGGCGCGGCCGAAGGCGCGGCGGCGCCCGGCGGAGCGGCGGAGCCCGATGAGCCGAAGACCGAGACCACGCTGACGACGCGGATCAAGATCAACATTCCGGGGTCGCGCCCCATCCCGCCGGTCGTCGTGCGTAAGCCCGTCGGTGAGGAGTCCGGCATGAACGGATCGGCTGACAGCCGCGGTTCCGGAGGAAAGCCGGGACCGCTTCCCCGCAGGCCGGACCGGACCGAGCGGACGGGCAGCGTGCCGCGTCCCGAGGCCCCGGCCGACGGTGCGCCCCAGGGCGGAGCGGGCGAGAAGACCAGCGACTGGTTCGCGCCGCGCAAGGGAGCGGCGGGGTCATCCGGCGGGTCATCGACCACCGGCTCGCACCCGGTCCCGCCCGCACCCGGTGCGTCATCGACCACCGGCTCGCACCCGGCGCCGCCCGTACCGGGCGCGCCCGCGGCGCCGCGCGGCTCCGGTGCCACCCCTCCGCCCCGCCCCGACCTGCCGTACTTCTCGGACGGCCGGGAACCCCGGGGCGCAGCGCCGCTCGACGACGGCCAGGACCCGCTGGGCGGCTCTCCGCTCGACGGCGGCCGGGCCTCCCAGGGCGCATCGCCGTTCGACGCCGGAAACCCGGCACCCCGGGGCGGCTCGCCCTTCGACGGCACGGCGCCCCGCGGCGGCTCTCCGTTCGACGGGTCCGCGGGCCCCGGCCCCGACCTCAGCCCGTTCGACGCCCCCGCGGACCGGGGCCCCAGCGGTCCCACCACGGGACCGGCCCCCGGCTCCGGCCCGCTCAACCTCCCGCCCGGCTTCAGCGACCCCGGCACGGGCGACGACACCGCGCAGCTGACCCCGCAGCCCCCTGCGCCCCCGCTGGCCGGACCCGGCAGCGGCGTGGGTGCCGGCGGCGGCATCGCGGGCGGGGTGCCCGGCGGCCCGGCGCCCAAGGGGCCGAAGGGCGGGCCCGGCGCGCCTGACGGCGCCCGTGACCGGCTGTCGGGCGACACCCTCGTCAGCGGCATCCCCAAGGTGCCCGGTACGGACGGCCCCGCGCCCGCCGCGCCCGCGCCCAAGGGGAAGCCCGCGGGCGACAGCGCCGCACCGGCCCCGCGCCCCAAGATCCCCGAGCCGATCAACCCGCCCAAGAAGGGCCGCAGCAAGATCGTGCTGGCCGGTGTCGGCATCGTCGTGCTGGCCGGGCTCGCGTACGGCGCGGGCCTGCTGCTCGACCACGCCGACGTGCCCAACGGCACCACCGCGCTGGGTGTGGACATCGGCGGCATGGCCAAGGAAGACGCCGTCAAGAAGCTCGAAGGGGCCGTCAAGGACCGCCGCCACGAGCCGCTGAAGCTGACCGTCGACGGCAAGGACACGCCCCTCGACCCCCGCAAGGCCGGCCTGGACGTCGACGTCCAGGCGACGGTGCGCAACGCGGCGGGACGGGAGTACAACCCCGTCGCCGTCATCAGCTCGCTCTTCGGCGGCACCCGCGCGGCCAAGCCCGCGATGGTCGTCGACGACGAGAAGCTGGAGAACGCGCTGCAGCAGGTCGCCGGGCCCGCGGGCGCGAGCGAGGACGGCGGGATCACCTTCGAGAACGGCCGGGCGGTGCCGCACTACGGCAAGCCGCACAAGGCGGTCGACGTCGCGGCGTCCAAGACCGAGGTCACCGACGCCTACCGCGACCGGGTCACGTCCGACACCAGCACCCCGGTGGTGCTGGCCGCCGGCACCCAGCAGCCGAAGGTCGGCAAGGACGCGGTGGACAAGGCGCTCAAGCAGTTCGCCGAGCCCGCGATGTCCGGCCTGATCACGGTCCGTACGGACGCTGCGCACGCGGTCTCGTTCAGCCCGCAGAAGTCGATCCCGAAGTTCCTGTCCTTCAAGGTCGCCGAGGGCGGCACGCTCGTGCCGTACTACGACCAGGCGGCCCTGAAGGCGCTCTACGGAGACACCTTCAACGGCGTCCTGCTCACCAAGGGCGACGGCACCAAGAAGCCGGTCGGCCCCAAGGAGGTGGCGAGCGCCGTGCAGCTCGCCCTCCAGGGCAAGACACCGGCCGAGCGGGTGCAGACGATCGGCGCCGACGCGGGCTGAGCCCGTCCGGAAAGCCGTCGGCAGGAAGGCCCCTGGGGAACCCCTAGGGGCCTTCCCCCATGACAGATGTCATCGGGGACCGCGGACAGCTGACACTGCCGCGCGGGCGGCGGCCCCTGGATCCTTGACGCATGACGACGACAGCCACCACCGCAGCCACCGCGCACCGCGCGGCCCCGGCGCCCGTGGTCAGCTTTCAGCAGATCAACAAAAGCTATGGCGCGGTCCGCGCGGTGGCCGACATGAATCTGGAGCTGTACCCGGGCGAAACCGTCGCCCTCCTCGGGCCCAACGGCGCGGGCAAATCCTCCACCCTCGACCTGCTCCTCGGGCTGCGCACCCCGGACTCCGGCAGCCTGACGCTGTTCGGCACCACCCCGCAGCGCGCCATCGAGCAGGGCAAGGTCGGGGCGATGCTGCAGAGCGGCGGCCTGATGGACGGGGTCAAGGTCAGAGAACTGGTCGGCCTCGCCCGCGACCTGCACCCCCGCGCCTACCCGCTCGACCGGATCCTGGAGACCGCGGGGATCACCGACATCGCCGACCGGATGGTCGGCAAGCTCTCCGGCGGCCAGGAACAGCGGGTCAGGTTCGCCCTCGCCACCGCGGGCGCCAACGACCTGATCGTGCTGGACGAGCCGACCACCGGGATGGACGTCTCGGCCCGCCAGACCTTCTGGGGGGCCATGCGCCGGCAGGCCGACGAGGGCCGCACGGTGCTGTTCGCCACGCACTACCTCGAAGAGGCCGACGCCATCGCCGACCGCGTCATCGTGCTGCAGCGCGGCCGGGTGCTCGCCGACGGCACGTCCGCCGAGATCAAGGCGAAGGCCGGCGCCCGCCGGGTCACCTTCGACCTCGACGGCACCATCGACCGCGACACCCTCGGCGCTCTGCCGTTCCTGACCTCCCTGGAGGTCTCGGGACGCACCGTCCGCATCCAGTCCCAGGACGCCGACGCGACCGTGCACGCCGTCTACGGCCTCGGCCTCTACCCGCACAACCTGGAAGTCGCGGGACTCGGCCTGGAGCAGGCGTTCATCGCCCTCACCACGGCATCCGACGCGACCGCCACCACCGCCGAGGAGGCGGCCCGATGACCACCCTGATCAAGCTGGAAATCATCCGCGCGCTGCGCAACAAGAAGTTCATGTTCTTCTCGGTGATCTACCCGCCGGCGCTCTACCTGATCATCGCGGGCGGCGCCGACAGCACCCCGATACCGGGCACGAAGCTGGACATGGGGCTCTACTACATGGTCTCCATGGCCGCGTTCGGCGCCATGACGGCCGTCCTGCTCGGCAACTGCGAGCAGATCGCCAAGGAACGCGAGAAGGGCTGGGTGCGGCAGCTGCGGCTGACCGCGCTGCCCGGACGCGGCTACGTCTCCGCCAAGATCGCCGCGGCGGCCACCGTCAGCCTGCCGTCCATCGTCCTGGTGCTGATCGCGGGCGCGGCCGTCAAGGGCGTACGGCTCGACGCCTGGCAGTGGGCCGCCATCGCCGTCGGCACCTGGCTCGGCAGCTTCGTCTTCGCCGCACTCGGCGTCGCCATCGGCTACCTCGTCTCCGGCGACGCGGTCCGCCCCGTCAGCATGCTCTGCTACTTCGCCCTGGCCTTCTGCGGCGGCCTGTGGATGCCGCTGACGATCCTGCCCCAGTGGGTGCAGAACATCGCCGAGTGGATTCCGACCCACGCGTACGCTGCCCTGGGCACCGCCGTCGAAGCCGGCGGCGCACCGCACATGAAGGACATCGCGATCCTGCTCGGCTACCTGCTGGTCTTCGCCGCCGGCGCGGCCTGGCTGTACCGCAAGGACACCCGGAAGGCATGAGGCCGGTGACGACGAAGAGCGGGCCGAGGGAGCCCCATCCGGTCAGGATGGGGCAGCCGCCCGCCACCCGGCGGCAGGCCGTCGCGAAGGCGATGTGGATCGCCGTCTGGATGCTCTACCTCGCCGGGCCGGTGGCCGAGCTGTTCACCGGTGACGCGTCCGTCGCCGCCCGGGTCCTGGGCGGCACGGGCCTCGCGCTCTTCGTCGTGGCCTACTTCACGCTGGTCTACCGGCACATGTGGCGCCGGGTGACGCTGCCCCCCATCTACGGGGTACTCGGCGTCCTGCTGGTGCTCTCCGCCGTGCTCTCCTGGTTCCTCGGCCCCAGCTGGCTGGTGCTGTTCATCTTCACCTCGGTGGCCTCCGGCATCGTCCTGCCCTGGCAGCACGCCCGCTGGACGGTACCGGCCGCCACCGTCGTGCTGCTCGCCGTCGGCATGCGCTTCGCCGAGATCCGCGGCTACTACCTCTTCGCCTACGGACTCCCGGCGATGGGCAGCGGCTTCACCATGGTCGGCGTGCAGTACCTGATCCGTACGACGAAGGAACTGCGCGCCGCCCGCGAGGAGGTCGCCCGGCTCGCCGCCAACGAGGAACGCCTGCGGCTCGCCCGCGACCTGCACGACCTCCTGGGGCACTCGCTCTCCCTGATCACGCTCAAGAGCGAACTGGCAGGCCGGATGCTGCCGGACAAGCCCGGCGCGGCCGCCTCCCAGGTCGCCGACATCGAACGGGTCAGCAGGCAGGCACTGGTGGACGTGCGGGAAGCCGTCACCGGATATCGCAGGCCCCGGCTGGCCGTCGAGCTGGCCGGGGCCCGTGCCGCGCTGCGCACCGCGGGCATCACCGCAGCCGTCGACGCCGCCCTGGAGGCCGGGCACCACGGCCTCGCGGCCGACGAGGAAGGCGCGCTGGCCTGGGCGCTGCGCGAGTCCGTCACCAACGTCGTACGGCACAGCGGTGCGGGGCGCTGCGAACTGCTGCTGACCGAGGAGTGGGAAGCCGACGAACGCCGCTACCTGTGCCTGACCGTGCTCGACGACGGCGCGGGACCGTCCCGCGTCCAGCACGACGGCAACGGCCTGACCGGGCTGCGCGAGCGCCTCGCCCTGGCCGACGGCCGCCTGGAGACCGGGCCCGCGCCGCGCGGCCGCGGCTTCGCGCTGCGCGCCTTCGTCCCGTTCGCGCCCGGCGGCCGGCAGGCCGGCGCGGACACCGAGCCGGTGGCCTCGCCCGCCCCGCTCAACGGCCCCGCGTAGCCCGGACGTTCTCCGTGCCCTGCGCGGCGTCACCGCGTCCGGACGGCGGGGCGGGACGTCACAGGCACGCCCTGACGACCTGGGAGGCAACAGTCCGCGGCGTCGCGGGGGGCC
>NZ_JAJCXB010000031.1 GCF_020564935.1 Streptomyces pinistramenti
CGGCGGGACGGCAGACGGCCCCGGCGCGGCTCCTACGCGAAGACGACCGTGCGGGTGCCGTTGAGCAGCACCCGGTGCTCGCTGTGCCACTTCACCGCGCGGGCCAGCGCCTGGCACTCGACGTCGCGGCCGATCGCCACGAGTTGGTCGGGGGTGACGTCATGGCCGACCCGCTCGACCTCCTGCTCGATGATCGGGCCCTCGTCGAGGTCGGCCGTCACGTAATGGGCCGTGGCACCGATGAGCTTCACGCCGCGGGCGTGCGCCTGGTGGTACGGCCGGGCGCCCTTGAAGCTCGGGAGGAAGGAGTGGTGGATGTTGATGATCCGGCCGGACAGCGCCTTGCACAGGTCGTCGGAGAGCACCTGCATGTAGCGGGCCAGCACGACCAGCTCGATCCGCTCCTCGCGGACCAGCTCCAGCAGCTCCGCCTCGGCCTGCGCCTTGGTGGCCCTGCTGACCGGAATGTGGCGGAACGGAATGCCGTACGAGCCGACCAGCTCGGCGAAGTCCATGTGGTTGGAGACCACGGCGGCGATCTCGACCGGCAGCGCGCCGATCCGGGAGCGGAAGAGCAGGTCGTTCAGGCAGTGCCCGAACTTGGACACCATCAGGACGATGCGCATCTTCTCGTCGGCCCGGTGGATCTGCCAGTCCATCCGGAAGGAGTCGCCCACCGCGGCGAAGCTGGCGCGCAGCTTCTCGACGTCGGACGGGGCGTCCGCGCTGAAGTGCACCCGCATGAAGAACAGTCCGGTGTCGCGGTCACCGAACTGCTGGCTGTCCTCGATGTTGCAGCCCGTCATGAAGAGGTAGCTGGACACGGCGTGCACGATCCCCTTCTTGTCCGGGCAGGACAGCGTGAGGACGTACTGTTCGGCCCCGCCGTCCCGATCGTGGGGACCGCCGGTACCGGGTGTGGTGGACTGCGACTCGCTCATGACCTCATAGGGTCGCACACCCGCGCCGCTGCTCAGGCCGGGGCGCCGGCTCCGTGCGTCATGAGGGCCAGCACCTCCAGCGAGTGCGGCGGCGCGTCCGGGTCGTCGCCGTCGGCCGCCGCCAGCCGCAGATGCGCCTCCCGGGCCGCGCGTGCGGCCTCGGGCCAGGCGTGATGCTCGACGTACGCGGCGACCGGCGCGTCCGGCCCCACCTGGTGCATGATCCGCAGCACCCGCAGCACGGCGACGTCGACCAGGGCCGCTTCCTGCGTGTCCCGGAAGATCGTGCCGACGTATTTGTCCGCCGACCAGTTGTCCAGCCAGGTGTCCTCGACGAGCCGGTAGACCGCGTCGGTGACGTCTCCGTACCCCGGGCGGCCGGCCAGCCAGGTCTCGCGCTGGAAGGCGGGGTCGGAGAGCATGTGCAGCGCGGAGCGCACATTGCTGCGCCAGCGCCACCACGGCATGTCGTTGAGTGGCATGGCGCCCATGGTGGTCGAGCGGCGGCCGCGACGGGAAGACTTCTCCGAACCTTGCACAGTATTCGATCGTACGTTCCTCGCAGTGGATCATGCGCATCCCCCTGGAGTTCACCTCGACGTCACCATCCGTTGACCCGACGTCACTCACACGTTATGGGCGGACCGGAAGGCTTTCGCCACATGACCGGACGGCGACGCCCTTCCCCCCGCCCCTCCCCGCACACCTCACCGACGGCCCGCGCCTCGATGGTGGCGTGCACGGCGGTCGTCGCGTCGCTGCTCTCGGCCTGCGGCTCCCTCCCCGGAACCTCGGGGGCGTCCGGGGAGAAGGAGCCGGTCACGGTGATGACCTGGGCGCCCGAAGGCACCAGCACCACCAACATGCCCGGTATGCCGGCCATGGCGCAGACGTATGCGCGCTGGGTCAACGCCGACGGCGGCATAGCGGGCCACCCGCTGAAGGTCCTCACCTGCAACGACCGCAACGACTCGGCGGGCGCCACCCGGTGCGCACAGCGCGCGGTCGATCAGGGCGCGGTCGCCGTCGTGGGCTCGTACAGCCAGTTCGGCCGCTCCTTCATCTCGCCCCTTGAGGTCAACGGCATCCCGTTCATCGGCGGCTACGGCGCGTCGGACGAGGAGTTCGAGAGTCCGCTGTCCTACCCCGTCAACGGCGGCCAGGCGTCCCTGCTCGCCGGGAACGGCCGCCAGTTGGCGAGCAACTGCGGACGCGTCGCCCTGGTGCGGCCCGACACCATCCAGGGCGACCAGATGCCCTCGCTCCTCAACTCCGGCCTCCAGCAGGGCCACCGCAACCCGGTCACCGACATCCGGGCACCCGATGACGGCACGGACTACGCCACGGAGGTGCGGCGGGCGCTGGACGACGTCGGCGCCGACCCGGCCGTGTACGGCACCGCGCGGGCCGGCGGCGAAGCGCCCGGCTCCTGCGTGACGGCCTCGCTCGGCGACCACACCGACGCGTTCTTCGACTCCTTCCGGCGGCTCCAGGAAGAGCGCCCCAAGGTGCACGTCGCCTCCGTGCTGGGCAGCGTCGGGCAGTCGCTGGTGACCCGCACGGGCGGCAGGTCGGGGCCGCTGGAGGGCGCGTACCTCACCGGCTGGTACCCGGTCGCCAGTGACCCGCGCTGGAATCCGATGCGCAAGGTGATCAACGACCACGCCTTCGGCGACAACCGCATCGACCCGGCCGACCAGGGAGTCCAGACGACCTGGATCGCCTACACCGTGCTGCGTTCCCTGGTGGAGCAGCTCGACGCGCAGGGCACCGAGGAGATCACCTCGCACGCCCTCCAGAAGCTGCTGGACCACGGCAGCCACGCCATCGACACCGGCGGGCTGACCCCCAAGCTGCGCTGGCGGGCCGACGACATGCTCGCCGTGCAGGACTTCCCGCGCATCGTGAACGGCATGGTGACGTACCAGACCGTGGCGGACGGGCAGGTGCTCGCCGCGTCCGACGGGTTCGTGAACGTCGCCAGGACGCTGGAGCGGCGCCGCACCGACCTCTGAGGCGAGGCTGCCGGGCGGGGCGACGCCTGCCGCCGGATCAGAGGTCGCCGGGCTGGCGGGCCGTCAGCCCGTACTTCTGCGCGATCGGGTTCCAGATCTTGGCCGCCTGCTCCTTGGACTTGGTCGCGGTGCCGCTGGCCGCGGTGCCCTGAGCGGTCTGCTGGGTGTTACGGGCGTGGCCCTTGTGGCAGCCCTTCTTGCCGCCGACCTGCCCCGCCCAGGCCGCGTAGTGGTTGTCGGCCGCGGCGGACGACTTCCACGCGGAGGTCAGCGCCGCGGTCAGCTCCGCGTGCTGCGGGATCTTGTCGACCGGCAGCTGCTGGAGCCGCGAGACCAGGTCGTTGCGCTGCGCCGCTGCGGACTTCAGGGCCTTGGCCGACTCGCCGAGCTTGTCGCAGCTGCGGATGCTCTTGACCGCATTGACCACGGCGGAGCGGCTGTTGTTGCTGTCGCCGAGCAGCGCGTCCAGCTTCTTGGCCTGTTCCTGGGCCGGGTCGGCGGCCGGCTTCGACGGCGGCTTCTCCTTCGCGGCCTGCTCGGACGAGCCGCCGGTCTCCTTCTTCGTCCCGCCGTCGGCGCTGTCGTCGCCGCTGAGCGCCCAGCCGACGCCGAGCCCGGCGCCCGCCAGCACGACGACGATGATGCCCACGATCGCGACCGGCGCCAGCCGCTTGCGCCGCCCGCCGGACCCGTCGTCGTCATACGAAGGCTGCGGCTCGTAACCGCCGCCCTGCGGGGGGAAGTTCTGCTGTCCGTAGCCCTGTCCCGGGCCCTGCCGGTCGTACGGCGGCGGGGCCTGGTCGTCGAAGCGCGGCAGCTGGGCGGTGGCGTCGGGGATGTCGCCGGGCCGGCCCGCGGTGCCGGAGTCCGTGCGGAACAGCCCGTCGAACTCGGCGGGTGTCGGGCGGTCGGCGGGGGCTCCGGGCGCTCCGGGGCGTACACCGAAGGGAGCGGCGGGCGGCGGGGTGCCGGGGCCGACCGGGGGGATCAGCTGCGTCGCCTCCGAGCCGTCCGGCGGCTGCGGTGTCCGCTGCCCCTGGCCCGTCGCACGGTTCTTGGGCGGCTTGACGGTACGCAGCATCTGCGTGGATTCGCCGGGGGTTTCGGGCCGCGCGGACGCCTCGGGCGGCAGCGGTGCGGCGCCGGGCGGGCCGCCGTGCGCGCCGATGGGCGGGATGAGGGCCGTCGCCTCGGCATCGCCCGCGGCGGGCGGCATCGGGGCGGCGGGCTGCGGGGCCGCCTTCTCCAGCCGGCCCGACGGCGGCTGCGCCGCGTGCGGCTGCTGCGGCTGCCCGAACGGCTGGTGCTGGTCGTACGCCTGCTGTCCGTACGGCTGCGGCGGCTGCTGTCCGTAGCCGTGCTGCCCGCCGAAGGACTGTCCCTCGGGCGGCAGCGCGCCGGACGGGGCCGCGCCGGGGCCGCCCTGACCGTGTGGGCCCTGCGCCCCGAAGGGGGGTATCAGAGCGGTCGCCTCGGCGTCGCCCGCGGGGGGCGGCAGCTGGCCCGGTGTCTGCGGGGATATCTGCGTTCCGGGCGCCTGGGGCTGCGGCGGCATGGCGGGCGGCAGGGGCGGCACCGGTGGCTGGGCCTGTAGCGGCGGGAACCCCGGGGGCTGTGGCTGGTAGGGCTGCTGCGGCATCGGTGCCCGGCCGTAGTCCTGGCCGTATCCCTGCGACTGACCGTGATCCTGGCCCTGGCCGTACGGCTGCTGGGGGGCCTGCTGGTCGGGGCCCCAGGGCTGACCCCAGGGCTGGCCGGCCGACGGTGCGGCCTGCGGGGCGGGCACCCACGGCTCACCGTTGGCGGGCAGCACCACACCCTCTCGCGCGGGACCGGCCGCAGAATTCTGCGGGTCGTGGCCCTGTCCGCTCTGCGTCACCGGGACTCCTACCCTCTGCTGACCTACGGAATCGTCGGCTCACGCTACCGGGTCGCAGCAACGTTCGACCACGTCCCCTGGTCACCCCCCTGTCCGCCGGGGGCGGCGCAGGTCCGGCCCGCGTGGTGGGAACCGGGCGGCCGGGCCCCCGACCGGTGCGCCCGGTCCCGGCCCGCCCCGTTCATGCCACCGCGCGCAGTTCCAGCCGTGCGCCGAATTCCCTTACCACCGGCTCGTCCCGGTACGGTTCGAGCCGCTGCTGGAACTCGTCGAGGTACTCCGTGCCGCGGTGCGAGCGCAGTCCGCCGAGCAACTCGACGGCCTGGGTTGCCGTTTGACAGGCCAGTTCGACCTCGCGCTGCTGCACCTGGGAGCCGGCCAGCAGGACGAGTCCGATGGCACGGCGGCGGGCCCGGCCCGGCGGATGTCCGTCCAGCGCTTCCTGTGCGCACGCGCCCGCCGCTGCGGCCTGGCCCAGGTCGCGGTGGCAGTGGGCGAGTTCATCGGCCAGATACGCCGGGGTGAAATGCCGGATCCAGTCCGGATCATCCCCGGAGTCGGGCTTGTCCTCGGCGCGTTCCATCGCGGTCAGCGCGTGGGTGACCACCGTCTGAAAGGCCCGGCCGTCGCCCATCAGCGCGTGCCCGCGCGCCTCCGCGGCGCAGAACATCGCCTCGGCGCGCGGCGTGATCTGCCCGCGTGCCCCTTCCTGGGCGGCCCGCGCGAGCTGGGCGATCTCGCGTGGATTGCCCAGCGAGGCGGCGAGGTGGCTCATGCTCGCGGCCAGCACGTAGCCGCCGTAGCCGCGGTCACCCGCCGCCTGCGCCAGACGCAGCGCCTGGATGTAGTAGCGCTGGGCGAGCCCGGCCTGGCCGGTGTCGACGGCCATGTAGCCGGCCAGTTCCGTCAACCGCGCCACGGCGGCGAACAGTTCACGTCCGACGGATTCCCGGTACGACCCGGCGAGCAGGCCGGACACCACGCTGTTGAGGTAGTGGACGACGACCGGCCGGACGTGTCCGCTGCCGAATTGGTGGTCGAGTTCGCCGAGCGCCGCGGTCATGGCGCGTACCGCCTCGACGTCGGCGAGCCCGACCCGCGCCCCGGCACTGCGGGCGACCTGCGCGTCCGCTCCGCTGATCAGCCAGTCGCGGCTGGGTTCGACGAGCGCGGACGCGGCGACCGTGGATCCGCTCAGGAAGTCGCGGCGGCCGACGTCGCTGCGCCACAGTTCGCAGACCTGCTCGATCGCGCCGACCACGGTCGGCGAGAACTGGAGTCCCACACCGGACGCCAGGTTCTTGCCGTCCGCCATCCCGATCTCGTCGATGGTGACCGTGCGGCCGAGCTTGCGGCCCAGCGACTCGGCGATGACGGCCGGGGCCCGGCCGCGCGGCTGCTGTCCGCGCAGCCAGCGGGCCACCGAGGTCTTGTCGTACCTCAGGTCGAGGCCGTGTTCGGCACCGCACATGTTGACGCGGCGGGCGAGCCCGGCGTTGGAGCAGGCGGCTTCCTGGATGAGCGCCTGCAGCCTCTCATTGGGCTGCCGGGCGACTAGTGGCCTTGCGGCCATGCTGTACCCCCTATTGCTGCTGCGCGTTCACCGTCGAACGCCGTTGACCCCGATCAATTCCCCACAGATATCCCGGATATCCGAGACACACCGGATACGAGCGATAAGTGTGATGCGAGCGATGCCCGGGATGTACGGGACTCCCCCTGCCCCTGACGCATCCCGCACGAGGTGCCCACCCGGCGCAGGACCGCGTGCCGGCCGTGGTGGTGAACGATGAAAAGAGGTGGTGGCGCGCGGTGTTGCGGTGATTCTTCGGCGCCGCGGTGCCCGGGTTCGATCCCGGTGCACGGCGCGGCCTGCCGCCGGGCGGCCGCTCCGCCCGGCACGCGGGTGGCTACCCGCTTCCGGTGTCACTCCCGCATACGCGCCCCCACCGGTGCACCCATGCGCCCCACGTGCACAGATGATGCGCCGGGAGGGGCACGTTTCGCCCGTAACCCTTGACGTCAAGGGGAGTTGACCGATCGTGGACAAGACCATCGGAGTCACCGAAGCCGTACAGATCCCGACGCAGCGCGGCGAGCAGCTGCCCGACATCGCGGCGCGGTACGCGGAGGATCGGCATTGGGACGTGTTCGCCGGCGCCTGGCTGGAGGACAACGGCCGGTCGCTGCGGTGCTCGTGCGGGGCCGCCGGCTGCGCGGCGCCCGGCGCGCACCCCGTCGCCGCCGACTGGGCGGGCCAGGCCACCGGCAGCGGTCCGGCCGTCCGCCGGATGTGGGCGAAGCAGCCGCGGGCGTCGATCCTGCTGCCGACGGGCCGTTCGTTCGAGGCACTTGACGTCCCGGAGACCGCGGGCTGCCTGGCGCTGGCCCGTATGGAACGGATGGATGTGCCGCTGGGTCCGGTGACCCGTACCCCTGGCCGCCGGATGCTCTTCCTCGTCCTTCCCGGCGCCGGGGCGAAGGTGCACTCCCTGGTGCGGGGCCTGGGCCGGCAGCCGGCCACGCTGGATCTGGTCTGCCGCGGCGAGGGCGAGTACATCGCCGCGCCGCCGACCCGCATCGGGGCGCACGGCGCGGTCCAGTGGGCGCGGCGCCCCACATCGGCCAACCGCTGGCTGCCCGACGCCGAGGAGCTGATCAGCTCGCTCGCGTACGCCTGCTCACGCGACGGGGCGGCCGGCCGGGCCCGTTGAGCCCCTGATGGCGCCCGCCGTACCCGCCTGTAGCTGCGGGCGCCGGCTCCCCGGCCCGAGCCTCGTCCCACCCGTATCGTGGGATGCCGACGGGGGCGCGAACGGCCCCTGCGGGGACGTCGAAGGGCGGGGCCGGTGACGAACGAACCGGAGCAGAACACGGGGCGGGCCGAGGGCGATGGGGAGCGGACCGGTGGCGGCACGGCCGTGCCTGCCGTGCGGATCCAGGGCCTCACGAAGCGGTTCGGCACCCAGGTGGCCGTCGCGGGAATCGATCTGACGCTGCCGGCCGGCCGGTTCATCGGGCTCGTCGGGCCCAACGGCGCAGGCAAGACCACGACATTGTCGATGGTGACGGGGCTGCTGCGGCCGGATTCCGGACAGGTCGAGATCGGCGGGCACGACGTCTGGCAGGACCCGGTGGCGGTCAAGTCCCGGATCGGGGTGCTGCCCGAGGGGCTGCGGCTCTTCGAGCGGCTGTCCGGGCGCGAACTCCTCAGCTATATCGGACGGTTGCGGGGCCTGCCGGGCGACGAGGTCGACAAGCGTGCGGCGCAGCTGCTGGACGTACTCGACCTCTCGGGCTCGCAGAACAAACTGGTCGTCGACTACTCCACCGGCATGCGCAAGAAGATCGGGCTGGCCGCGGCGCTGCTGCACAACCCCGAAATCCTCTTCCTGGACGAGCCGTTCGAGGGCGTCGACCCGGTGTCGGCGCAGACCATCCGCGGCGTCCTGGAGCGCTACACCGCCTCCGGGGCGACGGTGATCTTCTCCAGCCATGTGATGGAACTGGTCGAATCGCTGTGCGACTGGGTGGCGGTGATCGCCGCCGGGCGCATCCGGGCGCAGGGCACGCTCGCCGAGGTACGCGGCGACGCCCCCTCGCTCCAGGAGGCGTTCCTCGAACTGGTCGGCGCCGGCCGCCGCCGCGCCGGGCAGAACCTCGACTGGCTGGGTGGCGGCGCCCGATGAGTACCGAATCCGTGGCCGGAGGGCCGGCGCTCACGCCGCTGTTCGTCCGGCTGAAGCTGTCCCTGCTCCGTAACGGCCTGCGGCAGTCGCCCGGCCGTACCGTCGCCTACATCGCGTCCGTCGTGGTCGGCCTGCTGTTCGCGGCGGGTGTGGTGCTCGGGCTGATCGCCCTGCGCGGCACTCCGCACGTCGGCGCGCTGGCCGTGCTGCTCACCGGGATCCTCACCCTGGGGTGGGCGGTCATGCCGCTGTTCTTCCCTTCCGGTGACGAGACGCTGGATCCGACGCGGCTGGTGATGCTGCCGCTGCGGCCGCGGCCGCTGGTCGTCTCGCTGCTGACGGCTTCGCTGGTCGGCATCGGCCCGTTCGTCACCCTGGCGCTGGCGACGGGTTCGGCCGTGGCGGTGGCCGACGGCGCGGCCGCCGCGGTCGTCGCGGTGCCCGCCGTCGTCCTGGTGGTGCTGGTGTGCGCCGCGCTGGCGCGTGCCGTCGCGACCGCTTCGGTGCGGCTGCTGACCAGCCGCAGGGGCCGTGATCTCGCCGTGCTGGGCGGCCTGTTCATCGCGATCGGCGGCCAGGGCGTCAACATCGCCGCCCAGAAACTGGGCAGCCCGGACGGGCTGTCCGTGCTGGAGCCGCTGGGCGATGTGCTGCGCTGGGTGCCGCCGGCCTCGGCGGTGAGCGCCATCGAGGACGCCGGGCACGGGGCGTACGGCCGGGCGGCGGCGGGGCTCGCGCTGACGGTGCTGGCGCTGGTGCTGCTCCTGTGGTGGTGGCAGCGGACCCTGACCACCCTGATGACGTCCCCCGATTCGTCGACCCTCCAGGCCGTGGAGAAGGACAGCCGGCGGAGTTCGGACGGCGGGGTGCGCGGCCCGGCCCGGCTGCTTCCCGACGGCCGTACGGGCACGGTCATGCTGCGGACGCTGCGCTATGCGTGGCGCGATCCCAAGTCGAAGATGTCCTGGGCGACGTCGATCGGCGTGGGCCTGCTGGTGCCCGTGGTGTCATCGGTGCAGGGGAACGGGTCGATCTACACCGCGTTCTCGGCGTCTGCGCTGCTCGGCATGCAGATGTACAACCAGTTCGGGCAGGACACCTCGGCGTTCTGGATGGTCGCGTCGGCCATCTCGACGCCGCGGGACGCCTATCTGGAACTCCGGGCTCGTGCCCTGGCGTTGAGCCTGGTGGCGATCCCGTACGTGACGCTGGTCGTGATCGGCACCTCGGCGTTCCTCGGCGACTGGTCCTCCTTCCTGGAGATCTACGGCCTCTCGCTGGCCCTGCTGGGCGCGCTGGTGGCGACGGGCGCGCTCGCCTCGGCGCTGTTCCCGTACTCCATCCCGTCCGAGGGCAACAAGAACGTCGCGCCGGGGCAGGCGGCCATCGCGTGGATCAGCATGTTCGGCGGTGTGGCGGTGGGCGCGGTCCTGAGCCTGCCGCTGCTGGCACTGACCATCTGGCTGCACGTATCGGGCCGGCACGACCTGCTGTGGATACTGCTGCCGGTCGGTGCGCTCTACGGCGTCGGCGTCGCGCAGTTGGGGCTGCGGGTGGCGGCTCCCCGGGTGGTCCGGCGGCTGCCGGAGATCCTGGCCGCGGTCAGCAAGGGCTGAGGCGCCCCACCGCCCGGCCGGGCGGCGACGGCCGGCCGGACGCTGCCCGGCCGGGCGGTGGGGCGCTGCCGGGAAGTTATCCACAGGCTCAGGCGGGTGTCGGACGCGGGCGGTAGCGTCTTGCGTGTCCGAACGAGGGGTGGTGGGGGCCGTGCGGCGCTGTGCGGGTGTGCTGGTCGTGGGCTGGCTTGTGATGCTGCTGGCCGGCGGTGCGGCCCAGGCCGCGGGCCAGGCCGGGCCCCTCGCGCGGGCGTCGGCGGCCGCCGCGCCGGCTGGTGACGCACCGCCCGGCAGGACCGCGTACGTCGCCGGGCAACTGCGGAAGAACCCGGTCTACATCAGCGACCAGCTGCCCCGCGATGTCCCCCGCTCCACCGCCCCCGAATTCGCCACGCAGGCCAAGCGGCTGGGCGTCCCCGTGTACGTGATGGTGCTGCCCGACACGGCGCTGAGCGCCGACGGCGCCGGATTCATCGCGGGGGTCCACGACCGGCTGGGCCGCGCGGGGCTTTACGTGGTGGTGAGCGGCCCCGGAATGCCGCAGGTGCAGACGTACGGAGTCGACCTGCCCGGCGCCCAGGACGCCGCCCGCGCAACGCTCTACGGCCTGTCGTACGACGCCACGCCGCGCGAGTCCTTCCACTACTTCGTGGACGTGCTCGCCTCCGGGAAGGCCCATGAGCGGTACACGGCCGCCCGCGCCGAGTACGGCGGCGACGCCCCGTCCGACCCGCCGAAGCTGCACATCGACGTCACCGACCGCCGGAACCAGAGCTTCGTCTCAGGCATCGCGATCACCGGAATCCCGCTCTCCGCCCTGCTGCTGGTGTGGTACGTCCGCCGCAGGAGGCGGCTGCGCCACACCCACGCGGCCACGGACCGGATCCCGGCGGCGCGCAACGGGCAGGGACCTGCCGCGCCGGGCGTCACCCTGCGCAAACCGGCCACCGCCGCTACGGACGGCAGTCCCGGCCGCGGTCCGGCACCCGTCACGAAGCCGGACCCCGGCCGACCCGCCGGATGGGCCCGCGCCTGGACCGCCGGTCTCCTGCTGGCGGCGCTCGCCCTCTCCGGCGCGCTCGCCTTCACCGCCTCGCAGGTGTTCAACGAGCGCACGTCCGGGGACGGTTCGCACCCCACCGCCGCCGACCTGCGCGCCCGCACCGACCGGGTCGCCGCCGGACTCCGCCGCGACCCGCTCTACACCGACCCAGAGAGCGAACCGGCACTGAGCACCACCGAACGCGCCCGGCTGCGCGAGCAACTCGCCGCGCTGCACGTCCCGGTGCTGATCGCGGCGGTCCCGAGCCTGTCCGATGACGAATCGGGCGGCAGCGCCGAGCTGTTCGCCAAGTCGCTGCACGACCGACTGCGCCGCAACGCCGTGATCGTCCTCGCCGACCCGCTGTCCGGCTCCATCGACGTCGCCAACTACGGCACCCCGGTCAGCTCCCCGTACCTCAACGACCGCCCGGGGTACCTCTCCTTCCCCCCATCCGAAGACCACGCCATCGGCTCCCGCCTCGACAAGCTCCTCACGTATGTCGCCAAGTCCCCGCCCGCCAAGGCGGGCAGCATGCCGTACGCGCCCGAGCCCGCCGATGACCCGGTCAAGGAGAAGGCGCTGCCCGGCCTGTTCGCCACGGACTTCGGCCCCGGGCTGCTGATCGGCGCGCTCCTCGCGGTCGCGGTGCTGGGGCTGGTGGCGACGGGCCGGGCGGCGGGCGGCGCTCTCATCCGCCGCATCGGGCGACGCGACGATTCCGCCACGGCGCCCGGCACACCGAAGCCGCCCGAGGCCCCCGCCGAGCCCTCGACGGCATGGCTGCGGCGCACCGCACGCCAGGAGGTCGACACCCTCACCACCGCGCTGAACACCGCGTCCGGACTGCCCGAACGGTCCCGGCACCAGGCATGGGAGTGCCTGGACGCCGCGGCCCTGCTGATCGACGGCGACAGCGACGGCCGGATCGACGCCGATGCCCCACCGGCCTCCCTCGCCTGCGCCATCGCACTGGCCCTGGCGGGCCGGGCGGCCGTCGCGGGCCCGGCCGCCCCGCAGCAGTTGTGCCACCGCAACCCGCTGCACGGCGTCGCACACGGCACCCGCCGCATACGCCCGCAGGGCAGCGGCCGGGCCCGCCCGCTGCCGGTGTGCGCGGCATGCCTCGTCGTCCCGGGCACGGTGCTGCGGCTGGGCGCCACGCCGGACGCCGGCCGGGCCGACCGCGTCCCGTATCCCGCCCTCCCCGGGCCGCTGGCCACGCTCGCCGAAGGCGCCGGAATCGATCAACTCACCCACGATGTACGGGAGTACTTCGGTGTTCACTGACCCCCGCCACCACTCCGCGCGGCCCACCGCCCCGCACCGTGTGCGGCCCGCCGCGCGCCGTCCGCCGCGTACCGTCGCCGCGCTCGCCGCCGCGTCAGCGGCCCTGGTGTGGTGCGCGGCAGCCCCGGGCGCCGCCGCCGAGAGCCCCGGGCAGAAGATCGCCGAGGCACTGCACAAGTCCCCCGTCTACGTCGATCCGTCGCTGGCCTCGGCGGTCGGCACGGCCGAGCAGAAGAAGCTGGCCGACCGGATCCGCGGCACGCATCTGCCGCTCCGCGTCGTGCTGGTGCCGCTGGTCGAGGGGGACAGCTGGGGCGGCGACCCCAAGCAGCTGGCCGAGGTGGTCCACGACCGGATGGGCAACGGCCCGGCGATCATCATCACGCTCGGCGAATCCCACGACGACATCGCCGCCAGGGAGTGGCCGAACGACGTGCACCAAGCCGAGCGGGCGGCCGCGGCGGTCTTCCATCAGGACGACATGGACCATGCCGGTACGGCCCGCCGGATCGAGCGCGCGATCGACATCATCAAGGCGGGCGACGGCGAGGCGGAGTACGAGAAGGCCACCGCCGACCTCAACTCCCCCGGCACACCGGCCGACGGCAAGAAGGGCGCGGGCGCCCGTTCCTCCGGCTCGCCCCTCACGCGGATACTCGCCCTGGTCGCCGGGCCGCTGCTGCTGATCGCCGCGGCCGGGCTGCTGCTGCGGCGCCGTTCCCGGCTGCGCGATCTGTCCACGCCGTTCGCGCTGCCGCGCTCGGTGTTCGCCGCGGCCCGCCGTGCCGACGAGTCCGAACTGCGCGACCGCGCCGCCGAAGAGGTGGTGCGGCTCGGCGAGGAGGCGCGCGCCTCCCGGGGCGAGCCGGCGTCCATCGGGCGCGCCCTCGACGCCTATACGGCGGCGGGCACGGTGCTGGACCGCTCGCGGGGCATACCGGACCTGGCGGGCGTGTTCGCGCTGATAGCCGAGGGCCGGGCGGCGCTCGCACACGACCAGGACCCGCTGCCGCTGTGCTTCTTCCATCCCCTGCACGGCCCGGCCGCCCGCCGCATACCCTGGCGCCCGCTCGGCCACCGCGAGCAGCTGCGGGTGGCCGCGTGCGAGACCTGCATACGCGCCGTGCGGGCCCGCCGCGCCCCGGAGGTCCTCACGGACCACGCCGACGGCCGCCCCGTCCCGTACTTCGAGGCCCCCGCCGCCACCAGCCTCTGGGCCGCCACCGGCTACGGCTCGCTGCTCGCCCCCGCACCCACGGACGATTCCCTCACGGCCCGGGTCCAACGCGGCGATTTCACCCGGACGTTGGGGTAGGGCGCCGGCAGCACGAACGGCGTGGCGGCCCCCTTCCGACGAGCCGAGGAGCCGGCGCCCCGAGGAGCCGAGGAACCACCGAACCGGGAGACCAACGAACCACCGAACCGACGAATCATCGCAACCTGGGAAAGGCGGCGCGCAATATGGATCCATTGACGAGGAAGGCGGCCGCCGCGACGGCGAGGGCGCAGGTGGCCCCGCATCGCGATGAACCACGCCGGGCAGATACCGGGAATCAGTCGACGGCGACGATCGCCGGCGGCATGACGACCGGGATGATGCGCACGCGCTGGAAGGCCCAGCACGTTCCCCGTGAGGCGAGGACGGTCAGCCGGTAGGTCACCGCGGCGCTCGCGAGCACTCCGGCCGACCGGCCCCGGATGAACGAGGTCACGTCGAACAGCTCTATGCCCGCGCGCTGTTGGGCGACGGCGCGGGAGGCATCGGCTATCTCCTCAAAGAGAGCGTGTTCCACGCCGATCAGTTCATCGATGCGCTGGAACGCGTCGCCGACGGCAGGACCGCCATGGACCCGGCCGTCATCGCCGAGCTGCTGTCCAGCGGGCCCTCGAACCGACGGCTCGGGCAGCTCACCGACCGCGAGAACTCCGTGCTCGGGCTGATGGCCGAAGAGCTGTCCAATCAGGCCATCGGCCGGCGGCTCTTCCTCAGCGAAAGCGCCATCAGCAAGTACACCACCTCCATGTTCGGCAAACTCGGCATCACCGATGACGACAACAGCCACCGCCGCGTCCTCGCCGTGCTCACCTACCTGAACAACCCCTGACCTGCCCTGGGCCACCCTGCGGCGGGCCGTGCGGACGCCCGGACAGGCAGGCGGGGCGCCCGCGCCCTCACACCGCCGGCAGCCCGTAGATCTCGTCCCCGTGGGTGACCAGCAGACGTCCGCCGGATGCGACGACGTGCCACTGCTCCAGGTTTCCGGTGTTGTCGTTGTAGTGCCAACGCGCCTTTCCGGTCATGGGGTTGAGGGCGAAGATCCCGCCGATGTCGTCGTAGGAAGCGCCGTAGAGGGTGTTGCCCACCCGCACGAACTCCCTGGGCGCCCGGCGCGCACCGACGTCCTCGCACAGCCACAGTTTCCTGCCGCGCACCGGATCCACCGCCCACACCCCGCCGCTGTGGTCCCCGGCGTAGAGCACGTCGCCGACCACCATCGGCTGGTAGAAGCTGAGCCGCCCGGCCGAGGAGAGCGACCAGTCGTCCTTGCCGGTTTCGAGGTGCACGGCCCGCAGCCGTTCGCCGCCGAGGAAGATCCGCTGGGCGTGGACGGCGGGGCGCCAGGCGATGTCCTCGCCGATCTTCCGGGTCCACAGCTGCCGGCCGTCGGCGGCGTCCCGTACCGTCACGTTCTTGCGCCCGTCGGTGTAGACGAGCCGGCCGCCCGCGACGACGCCTTCGAGTTCGTAGTCCTGGGTGCCCTTGTCCCGCGGCTTCTGCCAATCCACCGTGCGGGTACGGATGTTGATGGCGGCGATGGCGGTGAGGTGGACGGTGGTGTCCTCGGTGCGCACCGAGGCGATGACGTGGATGCGCTGCTGATCGGCGGCGAGGATGCGCTGGACGGTCAGGTCGCCGCCGAGCCGGCTGCGCCATGCCTCCTTGCCGGTGTCGGGGTCGAGGCCGATGACGTCGCCGTCGTATTCCGTGCTGACGAGGAAGAGTTTGCCGTCGGCGAGGATGAGTGGGGCGCCGGCCGGGGCCACGCCCTTGCGGGTCCATGCCGCCTTGCCGTCGGTCGCGCGGCGGGCGACGAGCGGATCGCCGCTGATGATCAGCAGACCGTTGTGTGCGCGGAGCGGCAGGTCGCTGCTGATGCTGTCGGTCTCGGCGGTGCGGTGCCACAGCACCTGGGGCGCGATGCCGGGCGGCGGGGTGGTGAACTTCTCCGCCTGCGCGTCGCCCGCCGGGACGCCGTCCGCCCCCTTGGCCGTACCGCCGGACGATGCGGTCAGTGCCCACACGCCGCCACCGCCGACGACGGCCACCCCGGCCGCGGCAGCGGCGGCGAGCCCGAAGAAACGCCGACGGGACGGCTGCGCACCGCCGTTGGCGGTGTGGTCCACGGTGCTGCCGGGGCCGACCGCGGTGGCCTCGTACGCGGAGGGTGCGGGCGTGGGCACACCGCTACTCGACCCACCGCCGGGCCCGTTCCCGCTGCCAACGGCCCCATACGCCCCCGGCCCCGCACCCGCACCGAACACATACGTCGGCGCCGAGCCGAATCCGGGCGGCGTCGCCGCTGGGGCGGCTCCCTGATCCGGGCCTGCTCCCGGTGTCGGCTGACGTGGCGGCGCCGATGTGCCGTGCTCCGGGGTTTCCAGGTCGAGGATGCGGGCGGCGTGCGTGGCGATGGTCGAAGAGACCGCGCCCGGCAGCCAGTTGGCGAGGACGGCGCCGGTGCCATCGGGGGCCAGCGCCTCCCGCACCTGCGCCGGTGTGGGGCGCTGCGCGGGGTCGCGGCGCAGGCAGGCGGCGACGAGGTCGAGGAGGTGGCCGGGTACTCCGGTGAGGTCGGGCTCGCCGTGGACGACTTGGTAGAGCACCGCGGCCGGGGTCGTGTCGCCGTATGCGGTGTGGCCCGTGGAGGCGTAGGCGAGTACCGCGCCGAAGGCGAAGATGTCGCCCGCCGTGCCGACCGGCCGCCCCAGCGCCTGCTCGGGCGGGATGTATCCGGGTGAGCCGACGACCACGCCGGTCTGCGTCATGCGGTCGCCGTCGACGGCGCGTGCGATGCCGAAGTCGATGACCCGCGGGCCGTCGGCCGCCAGCAGCACGTTGGACGGTTTGAGGTCACGGTGCACGAGTCCGACGGCGTGGATGTCGGTGAGCGCGGCGGCGAGACCGGCGCCCAGGGCGCGGACGCTGCGTTCGGGCAACGCGCCGTGTTCCTCGATGACTTCGGTGAGCGAGGGGCCGAGCACGAAGGCGGTGGCCAGCCAGGGCAGCGCCGCCTCGGTGTCGGCGTCGACGACGGGTGCCGTGTAGCGGCCGGACACCGCGCGGGCTATCTCGACCTCCTGCCGGAACCGACCGCGGAACGCGGTGTCCTGGGCCAGGTCGGGCCGTACGACCTTGACCGCGACGGTGCGCCCGCCGGCCGACCGCGCCAGGTAGACCCGGCCCATCCCGCCCGCACCGATGCGGCCCAACAGGCGGTACGGCCCGAGGGATTGCGGGTCGTCCGGAAGCAAGGAGTCCATCGGTGGGCCTTCCGCGTCGGTCGATGGGTGCACGGCAGTGTGCGGCACCCCGCGCCGCGGGGTGACCGGCGCACCGGAGCAGTGCATCGTAACGTCGGCCGAAATCCGGGCCCCCCTTGGCTCGAAACAGCGGTGGGACGCGGGCCTTCCGCGCTCCCGCCGCGCCTTATCCCGGCACGGCCGAGTGCAGGAACGGTTCGACGGCCCGGCGCCACGCCTCGGGGTGTTCCCAGGGCAACAGGTGCCCGGCGTCCGGGATTTCGGCGTAGGCACCGCGCGGTAGCACCCGGACCATCTCCTGGGCCTCCGCGCGGCCCAGCTCGCCGTCCAGGCCACGGACGACGAGGCTGGGGCACCGGACGTGCGCCAGCTCCTCCCAGTGGGCGTCGTGCACCCAGGTCTCGCGGGCGGTGAGCATCTGCCGCCGGGAGAAGACGGGGCGCCAGCCGTCGGCGCTCTCGGCCATCACCTCGGCGAAGAACTCGCCGCGGGTCGGCCGGGACCGCTCCAGCGTCGGGTCGTCCTCGCCGAACCAGGTGCGGACGTCGGCGAGCGTGGTGAAGGGCAGCGGCCAGGTGTCGAACCACTCGATCCACTCGCGCTGCGAGGCCGCGCCGAGGGCGGAGGCCCGCATGTCGCAGATGACCAGGGCGCTGACCAGGTCAGGGCGGCGGGCCGCGAGCTGCCACGCCGTCAGGGCGCCCATGGCGTGGCCGATGAGGGTGACGGGCGCGAGGCCGAGCTGCTCGATGGCGGCTATCGCGTCGTCGACGTAGGCCGCGCGGTCGAAGGGGCCCCCGGGCGGCTTCTCGCTGCGGCCGTGTCCGCGCTGGTCGAGGGCGACGGCGCGGTGCCGCCCGCTCAGCCAGCGGGCGGTGCCGGCCCAGTGCGCCGCGCGGCCCATCAATCCGTGGAGCAGCAGTACGCCCGGCCGCTGCTCGGCCTCCTCCAGCCCGCCGCCGGTCTTGGGCGGGTCGGTGAACTCCCAGGCCGCGAGCTGCACGCCGCCGGCCCCTGTCACATCGATGCGCCGCACCATGTGCCCTGGCACCCCCAATCGTCCGTTGAGCAGACCCACACTATCGAACCTTTATTCGAACACGGCGGTCTCGTGCGCAAGTCCCCTCGTTCGGGTGACAGCGCTCAGGGGTAGACGGAGCCCGCCGAGGGGAGACAGCTACAGGGAGGCGGGCCCTACCGGGAAGGGGGCCCGTCCCGCAGGACCCTGGGAGCTCGGGGCTCCGGGTCTTGACGGGGGAACATGGGGAGGCGGGGCCCCGGCTGCTCGCAGCGCCGGGGCCCCGTTCACACCCCGGCACCGGCTGCCGCACCCCGGGATCCGGATCCGACGCGGCACATCCCTGACGCGACGCAGCCCGCACAGCACGCCGCAACCGCGGCGGACCCGGTGACCGCATCCACGCTCCTCCCCGTCGTCCGGAGACCGGAGCGCAGGACCGTCGCACCCCGTACGCATCGTGCGCCGTACGAGCCCGGCCGCTCTGCCGCCCCGCCTCACGTCCCAGCGTCCCGCGCACCGGCGCCGGTGCGCGCCCGCGCGTGACACACCGTCCGCACCCCGGCACGCCGCCGACACCACACCAAGAGGCCGTACACCAGCGCGGAGATGCGTCGCGTCAGACTGGCACGCCGTTGACGCCACCGCTCGGATTCCCACAATTTCGTTCACCGTTCACCTGCGACGCAGCCCGCCGAACGGCGCGTCGGCGCAGCTCAGCGGGCTGATGGAGAGACGGAAGGATTTTGTGGGAAAGCAGGGCGAAAAACGGGGTCCGGCCGCCCCTGGCCGGTTCAGCGCTTGGCGACGAAGACGTGCGCGGCGATCTCGGAGTCCAGCTCGGCGGCCTCGCCGCTGCTGCCGACCAGCACACCGGCCGGCGACTCCGTCACGCTCACCACCGCGCCCGGCTGTACCCCGGCACGCCGCAGCGTGTACATCAGCTGGGCGTCCGCCTGGATGGGCTCGCCGATCCTGCGCACCACGACCGTCTTGCCGTCGGGCCCGGCGTCCAGGTCCATCAGGCTGACCATGCCGGCGTCCAGGAACGGATCCGCCTCCGACTGCTCGCCCAGCTCCTCAAGACCCGGGATCGGGTTGCCGTACGGCGACTCGGTCGGATGCCGCAGCAGTTCCACGACGCGGCGCTCGACCGCCTCGCTCATCACGTGCTCCCAGCGGCACGCCTCGGCGTGCACCTGCTCCCATTCGAGCCCGATGACGTCGACGAGCAGGCATTCGGCGAGGCGGTGCTTGCGCATCACCCGGGTCGCCAGCATCCGGCCCTCGTCCGTCAGCTCCAGATGCCGGTCGCCCGCTACGGACAGCAGGCCGTCCCGCTCCATGCGCGCCACGGTCTGGCTGACCGTCGGGCCGCTCTGTTCGAGCCGCTCCGCGATCCGGGCGCGCATCGGGACCACGCCTTCCTCTTCGAGTTCGAGGATGGTGCGGAGATACATCTCCGTGGTGTCGATCAGTCCGGACATGCGTGCCCCTTGATGTGTCGTGCGGTGGCCCTGAACTCAATTCTGACGCATCCCACCGACAACGGTGCCGACTCGGCCTCTCGCGGACCTCGCGCCCGTATTGACAGGGCACTGGTCCAGACCGCAACGTGATCCGCGCCACGTGTGCCCCTCGGGTGTCGCGGGCGAGAATCCATCGACTTTTTCGACGAGATCCGGCGCGATGCGGCGAAATCCGACGAAATCCGACGAGAGAGGCCCGCGGGAATGGCTGAGAGTGACCGGCTTGCCGGACAGTACTTCGATGCCGCGATCGATCTGTTGCGACGGGTGCGCGACGAAGAGGGTACGTCGATCACGGCGGCCGGGCGACTGATCGCCGACACCGTCGAGGCCGGCGGCCGGATCTTCGCCTTCGGCGCCGGGCACTCCTCACTCCCCGCCCAGGACACCGTCTACCGCGCGGGCGGCCTCGCCGTCATGAATCTGCTGTCCGTGCCCGGGGTGGTGGGCGTGGACGTCCGTCCGGCGACGCTCGGCAGCGCGCTGGAGCGGGTGGACGGCCTGGCCGGCGCCGTCCTGGACACCAGCCCGGTGGAGCCGGGCGACGTCCTCGTGATCATCTCGCTGTCCGGGCGCAACTCGCTGCCCGTCGAGATGGCGCTCAACGCGCGGGCCCTCGGCCTGAAGGTCATCGGCGTGACCTCGGTCGCGTACGCGGACGCCACCAAGTCGCGGCACGTCTCGGGCAGCTACCTGAAGGACCACTGCGACATCGTGCTGGACAGCCGGATCCCGGTCGGCGACGCGGAGTTGACGCTGCCGGACATCGAGGCGCCGTTCGCGCCCGCTTCCACGGTCGTCACCAGCGCGATCATGCAGGCGGTGGTCGCGACCGCGGCCGGCGAACTGGCCGAGCGGGGTATCGAGCCGCCGCTGCTGCGCTCCGGGAACGTCGACGGCGGGCACGAGTGGAACGGCCGGGTGATGCGCGAGTACGCGGACCGGATCTACTACCGGCACTGAAACGGCCGCCGCTGGGCCGCCGCCCTCAGCCCGCCCCCGCCAGGTCCAGCGCCGCCGCGATCCGGGCGGCGACCTCCTCGGCGTAGGAGGCGTCCGCACGGTCGAAGGGACGGCGGGCGGGAGTGCGCAGGAAGGTCGCGACGCCAAGGGTGCGGCCGCGGCTGCGCAGCACCACGCACAGCCCGTGCACCGAGCCGTCCGGCCATTTGCGGTCGGCCGCCCAGCCGTCGTCCGCGTCGTGCCCCGCACTGGTACGGACCGAGCCGCGGCGCTCGTGCGCCTGAGTGGCGGGATGCCCCTGCGGGTACGCCACGGGGAGGCCGCACCCCGGCAGCGTCACGCAAGGGCCGGGCGATCCGGCCGGGGAGGCGAGGGCCCGCACCAGCAGCGGCGGGCCGCCCGTCTTCTCTGCGCTTCCCTCCGGTCCCGCGTCCGCGGCGGCGTCCAGCGGGCCGCGCGGCGCGGCTCCGGACGGCTGCGCCAGGTCGACCAGGGCATGGTCGGCGAACCCGGCAAGGGCGTAGTCGAGGTGGACGGCGGCCGCCTCCAACGGGTCCGGGCATTCGGCGGCGGCCCGTCCCGCGCGGTGCAGTTGCTGGGAGCGGAAGCGGAGCAGGGCGCCGTCCCGTTCGGCCTGTTTGATGTCGGTGATGTCCTGGAAGAGCCAGGCGACACCGAGCGGCGACGGCTCCTCGCTGAGCGGCGATGCCAGCCGGACGAAGCCGCTGCGCCAGCATCTGCGCGGTCGTTCGGCCTCCGCCGAGCGCAGCGTCACCCACAGTTCCGCGGGGTCCGGCGGCGCGCCCTGGGCGAGGACGTACTGCACCGCGCCCTCCAGTTCCTCGACGCCCTGGGACAGCAGCTCGCCCAGTGGCCGGCCCAGCAGCGTCGTACGGCCTGCGCACAGGGCGCGGGCGGCGCGGGCGTTGACGGCGGCGGGCCGCAGGTCGGCGTCGACGAGGACCACGCCCCAGGAGGCGTCGTCGAAGAGCGCTTCGCTCAGGGCGATGGAGCGTTCCAGGTCGATCTGGGTGCGGACCTCGCTGAAGGCGCAGTAGACGCCGGCCGCGCGGCCGTCGTGGCCGCGGACCGCGGAGGACTGGGTGCGGACCAGGACGCGGTGCCCGTCCTTGGTCAGCAGGGCGTATTCGTGGACCTGCCGTCCCGGGGCGTGCAGCGCGGCGAGGAGCCCGGCCTCGACCTCCTCGGCGTCCTCCTTGCGGACCGCCCAGCCGGTCAGCCCCCTGCGGCCGACGGCTTCGGCGGCCGTCCAGCCCAGGATGCGTTCGGCCTCGCGGTTCCAGTGGGTGACGGTGCCGTCGGCCCCGAGGGCGATCAGGGCGGTGTCCATGCCGTCCAGGAGTGCGGCGAGGAGCCCGGAGTCGTCGTGGTGGGGCCGTTTTCCGGGGTCCGTGCCGGACGGCGGGAGCTGCGGGGCGCGTTCCGGCGGGCCGCACGGGGCGGTCTCGGAGCGGTGTTCCGCCGAGGAAGCGGACGAAGCAGTCACTGGAACCCCCTACGAACGCGGTCGCACGTGCTGCACCGCGGCTCATTCAACTCGAACGTGACCCAGCCCACATCCGGTTTGCGGAAATCGTTGCCGGTGGGAAATTCGGTTGTGGCGGTGCGGGAGCGTTCCTAGGGTGGTGAGCACACGAGAAGGGAGGTGGTTCGGAAGATGATTTCGCACCGGACGCGTGAGGTGGCTGCGGGCTAGGTCCCGTCGCTTCACCCAGTGCAGCGCCGGACGCGCATACTGCAGATGCGCAGCCGGCCCATTCCCAGCAGTCACCCGACCCGCGGGCTACCGGTTCGTCCGACCGGCCCTTCGCGCCTCATGGCGCGGGGGAAGCAGCCCGCGGGTCGTCTGCGTCTGCGGACGACCCGGGTACGGCGCCCGGCCGGGCCGCGGATCCCACCGCCTCTCAGGGGGCCAGGCGCTCGACGGTCCAGCTCTCGCCGGTGCGCACGAACCGCAGCCGGTCGTGCAGCCGGTTCTCGCGGCCCTGCCAGAACTCCACCGTTTCGGCGGTGACGCGGTAGCCGCCCCAGTGCGGCGGCGCCGGCACCTGCTCGCCCTCCGGGTAACGCGCCGCCAACTCGTCGTAGGCGTGCTCCAGTTCGGCGCGCGAGGCGACGGGCGACGACTGGTTGCTGGCCCAGGCGCCGAGCTGCGAGCCATGCGGCCGGGAGCGGAAGTAGGCGGCGGTCTCGTCCCTGCCGATGCGGGCCGCGGTGCCGATGACGATGACCTGGCGGGCGAGCGGGTGCCAGGGGAAGAGCAGCGAGAGGTGCGGGTTCTCGGCCAGCTCCCGGCCTTTGCGGCTGGTGTAGTTGGTGAAGAACACGAAGCCACGGGCGTCGAACGCCTTGAGCAGCACGGTCCGTGAGCTGGGCCGGCCTGCCGCGTCGGCGGTCGAGACGACCATCGCGTTCGGCTCGTGCAGTCCGGCCGCCGCCGCGTCCTTGAACCAGCGCGCGAACTGTTCGTACGGCTCGGCCGCGAGGTCGGGCTCGGTGAGTCCCTCGGCGCGGTACTGGGCACGCATGGACGAGGGATCGAGCGAGGAGTGGGCTTCGGGAGGGAGCGCGTCGGCAGGGTGCACGGCCCTCATCCTGCCGCATGGGCCCGCGTATCGGCAGGCCGCGAGGGCGGAAGTCTGCCCCTCGTCGCCTGCCCGTAACCCTGCCGTCGGCGAATCGGTCAGTGTGCCGGACGTCACGCTTCCCCGCAGGTGGGGAACCCGCCAAAATCGAGGGGCCGCACACTGTGGGCTCCGGACATCCACGACTATCGTGTCCGGGCCGGGGACGCATCACGGCCCCGGAGAACGACCCGTCGGCCGGCCGCCGTACGAAGGCGCCGCACGACACGCACAGCGCCCATGGGCCGTCCCCCCGCGGGCACAACCGTCGCGTCATCCTTGCCATCGCCGGGCATCCCCGGGGTGACCGGTGCGGACCGCGAGCTGCCCGGCGCAGCCGCGTAACCGCACCGGCACCGCAGACAGATCCGACCGCACGGCAGCCGGTCACCACGGCCGTCTGCCGTCCCCATCTTGAGGAGCCGCCTGATGTCCGACTTCGTACCCGGACTTGAGGGAGTCGTCGCGTTCGAGACGGAGATCGCCGAACCGGACAAGGAGGGTGGTGCGCTGCGCTATCGCGGGGTCGATATCGAAGACCTCGTGGGGCACGTGACGTTCGAGAAGGTCTGGGGCCTGCTGGTGGACGGGGCGTTCACGCCGGGGCTGCCGCCCGCCGAGCCGTTCCCGATCCCCGTGCACTCCGGTGACATCCGGGTCGATGTGCAGTCGGCACTCGCCATGCTCGCGCCCGTGTGGGGCCTGAAGCCGCTGCTGGACATCGACGAGCGGACGGCACGCGACAACCTCGCCCGCGCCGCGGTGATGGCCCTGTCGTACGTCGCGCAGTCGGCGCGCGGGCAGGGCCTGCCGATGGTGCCGCAGCGGGAGATCGACAAGGCGGAGACCGTCGTGGAGCGCTTCATGCGGCGCTGGCGCGGCGAGCCGGACCCCAAGCACATCGCGGCGGTTGACGCCTACTGGACGTCGGCGGCCGAGCACGGCATGAACGCCTCGACGTTCACCGCCCGGGTCATCGCCTCCACCGGGGCCGATGCCGCCGCCGCGCTGTCCGGGGCGGTCGGCGCGATGTCGGGTCCGCTGCACGGCGGCGCGCCGTCGCGGGTTCTCGGCATGATCGAGGAGATCGAGCGGACCGGCGACGCGGCGGGCTTCGTGCGCCGGGCGCTGGACAACGGCGAGCGGCTGATGGGCTTCGGGCACCGCGTCTACCGTGCCGAGGACCCCCGGGCGCGAGTCCTGCGGCGTACCGCCAAGGAGCTGGGCGCGCCCCGTTTCGAGGTGGCCGAAGCGCTGGAGCGGGCCGCGCTCGACGAGCTGCACAGCCGCCGTCCCGACCGGGTGCTGGCCACGAACGTGGAGTTCTGGGCGGCGATCGTGCTGGACTTCGCCGAGGTCCCTGCGCACATGTTCACGTCGATGTTCACCTGTGCCCGCACGGCGGGCTGGAGCGCGCACATCCTGGAGCAGAAGCGCACCGGGCGCCTCGTACGGCCCTCGGCGCGCTACGTCGGACCCGCCGCGCGCGACCCGCGGGAGATCGCCGGATACGACGGCGTCGCCCGCTGACGCAGACGGCGCGCGGGGCTCGTCCAACGGGCGGGCCCCGCAGGCCGGTTCAGCCCAGCGCCCGCTCCAGCAGGGCGCCCCACTGCGCCACCACCCGCTCGCGCCGCGCCGTGTCATCGCTGAGCAGGGTGGCGAGTCCCAGGCCACGGGCCATGTCCAGCAGTCCCTGGACCGTCTCCCTGATGCCCGGTACGGATTCGTCCACGCCGAGCAGCTCCACGGCGATGCGGTGGGATTCGCGGCCGACCCTGGCCTCCAGTTCGGTGACGCGGGGGCGCAGCTGTTCCTCGTCGGACGCGGCGACCCAGAGGTGCAGCGCGGCGCGGAACAGCGGCCCCGTGTAGAGGTCGACGACGGCGGCGACGACGGCCTTGCGGTCGACCGCGCCCGCGGCCCGTTCGGGGAAGAGGTCGCGCAGCGCCTGCGAGCGTTCTTCGGCGACGTGTTCGACGGCGGCGGTGAACAGGTCCTCGCGGGTGGGGAAATGGTGCTGGGCCGCGCCGCGCGAGACGCCGGCCCGCTCCGCGACGACGGAGACCGTGGAGCCCGCCCAGCCGCGCTCCGCCAGGCAGGAAACGGCGGCCTCCAGCAGCTTGCGCCGGGTGGCGCGGCTGCGTTCCTGCTGCGGTGCCTTGGCGCTGCGCGGCGGGTTCACCGCGCCCATCGCGGGGCCCTCCGCTCCAGGAAGGCGGTCATGCCCTCGCGCGCCTCTTCGGACCCGAAGAGCCGCGCGGACTCCTCGGCCAGCGCCGCGGTGTCCCGGTCGAAGGCCCGCAGCACCTCGGCCGTGACCAGCTTCTTCGACGCGGCAAGCCCCTGCGGCGAGCCCTTGCGCAGCCCGTCCAGAACCGGCGCGAGCCCCGCGTCGACGTCGTCAGAAGCGAGCGTCACCAGCCCGATACGGACCGCTTCCGCCGCATCGAACCGTTCGCCCGTCAGGTAGTAGCGCCCGGCGGCACGCGGGTCGAGGCGCGGCAGCAGCGGCAGCGAGATGACGGCGGGCGCGAGCCCCAGCCGCGCCTCGGTGAACGCGAAGCTGGCGGCAGGCCCGGCCGCCGAGATGTCACAGGCCCCGAGCAGTCCGAGTCCCCCGGCCCGTACGTGCCCCGTGACGCGGGCGACGACCGGCACGGGCAGCTCCACGAGGTCACGCAGCAGCCGGACCAGGCCCAGCGGCGCGGCCGTCGCGGCGCCCGGCGCGGTGGCCTCGGACAGATCGGCACCGGCACAGAAGGTCCCGCCAGTGTGGGTGAGCACGACGGCCCGGGTGCCGTCGTCCGCGGCGGCCGCGTCCAGCGCCTGCCGCAGCTCGTCGACCAGCCGGGCGGACAGCGCGTTGCGGTTGTGCGGCGAGTCCAGGGTGACGGTGGTGATCCCGCGCTCGCGGACAGCCCGCACGAGCGGCCCGCCGCCCGCCGCGGCGTTCCCGGTGTCGGTGGTGGCGTCGGTCATCAGGACCTGAACTCCTTTCCCTGGCCCGCGGTTCGCGGCACAGGATGTTGCCCGTCACCGCGCGCGGCACCGTCCCCTGGGGGCACGGGATCGGGGACTGCACAGGATCGGGGACCTTCCGAGGGTGACAGCGACGGGGGGAACAATCAAGCGTGCTTGCATGGTTTGTGGAGCTGGGAGGGCGCTCGTTGTGCGAGTGGAGACATGGGCGGTCACTGCGGCCGGAGGAAGAAGGCGTTTCGTTTGCCACGAACGACGTTCCATGGTCGCCAAGTTGACCGCACTCCATCCGACCCTCCGGCCAGAAAACGCGGCCGAAGCGCTCAGCCATGAACCGACGTAGCACCTCATGCGCCGCGGCGGCGCTATCGGGGACGCAGATCCACCATGCCGCGCACCGTACAACCGGAACTAACAACCGCACACGCCAAGACGGCCCCCGCATACACCGCGGGGGCCGTTCTCTTTACTACCCCCAGCCGACCGGGGGTACCGTTCTGAGGGTCTAGGTCAGAACGGAGCCAGCATGCCCGAAGACGACACGGCACACATCGGCGCGCGGATTGAAGAACAGCGCAAGTTGGGCCACCTCACCCAGCGCGGCCTTGCCGAACGCGCCCACGTCTCGTTCAGCCTCTACACCAAGGTGGTCACCGGGAGGCGCCCGGCCTCGCCTGCCTTCACCGCCGCTTGCGCCCGCGCGCTGGGCATCGAGAACAGTGTTCTCCTCGGGCAGCCCTACGCCACGGAGCAGCGGACCGAGCGCTTCGACGCCCCTCTGGCAGCCCTGCGTGCCAGCCTCGAAAACTGGGACGTTCCCCTGGACGACGGCGTTCCGTTGCGTTCACTGTCCACGATCGCCAGCGAAGTCCACGCCGTCGGCGCGCACCGCCGGAGTGCCGATTACCTAAAGGTCGCCAGCCAGGCCCCTGGCCTCATTGACGAACTGGTACAGGCATCGCACCAGCGTTCCGGTCTTCAGCAGGAACGCGCCCACCAACTGCTCGCCTATCTCTACCGGTGCGTCTACGACGTCGCGTACAAGCTCGGCCAACTCGACATGGGCAGCATCGTCCTAGCACGGATGCTATACAGCGCCGAGCGGAGCGCCGACCCTTACATGGTCATGCTCACCTCCTATCTCCGGGCCCAGTCGTGTTTCAACACGGGCCGTCATGAGGTCGGACTGAAGCTGATGGAACGGTCGTTGGCGGATGTTGAAGAGTCCGCCAACTCCGGTGAACAGCCCGCCCTGTGCGTCCAGGGGAACCTACGTCTGCGGTCCGCCGTCCTGGCTGCCCGCGGCGGCCACACCGCGCAGGCGCGAGCCGAGGTCGCCGAAGCGATGGAGACGGCTGAGAAGTTGGGCGGAGAGACCCAGAACTACGTCCTGTCCTTCGGCCCAAGCAACACCAAGATTCACGGCGTGGCCGTCGAAGTGGAGGTGGGCGAATACGGCGAGGCGATCTGCTTGGCCCGCAAGCTCACTTTCCCGGCCAACTTCGTCGAGCGGTATCCCGACCGGGTAGGTCACCATTTCATTGACCTGAGCCGCGCGCAGCTATGGCAGGGCGACCGGGACGGCGCCCTGGCCTCACTACGCAAGGCCCGGGAGGCGGCGCCACAGCAGGCCCGGTTCCATCCGCATGCCCGAGAAACCGTGCTCGCCTTGCGGCGCGCCGCCCGACAGTCGAGTGACACCCTGGAGAGCTACGCCCATTGGATGGGCGTGTAACCGCAGTTCAGAGCGTCAAGGGCCCGGAGTTTCACAAGTTGTGAAACTCCGGGCCCTCATTCATGGGCACGGTGCGATTAGACACAGACCCTCCGTAACGGAGTCGATCACCATGACCTCCACCAAACACGGGCCCGCCATCGTTGCCCCCGCGACGTCCCCGGACACCGCCCAGCTACCGGTACACGTGGCCACCATCCGGGAGACCATCGCCGAGGCCCACAAGCTGCACTGCCTGGCCGCCACGGACATCGAACTGCGCCGCCTGGCCGCACTGTTGCTCGGCCACATCGCTGAACTGATCCCCGACGTCCAGGCCGCCACTGATGAGCTGTGGCACGGCAGCTTGGAATGGTCCCGGCGCTCCGGGCGACTGAGCGGCATTCGAGCCCAGTGCAAGCAGGGGCTGGGCACGGGCACACTGTCCGCCCACGTTCAGATCAACCAGCTGGAACGGGACTGCCGGTGGCTTCTCACCGACTACGAGGCGCGGCAGAAGTGAACGAGGAGCAAATCCCCGGCCGGGCCCACGTCGTCACGTACCCGATATGCCTGTCCGCGCTCACCTTTCTGATCGTGGTGGGCACCATCGGCGGCAGTCGTGGCTGAACTCCGGTGCGGCGATTGCGGTACGGGGGCCGACACGCAGGAGTTCCAGCCACGTGGCTGGCGGAAGCCCCGCCGCTTGTGCCTGCCCTGCGCTCTGCGCCGCGTCGACCCACACATCCCGGACAGCGTGGTGGACGGCATCGCGGAATGGATCCGCGAGTCGGTCACCCGCGTCCTCGCCGGCCGCCCGCCCGAGGGGCCGAGCAGCACCCCCTGAACCTCTGTGGCTCCGGACCCCCAAGGCGCCCAGAGAGCGCCGGCTGCCGCGATTCTCACCGCGGCGGCCGGCCACACAGACCCCCGTCCCGGCCGGGTTCCTTGGCCGGACAAGCGGCCGGGACGGGTTCGGGCCTCCACAGCGAGGCATCACCTCACCGAAAGGGGAGACCGTGAGTAAGTCTGCCAGCCAGTTACTGACCGGCGAAGAGTTCGAGGCGGTCACGATGACAATCGAAGACAACAACCCCGGCATGTCGGCGGCGGCCGCGGCCGCCATCCTGGCCGAGGCTCTGGCCTTCGTCGCTGCCTGCGCCCAGTTCCCCACGGCCGGCCTTGTGCCGTCCCGCACGGTGGACGAGGGGTGGCACGCCCTCATCCTGCATACCGAGATCTACGCAGCGTTGTGCCGCCGCCTCGGCGCCGTCGTGCACCACCGGCCCGAGTCACCCGACCCGGCCCGTCATGACACCGCTGTGATCGAGCGGACCACGACCTTGATCGAAGAATCCGGGTACTCGATCAACCCGAATATGTGGCGCGCTCCGAGCGACGGCCTCGTATCTGTGGCCGCGAAGTGCCAACACAGCGACGATGGTGGGCCGATCGTGCCCATTCCCAAGCCCAAGGGCTAGCCTGCCAGTTCGCGATGAGAGGGAATGCCATGGAATGGATCAATCCCAAGTACGCCGACGTCGTAGCGTCCATGCGAACCGCTGAAGTGGCTGTCGGCAGCGACGGAGGCCCCCCGCTCCGAGGCTTCCTCATTTCGGGCACCACAGGCGAGGAGGGCCAGGAAGACGGCCCTCCGTCCCGTCCCTCCGAGTGATAAGCGCCGGCCGCCTGCGGCGGCACATAGGCGGTCGGCGCCTCATCAGCGGAAAGGTCATCATGAGCACGTTCCTACGCTGTGATTCATGTGGCACCGCCGAGGACGTCACGGACGTCTACCAACACGCAACCTCCGGCCCCGGCTGGGAACTGCCGCTCTGCGAGTCCTGCGCACGCCCCCCGCGGCGGTCACCTCTCCATGCTCCCGAGGCACACCCGCGGGCCACTCGGGCCGACGCCTTCCGGGTCGGCAACCGGGGAGGCGCCCGGTGACCGTCTCCGAACGCCGCGACTGCGGCTCTGCCCGAGATCTGCGCGACGTCTGCATCGACACCGCCTCCGGGCCCTGCGTCATCCGCACCCTCTGCGGCCACTGCGCACCCGGCCCGAGCACGCTGGACACGGTTCCCAAGCGGGCCACGAAGCCACCGGCACTGTCGCATCGTCGCCCCTGAGCTCCCGGCGGAGTAAGGACACCTGAGCATCAGCACTGCGGCAGTAAGTGTCGCTGCCCCGGGCGCCGACCCGCATCCGCATCCGCTCAGCCGAGCTGGACTGGGCTGGGCTGGGCTGGGCTGAGCGGATGCGGATGCGGGCCGGCGTCGGCATCAGGCCCTGAACTCCTTTCCCTGGCAGGCAGTTCGCGGCACCGGATCTTCCCGTCACGGCACGCGGCAGCGTCCCCTGGGGGCACAGGATCGGGAACTGCACAGGATCGGGGAACTTCAGAGGGTGACAGCGACGGGGAACGATCACGCGTGCCTGCATGGTTTCCCGGCGGCAGGGTCCAGCGCCTGCCCTTGCGGGCAGGGTCCGCGCGTGCGGGAGGGCAGACCACGAATACCTCGCGAGGCCGAGAACTGTTTGCCGCGGGGCCCACATCTCAGTTCACGGAAGACGCGTGCAGAGCCAACGGCCCTTCCGGCCCTGGCACTACGAAGAGATCTGCGCGTGAGAAGTGCTGAAGACAGCCCTATCGCATGGAGGACTTATGAAGTCGTGGCGTTCCCGTATCGGTGTCGGTCTCGCGGTCGGTGCCGCGGCCGTCGCCATTCCGCTGTCCGCCACCAGTGCCTTCGCCGCCCCGCCGCCCGGCGACGGCTGGGTTCCGGTCGGTGCCGAGAGGTACCCCTCGAAGGCGGCCTGCGAAGCGTCGGAGCTCCCGATGGCCCAGGCGAACGGGTACCACGAGGTGTGGTGCGACGACAGCAAAGAGATCATGCCCATCTTCAACCGCTGACCGGTCTCCGCTCGGCGGGGACGCGTCCCGCTGACGTTGCGCCGTGAAAGCCCGCTGCCCCCGGTGTGCCGCACCGGGGGCAGCGGGCTTTCCGCTTCACGGACCCGTGCACCGGACGCTGCCGAGGACGTGCGGATCACAGCCGGGGAACGACCGAGAAGGTGGCCCAGCAGGTGACGGACCGCAGGTCAGACGTGTCTTGTATGGCCAGGTACGGGCGGGGACCGGGGCGCCGGCGACGCGTCAGGGCACCGTGTATCCGCTGCTGGCCCGGCTGCGACGGGAGGAGTTGGTGACGACCGACTGGAGCAAGTCGCCCAGCGGACCGCCTCGCCGTTACTGCACGCCGACCCCCAAGGGGCGTGCGGCACCGGAGGAGTTCGCCTCGGTGTGGGTGGAGTTCGCCGACGCGGTCGGCCGCGTCATCACCCCTGATCGGCCCCCGTCCGGAAAGAACGGTGAAGACCTTGCGCCATCCCGAAATACGCCGGTACCTGTCTTCCGTCCGGCGAGCCGCCTCCGCCTTGCCGGTCTGCACGACACGGTGGCCGGTTTCGGGTACGGAGCCGAGATCGCCGCCACCCTTGCGGAGATCGTGATCCGCGCGGGGACTCTCGTATGACTGTGGCACTGCCGCGTAGCCCCCGAGCCCGGAGGGAGCGGATTCCGCTTCCCGCGGTGCGCATCCTGCATCCGGCCTGGGACGACACCGTCGTGCAGGCCGAAGTCGACCGCATCCCCGCCGAGACCGGGCGGGCCGTGCCCGACCCCATGCAATCTGGCCAACTTATCTAGATCATCTATGGGTCGTTCAGTCACTGAGCAGGATGAACCCGATGCAATGGCCGGTGTTCGTGTCGGCCTCCCCACCATGCAAGGAGCACCGATGGCGAAGATCAAGGGCCAGGTGAAGTGGTTCAACGAGTCGAAGGGGTTTGGATTCATCACCCCTGCTGACGGCAGCAAGGACGTCTTCGTGCACTTCTCCGCGATCCAGGGCAACGGATTCAAGACGTTGGCGGAAGGCCAGAACGTCGAGTTCGAGATTCAGGACGGACAGAAGGGGCCCAGCGCGGTAAACGTCACCGCTGTCTAGGCGCCGCCCCGCGCCGTGTGCCGGTCTGACATGAACGGTCAGGCCGGCACATCGCTATCTGTGCACCGGGGGCGCGTGCCTGTCCACCCCGGGACGGCCGACCATCGACCGCGTCACCGCCACGCGCCACGGGATTCTCCGCGGCGTCGAGGACGGTTACCGCCAGGTGGTGAGCGAGGTTGCCGCCGCGCCCCAATCCGCTCGCCCGCTCGGCGGGCCGGCTGCTGAAGCCGCACCGAGAACGCGTTCGGACAGACCGTCGAGTCATACAACGGCATCCCGTTCGTCGGCCTCGGTGCCCGCGCCGGCACCGCCGATCCCGCCACCGGCGTCAACGCCAAGACCGGCACCACCGGCCTCTACGCCGTCCGTCTCGGCATGGACGCCCTCCACGGCGTCTCGACGGTCGGCTCGCACCTGGTGCGCCAGTCGCTGCTGTCCCTCTCGACTTGCTCGACCGCATCCGCAGCCTTGAGCGCCAGGTGCGCGAGCCGGCAGGCCACGCGCAGATGCGCCCGGCGCTGAACCGCATCACGCACGGCGCCGTCGTGATCGGCGAGGGCGGGAGCCTCGACGTCCGTGCCCCCGGCGGCGCGCAGGTCCTCGGGGTCGGTGGTCAGTTCGCTCCGCGACACCGTGACCGTTGCTGCCGTCCGCCTCCGGCTCCGCTCATCACCTGCCGGACAGGCCGTAGCGCCTCCGGTCGCCGGTGAACTGCCGAAGCGGCCCCGCCGCCCCCGGTGCAGGGGGCGGCGGGGCCGCTGTTCGGAGTTCCGCTGCCGGAACGTCAGGTTCGGGCTCCGGGCTACGTCAGGTACGGGCTCCGCGTTCCGGCCCCTTGATGTGCGCGCCCATCACAGGAGCCGGTCGAGGCGGCGGCCTCAGCGCCTGACGCCGGAGGTCATCCGTATTACGCGTGGCACCGGCAGGTCTTGAGGACCGATGTCGCGGGAGCCCCGAATTGACCAACAGTGCCTGTCGGAGTGCGGGGCCCCGGTGCGGGCGGCTACGGCATCAGTACAGCGCCCAGAGGGAGACGCGCCCGTTGTTCTCGATGCAGGTGGCGTCCTGGTAGTGCTTCTTCGCCTCGGGGATGTCCGCCTGGCACGCGGCCATGTTGGGGTACATCTCGGGACCACCGGCGACGTCGTGCCAGCTCGCGGCTGAGGCGGAACCAGCCGTCAGCGGAATCGCGACCGCGGCGGCAACGACCGCAAGACCGTAAGTAATTGGCTTACGCCACGACTTCATACATCTCTCCTCACGCAAAGGGCCGGACCTGTGCCGGGTCAGCGGCGTCAGGTCAGCTTGTGCCCGAGAAACCCTCGGGCAGTTGTCAGTTCAACACACAGGCACCATGTGTCTCAAAGCCACCAGGACCCTTGTTACAAGCCCCTGACAAGGTGGAACAGGCAGACGCTGCGAAACAGGACTTGGCGGTCCTTCACGACTTGAGGGCGAAAAGTCGAACATGGTCAGCACATGAGCTTCTTGCCCCTTTCAGGGCGCTCGACGGACCATGCCGCGTCGTACCGCCTGCGCCCGCCGGGCGGGGGGCGAGGGATGGGCGGCTCCTGGGTCCTTCCCCTGGGTCGGCGGGAGCGGGCGTCGGCAGCGTGGTGCGCGCCGGTCCGCGTAGGCGTCGTCGGGGTCCACCCGTGACGTCGCGGTCCGGTAGCGCGCACACTGCACAACTCAGTACGACTTGGGCAGCCCCAGTGACTGGTGGGACACGTAGTTGAGGATCATTTCGCGGCTGACGGGGGCGATGCGGGCCACTCGGGCGGCGGTGATCAGGGAGGCCAGGCCGTATTCCTGGGTCAGGCCGTTGCCGCCGAGGGTGTGGACGGCCTGGTCGACGGCGCGTACGGCGGCTTCGGCTGCGGCGTATTTGGCCATGTTGGCGGCCTCGCCCGCGCCCGTGTCGTCGCCCGCGTCGTAGAGGTGGGCGGCCTTCTGCATCATCAGCCGGGCGAGTTCCAGGTCGATGTGGGCCTGGGCGAGGGGGTGGGCGATGGCCTGGTGGGCGCCGATGGGCTCCTTCCAGACCTGGCGGGTGCGGGCGTAGTCGACGGCGCGGTCGAGTGCGTAGCGGCCCATGCCGAGGGCGAAGGCGGCGGTCATGATGCGTTCGGGGTTGAGGCCGGCGAAGAGTTGCAGCAGCCCGGCGTCCTCGTCGCCGACGAGCGCGTCGGCGGGCAGGCGTACGTCGTCCAGGGTCAGCTCGAACTGCTTCTCTGGGGCGGCGAGTTCCATGGGGATGGGGCTGCGGCCGAAGCCGGGGGCCTCGCGCGGGACGATGAAGAGGCAGGGCTTGAGGCGGCCGGTCTTCGCGTCTTCGGTGCGGCTGACGATGAGGGTGGCGTCGGCGATGTCGACGCCGGAGACGAAGACCTTGCGGCCGTTGAGGATCCAGCCTCCCCCATTCTCGGCCGCGCTCGAACGGGAGGTGACCCCTCCGTCGCGGCGGGCGGTGGTGGTGATGCGGTGGGAGTTGGATCCGGCGTCGGGTTCGGTGATGCCGAAGGCCATTTTGCGGCTGCCGTCGGCGAGGCCGGGCAGCCAGGTGCGCTTCTGTTCTTCGGTGCCGAAGCGGGCGATGACGGTGCCGCAGATGGCGGGGGAGACGACGAGCATGAGGAGGGGGCAGCCCGCCGCACCCAACTCTTCGAGTACGAGGGAGAGTTCAGCTATGCCGCCGCCTCCGCCGCCGTACTCCTCGGGGAGGTTGACGCCGAGGTAGCCGAGGCCCGCGGCCTCGTTCCACAGGTCGTCGGTGTGCTTGCCTTCGGCGACGATGCGGGTGAAGTAGTCGCGGCCGTAGCGCTTGCCGAGCGCGGCGACGGCGGCCCGCAGGGCGCGGTGTTCCTCGGTCTCGATCACAGGGTTGCGCATGGCGTTGCTCATGGCTGCTCCATCTGTGCGGTGGGTGAGGGGCGGGGAGGTACGCGCCCGCGTGTCTCCCGGTCAGTCGGTGACGACGGCGAGGAGGGTGCCGACCTCGACCTGGGCGCCGGCGCGGACGGGCAGGCTGGTCAGGGTGCCGGCGGCGGGTGCGGTGATCTTGTGTTCCATCTTCATGGCCTCCAGCCACAGCAGCGGCTGCCCGGCCTCGACCGTGGCGCCCTCGGCCAGGCCCGGCGCGACCCGGATGACGGTGCCGGGCATCGGCGCGAGCAGCGAGCCGGGTTCGGTGCGGGCCGCGGGGTCGGGGAAGCGGGGCAGGGCGGTGAAGGCGTGGGCGCCGGTGGCGGTGTCGGCGTGGATGCGGTTGCCGTAGCGGGCAAGGGTGAACTGGCGGCGCAGGCCGTGGACTTCGAGGGTGACACGGTCCGGGGCGAGGTCCAGCAGGCGGACGCCGGGGAAGTCGTCGGCGTGCAGTCCTTCGCGGTCGATGCGGTAGCGGATCTCGTGGGTGGCCGCCTCGCCGCCGTCGGCCGCGTAGCTCTTGGACTGCGGCTGCGAGGGGACGTTGCGGAAGCCGCCGAAGCGGGAGCGGCCGTGTGCGTCGGCGAGGGCGGCGGCGAGGGCGGCGAGCCGTTCCCGGGCGGCGCGGTCGGCGTCGCGGGCGGTCAGGGCGGCGAGGTGACGGTCGTAGAAGCCGGTGTCCAGGCCGGTGGTGGCGGCGAATTCGGGGTGCCGCAGGGAGCGGACCAGCAGGTCGCGGTTGGTGACGGGGCCGTGGATGCGGGCCCGTTCCAGGGCGTGCGCGAGCTTGCGGACGGCTTCGGTGCGGGTCGGCGCCCAGGCGATGACCTTGGCGAGCATCGGGTCGTAGTGCGCGGTGACGGTGTCGCCGTCGGTGACGCCGGAGTCGAGGCGGACGGTGCCGGGTACAGCGAGCCGGTGCAGGGTGCCGGTCTGCGGCTGCCAGCCGGCCGCGGGGTCCTCGGCGTAGAGCCGCGCCTCGACGGCGTGGCCGCGCGGGCGCGGCGGGGCGGGGTCCAGCGGCTCGCCTTGGGCGATGCTCAACTGGAGTGCTACGAGGTCGAGTCGGTAGATCTCCTCGGTGACGGGGTGCTCGACCTGGAGACGCGTGTTCATCTCCAGGAAGTGGGCCCGGCCGTCGGCGGAGACCAGGAATTCGACGGTGCCCGCGCCGCGGTAGCCGATCGCGCGGGCGGCCTGCGCGGCGGCCTCGTGCAGGGTGTGGCGCAGCGCGTCCGGGAGGCCGGGCGCGGGCGCTTCCTCGATGACTTTCTGGTGGCGGCGCTGGAGGGAGCAGTCGCGGGTGCCGAGCGTCCAGACGGTGCCGTGCGCGTCGGCGAGTATCTGCACCTCGACGTGGCGCCCGCCGACGACGTACGGCTCGGCGAATACTTCGCCGTCACCGAAAGCAGCGGCGGCTTCGGCCCCCGCCGCCACCAACTCCTCTTCCAGTGCTCCCAGTTGGTCGACGATCCGCATACCGCGGCCGCCGCCGCCCGCCGCCGCCTTCACCAGCAGCGGCAGGTCCGCCTCGGTGGCCAGCGCCGGGTCGACGGGCGCGAGCAGCGGCACACCGGCCGCCGCCATCAGTTCCTTGGCCCGGGTCTTGGACGCCATCGCCTCGATGGCGTCGGGCGGCGGGCCGATCCAGGTCAGCCCGGCGTCGGCGACCGCGGCGGCGAAGGCGGCGTTCTCGGAGAGGAAGCCGTAGCCGGGGTGGACGGCGTCGGCGCCCGCGTCCAGGGCGGCCCGCACGACGAGATCGCCGCGCAGGTAGGTGTCGGCGGGCGCGTCGCCCGGCAGCCGTACGGCGGTGTCCGCCTCCCGGACGTGCGGGGCGTCGGCGTCCGCGTCGGAGTGCACGGCGACAGTGGCCAGGCCCCGTTCCCGGCAGGTGCGGAAGACCCGGCGGGCGATCTCACCGCGGTTGGCGACGAGGACGCAGGAGAGCGGGGTTGGCGTGGCCTCTGGGGACGAAGTGGTCATGTGCTGCCTCACATCCGGAAGACGCCGAAGCCGCCGCGTGCGCCCTCGACCGGGGCGGTGTGCACGGCGGACAGGCACAGGCCGAGGACGGTTCGGGTGTCGCGGGGGTCGATGACGCCGTCGTCGTAGAGCCGCCCGGAGAGGAACATCGGCAGCGACTCGGACTCGATCTGCTGCTCGACCATGGCCCGCAGCCCGGCGTCGGCCTCGTCGTCATAAGGCTGCCCCTTGGCGGCGGCCGAGGCGCGGGCGACGATGGACAGCACGCCGGCCAGCTGCTGCGGGCCCATGACGGCGGATTTGGCGCTCGGCCAGGCGAAGAGGAATCGCGGGTCGAAGGCGCGGCCGCACATGCCGTAGTGGCCCGCGCCGTACGAGGCACCCATCAGGACGCTGAGGTGCGGCACCTTCGAGTTCGAGACCGCGTTGATCATCATCGCGCCGTGCTTGATGATGCCGCCCTGCTCGTATTCCTTGCCGACCATGTAGCCGGTGGTGTTGTGCAGGAACAGCAGCGGGATGTCCCGCTGGTTCGCCAACTGGATGAACTGGGCGGCCTTCTGGGACTCGGCGCTGAACAGCACGCCCTGCGCGTTGGCGAGGATGCCGACGGGATAGCCGTGCAGCGCGGCCCAGCCGGTCGCCAGGCTCGGCCCGTACAGCGGCTTAAACTCGTCGAAGTCCGAGCCGTCGACGATCCGGGCGATGACCTCGCGCGGGTCGAAGGGCGCCTTGAGGTCGCCGGGGACGAGGCCGAGCAGCTCTTCCTCGTCGTACGTGGGCGGCTCGGCGGGGGCCGGATCGGCGTGCGCCTTGCGCCAGTTGAGGCGGGCGACGACGCGGCGGGCCCGGCGCAGCGCGTCCGGCTCGTCGAGCGCGAAGTGGTCGGCGAGCCCTGAGGTGCGGGCGTGCATCTCGGCGCCGCCCAGCGATTCGTCGTCGCTCTCCTCGCCGGTCGCCATCTTGACCAGCGGCGGGCCGCCGAGGAAGACCTTGGCGCGCTCCCTGACCATGATCACGTGGTCGGACATGCCGGGGACGTACGCGCCGCCGGCGGTGGAGTTGCCGAAGACCACGGCGACGGTCGGGATGCCGGCCGCGGAGAGCCGGGTGAGGTCCTTGAAGAGCGCCCCGCCCGGGATGAAGATCTCCTTCTGGCTGGGCAGGTCGGCGCCGCCGGACTCGACGAGCGAGACGACCGGCAGCCGGTTGGTGCGGGCGATTTCGTTGGCCCGCAGTGCCTTCTTCAGCGTCCAGGGGTTGCTGGCGCCGCCGCGTACGGTCGGGTCGTTGGCGGTGATCAGGCACTCCACGCCCTCGATGACGCCGATGCCGCAGACCAGCGAGGCTCCCACGGCGTAGTCGCTGCCCCAGGCGGCGAGCGGGGAGAGTTCGAGGAAGGGGGTGTCGGGGTCGATGAGCAGTTCGATCCGCTCGCGGGCGGGCAGTTTGCCGCGCCCGCGGTGCCGGGCGACGTACTTCTCACCGCCGCCCGCGAGCGCCTTGCCGTGCGCCTCGCCGACCTCCGCCAGCTTCGCGAGCAATTCCGTACGGCGCTCCGCGTACTCGGCGTCCGACGGGTCGATCGCGGTCCTGAGCATGGTCACAGCAGTACCTCCGGTATGTCCAGGTGCCGCGAGCGCAGCCACTCCCCCACGGCCTTGGCCTGCGGATCGAAGCGGGCCTGCGCGGCGACGCCGTCCCCCAGCAGCCCGTCGACGACGAAGTTCAGCGCCCGCAGCCCCGGCAGCACATGCCGGTCGACCGCCAACCCGGCCGTCTCGGGCAGCAGTTCACGGAACGTCTCGACGGTCAGGGCGTGCGCCAGCCACCGCCACGCCTCCTCGGTACGCACCCACACGCCGACGTTGGCCGAGCCGCCCTTGTCCCCGCTGCGCGCCCCGGCGACCAGGCCGAGCGGCGCCCGCCGGGTGGGCAGCGCGGCGGGCGGCGGCTCGGGCAGCGCCGGGTCCGCAAGTCGCACCAACTCCCGTGATTGCGAGGCTGGTTGGATCACTACGCGCCGTCCGTCGGGCAGCACCGCGGTGTGCGTCACCTCGCCCGCGGCCACCGCCACCGCGTCGAAGACGCCGTACGGGGCGCCCTTGCCCGGCGGCGCGGTGACATGGAAGCCGGGGTAGCTGCCCAGCGCCAGTTCGACGGCGGCGCCGCTGACCACCCGGCCCACCGCCTCCGGGTCGGCGTCCCGCACCACCAGCCGCAGCAGCGCGCTCGCCTCCTCCTGCACGTCCGCGTCGTCGCGGTCGGTGCGGGCCAGCGTCCACCGCACCTCGGCGGGCGGCTTCGGCGCCGCGGCGATGGCCGCCGCCATCTGGTCACGGACGAGCCGGGCCTTGGCGTCCACGTCGAGGCCGGTCAGCACGAACGTGACCTCGTTGCGCCAGCCGCCGATCCGGGTCAGCCCGGCCTTGAGCGTCGGCGGCGGCGCCTCCCCGCGGACGCCGTCGATCGCGACCCGGTCGGGCCCGTCCTCGCGCAGCCGCACGGTGTCGAGCCTGGCGGTGACGTCCGGGCCGGGGTAGCGGGCGCCCGCCGTCTCGTAGAGCAGTTGGGCGGTGACGGTGCCGGTGGTGACGGCGCCGCCGGTGCCCGGGTGTTTGGTGATCACCGCGCTGCCGTCGGCGGCGATCTCGGCGAGCGGGAAGCCGGGCCGCCGCACGTCGTGGGCGCCGAAGAAGCTGTAGTTGCCGCCGGTCGCCTGGGTGCCGCACTCCAGGACGTGGCCCGCCACGACCGCGCCCGCCAGCGGATCCAGGTCCTGCGGCCCCCACCCGAAGTGGGCCGCCGCGGCGCCGCTGACCAGCGCGGCGTCGGTGACCCTGCCGGTCACCACCACATCGGCGCCGGCCCGCAGGCACGCGGCGATCCCGCCGCCGCCCAGGTAGGCGTTGGCGGTCAGCACCCCCTCGCCCCACCGCGCGCCGTCGCCGCCCGCCAGCAGATCGTCGCCCTCGACGTGCGCCACCCGCACCGGCACACCGACCCGTACGGCCAACTCCCGCACCGCGTCGGCCAGTCCGGCCGGATGCAGCCCGCCCGCGTTGGTGACGATCCGCACGCCGCGCTCGACGGCGAGCCCGAGCCCGTCCTCCAGCTGCCGCAGGAACGTCCTGGCGTAGCCGCGCTCCGGGTTCTTCAGGCGGTCCCTGCCGAGGATGAGCATGGTCAGTTCGGCGAGGTAGTCGCCGGTCAGTACGTCCAGCGGGCCGCCGGTGAGCATCTCGCGCACCGCGTCGAACCGGTCGCCGTAGAACCCGGAGGCGTTGCCGACCCGCAGCACCGCGCCGCTCATGCGCCGCCGCCCGCGGCCGGTGCCCGGCCCTTGCCCGGCGGCCCGGCGAATGCCTGCGCGATGCCCAGCCACCGCTCGGCGTCGGCGCCTTCGGCCCGTACGGACGGCAGGTCGTCGCGGTGCGCCCGCTGCGTCACCAGCAGGCAGAACTCCAGCGCGTCGCCGGTCACCCGCTGGCCCGCGTCCTCGGGCCCGTAGGTCCACAGCGTGCCGTCGGGCGCCCGCAGTTCGACGCGGAACTCCTCGGCGGGCGGGTCGAGTCGGCGGGCGGCGTAGGAGAAGTCGCGGGCCCGCACGCCGATCCGGGCGACGTGCCGCAGCCGGGCGGTGGGGGTACGGGTCACGCCGAGCGCGTCGGCGACGTCCTGGCCGTGCGCCCAGGTCTCCATCAGCCGCCCGGTCGCCATCGACGCGACGCTCATCGGCGGCCCGAACCACCCGAGTTTCGCCCCGTCCGGCTGCCCGCCGAGCGCCCGCAGCAGCGCCTCGCGGCCCTCCCGCCAGCCGGCCAGCAGCCGCTCGGGCCGCTGCCGCGCACCGGCTTCGGCGCCCTCGTCGACGAAGGTCAGCGGCGACCGCAGGGCCACCCGTACGGCCTCGGCGAAGGTGTCCGGGTCGGTGGCGGAGAGCAGCGCCTGCCGGTCGGTCCAGGCCAGGTGCGCGATCTGGTGGGCGACCGTCCAGCCGTCGGCCGGTGTCGGGCCGGCCCACCGCCCGGCCGGAAGACCGGCGACCAGGGCGTCCAACTCCTCGCTCTCGTCCCTGAGATCCGCCAGAACGGCGCCGGGATCGGACACGCGACACTCCCCTCGTCGGCCCGTACGCCGTGTCGGCGGGGCCCGGATGACTGCGGAATCGTGCGGTGGTCGGCCGCCACGGACGCGGGTGGAAGGTGCCCGGTGCGACGGCGGTGCCTGCGGTGCGGTTCGAGCGTGGCAGCGACCGCAGAAACAATCAAGCACGCCTGCATGATTTTTCGGCCGACTCGGAACCCGGACGCACCGGAGGGCGGGGTCAGCCGCGCGACGCGCTGCGCACCGCCCCCACACTCGCGATCACCACGAGCCCGATGGCGACGATCTCCGCCCAGCCCAGCGCCTGGTCCAGGACCAGGAAGCCCGCGGTGGCGGCGGCGGCCGGCTCCAGGCTCATCATCACGGCGAAGCCGGAGGCGGGCAGCTTGCGCAGGGCGAGCAGCTCCAGCGTGTAGGGCAGCACCGACGACATCAGGGCGACGGCCGCGCCCAGGCCGATGGTGACCGGGTTCAGCAGCGCGGATCCGGCGCCCGCGATACCCAGCGGCAGGCTCAGCACCGCCGCGACGGTCATCGCCAGCGCGAGCCCGTCCGCCTGCGGGAAGCGCTGCCCGGTACGCGCCGACAGCAGGATGTACGCGGCCCACAGCGCGCCGGCCGACAAGGCGAACGCGGCACCGGCCACATTCAGCCCGTCAAAGCCCTCGCGCCCCAGCAGCACCACGCCACCCAGCGCCAGCGCCGCCCACACCAGGCTCAGCAGCCGCCGCGAGGTGGCCACCGACAGGATCAGCGGGCCCAGGAACTCCAGGGTGACCGCCGCGCCCAGCGGGATCCGGTCGATCGCCTGGTAGAAGAGCGAGTTCATGCCGACCAGGGCGACGCCGAAGGCGAGCACCGTGGCCCAGTCGCCGCGCGTGTGGCCGCGCAGCCGGGGGCGGCAGGCGATCAGCAGCACCAGCGAGGCGACCACAAGACGCAGCGTGACCACACCCAGCGCACCGGCCCGCGGGAAGAGCAGCACCGCGACCGACGAGCCGAACTGAAGCGAGACGATCCCGCCGATCACCAGCGCCACCGACCCGAACCGGCCGCGCACACCACCGGCGGCGGCGCCGGCCGCCGCCTCGGCCGTCATCACCTCGGGCGAGGCGGGCACCGGCTGCGGTACACCCTCGTGCGCCGGGCCGCGGGCCACCGAAGTGGATCCGGAAGCGGCGGAAACGGGTGCGGGTGAGGACGGGAAGGCGCCGTCGGATTCGAGCGGTGAGGGATTCACCCCACCCACGCTACGGCCCACCATCCGGTCCGTGAAATGCAGTTTTTCCTGTTGTTATGCTCCGCACGCATGAGCATCGAGCTGCGTCACCTCCGCTGCTTCCTCGCCATCGCCGACACCCTCAGCGTCACCCGCGCCGCCGAACGCCTCCACCTGACCCAGCCCGCCGTCTCCCGCACCCTGCGCCGCCTTGAGGAGGAGCTGGGCGCCCGCCTCGTCGACCGCTCCACCCACCACCTGGCGCTCACCGACGACGGCCTGCGCTTCCGCGACCAGGCGGCCATCGCGGTCACCGCCTTCGACCGCGCGGTCGGCCTGGCCCGGCACGCCCCCTGGCCGCTGCGCCTGGGCCACGCCTGGTCGGCGGCGGGCGCTTCCACCCAACTCCTGCTCCGCCGCTGGCACGAGGAGCACCCCGACACCCCCCTCGAACTCCTCCGGATCGACGACCGCACGGCGGGCCTGGCGCGCGGTGAGGTGGACGCGGCACTGCTGCGCGGCGAGGTCCGCACCCCGGGGCTCGTCACCGAACGGCTGACGACCGAGCCCCGGGTCGCGGGACTGCCCGCCGACGACCCGCTCGCCCGCCGCCCGCACCTCACCCTGGCCGACCTCACCGGCCGCACCCTCGTGCTGAACACCGTCTCCGGCACCACCACCCTCGACCTGTGGCCCATGGACAGCCGCCCCACCGCCACGATCACCATCGGCAACACCGACGACTGGCTGGCCGCCATCACCGGCGGCCGCGCGGTGGGCATCACCACCACCGCCACCGCCCGCATGCACCCGCACCCGGCCAGGGCCTACGTCCCCCTCCCCGAAGCCCCGCCGGTCCCCGTCGTACTCGCCCGGCGCGACGGCCCCGGCCATCCGCGAATCCCGGACCTGCTGCGGCTGGCGCGGGAGGTGGTTGGGGAGGGGAGGTGGTGCGGCCCACTACGGCCCGGTACCTGAGAGCTGTGGAGCCCGCGGCCCCCGGCGCCGTAGACGTACCGGCACCGGGCGGCGCGGACGGAGGGGCGTCCCCGCACCTGCGGGGCCCACGAACCTCGTCAACTCCCGCCGGTCACTGCAGCGGGAACATCCCCGCACCTGCGGGGCCCACACCTTCCCCGAGGTCGATCCCGAGGAGTTCGTGGGAACATCCCCGCACCTGCGGGGCCCACGACCTGGGCGGGGACGGGGGCGAGTGCCGGCGGGGAACATCCCCGCACCTGCGGGGCCCACCCGGCGGCGGAATCGGCCGTGCCGATTCGCAGGGGAACATCCCCGCACCTGCGGGGCCCACACTCCCTGACCTGTGACTTTACTCGCGCCCCACGTCATTTTCCTCCAGTTGCAGTGGGGCACCCCGACCCCCACCCCCTCCGCAAGGTGGCGCCCTCGCCGCCCCGTGAGGTGTTCGAGCTGGGTGCGGCAGGAGAAGCCGTCGGCGAGGAGTTCGGCGTGGGCGGTGGCCGCTTCCGGCCGTAGGGGCGCTGACGGGACGTGCCGCGATGCTGCCGACCGCGTACGAGATCGCTGCACGCTGACAGCCACACGCGAAGCTGGCCCCCACGGGGATACGTGGGGGCCGTTCACTACGCCTGGGGCGCACCCACGGCGTACCGTTCTGAATGCCTAGGTCAGAACGGAGAGTTCAGTATGCCTCACCTTGATGACATCCCCGCGGACCTCTCGGCTGGGGAACGGCTTCGCCTTCTCCGCGAGTCCCGCGGAATGAGCCGGCCCGTCCTCGCCGGTCTCTGCGGTCGCAGCACCGACTGGCTCAAGAAGATCGAATCCGACGAACGTCCGCTGCGCAACCACGCGCTCCTCCTACGGCTGGCAGCGGCACTCCAGATCCCCGACGTATCAGTCATCACCGGCGACTCCTCCGAGATCGCCCAGCCCGTCCCCCTCGGGCGTCTGCACCATCCGGCAATACCCGCGATTTGGGGTGCCGTCATGGGCCGCAGCATCTTCCGAACGGCCAATGAGCCGGTGGACGTAGCCGTTCTTCAAGGGGAGATTGACCAAACCTGGCGCCTGTGGCACAGCTCGCAGCGGCAACGCACGGAGGTGGGTGCCCTACTCCCAGACCTCATCCGGCGGGCCGAATTCGCTGTCCGTTCCGGGGACGGGCCGGACCGTCGGCGTGCTCACGTCGCCCTGTCAGACGTCTACCGTCTCACCGGGCAGGCGACGGCCTACGTGGCGCCTCCCGAACTGGCGTGGGTCGTAGCAGACCGCGCGCTTTCGGCGGCACAGCAGGCCGATGCCCCCGAGGCTATCGCCGCAGCGGCGTGGAACATGGGCAACATCCTCCGTGAGACGGCCTACCCGGACGAGGCGCTGCGGGTGGTCATGGAAGCCGCCGACCTGATCCACCCCCACCTTGAGGACGCGCCCGACGACTGGCGGGGTGCCTACGGCGCCTTGCAGTTGCATGCCGCCGTAACAGCGGCCAGGGACGGTCGGGATGGCGAAGCGTGGGGCTACTGGGACAAGGGGGATCAGGTCGCCAAGTCCTTGCCGGCCTCCTACGTGCATCCGTCCACGGTCTTCGGTCGCGCCAACGTGGACTTCCACGGGGTATCTGTCGCCACCGATCTGCGGAAGTCAGGCAAGGCACTGACCTTGGCCGACGACATCGACCCCGACACCATGCCCTCCACCGAACGCCGATCCCGGTTGTGGATCGAGGTGGCCCGCGGGCACCTTCAGCGGGGCGACCGTACAGCCGCACTGCATGTCATGGGAATCGCCCACTCGATCAGCAGCGAGACCGTGACCTACACCCCGTCGGCACGGTCCGTTACGGCTGACCTATGGCGCAAGTCCCCGCGCGCCTTCCGGGCTGAAGCAACACGGCTCGCCGAAGCCGTAGGCGTGGTCGGCACATAGGGACACGACGTGGGAGGGGGACAACCAGTCCCCCTCCCACCAGCCTCGGCTCCATACGGTGACGGCCCATCAAGTCGACGCCGACGTAGGAGATCCGATGGCCCGTACAAGCAGGTGGCACGCGTCACCCCGCCGGGGCGAATCCCCCACCATCAGCAGCGACACCGGAGAGATCCGAGTGCCGCTATCCCTGTTCGACCTTGACGCCCACCAGGGCGACATCGCCCTGGTGCTCTCGCGTCGAGAGGCCGAGACTCTGCGCGATTCTCTTGTCGAGCAGCTGGTGGCCAAGAGCCTTACGGACGCGCCGTGACAGGGGCCCACACATCCGCCGCCACGGCCCCCGTAGACGTGGACGTCATCTGCGCAACGATCGACGAGGTCCGCGCAACGCGTGGACTGACAGCAGAGGCCGTCGACCTAGACCTCGTGGCAGCGACGCTGCGTGGGCACATCGCCCTCCTCCTTCCCGTGGTCCGTGGTGCTGCCGAACATCTTTGGCACGGGAGTATCCAGGCGCATCGCCTGATGGCCCGGCTGGATGGCATCGAGAACCAGACCAAGCAAGCTCCTGGGCCCGGCACGCTGGCCGCACATGTCCAGGTGCAGCAGCTCGCCCGCGACTGCCAGTGGCTACTGGACCGGCATAGGGGAGGCGTCGAGTGACGGCCCCTCCGCGCGTCTACGTCTACGACCGGACCGCCGCCCACCACTCCCGGCGGCTGCTGGACCAGCGTCTGTTGGGCTGCCGGAACACCGCCGAGCGCTACGGGTGGGAGGTCGTCGGCGTCTGGATGGACCTCGACCTGGACGCAATGACCGAACTTCCCTCCGAGCGACCAAAGTTCATGCGGCTCGTCCAGCAGATGAACGCCGATGGGCACGTGTTAGGACGGCCGGTGATGTGCCTGGTGCACAACTGGGACCGTCTCACCACGGACAACTCGATCAGACCGGCCTTCCAGCGGCACGTACTCGGCGCGGGCGGCCACACCGCCACCACGTTCGACGAGTCGGACGCACGAGCCCGGGACGCGTTCGTGGGGAGGCACCGTGCCTGACCGCAACTCTCCGATCTGCCAGACCTGCGGCACCGAAGAAAACACCTACCAGTTCCCCGAGCGGGGCGACGTCCCGGCCAGGTGCCTGTGCCTGCCCTGCGCCCTGCGGCACGCGGACCCCCACATCCCCGAGGACGTCGTGGCCGGTGCCGTCGCCTGGGTCCACGAAGCGGCAGCCGAAGCCACCGGCCGCTGCGACACATGCGGCACCACCGAAGGCGTGACCGAGACCTACCAGCACTCCGCCTCCGGCCCCGGCTGGGACCTCATGCTCTGCGCGTCCTGCGAGAGCGCCCCGCAACAGCCCCTGCGGGACAGGACCGTCGAGACGCACCCCCGCGCCAACCGCGCCCACGCCTTCCGCGTGGGCAACCGCCCGATCAGCACCGAAGGGACCACACCGTGACCTGTTGCCGATGCCAGAAGGCAATCCGGGCCACTGAGCGGTACCGCGAAATCGTCCACGACCGGCCGACGGGGGGTGCCCTGGTCCAGTACGCCCACGAGAGGTACTGCAAGCCGACGGCAATGCAGAAGCCACCATTCGGTGAAAGGGGGCCCCTGCACCGGGAGTTGTAGCACCGCTCGGTCGGAGAACTGGAGGAGGCCGACCTCATGGACAGGCAATGACCCCCTGGTGACTGCTGGCTGTGGTGTCAGCGCACCGGATTCCGGGTGCTGCGGCTCGGGCCGGCGCAGTGGGACGGACAGCACGCCCCACTGCACGCCTGCGAGGCATGCACCCGTCGCGTCGAGGGCAAGCTGCGCGCCTGGCACGGAACATCCCCGCACCCGCGGGGCCCACACGATCAGCAGCACGACGGCGCCCATGCCGATGGGAACACCCCCGCACCCGCGGGGCCCACGACTCCTGGATGGCGTCGAAGGTGTAGTGGCCGGGAACACCCCCGCACCCGCGGGGCCCACCTGCGGATCGACAGGATTTATGCCACGCCCGAGGGAACACCCCCGCACCCGCGGGGCCCACACTTCCTGACCTGTGACTTTACTCGCGCCCCACGTCATTTTCCTTCAGTTGAGCCTGGGCACAGGGCGCTTGCATGCCCGCGTAGCAGGAGGGGGCGGGTACCGGCGCCGAACCTGCGCGCCCGATTCCGCCCGCGGCTCACCGGCCCGGCGGGCTTGCCTTCTCCCCCAGCCCCTCCGCCAACACCTCCGCCAGATGTCGCCCCCGCCGCCCCGTGAGGTGGTCGAGTTGGGTGCGGCAGGAGAAGCCGTCGGCGAGGAGTTCGGCGTGGGCGGGGGCCTGGCGGACGGCGGGGAGGAGGCGGTCGTCGGCGCAGGCGACGGAGACGTCGTAATGGCCGCGTTCGAAGCCGAAGTTGCCTGCCAGGCCGCAGCAGCCGCCGGTCAACTCGCCTTCCAGGCCCGCGCGTTCGCGTAGCCGCCGCTCGGCCGCTTCGCCGAGTACCGCGTGCTGGTGGCAGTGCGTCTGGCCGACGGCGGGGCGGTCGATGCGCGGGGGCTGCCAGTCGGGGGCCAGTTCCTCCAGGGCCTGGGCGAAGGTGCGGACGGAGCGGGCGACGCGGGCGGCCCTGGGGTCGTCGGCGAGGAGTTCGGGCAGGTCGGTGCGGAGCGCGGCGGCGCAGCTCGGTTCGAGTACGACCAGCGGGCGGCCGTCGCGCAGCAGCGGGTCGAGTACGTCGAGGGTGCGCCGCATGACCGTGCGTGCCTGGTCGAGCTGGCCGGTGGAGACGTAGGTGAGGCCGCAGCAGAGCGGGGAGCGGCGGCGGGGCAGGGGAAGGGGGCGTACGCCTTCGGCGCGTGGGGGCGTGGTGGGCGGCAGCAGCGGGCGCAGTCCGGCCGCTTCCAGGACGCGGACCGCGGCCCTGCCGACCTCCGGGGAGAGGTAGGTGGTGAAGGTGTCCGCCCAGAGGAGCACCGTACGGGCCGTGCCCTGCTCCCCTGCGCCCGTGCGCCTGCGCCGCCGCCACCAGCGGGTGAAGGGTTCGGTGGCGAGTGCGGGGATCGGGCGTTCGGCGGCGATGCCGGCCAGGCGTTTGGCGGGGGCGGCGAGCGGTGTGCGGGCCAGGGCGTTGAGCACGGGTGCCGCGGGCGCAGCGGCGTGCAGCCATTGCGGCAGCCTGCCCATCGCGTAGTGCGCGGCGGGCCGCAGCCGGCCCTCGTAGTGGTGGTGCAGGAACTCCGCCTTGTAGGTGGCCATGTCCACCCCGACCGGGCAGTCGCTGCGGCAGCCCTTGCAGGACAGGCACAGGTCGAGCGCGTCGCGCACCTCTTCCGAACGCCAGCCGTCGGTCACCACCTCGCCGGCCAGCATCTCGTGCAGCAGCCGGGCCCGGCCGCGGGTGGAGTGCTGCTCTTCGCCGGTCGCGCGGAAGGAGGGGCACATGACGTCGGATGCGCCCGAATGTGCGGACGTGGTACGGCACTTGGCGACGCCGACGCAGCGGCGTACCGCGGCCGAGAAGTCGCCGTCGTCGTGCGGGTAGCCGAACTCGACGGGGACCGGGCGGCGGGGCAGCACGTCGAAGCGGAGGTTGTCGTCCAGCCGCGCGGGCCGCACCAGCATGCCGGGGTTGAGCCCTGCCGACGGATCCCAGAGGGTCTTGAACTTCCCGAAGACGCCGACGAGTTCGTCGCCGTACATCTTCGGCAGGAGTTCGGCCCGGGCCTGCCCGTCGCCGTGCTCGCCGGAGAGCGAGCCGCCGTGGGCGACGACCAGTTCCCCCAGGTCGTAGGAGAAGTCGCGGAACTGCCGGATGCCGGTGTGGCTGAGCAGGTCGAAGTCGATCCGTACGTGGATGCAGCCGTCGCCGAAGTGGCCGTAGGGGGTGCCGCGCAGGCCGTGCTGGGCGAGCAGGGACCGGAAGTCGCGCAGGTACGGGCCGAGCCGGGCGGGCGGCACCGCGCAGTCCTCCCAGCCGGGCCACGCCTCGCTGCCGTCCGGCATCCGGGTCGCGGTGCCCGACGCGTCCTCGCGCACCCGCCACAGGGCGCGCTGCCCGGCCGGTTCGGCGATCACGGCGTGGCCGGTGAGGCCGTCGGCCGCCGCCCGGCACAGCGCATCCGCCCGCGCCACCGCCTCGGCGCGGCTCGCGCCGCCCATTTCGACGAACAGCCAGGCGCCGCCCTTGGGCAGCCCGGCGGCGTCGCCCACCAGGTCGGCCGCCATGCCCTCGACGGTCAGCGGGCCGTGCGGCAGCAGCGTGTGCGCGGCCTCGGCCGCCGCGCTCTCGTCCGGGTAGCCGAGCACCGCGAGCGCCCGCGCGGCCGGTGGCTCCACCAGCCGTACGGTCGCCTCGGTCAGCACCCCGAGGGTGCCCTCGCTGCCGGTGAGCGCCCGCGCCAGATCCGTGCCGCGTTCGGGGAGCAGCGCGTCCAGGGCATAGCCGGAGATCCGCCGCGGCAGCTCGGGGTAGCCGGTGCGCAGCAGCGCCAACTCCCCGTCCACCAGGGCCCGCACGCCGTCCCGAAGGCGCGGCGGCAGTCCGGTGGGCGCGCCACCGGCGTCCGTCCCGCGCCCGGCCCGCACCTCTTCGCCCGCGTACGTCAGCAGCTTCAGCTCTTCGACGCTGTCGGCGGTGGTGCCCCAGGCGACGGAGTGCGAGCCGCAGGAGTTGTTGCCGATCATGCCGCCGAGGGTGCAGCGGCTGTGCGTGGACGGATCGGGCCCGAAGGTCAGGCCGTGCCGGCCGGCCGCCGCCCGCAGGTCGTCGAGGACCACACCGGGCTGCACGACGGCCGTCCGTGACGCGGCGTCGAGCGACACGATGCGCCGCAGGTGCCGGGTGAAGTCCAGCACCACACCGACACCGGTCGCCTGCCCCGCGATGCTCGTCCCGCCACCGCGCGGCACCACGGGCACACCGTGCGCCCGGCACACCCGCAGCGCCGCCGCGACGTCCTCGGCATCCCGCGGCGCGACCACCGCCTCCGGAACCCGCCGGTAGTTCGACGCGTCCATCGTCATCAGCGCCCGGTCACCCGCGGCAAAGGAGACCTCCCCCCGCACCGCGGCCGCCAACTCCTTCTCCAGTTCCCGCCTCTGCGACTCCGTACGATCTGCCATGCCCCCAGCCTGCCCACTCGGCGGGGTTCATGGCGCCGCGGCGTGGCCGGAGTTACGGGCCGGGGGCGGGCGGCGGCGTACGGGTAACCGCACGCATCCGCCCCGACCGCCTCGATCTTGCGCTCCGCATCCTGGGCCCCGTCACTCGCCGGCCCGCCCCGGACGGGTGAAGCGGAGAGGTCGGCCCGTCCCCCTGCCCCGGCCTCCCCTCCCGCCGGTCAGGACGGATCCATCTCATCCGCTGGACGCCCCGCAGGAGGCCGGGACGGGACGGATTAGGCTGCGTCCGTGGCTGATATCCAGATCCCCGCTGACATCAAGCCCGCCGACGGACGCTTCGGCGCGGGCCCTTCGAAGGTGCGTACGGAGGCGCTGGCCGCCCTGGCCGCCACCGGAACCTCCCTGCTCGGTACCTCTCACCGCCAGGCCCCGGTCAAGAACCTGGTCGGCAAGGTGCGCGACGGCGTACGCGACCTCTTCCAGCTGCCCGACGGCTACGAAGTCGTCCTCGGCAACGGCGGCTCCACCGCCTTCTGGGACATCGCGACGCACGGCCTGATCGAGAACAAGTCCCAGCACCTCTCGTTCGGCGAGTTCTCCTCCAAGTTCGCCAAGGCCGCCAAGCTCGCGCCCTGGCTGGCCGACCCGACCGTCATCGCCGCCGACCCGGGCTCGCACCCGGAGCCGCAGGCCGAGGCGGGGGTGGACGTCTACGCGTTCACCCACAACGAGACCTCGACGGGTGTCGCCGCCCCGATCCGCCGGGTCGCGGGCGCGGACGAGGGCGCGCTGGTCCTGGTCGACGCCACGTCCGGCGCCGGCGGCCTGCCCGTCGACATCGCGGAGACGGACGTCTACTACTTCGCCCCGCAGAAGTGCTTCGCCTCCGACGGCGGCCTGTGGATCGCGGCGTTCTCCCCGGCGGCCCTGGAGCGCGCCCGCGCCGTGCACGCCTCCGGCCGGCACGTCCCGGAGTTCTTCTCGCTGCCCACCGCGATCGACAACTCCCTGAAGAACCAGACGTACAACACCCCGGCCCTGTCCACCCTGTTCCTCCTCAACGAGCAGCTGGAGTGGATCAACGGCCAGGGCGGCCTCGACTGGTCGGTGCGCCGCACCGCCGCCTCTTCGGGCGCCCTCTACGGCTGGGCCGAGAAGTCCAAGTACGCCACCCCGTTCGTCACCGACCCGGCGAAGCGCTCGCAGGTCATCGGCACCATCGACTTCAGCGACGAGGTGGACGCGGCGGCGGTCGCCAAGGCCCTGCGCGCCAACGGCATCGTCGACACCGATCCCTACCGCAAGCTCGGCCGCAACCAGCTGCGGGTCGCGATGTTCCCGGCCGTCGACCCGGCCGACGTCGAGGCCCTGACGGCCTGCATCGACCACGTCATCGGGAAGCTGTAACACCGGCATCCCGGCATCGGGCAGGGCCCCGGCGGGCGCGTCACCGTACGCCCCCGCCGGGGCCCTGCGCCGTCCGTACCCGCCGGGGCCGCCCGAACGGACCCGTCACGGCAGGACGAACCGGCCCGGATATGCCTGTATGGGAGGTATGACCACTCCGACGGACCCCGACCTCGCCGCCTTCGTACGCCAGGGCACGGTTCTGCTCACCACGTTCAAGCGGGACGGCACGGGCGTCGGCACCCCGGTCAACCTGTCCGTCGACGGGGACCACGCCTACTTCCGCACCGCCGGTTCGACGTGGAAGGTCAAGCGGCTGCGGAACAACCCGAACGTGGAGATCTGCGCCTCCACCTGGCGCGGCCGCCCGACCGGGCCGGCGTACACGGCGCGGGTCCGGCTGATCGACCCGGCCACCCGCGAGTACCGGCGCGCCGAGCGCAGCCTGGTCCGCAAGTACCCGTTGCTGCACGGCCTGTTCGTGCCGCTCACCCACCGCATCAAGCGCGAGAAGACGCTCCACTACGAGCTGCGCCTGACCGGCCTGAAGGAGCCCCGGGACGAGCCGGACGGCGGCACGAACGCCCAGGACTCCGCCCGGTGGGACGACGAGGGCGGCGCGCTGTGACGAGCGCACCGCCCTGACCCGTACCGGGTGCGTCAGCCGCCGTTGCCCTCGCTGAGCGCGCCGACCAGGAACTCGTCGCCGCACACCCGCACGCCGGATTCGGCGCGGGCGGTCATGGCCTCCGTCGAGCCGGGCGGGTACGCCTGCACCAGGGACGCGCTCTGCCAGCAGCCGCCGTCCTTGATGCCCTCGTTCACCGTGTGCAGATCCGCGTACGCGGACGCGCCCGCGGCCAGCCTGACGGCCTGCCCCGCGGCGCCTTCGCGGACGGCGGGCTTGCCGATGGCCTGGCCGTCCCTGGCGAGCAGGGCGACGCCGGGGAAGCCGCGCAGGGTGCAGCTCTGCTTGCCGGTGTTGGTGAAGGACAGCGCGTAGTGGATGTTCCCGGCGCCCGCGTCCCCCCGGCCGAGGTCCATCCGCAGTGCGGTGGCCGAGCAGCGCCCCGTCGTGTCGTCGCGGGACGCGGCGCTCCTGGCCGCCACCGAACCGCCGGCCGACCGGGCGGAGCCGCCGGCCTTCCCGTCGGCGGCGGCCCCCGCGCCGCCCGTGTTCTGACCGCCGGTGTTCCGGCCGCCGGACGTATCGGAGGACGACGCCGCGCTCGACGACGAGGCTCCCTGGGTGTCCGAGCCGCCGATGTCACAGGCCGTGAGGCCCAGAGCGGCAGCGGCCGCGAGCGTGAGCGCGGCGGTGGTACGGACCGGGCGGAGGAGGGTGCGGGGGCGGGTACGGTGCGACATGGTTCAGCAGTTCCTTATCCGTGGGGGGCGACCTGCTGGGCGCCGTAGCTGTGGGGGCGGGCATTCACCACAGTGAACGTCCCCGCTGCCGTCCCACTAACAGCGCGCTAACACCTGGCTGGGCGGCGCCCGCATGCCGTGCGCCCCCAACCCCCCCCCCCCCAGCGGCGGCCCCGCCTCGTCACCGCCGCCCCCGCCGGAACAGCCGCCGCAGCCCGACGACCACGACCGTGGCCAGCACGAAGACCAGCCCGGCCTTGACCAGACCGGGGCTGAACGAGGAGTCGTCCCCCGCGCCGCCCTTCGCGCCGTCCGTCGCACCACCGCCCGCGTCGTCCCCGGCCGCCGCATCCGGAAGCTGCTCACCGCTCAGGCCCACCGGCTGCACCTCGCTCCCGGCGCCCTCGGATCCGTACATCAGGGTGCGTCCGTCCGGGGTGAAGGTGACCGATTCGCCCTGCTGCTGGATCGGTACGCCGACGCTGCCGATGTCCTTCGGACGGCCGTCCTGCCAGCGGTAGATGCGGGCACCGAAGTAGCTGCGCATCACCAGCCGAGTGCCGTCGGGCGAGAACGCGCCGTCGGTGACCCACAGGTCGATCGGCGCGACCTTCCGGAAGACGTTGGTCCCGGACGTGCTCAGCCGCTCAGGACCGGCGTAGAGGGCGCCACCACCGCCCTGCTTCTTGCTGGCGATGTAGACCCGCCCGGTCTTGGGGTGCACCATCAGCGCCTCGGCGTTCCGCGGCCCGTCGGCGTACTTCACGTCGAACTGCGCGGCGGTGACCGTGGCGTCCCGCAGCTCCTTCGGCTCGGGGAACCGGTAGATCCAGACGTGATCCCATTTCCCGCCGAGGTTGTCGCCGATGTCCCCGACGTAGATGTTGCCGTCCGGACCGAGGGATATCGCCTCGACGTCACGCGGATCGCCGATGCCGCGCAGCGTGATCGTGGCGACCGTGCGGCCGGTCTTCGCGTCGACGCCGTAGACGTACGGGCCGTCGTCGCTGTCGTTGTGCGTCCAGTAGACGCCCGGGTGCGCACGGCTGGCGGCCAGACCACTGGACTCCGTGATCCGGCTGTCCCCGATGGTGAACTTCTCCGGCTCATCGGCGGCCGCCGGTACGACGGCCACACTCATCAGAACCCCCGCGGCACCGGCCGCACACAGTAGCGAACGCATGGGGCAAGAGTGCCAGCGGCGGTCGGGGGGCGCGAATGTGGCCGGCCAGTGCGCTCGCACACCGACGTTCCGTGCCTCACGACACAGCCGGGCACCCCGTCGTCGCCGGCGTCGGGGTGTCCAGTGGACCCCCCGGAAGCATGCGGCCGACGGCCATACTCACCAAGGAGCACGGCGGTCACACAGGGAATTTGAGTCGCTTCAGCATCACCGCGAACGTCGGGGAATCGTCGTACGGTTGGGACTCGCCAACGGTCTCGTACCCCCACGATCCGTACAGGGCCACGACCTTGGGGTGCGAAACGTCCACAAACAAGGTGACCGCCTCTTCGGCCCTCCCGGCGAGCAATGCCTCGTGCAGCTTCAAGGACGCGCCGGTCTTTCGCCAACGCGGCATCACCATCAGCTCCGACAACGCGAAAGCCCGCTCTCCGGGCCCCAAGGACGCAGGCCGTTCCGATCCCCTCCACCAACCACCCGGGCTGAACGGGGCCCCGTAGGCATAGCCCACGGGCTCACCCTCGTCGAAGCCGGTGACACATACCCACCCGTCCCGGCCGCTCCAGCCATCGACGAATTCCCCGAAGCGCTCACGGGAATCGAAGGATCCCGGCATGCCCTCATAGACCGCGTCATGAATGTCCAGAAGCAAGGTCCGGATATCCTTCGCGCCTTCTTGCCCATAGTGCTTCAAATCCATTGCCGCGACCTTTCGATCCAGGAGGTGATTTCTGGTGCATTCGAGCTTGCGGCGATAACCAACTTCCGGACCCTGCCCAGTGTGTCCGTGGTGCGCTTCGAACCCGATCCCGGCTTGAGCATGTCGTACGCTCTCCTTCCTGTCGCACATGCCATTTCCAGCTCCCCTTGGCTCGCCTGGGCGAGGGCAAGATGGGCCGAGTACAGAGCCCGGTTCCGCACCAGTTCCTGACGGATCCCCGATAACGCCCGGTGAAAGAAATACTCAGCCCTACCGAAGTCGCCCAGGGAGAACCACACGCTCGCCGAGAGCCCGTCCACCTCGCTCTGATCGTAGAAACCGATCCATGCCGGCCGTTCCCCGTCCGCGCCCCGAGCGAAGGACTTCTTTGCCATAGCCAGGGCCTTCAAGGCACCACTGCGCTGATGGCTCCGCGCCAGTGCCTTTGCGTTGCGCATGTGCGCGAGCGAGGCATGAACGGGGTCACGCCGGGCGATATGCAGCACCTTCATGGCATCGGCCGCAGCGGCTCCCTCAACAAAGTCTCCCCGCTGTCCTGCCGTCATCGTGAGGTGGTTCCACACGTGATATTGGGTCTCACTGTCTCCGGACAGCCCTGCAAACGTGACCGCCTTGTCGAGATACGCGCGCGCCCGAGTCATGGCCTTGGCATCAATTGCGGCGAAAGCCGCGGTGCTGATCACGTCGGAACCCAGTGAATACAGCCGCTGACGAACCCGTGGCGATGCAGTTCCCGTTGAGAGTACAGACTGGATACGCATGGACAGCTCCACGGCGCCGCCCTCCACCTGCCGTGACCCGCCGACCCTCCAGTCATCCTCAAGAATTTGGACGTACTCATGATGAAACCGGTGTACGTCACTCATCCCAAGACGAGTCAGGGCAGGTGTGGCCGCGGTGAGAGCGGTACCACTTGTAGCTGTGATGAACGTACGGCGGTGCACAAGGTCCTCCGTCGGGGCTCGGACGGTCTTACCCCGCGGGACAAACCCTAATTCTGTGGACGAGCGTCCGAACACCCCCTCAAGGCAGACTCGTTGCCTCGCGTGCGGCCACTTGGTACTGCCTTCGAGGTAACGACGCACATCTCGGTCCGTGAGGCGGCCCTCCCGCCCGGTCAGCGCTTCGTTCTCAGCGTTGAGCCTTCGAGCCAGTCCTGCCTGTGAAAAGCCGAGTTCGTCCATCGCCTCGGCAAGCGCTTGGTTCTCCGCCATGACGGCACGGTAGCGGGGTGTCCCTCTGCGGCAACATCCCGCAGGTAAAAATCACCGGGGTCACGACGCCGGACAATCGGGCTTTCACCTGTTCCAGGAAGCAGGCCAGGCGGTGAACTGGGCCAGTCGCTACCCCGTTGCACTGGATGCCGCCGGCCTCCGCGTGCATGGGCGTAGGGCGCCCAATCGGTCCACTGTCCCCGGAGGGAAAACACGTGACCAGCACTGCGACAAGATCAGCAGCAATCGGCGTACCGGCCTACAGCCAGACGTACCCGCGCATGGCGCAGTCTTCGGTCCTCGCACGCAGGTTGGCGGCAACAGCGCTGCTCACATGGGATCTCGCTCCCCTCACCGACGACGCCGAACTGGTCGTGGCCGAGCTGGTGAACAACGCCGTCCAGCACGGCACCGGCCACTCGCTGCGGGTCGGCGTCAAGCGGATCTCGGCATCGCGCGTGCGCATCGCCGTGACGGACAGGTCGCTGCGCCTGCCCGTCATCAGGAATCCGGACGCCGGGGAGGTGGCGGGCCGAGGACTGCTGCTGGTCGCCGCCCTGTCGGTTCGCTGGGGAACCGACAGGCGGGGTTGGGGCAAAGTCGTATGGGCCGAACTACGCCTGCTGGACGGCACGTTGTGACCGACGAGCACTGCGGCGGCAGCTCCCCGGAACGTCCACGGCCGACGGCCCCCCGAGTCGGCGACGAAGTGGAGTACGCGCCCGGCCTCCTGGCGATCGTCACGGACATCCGCCGAGGCGTCCCCTACCTCCGCTCCGGCCCTCGCCAATGGCCCGTGCACGACACGGCCGCGCTGCGCGTGAGGCGGTCCCGTGAACGGCGGATCTCGAACGGGGACCTCTGGTGACCCTGCCTCTTCTCAGCCGGGAGGACCTTGAGCGCGCGGCCGCCGATCCCGTGTACGCCGCCCGGCTCGTCGGCCGCCTCCTCACGACCGGGCGGATCGCCCCCGCTTGCGACGCGCACCCCCGCCTCACCCCGGAGCAGGAGGACGCGGCACGGGCACTCGGCGGAGGTCCCGACGGCGAGGAGTACGTGGGCGGGGCGCGATGTGTCCTGTGGCCCGGCCATTCCCGGTGGCACTACGCGGTCGTGCGCCACCTCGACCCCGACACCCTGTGGCTCAAGTGGCACGGCCCGTTCGGCGAGTTGCTGGTCCTGCCCGACTGCGACGCCGCCAACGCCGCCGGAGAGTGCTGCACCCACTTCCGACGGCACCCCGGCCCACACCACTTCCCCGGACCATGGCGTAACCGGCACGGCCCAAGGCTCCCGCCCGAGTCCGGGCGGCCCGCACCACCACCCCAGCCGAACAGGAAGGTCAGCTCCATGACCATCGCAGTCGACGCTCCCTCGCCACACCGCAACCCGCAGGCCGCCGGTCTCCGTCCGTGGGGAGCCGGGCGGCTCACGCCGTATCCGGTCACCGCGCGCCGCCCGCACGCCACCGTCACCGTTGACCCGGTCACGCAGCTCGGCGTGTTCCGCGACCGGGCCGGCCAGGTGGTCGAGATGGGCAGGCACGGCACCAGCTCCGGCACCGAGACCTCCACCACCACGAACTCCGACTCTGCGCCCGACCAGGGCCACGACCAGGACAGCCGGCAGGACTGATGGCCTCGGACGAGGAGAGGCCGGTCCTGGTGGCCACCGAGGCGGACGACGTCACCGCCGACCTGGTGATCGCCCAGCTCAACCGGCGAAGTGTGCCGGTGGTCAGGTTCAACCCCGCCGACATCGGCACGGACCTGACGGTCTCGGCTCGGTTCGGTACCTGTCCGGCCCCGGTGGCCGGGCAGGTCCGCACCCCGTCGAGAATCACCGACCTGGCCCAGCTACGGGCGGTGTACTGGCGTCGCCCCGTCTGGCCCGCCTTCCCACATCTGGGCGATGACGATGCGCGGTTCGCGGCCGCGCAGGTCCGCTACGGGCTCGGGGGCACCCTCTACGCCCTCGACCGTCCGCTGTGGGTCAACCACCCGCTCCGCAACGCCGCCGCCGACTACAAGCCCGCTCAACTCGCCCTGGCCCAGCGGCTCGGTTTCACCGTGCCGCCCACGCTGGTCACCAATGACCCGGACGAGGCACGGGAGTTCATCGACTCCCACGGTCAGGTGATCCACAAGACGCTGCGGTGGACCCCGTACGAGCGAGAGGGAGTCCCGGTGACGGGGTGGGCGGAGCCGGTCACCGCCGCTGAGATCGACGACAGCGTGCGCGTGACGCCACATCTGTTCCAGGCCCGGGTGGACAAGGTCGCCGACGTGCGGGTGCTGGTGGTCGGCCGGCACGTGTTCGCCGTACGGATCGACTCCGGCCTACTGGACTGGCGCAAGGACTACTCGGCCCACTCCTACGCCGTGGTAGATCTGCCCGACCACGTGGACAAGGCACTCCTCGCCTGCCTGGACCACTTCGGGCTGGCATCCGGGAGCTTCGACCTCGCCGTGGACCGGGCAGGCGACCACTGGTGGCTGGAGCTGAATCCGAACGGCCAATGGGGGTGGCTGGAGGAGACCGGTCTTGAGATGTCCGCCGCATTCGCTGACCTGCTGACACGAGGAGAAACCCGATGACCGACACCTCCCCCGCACGGCGTGCCCTCGCCGACCGCCTGGAGAAGGCCGGGGCCCTCCGCACTCCCCAGTGGCGCGCGGCGGTGGAGGCCGTACCGCGTGAACTGTTCCTGGAGCCAGGGGTGTTCCTGCCCGTGGACGGTGGCCGCTGGCGGCCGGTCACCGCAGTCGGTCACGACCCGGCCGCGTGGGCGGAGATCGCCTACCGCGACCGGTCCCTCACCACTCAGCTCGACGGGCACCTGACCGCCGACCGTGCCGACGGCCTCGTCACGGGCTCCCCCACCTCGTCGTCCACCACCCCGGTCACCGTGCTGGACATGATCGAGAGCCTGGAGGCGGAGGACGGGCACCAGGTGCTGGAAATCGGCACCGGCACCGGCTATTCATCGGCCCTGCTGTGCCACCGCCTCGGCGAGGACAACGTCACGACGGTCGAGGTGGATCCCGGGGTATCGGCCCGTGCGGACGCTGCGCTGGAAGCGGCCGGATTCTCGACGTGGACCGTCACCGGCGACGGCCTCCTCGGGTGGCCCCGCCGCGCACCGTACGACCGCGTGATCGCCACCTGCGCCGTTCGCCGCATCCCCCACGCCTGGATTCGGCAGACCAGGCCGGGCGGCATCATCCTGGCCACCGTCGGCTCCTGGGGCTACGGCACCGGCCTGGCCAAGGTCACCGTGGACGAGTACGGCAACGCGGAGGGGCGAATCACCGGCCGGTCTTCATTCATGCAGGTACGGTCCCAGGCCGTAGTACCGGTGGCCGGTGATCTGTCTGCCCGGACGGCCCATGCGGACAGCGAGCGGGAGGCGAAAATGCCTCCCACCATGCTGGACGAGTGGATGCCCGCCTTCCTCGCTCAGCTCGCCGTGCCCGGGGCACACCTCGTCCGTGCCGCTCGGAGCGACGGGACCAAGCTCCTGTACGTCTTCGACCCGGAGCGCGAGTCCTTCGCCGCGTTCACCGCCGGGGGCGACGGCTGGACCGTCCGCCAGGGCGGGCCCGTGCCCCTGTGGGACGACATCGAGCAGGCGATCACCGCCTGGCAGAACGCCGGAAGCCCCGACATCACCGCCGTCCGGCTCCACATCACGGACAGGTCCCACACGTACTGGATCGAGGGCGACCCGTCACTCCGCTGGCAACACCGCCTCGCCTGAACGAGGGCAAGCGGGGGGCGAAACGGAAGGCGACGCGATCACACCGTCCCCGGCACTGCCCCGCTCGTCTCCGACGACGGCCCCAAGGATCACGCACCTGGGCCCGTGTCCAGCATCACGTACCCCCCGGTAACGATCGTCGGCCATCATGTTCCGATGAGGATCATGTTCGTCGGCGACTCGATGACGATCGGCAGCTCCGGCGACTTCACGTGGCGTTACCGCATGTGGCAGCACCTGAACGCGGCCTACGGCGGCCCGTACCGCATCGTCGGCCCGCGCTGCGCGCTCCACGACGCGGCCACCGACGCACCCGCCTCGCACGCGTACGGCGACCCCGCCTTCCCCGCGTCCGCCCGGCGGCATCTCGCGGGCTGGGGCGAGGGCTGGCTGCACATGGGGCCCCTGATCGGCGAAGCGGTCCGCGAGCACGGCGCCGACACACTGCTGGTCTCGCTCGGACTGATAGACCTCGGCTTCTATACGAATGCCGACCAAACGGCGGAAAACGTACGGCACTTCGTGGCGCAGGCGCGGCAGGCGGCGCCGGGGATCCGGGCCGTCCTGCTGCCGGTGATACCCAATGTGCGGGCGTCGGCGGACGCCGCGTTCGACGCGGAGTGCGGACGCTTCAACGAGCTGCTGGCGAAGGCGGTCGGCGACCTGTCGTCCCCCGCGTCCCCGCTCCTGCTGGCCTCCGCCCCGCCCGCCTGGGACCTGGCGCGCGACACGTACGACGGCACCCACCCGTCCCCCGCGGGCGAGCACCTCATCGCCGCCGCGTTCGCGGACGCCCTGCACCAGGCGTGGGGGGTCGGCGCCCCGTACGCGGCGTCCGGCGTGCCGGAGGCGGCGGCGACGGCACGCTGACCCGGCGGCCGGACCGCCCCGGCCGGGCCACCGCCTACGCGGCCAACTCGCCGCCCCCTTCCGGCTCCTGCCCGCCCTTCCCCGCCCCGGCCGCCAGGAACACCGCCACCGCGAGCAGCGCGCAGCAGCCCGCCGCCACCGGGAGCGCGCCCGCGCCCCGGGTCGCCAGCACCCGGCCGCCGATGCCGCCGCCGAGCGAGGCGCCGACGTAGACGGCGCTGCTGCTCAGGGCGAGCGCCTGCGGCCCATGCCGCGGGCCCGCGAGGGTCAGGACGCGGGCCTGCACGGCGGGCGGCACGGACCAGGCGGCGGCCGACCACAGAATCAACAGCGGTACCACGACGCCGAGTTGGGCGGGGCGCAGCGACCAGGCCAGGACCAGCCCGGCCATCGCCGCGGCGAAGACGGCGCAGGCCGCGGCGAACGCGGTGCGCGGGCCCCAGCGGTCCACGAGGGTGCCGCCGGCCCGCGCGCCCGCGATGCCCGCGATGCCGGTGACCACCAGCAGCAGGCCGAGCCCGGACGGCGTGATGCCCGCGGCTCCGCGCAGGAATGGCGCGAGGTAGGTCTGGAGGAGGAGGTTGCCGAGCACCGCGAGGGCCGCGGCGAGCAGGGCACACAGGACGGCGGGCCTGGACAGCGGGCGCAGCCGGGCGGCGAGCCCCGGCGCGGGCGCGGGCGGCACGTCGGGGACCGAGGCCCGTACGCACACCAGACCGGCCAGGCCCAGGGCGGCGCCGAGGAGGAAGGTGGCGCGCCAGCCGAAGGCGGCGCCGATCCAGGTGCCGGCGGGCACGCCGATGACGACCGCGCAGGTCAGTCCGGCCATGACGGTGGCGAGGCTGCGGCCCTGCCGTTCGGCGGGCGCCAGTTGGGCGGTCAGGGCGAGGGTGGCGGGCAGCGCCGTCGCGGCGGCGAGCGCGGCCAGCACCCGCAGCGCCATCAGCTGACCGTACGAACCGGCCAGCGGGACGGCCGCGTTGGCGAGGCAGAACACCGCGAGGGCGGCGGTGAGCAGGCGGCGGCGGGGGACGCGGGCGGTGGCGACGGCGGCGACCGGTGCGGCCACCGCGCAGATGACGGAGAAGACGGTCACCAGTTGCCCGGCGGCCGCTTCGCCGACCGCGAGGCCGCGGGCGAGGGCGGGCAGCACGCCGACGATCACGAAGTCGTCGGTCTGCAGGGCGAAGGCGCACAGCGCGAGGGCGAGCAGCCAGGCCACGGGGCGGCGGGTTGCGGATACGGGCGTGGTGCGGGGCGAGGCCCCCGGGACGACGGACATACCCATTAAGGTAACAGTCGTTTCCGTAATTAGAGTGGGAGTAGAGCAGAAACCCGCACCGCAGGCCCGCAGCGCAAGGAGTCCGACCGATGGCCAGACCCCGCGATCCGCACCGCCGCACCGAAATCCTCGACGCCGCCATCGAGCACCTCGCGGAGACCGGGATGGCGAACCTCTCGCTGCGCCCGCTGGCCCAGGCACTCGGCCACAGCACCCGCGTACTGACCCACCACTTCGCCGACAAGGACGACCTGTTCCGTGCGGTCCTGGAACGGCTCGACGAGGTCCAGCACACCCAGCTGCGGGCCACCGAGGGCTGGGACGACACCGCACGCGGCATCGGCACGATCGTCCGCGACTCCTGGCAGCGGCACCTCGCACCGGAGAATCTCGCCGCGACCCGCCTGATCCACGAGATCGAGGGCCTCGCAGCGGCCGGCCGCCTGCGCGGCCGGGTACCGGCCTTCCTCGCCGACCGCGCCGAGTTCGTCGCCGCCGCCCTGGTCGCCCGCGGCCTGCCCCCGGGAGCGGCCAGGACCCGCGCCACCTTCCTCAACAGCGCCTACGCGGGCCTCCAGACGGACGTCCTGATCACCGGCGACCGCACCCGCACCGAAGCCGCGCTCGACGAACTGTGCGCACTCGCCGACTCCTGGACGGCGGCGCCCGCACAGCCCTGAGCACCTGGTCCGCGATCCCAGGGACGGCCAACTGCCCAGCCGTGGACGGGAGTTCCGCTCCCCGGCCGGACACCCGGCATGGGACCGTGCGGCGCCTGCGGTCTCCGGGCGTTCCTGCGTTAGCCGCACGTAAGCGAAGCGGCAATGGAGCGGCAGTGGAGCGGTAGCGGCGTGCGTGAAGATAGGGGCATCCGGTGCGGGGGCAGCGGGCCTGCGACCCGGTCCCCTGCGTCCCTGAACGCAATGTCCCTGAACGACATGAGGAGCAACCGTGAACCGCACCTACGCCGCCCGTCTCCGCCGCGTTGTGTTCGCCGCGACCGCCGGCGCGGCGCTCGCGGCGACCGTCACCGCCTGCGGCCCGGCCGACGGTGGCGGGTCGGCCTCCTCGGGCGACTCCACGGCGTCCGCCAACACCGCCGCGGAGTCGCCGAGCGACGCGCCCCAGGACGCCTCCGGCAGCGGCCAGCCGGCAGGCTCGTCCTCGAACGGCGGGTCCTCGTCGAACGGGGCCGCGGCGGCGAAGGGCGGTTCGTCCTCTGCGGGCACCGGGTCGGCCCCGTCCGGTGACAAGAAGGGCTACGGGCAGCGCTGCGGGGCCAACGACCTGACGTTCTCGGCGCGTTCCGAGACCCAGGCGGGCGGCTACATCCTGCTGTCCGCCCGCGCCAAGCCCGGCATCACCTGCACCATTCCCGGCGAGCTGCCCTCGGTCTCCTTCGGCTCCAAGGGCATCGAGGCGCACCCCGCCGAGCAGGCGGTCGGCCCGGCGATCACGCTCAGCGGCGGCAAGACCGTCTACGCCGGGGTCAACCCCAAGACCACCAACGGCGACGACGGCATCGAGTTCACGTTCCTCATCGCGGCCATCGGCAACTCCGACCCGAACCCGACGAGCGTCACCACCGGCCCCGTCACCGTCGACAAGCCCATCGTCACCAACTGGCACACCGCCCCCACCGACGCCGTCCCCGGCGACGGCACGGACAACTGAGAGCGCGTCACACCCGTTCGGCGACGGCGAGCGTCCGGACCTGGTGCAGGTCACCTCACCCGCTCCCGGCGCCTTCGCCGAGCGCCTCTCCGCAGTCAGCAGGCACGACGCGCCGCTCACCGGTCTTGATTCGAGCGCACTCCAAGGCGTTGGCTGACCCACCATGGAGTACACGCAGCTCGGACGCACCGGACTCAAGGTCAGCCGCCTCGTCCTCGGCACGATGAACTTCGGCCCGCAGACGGACGAGGCCGACAGCCACACCATCATGGATGCCGCCCTCGACGCCGGGGTGAACTTCTTCGACACCGCCAACGTCTACGGATGGGGCGAGAACAAGGGCCGCACGGAAGAGATCGTCGGCTCCTGGTTCGCCAAGGGCGGCGGCCGGCGCGACAAGACCGTGCTGGCCACCAAGGTCTACGCGAACATGGCACCGGACGGCGAACCGGCCTGGCCCAACCACGACAAGCTCTCCGCGCTCAACATCCGGCGCGCGGTCGACGCCAGCCTCCGGCGCCTGGGCACCGACCACATCGACCTCTACCAGTTCCACCACGTCGACCGGGACACACCCTGGGACGAGATCTGGCAGGCCATGGACGTCCTCGTCCAGCAGGGCAAGATCCTCTACGCCGGCTCGTCCAACCACGCCGGCTGGCACATCGCCCGCGCCAACGAGACCGCGGCCCGCCGCGGTTCACTCGGCCTGGTCAGCGAACAGTGCCTCTACAACCTCGCCGAACGCCGCGCCGAAATGGAGGTCGTCCCGGCCGCCGAAGCCTACGGACTCGGCGTCATCGCCTGGTCGCCGCTGCACGGCGGGCTGCTGGGCGGCGCGATCCGCAAGCAGCAGGAAGGCGGCTCCTCCCGCTCGACGTCCGGCCGCGCGGCCGACGCCCTGGCCGACCCCGCGGTCCGCGCCCGCATCCAGGTCTACGAGGACCTGCTCGCCAAGCACGGCCTGGAGCCCGGCGAGGTCGCCCTGGCCTGGCTCCTGACCCGCCCCGGCGTCACCGGCCCGATCGTCGGCCCCCGCACCACCGCCCAGCTCGCCTCCGCCCTGCGCGCCGTCGACCTGAAACTCTCCGACGATCTGCTGGCATCACTCGACGAGATCTTCCCGGGCCCGGGTCCTTCACCGGAGGCGTTCGCCTGGTGACCGTCCGCCCGTCACCGCGTCGGCTGCCCTCACCCACGGTTCAGCGAAGGGCGGCCGCCACGACGACGACGATGAGCAGTACGGCGAGCAGGCCGGACATGATCCGGTTCCGGGTTTTGGGGTCCACCCTCTGAGCGTAACCGGGGGCGTTCCGAACACTTCAGCGACCCGGGCTGCCGGGGCCGTGGCCGGCCAGCGGCCAGGTCGTCACCGTCTCGTAGTGCGGCTGCTTTCCCGCGAGGCCCGGCGTGGGCGGGTGGCTGCGGACGAGGGCCACCTCCCGCACCGTCCAGGGGGTGCCGGCGAAGGTGTCGAGGGCGGCCGCGAACGGGGCGAGGGACAGGCCGGGGGTGCGGTTTCTGGCGAGCGTGAGGTGCGGGGTGAAGCCGGGGCGCTCGTCCGTCCTCAGTCCGGCCCGGCGGCCGGCGGCCGATGCCGTGCCCGCGAGTTTCCGCATCGCGGCCAGCTCCCCGTCGGCCCCGGCCCACAGCACCCGGTCGGCGAACCGTCCGCCGCCGGCGATCCGCAGCCCGTACGGGGCGTGCCGGTGCGCGGCCCGCGCCAGCCGCTCGTGCAGCTCCGGGAGGACCGCGTCGGCCACCTCGCCGTAGAAGGCGAGGGTGAAGTGCCGGCTGTCGTGGCCGGCCCAGCGCAGCCGGCCGGCGTCCGGCAGGGAGCGCAGCGCCGCGATCCGGCCGGCCAGTTCGTCGACGGCGGAGCCGGGCGGCAGCACGGCGGCGAAGAGTCTCACCCGGCCAGTCTCACGCCGTGCGCCGGGCCCGGCGCACGGCGTTCCCGGGTGCCCGTGGCGAACGGCTCCCGTGCCGCGCGGGGCGGTACGGGAGCCGGGTGCGGTCAGGCGGCCGTGGCGAGCGGTGCCTCGCCGGACGCGGGGACGCGCGGGACGAACGCCACGTGCCGGTGCCCGCGGCGCAGGTCTATCTTCAGCCGCAGCCCGCCCGCGCGGGCCAGGATCAGGCCGATGAGCACGGCGGCGAGCATCGAGATCAGGCCGCCGGACAGGAAGCCGATCCGGGCGCCGAACGTGTCGGTGACCCAGCCGACGAGCGGGGCGCCCAGCGGCGTACCGCCGACGAAGACCATCATGAACAGGGCCATCACCCGGCCGCGCATCAGCGGGTCGGTGGCCATCTGGACGCTGGAGTTGGCGGTGACGTTGATCGTCAGGCCGACCACGCCGATCGGGGCGAGCAGCACGACGAAGATCCAGAAGGACGGCGCGAGCGCGGCGGCCATCTCCAGGACGCCGAACGCCACGGCCGCGCCGACCAGCAGCCGCAGCCGGGAGGACGAGCGGCGGGCCGCGAGCAGCGCGCCGACCAGGGAACCGGCCGCCATCAGCGAGTTGAACAGGGCATACGTACCGGCGCCCTGGTGGTAGACGTGGTAGGTGAACGCGGTCAGCCAGATCGGGAAGTTGAAACCGAAGGTGCCGATGAAGCCGACGAGGACGATCGTCCAGATCAGGTCGGGGCGCCCGGAGACGTAGCGCAGGCCCTCGCGCAGCTGGCCCTTGTCGCGCGCCACCCGGTCGACCTTGTGGAGTTCGGCGGTCCGCATCATCAGCAGCCCGATGATCGGCGCGAGGAACGAGACGCCGTTGAGCAGGAACGCCCAGCCGCTGCCGAAGGCGGTGATCAGCGCGCCGCCGACGGCGGGGCCGATGAGCCGGGCCGACTGGAAGTTGGCCGAGTTGAGGCTGACGGCGTTGCGGAGGTCGTCCTTGCCGACCATCTCGACGACGAACGCCTGGCGGGACGGGTTGTCGAGGACGGTGACCAGGCCGAGGACGAAGGCGACCAGGTAGACGTGCCAGACCTGGACGTGCCCGGAGAGGGTGAGGACGGCGAGGGCGAGGCCCGTCATGCCCATCGCGGACTGGGTGAACAGCAGCAGCTTGCGCTTGGAGAACCGGTCGGCGATGACGCCGCCGTACAGCCCGAAGAGCAGCATCGGCAGGAACTGCAGGGCGGTGGTGATGCCGACGGCCGTGGACGAGCCGGTGAGGCTGAGCACCAGCCAGTCCTGGGCTATGCGCTGCATCCAGGTACCGGTGTTGGACACCACCTGGCCGGTGGCGAAGAGGCGGTAGTTGCGGACTCTCAGCGAACTGAACATGCCCTTGCGCGGTGCGGCTGCGGGGCCGGCGGCACTGCCCGGGGCGGCGCTCGGCGCGAGGCCGGGGGTGGCAGCCGTCGCGTCCTCGGAAGCCGTGTCCTGCGGGGAGTTCGGTGCGGGGGCGGAGTCTGCTCCGGATCCCGTACTCAAAGTGGGTTCGCCTCCTCGGCCTCGGTGTCGCTACAGCTGTGCGAGTTTCTCCAGCACGGGCGCGGCGGCCCGCACCTTGGCCCACTCGTCCTCGTCCAGCCCGGAGGCCAGCTCGGCGAGCCAGGCGTTGCGCTTGCGGCGGCTCTCTTCGAGCATCGCCTCCGCCTGTTCGGTCTGCGTGACGACCTTCTGGCGGCGGTCGTCGGCGTGCGCTTCCAGCCGGACGAGTCCCTTGGCCTCCAGCATCGCGACGATGCGGGTCATCGACGGCGGCTGCACGTGCTCCTTGCGGGCCAGCTCGCCCGGGGTGGCGTGGCCGCAGCGCGCGAGGGTGCCGAGCACCGACATCTCGGTGGGGCTCAGCGACTCGTCGACCCGCTGGTGCTTGAGCCGACGGGACAGGCGCATCACGGCGGACCGCAAGGCGTTCACGGCGGCAGCGTCGTCGCCACGGGACAGTTCCGGCATGTTCGTTAGCATAACTCATTACCTTTTCTAAGGAAAGCCGGTGGGCGGGCGGACACCTGGATCACCCATACGAGTGAGGACGCGCCGGAAAGCGACGCGCCTGACCGGCTCGTACAGGGACCGTGTCCCCATGGGATCGCGAGTGCTCAGCCTGCGTGTGGACGGGGAGCTGCTGGAACGCATGAGGCAGCACGCGGCGAAACGCGGAATGAGCGTCCAGGACTATGTCGTCCGGACGCTCATTCGCGAGGATTTCGACGAACGTTTCAAGACGTCCGTCGATGAGACGGCGCGGCTGGGCGGCTGGGGGCCGGCTCCCGAGGAGTCACCGGCCACGCCGCCGCACTAGGCGCACCTGCTCAGGAGCCGAGCAGCTGCTCGATCGGGTTCAGCAGGAAGTACACGAGGAAGCAGAGCCCGACGATGTCCAGCAGCCACGGGATCTCCTTGAAGCGACCGGTCGCGGTCCGCAGCAGGATGAAGGCGAGCACGCCGATGCCGATGCCGTTGGTGATGCTGTAGGTGAACGGCATCGAGATCATCGTCAGGAATGCCGGGATGCCGACGGTGAAGTCGCCCCAGTCGATGTCCCGCACGTTCGCCGCCATGATCAGGAAGCCGACGACGATCAGCGCGGGGGTCGCGGCCTGCGCGGGGACCACCGTCGCCAGGGGCGTGAAGACCAGGGCCAGCAGGAAGAGGCCGCCGGTCACCACGTTCGCCAGGCCGGTCCTCGCGCCCTCGCCGACACCGGCGGTGGACTCCACGAAGCAGGTGTTGGCCGAGGCCGAGCCGACGCCGCCGGCCGCGACCGCGATGCCGTCGACCATCAGGATCCGGCCCATGCCGGGCAGGTTGCCGTTCTCGTCGGTCAGTCCGGCCTCCTCGCCGACGCCGATGATGGTGCCCATCGCGTCGAAGAAGCCGGACAGCAGCACGGTGAAGACGAACAGGCAGCCGGTCAGCACCCCGACTTCCTTGAAGCCGCCGAACAGGCTGATGTGGCCGATCAGCCCGAAGTCGGGGGCGCCGACGATCTTTTCGGGCACGTTCGGGACCGCGAGGCCCCAGGCCGCGTCGGGGATGTCGGCGACGGCGTTGATGATGATCGCGACGACCGCCATCACGACCATGCCGATCAGGATCGCGCCCTTGGTCCTGCGGACGATCAGCATGAACATCAGCACCAGGCCGAGCACGAAGACCAGCACCGGCCAGCCCTTGAGCTGACCGCCCTGCCCCAGGCCCATCGGCACGGTGGTGTGCGCGGCGTCCGGATTGCGGCTGACGAAGCCCGCGTCGACCAGGCCGATCAGCGAGATGAACATGCCGATGCCGATGGCGATGGCCCGCCGGAGCCCGCCCGGGATCGCGTCCATCACCCGCTGCCGCAGACCCGACGCGACCAGGATCATCAGCACCAGACCGGCGAGCACGACCATGCCCATCGCGTCCGGCCAGCTCATCTTGGGGGCGAGCTGGAGGGAGACCACGGCGTTGATGCCGAGTCCCGCCGCGATGGCGATCGGGACGTTGCCGACGACGCCCATCAGGACGGTGCTCAGGCCGGCCATCAGCGCGGTCGCGGTGACCAGTTGGCCGTTGTCCAGGTGGTGACCGAATTTATCGACGCCCGCGCCGAGGATGATCGGGTTCAGCACGATGATGTACGCCATCGCGAAGAACGTCGCCAGCCCGCCCCGCAGTTCACGGCCGACCGTCGACCCGCGCTGGGAGATCTTGAAGAAGCGGTCGAACCCGTTCTTGGGCGGGTGACCTGGGCTCTTGAGAGCACTTTCGACCGGAGTGGTGGCCGAGGACGACATGCGGGGACCTCAGTAGGACGGGCCTGGAGGAGGCGAGGGGCGACCCGGTGAGCCCGGGACAGGTGGACGAACGGAACCAACCGGAACGACTTGTAGGAATCAACGATCCAAACCAGTCAGAACCGGAAAGGTTCAGTATGAATAAACAATGCATTGATCGCTATCTCCGCGCGTAGACCACTGCGCCACCTGGTCTCCCCCGCCGCTCGCCGCCGCCCCGCGATCCGCCGCCGGCTCCCCCGTAAACTGAGCGCCATGTGGAAGAAGTCCGAACTGCGCGAGGCCCCGGCGCCCCTTGAGGGCCCCGTCGTCGGCACGATCACCGGCGGCACCATCATCTGGTTCGTCCTCTTCCTCGGCCAGCTGCCCTTCTACAGCTGGTACGCCGACGCGGGCCACGCCTGGTGGGTGTGGACCTGCCTGGCCGGCGGCGGCCTCGGCCTGCTCGGCATCTGGTACGTCCGCAAGCGCGACGCCGCCATCAAGCGCGCGGCGGCCGCCGCCGCGGACACCGCCTGACCCACCGCTCCCCGCCCAGCGGGTGAGGTGCGCCCCGCGCCCGTACCGTCGACACCATGACGCAGCGGGCGAAGACCGATGTCGGGGATCCCGGACCGGGCGGCCGGCCCGTCCCCGCCACCGCCCACCGCGGCCTGACCGCGTCCGAGGTCGCCGCGCGGGTGGCGGCGGGCGAGGTCAACGACGTCCCCGTACGGTCGTCGCGCTCGGCGGCGGAGATCGTCCGCGCCAACGTCTTCACGCGGTTCAACGCCATCATCGGCGTGCTGTTCCTGATCATCCTGATCGTCGGCCCGCTCCAGGACGGCCTCTTCGGCTTCGTCATCGTCGCCAACACCGGCATCGGCATCGTCCAGGAGCTGCGCGCCAAGAAGACCCTGGACAACCTCGCGGTGATCGGGGAGGCGCGGCCGACGGTGCGGCGCGACGGGACGGCCGCCGAGATCCCCACCGCCGAGGTCGTCCTCGGTGACGTCATCGAGCTGGGGCCGGGCGACAAGGTCATCGTCGACGGCAAGGTGCTGGAGGCCGACGGGATGGAGGTCGACGAGTCCCTGCTGACCGGCGAGGCGGACCCGGTGCTCAAGCGGCCGGGCGAGCCGATGATGTCCGGCAGCTTCGTCGTGGCGGGCGGCGGTGCGTTCACCGCGACCAAGGTCGGCCGCGAGGCGTACGCGGCACAGCTCGCCGAGGAGGCCAGCCGCTTCACCCTGGTCCACTCCGAGCTGCGCAGCGGCATCAGCCGGATCCTCACGTACGTGACGTGGATGATGATCCCGACCGCGCTCGGCCTGATCTTCAGCCATCTGTTCACGCTCCACATGGCGGGCGACGACGCGGTGCGCCGGATGGTCGCCGGGATCGTGCCGATGGTGCCGGAGGGGCTGGTGCTGCTGACGTCCGTCGCCTTCGCGATCGGCGTCGTCCGGCTCGGCCGCAAGCAGTGCCTGGTCCAGGAGCTGCCCGCGATCGAGGGCCTGGCCCGGGTCGACGTGGTCTGCCTGGACAAGACCGGCACGCTGACCGAGGGCGGCATGGACGTCAGCGCGCTGCGGCCGCTGAACGGCGCCGACGAGGGCAGGCTCCGACAGGTGCTGGGCGCGCTCGGCGCATCCGATCCGCGGCCCAACGCCTCGCTCCAGGCGATCATCGAGGCGTTCCCGCCGGACGACGCCTGGCGCCGCACCGCATCGCTCCCCTTCTCCTCCGCCCGCAAGTACAGCGGCGCCACGCTCGACGACCCGCAGGGCGAGCGCGCCACCTGGCTGCTCGGCGCCCCCGACGTCCTGCTGCCGCCCGGCGACCCGGCGCTCGCCGAGACCGCAGGACTCAACTCCCAGGGCCTGCGGGTGCTGCTGCTGGCCCGCTCCGACCGCGAGCTGGAGGACCCGTCGGTCGCGCACGGCGTACGGCCCGCGGCGCTGGTCGTGCTGGACCAGCGGCTGCGCCCCGACGCGCACGCGACGCTGTCCTACTTCGCCGACCAGAACGTGGCGGCCAAGGTCATCTCCGGCGACAACGCGGTCTCGGTGGGCGCGGTGGCGGCCCGGCTCGGGCTGCCGGGCGCGGACGCGCCGGTGGACGCGCGCGAGCTGCCCGACGGCACGGACGCCATGGCGGGCGCCCTGGAGGACGGCGCGGTCTTCGGCCGGGTCACCCCTCGGCAGAAACGGGACATGGTCGCGGCCCTCCAGTCGCGCGGCCACCACGTCGCGATGACCGGCGACGGCGTCAACGACGTGCTCGCGCTCAAGGACGCGGACATCGGCGTGGCGATGGGGTCGGGCTCCGAGGCCACCCGCGCGGTGGCCCAGATCGTGCTGCTCACCAACAGCTTCGCGACGCTGCCTTCGGTGGTCGCCGAGGGGCGGCGGGTGATCGGCAACATCACCCGGGTCGCCACGCTCTTCCTGACGAAGACCGTCTACTCCGTACTGCTGGCGATCCTGGTCTCCTGCTGGCAGATCCCGTACCCCTACCTGCCGCGCCATCTGACGCTGCTGTCCACCCTGACCATCGGCGTCCCGGCGTTCTTCCTGGCGCTCGCCCCCAACAAGGAGCGTGCGCGGCCGCACTTCGTCCGCCGCGTGATGCGGTACGCGATCCCCTCGGGCCTCATCGTCGGCACCGCCGCCTTTCTGACGTACCTGCTGGCCCGGCACCACTACGCGGGTCCGAACGCACTGGCCGCCGAGACCAGCGCGGCGACGCTGACGCTGTTCCTCGCCGCGATGTGGGTGCTGGTGATCATCGCCCGCCCGTACACGTGGTGGCGGATCGGGCTGGTCGCGGCGATGGCCGCGGGCTTTCTGATCGTGCTGGTGACGCCGTGGTTGCAGCGCTTCTTCGAGCTGCGGCTGGTCGGCAGGACCCTGCCGTGGGCGGCCGTCGGCATCGCGGTGGTGGCGGCGGCGCTGCTGGAGCTGGCCTGGCGGTGGGCGCGGCGGACGCTGCGGTGATGCCGTCGTCCGGCGCCCACCGCACCGCGCTCAGTCCTGCTGGACGACGTCCGTGCCGGGGCCGCCGGAGAGGGTGTCCTTGCCGGGGCCGCCGTACAACTGGTCGTCGCCGCTGTTGCCGTACATGACGTCGTCGCCCGCGCCGCCGTACAGGAGGTCGTCGCCCTTGCCGCCGTAGACGGTGTCGTTGCCGTCGTCGCCGCTCAGGGGCTGGTCGCCGGGGCCGCCGTGGATCACGTCGTCGCCCGCGCCGCCTTCCACGGCGGTGGCCTCGCCGACGGCGTAGACCGTGTCGTCGCCGTCACCGGCGAGGACCGTCGCGGCCTCGCCGACGGAGATGGTGTCGTCGCCCGCGCCGCCCAGGACGGCGGCGCCGTCGACCGGGCCGGTGTCGGTCAGCCGGTCCTTGCCCGCGCCCAGGCGGATCCGGTTGAAGTAGTAGGTCTGGCCGGTGGTGTTGTCCACGGTGACGGTGTCTTCGCCGTCGCCCACGTCCAGATCCAGGGCGGCGTACGGGTCCTGGCTCTCGACGGTGGTGACCGTGCAGGAGACCTTGGTGCGGTCGGCGCCGTCGGGGTAGCCGCAGCCGGGCCCCGCACCGACCGGGACGACGTCGTCGATCACGTAGGTGAGGCGGTCCTTCGAGCCGCTGGCGAACGACTCGGTGACGGACACCTTGTTGGTCTGGCCCGCGGCGGCCGTGTAGGAGAGTTCCCGGCCGTTGTCGCTGACCGCGGCGGTGGCCTGCGGCGGCGCGGCGCCGGCTGTGGTGGCCCTGGCCGCCGGGGCGGCCACCCCGGCGGCCAGAGCCAGCGTCAGTGCCGTCGCGACGCGCAGCACCCGGCGGCCGACGAGGGGAGCGGGCATGGCGTGTACCTCCGTGAGGCGGTGGCGGGTCCACCGCGGACGTGCCCGCAGATCTATCCCGGGAACGTGGCGGAAGCGTGAACTCCCCACTGCCGTACGGCGATTGGGCCGCAGGCCGCCGCTGTCAGGCCGTCAGCAGCCGGGCCGGATTGTCGCGGACGAGCGCGTCCAGGACCGCCGGGGCGGTGCCGCGGGCGGCGAGCATCTCCCGGAAGACGGTGGGCACGTAGGCGAAGCCGTTGCCGCCGTGCTGGGTCCACATCTGCTTGAGGAAGACGTCGTGGCTGAGCAGCAGCCGCCCGGCGTGGCCCTGCTCGACGAGGCGGGTCACCGCGCCCGCGGTGACGGACGGGTCGGGCGATGCGCCCTCCTTGGGGAAGGTGATATCCATGCCGACCATGTCGAACTCCAGGTACACGCCGCGCTCGGCGACCGACCGCTGGTAGCCGGGGTCGTCGGACGACGGATCCATGTGGGCCAGCGACACCTTCTCCGGGCGTACCCCGATCTCGGTGCAGACCAGGTCGAGCACCTCGTGCGCCCGGCGCTGCCAGCCGGGCAGGTGGATGTTGAGGGCGACGGCGGGGTGGGCGAGCTGGGCGAGGGCGGCGGCGCGCAGCGAGGCGCGTTCGGCGTCGGTGAAGTCCGGGGAGACGCCGATCTCACCGATGATGCCGGGGCGGATACCGGTGTCGCCGACGCCGTGGGCCAGTTCCGCGGCGATGGCCGCCGCCTGGTCGTCGACGGCGCGTGCGGTGATCCGTTCGCCCTCGAACTTCTCCAGGTAGGCGCCGCAGCCCATCACGATGTTCAGGCCGGTGCGCTCGGCGAGGGCGCGCAGCCGTTGCGGGTTGCGGCCGATGGCGGGGCTCGATGTGGCGTCGACGACGGTCCGGCCGCCGAGCGCCGCGAACGCCTCGATCTCCGCGACGACCGCGTCCACCGGCTTGTCGGCGATGTTGTCGGCGCAGCAGTACGGGTCCTGGCGCAGCGCCCAGGCGACCGGGGCGGCGACGGGCGCATCGACGAGCACGGCGGAGAACGGGTAGCTGGGCGGGTCGAGGACGCCGGAGAGGTCGTTGAAGAGGTGCTCGTGCGGGAGGACGAGCCCGAGGTCCGCCCGGCCGACCGGCCCGGTGACGGTCTGCACGACGGGCCCGGCACCCCGCGTGCCGTGCGCCTGCTCTCCGTACGCCTGCTTCCCGTACGCCTGCTTCCCGTGCGCCTGCTCTCCGGGGCTCATGACGCGCCGCCGTCCTCGGCCGCCGCTGCCGGTGCGGGCACCGGGACCGGCCCGCCCTTCCGCGAGGGCAGCATGCCGATGCCTGCGGCGATCAGCGCGAGGAGGGTGCCGACGAGGGTGGCGAGGTGGACGGCGTGGCCGAGCGAGGGCAGGGACCAGTCGAGCACCAGGGAGCCGACGAGCTGCCCCGCGGTGGAGGCGAGGCCGAGCAGCAGCAGGCCGAGGCCGCGCACCAGCAGGGCCATCAGCGCGATGGAGAGCAGTCCCAGCGGGCCGCCGAGGTAGAGCCACCAGTCGCCGGGCAGCGAGAAGGTGACGCCGCCGGTGGCCGCGCGGATGCCGTAGGCGACGAGCAGGGCGCAGAAGCCGACGAGGAAGTTCCAGCCGATCGAGACCAGCATGGAGTCGGCGGTCCTGGCGACGGCCGCGTTGCCCGCGGGCTGCCACCCGGCCAGCAGGCCGCCGACGAACGGCATCACGGCCAGCGCGACGGCGTGCGGGACCTGGAAGCTCGGCGAGATCACCACGATCGTGGCGACGATCGCGAGGATCGCGCCGGTGGCACGGGGCAGCGTGAACGGCTGCTTGACGTCGGCGGTGACGCCGAAGCGGTCGCAGATGATGCCGGAGACGACGAGTCCGCAGATCAGCGCGATCTGGAAGGTGGCGACGCCCAGCACGCCGACGGTCACGCCTTCGGAGAGGACGATGACGGCGCCGCACAGCCCCGCGGCGTAGTTCCACCACGGCAGGGTGCGGCCGCGTATCTGGCCGGGGATGGCGAGAGCGGCCCTGCGGGTCGCCGGGCGGGCGCCGACGACGACGGCCATCAGGACCAGGCCGACGCCGAAGGAGACCAGGGCGGCGGCGTGGCCGTCGCCGAGCGACTGGCCGAGCCTGCCGTTGACGGCCGACTGCATCGGGCTGAGCGTGCCGGCCAGCACCGTGGCGACCACCAGCAGGACGGTGGCGGTGCCGCGGGCGGCCGCGCCGCCGGGTCCGGTACGGGCGGCCGCGCCGCCGCCGTCCGCGCCGTCGGGCCGGCGGCCGCCGCCGGGTTCTGCGAGGTGGCGGGCTCCGGGCTCCGCCGCAGGGCTGCTCTTCACTGTCCGACCGTGCCTTTCATCGTCATTGATGGGAGGAACCGGATGGTCCGCAGGGGCTGGTCAGCGCCCCCTCAGTGTCGGCCCGACCGGTCCCGGGTGTCTGCGAGCCAGGTCACCGCCTGGCCGAAGAGCTTCTGGTAGCCGTCCCAGGCCAGGAATTCGCGCGGGGCCCAGTGCGGCGAGATGTCGGAGGCGAAGGCGAGCGTGCGGCCCGCGCCCTCGGTGCGTACGGCGAGCAGCGGGCGGTCCTCGACGGTGGCCAGGACGGTGGCGTCGTCCTTGGCGGTCAGCCGCTGGTAGCCGAGCAGGATCGGCCACTGGGCGTCCAGACCTTCGGTGACCGGGTGGCGCTCGGCGGTGAGGGCGCCGTTGACGCCCTCGGGGGCCTCGACCCGGTCGTCGTACGGGAGGATCGTGACCGGCAGGACGTCCTCGATGGCGGTGCCGTGGTAGTTCGCCTTGGCCTGGAAGCCCTGGAAGCTGAGGTAGCCGCCGGCCATCATCAGGCCGCCGCCGTTGCGCACCCATTGCGCAAGGAGCTTGAGGCGGTTGGGGAACGGGCGCCCTTCGTTGAAGACCACCGGCGGCAGCAGCAGCGTGTTGGCGCCGACGTCGGAGAGCAGCACGACGTCGTAGGCGGCCAGCTTCTCCTCGGTCTCGGGGAAGTCGGTGGCGACCGCGTGCGAGGGCATGTGCGCGACGTCGTGACCGGCCGCGGTCAGCGCCTCGACCAGGCGCTCGCAGCCGATCTCCAGCCGGGTGTGCGGGAAGGCGTCGTAGCCCTTGTAGTCGGTGACGGCATTGATCCAGGACTCCCCTGCGATCAGCACGTGGGCCATGAGGTACCTCCTCGGTGAAGCTTTGCGCAATGTTGCGCAACTTGCGCACGGAACGTTTCCACGGGCCGCAGAAGCTGTCAATACCCCCCAGGGGCACCCGCTTTCCCGCCTCTCCCCACCCGCCGTCGAGCACGGCGGTATGCTCGGCAGCGACCGCCGCCACGTGCAGAAACTCGCGGCCCTACCCGACCCGGGGGCCGTCGTCGGAAGGAACCGGGATGACGTTGACCCGCGTTGCGCAACACGCTGGTGTATCGGTGTCGACCGTGTCGCGCTACCTGCGCGGCCAGCTCAACGTCCAGCCCGTCACGGCCGCCCGGATCGACGCGGCGGTCAGCGAACTCGGCTACCGCGCACCCGACCCGCAGCCCGCCGACCGGACCCCCGCGACCGGCACCGGCCTGGTCTCACTCGTCCTGCCCGACCTCGTCAACCCGTACTTCGCGCAGCTCGCCGACGCCTTCACGGCGGCCGCGGCGGCCCGCGACATCCCGCTCCTGCTCGGCGTCAGCGGCCGGCACGCCGAACGCGCCGCCCGCCTGAACCGCCTGCTGTCCGCCGCCCGGTCCGTCGAAGGGCTGATCTACGTCGGGATGCGGCGCACCAACGAGGACGTGGACCGGGCCATCGACGAGGGCCTGCCGGTCGTGATCATCGACGAGGAGCTGGAGCTGGCCGACGGCCGCGAGGTCGACACCATCACCGTCGACAACTACGGCGGCGCCTACCAGGCCACGTCCTACCTCGTGCAGCTCGGCCACCGCACCATCGCCCACGTCGCGGGCCCGCAGGAGCTGTCCACCACCCAGGAGCGCAAGCGCGGCTACCTCGACGCGATCCGCGACGCCGGCCTGGACCCGGCGGACCAGTTGGTGCTGCACGGGCCCTACACCGAGCAGTTCGGCGCGAGCACCTTCCCGTATCTGCACCGCGCGGGCACCGCGCCCACCGCGGTGTTCGTCGGCAGCGACATCGCCGCCGTCGGCATGCTGGCCGCCGCCGAGCTGCACGGCCTGCGCATCCCCGACGACCTCTCGGTGGTCGGCTGCGACGGCATCCGCGTCGGCCAGTGGCTGCGCCCCAAACTGACCACCCTGGAACAGCCCACCGCCGAACTCGCCGCCGCGGCCCTGGACGCACTCACCGCCCGGATCGCGGGCAACGGCACGAACGTCCGCAAGGTCCTGCCGCTCCAACTGGTCGTCCGCGGCTCGGCCGCCGCGCCTCCGGAGCGGGCCGCGGGGTGAATCCCGGCGTGGCCGGCCCCCGTCCGGTACCGCCACCGGCTGGACGGGCCGCGCGGACCGGCGCAGGCTCGACGCCATGAACCACACACCCGAGAACCCCACTTCGCCCTCCGACGCCCCGGGCCTGCTGGCCGGGAAGGTCGCCTTCATCACCGGTGCCGGGCGCGGCATCGGCGCCGCCGCGGCGCGGCTGTTCGCACGGGAAGGCGCCCGGGTGCTGCTCGCGGCCCGTACGAAGGCTCAGTTGGAGGCGGTAACGGAAGAGGTCAGGGCGGCGGGCGGCACCGCGGACCACGTGGTGTGCGACCTGGCCGACGCGGACAGCGTGCGCGCCGCCGTCGACCGCGCCGTGGAGCTGTACGGCCGCCTCGACGTCGCCTTCAACAACGGCGCGACGGGTGTTCCGCCCGGCCCGCTGGACCAGGTGCAGGAGGCCGACTTCGACCACGCCTACACCGTGAACCTCAAGGGCCCCTGGCGGGCCATGGTCGCCGAGGTCGCCGCCATCCGGGCCACCGCGGGGACGGGCGCCATCGTCAACAACTCCAGCGTCGGCAGTCTGCGGGCCAACCCCGAACTCCCCGTCTACGGTGCGGTGAAGCGGGCGCTCAACAGCCTCACCGAGTCCGCCGCCCTCACCTACGGCCCCGAGGGCATCCGGGTCAACGCCATCGCCCCCGGCACCACGCTGACCGAGATGGTGCGCGAGTGGGACGAACGCTCCCCCGGCGTCATCGCGCGGCTCAACGCGCAGACCCCGCTGGGCCGCGCGGCCGACCCCGAGGAGATCGCGCAGGCCGCCGCCTGGCTCCTCAGCGACCGCGCGTCCTACGTGACCGGCACGGTCCTGCGGGTCGACGGCGGCATGCGGACCTGACCCGGAGCCGACGGCCGTCCGCCGCCCCGTGCCGTATCGGCCAGGTCACGGAACCCGCCCCGCCGTGGCGGCGCCCCGCCGCGAACCCCTAGGGTCCGTGCCCATGGCATTCACACCGGGGGACCTCACCCACGAGGTACTGGCACGCTCGCATCACTACAGCCACTACCACTCGTCGCACGGCTCGTACGGGGGCAGCGGCGGCTCCTTCCACTGGTGGGAGTGGCTGATCGTGCTGGTCGGCGGCGGCGTGGTCATCTGGAGCATGATCAAGAAGTTCAGCTCCCGCTGACCTGGGCGGCCGCCGCGCGCGTCAGTCGAACCAGCGGGCCTGCGCCAGTTCGTCGCCCCGGTCAGGATCCTCCAGCAGCGCCGCGACCTCGAACCGGCGCGGCCACTGGCCCGCCGCCCAGGCCAGCCCCGCGGCGACGCCCTCCAGCGTCGCCGCGTGCAGCGTCCCGTCGGCCGCCAGCCGCCAGTCCAGCTCGTTGGCGCCCTCGCCGACGAGCAGCTCCTCGTGCTCCGTGTACGCGTCCGGCGTACCGGCGCCGAGCAGCACCCGCACCGCGTCGGGCACCGCACGGCGGACGCCTTCCGAGCGCACCTCGGCGTCCACCGCCTCGCTCAGCCGCCGCACCTGGAGCAGTTCGGCCAGCTCGGCGGCGCGGGCGGGGCGCACCGGCAGCAGTGCCCGGCCGGCCGCCAGCGGCATCAGGTCCGGCGCATCGGCGACGACGGCGTCCGCCGCGTCCACCACCCGCGCCTCGCCCGCCGCCGTGCCGCCGGCCGCCTTCCCCGGCGCGTGCACGACGGCCCGCAGCTCGTCGGGGAGCGTCACCTGCTCCGGGTCGAGTTCGGCCAACGCGCCGTACAGGGCGTGCAGTTGGGCCGTACCCACGGGCAGCTCCGGGTCCGCGAGCCGGCCCAGCAGCTCCGCGGCCCCGCCCGGCTCGTCCAGCAGCGCGGCGGCCGAGGTCCGGACGCCCAGCGCCCGCAGCACCTGCGCGTCGACCTCACCGGCGTCCGCCGACTCGTACAGGCCCGCCAGCAGCGGGTCGCCGCCGGCCGACCGCAGGCCCGCCGGGCGCCGCCCGTCCAGCACCGGGTGCCCGCGCAGCCACCAGGCGGTGTACGGCCGCACGGACTCGGTCGTGCCGTCCGGCAGCAGCACCCGCACCGGTGCGGTCAGCGCGTCGCGCAGCGGCGGCCTGGACAGCATCTCCAGCGCCTGCGGCCAGGCGTCGTCGTCGACGAGGTCCAGGTCGCGCACCGCGACCAGTTCGGTGACCACCGGCGGCACCGGGGTGTCGGGCAGCATGTCGAGGATGTCCTCGCACCACACGTCGACGGAGTCCAGCAGCCCGGCGTCGTCCGGCTCGGCGAAGTCGCCCTCGCGGGGCTCCAGTTCGTCCGGGTCGAGCACCACGTCCGTGGCCCGCACCAGCGCGAACTGGGCCAGCACGCCGACCGCGGTCAGCGGCTGCTCACCCCAGCGTTCAATCAATTCGGCGTCACAGGCCGCGAGTTCACCCGCACGGATGACCTGCTCGAAGGCGCTTCCCGGGTAGACCAGTTCACCGGCGGGCGCCAGCTCACCGTCCTCGTCGGGCAGCGCGAGCGCGCCGAGCCACGGCTCGTCGCCCGGCGCCAGATGCGCGTCCCGCACCAGACCGAGCACCGTGTCCGCCACCGCTTCCGCGCCCAACGGAGCCCCGATGCCGTCCACGTCATCCGCAAAGACGTCGTAGGCGTCCTCGTCCGCGTCCAGCGAGTTCGCCACCGCGGCCCGCACCTGGGGAGTCGTCAGCACCGCGCGCGGCGAAGCGGGCAGCGCGCCCAGCTTCTCCAGCAGCGGATGCACCGCGTCGGGGTGCGCGACCTTCAGGCCGAGCCTGGCCAGCGTGGCGTAGCGCGCCGCGGCGTCGCCCTCCTGGTCCGCGCCGTCGCCGGGCAGCGGCAGCAGGACCTGGCGCGGCCCGATCGTGGTGCGCACCGTCCCGCCCGCGCCGCCGGGGCGCTGCCCCGCCGATCCCGCGAGCGGAACCGGCAGTCCGCTCAGCCGGTCCGGGTCGGTGCCGGCCAGCGCGTCGTAGAGCCGCCACCACCAGCCCGGGGTCCGCTCGACGCCGGCCAGCCGGTCGACCATCTCGCTCAGCGGCACCCGGGCCACGTCCAGCACCCGCAGTTCGGGCCGCCGTTCGAGCCCGGCGGGCAGCAGCGTCGGGAAGAGTTCCGCCAGCACCCCGACGGTCCCGGCGCCCGCGCCCTCCAGCACCTCGGCGTCGACCGGCCGCAGCCCGTGGCTCTCGTCGCCGTCCACCGGCTCGTCCCAGCCGCCGTCCGCCGCCGGCTCGTCCACGGCTGTGGGCGCCCCCGCGCTCGGCAGGAAACGCACCCGCGGCAGCAGTTCCAGCAGTCGCCCGCGCAGCGCGCCGTCCAGGCCGCCCTTGCCCAGCGGTCCTGGCACCAGGTCGAGGGTGCCGACCGACACCGGCCGCCAGTCGCCCAGCAGCGTCGCGTACGCGGCGGCCGCCCGCTCCACCAGGAAGTCGGTCAGCGGGCCCGGCGCGACGTGCCGCCGGGTCGGCTCCAGCGGGAACGACGCGATCAGCAGCGCGGGCAGCCCCATCGGCTCGTCGGTCGGCGTCGGCGCGTGCACCACGGCCGCCGTGCCGGGCTGCACCGGCGCACCGTCGGCGTCCACCGGCACCGCCCAGGTCACCGACCACACCGGCCGCAGCCGCTCCTCGACCGGCCGGTCGGCGAGCAGCGCGGGCTGCAACGCGCCCCCGTCGCTCGCCACCCGCCAGCGCGTGGCGCCCCGCTCACTGTCCTCGATCAGGACCAGATCCCCGTCCTGACGGCGCCTCAACTCCCGTACGCCGTCGGGCGTTTCGATCACGACATCGGCGAGCCCCGGCAGCGTCAGGAGCAGCGCCGCGTCGATGCCGGCCAGCAGCCGCTCGGCGAGATCCTGCGCCGCGCCGTCCCGCAGCGGCAGGACCACCGCGGTGTCGTACCCCTCGGGCGCGCCGCCCTCGGCGGGCAGCGGCAGCCGCAGCAGCGGTACGTGCCCGTCGCGGCGGCGCAGCTCGCCGCCGAGTCCCGGACTGTGCGCCGCGACCTCCCGCGCCAGCTCCCGCGCCTCGGCCAGGGACCAGCGGACGCCGCCGGTACGGCCCACCAGCGCGGGCTCGTCGCTCACCGACAGCACGGCCGCGAACCCGACGCCGAACCGGCCCACCGCGCCGGCCGCCACGCTGCTCTCGCGCTTCGCCGACGCCCGCAGCGTCGACAGCGACTCGACGCCGGTGGCGTCCAGCGGGGCGCCGGTGTTGGAGGCCACCAGCACCGCGGGCGCGTCCCCGTCGGCCGGGTGCAGGGTCAGCCGCAGCCGGCCCGGTACGCCGGCCCGGCCTGCCGCGTCCGCCGCGTTCTGCGCCAGCTCCACCGCGAGCCGGTCGCGGTAGCCGCCGAGCGCGAGGTCTTCCTCCGCGTTGGCGTCCTCGCGGAACCGGGCGGGCGATGCGGCCCAGGCATCCAGCACGCCCCGCCGCAGCCGGGCGGTCCCGAACGGGTCGGCCCCCTCGGTCTCCCCGCGCACCATTGCCGTACCGGTCACTTGGCTCTCCCTCAAAGGCGGTCTCTGTCCCGACGGTAACCCCACGTCGGCGTCCGGCCCGCCGTACGGGCCGCCCGGCGGCGGGGTGGGTGTC
>NZ_JAJCXB010000032.1 GCF_020564935.1 Streptomyces pinistramenti
ATGACGGCGCCGCCGCGCCCCGGGGTGCGCCGGCGGGCCGTGCCGACCTCCAGGGGCCGCACTTCGCGCTCCCCGACGGCCAGTTCGGTGCCGAACAGCGGGCGGATTCCGGACCTGGCCGCGGCCTTGGCGAACCGGACGGCGCCGGAGAGCCCGTCCCGGTCGGTCAGCGCGAGAGCGTCCATGCCGCGTTCGGCGGCGCGCTCGGCGAGCCGTTCCGGGTGGGAGGCGCCGTAGCGCAGGGAGAACCCCGAAGCGGTGTGCAGATGCGTGAACCCCGGCATCCGCACCTCCTGTACCTCATCCGCCCCCCGGCCGATCCCATGTCCCTCTTCCCTCTCCACCATAACCCTTCGCTCGAACATTCGTACGAACACGCACGGAGGGCACCGCCGGTCCCGCTTTCCGTCGATCGGCCGCGCCCGATCTGCGCGCGCACGCCGCCGACCGGAGGATGTGGAGGCACGGAACCACCCATCACGGCGCGGCATCGGCAGGCAAGCGGCACGGCAGGACAGGGCACGACACGGCTCGACGGGGCGAGGAGCGGCGCAATGGCCACGACGGACGAGGGCACCCGCACCACCTTCATCGGAGAGGTGCGGGACGCGGTGACGCCCCGGGCCACCCTGCTGGTGGTCGGCGTACTGGGCCTGATGATCGCGTTCATCACCTCGTACGCCGGAGCCTTCCACTCTCCCGAACCGACCGACATCGCCCTCGGCGTGGTCGCTCCGGCGCAGACCCGGGGGCAGCTGGTGACCAAGCTGGACCGGCTGGACGGCTCGCCGCTCGACCCGCGCGCGGTGGCGTCGGAGGCCGCCGCGCGGCGCCAGTTGAACGACCGGAAGATCGACGCCGCGCTGCTCGTCGACCCACGCGGCAGCACCGACCGGCTGCTGGTCGCGAGCGGCGGCGGGGCCTCGCTGTCCCAGGCGGCCGAGTCGGTCGTCGGCGCGGTGGAGAAGGCCCAGGGCCGCAGCGTGCGCACCGAGGACGTGGCGCCCGCCGACCGTGGCGACGCCCGCAGCCTGTCGTCGTTCTACCTCGTGGTGGGCTGGTGCGTCGGCGGCTATCTCTGTGCCGCGATCCTGGCGATCAGCTCCGGCGCCCGCCCCGCGAACGGCACCCGGGCGGTGATCCGGCTGGCCGCGCTCGCGCTCTACTCGCTCGTGGCGGGGCTGGCCGGCGCGGTGGTGATCGGGCCGGTGCTCGGCGCGCTTCCCGGCAGCCTGTTCGCGCTGTGGGGGGTGGGCGCGCTGACGGTCTTCGCCGTGGGGGCCACGACCCTGGCGTTCCAGGGGCTGCTCGGCGTCATCGGCATCGGCCTGGCGATCCTGGTGATCGTGGTGCTGGGCAACCCGAGCGCGGGCGGCGCGTATCCGTATCCGCTGCTGCCGCCGTTCTGGCGGGCGATCGGACCGGCGCTGCCGCCGGGCGCCGGCACCTGGGCGGCGCGCTCCGTCGGCTACTTCCGGGGCAACGGGCTGACCGCGTCGCTGCTGGTGCTCTCGGCCTGGGCGGTGGGCGGCGCGGTGCTCACCACCGTGCTGGCGGCGCTGCACGGAAACAACGGGAAGCGGGCCCGGAAAACCGAGCCGCGGCCCGCCTGAACCCGGCCGCGCGCCCCGCCACACATCTCCTTCGGGCCATTACGCGGGCACCGGACCGGCATCCGGCACCCGTACGGCGGCCGGATCCGCTCCGTGGCACCCCCCTCGGCGGGATGGCCGACGGCTGCCACGCAGCGATATACCCGCTGGCCGCACACGTCAAAGCCGCCGGATCTCCACAGCATCACCACATCCGTTCACGCCATTACCCACCGCTTTCATCTATCGCCTGAAAGTCATCGACCGGTGTGCGATCACTGTGCCGTTGGGCCAGACTCCCGTCCGTTATCTGGAACTTCGAGCAAGGGAGTGTTCGGCATGCGGTACATCACTGGGGGGATCGCGCTCGGCGCGGCACTGGTTCTCGGCGCACTGGCCACCACCGCGCAGGCGGCCACCACGCCGGCCACCGCCGCGGCGCAGTCCGCCCGGACCGGTGGGCTGTACGCCCCGTCGGCCCTGGTCCTGACCGTCGGTCAGGGCGAAAGTCGCGCGAGCGCCACCGTCGAGCGTGCGGTGACCTTGACCTGCGCCCCGGCACCCGGCGGCACCCACCCCGTCGCCCGCGCGGCCTGCGGCCAACTGCGCACCGTGGCAGGTGACTTCGACCAGGTGACCGGCGCCGAGAGCACGCGGGTGTGTACCAAGGAATGGGCTCCGGTCGTGGTGACGGCGGACGGCGTCTGGCAGGGCCACCGGGTCTCGTACGCGCACACCTTCCCCAACTCCTGCGCGATGCGGGACGGCGCGGGCGCGGTCTTCGAGTTCTGACCGCCCCGGGAGCGCCGGCGGGCGGGGACGGCCTGCGCCCCGGGGGCCCACCCCTGGGGCAGTGCCCGCCCCCAGCCCGGCCAGGGGCGCGCAAGCGGCACGGCACCGGCCCCCGGACGTCGAAGAAGTCCGGGGGCCGGTGCCGTTGCCGTGCCCGGCGGCGCGGCGCGGTTCCGCGAAGTGCGGTGCCGCGACGGGCCGTTCGGGCACGGCGTGGTGTGTGCCGGTGCGGCGGGTCAGCCGATCTGGGCGCCCACGGCCTGCAGGGCCGCGGGAACCGGCTGGAAGAAGGTCTCGCCTCCCGAGGAGCAGTCGCCGCTGCCGCCGGAGGTGAGGCCGAGTGCGGACTCGCCGTCGAAGAGCGCGCCGCCGCTGTCGCCTGGCTCGGCGCAGACGTCGGTCTGGATCAGACCTTCGACCGAGCCCTCCTGGTAGTTGACGGTCGCGTTGAGGGCCTTGACGGTGCCGTCGTGCACCTGAGTGGTGCTGCCGCTGCGCTGCACCTTCTCACCGACCGTGGCCTCGGCGGCCTTGGTGATCTTCTGGGTGCTGCCGTTGTAGAGGTCCACCTCGCTGGGGTGCGCGGTGTCGCTGGTGTACTTGGCGATGGAGTAGTCGTTGCCCGGGAACTTGGAGGTCTCCGTGGTGGCGATCTCCTGGCCGCCCTGCTGGTCGGACCAGCTCTTCACGGCATTGCCGCAGTGACCGGCGGTCAGGATGTACGGCTGGCCGTCCTTGACGACGTTGAAGCCGAGCGAGCAGCGGGCGCTGCTCCCCCAGATCGCGTCACCACCGGCGATCAGAGGCTTGATCTCGCCCTTCGAGTGCCGGAGTTCGACGCGGTCGCCGAGCCCCTTGGTGACCTTCGTGAGCTTGGCGAGCGCGGCGCCCTTGACCGTGCGGTCCGCGGTCACCACGACCTTGTTGCTCCGGGGGTCGACGCCCCAGGAGGTGCCGGGGATGGTCGCCTGCGACTTCAGTGTCTGACGTGCCGAGTCGAGCTGGGCCAGCGAGTGCTTGACCAGTCTGGCCTCGGCGCCCTTGGCCTGGACGGCGTGCGCGGCCGACTCGTTCACGACGTTGACCACGAGCTTCTTGGCCTGTGCGTCGTAGTACGAGCCGACGGTGCCGGTCTTGAACTGCGAGGCGAGCGAGGTGGCCGCGGCCGGGCTCAGCTTGGCGACCTGCGGAGCGGGGGCTGCGTTGGCGTTGGTGAGGGTGAGTGTGGCGGTGGCGGCGAGAGCCAGTGCTCCCGCTCCGGCCAGAACCGCACGGCGCTGGGGTATGCGACGGTGCTTCAACTCAATGCCTCCCGTGGGGGGAAGGGCCCGCCGTGTGGGGACTGCGCGGGCCCGGAGAGTGTGAGGAACAGGTCACAGACGGGCGCCCCTCGCTCGATCACCTCGGGGAGTCGCGTCCATGCCAACGTGCGTCGCCGAGTATTCCCACCCCGCTCACTCGCGCACAAGACCGAGTTCCGGTCTCGGGTACGGGAGTTCACCGTTTCGGCACAGCGCGTTCACACCGATATCCGCGCACGTCGCTCCCGAGTGCGGACACCGGTGACCACACCGAGCAGCCGATGGCACGCACCCGGTAAGGACTACACCTGTCCGGAAACCATCGGTCCGGATCACTTCACTCCGGATACCGGACGGGGCTCGTGGCATCGGCGCCGAACACCGCGCCGGCCGACCGCCGTTCAGGCACACAGGCGGCAACGGCCCCAGCGCTGGGTGGCATTGGAGGCGGAAGAGGCAGCAGAGTCGCGGCGCGGATCCGGCGGCCGGACGCGCGAGCGGGCCCCGCGGCGATGTTGCCGCGGGGCCCGTCGGGTCCGGCCGGAATCAGTTGATCTTCGGTGAGCTGCTGCTTCGAGGGCTCCCGCTCAGGGCTTCAGGAGCCCGTCCCCCGCTCCCTCTCCCCTTGTTCCGGGCCGCCCGGCTCGCTCTCGTCGTCCGGTTCCCGGCCCGCCTCCAGGTAGTGGTCGGGGGCGAGTGCCGGGTCCGGGCCGAGGGGCGTGGGTGAGGTGGGGTCGGTGAGGGGGGCGGGGTTGTCCGTGACGAGGTCGGCGATGTAGGTGCCGTGCGGGTCCGGGGGCGGGGCGGCCGGTTCTTCCTGCGGCCGGGGGCGGTCCGCCCCGGCCGCGGCGCGCACCGTCTCGGCCTCGGCCTGGAGGCCGGAGCGTTCCAGGAAGCGCAGCAGCTCCACGGGGAAGGGCAGCACCAGCGTGGAGTTCTTCTCCGCGGCGACGGCCACCACGGTCTGCAGCAGCCGCAGTTGGAGCGCGGCCGGCTGCCCGGACATCTCCTGGGCCGCCTCGGCCAGCTTCTTCGACGCCTGGAGTTCGGCGTCGGCGTTGATGACCCGGGCCCGCCGGTCACGGGTGGCCTCCGCCTGGCGTGCCATCGAGCGTTTCATCGTCTCCGGCAGCGAGACGTCCTTGATCTCGACCCGGTCGATCTGCACGCCCCAGCCGAGCGCCGGGCTGTCGATCATGACTTCGAGGCCCTGGTTGAGCTTCTCGCGGTTGGAGAGCAGTTCGTCCAGGTCGCTCTTGCCGATGATCGAGCGCAGCGAGGTCTGCGCGACCTGGGAGACGGCGAAGCGGTAGTCCTCGACGGCGATCACCGCGTCGGCGGCGTCGACGACCTTGAAGTAGACCACCGCGTCGACGCGGACGGTGACGTTGTCCCGGGTGATGCCTTCCTGGGCGGGCACCGGCATCGTGACGATCTGCATGTTGACCTTGCGCATCCGGTCGACGAACGGAACGATCATGGTGAATCCGGGGTCGCGGACCGACGAGGTCAGTCGGCCGAGCCGGAGCACCACACCGCGTTCGTACTGCCTGACCACCCGCGCCGCCGCCAGCACGTAGACGACACCCACCGACGCGACCGCCACGCCGCTGGTCACCAGTTCTTCCAGCATCGAAGCCCCCTGACATCCGCCATCCGTCCGGGTTGCTGCTCTTTACCATGGTATGCCCGGTTTACGGAGCAGGCGGTAGGTCGACGGGCCCTGTCCGCCGGCGGACAGGGCCCCGCCCTCCCGGACCCTCGCCCGGTCGCGCTCGGATATCAGCAGGTCAGGAGCGGTGCGTACGGGCCGCTCCGCGCCGTCAGTAGACGCTCACGCCGTAGGCGCTGAGCGCCTCGGTGACGGGCTGGAAGAAGGTGGTGCCGCCGGAGGTGCAGTCGCCGCTGCCGCCCGAGGTGAGGCCGAGCGCCGTGGTGCCGGAGTACAGCGGGCCGCCGCTGTCGCCGGGCTCGGCGCAGACCGTGGTCTGGATGAGTCCGGAGACGATGTCGCCGTTGCCGTAGTTGACGGTGGCGTTCAGGCCGGTGACCTTGCCGCTGTGGGTGCCGGTGGTGGAGCCGCGGCGGGTGACGGTCTGGCCGACGCTCGGGGTACCGGCGCTGGTGATGTCCTGGCCGCCGACCGTCCCCTCGTGGCCGACCGATGAGGTGTACTTCACGATGCCGTAGTCGTTGCCGGGGAAGCTGGAGCCGGTGGTGGTGCCGATGCTCGTGGTGTTCGTGGAGTTCGTGTACCAGGGCGGGTTGCCGTCGGTGCAGTGACCGGCCGTCAGGAAGTAATAGGTGCTGCCGCTGCGGACGTTGAAGCCGAGCGAGCAGCGCCAGCTGGGGGCATAGATGGCGTCGCCGCCGGAGATGAGCTTGCGCAGGGTGCCGGAGGTGCGCTCGATGCGCAGGGCGCCGGCGTTGCCGCCCGCCGCCCGCTCGATCGAGGCGATCTCGGCGCGGGAGACGGTCCGGTCGGCCGTGACGACCAGGGTGCGGGTCTGCGGGTCGACCCGCCATGCGGTGCCCCCGACGTCCGCGGAACGCACAGCGGAACCGACGGCGGAGAGCTGGGAGGCGCTGAACTTCTGTGCGGGTGCGGGGTCCTGGGCGTTGGCGGTCGGGATCGCGATGGCTCCTACGGCCACCAGTCCTGACGCAACGGCGATCAGCCGGGTGCGTCTCGCCACGCCGCTTCTGGGTCTGATACGCGCATTCCTCACGTGATTCCTCCGAGGGGATCGATGGGCCGCCGATGGTGGCCCGTGAGGCGCAGCCGAAGGGCACGCGGGAATCCGCACGTTCCCGTTTCCGCGTGTCCCTGACAAGCGCTGATCGGGAGTGTCGGGCGCAACGGCCCGCAGCGCAAGAGGGCCTGGGAAGGCGTGGGGCAGCGGGGACGGCAGGGGCCCAAGGGCAGGAAAAACCGTCGGCACAGGGACATGCACCGTCCCGGCGCCCCCTTCCGGGAACGCCGGGACGGCCGGTGACCCCCTCGGTCGGGGGTGTGACGGATCAGCTCGCGCTGCGGTTCCGTTCACCGGCCCGCAGGGCGATGGGCAGAGTGTTGCCGGGCGGCGGGAAGGGGCAGATGAAGTGGTCGGCGAAGGCGCAGGGCGGCAGCAGGACGCGGTTGAGGTCGACGGTGACCGTGCCGTCGGCTGCGGGGGCCGGCGGCCGCAGGAAGCGGAAGCGGTAGCTGTCCGTGCCGCTGGTGGCGTCGGCGAGCACCGCCCACAGGGAGCCGTCGCCCTCGACCGCGACCTGGAGGGTGTGCTCGTCGCCGTCGAGGGTGAAGGCCAGTTCACCGGCGAGACCGAGGCCGCGCCGCGCGCCGTCGGCGTTGGGCACCTGGACGGTCCTGCCCTGCGGGTAGGGGCGGTAGAGGCCGGGGCGCACCCAGCGCTCGTCGTGGTCGAAGACGTCGATGCCGGTGAACGCGGTACGGGCCGCCGAGCCGGGGTCGAAGTCGCGTACCGCCCACAGCCCTTCGCGGTGCAGCACCAGGAAGTGGCGCGCGCCCTGGGTGACGCGGGTGGTCTCGGGCGCGGTGTCCCGGCCGAGCCGTACCTCGCCGTCGAGGGGTGTGCCGTCGACGGCGAGGCCGTCGGCCGCGGCGGCTCGCAGCAGGACCGCGTCGCCGTCATCGGTCCAGCGTCCCGGGAGTCCTTCGATGTGCCCGTCGGGGTGGTCGGCGAGCCAGTGGGTGCCGGTCAGGGCCAGGGGCCCGTACGGCTGGGTGACCGTCGCGGCGCGCTGCTCGCGCCACTCCTGCCACTCCTGAAGTGCTTGCGTGCTCATGACCGGTCACCCTTCCCTACCGGACGTGCCGGGTCCGGCAGCCCCAGGTGTGAGCGCAGGGTGGTGCCGGTGTATTCCGTGCGGAAGACGCCGCGCTCCTGGAGCAGCGGCACGACCCGGTCGACGAACGGGTCGAGGCCGCCGGGGGTCAGGTGCGGCACGAGGATGAAGCCGTCGGCGGCCTCGGACTGCACGAAGGTGTCCATCTCTTCGGCGACGGCTTCCGGCGTGCCGATGAAGGACTGCCGGCCGGTGGTCTCGATGACGGTCTCCCGGATGGACAGGCCCTTGGCCTGCGACAGCGCGCGCCACCTGTCGGCCACCGCCTTCGGGTCGGCGATCTTGACGCGGCCCTGGGCGAGTTCGGATTCGGGGACCGGGTCGATGTCGGGGAGCGGCCCTTCGGGGTCGTAGGCGGAGAGGTCGACACCCCAGATCTGCTCCAGTGCGAGCAGCGCGTTCTGCGGCGACACCTGCTGTCTGCGGATCTCGGCGGCCTGCTGCTGGGCCTCGGCGGCGGTGTCGCCGAGCACGAAGGTGACACCGGGCATGATCTTGAGGTCGTCCGGCTTCCTGCCGTACGCCGCGAGCCGGGCCTTGACGTCGGCGTAGAAGGACTGCCCGGCCTCCAGGCCACTGTGCCGGGTGAAGATCACGTCCGCGGTGGATGCGGCGAACTCGCGGCCTTCGGACGAGTCGCCCGCCTGGATGACAACGGGGTGACCCTGCGGGCTGCGCGGGAGCGTGAACTCGCCGCGGATGTCGAAGTGGGTGCCGGCGTGGTCGAAGGGCCCGGGGTGTCCGTCGGCGGCCTGGGAATCCCACAACTCCCGTGCGGTGGCGACGAATTCGGCGGCCCTGGTGTAGCGGTCGGCGCGGTCGAGGTAGCCGCCGCGGCGGAAGTTCTCGCCGGTGAAGGCGTCCGATGAGGTGACGACGTTCCAGGCGGCCCGGCCCTCGCTGAGGTGGTCGAGCGAGGCCAGCCTGCGGGCCAGTTCGTAGGGCTCGTTGAAGGTCGCGTTGACGGTGGCGGCCAGGCCGAGCCGGTCGGTGACGGCGGCCAGCGCGCTCAGCACGGTGAGCGATTCGGGGCGGCCGACCACGTCGAGGTCGTGGATGCGGCCCTTGTGCTCGCGCAGCCGCAGCCCCTCGGCGAGGAAGAAGAAGTCGAACAGGCCGCGCTCCGCGGTGCGGGCGAGGTGGGTGAAGGACGAGAAGGCGATCTGGCTGCCCAGGGCGGGATGCCGCGCGGCGTCCGGGCCGGCGCCGGCGGGCGGGGCGTCCGCCCAGACGGTGGTGTTGTTGACACCGGGGAAGTGCGCCGCCAGGTGGATCTGCTTGCGGGCACCGGGCTGCGGTGCGGTACGGGGCGTGGTCATCACGAAGCCTCTCGGGCGAGCGCGTAACGGTTGGCGGGGCGGGGCAGGCCCAGGTGCTCGCGCAGCGTGGCACCCGGGTAGGCGCGGCGCAGCAGGCCGCGCTCCCGCAGCACCGGGACGGCGGTGTCGACCAGGAGACCGAGGTCGCGCGCCGGGTCGGCGGGCCGCAGGTGGAAGCCGTCCGCCGCGCCGTCGGCGTGCCAGTCGCCGATCAGGTCGGCGAGCCCGGCGGCGTCGCCCGGTGCGTACAGCTCGACGGGCAGCGAGGCGAGGACGACCAGCCGGTCCGGGTCGCGGCCGTGCGCGCGGGCGCGGGCGCGCAGGTCGTCGCGGGCGGCGCCGGCGGTCTGCGGGTCCTCGGCCCTGACCAGCGCGACATCCGCGTGGGCTGCGGCCACTTCGCGTACGGCGTCGGCGGCCCCGTCGTCCGCGCCGGTCGCGTCGACGACGATGACCGGCCGGCCCTGGGGCGGGCGGGGGACGATGGAGGGGCCGCGGACGGTGAAGGTGGTGCCGGTGAAGTCGACGTAGTGCAGCTTGTCGCGGTCGATGAAGCGGCCGCTCGCCCGGTCGCGGATCTCGGCGTCGTCCTCCCAGCTGTCCCACAGCCGGGCGGCGACGTCGGCGACCTCGCCCGCCTCGCGCCACACCTCGGCCGGCGGGGCGGCGGGCCGCCGGCCGAAGAGCGCGGCCTCGGCCTCGGTGGTGGACACGTCGGCCTGCCAGCCGGCCCGGCCGACGCTGACCCAGTCCAGGGTGCTGACGGTGGTGGAGACGTGGAAGGGCTCGGTGTGGGTGGTGGTGACGGTGGGGACCAGGCCGATGCGTGCGGTCGCCGGCGCCACCCGGGCGAGCACGGCGAGCGCGTCGGGGCCCGGCCGGGCGAAGCTGTCGCCGAGGGTGACGAAGTCGAGGGTGCCGTGCTCGGCGATGCGGGCGAGGCGGACGTAGTGGTCGGCGTCGTAGCGGCGCGCGCCGTCGGGGCCGGGGGGCTCCTGGCCGGCCGGGTGCGGGCCGTCCAGCGCGACGGCCAGGTGGAGCGGGTGTCGTGGTGCGGACATGGGTGTGCCTTCCGTTACGCCGGGTCAGTTCGCTGTCTTGGGCAGGCCGGGCGGGTTGACCTGCGAGGTCGTGAGGGCTTCGGCGGACAGTCCCCAGCGGTCGAGCACCTTCGCGTAGCTGCCGTCGGCGATGGTCTTGCGCAGCGCTGCGGCGTACGCGTCGGCCAGGCCGCTGCCCTTCTTCGTGGTGGCGGCGATCTTGCCCTGGATGCGGTCGCCGCCCCCGGAGAAGTGCCCGATGCTCTCGGTCTGCCCGGCGGTCTTCACGTGGTAGGCGACCGTCGGGTTCGGTCCGAAGTACCCGTCGATACGGCCCGACTGGAGGGCCAGGTAGGTGTCGGAGTTCTTCTGGAAGTACTTGATGTCGACCGGCTTGCGCCCGGCCCGCTCGTTCTGCTCACTCCAGTCGACGAGGATCTTCTCCTGGTTGGTGCCGGAGCTGACCGCAATGGTTCTGCCCGCGACGTCCTTGGGGCCGCGGACCTTCCAGCCGCTGCCCTTCTTCGCCTCCATGGCCAGCTCGTCGAGCCGGTAGGTGGCGAAGTCGTACTTCTGCTTGCGGTCCTCGGTGACGGTGACGTTGGAGAAGACGGCGTCGAGCTTGCCGCTGTCCAGGCCGACGAAGAGGTTCTCCCAGGACAGCGGGTCGAACTGCGGCTTCAGGCCGAGGGTGTCGGCGACGAGCGTGGACAGATCCTCCTCGACACCGATCAGGGTCCGGTCGTCGGAGGCGTAGAAGCTCAGCGGCGGGACGCTGCCGGCCTCCACACCGATGCGCAGCGCACCGGCCCTGCGGACGCGCTGCGGCACCAGGGCAGCGGCCGCCGCGTCCTTCTTGCCGCGGATGCGGTGCTGGTCGGGGCCGATGTTGAGGGTGGAGCCCTTCGCGCCGGCCGGTACGGCGTCGTCGCCCGACGCCCGGCCGTCCCCGCAGGCGGTGAGCAGGGCACAGCCAGCGGCGAGGGCGGCGACGGCGGACAGGGTGCGGCGGCGGATCACGGGGCTGCTCCTCAAAGGGGTTGTCCGGGCGGTTCTCCGGGTGGTGCGCATGTCACAGGACCTTGGAGAGGAAGGACTTGGTGCGCGCGTGGTGCGGGCGGTCGAGGACCTCGGCGGGCGGGCCCTGCTCGACGATCCGGCCGTCGTCCATGAAGACGACGGTGTCGGCGACCTCGCGGGCGAAGCCGATCTCGTGCGTGACGACGATCATCGTGGTGCCCTGATGGGCCAAGTCCTTGATGACGTCCAGGACTTCACCCACCAGCTCCGGGTCGAGGGCGGAGGTCGGCTCGTCGAAGAGCAGCAGCTTGGGCTCCAGCGCGAGCGCGCGGGCGATGGCGACGCGCTGCTGCTGGCCGCCGGAGAGCTGCCGCGGATAGGCGTCGGCCTTGTCCACCAGGCCCACCCGTTCCAGCAGCGCGCGGGCCGTCGCGGTGACGTCCTTCCTGGGGCGGCGCAGCGCCGACACGGGCGCTTCGGTGATGTTGTCCAGGACCGTCAGGTGGGGGAAGAGGTTGAAGTTCTGGAAGACGAAGCCGATGTGGGTGCGCTGCTTGAGGATCTCGCGCTCGCGCAGCTCGTACAGCTTGTCGCCGGAGCGCCGGTAGCCGACCAGCGTGCCGTCCACGCTCACCGATCCGCTGTCGACCTTCTCCAGGTGGTTGATGGTGCGCAGCAGCGTCGACTTGCCCGAGCCGGACGGGCCGAGCACGACGGTGACTTCGCCGGCCCTCACCTCCAGGTCGATGCCGCGCAGCACTTCCAGCGATCCGAAACTCTTGTGGACGGCCTTGATATCGACCATGGCGGGGGCGCTCATCGGGTCGTGCCTTTCGCGAAGTGGCGCTCCACGTAGTGCTGGAGTATGGAGAGCACGCTGGTCAGGAGGATGTACCAGGCGGTGGCGACCATGAGGAGGGGCACCACGCGGCCGTTGCGGCCGTAGATGACCTGGACCTGGTAGAAGAGTTCGCCGATCGCCATGACCGAGACGATCGAGGTGCCCTTGAAGAGGGAGATGACCTCGTTGGCGGCGTTCGGCAGGATCGAGCGCATCGCCTGCGGCAGCACGATCCGGCGCAGCTGCCGCAGCCGCGGGATGCCCAGCGCGGCCGCCGCCTCCAACTGGCCGCCGTCCACGGCCAGTACGCCGCCGCGCACGATCTCCGCGGCGTAGGCGGCCTGGTGCAGCGCGAGGCCGAGCACCGCCGCGCCCAGCGCGCCGACCAGGCCCATGGTCTCGAAGGAGAAGATGCCGGGCCCGAACGGGATGCCGAAGTCGAGCCGCTTGTAGAGGTAGGCGAGGTTGAACCAGAACAGCAGCTGGACGATGAGCGGGATGGAGCGGAAGGCCCAGATGTAGCCGAGCGCGACCCAGCGCAGGAAGGGGCTGGCCGACAGCCGCATGAAGGCCAGCACGATACCGAGGGCGAAGCCGATGGCGGTGCCGTAGACGGTCAGCTGGAGGGTGATGCCGACCGCCTTGAGCACCGTCTGCGCGGTGAAGAACTGGGCGAACACCCCCCATTCCCAGGCCGGGTTGGTGATCAGCCCGTGGGCGAACTGGGCGAGGAGCACGGCGGTGACCGCAATCGCGACCCAGCGCCAGGGATGCCGTACGGGCACGACCTTCAGCGCCGCCGGATCGCCGGCCTGCGGTGGCCCGGCCCGCTCGGCTGCGGTCTTTTCGGCGGGCGGTTCAGTGGTCAGCGGCATGGGAGTCCTCGGATGTGGGTGCGGTGCGGGCGGCGACGGCGTGCGGCCAAGGGGCCCGCTGCGCCAGGAAGGCGAGCAGGGCCCGTGCGCTCGCGTCGTTCTGCCGGAAGGCGGGGGCGTTGGTGCGGGGCCGGGTGAAGGCCCCGCCGGAGCGGGCGTCGGTGTGCGGGCCGAGGGCGAAGCGGCGCGGGTGCGGGCGGCCTGCCCGGTCCAGGATCCGGCCGTCCGCGGGGTGCACGGACAGCAGCCCGGCGGGGGTGGCCGCCGCGCCGTCGGCGTGCAGCGCGCGCAGCAGGCTGTCCCGTGACTCCGTCACGGTCGGCTCCGGCAGCCGCGCCTCGACCAGCGCGCGGGCCGTTGTCACCGCGCCCGGCACGCTCGCCGACCGGGCCGTGAACCGTCCGGCCCACTCGTCGGCGGTGACGGTGGTGTCCGCGCCGAGGAAGCGCACCACGCCGGCCCGGGAGAGGGCGAGCAGCCGGTGCAGCCGGGGTCCTGGCGGGCCGGATGCGAGGAAGCTGAAGAAGCCGTGCCACCACGGGCCGCGGTCGCCGAGCCGCACCAGCTGACCGTAGACGGACAGCAGACCGAGGAAGACCGCCAGGTCGGGGCTGTGTGCCGGGTCGTGGCGGCGGGTCAGGTCGTCCTCGATGTGGCCGCGCAGGGCGTCCTGGAGCGCGTCGGTGTCCCGGTAGCGCAGGCCGGCCAGCGGGTGGTCGAGCGCGTCCAGGTCGAGCCGGTCGGCGGGGTCGGGGACCGCGGCGGCGGCCAGCGCCCCGAGCGCCGGGCTGCCGGGTTCCGCGGCGGCGTAGCGCTCGTCGAACTCCGGCCAGGGGATCCGGGTGCGTTCGGGGTGGGCGGAGAACAGCCGGTGGTAGTGGGCGAAGCCCAGCTCCTTGTCGATCAGCGGCCACACGTCGCGCCGGAAGTCGAAGCCGTCGGGGCGGGCGAGCAGGGCGTCGATCTGGGCGGGCCCGAGGAACCGCGGCAGCGGCGGGCGGGCACCGTCGAGCTCGTAGCCGATCTTGGAGTGGTAGGGCACCCCGCGCCGCGAGCCGACGTGCAGGACGGGCTCGCGCCCCGAGGGGTGGTAGGTCAGCCGGCCGTCGGCCTCGGTGCGGTACGTGCCGCCGCGGCCTTCGGTGAGCAGCACCATCAGGTCGATGAAGGCCAGGCCGAAGCCCCGCACGAGCACCGGTTCGCCGGGCCGCAGGGCGCTCAGGTCGCTGTCGGCCGTGAAGTCGGGCGGCAGGTACGTCAGGCCGTTGCGTGTCGCGAAGCGAGCCAACTCCCGTTGTTCTGGCGGGGCTTGGGCGTCCAGGTGACCCAGGGTGAGAACGACGAGGTCGGCGGTCAGCGGCGTGGGGCGGCCCTCCAGCCAGACCTGCTGCCTGCCGTCGCGCGGCCCCACGACCCGTACGGCGCGGCGGCGGTGCTCGTGGACGGCGATCCGCGGCGGCAGCGCGGCCACCGCCCGCTCGTACACCCAGCCCAGGTAAGCGCTCTGGATCCGGCGGCCGGGGAACTCGCGCGGCCCGAGACCGGCGACGGCGGCGGCGAGCGCGGACGGGGTGCGGATCTCGCCCGTGCGCACCGCTGCGGCCCACTCGGCGAGCGAGGGCCCGGGACGCACCGGGCCGGCCATCTCGACGCTCTCGTCGGTGAACATCGTGACGTCTTCCGCGAGCGAGTTCATCCACAGCAGCGGGGACTGGTCCCGGCGCCAGATGCGGCCGCCGCCCGGCGGGTACGGGTCGACCAGATGCAGGTCGAGGGGCGCGTCGCCGTACAGCTCAGGGGCGTTGGCGGCGATCCGCTCGATGATGCCGGTGGCCCGCGGCCCGGCCCCCACGATCACCACGGACGGCCTCACCGCGCACCCGCCGTCCCGCGGGCGTAGTGCCGCTCGACGAAGTGCTGGCCGACGCCGAGCACCGAGGTGACCGCGACGTACCAGAGGGTGGCGACCAGCAGCATCGGGATGACCTGGTAGGTGCGGTGGTAGACCAACTGGACCGAGTAGAGCAGGTCGTTGACCGCGATCACGCTGACGATGGAGGTGCCCTTGAGGGTGCCGATCAGCATGTTGCCGGCCGGTGGCACGATCGCGCGCATCGCCTGCGGCAGCACGATCCGGCACAGCCGCCGCCAGGGCCCGAGGCCGAGCGACTGCGCGGCCTCCAGCTGCCCCTTCTCGACGGACAGGATGCCGGCCCGCACGACCTCGGCCGCGTAGGCGGCCTCGTGCAGGGTCAGGCCGATGACGGCGATGGCGGCCGGGCCGAGCAGCTGGACGGTCCTGACGCCGAGGATCGTCGGGTACAGCGCGCCGATGTTGAACCAGAACAGCAGCTGCACCAGGACCGGCATCGAGCGGAAGAGCCAGACGTAGCCCGAACTGACGCCGCGCAGCACGGGGTTGGCGGAGAGCCGCATGGTGGCGAGCAGGGTGCCCAGGGCGAAGCCGAGCACCATGACGACGCCGGTCAGCCAGAGGGTCAGGCCCAAGCCGCGCAGCACGGCGTCGGTCAGGAAGTAGTCGGCGACCACGTCCCACCGGAAGGCGTCGTTGCGTACGACGGAGCGGACGGCCAGGGCCAGCAGCAGGAGGACGACGGCGGCCGCCGCCCACTGGCCGACGGGGCGCCGCGGCACGATGCGCGGGACGTCGGGATCCGGGGGATGCGGGCCGCCGGACGGGGCCGCGGCGGATGCGGCAAGGGTGTCGAGGGTGCCGGAAGACATGCGAAGGCTCCGTGGATTCGTGATCGAACACGGGAGATGAGCGCCTTCACACAGGCAGAACGGCCCCGCCCCTCAGCACGGCCGTCCCATGAGGCTATGGGGTGAACGGCCCTCGCTGTCAAGGGTGTCCACGTGGTTGTCCACACTGTGAGCGGTGGATCACTTCCCTGTTGACGCGCAAACGGATGCCTGTTCCACTTAGCGGCATGAACGCATGGCAGCGGCTGGTCACCCGTGACCACATCGACTTCGGTCGCGTGTGGTCGTCCTCCTGTTGAGCTGACGCCCTGCCCTGAAGCCCGCTGCCGCATCCGGCCGGGCCGATCCGCGGTTCTCTCCCCCGCCACCGCGCGCCTTCACACCCGCGCCGCCCCGCGACGCACTCCCCTCGCACTTCCTCGCTTTCCCGTTTCCCCCTTCCTTCCTTCCCTCCCTCCCTCTCCCCTGTTCCTTCGGCATGCTCGAAGAAGGGCGCGGTATGCGCTTCGGCGTCATGACACTGATCGACCACGTCCCGGACGCACTGTCCGGGCACCTCATCTCCCCCTCCGAAAGGTTCCGCGAAGTCATCGAACTCGCGGTGCTGGCCGAGGAGTTGGGCTTTGACGCGTTCGGCGTCGGGGAGCGGCACGGACCGCCTTTCCTGTCCAGCTCGCCGCCCGCCGTCCTGGGCGCCATCGCCGCCCGCACCCACCGCATCCGGCTCTTCACCACCGTCACGGTGCTCTCCACCCTCGATCCGGTACGGGTCGCCGAGGACTACGCGACCGTCGACCAGCTCTCCGGCGGCCGCCTGGAGATGACCATCGGCAAGGGCAACGCCCCCGAACCATGGGCCCTGTTCGGCCGCGACCCCGGCGACCAGTACGCGCTCCAGGAAGAGAACTACGAGCTGCTGCGCCGGCTGTGGAGCGAGGAGAAGGTCACCTGGTCAGGCAGCTTCCGGCCGCCGCTCGGCGAGGTCACCACGCTCCCCCGCCCGTACCAGCGGCCACCCGCCGTCTGGCACGGCAGCGCCACCAGCGAACGCTCGGTGGAACTCGCCGCGCTCTGGGGCGACCCGCTGTTCTCCGCCAACGCCATCCAGCCGGTGGCCAATTACGCCCGGCTCATCGACCGCTACCGCGCCCGCTGGGCGGCCTACGGACACGATCCGTCGGCCGCACTGGTCGGCTCCGGCGGCACGCTCTACGCCGCGGCCGACGACCGCACCGCCCGCCGCGAGTTCGGGCCGTACTACGAAACGGCCGTCGCAGGACGCGACGTCCCCGGCAACAACACGCCGTTCCGCACCGTGGACGACGCGGCCGACCACGGCCCCGCCTTCATCGGCTCCCCCGGCCGGATCGCCGACAAGATCCGCCACCAGCACGACGCCTACGGCCATGCGCTCCAGTTCTTCTCCGTCGAGGTCGCCGGCCTGCCGTTCGCCCGCAAGGCCGACGTCCTGCGGCTGACCGCCGCCGAAGTCCTGCCCACGCTGCGCCACGAACTGCCCGACACGCTGGCGTGGCCGAACCCGTCCGTGGCCGCTTCCGACGGCCCGGCCCTCGCTGCCAAGGTGGCCGGATGACCACCGCACCCCGCCCGCTGCGGGCCGACGGACCGACCGTGCGCCACACCACCCCCACCGACCCGCTCGCCCGGCCACTGCTCGACGAACTCACCCACGAATACCGCACCCGCTACGGCCACCCCGTCGACCTGAGCCAGGAGTACCCGGCCGAGGAGTTCACCCCGCCGCACGGAGGCGCCTTCCTGCTGCTCATGGCGGACGGCGTGCCGGTCGCCGGCGGCGCCTTCCGCCGCTACGACCTCCGCACCGCCGAACTCAAACGCATCTGGACGCACTCCGCGCACCGCCGCCGCGGCCTGGCCCGGCGGGTGCTCGACGCACTGGAACGGGAGGCGGCGGCGCGCGGCTACACCCGCGTCTGCCTGACGACAGGACCGCGCCAGCCGGAGGCCAGGGGCCTCTACCTCGCTGCCGGATACCGCCCGCTGTTCGACCTCACCGCACCACCGGAATCGATCGGCCCGCTGCCGTTCGAGAAACCTCTGGAGACCGCGCGCCCATGACCACCCCCACCACCCGCCGACGGCCGCGCACCCCGCCCCTGCGGGCCGCGGCCCTGCTCGCCGCCGCCCTCGCGCTCACCGCCTGCGGAGCGGGCGGCCCGGCGGCCGGCGCCGGCGACCCGGACCCGGCCGCCGCCAAGATCCCCACCACGGACGTCGTCTCGGGCATCCCGAAGGACCCGGCAGCCGCGAAACTGCTGCCCGCTGCCGTCCGGTCGCGCGGCACCCTCGCGCTGGCCACCAGCGTCGGCACCCCGCCGGGCGCCACCTACCTCCCGGACGGCCGGACGGTGGCCGGCCAGGACATCGACTTCGCCGACGCGGTCGCCAAGGTCCTGGGCGTCAAGCTCACCCGCGAGGTGGCCGGCTTCGAGGCGATCCTGCCGGCCCTCGGCAGCGGCAAGTACGACCTGGGCACCGGCAACTTCGGCGTCACCGACGAGCGCCGCAGGGCCGTCGACTTCGTCACGTACATCAACGACGGCCAGGGTTTCGCGGTCCGCGACGACAGCCCGCTGAAGAAGGTCACCTCGCTGCGGCAGCTGTGCGGGCTGACGGTGGCCACCGGCGCGGGCACCACCTTCGAGGCGACCCTGGAGGACCACCGCAAGGACTGCACCGCCGCCGGGAAGAAGCCCTACGACGTCAAGACCTACGCCGAACAGGGCGCACTGTGGATCTCCCTCCAGCAGGGCCGCTCGGACGTGGTGATGAGCACCATCAACGGCCTGCGCTACGCCGTACGCCAGCAGCCGGGCCTGCGCTTCCTCAACGAATTCCAGCGCCTTGACGTCGGCTTCGCCTTCAAGAAGGGCAGCCCCCTGACCCCCGCCGTGCAGGCGGCCGTCAACCGGCTGAAGAAGGACGGGAGGTACGACCGGATCCTGAAGAAGTGGGGCACCTCCGCATCGGCCATCAAGACCTCGCAGATCAGCCCGCCGGAACTCGGCCGCTGAACCACAGCGGCGCGGGCGGCCGCCCCCACCGCTCGCGCCCCGCCTTCCGCCTCACACCGGTACGCCCGCATCCGGCACCGTAAAGCCGACACCCCCGGTATCCGATGCTTCGGACATATGCCCAGGTCTCCCCACGGAACCGACCCGCCGGTCGAACGGAATCCCCGGCCGGACCGCGTATCGACAGCACCCGCCACCCGCCTCTATCGTGACGTCCGTCACGCCGTCAGTTCCCCTCACAGCCCCGGGACCTGACGTGACGCCACCCTCTCTGCACCAGATGTGTCACGAACCCCCCGTGCGGCGGCTATCCACTTGGCACTCCCTCCGCATCATGGACGACCATAGAGAGGCGGACATACAGACACCGCGGGTGAGAGGAGGCGTCCATGGGATCGGTGCGCAAGGCGAGTGCCTGGCTTGGCCTCGTCGACGACAACGATGACGAGCGTTACTACGACGACGACTACGCCGAGGGAGCTGAGCCCGGAAACCCGGCGAGCGGCTCCTGGGCGACCGACCCACGGCTCCGGGTCGCCGAGAGCAGCCCCCAGGACCAGAGCAGCACCCGCATCGCCACGGTCACCCCGGACGGATTCGGGGACGCCCGCGGCATCGGTGAACTGTTCCGGGACGGCATCCCGGTGATCGTCAACCTCACGGCCATGGATTCGGCCGACGCCAAGCGCGTGGTGGACTTCGCCGCCGGGATCGCCTTCGGCCTGCGCGGCTCGATCGAGCGGGTCGCCACCCGGGTCTTCCTGCTCACCCCGGCCGACTACAAGGTCGTCAGCGGCGAGAACGAAGGCCACCGCAATGGCGGCTTCTTCAACCAGAGCTGAGGACGGGCGGCAGGGGCGGCGGCTCACCACCGCCCCGCCCCCTCGGCTCAGCGGAAGGCGTCGAGACCGGTGAGCGCCTTCCCCAGCACCAACTGGTGCATTTCGACGGTGCCTTCGTAGGTGAGCACCGATTCGAGGTTGGTGGCGTGCCGCATGACCGGGTACTCCAGGGAGATCCCGTTGGCGCCCAGGACGGTCCTGGCGGTGCGGCAGATCTCGATCGCCTCGCGAACGTTGTTCAGCTTGCCGAAGCTGATCTGCTCGGGCCGCAGCCGCCCGGCGTCCATCCGCACGCCCAGGTGGTGGGCGAGCAGCATCCCCTTGTGCAACTCGACGGCCATGTCGGCGAGCTTGGCCTGGGTGAGCTGGAAGCCGCCGATGGGCTTGCCGAACTGCTCCCGCGTCCTCGCGTAGTCCAACGCCGCCTCGAAGCAGGCGCGGGCGGCGCCCAGCGAGCCCCAGACGATGCCGTAGCGGGCGTGGCTCAGGCAGCCGAGCGGGCCGCGCAGCCCCGTGACGCCGGGCAGCACGGCATCGGCGGGCAGCCGCACCTCGTCCATGACCAGCTCGCTGGTCACCGAGGCGCGCAGGGACCACTTGTGCTTGATCTCGGGAGCCGAGAACCCCGGGGTGTCCGTGGGCACGACGAAGCCGCGGATGCCGTCGTCGGTGGCGGCCCAGACCACCGCGACCCCGGCCACCGAACCGTTGGTGATCCACATCTTGCGGCCGCTGAGCACCCAGTCGCCGCCGTCCCGCTTCGCGTACGTGCGCATTCCGGCCGGGTCGGAACCGTGGTCGGGCTCGGTGAGGCCGAAGCAGCCGATGACCTCGCCGGACGCCATCCGCGGCAGCCACTGCTGCTTCTGCTCTTCGGAGCCGTAGCGGTGGATCGCGTACATGGCGAGCGAGCCCTGTACGGAGACCAGCGAGCGGATGCCGGAGTCGGCCGCCTCCAGCTCCAGGCAGGCCAGTCCGTACTGGACGGCGGAGGCGCCGGCGCAGCCGTAGCCGGTCAGCGACATGCCCAGGGCGCCGAGCGAGCCCAGTTCCCTGGCCAGTTCGCGGATTCCGGGGAGTTCGCCGCGCTCGTACCAGTCGGCGATGTCCGGCAGGATCCGGTCGGCGGCCCACCGGCGGACGGTGCCGCGTACGGCGCGGTCCTCGTCGGTGAGCAGGTCGTCGATGCCCAGCGGGTCGGCGGGGTCGAACGGCGGGAGCGTCGAGGGCGGCTTTGCGGACATGACGGGGCCTCCGGGAGGATCGGCACGCGCGAAAACTAGCAGTGGTAGTTATGGCTCGTGCCGACGGTACGGCCCGCCGCGCCGCGCGGGCAAGAGCCGCCGCGCCTCAGGTCAGCCGTGGGACCTCGCCGCGGCGGGCTCGCTGTCGCAGCCCGCGGCGTTGTCGCCCTCCGCGCGCTCCACGGAGTCCGCGGCCCGGCGCGGCAGCCGCAGTGCGATGGCCGCGCCGACCAGCAGCAGCACGGCGCTGGCGACGAGCGTGATGTGCAGGCCGCGGACGAAGGCGTCGCGCGCCGTCTCCCGCAGCACCTCCCGCGCCGGACCACCGAGCCCGGACGCCACCTTGTACGCCTCGCCCAGGGAGTGCGAGGCCGCGGCCGCCGCCCGCGCCGGGACGCCGTCCACATGACCGAGACCCGGGGCGTAGGCGGCGTTCATGACGCTGCCGAGCAGGGCCACCCCGATACCGGCGCCGAGCTGGTAGGAGGTCTCCCCGATCGCGGCCGCGCCGCCCGCCTGCTCCGGCGGCGCCTCGCTGAGCATGGACTCGTACGCGCCGAACAGCGTGCTCTGGAAGCCGAATCCGAGCAGCACGAAGCCGAGGGAGAGCAGCCAGAAACGGTCCTGCGCGTTCATCGCGGTCAGACACAGCACCGCGCCCGCGGTGAGCACGAAGCCGCAGGAAACCATCACGCGCGGGCCGACGGCCTGTAGCACCCGGGAGCCGGTGAGCCCCGCAGCCATCGCGGCGAAGACCAAAGGCAGCATCCGCAGGCCGGTCTGCAACGGCGTCAGCCCGAGGACGAGCTGGAGGTACTGAACCGCTATCAGCTGCAGGCCCACCAGGGCGAGCATCGCCAGCACGATGCAGCCGACGGAGGTGCCGAACGCGGGCCGCGCGAACAGCCGCACGTCGATCAGCGGATGCTCCCGCCTGCGCTGTCTGCGGGCGAAAAGGACCAGCAGCAGGGCGCCCAGGACGATCGGCCCGAGCGAGGTCAGGCCGAGAACGGCCGTACCGCTGCCGATGCGCTTGACGCCGAGGACGACACCCAGCACGCCGAGGGCCGCGATGACCGCGCCGGTCACGTCCCACGGGCCGTTGCGCTCGCCGCGCGACTCGGGCAGCATCCAGCGCCCGATCAGCAGCATCACCAGCATCATCGGGATGTTGATGAGGAAGACCGAGCCCCACCAGAAGTTCTCGACGAGGAAGCCGCCGAGCACCGGCCCGACGGCGGCGCCGACCGCGGCCACCGCGCTCCAGACGCCGATCGCCACCGCCCGCTCCCGCCGGTCGGGGAAGACCTGACGGAGGATCGACAGCGTGGCCGGCATGATCATGGCGCCGCCGATGCCGAGCAGCGCACGCGCCGTCATCAGGATCTGCGGATTCGGCGCGAGGGCGGCGGCGGCCGATGCGAGGCCGAACAGGCCATAGCCGAGCAGGAGAATGCGCCGGCGTCCCACGCGGTCGCCGAGGGTGCCGAACAGGATCAGCAGCGACGCCGCGATGAGCGGGTAGACGTCGACGATCCACAGCAGTTCCACCGGGCCGGGACGCAGATCCTCGGTGACGGAGGGCACCGCCACGTACAGGATCGTGGTGTCCAGCGCGACGAACAGCAGGCTGACGCAGAGCACGATCAGCACGGTCCACCGGTTCGCGCCGTCCCCTGAGATCCGGGGAGCACCAGCCGACCTTCCCGTGCCGGACGGGGTCGTCCCGGTCATGCACGCACCTCCTGTCATGCTCTCGCGGCCGCGGATCAGGGCGCGAAAAAGCCCCGGGGAAACCGGCGGCACGGGCGAGTTGAGACGTCAGACTACGCGAGTCGCGCAGGGGCACGTGTGGCTCACCTCTCGATGAGACGCGCATCGCAGCACCAGGAGTTGCGTCCCCCCGCGGCGGCACCGCGCTCTCCCCCCACCTGGATAATCGACCCGATGAACGACCTCGCCTCCACCGCCGCCCCCGGCCGGACGCTGTGCCGCCCCGCCACCCGGGCCGCCGCGCGCCGCGCCCTGCCGGCGGTGGCGGCGTTCGCGGCGATCCGCCTCCTGGGCATCGCCGTGCTCGCCGTATGGTCCGCCGCCGCAGGCAACAACTGGCACACCCTGCTCACCGCCCGCTGGGATGCGCTCTGGTACACCCGCGTCGCGGAGCTGGGCTACGGCTACACCGTCGAGCCGGTGCCCGGCCTGATCCACTCCAACCTCGCGTTCTTCCCGCTGCTGCCGTGGCTGGAGCGGGGCCTGTCGGCACTCTTCCCGCTGACCGCCGCCGACGCCGGGATGGCCGTCGCCTGGCTGTCCTCCCTCGCCGCCGCCTGGGCGCTGTACGCGATCGGCGAGCGGCTGCACGGGCCGCGGGCCGGCATCGCGCTGGCTGCGCTGTGGGCCGCACTCCCGATCGGCATCGTGCAGTCGATGGCGTACTCGGAGTCGCTGTTCACCGCGCTGGCCGCCTGGGGTGTGTACGCCGTACTGACCGGACGCTGGATGTGGGCCGGCGTACTGGCCTCGCTGGCCGGGCTGACCCGCCCGGTGGGCGCCGCGGTGGTCGCTGCCGTGTGGGTCACCGCGGCGGTGACCGTGTGGAACGACCGGGCGGGCGGCGCGAGTCTTCGGTCGAGCGCGGCCCGGCACCGCGGGATGGTGGCGGGTGTCCTGCTGGCGCCGCTCGGCTGGTGCGGCTTCTTCCTGTGGGTGGGCGCCCGGCAGGGCAGCTTCACCGGCTACCTCGACGTCCAGGGCGGCTGGGGCAACGGCTTCGACGGCGGCATCGCCTTCGGCACCTATCTCTGGGGCCTCGTGTCGGGCCCGGGTTTCGCCGTCGGCCTCGCGCTGCTGACCGCCGTCGTGCTGGTGATCTGGCTCTACGTCCACGGCGCACGGCGGGGGCAGCCGCTGCCGCTGCTGGTCTACGGCGGGGTGGTGCTGCTGCTCGCGCTGACCGCCAAGGGTTTCTTCGGGTCGAAGCCGCGGCTGATACTCCCGGCGTTCACGCTGCTGCTGCCGCTCGCCGCCGGCCTTGCCCGGTGGCGGCCGCTGCGCGCCGGACTGCTGATCGGGGTGGTGGCGGTGGCGTCGGCGGCATACGGCGCGTTCTGGCTGAACGGTTCAGGCCCTCCGTGACCGAAAGATCTCTCTCCGTGACCGCCGCGGCCGGGAAACGATCACCAACAGGCACACCCATCACGGATAAACGGTCGTGAGGAAAAGCAGATAAAGCTCTCGGCGCGGCGACACGCGGATGCCGGTACGGGAATCCGATTCCCCATGAATTCCGTTCCGATTCCGCGCTTCCCGGGATGGCTTGAGACACATTCCACATCACATCGTCATTACAAAGCGCACGGATTGACCAAGCACCTACATCACACGCGGTAACGTCGATTGAGTGCGTACCGATGACAAGCTCGACCAGATGGAGGAGCGCCCGACCGACCGCGCCCGACCACGCATGACACAGACCCGCCTATGGCTGTTCTGGGGCACGCTGGCGGTGTACCTCGCGATCGTGGCCGGAGTGCTGGCTTCCACATGGCTGGTCACCTTCGACTGGCAGGTCATGCTCTTCCGGCCCTACAAACAGTGGCCGTCGATCCATGCCTTCCTCGACTACTTCGTGGTCCTGGGCCAGCGCGGACCGACGGCACTGGCCGTCGCGGCATGGCTGGGCTGGCGCTGCTGGCGGCAGCGCAACCTCCACCCGCTGCTGGTGCTGGGCGCCTCGCTGCTGCTGCTGAACATGACGGTGGGCGCGGCCAAGATCGGCATGGGCCGGCTCGGACCGCACTACGCGACCACGGTCGGCTCCACCGAGATGTGGCTCGGCGGCGATATATTCCCGTCCGGTCACACCGCCAACGCCGTGGTCACCTGGGGCGTGCTGGCCTATCTGGCGACCACGCCGCTGCGCCGCCGCACCCTGTCGGTGATCGCCGCACTGGGCGCGCTGGGCGTCGGCATGACCACCGTCTACCTCGGTACGCACTGGGTCAGCGACGTGCTGCTCGGCTGGGCTGCGGGGCTGCTGGTGCTGCTGGCGCTGCCGTGGTTCGAGCCCGCGATGACCTGGGCGGAGGACCGCCTCATGGGCATCCTGCTGCGGCTGTGGCTGCGACTGCGCCCCGATTCGCTGCGCGGCCCGCTGCCGGTCGGTGCGTCGGCCGGGCTGTCGCCGCAGCGTGTGGCACCGGACGGCGAGATCCTGCTGCGCGAGGCGGTCCCCGCGCCCCCCGGCGGCCGTGGCACCGCCACCCGCGCCCCGGACGGCTGGCCGCACCACCCGGCGCGGCCGCACACCTCCCGCGCGGAGCGCTCGCCCGTCACCCCGGCGGGCAGCCGGCGGCCGCCGCACGCGGACCGCGTCCCGCGCACCCCGCCGCTGAGCCCGACCTCCGGGCGCGGCCACAGCCAGAGCCCCTGACCCACCCACGATCCGCGGGGCCGGTACGCACACCCACCACCCCGCACCGAAGGCCCCGGCCGCTCCTCCTGGAGCGGGCCGGGGCCTTCGTCGTCTTACGGAGCGCGTACGGCCCGGTCAGCCCTTCCAGCTGCGGTGCACCCGGCCGTCCTTGACCTCGAAATTGATCCGGCCGCCGAGGTACTCCATGGTGATCATCATGCCCGGCGGCAGCGAGCGGACCGTGGTCCAGCCGCGCTCGCGGGCCCGCTCCTCGGCGTCCTGCTGGTCGAGGCCGACATAGGTCTCGATGTCGTCATCGGGTTCGTTCGGAAGCTGTGGTTCGGGAGCCATGACAGTCACCGTAGGCGCCCGCGGCGATGCGTGGAAGGCCCTTCCGGCCGGGCCTCCGGTCTCTTCACGGTCTTTCATTGGTCACACTTGTGTCACGGCCAAGGCCGAGGTGTTTACGGTAACTTCCGTCACTCATATGCCCTGCGTGATGCCGCAACCGGGTGGAAAATAATGCAGCCTGAATTCCGTTGTGATCAAATTCCGGACGCGGTAACGGCGGCGGCCCCGGAACCCCAACGCGAGGCAGGAATTCACCCGCCGGGGGATGGCGGATTCCCGCTGTCCGTAGGGCTTTATCGGCCGCTCCACATGGCGCCGATGAGACACATTCCACACACATTTTCCGCACATCACCCCGCCGATCGCGCCGGAGCGCCGCCCGGCGCCCCGCCGGAAGCCCGCCCCCGCCCGGCCTCGCGCCGCACCCATACCACTCCCGCAGAGCGGGCACACACGGGAACACCCCGCCCGGACGAACCGGTGCGGGGTGATTCGCGGCGCAAGGGACGGTGCGATAAGGACGCCCCGTCCGGGCCGCCGGGTCGCCGGTCAGGCCCCCGCTCCCCCGTCGGCCCCGGCCGGGCCCGCGACCCGCAGCGCCAGGTCGTTGTCGAGGGTGTAGTACGGGCCGACCCGCACCTCTCCGGCCGCGGCGGAAACCGGCATCGCGGGGTAGGTGAACACCTGCTTCTTGTCGTGGACGTCGTCCAGCAGGCGGGCGATACGGACCGGCCGCGCGCCCTCGGCGGGACGCAGCCAGAGGTCCCACGGCTCGGTGCCGCGCCGCCAGTGTCCGGCCGGCTCCGCGTACGGCAGCGTGAAGGAGAAGGCGGCGCCCTCCACCGTCAGCGGGACCGTCACGGTGGCGCGCGGGCCGCCGTCCTCCGGGGCGTGGCGGGCACGGGCCTCGGCCTGCGCGCCGGGCCCCGGCGCGGCGCCGTAGAGACGCCCGGAGACCGTCATGCCGTCCGGCTGCACCAGGAGGTCGCCGGCCTCCGCATGCGGGCCGCGCAGCCAGCTGCGCAGCACCATGTTGCCGAGCTTGGTGGCGTACGGGATCCGGACGCCGAGCCGGCCGATGCCCGCCAGGGGACGGCGGTCCACCAGCGACCGCAGGTCGTTGACGCCGGGCAGCAGCCGGCGCGGCGCGCGGCCGTCCCCGAGGTCGGCGTAGACGTTCCAGCGGCCCTCGTCGAGCGCGACGGTGCTGGGGAGCACGGCGCGCAGCCGGCCCGCGCCGTTCGGCCCGAGCGGCAGCCGCACCTCCTCGTCCGCCGCGTCGCCGCGCCGCCGGAGCACCAGCGCCGCGCTCCAGGTGGTGTGCGCGCCCTGGGGAGCGTTCAGGTCGAAGGTGAGACCGCCCGCGGAGTCCGCGATGCAGTCGGCCTTCAGGTCGTCCGCGGTCTCCTCGGTGGTGCGGGCCGCGCCGTGGGCGTCGGCCGCCGCGTCGTCGGATCCGGCCGCGGGCGCTTGCGTCGGGGTGTTCATGCCGTCCGCACCCCTCTCACCGCGGCCACGGCCGCGTCCTTGGTGGCGGATGCGCCGCTCAACAGTGCTCCTCGGGTGCGGTGCAGGGCACCGCGCAGACGGTTGCCGCGCTGCTGCGCGAGCAGGTCGCCGAAGAGCGCTTCGTAGCGCGCGGCGACACGGGCGGGGTCGAAGCGGGCGGCGGCGGTGAGCGCGGCGCGTCCCATCCGACGCCGTGCCGCGTCGTCGTTGATCAGTCCCAGCAGCGCGCCGGCCATCGCCGTGGGGTCGCCGACCGGGACCAGCCGGCCGTCCACCCCGTCGTCGATGATCTCGCCCGGACCGTGCGGGCAGTCGGTGGCGACCACCGGCAGGCCGCAGCGCATCGCCTCCACGATCGTCATCCCGAAGGACTCCAGGCTGGAGGAGACGGCGGCGATGGAGCCCTTGGCCCACTCGGGCTCCAGCGGGCTGGCCGGGCCCATCAGGAACACGTGGTTGTACAGGCCGAGTTCATCGATCAGCGCGCGCAGGGCGGCCTTCTCGACGCCGCCGCCGTAGATCCGCAGCCGCCAGTCGGGGCGTTGGGCGACGACCTCGGCGAAGGCGCGGACGAGGATGTCGTAGCGCTTGACCCGGGCCAGCCGGCCGGCCGCGACGACCCACTTGCCGCTGCCGTCGGCGGGCGCGAGGGCGGGCGCGGGCACGCTGTTGGGCACGGCCTCGATGCGGACGCCGGGCAGCCGCAGCCGACGGCGGTAGGCGGCAGCGTCGGCCTCGGTGACGGTGGTGACCGCGTCCAGCCGGGGGTAGGCGCCGCGCAGTGCCAGCTTGAGCGCCCGGCTGTGGGTGTCGAGGGTGAGGTGCTCCTGGCCGATCCGCAGCACGCCGCGCCGGGTCTGCTTGGCGATGTGCACGTTGAGCCCGGGGCGGGTGCCGACCACCACGTCCGCCTCGATGCGGCGCAGATGCTGGGCGATCCGCCGGTCGGTCAGCTCGCGGTACTGCCCGAAGCGCCCCTCGGCCGCCGGGAAGACCTTCGCCGCACGGCGGTAGGCGGGGTCGGCGCCGTCGTACGTGGGGCTGTCCTCCCGAAGGTCCACGAGATGCCGCAGCCGCACCCGGGGAGCGAGGTCGAAGACCGGGGTGTCACGGTGGCGCAGCACGGAGACGATCTCCACGTCGTGCCGCTCGGACAGCGTGCGCGCGAGATTGAACGTCGTACGGATCGTTCCCCCGATGCCGTAGGCGTTGTGAATCAGGAATGAGATGTGCATCCGTCCCCGTATCCCCTGGTCTCCCGGTCGTCCCTGGCTCTCCGGCGGCCCTCTGGGACACGGCGTCCGTGGCCCGCGCCCGCCCCTCCTGACGGTGCCGCGCATCTGTCAGCTGAACGGTTGGACCATGAACCGAGGTTCCGGGTTGAGGACTTGTGCCAAGTTGTTCCGAAAAAGTTAGGCCATTGGTAGCGATGTGGGGGAACCTCAGGGGCGCGGGGCACCTGTGCTCTTCCGGCATCAGGGCCGGTGGGCGCTCCGGCGCGCGGGGTGACCGGCGCGCTCCCGCTTCACCGCGGCGGGTGACGCGCTCGGCGATGCAGCCCCAGGGCCACCGGACGTCGGCGCAGGGGAACGGAGCGTGGCTCCCCGGAGAGGCCGGCGGGCGGGCGCCGCGGGGGCGTCGGCAGGCACAGCAGCAGCGCGACGGCGAGCACGGTGAACACCCTGCGGAGCAACGGAACTTGAGTACGGCAGGACAGAGCCGGCCACGTTGAGCAGCGGCAGCCCTCGCGACGGCCCGCCACCCCTGTGAACAGGCCGTACCCGCCCGCTCGGTGGAGCGGCCGCGGCGCCACCGGCGGGTTGTGCGCAGAAGTTGGCGCTCCGTGAGCGGTTTCGGCACACCTTTCCCGTGTGCGGTGATCGGTTCGATTCCGTTCCGGTCCGCGCGTGACTCCGGCCGCAGATCACCCGTTGTCCTTGTACGAGCCGGGAGACCCCCCGGCAGCCACTCAGAGATCGAGGAGCCACCCGTGCCGCGCATGCTCGACGTCAGCGACGACGTTCGCGCCGAGATCGGTGATGAAGAAGCCGACCGCCTGCTGGCCGGTGGCAACGCCCCCGGCCACTATGACTGCACCTCCTGCCGTACGCCCGGCGACAGCGAGCAGGAGCGCACCAGCACCGTCCTGTTCGTGGGCGAGGAGACCGCGGTGCTCGCCTTCGCGCACGCGACGTGCATTCCTTCGCAGGTCGTCTCCGTATCGGAGGAGCAGCTCAAGGGAGCCGTTCGCTCCATCACCGGAGAGGGCGCCCCGGGACAGGCCGGGCCGCCCGCCACCCCCATCCCCACCAGCGAGCGCCAGGCGACCCTCGGGATCACCTGCGGGCTCGTGCTGGTCGAGGGCGATCTGCGGGCGGCGCTGGTCGTCGAGCCCAGCGGCCCTATCGCCCGCCCGGGATCGATCAGCCTGGACGACGACTTCCTGCCGCTCCTCCTGGAACAGGGCTTCCACCCCGTGACGGATGTGGCCGTACTGCCCGTCCCCAACCCGGGCTGGTCCGCCCTGCTGGCGATGGGCAAGCTCCATGCCGTGCTGCAGCCCGGCAACACCGGCAGCCAGGCGGCCTGGTGGCAGGCGCACCAGCCGCTGGCCGTGTCGGACGGCTGGCGCGCCGCCGCCACCAAGGCGCAGTCGGTGCTGATGTACGCCGCGCCGTCCGGAGCCATCGGGCACCAGCCGCGGGAGGACCTGATGCGGCAGGCGCTGGAGAAGGCCGCCGCCCGGGGCGAGTTGGTCGCCGGCATGATGCCGCTGGCCGGCACCTGATCCAACCGGCCCCCGATCGCGGGGTGTTCCCGCCACTACGCGCGGTAACACCTCGCAATCAGCCATTTCCGGACCAAAGCCGCATCCCCCGGTCATCGGGGTCGTTGGTGCAGACGTGCACGCATATGACCCCTCCTCCCGCGCCCCTTACCCACACCAGATTCCCGGAATGCGTCCGTCGCAGGACCCCGGGACGCACGGCACCGGCGTCTCGCCCACCCCGATCTACGACGCGCTCTACGCCGAGTACCGCCGGGCCTTCCGCGCGCTGCCCGGCGACCGGTCGGGCGAGGGGGACGGTCCCGACATGCTGCACGGCAACAGGAATTGGAGCCGCACCACGGCATCGCCGGGCAACTGGGAAGTCGTCGCCCGCCAGCCGTACACGCCGCGCGCCGCGCTCCCCGCGCTGCCGCCGGGACGGCGCGACGCCAGGCCGCACGGGCGATGATCAGGCCGTTCCGGCCACGGCGCGGGACGACCGGACCACGACGAACCGGCCGGGGAGATCCCCGGCCGGTTCGTCGTGCCGCTACTTCTTCTTCTGGCCGCGCTTCTCGCGCACCCGGACGGAGATGTGGATCGGCGTCCCGTCGAAGCTGAACTCCTCGCGCAGCCGGCGCTCGACGAAGCGGCGGTAGCCGGCCTCCAGGAAGCCGGAGGCGAAGAGCACGAACCGCGGCGGCTTGGTGCCCGCCTGCGTACCGAAGAGGATGCGCGGCTGCTTGCCGCCCCGGATCGGGTGCGGGTGGGCGGCCACGATCTCGCCGAGGAAGGCGTTCAGCCGCCCGGTGGGGATCCGGGTCTCCCAGCCGGCCAGCGCGGTCTCGATCGCCGGGACCAGCTTCTCCATGTGGCGGCCGGTGCGCGCCGAGACGTTCACCCGCATCGCCCACGGGATCTGCACGAGGTCCCGCTCGATCTCCCGCTCCAGGTAGAAGCGGCGCTCCTCGTCGAGGGTGTCCCACTTGTTGTAGGCGATGACCAGGGCGCGCCCGGCCTCCACCGCCATGGTGATGATCCGCTGGTCCTGCACGCTGATGGATTCGCTGGCGTCGATGAGGACGACGGCGACCTCGGCCTTCTCGACGGCGGCGGCGGTGCGCAGCGAGGCGTAGTAGTCGGCGCCCTCCTGGAGGTGGACGCGGCGGCGGATGCCGGCGGTGTCCACGAACTTCCAGGTCGTGCCGCCCAGTTCGATCAGCTCGTCGACCGGGTCGCGGGTGGTGCCGGCGATCTCGTTGACGACCACCCGCTCCTCGCCTGCGACCTTGTTCAGCAGCGACGACTTGCCGACGTTCGGCCGGCCGATCAGCGCGATGCGGCGGGGGCCGCCGAGCGCGCTGCCGAAGGTCTGCGCGGGCGCCTCGGGCAGCGCGTCCAGGGCGGCGTCGAGCATGTCGCCCGTGCCCCGGCCGTGCAGCGCGGAGACCGGGTACGGCTCGCCCAGGCCCAGCGACCAGAGCATCGCGGCGTCGGCCTCGCCGGAGGCGCCGTCGACCTTGTTGGCGACCAGGACGACGGGCTTGCCCGACCGGCGCAGCAGCTTGACGACGGCTTCGTCGGTGTCGGTCCCGCCGACCTTGGAGTCGACGACGAAGATCACGGCGTCGGCGGCCTCGATGGCGAACTCCGCCTGCATGGCGACGGACGCGTCGATGCCGAGGACGTCCTGCTCCCAGCCGCCGGTGTCGACGACCTTGAAGCGGCGGCCGTTCCAGTCGGCCTCGTAGGTGACGCGGTCGCGGGTGACACCCGGCTTGTCCTCGACGACCGCCTCGCGGCGGCCGATGATGCGGTTCACCAGTGTCGACTTGCCGACGTTGGGACGGCCGACGACGGCGAGTACGGGCAGCGGGCCGTGTCCGGCCGCAGCGATGTCGCCCCCGACCTCCTCGGGGTCGAAGCCCTCCTCCGCGGCAAGCTCCATGAACTCCGCGTACTCGGCGTCGCCAAGCGCACCGTGCTCGTCGCCGGTGTGGGTCTGGTCGTTCATGAAGTCCGTTCCTCGTCCTGCTCATGTGCGGCGTCCGCCGCGTGGCTTCGTCATCGGTGGGCCGCTCGGCGCGGCCCACTACTCAAGTGTCGGTCAGCGCCCGGTCAGGCGCCTGGCCGCTTCCAGGTGGCCGGTGAGCCGCTCCTGGATCCGCACGGTCGCCTCGTCCAGCGCCTTGCGGGTGCGCCGCCCCGATCCGTCGCCCGCATCGAAGGCGTCACCGAAGACGACATCGATCCGGCCGCGCAGGGGCGGTATCGCCGGGATGAGCCGGCTGCTGCGTTCCGTACTGCCGAGCACCGCCACCGGGACGACCGGCGCGCCGGAGCGCACGGCGAAGTATGCGAGGCCGGCCCGCAGCGAGGCGAAATCGCCTTCGCCCCGGGTGCCCTCGGGGAAGATGCCCAGGGCACCGCCCTCTTCCAGCACCCCGAGCGCGTCGGTGATCGCCTTGCGGTCGGTGGTGGTGCGGTCGACCTTCAGCTGTCCGATCCCGCGCAGGAACGGGTCCAGCGGGCCGACGAACGCTTCCTTCTTGATCAGGAAGTGCACCGGCCGGGGTGCGGTGCCCATCAGCATCGGGCCGTCGATGCCGTGCGCGTGATTGACCGCGAGGATCACCGGGCCCGCGGACGGTACCCGCCAGGCGCCCAGCACCCGCGGCTTCCACAGCCCGTACATCAGGCCGATGCCGATCCGCCGGCCGACCGCGGCACCCGCCGGGCTCGGCGCCTGGCTGCGCTGCGGACGGCGGGCCGCGCCTGCTTCGGGCGCCCTGCCGCTGCCGGTCACCGCGCGACCCGCCCCGCCTTTTCGGCGCCCGCGCCCTCGATGAGGGTGACCACGCATTCGATGACCTGCTCCAGCGTCAGCTCCGTGGTGTCCACCTCGACGGCGTCGTCGGCCTTGGCCAGCGGCGAGGTCTTGCGGGAGGAGTCGGCGGTGTCCCGCTTGATCAGGGCCTCGCGGGTGGCCGCCAGGTCGGAGGCTTCCTTGCCCTTCAGCTCGCCACTGCGGCGGGCCGCCCGCGCCTCGGCGGACGCGGTCAGGAACACCTTGAGGTCGGCGTCGGGCAGCACCGTGATGCCGATGTCGCGGCCCTCCACGACGATGCCGTTCGGGGCCTCTGCGGCGATGGAACGCTGGAGGTCGGTGATCCGGGTGCGCACCTCGGGGACGGCGCTGACCGCGCTGACCGCGGCGGTGACCTCCTGGGTGCGGATCGGGCCCGCCGCGTCCAGGCCGTCGACCGAGATGGTCGGGGCGGCCGGGTCCGTACCGGAGGCGATCACGGGCTTGGCGCTGGCATCGGCGACGGCCACCGCGTCGTCGACGTCGATGCCGTTGGAGAGCATCCACCAGGTGATCGCGCGGTACTGGGCGCCGGTGTCCAGGTAGCCGAGGCCGAGCTTGGCCGCGACGGCCTTGGACGTGCTGGACTTGCCCGTGCCAGCGGGGCCGTCGATGGCGACAATCACTGCAGCCGGGGCGGTCCGGGCGGCGGTTTCCACGGTGACGAACACCTTTCTGGTTACACGGGGCGGGGGTCCTGGGCCGAACGGGCCTCGCTCAAGGTTACTGGCTCCCCCGCGCCCCGTGGTCCACGGTGTCACTGCCGGATGGACCAGCCCCGCTCGCGCAGCTCCGCGGTCAGTACCGGCACCGCGGCGGGCTCGACCATCAGCTGGATGAATCCGGCCTGCTGGCCGGTGGCGTGCTCGATGCGGACGTCCTCGATGTTGACCCCGGCGCGGCCGGCGTCGGCGAAGATCCGGGCCAGCTCGCCCGGCTGGTCACCGATGTGGACGGCGACGTTCTCGTACACGGCGGGGGCCGCGCCGTGCTTGCCCGGCACCCGCTCCCGCCCGGCGTTGCCGCGCCGCAGGACGTCCTCGATGCCGCCGGCGCCGTCGGCCCGCTTCTCCTCGTCGGCGGCCTCCAGGGCACGCAGCGCGCGCACCGTCTCGTCCAGGTCGGCCGCCACCTCGGACAGCACCTCGGCGACCGGGCCCGGATTCGCGGACAGGATGTCGATCCACATGCCGGGATCGGACGCCGCGATCCGCGTCACATCCCTGACGCCCTGGCCGCACAGCCGTACGGCGGTCTCGTCGGCGCCCTCCAGGCGGGCGGCGACGAGGCTGGAGACCAGCTGCGGGGTGTGCGAGACGAGGGCGACGGCGCGGTCGTGCGCGTCCGCGTCCATCACGACCGGGACCGCGCGGCACAGCGCGACCAGTTCCAGCGCGAGGTTGAGCACCTCGGTGTCGCCGTCCTTGCCCGGGGTCAGCACCCAGGGCCGGCCCTCGAAGAGGTCGGCGGTGGCCGCGAGCGGCCCGGAGCGCTCCTTGCCCGCCATCGGGTGCGTACCGAGGTAGCAGGACAGGTCGCAGCCCAGCGCCTCCAGCTGGCGGCGCGGGCCGCCCTTGACGCTGGCGACGTCGAGGTAGGCGCGGGCCGCACCCCGCCGTATCGCGTCCGCCAGCGCGGCCGCCACATGGGCGGGCGGGACGGCGACGATCACCAGGTCGACCGGGCCCGGGGGCGGTTCGGCGATGCCGGCGCCGAGGGCCGCGGCCGTACGCGCCTGGTCGGGGTCGTGGTCCTCCAGGAAGACCTGCACCCCGCGGGCGTGCAGGGCGAGCGCGGCCGAGGTGCCGATCAGGCCCGTTCCGATGACGAGTGCGCTTCTCACTGGGCGATGTCCTTTCGCAGCGCGGCGGTGGCGCCGAGGTACACATGGGAGATCCGGGCCTTGGGCAGCCCGGTCTCGACATGGGCGAGCACCCGCACCACGCGCTCCATGGCCCCGGGAACATCCATCTCCTGGGCACATATCAACGGCACGTCCGTGATTCCCAGACGGCGGGCGGCGGCGGCCGGGAAGTCGCTGTGCAGATCGGGGGTGGCGGTGAACCAGACGCTGATCAGGTCGTCCGGGAGCAGGCTGTTGCGCTCCAGGACGGCGGTGAGCAGCTCGGTGACCCGCTCGTGCATGTGCCCGGAATCGTCCCGGTCCAGCTGGACGGCCCCGCGGACCGCTCGTACGCTCACGTCCCTGCTCCCTGCGTCTGACCTGCCCGCGCACCTCTGCACGCCGATCAAGCGTATCCAGCCCCACCGACAGCCGTGCCCGGCAGCCGCCCACCGGGACGCACGACCGCCCACCGCCCGGAATTCCGGGTGACAGCCGCCCCGCCCTGCGGCCACACTCGGCGCCATGCCACCTTCCGATGCCGCAGGTCACGCCCTTGTCGCCGGGCACACCGTCTACTCCTGCGTGATGGGCTCGCGCGCCTTCGGACTGGCCGTCGAGGGCAGCGACACCGACCGGCGCGGGGTGTATCTCGCGCCCGCCGAGCTGTTCTGGCGCTTCGAGAAGCCGCCGTCGCACGTGTCGGGCCCGCGCGAGGAGGAGTTCTCCTGGGAGCTGGAGCGGTTCTGCGCGCTGGGGCTGCGCTCCGATCCGAACGTTCTGGAGTGTCTCCACTCGCCGCTGGTGGAACGGATCGACGCCACCGGACGCGAGCTGCTGGACCTGCGCGGCGCCTTCCTGTCCCGGCAGCTCCACCGCACCTTCGCCGGGTTCGCCGCCTCGCAGTTCACGAAGCTGCGGGCGGACGTCCGCCGGGAGGGCGCGCCGCGCTGGAAGCACGCCATGCATCTGCTGCGGGCCCTGGCCTGCTGCCGTGACGTCCTGCGCAACGGCGCCCTGACGACGGACGTGGGGCAGGCCCGCGCACAGCTGCTCGCGGTCCGGCGCGGCGAGCTGTCCTGGGACGAGGTGACACGGCGGATGGCGGCGCTGACCGATGAGGCCGCGGCGGCGGTGTCCGGCTCCCCGCTCCCCGACGAGCCGGACCGGGCCCGGGTGGAGGACTTCCTCGTCAGAGCCCGGCGGGCGTCACTTCCTGGTACCGGGTGAGCGGGGCCCTGCGGCCCCGTCACGTGAGCCTCACCCGTCCCAGGCCGCGCCCAGCGCCAGCAGGTCGTCGCGGTACTCGATGCGGTCGGCCCACTCGTCGGGCCAGGCCCCGGCCCCCAGGCACGCGCCCGCGAACGCCCCGGTGAGGCAGGCGATCGAGTCGGAGTCGCCGGAGGTGCAGGCGGCCCGGCGGAGCGCGGTGAGCGGCTCGTCCGGGAAGAGCAGGAAGCACAGCAGGCCGGTGGCGAGCGCCTCCTCGGCGATCCAGCCCGCGCCGGTGGCCAGGCAGGGATCGGCCTCCGCGTCCGGCGCCCGCAAGGCCGCGTCCAGCCGGTCGAGCACGCCGATGCACTCGTCCCAGCCGCGGGCGGCGAACGCCGCGGGGGACGGGTCCTGGGCGCGCCGCCACAGGTCGCCGAGCCAGTCCTCCTGGTAGCCGGTGCGCCGGTCGCGCGCGTGATCGCGCAGCAGCCCGGTCAGCTCGGCGGGCCGGGCACCGGCGGCCAGGACCTGCACGGCGTACGCAGTCAGCTCACTGGCGGCGAGCGCCGTCGGGTGGCCGTGGGTCAGCGCGGACTGCAACTGTGCCGCACCGGCCCGCTGCTGGGGGCTCAGTCCGGGTGCCAGGCCGATCGGCGCGACCCGCATGTTGGCGCCACAGCCCTTGGATCCCATCCTGCTGGCCTCCGCCCAAGGCCGTTCCGTCGCGCTCAGCACCTGGCAGGCGGTGAGGCAGGTGGTGCCCGGCGCACGGTTGTTGTCCGGTGAACGCCACCAGGCGACGTACTCCTCGCGGAGCGGGCGCTCCAGGCTCTGCGGGGTGAGCGGGCCGCGTGCCATGGCGGTGCGCAGCCCGCGGCCCAGGGCCAGCGTCATCTGGGTGTCGTCGCTGACCTGCGCGGGCTCGGGCAGCGTCAGCCGCCGCCAGGGCCCGTACCGCGCCAGGATCGACGGGACGTCGTCGAACTCGGTGGGATAGCCGAGTGCGTCCCCGAGAGCGAGCCCGATCAGCGCGCCGGTTGCTGCGGTCCCCATGAAAACCACCCCTTAATCGTCACAATGACAATAAGGGGTGGTGATCTTCCCCGGCAAGCCGCCGGCGGCCGGGATCAGGGGGTCAGCCGCTTACAGCTCGACCTCGCGCATCAGCATGCCGACCTCGGTGTTGGTCATCCGGCGCAGCCAGCCGGACTTCTGGTCGCCCAGCGGGATCGGCCCGAAGCTCGTACGGACCAGCCGCTCGACCGGGAATCCGGCCTCCGCGAGCATCCGGCGGACGATGTGCTTCCGGCCCTCGTGGAGGGTCACCTCGACGAGATAGTTCTTGCCGGTGTTCTCCACCACCCGGAAGTGGTCGGCGCGGGCGTAGCCGTCCTCCAGCTGGATGCCGTCCTTGAGCTGCTTGCCCAGGTCACGCGGGAGCGGGCCCTGGATCGCGGCGAGGTAGGTCTTCTTGACGCCGTAGCGCGGGTGGGTCAGACGGTGGGCCAGCTCGCCGTGGTTGGTGAGCAGGATGATGCCCTCGGTCTCGGTGTCCAGCCGGCCGACGTGGAAGAGCCGCGTCTCACGGTTGGTGACGTAGTCGCCCAGGCACTGCCGGCCGTCCGGGTCCTCCATGGTGGAGACGACGCCGGCCGGCTTGTTCAGCGCGAAGAAGAGGTACGACTGGGTGGCGACCGTCAGGCCGTCGACCTTGATCTCGTCCTTCTGCGGATCGACGCGGACGCCCTGCTCCATGACGATCTCGCCGTTGACCTCGACGCGCGCCTGGTCGATCAGCTCCTCGCAGGCCCGCCGCGAGCCCATGCCGGCCCTGGCGAGCACCTTCTGGAGCCGCTCGCCCTCCTCCTCACCGAAGGTCTTGGGGGTCTTGACCTGCGGCTTGTTGTGGCGGGCGCGGTTGCGCTCCTCGATCTTGGCGTCCAGCTCGCGGGGCCGCGAAGGCGCCTGGCCGCGCTGCGGCCCGCCCTTGGCACCGGGACGTGCCCCCTTGGAGGCGGCACCCGTACGCGGACCGCCCTTGGCGCCGCCACGGGCCGCAGCGCCCCGGCTGCCGCCGCTCTTCGGGGCACCGCCCTTGCGGTCGTCGCCGCTCTTCGGGGCGCCCCTGCGCTCGTCGCCACGGCCGGCTGAGCCGCCCTGCCCACCGGATCCGCCCACGTCGTAGCGGCGCTCCTCGGGACGGGGACGTCCCGCGCGCTTCTGCTGGTCGTCGCGGCCCCCCGTACCCGAACGCCGGCGGTCGCCGCCGGCGCCCGCGCTCCCGTTGTTCCGGTTTCCGCTGTTCCTGCCGCTGCTTCGCATCAATGATCCGTCTGAGAGTCGCCGCTGTCGTCTACGTCGAACGACGGGATACCTTCCGGGGAGTCGCCCTCGACCGCGTCCGCCTCCGGGAGGAACGGTGCGAGCTGCGGGAGCTCTTCCAGGCCGCGCAGGCCCATCCGCTCCAGAAAGTAATTCGTCGTCCTGTACAGGATCGCACCTGTTTCAGGTTCCGTCCCCGCCTCCTCCACGAGTCCGCGCTGGAGGAGTGTGCGCATCACGCCGTCACAGTTCACCCCGCGAACGGCCGAAACCCGGGAACGGCTGACCGGCTGACGGTACGCGACCACGGCCAGAGTCTCCAATGCGGCCTGCGTGAGCCGTGCGGTCTGGCCGTCCAGGACGAAGCTCTCGACCGCTTCCGCGTAGGCGGCACGGGAGTAGAAACGCCAGCCGCCGGCCACCGGCCGCAGGTCGAATCCGCGGCCCTGGCGCGCGTAGTCGGCGGCCAGCTCACGCAGCGCGAGCGCCACCGCGCGGCGCGGCCGCTGCAACACCCTGGCCAGGTGTTCCTCGGTCGCCGGCTCGTCGACGACCATCAGGACGGCCTCCAGCGCGGGCTTCAGCTCCAGCTCGGCGACGCCCAGCGCCCCGGCCGGCGCCGCGGGCCGCCCCCCACCCGCGCTCCCCTCGATGTCATACGCCCCGTCGGCCCCGCTCACGCCCGTGCCACCTCTTCCGCATCGTCGGACTCCGCATCCCCGGGCCGCTCCTGCTGCCCCGGTTCCCTGTCGAACTCGTCCGTCACCACCGGGACGGCGTCCGCCGCGCCCGTCCACCGGACCGTGAGCGCCCCCAGGGCCTCCTCCTGGTCCAGCGCCACCACCCGCTCCCGGTAGAGCTCCAGCAGGGCCAGGAAACGCGCCACGACGGTGAGGGTGTCGGGCGCCCCGGCGACCAGTTCCTGGAAGCTGCGCTCGCCCGCCTCCCGCAGCAGCGCCATCACCACATCGGCCTGCTCACGCACGCTCACCAGCGGCGCGTGGATGTGGTCGACGTAGACCTGCGGCCTGGCCTTCGGCTGCATCGCCTTGACCGCCAGCTTCGCGAAACCCTCGGGGCCGATGCTGAGGGCGACCTCGGGCAGCAGCTCGGCGTGCTCCGGTTCCAGGCCGACGGTCCGCGGGTACCTGCGGGCCTCGTCGGCCAGCCGGCCGCTGAAGATGTCCGCGATCCGCTTGTAGGCGCGGTACTGGAGCAGCCGCGCGAACAGCAGGTCGCGGGCTTCGAGGAGCGCCAGATCGGCCTCGTCCTCCACCTTGGCGACGGGCAGCAGCCGGGCGGCCTTCAGATCCAGCAGCGTCGCGGCGACGACCAGGAACTCGGTGGTCTGGTCGAGATCCCAGTCCGCCCCCATGGCCCGGATGTGCGCCATGAACTCGTCCGTCACCTGGGAGAGCGCGACCTCCGTGACGTCCAGCTTGTGCTTCGAGATCAGCTGGAGGAGCAGGTCGAAGGGGCCCTCGAAGTTGTCCAGCCGGACGGTGAACCTGCCGTCACCGGCCGGTGCCGGAGCCTCGGGGACACCGGACTCACCTGCCGTGTCCCCGGGGGCCGACGGCGGCTCCCCGGCCTGCTCGGCGTCCGGCCGCCGGCCGAGTGGACGGCGCGGGGCGCGCGGGGAAGGGGTGTCGTGGTGGGGCGTCGGCATCGTGGTCCATGGTGCTGCGGTTCCCGCGCCTGGGGCAGCGGGCTGGTGAGGGCGTCAGGCCCGGGAAAAGGAGGCTATCCCGTCGGACCCGGCCCCCTGGAACGCGCCGCGCGGCCGGGCCCCGACGGGCATCGGCCGCGCTTCTCCGGCGTTCCGGGCCGCCGGCACGCGGCCCCTGTGGTGACCGACGTCACCGGCGTACGGGCGCCTAGCGCCCCCGCAGCCGCCGCACCAGGATGCTGGCGTCGCCGCGCGATTCCAGGTCGGCGAGGACGACGGCGACCGCCTCGCGGACGATCCGGCCGCGGTCGACGGCGAGGCCGTGCTCGCCGCGCAGCACCAGGCGGGCGTGTTCGAGGTCCATGAGCTCCTCGGCGGAGACATAGACGGTGATCTTCTCGTCGTGCCGTTCCCGGCCGCTGGGGCGCCGGTTGGCGCCGCGGCCACCCCCGCGCCTGCGGCCCTGCCCGCCGGCCTGCACAGCCGCGGCGGCCGCGTCCTGCCCTGCCGCCTGGCCTTCCTGCCTGCGGTGGCCCTGCGGGCCTTCCTGGCCCGTCTCGCGTCCGTTGTGCTCGGCCGGAGCCGCCGTGCGCGCCGTGTCCGCTCCCCCGTCAGCCGCGTCCGTGCCGCCCCGTGGTCCCGCCGGGGGCGCTTCCGCCACCGGGTCGGCCTCGCCGGCCGGGGACGGCACGCGGGGGCTGTCGCCGCCCGCGGTGGAGCCGTTCGCCGGGCGGCGGGGCGAGGAGGACTGCAGGCCCATGCCCCCGGTGGTACGGAACAGTTCGTCGGCTCCCGGCAGACTCACTCGGCGTGACACCGGGCGAGCACCTCCCTGGCAAGCTGGCGATAGGCGGCGGCACCCACGGAGTTGGACGCGTACGTGGTGATCGGCTCGCCCGCGACGGTGGTCTCGGGGAAGCGGACCGTACGGCCGATGACGGTGTGGTAGACGTGCTCGTCGAAGGCTTCCACGACGCGCGCCAGGACCTCACGGCTGTGCACGGTGCGGGAGTCGTACATCGTCGCCAGGATGCCGTCCAGTTCCAGCTCGGGGTTGAGCCGCTCCTGGACCTTCTCGATCGTCTCGGTGAGCAGCGCGACACCACGCAGCGCGAAGAACTCGCACTCCAGCGGCACGATGACCTTGTGAGCCGCCGTCAGGGCGTTGACCGTGAGCAGACCCAGCGAGGGCTGGCAGTCGATGACGATGTAGTCGTAGTCGGCGAGCAGCGGCTTGAGCGCCCGCTGCAATGTCGACTCGCGCGCGACCTCACTGACCAACTGCACCTCTGCCGCAGACAAATCGATATTGCTGGGCAGCAGGTCCATGTTGGGGACCGCGGTCTTGAGCAGCACCTCGTCGGCCGACATGCCCCGCTCCATGAGCAGGTTGTAGACCGTCAGGTCCAGCTCCATCGGGTTGACGCCGAGGCCGACCGACAGGGCGCCCTGCGGGTCGAAGTCGACGAGCAGCACCCGGCGGCCGTACTCGGCGAGTGCGGCCCCCAGGTTGATGGTCGAGGTGGTCTTGCCGACCCCGCCCTTCTGGTTGCACATCGCGATGATCTTGGCTGGGCCGTGCTCCGACAACGGTCCCGGAATCGGGAAGTACGGCAGCGGACGCCCGGTCGGGCCGACCCGCTCGCGGCGCTGGCGGGCAGCGTCCGGAGCGAGCGTCGCCGCGTACTCGGGGTCCGGCTCGTACTCCGCGTCCGGATCGTAGAAATGCCCCTTGGGCAGGTCGTCGTAGTCGGCGAGACGGGCGGGTTCTCCACTGCCCCGGTCGCCGGCCATGGCGTTCACGTGATGGCCGTCCATGCTCTGGTGGGCTGTCGTGGTCGTGCTCTGGCGGGCTGCGAAGGCGGGGACCGCTACGGAGCCGACAGCCTCGTGCCCCGAGGGGGCTTGGCCCCGTGCAACCGCTCCTGGCTGAGCACCTCCGGGAGTAAATGTCGACTCATTCACAAGTCGTCTTACCTCCTTGGATGTGACCAGGAAACTTATCGATAGGTCAGCGTGACACCATGCCGACGGTTGGCGACTCTATGGCGTGTCGGGCGTCCGCAGCAACACAATCCACCGGACCCGGCACGATGTGTCGGCTATCGAACCCCCCGATGTCAAGGGTGCAAGCGGTGTGCACACGAGGTTTCGGGGGTGTGCGAATCGGTTAAAGGGTTACGTTCAACGCGAGTTGAGCGCCGGTGCGCCGGCACCACTCCTCCGGCGTGTCGCACAAGCGACCGGCCGGGCCCTGTCGACAAGGCCCGGCCGGATGTGCTGCGTTGACACGCGTCGTTGACGCTCAGCCCAGGAGCGTGCGCAGCTCCACGGACTCCAGACCGTGCGCCTCGGCGACCTCGCGGTAGACGACCTTGCCGTCGTGCGTGTTGAGGCCCTTGGCCAGCGCCGGGTCACGGCGCAGCGCCTCGACCCAGCCGTTGTCGGCCAGCGAGACGATGTAGGGCAGCGTCGCGTTGGTCAGCGCGTGGGTGGAGGTGTTGGGCACCGCGCCGGGCATGTTGGCGACGCAGTAGAAGACCGAGTTGTGGACCGGGAAGGTCGGCTCGGCGTGCGTGGTGGGGTGCGAGTCCTCGAAGCAGCCGCCCTGGTCGATCGCGATGTCGACAAGGACACTTCCGGGCTTCATCTTGGCGACCAGCTCGTTGGTGACGAGCTTGGGTGCCTTGGCCCCGGGGATCAGGACCGCGCCGACGACGAGGTCGGCCTCGATGACGGCCTTCTCCAGCTCGAAGGCGTTGGAGACGATCGTCTGCACCTTGGTGCCGAAGATCTTGTCGGCCTCGCGGAGCTTGTTGATGTCCTTGTCGAGCAGGGTGACGTGGAAGCCGAGGCCCACGGCGATCTGCAGGGCGTTCCAGCCGGAGACACCGCCGCCGATGATGACGGCCTTGCCCGCCGCGACACCGGGAACGCCACCGGGCAGCACGCCGCGGCCGCCGGCCTGGCGCATCAGGTGGTACGCGCCGACCTGCGGGGCGATCCGGCCCGCGACCTCGGACATCGGGGCGAGCAGCGGCAGCTGGCGGCCGGCCGTCTCGACGGTCTCGTAGGCAATGGCGGTGGTACCGGACTCCAGCAGCGCGTCCGTGCACTCGCGGGAGGCCGCCAGGTGCAGGTACGTGAAGAGGGTCTGGTCCTTGCGCAGACGGTGGTACTCCTCCGCGATCGGCTCCTTGACCTTCAGGAGCAGGTCGGCGGTGGCCCAGACCTCGTCGGCCGTGCCGAGGATCTCCGCGCCGGCGGAGACGTACTCCTCGTTGGTGATGGAGGAGCCGAGGCCGGCGTCCTGCTCGACGAAGACCTGGTGGCCGTGGCGGACGAGTTCATGCACACCGGCGGGCGTGATCGCCACCCGGAACTCGTTGTTCTTGACCTCGCGGGGGATGCCGACCTTCACGTCGATCACGGTCCTTGAATGAGTGCTTGCAGGGATTCATCCCTCATGTGACACATGACGGAGCTGACCGCGCCGAACGCGGCTCATCCAGTTTATTGAAGGATCTCTCGTTGTCTAGCCTTGCAAAGCATTAATCGTTTCCGGTAACACCACCGATTTCGTAGGTCACTCAGGGTGGTCTTGAGTGAGCTGTTCGCCGACGGCCCGGTGCAGCCGTGCCGCCGCCGGATCGCCGAGCCGGTCGAGGGTGTCCGCAATCCGCAGCTGGAGCGCCGCCTCCAGGCGTCCGTCGCCCGCGCTGCGGGCGGCGTGCAGGGCATCGAGGCAGGTCCGCAGCGCCTCCTCGGGCCGTCCCGCGTACTCCTGCACCCGCGCCACCTCCCCCGACGCCCGCGCCTGACCCGACACGTCCCCGAGCCTGCGGTACGTCCCGGCCGCCGCCCGCCACTCCTTCAGCGCCTCGCCCCAGCGCCCCGCATAGGTGTGCGTACCGCCGATCCGGCCGTGCAGCCGCGCCGCGTCGGCGCTCTCGCCGCGGCTCAACCGCAGCTCCAGCGCCCGCCCGTACCAGTCGGCCGCCCGCTGCCAGTCGCCCAGCTCGGAGTACGTACCGCCCAGCGATTCCAGCGCGCGCCCGGTGGCCACCGGGTCCTTCACCGCACGGGCGGCCTCCAGCGCGCCGCGGTACCGGGCGAGCGCGTCCTGCGTGCGGCCCGACTGACCGTCCAGGTCGGCGAGGTTGAGCAGCGCCGCGGCCTTCTCCCGTCCCAGGCCGCGGCGTTCGGCGACCTCCAGGACCAGCGTGTGCAGGGAGTAGAGGGCAGGCGCGGCCGCCTGCGCGCCCTCGTGCATCATCAGCGTGCGGACCAGCGCGGCCATCAACCGCCGGTCCAGCGTGTCCAGTTCACCGTCGGCCACGGCGATCCGCGCCGCGTCCAGCAGGGCCGCGCGGCGGCTGCGCAGCCAGTCGGCCGCGGCCTGCCGTGAGGGGAAGCGCAGCGACTTCGGCAGTCCCGCCGTACGGTGCCGGGCCGCGGAGCCCGCAGGCTCCCCCATCGCCCGGCAGGACTGGAGCAGCCGGACGGTCCGCTCCAGCATCCGCGCGCGGGCCAGCTGGATCTCGGCAGGACGCTCCTCTTCCTGGAGCAGCGCGAAGGTCGCGGGGGCCAGGCATCCGGGAAGCCGGTACTGCGGGTGCAGCGCTGCCTCGGCCACGCCCTCGGCCGCACTCCGCTCCCCCGTGCCCGTGGGCTCGCCCGGCACCGGGTGCAGCAGGCCCAGCGCGGCGACGTCCTGCAAGGTCCTGGCGGCGGCCGCGACCGAGCAGCCGGCCAGCGCGGAGGCGGTGTGCGCGTCCACCAGGCCGGCCGGCGCCAGGGTGAGCAGCCGCAGTATCCGGGCGGTGGACGGCGCGAGCGCCTCGTAGGCGAGATGGAAGGCGCGGTGCAGCGGGTGGTCACCGGAGGGCAGGTCCGCCGGGATCGGGACGGCCCGGAGCGCCTTGCGCAGGTCGGATACGGACGACTTGGGGCGGGCGGCGAGCCAGCCGCCCGCCAGGACCAGGGCCGCGGGCTGGCCGCCGCACTCCTCGGCGACCGCTTCGGCCGTCCGCGGGTCGACGGCGATACGGGTCGGCCCGGCGAACCCACCGAGGATCGCGACGGCCGCCGCGCTCTCCAGGCCGCCGAGCGTGCACGGCCGGACGTCGGGGATGCCGGTGAGCGGCCCCTGGGAGACCACCAGGACCAGGCAGCGGGGCGCATCCGGGAGCAGCGGTTCGACCTGTTCGGCGCCCGGGGCGTCGTCCAGGAACAGCACGGCGCGCCGGGTGGCGAGCGCCGTACGCAGCGCCTCGGTCAGCTCGTCGTCACAGGCTCCCGGCGGGGCGGAGGCGCCGAGCGTGGTGAGCAGTCCACGGGCGACCCGGCCGGTGGGCACCGGAGCGCCGCCCGGCCCGGTCAGCCCGGCCCGCAGCACGCCGTCGGGGTACTCGTCGGCGAGGTGGCGCAGCAGTTCCGCGGCGAGCCGGGTGCGGCCCGATCCGGGGCGGCCGGCGATCAGCAGGACGCGGCTGCGGGCGCCCTTGCGTCCGGAGAGGGTGTCGAGCCCCGCGCGGGCGATGTCGGCACGCAGCGCTTTCAGTTCGCGGGTGCGGCCGGCGAACGGCGGCGGGACGGTCCTCGTGGGGACGACGGTGGCGGGCGGTGCGGTGGCGGCGGAACGGCCGGGGCGGCCGGCCGCCGTGCCGTCTCTGCGGCCGTCCGGCACCTGCCGGGCGTCCGCCGCCGTGGCGGGCCGCCCCGCCGCCCCCGGCGGGAGGTGCCCTCCGCCCACCGCCTGATCCGTCACGGGTCACTCTCCCGTCCACCTGCGCATACGAGCCCGCCGCGGTCGCGGACGGGAACGCTGCCGAGCGTAGTTCACGACCCGTCATGCGCCGTGCGGAGCAGGGCGGTTGGGTCACTCGATCGGATCAGCCGATCATCCGACCGGAACGGGGCGGCGGCCGGTGCGGCGGCGGCTCAGGCGGCGAAGGGGCGGGCCGGCCAGGGCGCGTCGGCCGGGCGCAGGGCCTCCAGGCCCGTGCCGCCCTGCGCCGCGGTGAGCGCCAGGACTCCGACGACCAGGCAGTTGTTGTGCAGCTCGCCGGCCAGCACGCCGCGCACCAGCTCGTCCTGCGGCACCCGCGCCAGCTCCATGTCGGCCTCTTCCTCGGACACCTCGAAGCGTTCGCCCTCGGCCTCCGACAGGTCGCGCGCGAGGAAGATCCGCACCGCCTCGTCGCAGCCGCCCGGTGTGGTGTAGACGTCGGTCAGCACCCGCCAGTCGCCCGCCTTGACGTGCGCCTCTTCGTACAGCTCGCGCTGCGCGGCGTGCAGCGGGTTCTCGCCGGGGACGTCCAGCAGGCCGGCGGGGATCTCCCACAGCTTCTGGCGTACCGGGTGACGGTACTGGCGCAGCACCAGCACCCGGCCCTCGCCGTCGAGCGCGAGGACCGCGACGGAGCCGGGGTGGACCTGGTAGTCCCGCTTGACGGTGGAGCCGTCCGGCATGACGACCTCGTCGGTGCGCACGCTGGTCTTGTTCCCGGTGAAGGGCGTCGTGGTCGCGGTGACCGTCCACTCCTCGGGGGTGTCCTTGATCGCCATGCGTCCTCCTGTGTGAGCCTTTACCAACGCAGAAACCGGGGCACGGACCTCGAAAGATCCCTGCCCCGGCAACCGTATCCGTCGTGCTCCGCGCTACTTCACGGCGCCCGTCTTCCGCGCCGCCTGCTGCCGCTGCACGGCCGCCTTCACCAGTCCGGCGAAGAGCGGGTGGGGGCGGGTGGGGCGGGAGCGGAGTTCGGGGTGCGCCTGGGTGGCGACCAGGTACGGGTGCACCTCGCGCGCGTACTCGACGTACTCGACGAGGGTGTTGTCCGGTGAGGTGCCGGAGAAGACCAGGCCGGCCTTCTTCTCCAGTTCGCCGCGGTAGGCGTTGTTGACCTCGTAGCGGTGGCGGTGGCGTTCCTCGACGTACGGCTGGTTGTCGTAGGTCTCGCGGACGATCGAGCCCTCGGCGAGCTTGGCGGGGTACATGCCCAGGCGCATGGTGCCGCCCATGTCGCCCTCGCCCGCGACGATGTCCTTCTGCTCGGCCATCGTGGAGATGACCGGGTGGGCGGCGGCCGGGTCGAACTCGGTGGAGTTGGCGCCGTCGATGCCCGCGAGGTTGCGGGCGGCCTCGATGACCACGCACTGCAGGCCCAGGCACAGGCCGAGCAGCGGCAGCTTGTGCTCGCGTGCGTAGGTGATCGCGCCGACCTTGCCGTCCACACCGCGGTCGCCGAAACCGCCGGGGATGCACACGGCGTCGCAGTCCGCGAGCTGCTCGGCGGCCCCGGCCGGGGTCTTGCAGTCGTCGGACGTGACCCACTTCAGCTTCACGCGGGTCTTGTTCGCGAAACCGCCGGCGCGCAGCGCCTCGGTGACCGAGAGGTAGGCGTCGGGCAGGTCGATGTACTTGCCGACCAGCGCGACCTTGACCTCGTGGTCGGGGTTGTGGACGCGCTCCAGCAGGTCCGCCCACTGGGTCCAGTCGACGTCACGGAAGGGCAGGTCCAGCTTGCGGACGACGTAGGCGTCCAGGCCCTCGGCGTGCACGACCTTGGGGATGTCGTAGATGGACGGCGCGTCCGGGCACGCGATGACCGCGGCCTCGTCGACGTCGCACATCAGCGAGATCTTCCGCTTGATGGCGGTGGGCACCTCGCGGTCGGCACGCAGCACGATCGCGTCGGGCTGGATGCCGATGTTGCGCAGCGCCGCGACGGAGTGCTGGGTCGGCTTGGTCTTCAGCTCACCGGACGGGCCGATGTACGGGAGCAGCGAGATGTGCACGACGAAGACGTTGTCGCGGCCGACCTCGTGGCGGACCTGGCGGACCGTCTCCAGGAACGGCAGCGACTCGATGTCGCCGACCGTGCCGCCGACCTCGGTGATGACGACGTCGACATCGTCGGTCGCCATCCGCCGGATGCGGTGCTTGATCTCGTTGGTGATGTGCGGGATGACCTGCACGGTGTCACCGAGGTACTCGCCGCGGCGCTCCTTGGCGATCACGGTGTTGTAGACCTGGCCTGTGGTCACGTTCGCAGAGCCGTCGAGGTCGACGTCGAGGAACCGCTCGTAGTGGCCGATGTCCAGGTCGGTTTCGGCGCCGTCGTTGGTGACGAAGACCTCGCCGTGCTGGAACGGGTTCATCGTTCCCGGGTCGACGTTCAGGTACGGGTCGAGCTTCTGCATCGTGACCCGCAGGCCGCGCGCCTTGAGGAGCGCGCCCAGGCTGGAGGCGGTCAGCCCCTTACCGAGCGAGGAGGCGACGCCCCCGGTGACGAAGAGGTGCTTGGTCGTCGTGGATTTGGGCGGCATGGCCAAGAGGGAGCTCCCGTGGTCGCGAGGTGGAGAGGTGCGATGCGGCGCCGACCCCGGAGGTTCGAGGGGTGCCTTCGCTGCGGCTCGGGGGTGCCGTGACATCTGCCGTGACATTTGTGGGGCCCACCGGTCCACGGGGTACCAGGCTATCAGCGACCTGGCATGGTCGCTCCCGGCCGCGTCCGGGACCGGGCCCACGGCACTCATCACCCGTTCGGGTGACCCCACTCTCCTGAGCGTCGCGCAGATCACTTGCGCGCGTCGTATCCTGCTCGGGCACTCGTTACGAGCCGTCCGGTAAGGCACCACCCCCGCCCGATTTCCGGTCCCGTTGCTCGACAACGTTTCATGGGCAGGACGGACAGCTCACAACGTCCCATGGGGGGCGTGACTCCAGTTCGACGGGAGATGCACGTGGCCGGGCGCATCGAGGACTACGCACTCATCGGCGATATGCAAACCGCCGCTCTCGTGTGCAGAGACGGCATGGTCGATTGGCTGTGCCTGCCCCGCTTCGACTCGCCGGCGGTCTTCGCCGGGCTGCTGGGCACGGAGGAACACGGATTCTGGCGGATGGGCCCCGCCCATACCGAGGGCACCCGCCCGCAGCCCGCCGACCGTCGCCGCTACCGCGGGGACTCACTCGTACTGGAATCCGAGTGGGACACCCCGGCGGGCACGGTCCGGGTCATCGACTTCATGCCGCCGCGGGACGGCGCGCCACAGCTGGTGCGCATCGTGGAGGGTGTGAGCGGCAGCGTTCCGGTGCGTTCGGAGCTGCGGATGCGGTTCTCGTACGGCTGGGTCGTGCCCTGGGTCCACAAGGTGGACGGGCGGACGGTCGCGGTCGCGGGGCCGGATTCGGTGTGGCTGGACACCTCGGCGGAGACGTACGGCGAGGAGCTGACGACGTACTCCGACTTCACGGTGTCGCCGGGCGAGCGGGTCGCCTTCACCATCAGCTGGCAGCCCTCGCACCACCAGCCGCCGGCGCTGGCGGAGCCGGAGGCGTCGCTGGAGGCCACCGAGGACTTCTGGCGTGACTGGGTCGAGCACTGCACGTATCACGGTCCGTACCGCGACGCGGTGGTCAGGTCGCTGATCACGCTCAAGGCACTGACGTACGCGCCGACCGGCGGGATCGTGGCGGCGCCGACGACCTCGCTGCCCGAGGATCTCGGCGGCAGCCGCAACTGGGACTACCGCTTCACCTGGCTGCGGGACGCCGCGATCACCCTCTCCTCGCTGCTGCGCACCGGCTACCGGGAAGAGGCGCGGGCCTGGCGCGAGTGGCTGCTGCGCGCGGTGGCGGGCGATCCGGAGAACCTCCAGATCATGTACGGCATCGCCGGTGAACGGGAGTTGGGCGAGAACGAGCTCAACTGGCTTCCTGGGTACGAGAATTCGCAGCCGGTCCGGGTCGGCAACGGCGCGGCGGGGCAGCTCCAGCTGGACGTGTACGGCGAGGTCATCGAGGCGCTCCACCTCGCGCACATGACCGGGCTCGCCCGCAACGACTATGCCTCGCTGCTCCAGCTGAAGCTGATCCGCTGGGTGGAGAAGCACTGGGACGAGCCGGACGAGGGCATCTGGGAGGTCCGCGGCCCGCGGCGGCACTTCGTCCATTCCAAGGTGATGACCTGGGTCGCCGTCGACCGCACGATCAAGCTGATCGAGGCCGGTGACGTGGACGGACCGCTGGAGCGCTGGAAGGAGCTGCGCGACACGATCCACCGTGACGTCTGCGAGAAGGGGTACGACGCGGAGCGCAACACCTTCACGCAGTCCTACGGCTCGCAGGAGCTGGACGCGTCGCTGCTGCTCATCCCGCAGATGGGTTTCCTGCCGCCGGACGACAAGCGCGTCATCGGCACCATCGAGGCGATCCAGCGGGAACTCGCCACCGAGGACGGCTTCATCCTGCGCTATCCGACGTCCGCCGACGAGGCCGGTGTGGACGGGCTCGAAGGTGAGGAAGGGGCCTTCCTGGCCTGCTCGTTCTGGATGGCGGACGATCTGGCGATGATCGGCAGGGTCGAGGAGGCCCGCAAACTCTTCGAGCGGCTGCTCGCGCTCCGCAACGACCTGGGGCTGCTGGCCGAGGAGTGGGATCCGCACAACCAGCGCCAGGTGGGCAACTTCCCGCAGGCGTTCAGCCATGTCCCGCTGATCGACACCGCACTGCGGCTGACCGCGAGCGGTGCGTACGGCGGGGGCTGACCCCCGTCAGTTTTCCTTTCCGCGGGCCCGTTCACCTTTTGGTGCGGGCCCGCGGTGCGAGAGCCAGCACGAGGACCGGCAGCACGAGTACCGCGGCCGCCGCGTTGAGGCCGCCGTAGCCGATCAGGGTGACGATGCCGCCGGCGAGTGCGCCGCCGAGCGCGCCGGCCAGGTTCATCAGGGTGTCGGCGAGGCCCTGCACCTCGGAGCGCCGTTCGGTGCCGACGGATTCGGTCAGCAGCGTGGAGCCGGCGATGGTCACGCAGGACCAGCCGAGGCCGAGCAGGAACAGGCCGGTGGTGGTCGCCCAGTGGGCGGCGCCCGCGGTGCCGGCGAGCACCGCGGCCGCGAGGTAGACAGCCTGTCCCGCGAGGATCATCCGCACCCTGCCGATCCGGTCGGCGAGCCGGCCGACGAGCGGCGAGAGTGCGTACATGCCGGCGATGTGCAGGCTGATGGTGAAGCCGACGACGCTCAACCCGGCGCCGTGGTGGGCGAGATGGACGGGTGTCATGGTCATCACGGACACCATCACGGCGTGGCCGAGCACGAGGGAGAGCAGGCCGAGCAGGGCGGCGGGCGAGGACCTGACGTGGCGCAGCGCGTCGGCTGTGCGGGTGGTGAAGCGGGCCGTGGCCTGCGGGGTGGATATTCCGGCCGGAAGACCGCCCCCGGTGTGGCCGGATTCCGCGCGTGCCAGGGCGGCGGCGAGGTGCAGCGGATCGGGGCGGAGCCGGAACCAGATCAGGGCCCAGCCGCCGAGGAATGCTACGGCGGAGAAGAGGAACGTCCCCGATTCGCCGGGCAGCCCCAGGGCGTGGGCCACGGATTCGCCGGGGCCGCTGAGGTTGGGGCCTATGACGCTGCCGACGGTGGTGGACCAGACGACGAGGGAGAGCGCGCGGGCCCGGTTGCCGTCGTCGGCGAGGTCGGCGGCCGCGTAGCGGGACTGGAGGTTGGCGGCGGTGCCCGCGCCGAGCAGGAGGGTGCCGGCGAGCACCGGTTCCGTGCGGCCCAGGTGGGCACCGAGCAGTACCAGCAGGGTGCCCGCGGTGGCGATGAGCCAGCCGCAGCCGAGGCCGACCCGGCGGCCGCGGGAGCGGGAGAGCGCGGCGAGCGGGATGCCCAGCAGGGCGGCGCCGAGCGTGGCCGATGTGGTGGCGAGCCCGGCGGCCGCCTCGGAGCCGCTGAGCCTGCCGACCAGCAGGGCGCCCGATGACAGCGTCGAGCCGATGCCGATGCCGGCCACGACCTGGGCGGACATCAGCACCCGGACCGTACGCCGCTGCACGAGGGCGGCGGCCGCACGGTCCGGGGCCGTGGTGGAAGGGGGTGCGGTGCCCGGTTCTTCGGCAGGGCCGTTGGGTGCTTGCGCGGTACCTGACATGCGGCACAGCGTAAGAGTCCGGACCGCGGCGTCCTACCGGGATCGCGCCGGGGGCGGGCTCAGAACGGGGTGAGGGTGAGGGTGATCTCCTTCGGGGCGCCGTCCTCGATGTACGAGGCGAAGCCGGCCACGTCGTCGAAGGCGAAGCCGTACGCCTTGCCGTCGGCGGTGGCCGCGTGCATGGCCTTGGCGTAGTGGTTGGTGAGCTGTTCCTGGTAGAAGGCGGCCGGGTCGGTGGCGGGCTGGGCCGCGGCCGAGACGAGTGTGGAGCGGTTCAGGGCGGCGCCCAGGATGGCGGCGACCGGTCCGGTGGTGCCATCGTTGGGGGCGGCCAGCGCGCCGTCGCAGAAGAGGACGTCGCGGGTGGAGGGCTTGTCGAAGGCGACCGTAGCGGGGCCCGTGAAGGACAGTTTGCCGGCGCTGACCCGGCCGGTGAAGGTACCGGCGTTGGTGGTCACCTTCAGGTCCTTGCCCGCGTAGGCGGACCAGGCGTCGTCGATGGCGGGAGCGAAGTAGTCCTTGCCGAACAGGCCGCTGTCCAGGCCGTGTCCTGGGGCGATGACGCGCTTGTCGCCGATGACCAGTTTGTCGAAGCCTTCGGCGGCCTTGACGTCGGCGAAGACCTTGGCGCGGGCGCCGTCCTTGAGGGTGCCGGTGGTCTGGTCCTTGGCGCCGGTCAGCTTGATCGCGAGCGGCACGCTGAACATGTCGACCATGGTCGTGTTGCAGTACATGCCGCCCGCGTTGTAGGTGAACTCGGCGCAGTCGTGCAGGACGTCGTAGTTGGGGTCGGACGAGACCCAGCCGGCCGGATAGGCCAGCGCCGCCTTGCCGTTGCCGTCCTCGACCGCCTTGAACTTGAGCTTGCTGCCGAGCGCGGTGTAGATGCGGCCGGACATCTGCGGCAGCTGGAGGGTGGTGGGGCCGCTCGCCGCGAGCGGGATCGCGTAGTCGGTGAAGCCGTCCGCGCCGTTGTCGGACACGGCGACGGGCTTGAGTTCGCCCTCCGGGGTGACCCGTACCTGCTGGGTGCCGTCGTTGCCGACGATGTAGATCCAGACGGCGGAATTGGCGTAGTTGCCGGAGTTGTTGACGATGTGCAGCGGCATCCCGGCCGCCGCTTCGCCGAGGGGTGCGGGCGCGCCGATGGCGCGTCCGGCGACGGCGATGCCGGAGACGGTGGCGGCGCCGGCGGCGAGTCCGCCGAGCAGGGTGCGACGAGTGATCACGAGGTGGCTCCTTGCGATGCGGTGCGCGGGGCGGGGGCGGTGGTGCGGGCCGCGGCGGGCTGTGCGACGGAGACGGCGACGCGGTCGACGAGGAGGGAGCCGCCGGGGGCGGTGGTGTCGGTGGGGGTGGCGCGGCCTGCGACGCCGTCCGGGAACCCGCCGCCCATGGCGAGGTTGAGGAGCAGGAAGTGGCCGTGGTGGGTGGCCTTCGCCCAGGTGTCGGCGTCCATCTCGGCGGAGGTGACGGTGTGGAAGCGCTGTCCGTCGACGTACCAGTTCAGCGACTCCGCCGCGCTGTCGGTGCGGTCGAGTTCGAGCGCGTAGGTGTGGAAGCCGGCCTGGCAGGCGGCGCCGGGGCACTCCCGTGAACTCCCCTTGCCCTGGGTCTCGTTGCAGGGTCCTCCGGGGCTGACCCCGCAGTGCAGGGTGGCCCAGACCTGGTTGGCGCCGTTGACGTTCTCCATGATGTCGAACTCGCCGATGCCCGGCCAGTTCTGGTAGTTGCCGCGGAAGTCGGCGCCGAGCGTCCAGAACGCCGGCCAGTAGCCGAGCGCCTGGTCGCCGGAGATCTCCGGCAGCCGGATGCTCGCCTCGATGCGGAGCTTGCCGCCTTCGGGGGCGGCGAAGTCGGCGCGGCGGGTCTCGATGCGGCCGGAGGTCCAGGTGCCGCCGTCCTTCCGAGCCGTGATCTTGAGGTGGCCGTCCCCGTCGAGCTGGAGGTTGTCCGGGCTGTCGGTGTACGTCTGGCGTTCGCCTGTACCCCAGTTGGGCGGTCCTCCGGGGTAGCCGGTTCCGGTGTCGGTGATCCAGTCGTCGGCGGAGGGGCGCGATCCGGCGGCGCCGTCGAAGTCGGTGTGCCAGACCTCCTGGAAGGCTGCGGGGGGCGCCTCTTGGGTGGCGGTGGCGCGGGGGGCGGGGGCTGGTTCGCGGGCGTTCGCGAGGGGGACGGCGAGTGCGGCGACGGCGGCCAGCACGGAGCAGGCGGCGAACAGCGCCGCCCTCGTCCGCGAGCTCATGCTCATGACATTCTCTCCTCGACACGGTGGGGGGAAGGAGGAGTCAAGGGTAGGGGTACACGTCTTGAGAGCGCTCTCATATCGTGTACCGGCACCCTGCCGACTCGACGGCACAGCGTCAACCCACCGCGTGGAAAAAGGAGTTGCATGTGTCCGAGGCGAACGGACCGCGCCCTACGCTGGAGGCGGTCGCGGCGCGCGCAGGCGTCTCACGCGCCACGGTCTCGCGCGTGGTCAACGGCGGCGCCGGAGTGCGCGGCACGGTCCAGGAGAAGGTCAGGCGGGCGGTGGCCGAACTGGGCTACGTCCCCAACAGCGCGGCCCGCGCCCTGGTCACCCGGCGCACCGGCGCGGTCGCCGTGGTCATCGCCGAGCCGGAGACCCGGGTCTTCTCCGACCCGTTCTTCGGCCGCCAACTGCGCGGCATCAGCCGGGAGCTGTCCGCCGCCGACACCCAGCTGCTGCTCCTCTTCGTGGCGCACCGCGACGACTACGACCGCATCGGCCGCTATCTGGCGGCCGGACACGTCGACGGGGCGCTGATGTTCTCCCTGCACCGTGACGACCCGCTGCCCGCGATGGCCGCGGGCGCCGGACTGCCGACGGTCTACGGCGGCCGCCCGGGATGGCCGGGCGCCGAGCGCGAACCGCGGCCGCTGTACGTCGACACCGACAACCGCGACGGCGCCCGGCAGGCCGTCCGCCACCTCGTCGAACGCGGCCGCCGCCGGATCGCGGTCATCACCGGGCCGCTCGACCAGACCTCGGCCCTGGACCGCCTGCACGGCTACCGCGACGCCCTGGCACCGGCCGGGCCCGACCCGCGGCTGATCGCCGACGGGGCCTTCACCGCGCACGGCGGCGAGCGGGCGATGGCCCGGCTCCTCGACGCCGTACCGGACCTGGACGCGGTCTTCGCCTCGTCGGACCTGATGGCGAACGGCGCGCTGCGCACCCTGCGGGCCCGGGGGCGGCGGGTGCCCGATGACGTGGCGGTGGTCGGCTACGACGATCTGGAACCGGCGGCCTGGGCGGATCCGCCGCTGACCACGGTCCGCCAGGACGTGGAGGAGATGGGCCGGCTGATGGCCAGGCTGCTGCTGCGCCGGCTGGGCACCCAGGGGGCCGGCGGGCCCGCCCTGCGGCCGGTGATCACCGGGGCGGAGCTGGTGATACGTGAGTCGTCGGGGTGAGGCGGCGCGCGCGGCCCCGGATGCCCGGTCCGCCGCCGTCCGCCCGTGACCTGCGACGGCGGACTGCGGGTACCGTTCGACGCCATGGGGCAGGAATCGAAGATCGAAGCGGAGATCACCGTACGCAGGGCGCTTGAGCTGCCCGCCCTGCGGCGCGGGCTGCCGGAGGTGCTGGCGGGCGCGGACCGGCTGGACCGGCCGGTGCGCTGGGTGCACGCCGGAGAGGTGCCGCACATCGCCTCGCTGCTCAAGGGCGGCGAGCTGCTGCTGACCACCGGCCTCGGGCTCGGCTCGCGGCCCACCGAGCAGCGCGCGTTCATCCACAAGCTCGCCGACCGCGAGATCGCCGCCCTCGTCGTGGAGCTGGGTTCCCGCTTCGCTTCGCTGCCCTCCGCGATGGTCGACGCCGCGCACGACTGTGGCCTGCCGCTGATCCAGCTGCACCGCGAGGTCCCGTACGTCACGGTCACCGAAGCGATCCACACCGAGATCGTCAACAGCCACTACACGCTGCTGCGCCGTGCCGACGAACTCCTGCGGCGCTGTACGGACGTGCTGCTGGCCGGCGGCGGCGCACCCGAAGTGCTGCGGCTGCTGGCCGTCTTCACCGGCAATCCGCTCTGCCTGGAGGCCCCCGACGGCAGCCCGCTGTACGCGGCGGGCCCGGAGGCCGACGACGGTGACGGCGGGCCCGCGGACGCCGACCCGCTGGTGGCCTGGGAAGGACTGCGGGACACCGGCGTCCGGATCGACGTCCCCGGGGGCGGCCACGGCCCGGACGCGGTGCGCGCCCGCCTCGTTCTGCTCCCCGTCAACACCCCGCCGGCCCCGGTGCACCGGATCGCCGCCGAACGCGCCGCCGACCTCCTTGCCGTCGTCCTGCTCCAGTCCCGCCAGGAGGAGGTGCTCGCCGCGCGCGGCCGCGGCGACTTCCTCGCCGACCTGGCCGACGGCCGGGTCTCGGCGGCCGAGGCACCGGGGCAGGCCCGGCTGCTGGGCTTCCGGCCCGGCTCCGATCCGGTCCTCCCGATGGTGATGCGGATGCCGGCCCAGCTCCCCTCCCCCGGCAGCTGGGCGGTGCTCGCCCAGGCGCTGCGCGAGGAACTCGCGGCGCCCGGGGTGCCGGTGCTGCTCGGCGTACGGCCCGTGGAAGGCCGGGTGCCGCTGCTCGTCGCGCTGCGCGCCGGCCAGGACCGGGAAGCGCTCGCCGGCCGGGTGGCCGCCGCGCTGCACGCCGGGGTGGTGCGCGCCGGCCTGGACCGCCCGTCGGCACAGCACCCGGTGGTCGTCGTCGGCACGGCGGGCGACTGGGCGGCGGCCGGGTCCGGGCTGCGGCACGCGGCGGAGGCGGCCGCCGCGGCCCAGGGACTGCCGCCGCAGCCCTGGTTCGACGCCCGCCGGCTGGACATCGAACTGCTGCTGTGGCGGATGCGCGAACACGGCGAGGAGGGGGTGCTCGCGGACTTCGTGGACCGCGCCATCGGCCCGCTCCTGCGCCACGACAGGAGTGCCCGCCAGCCACTGCTGCCGACCCTTGAGGCGTATCTGGCCAGCGCGGGCCGCAAGGCCGAGACGGCCCGCGACCTGAACGTCAACCGGCAGACCCTGTACGACCGGCTGGCCCGCATCGCCCAGCTCCTGGACACCGATCTGGAGGACCCGCAGACGGTGCTGGGCCTCCGGCTGGCCCTCCGCGCCCGCCGGCACGCGGAGCGGGGGTAGCGGCGGGCCCGCGCCTGCACCGGGCCCCGCTCAACCGGAGTGGCCGCCTCCGGGCTGCGTCAGCTCGTCGTAGACGCTGAGCACCTGCGCGACCGTGTCGTCCTCCGTCGGCCAGCCCGCCGCCTGGACGGGACCTGCGGCGGCCAGCGTGGCCCGCCGTACCGGATCGGCGAGCAGTCCGGTGACCGTACGGGCGAGAGCCGCGGCGTCGCCGTGGCGGACCAGCTCGGCGGCCCGGCCCACGAGTTCGCGGGTGCCGCCGCTGTCGATGGCCACCAGCGGGACACCGGCCCGCAGCGCCTCCTGGGCCAGCAGCGGCCGGGCCTCCCAGTGGCCGGCGAGTACCACCACATCGGCCGCGGCGACGAGTTCGGGGACGTTGCCGCGGCGGCCGGCCAGCAGCACCGGCAGCTGCTCGGTGTCGATCCGCCGCTGGAGCGCGGGCCGCTGCGCGCCCTCACCCGCGATGACCAGCAACGGCTGCGGATCCAGCGCGCACCAGGCGTGCGCGGCGTCCAGCAGCAGGTCGTGGCCCTGGTGCGGTTCGAGGCGGCCGACGGAGACGATCAACGGGCGGTCCACCGCGCCCAGTTCGGCCCGTTCCTTGTGCCGCGTCCGGTCGGGGTCCGCGGGTGGTACTGCGGCTTCACGGGGGCGCGTGAGGGTGACGGGCGCCAGCCGGGCGTCACGCGCGCCCCGTTCGCGCGCCCGGTCGACGAGGTCGGAGCAGGCACCCAGGACGACGGCTGCGGCCCGCGCGACCCTGCGCTCCATCAGATGCACGAGCCGGGCCCGCGCGCCCTCGGGGTGCGCCCTGGTGTGCCAGGTGACGACGAGCGGAACCCGTCCGCCCCGGGGGCCCCGCAGCCCGCGCACCGCCAGCACGGCGCGCAGCCCGGCCCGCAGTCCGTGCGCGTGCACCACGTCGGCGCCCCAGCAGGCGCTGCGCAGCGAGGCCAGGCTCACCGGGTCCGTACGCGGCGCCACCTGCGCGAACCGGGCGCCGGCCGCGGTGAATCCGTACGTCTCGTCGGCCTCGCGGGGAGCGCAGACGGTCACCTGGACGCCGCGCGCCACCAGCCCTGCGGCCAGCGAACGGACATGGGCGGCGCTGCCGGTGGCGCCGTGTCCCAGCACCTGGACCGTGCGCAGCGGCGCGCGGCCGTGCGACGGGGGCGGTGTGCTGGTCACGTGCTGGGGCTCCTGGGTCGGCGGACGGTAGGACCGTACCGGCTGGACGGTCCGTGGGCGACAAGGCGCTGTGTACCGCGGTGAGTTGTACGGGCCCTCCGGGTGCTGCGGGGCTCCCGTACGGCTGCCCCGGTACGAGCGCGTCACACGGGCCGTACGACGGGAGGCGGGGCACGCCGGGCTCGCGCACCGCGCCCCAGGATGCCAGCCCTTCGGCGTCAATTCGGCACCGTTCGCCCGCCGTTCAGGTGGGATGTCTCACCTGCATCCCCGCCGGACCACTCACATGGGTGACAAAACACCCGTTCCCGTAACCGGGGGTACGGGCTCCCGGGGCGCGGCTCAGAGCGCGGCGGCCGCCCGGCTGATGCGGTCACCCGCCGCCGCGGCGGCGATCAGGGCGGCGGCGTGCGCGGCCAGGCCCGTGCGGCCGTTGCCGGCCACGATCGCCAGGCCGATGGCGGCGCCGAGCGCGTGCGCGCCCGCGTCGCCGATCATGGTGCGTTCGCCGAGGTCGTCGGCGAGTACCGCGGCCGCCGCCCCGACCGGCGCGGCGGACAGCGGGCCGGCCGCCCCGCCGCGCAGCAGTCCCGGGGCGCCGAGGGCGAGCACGGCGCCCGCGGCCCGTCCGGGCCGGACGTCGAGGAGGTTCACGAGGTGGGCCGATCCCGCGATGACCACGCCGGCGAGCAGCGCGTCGGCCGGCCGGTTCCTGAGCAGGGCGCCGGCGGTGAGGCCCGCCGCGCCGATCCCGAAGAGCTTGACGGTGCCGCTGGTGATCTCGCCGGTGCGGAGCGCCGAGAGGTGGGCCCGGAATCCGCGCCGGAGGTCGCCGGCGCCGGCCGCGTCGTCGTACGCCCCGCAGGCGCCCGCGGCGAGCACCGCGAGGGCCGCGGCGGTCCGGGTACGGGCGGGCAGCCGTGGCGCGGTGGCGGCGGCGAGGGCGGTGCCTGCGGCGGTCGCGAGGCCCGCGTGCAGGTCAACGGTCCGGCCCGCGTGGTTCGTCCGCTGCCATCGGGCGCTGCCGCCCGGCGGCCGGCGCCGCAGCGCCTCATAGGCGGCGCGGGTCGTCCCGGCCGCCCCGAGAAGCGTCCGTGTCCGGCCCGGCATCCTGCCGCGTCCGTTCTCCGCCCACGCCGCCACGCCGCTTCTCCCCTCGCCCGGCATCACGCCGCGCTCCTCCGGCCGCCCGGCTTCCCGAGGGCTCACGGTCCGCTCCCCGCCGGTTCAGCGTCCCGTGCGGGCCGTTTCCAGTAGTTCCTCGGCGTGCGCGCGGGCTGTTTCGGAGTCCTCCTGGCCGGCCAGCATCCGGGAGAGTTCACGGACCCGCTCCTCGCCCTCCAGGACCGTGACGCCGCTCCTGGTGACCGAGCCGTCGTGGGTCTTCTCCACCAGCAGCTGCCGGTCGGCGAACGCCGCGACCTGCGGGAGGTGCGTGACGACCACGACCTGCGCCGACCTGGCGAGCCTGGCCAGCCGCCTGCCGACCTCGACGGCCGCCTTGCCGCCGACCCCCGCATCGACCTCGTCGAAGAGGTACGTCGGCACCGGGTCGGATCCGGCGAAGACGACCTCCACGGCGAGCATCACGCGGGAGAGTTCACCGCCGGACGCCCCCTTGGCGATCGGCCGGGGCGGTGCGCCCGGGTGCGGGGCGAGGAGGAGTTCCACCTCGTCGGCGCCGGTCGGTCCGTAGGCGACGGCACGGCCGCCGACCTCGATGCCCTCGGTCTCGGCCGCCACCTCGGTCTGGCGGATCGCGACGCTCACCCGGGCGTGCGGCATGGCGAGTTCGGCGAGTTCCGCGGTCACCGCGTCCGCGAACCGGCCGGCCGATGCGGTCCGGGCGTCGGTCAACGCCTGTGCCAGTTCGCCCAGTTCGGCACGGAGTGCGTCGCGCTCGACGGTCAGCCCGCCGATCCGGTCGTCGTCGCCGTCCAGCTCGGCGAGGCGCGCGGCGCTCTCCTCGGACCAGGCCAGCACGGCGGCGATGTCCTGGCCGTACTTGCGCGTCAGGTGGGTCAGAGCCGCGCGGCGCTCCTCGACCGCGGCGAGCCGCAGCGGGTCGGCGTCCAGGCCGTCCGCGTAACCGGCGAGATCGCCCGCGACGTCGGCCATCAGGATGCCGATCTCGCCGAGCCGGTCGGCCAGTGCGGACAGCTCCTGGTCGTGGCTGCGCACCGCCTCCAGCGCACGGTGCGCGCCGGCGACGAGGGTCGCGGCGTCCACGCTCTCCAGGTCCTCGGGGTTGCCTGCCAGCGCGGTGTGCGCCGCGCTCGCCGCCGACGCCAGGGCCTCCGCGTGGCCGAGCCGCTCGGCCTCCGCGGCGAGTTCGGTGTCCTCGTCCGGCTGCGGTTCGGCCGCAGCGATCTCGTCGAGGCCGAACCGCAGCAGGTCGGCCTCCTGGGACCGCTCGCGGGCCAGGGTCGTCAGCCCGTCCAGCTCCGTGACGACGGCGCGCAGCCTGCGGTGGGCGGCCGCGTACTTGGCGAGCGGTACCGCGACGGTGTCACCGGCGTAGCGGTCCAGGGCCTCGCGCTGGCGGGCCGGGCGCAGCAGTCCCTGCTGGTCGGTCTGGCCGTGCACGGCCACCAGGTCGTCCGCCAACTCCCCCAGCAGGCCGACCGGGACGGACCGGCCGCCGACGTGGGCGCGCGAGCGGCCCTCGGCCGAGACGGTGCGGCTGATCAGCAGCGCCCCCTCGTCGAGCTCCGCACCGGCCTCCTCGGCACGTACGGCGGCCGGGGCGGTCGCCGCCATGGTGACGCGGCCCTCCACGACCGCCGATTTGGCGCCGATCCGCACCAGGGCGGGGTCGGCGCGCCCGCCGAGCAGCAGGCCGAGGCTGGTGACGACCATGGTCTTGCCCGCACCTGTCTCACCCGTCACCGCCGTGAAGCCCGGGGACAGCTCGACAACGGCGTCGTCAATGACGCCCAGGGACCGGATCCGCATCTCCTCCAACACGGATACGACCTTACGAGGTTCCACGACCGCCCCGCGACGGCCTCCCCACCTCTCCTGCCCCGGACACTGCGGAAAACCCCACCCGAAGGCTGCGGAACCCCTCATGGTCCTGGGCATTCCCGACCGGCACGCTGAGCACGGATCCGATCGCGGAACGGAACGGACCGGAAGCGGGGCCGGGAAACGGAAACGGGAGGAAAGGTGCGTTCGTGGCCGACGGACCGGCCCGCGCCACGCCCGCCGTGACCTTCGGCGGCACGGACCGGAGCCACCCGGCCGCCTCCCGGCACGCCCCGCCCGGCCCCGGTCCCCTCCCATCCCCTCCCACAAGGAGTCCTCCATGCCGCTCGCCCGCACGGCGAAGAATTCCGGTGTGCCCCGACCCTCCGGCGGCCGTCCCGGGAACGCGCCCCCGGACAGCCCCGGGACGCCCGGCCGCGGCCCGGGGCGGGCCCGGCGCACCGCGCACGCGGCCCTTTTACTGGCCACGCTGACGACACTGACCGCCACCGCCTCACCGGCCCCCGCAGCGCCGTCCCCCACGGACCGCACCGCCCCCCTGGAGGGCGTCTGGCGGACCGACGGCTACGGCACCCTCGTCACCATCGAGGGCCGTCGGCTGCGGACGTACGAGACCACCGCCGTCAGCTGCCTGCCGGGCTCGGTCCTCGGCACCCGTACCGGGGCGCCGGGTCCGCACGGCCGCAGCGTGTTCACCGTGCCGGACGGCGCCCCGCTGACCGTGACACCCGCAGGGGCCGGCCGCGCGCGGATGTCCTCGCCGGACGCCGTGGGCCACCGCACCCTGCACCGCGTCGGCACGCTGCCCGGCCGCTGCCGCAGGCCCGCCGCCCGCGACCCCCGTGCGGTGTTCGGCGTCTACTGGCAGACCTTCGCCGAGAACTACCCGTTCTTCCGCGCGAAGAAGATCGACTGGGCGGCGGTACGCGACCGCTACCGCCCCCGCATCACCGCCACCACCAGCGACGACGAACTCTTCGCCGTCCTGCGGGAGATGATCGAGCCGCTGCACGACGCACACACCCGGGTGGTCGCGGGGCCCGATCAGTGGTTCGCGGGGAAACGGCCGGGAACCGTCCTTCCCACACCCGGGTTCACGGCCCGTATCGACAAGGCGATAGCGGCGAACCTCGGCCCCGGCGTCACCCGGCGCAGCTGGGCCCAGGGCAAGATCGCCTACGCCGGCCTGCCGGACCGCGTCGGCTACCTGCGCGTCACGCAGTTCGCCCGGTACACGCAGGACGGTTCCTTCGCGAGCGACGCCGCCGAGCTGGACCGGGCGCTGGACGCGGTGTTCACGCGGGCCAGGACGCAGGGCCCCGGGGCGCTGCGCGGGCTCATCGTCGATCTCCGGCTCAACGGCGGCGGATACGACCCGCTCGGGCTGCGCATCGCCTCCCGGCTGACCGACCGCCCCTACCTCGCGTACGCCAAGCGGGCCCGCAACGACCCGCACGACCCGGGGAAGTTCACCACGCCGGAGCCGGTCCGCGTCCGGCCGCACCGCGGCCCGGTGTTCACCGGGCCGGTGGCGGTGCTGACCGGGCGACTGACGATCAGTGCAGGCGAGACGTTCACCCAGTCCCTGATGGGCCGCTCACCCGCGCCCGTCCGGATCGGCGAGAACACCCAGGGAGTGTTCTCCGACATCCTGGAGCGCGCGCTGCCCGGCACATGGCAGCTCGGGCTCCCGAACGAGGAGTTCCTGACCGCCGGCGGACGCACCTTCGACGGTCCCGGCATACCCCCCGCGATCCGCACCCCGGTCTTCGCGGACGACGATCTCGACGCGCTCCGCGACCCCGCGCTCACCCGCGCCCGCGCCCTGCTGTCGGGCCGGGCGACGGCCACCGGGTGAACGTCCTCGCGTGAGAGGCGCCGGGCGGGGACGCCGGCCGACGGCTCCCGCCCGCCGCGGGTCAGTGCGGTGCGCCGCGCCAACCGGCCACCGGGAGCGCGAACTTGGCGACCAGACGGTCCGTGAAGGAGGCGTGGTGCAGCCGGGCCAGGCGCACCGGTACGGCACCGCGCCTGACCTCCACCCGTGCACCGGCGGGCAGTTCGACGCTGCGCCGGCCGTCGCACCACAGCACGCCGTGCGGCGTCTTGGGCTGGACCTCCACCGCGAGGACCGACTTGGGCGAGGTGACCAGCGGCTTGGCGAACAGCGCATGGGCACTGATCGGGACCATCAGCAGCGCCTCGACCTCGGGCCAGACGACCGGTCCTCCGGCCGAGAAGGCATAGGCGGTCGAGCCGGTCGGGGTGGCACAGACGACGCCGTCGCCGCCGAAACGCGAGACCGGCCGGCCGTCGACCTCCGTGACGACCTCCAGCATCCGCTCCCGCGCGGCCTTCTCCACGGACGCCTCGTTCAGCGCCCAATCGGTGTGCACGATGCTGCCGTTGTTGCGGACCAGCACGTCGAGCGTCATCCGCTCCTCGACCTCGTACGCGCGGGTGACGACCCGGTCGACGACCTTGTCGAGATCGTCCCGCTCGGCCTCCGCCAGGAAGCCCACCCGGCCGAGGTTGACGCCGAGCATCGGCACCCCGGAGGTCCGGGCGAAGTCGGCGCCGCGCAGCAGGGTGCCGTCCCCGCCGAGCACCACCAGCAGTTCGCAGCCCTCGGCCGCCCGCTGCTCGGACTCGACGCGTTCCACCTCGGGGGGCAGCGGCAGATCGGCGGCCTCCTCGGCCAGCACCCGCACGCCGATCCGGTGGCGCAGCAGTCCCTGGACGACGCGTTCGGCGCTGCGGATGGCCGCCGGGCGGCCGGTGTGTGCGAGCAGGAAGACGGTCCGCGCCGCACCGCCTCCCGGTTGTGGTGCGCGGTCTTCAACTGCCTGTGTTGTGGTCAACGGGGCCCCTCCGCCACTGCACGGTCGACGTCCGCCGGGTCGAGTGCAGGCGCCCCGGCGCGCAGCCACAGAAAGTACTCGACATTTCCCGAGGGGCCGGGCAGCGGGCTCGCAGTCACGCCACGGACGCCGAGGCCCAGTTCGGCCGCGCGCGCCGCGACGGCGCGGACGGTGTCGGCGCGCAGTTCGGCGCTGCGCACCACGCCGCCGCTGCCGAGCCGGTCCCTGCCGACCTCGAACTGCGGCTTGACCATCATCACCAGATCCGCGTCGGGTGCCGCGCAGGCCACCAGCGCGGGCAGTACGAGCCCCAGCGGGATGAACGACAGGTCGCCGACGACGAGGTCGACGGGCTGCCCGTCGAGGTCCTCCACGCTCAGCTCGCGGACGTTCGTACGGTCCTTGACGGTGACCCGGTCGTCGCTCTGGAGGGACCAGGCGAGCTGGCCGTAGCCGACGTCGACGGCGACGACGTGCCCGGCTCCGGCGCGCAGCAGGACGTCGGTGAAGCCGCCGGTCGATGCGCCCGCGTCCAGGGCCCTGCGGCCTTCGATCTCCAGGCCGAGCGGGACGAACGCGGCAAACGCGCCGGCGAGCTTGTGGCCGCCGCGCGAGACGTACTCCGGGTCGCTCGCATCCTCACGGACGACCACGGCGGCGCTGGTCTCGACCTGGGTGGCGGGTTTGCTCGCCGTCGTCCCGCCGACGGTCACCCGTCCCGCGGCGATCAGCTGGCTGGCGTGCTCGCGCGAGCGGGCCAGTTTGCGGCGCACCAGCTCCGCGTCGAGTCGGCGTCGTGCCACTCCTGCCACCTGTGGTTCAGCTCCTGAGGTCGTTCGTCGTCGCGGTGGGCGCGGGCGGCCCGGGGCGCTGGTCGAGAGCGGCCAGCGCATCGCGCAGCCCACGGTGCACATCCTCGTACACCGGGAGGTGACCGTCGGCAGCGAGGTGGTCGGCGTCGGCGAGACGCGCAAGACCGGCATCGACCGCGGCGTGGCCGGTCGGGGTGAGGCCCACTCCCAGCGGCTGCGGCCCGGCCGGCTCCGGCGGTCCCTCGGACACGCGGCCCTCCGGATCGCTGCCTTCCGGTTCTCCGTGCCCGGGGGCCGCGCCCACGGGCGGGTCCGTGTCCGGTGCCTGCGGCTGCGGGCCTGACGTCGGCTCTTCCATGTCCCCGACGCTACCCCGAACACCCGCCGGGCCCCGGGTCGGCGTCCGCGTGCGGCGTCCACGCCGGGCACGGGGCCCGTCCACGGCCGACGGACCGTGCCCGGCCTGGCGTATCGTCGATCGCGATGGCAACTCTCGACCAGTGCCGCGCCGCCCTCGACCGGCTGGCGCAGAACCTGTCCACGGCCGACGGCGACGTGCGCAGCGCCGCCGCGCTCGACCGCTCGCTCAGCTGCCGCATCACCGACCTGGACGTCACCTTCACCGGACGCCTCGCGCGCGGCACCATCGAGGACGTGACGAGCGTTCCCGGGCCGCCGCCCGGCAAGGCCGACATCCGGCTGACGATGGCGGGGGACGATCTGGTCGCGCTGGTGGACGGCCGGCTGTCCTTCGCGCGGGCCTGGGGCGGCGGCCGCGTCAAGCTCGAAGCCGGCGTGCGCGACCTGCTCCGGCTCAGGACCTTGCTGTAGCCGCCTCCGTACGCGCGCCGGCCGCCGCGCCGGTTCCCGCGCGCGGCTTGCGCGCGGCCGGGATGACCAGCGGGGTGCCGGTCTCCGGGTCGTCGATGATCTGGCAGCTGAGCCCGAAGACGTCCTCGACCAGCTCGGCGGTGACGATGTCCGACGGCGCTCCCTCGGCGATGACCCGGCCGTCCTTCATCGCGATGAGGTGGCTCGCGTAACGGGCGGCGTGGTTGAGGTCGTGCAGCACGGCGACGAGGGTGCGGCCCTGTTCCTCGTGCAGTTCGGCGCAGAGGTCGAGGACGTCGATCTGGTGCTGGATGTCGAGGTACGTCGTCGGCTCGTCGAGCAGCAGCAGCGGCGTCTGCTGGGCCAGTGCCATGGCGATCCAGACGCGCTGGCGCTGGCCGCCCGACAGTTCGTCGACGTAGCGCTCGGCGAGCTGTCCCACGCCTGTCGACTCCATCGCTTCCCTGACGATCCGCTCGTCCTCGCCCGACCACTGGCGCAGCACGCCCTGGTGCGGGTAGCGGCCGCGGGCCACCAGGTCGGCGACGGTGATGCCGTCCGGGGCTATCGAGGACTGCGGCAGCAGGCCGAGCGTCCTTGCGACCTTCTTGGCCGGGAGGGAGGAGATGACCGAGCCGTCCAGCAGCACTCGGCCCGCGGTCGGCTTGAGCATCCGTGACAGGGCGCGCAGCAGCGTGGACTTGCCGCAGGCGTTCGGTCCGACGATGACGGTGAACGACCGGTCGGGGACGGCGACCGAGAGGTTCTCGGCGATGACCCGCTGGTCGTAGGCGAGGGTGAGGTTCTCGGCCGTGAGACGGCTCACTTGGGGGCTCCTGGGGGTTGTCGTCGTGTCACTGCTGCGGTCCGGTACGGCGGCCGGGGACCGCCCGCCCGGCCGGCTCATATCCGGCCCGCCCTGCGCTCGGTGACCAGCAGCCAGATCAGGTAGCCGCCGCCGAGTACGCCGGTGAGGACGCCGACCGGCATCTGGTCCGCGCCGAACAGCCGCTGCGCCGACCAGTCCGCCGCGACCAGCAGCAGGGCGCCCATGACGGCGGCGGGCAGCAGGTTCGGACCCGGCGAGCGGGTCAGCCGCCGGGCGAGCTGGGGTGCGGTGAGCGCCACGAACGCGATGGGCCCGGCCGCCGCGGTCGCGGACGCGACGAGGACGACGGCGGCCAGCAGCACGACGACGCGCACCCGGTCGACCCGTACGCCCAGCGCGTACGCCGCGTCGTCGCCCATCTCCAGCATCCGCAGCGGACGTCCGTAGCACAGGGCCAGCGGGATGAGGACGGCGCAGACGGCGGCCAGCGGCCAGACCTGGCTCCAGTCGCGGCCGCTGAGGGAGCCGGTCATCCAGGTGGTGGCCCGCGTCGCCTCGACGATGTTCGCCTTGGTCAGGAGGTAGAGGACCATCGCGTAGAGCATGGCGGCGGCGCCGATGCCGACGAGGACGAAGCGGTAGCCGTGGATGCCGCGCTTCCAGGCGAGCAGGAAGATGGCGAGGCCGGTGATCACGCCGCCGACCACGGATCCGGCGGCGACCGCGAAGGTGCCGCCGTGGAAATAGACGATGACGACCAGCGCGCCGACGGACGCACCCTGGCCGAATCCGAGCACGTCCGGGCTGCCCAGCGGGTTGCGCGAGACCGTCTGGAAGACCGCGCCCGCGATGCCGAAGGCGGCGCCGACCAGCAGGCCGACCAGCACCCGCGGCAGCCGCAGTTCCTGCACGATGAACTGCTGGCCCGCGTCGCCGCCGCCGGTCAGCGTGCGCAGCACCTCGGCCGGCGTCATCGGGTAGTCGCCGGACCCGATCAGCGCCACGCTCGCGGCCAGCGCCAGGACCAGCAGCACCACGCCGACGGTGACGGCCCGCAGGTCGAGGCGGAGCGAGAGTCCGCCGCCGGTGCGCACCGGGGTCACCCGGCGGCCCGTCTTCCTGCCCTTGTCGCTCTGCACAGGGGAACTCACAGCTGGGCCATCCTCCGACGCCGTACGAGATAGATGAAGACCGGTCCGCCGATGACCGCGGTGACGATGCCGACCTGGAGTTCGCCCGGCCGGGCCACGATCCGGCCGATGATGTCCGCGCCGAGCAGCAGGACCGGTGAGAGCACCGCCGAGTACGGCAGGATCCAGCGCATGTCGGGTCCGGTGAGGGCGCGGACGACGTGCGGGACCATCAGGCCGACGTAGACGATCGGGCCGCAGGCCGCGGTCGCGCCGCCGCACAGCAGGGTCACCGCGATCATCGCCAGCACCCGGGTGCGGGTCAGCCGGGCGCCCAGGGCCCGCGCCTGGTCGTCGCCGAGTGCCACGGCGTTCAGCGGCCGGGCGAGCAGCAGCGCGAGGACGCCGCCGACGATCAGGAACGGGGCGATCTGTGTGACGGTCGGCAGGGTGGCCGCGGCCAGCGAACCGACCGTCCAGAAGCGCATCTTGTCCAGGGTCGCGGTGTCCATGAGGTTGACGGCGTTGAGGTAGCCGGTGAGGACGGCGCTGAGCGCGGTGCCGGCGAGGGCGAGCCGTACGGGTGTGGCGGCGCGGGTGCCGCCGAGCACGTAGACCGCGACGGAGACCACCGCGGCGCCGAGGAAGGCGAACCACACATATCCGGACAGTGAGGTGATGCCGAGAAAGCTGATCGCGGAGACGACGGCCGCCGATGCGCCGGCGTTGATCCCGAGAACTCCCGGGTCCGCAAGGGGATTTCGGGTCAGCGCCTGCATGACCGTGCCGGCCAGGCCGAGGGCTGCGCCCACCAGCAGGCCGAGGAGGGTGCGGGGCAGGCGCAGGTCATGGATGACGACGTCGGTATCGGTGCCGGAGTAGTGGAACACCCCGTGCCATGCCTGGTCGAGCGGTATCTGTTTCGCGCCGACGGCGATGCCGAGGACGGTGACGACCACCAGGACGGCCACGGAGGCGAGCAGCCCCGCCCAGCGCGTCAGGTGCCGCCGTTGCGGCGCCCCGGATGCCGGGGCCTTCGATGCTTCGGGGGGACTGTCGACCAACACGCCAGTTAGGTTAGCCTACCCTCAGAACAGCCCCGCATGCCCTCCCCAGAGAGAAGCGCACCACCATGAGCAACTTCCGCAGCCTAACCCCGTCCCGACGAGGCGTCCTAGCCGCAGGCGGTGCCGTCGGCATCGGCGCCCTGCTCGCCGCGTGCGGGGGCGGCAAGGGCTCCGGGAGCGCCAACGGCGGTACCGGGGGCGGCGCCTGGTCCTTCACCGACGACCGCAAGAAGAAGGTCTCCCTCGACCGCACCCCGCAGCGCATCGTCGCGTTCACCGGCACCGCGGCCGCGCTGCACGACTTCGGCATCGACGACCAGATCGTCGGCGTCTTCGGCCCGACCAAGCTGAAGAACGGCAAGGCCGACCCGCAGGCCGGCGGGATCGACGTCGACAGGGTCGCCATCATCGGCAACGAGTACAACCAGTTCAACGTCGAGAAGTACGCGAGCCTCCGCCCCGACCTGCTGATCACCAACATGTACGAGCCGGACGCCCTGTGGTTCGTGCCCGACGACCGCAAGGACAAGATCACCCAGCTCGCCAAGAGCGTCGCCATCACCTCCTCGCGGGTGAGCCTGGTGAAGATCATCGAGCGGTACGCGGAGCTGGCCGCCTCGCTCGGCGCCGACCTGAAGGCGCAGCAGGTCACCGCGGACAAGGCCCGCTTCGAGAAGGCGAGCGCCGCGCTGCGCAAGGCGGCCAAGTCCCACCCCGTGAAGGTGCTTGCCTGCTCCGGCAGCGCCAACCTCTTCTACGCCTCCAACCCCGGCATCAACGCCGACCTCATGTACTACAAGTCGCTCGGTGTCGACCTCATCGTCCCCGACCACCTCGACAAGGGCGGCTACTTCGAGAGCCTGAGCTGGGAGAACGCCGACAAGTACCAGGCCGACCTGCTCCTGCTGGACAGCCGCACCGCCACCCTCCAGCCCAAGGACCTGGCCGCCAAGCCGTCCTGGGCCCAGCTGCCCGCCGTCAAGGCCGGCCAGATCACCCCCTGGTCGAGCGAGCCGCGCTTCTCCTACGCGGGCTCCGCGCCGCTCATCGAGGCGCTGACCAAGGCCATCGAGAGCGCGAAGAAGGTCAACTGACGTACCGGCGCGGGGCCTTGCCCCCTCGGGCCCCGCGCCGCTCCCACCGCACCGGACAACCGACGCAGGCCACAGGAGGTTCACCGCATGACCACCACCGCCGCCCCCGCCACCGCACCGTTCCGCTTCTTCGATGTGCACGTCGTCCGTACCGAACGGCGCAGCCCCTCCGTGGTCCGGATCACCTTCGGCGGCGAACGGCTGGCCGACATGGCCTCCGGCGGACGTGACCAGCGGTTCAAACTCTTCCTCCCGCAGCCGCACCAGAGCAGGCCGGTCTTCGACGACACCGGCGACGGCTGGTACACCGCCTGGCGGGCGCAGGACCCCGCCGAGCGCGCCGTGATGCGCACGTACACGATCCGCGAACAGCGCCACGAGCCGGAGGAGTTCGACGTCGACTTCCTGCTGCACGGCGTCGACGCGGCGGGCCACTCCCCGGCGAGCGGCCCGGCCTGCCGCTGGGCCGCGTCCGCCGGGCCCGGCGACCGGCTGGCCGTGCTCGCACCGACGGTGGAGGACAACGGCGGCGTCGACTTCCGGCCGCCGACCGGCACCGACTGGATCCTGCTGACCGGCGACGGGACGGCACTGCCCGCCGTGGCCGGCATCCTCGCCTGGCTGACCCCCGGCACCCGCGCCAAGGTCTTCCTCGAAATCGACCACGAGGACGACCGGCAGCACCTGCCGGGCTTCGCCGACGCCGACCTCACCTGGATCGTCCGCGACGCCGCCGGCACCCCGGGCGGCGAGCCGGTGCTGGACGCCCTGCGCGCGGCCGAACTGCCCGAGGGCACGCCGTACGCCTGGATCGCCGGTGAGGCCGGATCCGTCAAGGCACAGCGCAGGCACCTCGTCCAGGAACGCGGATTCGACCGCAGGACCGTGAAGTTCACCGGTTACTGGCGGCGCGGCGCCACCGAGGAGGACCTGATCGCGGAGCTGACGGCGGCGGCCGCGGCATCCGCAAGCCAGGACTGACGGGCGGCCGGCCCCGAGCCGGCCGCCCCGCGCCTCACCGCCCCGCCAGCCCCAGCCGCTTCAGCGCGCCGCTCGCGTCCGCCGTGCAACTCCCGTCCCCCGCCGCAGTCCAGGCCGCCGCGCACAGCGCCCGCAGCCCGTCCAGGGGCTCGCCCGCGCCGTCGAGCACGAGTACGTCACCGTCCACCGCGGCACGCCAGCCGCAGCAGCCGAACGCCTCGCCGTCCGGCTCCACCGCGGGCTGCGCCGTCAACAGGCCGCGCAGATCGGCGTCGACGTACGTCGGGCGGTGCTGCGGCGGGGCGGCCGGCAGTTCGGCGGCCGTGGTGACGCCGGTCAGGACCAGCAGCGAGTCCACCCCGCCGTTGCAGGCGCCCTCGATGTCGGTGTCGAGCCGGTCCCCGATCACCAGCGGCCGCTCGGCGCCGGTCCGCAGCACCGTCTCCCTGTGCATCGGCGGCTGCGGCTTCCCCGCCACCTGCGGCGTCCCGCCCGCGGCGGTCCGCACCACCTCGACCAACGCGCCGTTGCCCGGCGCGATCCCGCGCTCCTTGGGGATCGTGAGGTCGGTGTTGGAGGCGAACCACGGCACGCCGCGCTGCACCGCGTACGCGGCCTCCGCCAGCCGCCCCCAGTCCATCGTCGGGTCGTATCCCTGCGCCACCGCCGCCGGATCGTCATCGGCCGATTCGACGGGCACCAGGCCGCGTTCACGCAGCGCGACCCGCAGCCCCTCGCCGCCGATGGCCAGCACCCTGGAGCCCGCCGGCACCTGCTCGGAGATCAGCCGCGCCACCGCCTGCGCCGACGTGATCACGTCATCCGCGCCGGTCGGCAGGCCGAACCCGGTCAGCTGATCGGCGACCGCCTGCGGGGTCCTGGCGGCATTGTTGGTCACATACGCCAGGTGCATCCCGGCGTCCCGCGCCGTGACCAGCGAGTCCACGGCGTGCGCGAGGGCCGCGCCGCCCGCGTAGACGACGCCGTCCAGATCCAGCAGCGCCGTGTCGTACGCCTCGTTCAGCGGGCGCGCGCACCCGCCGGGCCGCCTGCGAACCTGCTCCGTCATGCCGTCCCGCTCCTCACCGGCCCACGCACCGCGCGGACCGTCACAGCACGCCGCGGGGATACCGCGGCGCCGCGCCCGCGAGCCCTGGGGGCTCCGCCGCGCCGCACCGCGTCCGCCCCGGCCGCGCCTACCGATATATCCAGCCACATCATGGCTCTCCCCCGATCATCCCTCACCCCACCAGCGGAATAGCATTCCCCAATGACCAGCACCGACGGCCTCCGCCTCCTCCCGTTCCGCGGACTGCGCTACGCCCCGGACCGGGTCAGCAGCCTCACAGCGGTCACCTCTCCCCCGTACGACGTCGTGGTCAGGCCGGACGGCGTGCGGTATCTGGAGACCGCCGATCCGTACAACATCGTCCGGCTGATCCTGCCGCACGCCCCCGACCCCGGAACGCGCCACCGCCAGGCGGCCGACACCCTGGCACGCTGGCGCGCCGACGGCATCCTGACGCCGGATCCGCAGCCCGCCCTGTACGTGTACGAGCAGCGCGCGGGCGACGTGCTGCAACGCGGCCTGATCGGCGCGCTGCGACTGGACGGCCCGGTGCTGCCGCACGAGGACGTCATCCCCGAGGTCGTCGAGGACCGGGCGCAGCTGATGCGCGCCGCGGCCGCCAATTTCGAGCCACTGCTGCTCTCCTACCGCGGCCAGGGCACCGCGACGGGCGCCACCGCCGTCATCGAACGCACCGTGCAGCAACCGCCGTTGCTCGCCACCACCACCGAGGACGGTTTCGCGCACCGCCTGTGGGCCGTGACCGCACCCGCGGACCTCGCGGCGGTCGACGCCGACCTCGCAGAACGCCAGGCGCTGATCGCCGACGGCCACCACCGCTGGGCGACGTACCAGCGGCTGTACGAGCAGACACCGGGCGCCACCCCCGCCTCGCCCTGGGCCTGCGGCCTCGTGCTGCTGGTCGACACCGCCCGCTACCCGCTCCAGGTGCGCGCCATCCACCGCGTGCTGCCGCACCTGGCGCCCGAAGCAGCCCTCGCCGGTCTCGGCGAGGCGTTCCGCGCCCGGCCCCTGCCGGCGGATCTCACCGCGGCACTCGCGGCGTTGGACGAGACCCCCGGCACCGCCTTCGTCCTGGCCGGCGGGCCTGACGCGTTCCATCTGCTGGACCGCCCCGACCCGGGGCTGCTCGCCCGCACGGTGCGCCAGGACCGTCCCGAGACCTGGCGCCGGCTGGACGCCACGGTGCTGCACTCCGCCCTCCTGGACGCGGTGTGGCACATCCCCGACCGCCCCTCCGACATCAGCTATCTGCATCACGCCCGGGCCGCCGTCGCGCAGGCCGCCCGGCACGGCGGTACGGCCGTCCTGATGCGCGCGACGTCGGAGGAGACGGTGCGCCAACTCGCTTGGGAGGGCGTGATGATGCCCCGCAAGTCGACGTCCTTCGGCCCCAAGCCGGCCAGCGGCCTGATCCTGCGCACTCTGGACACGTAGGGCATCGCCGCACCGTCCCGCCGTCCGCCCTGAACCCGGGCCGAAGGCGGGACAGAGTTGTGCTCACATCTCCCGGGCGCCCCGGCCCCACCGCTGCGGGCACCCCCTCCCCTGCCGCCGAAACAGTTAGGTTAGGCTTACCTCACTACGTCGCGGCGGGGCCTTCCCGCCGCCGCGCCACCACGCCTCCCCCACCGCACAGGGCGTGGTCAAGTCCGCATCAGGGAGGACACCTTCATGAGTCTCCTCGCGCACTCCGCCGAGGACCCGTCGCCCGCCCGCACCCCCGGGGCGACACATCGTGTCACGCACACAGCGGAGACCGAAGACACCCCGGTCACCGAGCCCGCCGACGGCCGCAGCTACCTGCTCAACAACGGTACCGCCCGGCACTACCGCCGCGCGGTCACCGAAGGAGTCGACCGGGTCGGCGCCAGAATCGCCGCCACCCAGCGGCCGTTCACCGGCGTCTCCGTCGACGGCCTCACCCCCACGGTGGCCGGCATCGACCTCGACGCACCGCTGCACGACCCCGCCGCGGCGCTCGACGAACTCGAAGACGTCTACCTCCGCGACGCCGTCTACTTCCACCACCCGCGCTACCTCGCGCACCTCAACTGCCCCGTGGTGATCCCGGCACTCGTCGGCGAGGCCGTCCTCACCGCCGTCAACTCCTCCCTGGACACCTGGGACCAGAGCGCCGGCGGCACCCTGATCGAGCGGCGCCTGATCGACTGGACCGCCCGCAGGATCGGCCTCGGCGAGCAGGCCGACGGCATCTTCACCAGCGGCGGCACCCAGTCCAACCTCCAGGCCATGCTGCTCGCCCGGGACGAGGCGTGCCGCCGCGAACTGACCCGCGACGGCGCCCCCTTCCCCAAGCTCCCCACTGCGTTCGAGCAGGGGATACCCCATGGCACCGACCGCTCCGACGTACTCCCCCGGCTGCGCATCCTCGCCTCCGAGGTCAGCCACTTCAGCATCCAGAAGGCCGCCACGCTCCTGGGCCTGGGCGCCGAGGCCGTGCTCCCGGTACCCGTCGACGCGACCAAGCGGATGCGCACCGACGAGCTGGCCGCCGAGCTGGAGCGCTGCCACCGCGACGGGCTGATACCGATGGCGGTCGTCGCGACCGCCGGCACCACCGACTTCGGCAGCATCGACCCGCTCCCCGAGATCGCCGATCTGTGCGCACGGCACGGCGTCTGGATGCACGTCGACGCCGCCTACGGCTGCGGCCTGCTGATCTCCCGCAGGCGCGAGCTGCTGTCCGGCATCGAGCACGCCGACTCGGTGACCGTCGACTACCACAAGTCCTTCTTCCAGCCGGTCAGTTCCAGCGCCCTCCTGGTCCGTGACCACACCACGCTGCGGCACGTCACCTACCACGCGGACTACCTCAACCCGCGCCGGATGGCCGAGAAGCGGATCCCCAACCAGGTCGACAAATCAATCCAGACGACCCGCCGTTTCGACGCCCTCAAGCTCTGGCTGACCCTGCGCACCATGGGCGCCGACGCGCTCGGCGGACTCTTCGACGAGGTCATCGACCGCGCCGCGGACGCCTGGAAGCTCCTCCACGGCGACCCCCGCTTCGACGTCGTCACCGAACCCCAGCTGAGCACCCTGGTCTTCCGCTACGTCCCCGGCGGCGACCCGGACCCGCAGCTGAGCGACCGCGTCAACCTGCACGCCCGCGAGGCCCTGTTCGCCTCCGGCGACGCCATCGTCGCGGGCACCGTCGTCGACGGCCGCCACTACCTCAAGTTCACCCTGCTCAACCCGGAGACCACGCTGGAGGACATCGCCACCGTCCTCGACCTGATCGCCGAGCACGCCGGTACGTACCTGGCCGAGCAGCCCGAGCCGGCTCTCAGCGCGCGCTGACCCTCCCCGCAGCCGACCACACCACGGAGACCTCGTGTCCGCCCCTTACGACTTCATCGCCATCGGCCTCGGCCCCTTCAACCTCGGCCTGGCCTGCCTCACCGAACCGATCGACGGACTCGACGGCCTGTTCCTCGACAACAAGGCGTCCTTCGACTGGCACCCCGGCATGATGCTGGACAGCAGCCACCTCCAGGTGCCGTTCATGGCCGACCTCGTCACCCTCGCCGACCCCACCTCGCCCTTCTCCTTCCTCAACTACCTGAAGGAATCGGGGCGGATGTACTCCTTCTACATCCGCGAGAACTTCTATCCGCTGCGGGCCGAGTTCAACGACTACTGCCGCTGGGCGGCCGGCAAGCTCGACACCATCCGCTTCGCACACCAGGTCACCACCGTCGAGTACGACGAGAGCGAAGAGCTGTACGTCGTGCACGCCGAGCACACCCCCACCGGCGACCGCCACACCTACCGCGCCCGCAAGCTCGTCCTGGGCACCGGCACCCCGCCGCACCTCCCCGACGCCTGCCACGGCCTCGGCGGCGACCTGCTGCACAACGCGGACTACCTCGACTCCAAGGCCCGCCTGCAGACCAAGGACAGCATCACCCTCGTCGGCAGCGGCCAGAGCGCAGCCGAGGTCTACTACGACCTGCTCCAGGACGTGGACACCTACGGCTACCACCTGACCTGGGCCACCCGCTCCCCCCGCTTCTTCCCCCTCGAATACACCAAGCTCACGCTGGAGATGACCTCACCGGAGTACGTGGACTACTTCCACACCCTCCCGCAGGCCACCCGCGACCGGCTCAACGCCTCGCACAAGAACCTCTACAAGGGCATCGACTCCGAGCTGATCAACGACATCTTCGATCTGCTCTACCAGAAGAACCTCAGCGGCCCCGTCCGCACCCGGCTGCTCACCAACACCTCGCTGGAACGCGCGAGTTACGACGCGGCCTCCAGCACCTACACCCTCGGCCTCCGCCAGGAGGAACAGGGCAAGGACTTCACCCTGGACACCCAGGGCCTGATCCTCGCCACCGGCTACCGCTACCACGTCCCGTCCTTCCTCACCCCGGTACGCGACCGCATCGCCTGGGACGACCAGGGCCGCTACGCCGTCGGCCGCAACTACAGCATCGACACCGGCGGCCACAGCATCTACGTGCAGAACGCCGAGCTGCACACGCACGGCTTCGTCACCCCCGACCTCGGCATGGCCGCCTACCGCAACTCCTGCATCATCCGCGAGCTGCTCGGCCGCGAGTACTACCCGGTCGAAAAGGCCATCGCCTTCCAGGAGTTCGCCGCCCCGGCCGGCCCGCACCACCCTCTGGAGGTCCCGGCATGACCGCCGCCCCGCTCTTCACCCGCACCGACGCCGCACTCGGCACGTTCGCGCTCCGCCCGCTCGACCCTTCCCCAAGCTCTCAACTTCGTTCGAGCAGGGGAGGCCCCATCGCCGACGTCGAGCTGCTGCACGGCTGGGTCACCCACCCCAAAGCCGTCTTCTGGCTGATGCAGGACTGCGATCTCGCCGACGTCGAGAAGGAGTTCACGCGGATCGCCGCCGACCCGTACCACGACGCCTTCCTCGGCCTGCACAACGGCACCCCCGCCTTCCTCATGGAACGCTACGACCCCGCGCACCGCGAACTGGTCGGCATCCACACCGCCGAACCCGGCGACGTCGGTATGCACTTCCTGACGGCCCCCACCGCCACCCCCGTCCACGGTTTCACCCGCGCCGTCCTCACCACCGTGATGGACATGCTCTTCGACGACCCGGCCACCCGCCGCGTCGTCGTCGAACCGGACGCCCGCAACACGGCCGTCCACAGCCTCAACAAGGCCGTCGGCTTCGAGATCCTCCGCACCGTCTCGCTGCCGTCGAAGGACGCCTACCTCAGCACCTGCACCCGCGACCAGTTCCTGGCCACCCGAGGAGAGAACTGATGCCGAACCCCTCCACCGGCGCCCCGCACCTTCCCGCCCAGGACGCGGTCGCCCACCTCACCCCGGACCTGTGGGCCCGTGCGGGCCGGCTCCTCGTCCGCAAGGGCCTCGCCGAGTTCGCCCACGAACGCCTGCTCACCCCCACACCCCTGCCGCAGGACGGCCACTACGCCGTCCGCAGCGACGACGGCACCACCGAGTACCGCTTCACGGCCCGCAGACGTTCCCTCGATCACTGGCAGATCGACGCCGACAGCATCACCCGCCACCGCGGCGACGCCCAACTCCCCCTGGACGCACTGGAGTTCTTCATCGAGCTCCGCGACGCACTGGGCCTCGGGGAAACGATCCTCCCGGTCTACCTGGAGGAGATCAGCTCCACGCTCTCCGGCACCGCCTACAAACTCGCCGCCGAGCCCGTCGCCGCCGCCGACCTCGCGAAGTCCGGCTTCCAGGCCATCGAGACCGGCATGACCGAGGGCCACCCCTGCTTCGTCGCCAACAACGGCCGCCTCGGCTTCGGCATCCACGAGTACCACGCGTACGCCCCGGAGACCGCCGCCCCCGTCCAGCTGATCTGGCTCGCCGCCCGGCGCGACCGCTCCACCTTCACCGCGGGCGCCGGCCTCGACTACGACACCTTCGTCCGCGAGGAACTCGGCCAGGCCACCCTCGACCGCTTCGCCGCCACCCTCACCGGCCTCGGCCTCGACCCCGCCGACTACCACCTGATCCCCGCCCACCCGTGGCAGTGGTGGAACAAGCTCTCGGTCACCTTCGCCGCCGAGGTCGCCCAGCAGCACCTCGTCTGCCTCGGCACCGCCGACGACCGCTACCTCGCCCAACAGTCCATCCGCACCTTCTTCAACACCAGCGCACCCGAGAAGCACTACGTCAAAACGGCCCTCTCGGTCCTCAACATGGGCTTCATGCGCGGCCTGTCCGCGAACTACATGGAGGCCACCCCGGCCATCAACGACTGGCTGGCCCGCCTGATCTCCGGCGACGACATCTTCCGGGCCGCCCGCTTCTCGATCATCCGCGAACGCGCCGCCATCGGCTACCACCACCGCCAGTACGAGGCCGCCACCGCCAAGGGCTCCCCGTACCTGAAGATGCTCGCCGCCCTCTGGCGCGAGAGCCCGGTCCCCACCCTGGAGCCCGGCCAGCGCCTGGCCACCATGGCCTCCCTCCTCCATGTCGACCGCGAAGGCAACTCCTTCGCCGCGGCGCTCATCGAGGAATCCGGCCTGGCCCCGGCCACCTGGCTGCGCCGCTACCTGGACGCGTACCTGACCCCCGTCCTCCACAGCTTCTACGCCTACGACCTGGTCTTCATGCCGCACGGCGAGAACGCGATCCTCGTCATCGAGGACGGCGCGGTGGCCCGCGTGATCTTCAAGGACATCGCCGAAGAGATCGCCGTCATGGACCCGCAGGCGGTACTGCCCCCCGCCGTCGAACGCATCCGCGCGGACGTCCCCGAGGACAAGAAACTCCTCTCCCTCTTCACCGACGTCTTCGACTGCTTCTTCCGCTTCCTCAACGGCACCCTCGCCGACCTGGGCGTCCTCGACGAGGAGACGTTCTGGCGCACGGTCGCCGAATGCGTCACCGACTACCAGAAGTCGGTCCCGCACCTCGCCGACAGGTTCCGCCAGTACGACATGTTCGCCGACGAGTTCGCCCTCTCCTGCCTCAACCGTCTCCAGCTGCGCAACAACCAGCAGATGGTCGACCTCCAGGACCCGGCCGGCGCCCTCCAGCTCGTCGGCACCCTCCACAATCCGCTCGCCCCCTACGCCCCCTGACCCTCACCCACGCAAAAAGGGCGGGATCCCACCGGGATCCCGCCCTTCACCTTGCTCAGCTCACCGCGCGCTCACCTCACCGCGCGGCCACCGGCCACGGACCTGCCGCCCGTGGCCGACCCACACGATTCAGCCCTGCTCAGGCCCCTTCTCCGGGCCCTTCTCGAACCGCTCCTCATCGTCCACGGGAGCCTCATCGGCCACATCGACCTCAGCCGCAGCATCCACCGCCCCGACCTCATCGGCCCCGCCGGCACGACCGGCCTCATCGCCGTCCTCCGCATCGGCCTCTTCGTCCAACGCGTCGGTGAACTCCACACCGTCCAGCTCGGCCAGCCGGTCCGACGCGTCGGTAGTACCGCCCTGGTCGGCCTCCAGTGCCTTGGCGAACCAGTCCCGCGCCTCGCCCTCGCGCCCGACCTCCAGCAGCGCATCCGCGTACGCGTACCGCAGCCGCGCCGTCCACGGGTGAATCGCGTTCGACGCCAGCTCAGGACTCTGCAGCGTCACGACCGCCGCATCCGCCTGCCCCATGTCCCGCCGCGCACCGGCCGCGACCAACCGCATCTCGACCTGGCCGGCCTTGTCCAGCTTCGCCACCTCGGGCTCACCGGCCATGGCCATCGCCTTCTCCGGCCGCCCGAGACCACGCTCGCAGTCCGCCATGACGGGCCACAGCTCCACACCGCCGGTCATCCGCCGCGCCGCCCGGAACTCACCCAGCGCCTCGCTGTACTTGCCGACCGCGTACGCGGCGAACCCCGCCGCCTCACGCACCGCCGCCACCCTGGACGCCAGCCGCAGCGCCACCCGCGAGTACCCGTACGCCTTCTCCGGGTCCTCGTCCAGCATCTTCGCGACCATCACCAGGTTCTTGGCAACGTCCTCGGCCAGCGTCTTGGGCAGGCTCAACAGCTCCTGCCGCACATCCTTGTCGATCTCGTCACCGGTGACGTCCTCCGGAATCGGCAGCCGCCGAATCGGCTCCCGATCCCGCCGATCGTCCCGCCGGTCATCACGACGCTCATCCCGGCCATGCCCCGCACCATAAGGCCGCCGCCCCCGCTCCTCATCCCGCCGGAACCCACCACCCCGCCGGTCATCCCTACGGTCGTCCCGCCGGAACCCACCACGGTCCCCGCCACGGTCGTCCCGCCGGTCACCACGGTCATCCCTACGGAACCCCCCACGGTCCCCATCAGAAGGCCGCTCATCCCGCCGGAACCCACCCCGGTCCCCACCACGATCATCCCGCCGGTCACCACGGTCATCCCTACGGAACCCCCCACGGTCCCCACCAGAAGGCCGCTCATCCCGCCGATCGTCACGCCGGAACCCCCCACGGTCACCACCGCGATCGTCCCTACGGAACCCCCCACGGTCCCCACCGGACGGCCGGTCATCACGACGCTCATCCCGCCGGTCGTCCCGCCGGAAGCCCCCGCGGTCGCCGCCGGACGGCCGGTCATCACGCCGGAACCCCCCACGGTCACCACCGCGATCGTCCCTACGGAACCCCCCACGGTCCCCACCAGAGGGCCGGTCATCACGCCGGAACCCACCACGGTCCCCCTCATCACGACGAGGTCCACGCGGCCGCTCATCCCGCCGATCGCCACCGCGGAACCCACCACGGTCGCCGCCGGAAGGGCGGTCATCCCGCCGGAACGACGGCCGCTCATCACGCCGATCGTCCCGCCGGAAGCCCCCACGGTCTCCGCCGGACGGCCGGTCATCACGCCGGAACCCACCACGGTCACCACCGCGATCGTCCCTACGGAACCCCCCACGATCGCCACCGGACGGCCGGTCATCACGCCGGTCACCACGGTCATCCCTACGGAAACCGCCACGGTCGCCGCCGGACGGCCGGCCATCACGCCGGAACCCGCCACGATCCCCACCGGACGGCCGGTCATCACGACGAGGTGCACGCGGCCGGTCATCCCGCCGGTCGCCACCGCGGAATCCGCCCCGGTCGCCACCGCGCTCGCCGCCGGAAGAACGGTCGTCACGACGCGCGTAGCCACCGCCGGCCGGGCGCCCGCCACGGTCGTTGTCACGCCGCGGGCTCCGGTCGTCACGCCGGAAGCCACCGCGGTCGCCATCGTCGCGCCGCTGAGGCCGGCGCTCCGAACGATCGTCGGAAGAGTTGGTGGACATCGACGTGACTCCTGTCTTCGGTACTGCATTCATTCTCACGCACCGACCGGTTCGGCGCGCTTCGGCAAAACAAAAAGGACCCTTGGTCCCAGCGTGAACGCTGGGACCAAGGGTCCTTGAAAGATTGTTCGGCGGCGTCCTACTCTCCCACAGAGTCCCCTCTGCAGTACCATCGGCGCTGAAAGGCTTAGCTTCCGGGTTCGAAATGTAACCGGGCGTTTCCCTAACGCAATGACCACCGAAACCCTATCGGGTTCTAGCGAACAAGCACACTTTTTAGTTAAGAGTGAAACTTGGTTCAACCAGCGATTGCGACTGTTCGCAACCCGGGAACCACACAGTGGACGCGAGCAACTGAGGACAAGCCCTCGGCCTATTAGTACCAGTCAACTCCACCCGTTACCAGGCTTCCATATCTGGCCTATCAACCCAGTCGTCTACTGGGAGCCTTAACCCCTCAAG
>NZ_JAJCXB010000033.1 GCF_020564935.1 Streptomyces pinistramenti
GCGGACCGGGCGACGAGCGGCGCGCACAGGCGCTGGTCGTCTGGCTGCTGGAGCAGGCTGCCGTGGCCGGGCACTCCGCCCTGGAGGCGCCCGCGCTGCGCGCCGCGCTGGCCCAGCGCGGCGTCCCCGATCCGGACGAGGCCCTCCAGACCGCGCTCGCCGACGGTGCCGTCCTGGTCTTCCAGGACGCGATCGACACACCGGGCCGGGCCAGGCCCGCGTCCGACGACGAGGAGGAGGAAGTGCCGGTCCGCGTCCTGCTCGGGCTCGACCGGTTCGCGATGGCCGAGGAGAGCGTCGCCGACGGCCTGGCACGGCTGCTCAACACCTTCGATGCGGCGGCCGGTCCGGACACCGCGACCGAAGACGACGGCGAGCCCCGGGACCGCGACGCGGATGCTGAGCCCGCCGCCGATGACGCCCCGCAGGACGGCGCCGAGGAGCCTGTCGCCGAGGACGCGCAGAGCCCGGAGGAGTCCAGGGAGGACGGGCCTGAGGGTGCGGCGGCGCGTCCGGTGCGGCCGTCCGCGGCGGACTGGGAGGGCGCCGCAGCGGCCGCCCCGTCGCCGTCGGCCGCGGAGCTGATCCGGACCGCGGCCCGCAGCGGGCTCGTCGTGCACACCGGTGCCGAGGCGGCCCGCGCCGAGCCCGCGGCCCTGGTCGCCGCGGCCCGCGCGCTGGGCCTGCGGGCCTACGGCGCGACGCACAGCGCGAACGGCCGCGAACGGCTGGCCGGGCAGCTCGCGGAATACACCGCGCAGCCGGCCGCCCAGGACGCCGAAGCCCCCGGAGCGGCGGCGGTCACCGTCGCCGGGCTGCTCTCCGGCCAGGAAGGCCCCGGCAGGGACGCGGACGGCGCCCTGGCCCTCGATCTGCTGGTCGTGCTCGATGCGCCGCAGCTGGATCTGGAGACGGCGGCGATGCTCATCGAGTCGCTGACCGACGGGTCGCGGCTGGTGCTCAGCGGCGACCCCGGAGTCCTGTGGTCCGCCGGACCCGGCCGCCTCTTCGCCGACCTCCTCGCGGCCCGCTGCTGTCCGCAAGTGGCCTCCCGCACCCCGGACTTCGGCCCGATCGGCGAGCTGGTCTCGGGGATCGGCATCGGCGAGCTGAGCCAGGTCGATGCGCCCGGCAAGGAGGTCGTGATCGTCCCCGTACGTGACGCGCCGGAGGCGGTGCACCGTACGGTGCAGCTGGTCGCCGACTCGGTGCCGCGGGCGCTCGGCGTCCCCCCGGAGCAGACGCAGGTCATCACCGTCGGCCACGGCGGCTCGGCCGGCACCCGCGCGCTCAACGCCGCGCTCAAGGAACGCCTCAATCCCGGCCCCGGCCGCTTCGGCGGATTCGACCCGGGCGACCGCGTCGCCTACTCCCCCGCCCCCGGCCGCACCCTGCCCGGCACGGTCACCGGCGCGGACCAGGACGGCCTGCGGCTCGACTGCGGCGGCAGTGCCGTCGTGGTGCCCCGCGAACGGGTCGGGTCCGGCGCGGTACGGCACGGCTGGGCGCTCACCGCTCATCAGGCGGCCGGGATGCGCTGGCCCGCCGCGGTGGTGGTGCTGCCGGGCGACGCCGCGCGCGGCCTGACCCGGTCCTGGGTCTACACCGCGTTCAGCCGCGGCGAGCGCCACCTGTCGATCGTGCAGGGGGTGGACCAGGCATTGCCCAAGGCGGTCGCCGAGGTACCGGTCAAGGAGCGCACGACCCGGCTGCGCACCCTGCTCCAGATGCAGAGCGTCCAGGCGGCGGCCGACGCGGCAGCCGCCGGCTGAGCCCCGCCCGGCCCGCCACCGGGCCGGACACGCCGCTGCCCCGGTGTGTCGGAGGACGAATCCTCCGACGCACCGGGGCAGCGGTACGAGGTTCGGCTACCGGTTCCGGCACAAGGCGGGCGACGGCTCACGGCCGCGGCTCCCGGGGGCGCGCCCGGCCCGCCCACCCTCAGCCGGTGCTCAGCGGCCCCGCTCCAGGGGCTGCGCCGGGTCCTCTTCCTCGTCCAGCTCCTCGTCGAAGACCGCGCTGACATCGAAGCGGCAGACCACCTGCTGCGGGTCGATGTCGTCGAACGGCGCGGACAGCCACTCACCAGGTTCCGCGAGGTCATCGGTGGCCGCGACCCAGAGCGTGGAATCGCCCTCCTCCAGGCCGAACTCCTTGTGCCGGGAGGCGATCTCGTCCGGCTCGAACTCGCCGAACAGCACGCCGAGCGCGGCATACACGCTGGTGCCGACCACCGCGGCCGCCGAGCCCGACTCACCACCGCCGGCCGCCGTGTCGTCCACGGCCTCCGGATCGAGATCGGCGATGCGCTGTGCCTGATGCAACAGCCGCTGCGGCTGGGCGACCGCGTAGTCCCGCCGGATCAGAACGCTCAGCGCGCTGGGTTCCTCCGGCCCGTTGTAGGAGGGGAGATGGTCGCTCCCGGGAATCTCGAAGGGCGTGACCTCGTCGTAGGTGTCGTAGAGAAGCTCGTCGTAGACCTCGGCCGCAGCGGCGAGTTCGTCGAACGCGGCATAGACAGCGGGATCGTCCTGCCCCGAGCGGCGTTCCACCGCGTCGAGGTGACGGTCCAGTGCGGCTTTGACCGCCTCGGCGGCGGCACGTACCTCGGCAGCGGAAGGCTGCGCAGCATCAGACATAGTGCAGACGCTATCCGTACCGGGGCCGGTCCCGCACAATAGATGCGATGCCGGAATACGAATTCTGCGATGTGTACGTGCCTCGGGGGGTCTCCCGCAAGGCCGCCACACGCCTGCTGACCGACCATGCCGAGTACGGACACTGGGAGTTGGACCGACTCCGCCTCAATCCCGACGGCAGCCGCAGGGTGCGGCTGCGCCGCCGGATCATCCGCCAGCTTCGCGCCACTTGGTGACCACACATGCCGGCCGGTGACGCACCGTCGCCCCGGCGGCAGCCGACGACGGGCCCGGGGCGGACGGCCGGATGCCCTGGCACGGCAAAGCGGGCCCCGCCGGTGCGGAGCCCGCTTCGTCATGCGATGCCGGGTGTTCTGATCACCTGCGCGCGGTGCGCGCCCTGCGGTAGAGCACGGCTCCGCCGAGCAGCAGACCCGCGCTGGCCGGGATCGCGTACCCGATCGACCCGGCGCCGGTGTGTGCGAGCTCCCGCACGGGCTCCGGCGTGGCGATCTTCGTGTGCGCTGCCGTCTGCGGGTGCAGCCCCGGGGCCTTCGGTGTGGAGTGGTGCACCGGAGTGGGCGGGACGGTGCGGTGCTCCGGCGGGTTCGGCGTATCGGGGTGCTCCGGGTTGGTCGGCGGCACCTGCGCGTCGTTGGCGCAGTTGTTGCCGAAGGCCGGGTTCAGCAACCCGACGACATCGACGCTGTTGCCGCAGGCGTTGACCGGGACGTCGATCGGCGCCTGGATGCTGTTGCCGGAGGCGACGCCGGGCGAGTCCTTGGCGCCGCCCACGGCCGCGGCACCGCCGTGGTGCGCGCCTTCGTTCTTGCCGCCCTGGTCGTGGTGACCCGGGGAGGCGTGCTTCCCGCCGGAACCGTTGGCGCAGTTGTTGCCGAAGGCCGGGTTCAGCAGCCCGACGACATCGACGGTGTTCCCGCACACGTTCACCGGTACGTGGACCGGTACCTGCACGGAGTTTCCGGACGCGACGCCGGGCGAGTGTGCCGCGCCGCCGATGGCTCCCGCGTCCGCGTGGGCGAATCCCGCGCCGGCGGCGAGAATGCCGCCGGCCGCCGCCACGGTGATCAGGCCCTTTCGTGCGACCTGTCTCATAGGTTGTTCCCCTGCCTTGTGCCTTGGAGTGCGGCGGTGCGCCGTCGCCCCGCCTGCCGAAATCCCCGGCGGCTCCAGAACACGTACGACGCGTTCCGGAGCCGGCCCGGGGCAGACCCTTACGGGTTCAGGTGCAACGTCACGTGTTGATGCAGATGTTGCCGAAAGCGGGGTTCAGCAGCCCGACCACGGAGATCGTGTTGCCGCAGACGTTCACCGGGACGTGCACCGGCACCTGGATCACATTGCCCGACACGACACCCGGGGAGTGCGCGGCACCGCCCGCGGCGCCCGAGTCGGCAACGGCCAGGCCCGCGCCGGCGAGCACGAAGCCTCCGGTAAGCGCCGCAGCAGCGACGACCTTCTTGATCATTCTTCCTCCTTGTTGGCAAATGCGATCCCAGCCGCGGACCGCACACACTGCAACGAGGCACAGGGCATTCAAGCTACGAACAGATCGCGGCATTCACTCTTTTCAGCGAAGGAGGCACAAGTAGCAGACAGTTCACTCCTGTTACGGTCCGTCAGCTCTGGTCGATGAACCGGTCCAGCACCCGCACACCGAACTTCAGCCCGTCCACCGGCACCCGCTCGTCCACACCGTGGAACATGCCCGCGAAGTCCAGCTCGGGCGGCAGCTTCAGCGGCGCGAACCCGAACCCGCGGATGCCCAGGTCGTCGAAGGACTTGGCGTCCGTGCCCGCGGAGAGCATGTACGGAACGGCGCGCGCGATCGGGTCCTCGGCTCGCAGCGCGGACTGCATCGCGTCGACCAGGGCGCCGTCGAAGGTGGTCTCCAGCGCCTTGTCGGCGTGCACGTCCTCGCGCACGACGCGCGGGCCCAGGATCCGGTCGAGGTCGGCCAGGAACTCTTCCTCGTAGCCGGGCAGGAAGCGGCCGTCGACGTGGGCGGTGGCCTGCCCCGGGATGACGTTGACCTTGTAACCGGCGCCGAGCTGGGTCGGGTTGGCGGTGTTCTTGAGCGAGGCGCCGATCAGCTTGGCGATGCCGCCGAGCTTGGCCAGCGTGCCGTCCATGTCCTCCGGGTCCAGCTCGGTGCCCAGCGCGTCGCCCAGCTCGTCCAGGAAGTGCCGCAGCGTCTTGGTGACCCGCACCGGGAACTCGTAGCGGCCCAACCGCCCGACCGCTTCGGACAGTTCGGTGATGGCGTTGTCCCGGTGGATCATCGAACCGTGCCCGGCGGTGCCGTCCACGGTCAGCTTCATCCAGTGCATGCCCTTCTGCGCCGTCTCGACGAGGTAGAGCCGCAGGTTCTCGTTGACGGTGAAGGAGAAGCCGCCGACCTCGCTGATCGCCTCCGTCACGCCCTCGAAGAGGTCCGGGTGCTTGTCGACGAGGAAACGCGCGCCGTACGTGCCGCCCGCCTCTTCGTCGGCGAGGAACGCCAGCACGATGTCCCGCGGCGGCTTCCGCCCTGAGCGCAGCCGGTCGCGGACGACCGCCAGCGTCATGGCGTCCATGTCCTTCATGTCGACCGCACCGCGGCCCCACACGCACCCGTCGGCGATCTCGCCGGAGAAGGGGTGGTGGGTCCAGTCGTCGGCGTTGGCCGGTACGACGTCGGTGTGCCCGTGGATGAGCAGCGCGGGCCGGGAGCGGTCCTCGCCCTCGATCCGGGCGACGGTCGAGGCCCGGCCCTTGTGCGATTCGAAAATCTGCGGTTCGAGACCGACCTCGGCAAGCTTCTCCGCGACGTACTCGGCCGCCACGCGCTCACCGGGGCCCGAATGGTCGCCGTAGTTGCTGGTGTCCATCCTGATCAGGTCCCGGCACAGGTCGACGACCTCGTCCTCGCCGGTGACCGTACGGGACGACTGCGAGTCGCTCATGCCTGAACCTCGCTTCGCTCGACCGCGCACGCGCGGGGCGCGCACCTCTCCGTAGTTCGCTCGCGGAGCTCGCTCACACTGCCTCCTCTGTGGTTCACGGCCGCGTTGCGCTCTCCGGGGGAGTGCGGTCCGCGGCGGGGTCCACTGCCATCCTCCCCCTCCCGGCCGCTGCGCCCAAGGCCGAAATACTCCGGACATGCCCTGGTCACAGCCCCGCGCCCGGCTCCACGTGCAGGTGATCGACCACCCCGAAAGGTTTGCTATTGTTTTCCGTGTCGGAACGGCCAAGCCGGAACGGCAGACACCTTGTCCGGGTGGCGGAATGGCAGACGCGCTAGCTTGAGGTGCTAGTGCCCTTTATCGGGCGTGGGGGTTCAAGTCCCCCCTCGGACACCAGCAAGGCCCCAGTTGATCTGGGGTCTTTTGCTTTTTCCGGTGCGCCTGCGGAGGTCGGATGACTAGGGTGCGCAGGTCGGTGGAGTGCGGGAAGAAGAGGGCGGGCCGGTGCTGATCTTCGATGCGGACGACACGTTGTGGGAGAACAACGTGATCTTCGAGCGGATCATCGACGAGTTCCTGGAGTGGATGGTGCGCCCCGGGCTCGACAGGGCGCAGGCGCGGGCCGTGCTCGACGGGATCGAGGCCGCGAACGTGCTGACGCACGGCTACGGCGGCAAGGTGTTCCTGCGCAGTCTCGGGGAGTGCCTGGTGGAGCTGCGCGGGCGGGCCGCGACGGCGGCGGAGTCGGCGCGGATATCGGGGTGGGCCGCGGCGTTCGACCACAGCCGGGTGGAGCTGATTCCCGGGGTGGAACAGACGCTGGCCGAGTTGGCCGGGCGGCACGAGATGCTGATGCTGACCAAGGGCGAGGCGGAGGAGCAGCGTCGCAAGGTGGCGGCGTCCGGGCTGACCGGGCACTTCCGGGACGTGCACATCGTCGCGGAGAAGGACGTGGCGACGTACGAGGAGCTGAAGCGGGCGTATCGGCTGGTTCCGGAGGCGACCTGGATGATCGGCAACTCCCCGAAGTCGGACATTCTGCCCGCCAGGTCGGCCGGTCTGAACGCGGTGTTCATCCCGCACGACCGGACCTGGGCGCTGGAGCACGGCGACATCGACCCGGCCGACGAGAAGGTGCTGCAACTGGCGTCGTTCGGCGAGCTGTTGCAGCACTTCTGACGGCGCGGCCGCGGACCGCGGCCGGGGTGTCAGCCGCGCGGGCGCAGGCGTACGCGGGCGGTGCCCATCGGCTGGAGGGTGATGCCCGCGCCGACCGGCACGTCGTGGTCCACGGCCTCCAGGTCGTGGGCGCGCAGCAGGGTCGCCAGGGCCAGTACCGACTCCAGCATCGAGAAGTGCTGCCCGATGCAGGCCCGTGGGCCGCCGCCGAACGGGAACCAGGCGTAGCGGTGCCTGGCGGCCTCCCGTTCGGGGGTGAAGCGCTGCGGGTCGAAGCGTTCCGGGTCGTCCCACAGGCCGGGGTGGCGGTGGGTCACCCAGGGCGAGACGATCACGTCGGCGCCTGCGGGGACGGGGTGGCCGCCGATCTCGGTGGCCCGGACAGCACGCCTGCTGATCACCGGGGCCGGGGGGAAGAGCCGCATCGCCTCCTTGAGGGCCATGGTCAGTTCGGGCAGGCGTTCCAGGTCGGCGGCGGTGGCGGTGCGGTCGCCCAGGACGCGGCCGGTCTCCTCGCGGACCCGTTCCTGCTGCTCGGGGTGGCGGGCGAGGAGGTGCAGGGTGAAGGCCATGGAGGTGGCGGTGGTCTCGTGGCCGGCCAGCAGGAAGATCAGCACCTGCTCGCGGACCTCGGTCGCGTCGAGGGAGCCGTCGGCTTCGTTGCCGGCCGCCGCGAGCAGCGACAGGAGGTCGGCGCCGGCGGCCTCCGGGTCCGGCTGCCCGGTGCCCGTGGCGTCTGCTGCCGCACGCCGTTCGGTGATGATCCGGTCGCAGACGGCGGTCAGTTCGTCGATGGCGGCCCTGACCTTGCGGTTGCCGGGGGTCGGCCAGTCCCTGGGCAGGGTCAGGGGTGCGTAGGCGCGCCGGACGACGTAGGAGTTGATGACCGGCAGGCAGCGGTCGACGGCGTCGACGGCCGCTGCCACGTCCGTGCCGAAGAGGATGCGGGCGACGGTGCGCAGTGCGAGCCGGTTCATCTCGCTCATGACGTCGACGGTGGCCCCCTCGGCGGTGCGCCAGCGGTCGGCGACGGTGGCCGCCTCGGTCGTGACGGCCGCGGCGTAGCTGTCGACCCGCCGCCGGGTGAAGAGCGGCTGGACCAGCCGCCGTTGCCGGAGGTAGTCCTCGTCCTGGCTGGTGAGCAGGCCGTTGCCGAGGGCCTGCCGGACCTCTTCGTAGAGCGGGTGGTCCTTGCGGAAGTTGGCGGCTTCGGAGGCCAGGATCTGCTGGACGCCCTCGGGTGCGAAGGCCGCGTAGAAGACGCTGCGCAGGCCGGGCGGGCCGGCCTGGAGCCGTACCACGTCGCCGTGCGCGCGCTGGGCGTTCAGGAAGGCGGCGAGCGAGTCCCGCCGCAGGTCCAGCATCGAGCCGATGACGGGGAGGCCGGCCGGTCCCGGGACGGCGGGGCCGGAGGGGGCGGTGAGGGATGTCATGCCGCATACCTATCCCGAAATGCGGGCGGATACCGCGGTGTTGGCGGGATGGTGCGGGGGCGGTGGCGCCGGGGGGCGGTGGCCCGTGGGGCTGCGCGGGGCGCCCCGTAGCATGGGGGCAATGAGCTCCAAGCGTTCCGGCCGGGCGGCCGCCGAGACCCCCTGCCGGGTGACTGTCTGCCGTGGCTGCTGCTGCGGCGACGGTGCCAAGATCCCAGGTGTCGATCATGCCGGGCAGATTCCGCGGCTGCGGGCCGCGCTCGGGGGCGCCGCGCCGGTACGGGCCTCCGAGTGTCTGGACGTCTGTGATCAGGCCAACGTGGTCGTGGTGCAGCCGTCGGCCGCGGGCCGGGCGGCGGGCGGGCGGCCGGTGTGGCTGGGGCTGGTCAACGACGATGACGCGCTGGCGGACATCGCGGCGTGGATCCGCGAGGGCGGTCCTGGCATCGCTGCGCCGCCGGGGGTGCTCGATCTGTATGCGTTCACGGTGTCGCGGCGCGTGCGGGAGGCGCTGGAGAGCTGACGCCGGGCGGGCGGTCGCCTGATGTTCAGCCGGCCGGCTGGGCGGGGTGGTTGCCATCGGCCGTCGGGATGTTGGTGCCCCCTGGGGCGGGGGCAGGGCCGGGCCCCGGCAGATCGCGGACCCGGCGGACCGGGGAGCAGAGCAGGATCAGTCCGGCGAGCGGGACACCGGCGGTCGTGATCCACATCGCGGTGCGGACGCCGAGCAGCGAGCCGAGTGCGCCGCCGAGCAGGGCGCCCAGCGGCAGCGTTCCGTAGTTCAGGAAGGCGGCGCAGGCGGTGAGCCGGCCGAGCAGGTCCGGCGGGCAACGGCGTTGCTGGAAGCCCGCCTTGATGATGTTCCCGGCCACCACGCCGGCCGATACGGCGAATCCGCCCGCGACGTACAGCAGGGCTCCGGCGCCGCCGGATGTCAGCGGGATCAGCAATACGGGGCAGGGCAGCACCAGTTCGCACAGCAGGGTGGCGCGGGCGGTGCCGAACCTGTCGGCGGCCCGGCGGGCCAGGAAGGCGCCGGCCAGTCCCCCGGTGCCGGCCACGGCCAGCAGGCCGCCGACGGCGCCGGGGGTCAGGCCGGCCTCGCGGACCAGGAAGACCGGCAGCAGCGACTGGTAGCCCATGAGGGCGAGGTTGGACGCGGCTCCGAAGAGCGTCATCGGGCGGAACCACGGGTCGCGGGCGACCAGCCGCAGTCCCGCGGCGACCTCGGCCGTCAGGGAGCGCGGGCTGCGGGGACCGGCGGCCGGGCGGGGCTCCCGGTGGCGGATGCCCAGCAGACACAGCACGGACACCAGGAAGGCCGCCGCCTGGGCGAACAGACCGCCGGCCGCGCCCGCCCAGGGGATGAGGGCGCCGGCCGCGCCCCGTCCGGCGATCTGGGCGGCCGACGCGCTGCCGTGCAGGGCGGCGTTGCCCTCCGCCAGGTCGGCGGGGGCGAGGAGGCCGGGGAGGTAGGCGCTGTACGCGGTCTGGAAGACCACCGCGGCGGCGCCCGCCAGCAGGGCGAGCACGATCAGCAGGCCGATGCCGAGCCCGCCGGCGGCGGCGATCAGGGGGACGGCGGTGAACAGGGCCAGCGAGAGGGCTGCGGCGGCCAGCATCAGGGGTCGGCGGCGCACCCGGTCCACCCATACGCCGACCGGTGGGCCGATGAGCAGCCACGGGAGCCAGCTGCACGCCGCGAGCAGGCCGACGGCGAAGGTGCCGGCCCGCAGCGTGGAGACCGCGATCAGCGGCAGGGCGACGCCGGTGACCGCGGCGCCGAACTTTCCCGAGGTCTCGCCGCACCACAGCAGCCGGAAGTCCCGGTGTCTGCGCAGCAGTCCGCTCACGGCCTGTGCCCTTCCACGGCCTCGGCCAACTCCTCGTCGAGCGCCAGGAGTTGGCCACGGCTGATGTCCTCGGCGATGAAGCCTCCGTCGCGGGTCAGCAGTTCCAGGATCCGCATCCGCAGTGGGTGGGCGAGGCCGCGCAGGCTGCGGGCGTCCAGGTGGCTCACGGGGTGCCGGGTTCCCGGTGGCACCGGGCGGCGGGCTCCGCGGGCAGGTCGAGCGCCGGGTTGCGGTCGAAGAAGCCGGTCGGGCGGAGGGTGAAGCCGCTGCGGTCGACGGGCATGACCGGCCAGTCCTCCAGGCGCGGCAGGTGGGTGGGGCCGAAGGTGTGCCAGAGGGTGAGGTCGGTGGCGACGAGCGATTCGCCGGGCTGCGACCAGCGCAGGACACCGGCGCCTCCGGGGTGCTGGTTGGGGTAGTCGCCGTCGGGGAAGCGGCGTTCGGGGCGGCCGCGGGTCACCCACAGGTGCCGGGTGCCGTAGCCGACCCGGCGGGCGACGGACGAGCCGGGCCGCGCGAGGAGGGTGGGGCCCGGCTGCGGGGTCAGGGTGTAGGCGACGGGCTCGCCCATGCGGTTGCGGACGGCGGGGTTGCTGATCCGCCAGCGGCGGCCGGCGGCCGGGTCCGCGAACCGGCCGGCGTCGGCGGAGTCGGCGACCGGAGTGGCGCGGGTGGTGAAGGCGTTGCCGTGCGGATTGTCGGGGCCCATGGGGAGCGGCACCACGTCGATCTCGTCGACGGTGTTGGCGTGGCCGTCGATCGCCGGGTCCAGCCGGGCACAGAAGAGGTGCTGGTGGAAGGGCGCCTGGAGGCCGGGCGCCACCTCGGTCGCGTACGGGGTGCGCTCCCCCGGGACGCTCGCCGAAGTCTGCACCAGGCCGGTGGATTTGACCTCGAACTCGATGGTGCCGTCCTGGTAGAGGTACCAGTAGAAGCCGTAGTCGTAGTTGCCGAGGGTGGAGAGGAAGGAGACGACCAGGCGGCGCGAGCGGCGGCTTTCGGCGGCGAAGTCGTCGAACATGTTGGTGTGCTTCCACAGCAGGCCGTGGTCCTCCTCGTGGAGGCAGACGGCGTTCGGCAGTGTCTTCGGGAGGCCGTGGTCGTCGGCGACGGTCGCGTCGAGGTACCGGATCTCGCCGAGGCAGTCGCAGCCCAGGCGCAGCGCGTTGGCGTTCCGGCCGAGGGTGTATTCGCCGACGTCGAGGTAGCAGACCCAGTTGCGGGCGGGGTCCGGCTCGGCGTACGGGACGGCCATCTCGGCGAGCGAGGCGCGATGCAGGACGGGGCGCAGCCGGTCGCCTTCGCGGTACGCGAGCTGGTGCAGGACCAGGCCCTCGCGGGCGTTGAAGTCCAGTCTCAGCCGCCAGTTCTGCCAGTGCAGGACGGGGCCTTCGAGGCGGAAGGACGGGCCGTCCGGCTGGCTGATGTCCAGCGGCTTCAGGCCGGTGCGGGCGGGGCCGGTGAACGGGGCTTCGTAGCGGCCGCATTCGGCGGGCACCGGGACGGCTCCGGTGTCGATGAGGCGGATCACCCGGCCCGCGGTCAGGTCGACGTCGGCGACCAGGCCGCCCACCGGGTGTGCGAAGGGGTTGTCGGTCGCGTCGCAGCGCAGGAAGGTGAGCGAGCGGAGCATCCGGCGGCCGCGTTCCCGTGCGTGGCCGAAGTTGCCTGCGGCGAGCGGGGCGCAGATGGCGAGGGTGGTGTCGGTCAGGCCGCGTTCGGCCATGGCCTTGCGCCAGCCGGGGTCGGCCTTGACGATCTCCTCGCAGCGGTCGTTCTCCTCGAAGAGGATCGGCGGCTGCCCGTCGGTCTGCGGGTCCAGGGGCCGGTGGGCGAGCAGGGTGCGGGCGGTGACGTCGACGATCGCTTCGTGTCCTGCGCCGGTGGCGGGTTCGAGGGTGGTGACGCGCAGCCGGCGGACGACGGGGTCGCCGGTGCGGTGTGCGGTGACGGTGTGCCGGTCGGGTTCGTCGAGGAGGACGAGCGGGAAGCGGGTGGTGTCCTTCGCCTTCCCGGCGTCGCGCAGGACGGTGCGGGCGGTGCGGATCTCGTCGGCGGTCAGCGGGTCGAGGGGGTGGGCGGTGCCGTGGAGCGCGGGCATGGTCAGCGCTCCTTCGGGGCGGCGGGTTCGGACTGCGGTGCTCCGTGGGCGTCTTCGGCGGCGGCCTTCTCCAGTTGGAAGGCTTCGTTGCCGAGGCCGATCCTGGCGTGCACGGCCGGCCTGCGCACCCGCAGCACCCGGCCGTGGACGAGGCCGACGACGGCCGCGATGCCGATCAGCGACGGCAGCAGCCACCGCAGGACCGAGCCCCGGTCCGCGGCGACCAGGACGTCGAAGTCCTTGACGGCGTAGCCGAGTACGGCCAGCAGGGCGAGCGCGGCGAGGCCCGCGGCGAGCAGCCGGCCGGCCTGGGCGCGGCCCGCGCCGCGGCGGACGAAGAAGGCGATGACGGCGACGGAAGCGGTGGCCATCAGCAGGATCACGCCGAGCGCGCCGACGTTGCCGCCCCAGGTGAAGAGGGCGAGGACGGGGGTGGCGGGGTCGTCGGCCGGGGTGTCGTCGCCGAGGGTGAAGCCGAGGACGACGGCGGCGGAGATGACGGTCTGGAGCAGGGAGCCCAGAGCCGGGGCGCCGCTGGACCTGGCGGTTCTGCCGAGGGCGGCGGGCAGCAGCCCCTCGCGGCCCATGGCGAAGGCGTAACGGGCCACGACGTTGTGGAAGCTGAGCATCGAGGCGAAGATCCCGGTCACGAAGAACAGGTGCAGGGCGTCGGTGAAGGCGGTGTCGAGCCGGGGCCCGGTGAGCGAGAAGATCAGTTCAGGGCCCTCTTTCCCGGCGGCCGCGATGACGTTCCCCGGCCCGGTGGCGACGCCGATGAGCCAGGAGCTGACGGCGAAGAACACCGCGACGAACCCGACGGCGAGGAACATCACCCGGGCCACGACGGTCTGCGGGCGGCTGGTCTCCTCGGCGTAGACGGGGGCCTGTTCGAAGCCGACGAACGCGGCGACGGCGAAGCACAGGGCGGTGCCGAGCCCGGCGCCGCCGAGTGCGGCCGGGTCGAAGGCGTGCAGGGACAGGCCCTGCGGTCCCGGTGCGGCGGCGAAGGCGATGTCGAAGACGGCGATCAGGGCGACCTCGATGACGAGCAGGACGCCGAGCACCTTGGCGTTGAGGTCGATCTTCAGGGCGCCGAGCGCTCCGGTGACGGCCACGCCGGCCAGCGCGGGGATCCACCAGGCGACGGTCACCGACAGGTAGCGGTCCAGGAGCCCGGCGACCTCGAAGCCGAAGATGCCGTAGATGCCGACCTGGAGGGCGCTGTAGGCGGCGAGGGCGACGAAGGAGGCGCCGGATCCGACGGTGCCGCCGAGGCCGCGGGCGATGTAGGCGTAGAAGGCACCGGCGTTGTGGACGTGCCGGCTCATCTCGGCGTAGCCGACGCTGAACAGGGCCATGACGATGCCGAGGATGACGAACAGCAGCGGCTGCCCGACGATCCCCATGACCTGGTAGGTGGTCACCATGACGCCGGCGACGACCATCAGCGGGGCGCTGGCGGCGAGGACGGACAGCAGCAGCCCTGGTGTGCCGATCCGGCCGGCCCGCAGCGCCCGCTCCTGCCCCTTGAAGGTGCTGATCGCGTCTCCGGTGCGGCCCGGCTGCCCGGTGCCGTGCGCCGTGGCGGCGCTGCGCGTACTTCCCGAACTGCCCGTCGGCATGGCGGGGTTGTCCTTTCCGTAGGGCGGGGCGAGCGGTACCGGCCTCGGGTGCCGGGTCAGGTGGAGCGGAACGCGGTGTCGCGGGCGGCCTTGAACGCCTTGCGGGCGTCGCGGCCCGGGTACGACCAGGGTGCCGGGGTGACGTAGGGGCCGATGCGGTGGAAGAGGGCCGCGGCCTCCGCCATCCGGCCTTCGTGGAACTTGGCGTGGGCGAGGAAGTTGAGGTCGACCTTGCCGCGCGGGTGGTCCTCGCCCTCCCACTCCAGCCACCAGTCGAAGGCGGTCTTCATGGCCTGGCGGGCGCGGCGGGTGGTCCAGTGCGCGGAGGCGCCGGGGTCGCGGGGCTCGATACCGGCGGCGGCCAGGACGCGGTAGCGCTCGGCGTGGGCGACGACGGGGAGTACGGCGAGCGGGGAGTCGGCGGGGGCCTGTTCGGCCGCCCAGGCGGCGAAGTCGTAGACCTGGTGCAACGGGTCGTCGGCCGTGCCCTGTTGGTGTTCGGCGAGGCAGGCCGCCATGAGGTGGTGGGCGTGGTGGTGATCGGGGTGGCGGGCCCTGATCCGGTCGAATGCCTGCTCGCGGCTGTCGGGGGTGCCGTCGTGGCGGGCCAGCAGGAGGGAGCCGAGCCAGGGGGTGGGGTCGGCGGGCAGCATACGGGCCGCGGTCCGGCAGGCGGTTTCGGCCGTTTCGGTGTCCTCCTTGCCGTGCAGGGCGAGGTGCACGGCGGCGAAGGCGAGGAGGGTCGCGGCGTCACCGCTCTCGGGTTCGGCGAGCAGCCAGTCACGGGCCCAGGCGGCGGCGCCGGAGGCCGCGCCGAGCACGACCAGGCGGTGTCCCCTGCGGTCCCAGTCCTCGCCGGTCCCGGCGAGCAGGGTGCGTACCCGCGTCCATCTGCCGTGGGCCAACGCGTCGGCCGCCGCGGCCAGTTGGGTGTCGTCCAGGGCTGGCAGGAGGACCGGCGCGTCCTTGCGGCGGGGACGGCCCAGGGGTGGTGGCGGAGGGGTCATGGAAGAGGGGGCTCCATGACGTGCTGCACCGCGCGTTCACCTCACTGTGTGTCGTCCTTGGCGGCCGGCCGTCCGCACGGGCCCGGTCCGGCCTTCCGGCGCGGTGCCGTCACGTGCGGGGCGGGGCCGCTCGCCGGGCGGGACGGTGCGGTGCGGGCCGCCCGCGGGCCCGGGTGTCCGGCTCCGTCGTGTGACCCGCGTGTGCAGGATCCGTGGCCTGGCCCCCACCGGTTCGTCACGCACAGCAAAGCGGGCGGCACTGCCCGGCGTCAAGGCTGCGTGGCGAATGGCCGAATCCGTCAACTCCGCTTGCTTTGAGGGGTGTTGAACATCCGCTCAGGACGAGGCGCGGGCGCCCCCGGAGGAGCGCCCGCGACGCGCGGCGGGTACCGACGGGCCCCGCGGACGGCGCCGTCAGGCCACCGCCTTCGCGGCCGCCCGGCCCGCGGTGCGCCCGGAGAACAGGCAGCCGCCGAGGAAGGTGCCCTCCAGGGAGCGGTAGCCGTGCACCCCGCCGCCGCCGAACCCGGCAGCCTCGCCCGCCGCGTACACACCGGGCAGTGGTGCGCCGTCCTCGGCCAGTACCCGCGAGGAGAGGTCCGTCTCCAGCCCGCCGAGCGTCTTGCGGGTGAGGATGTGCAGCCGTACGGCGATCAGCGGGCCCGCCTTGGGGTCCAGCAGCCGGTGCGGGGCGGCGGTGCGGATCAGCCGGTCGCCGAGGTACTTGCGGGCCCCGCGCATCGCGGTGATCTGGAGGTCCTTGGTGAAGGGGTGGGCGATCTCGCGGTCGCGGGCGACGATCTCGCCGCGCAGCGCCGCCTCGTCGATCAGCGGTTCACCGGTCAGCTCGTTCATCCGGCGGACCAGCGTGCCCAGCGACCGCTCGACGATGAAGTCCGCGCCGTGGTCCATGAACGCCTGCACCGGGCCCGGCGCACCCCCGCGGGCCCGGCCGAGCACGTCGCGGATGCTCTTTCCGGTCAGATCCGGATTCTGCTCCGATCCGGAGAGCGTGAACTCCTTCTCGATGATCTTCCGGGTGAGCACGAACCAGGTGTGGTCGTGGCCGGTCTTCATGATGTGTTCGAGGGTGCCGAGGGTGTCGAAGCCGGGGAAGAGCGGCACCGGCAGCCGCTTGCCGGTGGCGTCCAGCCACAGCGGGGACGGGCCCGACAGGATCCGGATGCCGTGCATCGGCCAGATCGGGTTCCAGTTGTCGATGCCTTCGGTGTAGTGCCACATGCGGTCACGGTTGATGATCCGGCCGCCGGCCGCCTCGGCGATGCCCAGCATCTTGCCGTCCACGTGCGCGGGCACCCCGGACAGCATCCGACGCGGCGCCGTGCCCAGCCGCTCGGGCCAGTTGGCCCGCACCAGGTCGTGGTTGCCGCCGATCCCGCCGGACGTCACGATCACGGCCTGGGCGCGCAGCTCGAACGCGCCGGCCACCTCGCGGCTGCTGGGCGTGCCGCGCTCCGCGTCCGATGGCACCAGGACCTCGCCGCTGACCGTGTCCACGCTGCCCGCGCTGCGCGTCAGCCCCGTCACGCGGTGCCGGAAGCGCAGCTCGACCAGGCCGCGGTCGGCACCGGCGCGTACCCGCCGCTCGAACGGCGCGACGATGCCGGGGCCCGTCCCCCAGGTGACGTGGAAGCGCGGCACGGAGTTGCCGTGTCCCGTCGCGTCGTAGCCGCCCCGCTCGGCCCAGCCGACGACGGGGAACAGCCGCAGGCCCTGCCGGTGCAGCCAGGAGCGCTTCTCGCCCGCGGCGAAGTCGACGTACGCCTCGGCCCATTTGCGGGGCCAGTGGTCCTCGGGACGGTCGAATCCGGCCGTGCCCAGCCAGTCCTGCCAGGCGAGGGCGTGGCTGTCGCGGATCCGCAGCCGGCGCTGTTCGGGAGTGTCGACGAGGAAGAGGCCGCCGAAGGACCAGTGGGCCTGCCCGCCGATGGACTGCTCGGGCTCCTGGTCGAGGAGGATCACCTTCCGCCCCGCGTCCACGAGTTCCGCGGTGGCCGCCAGGCCCGCCAGGCCCGCTCCGATCACGATCACATCAGCGTCGTACGCCATCTCAGCTCTCCTCACCGGGGCAGGCCGGACGCCCCGGTCTGCCGTGGTGATCCGATCCTCAGCGCACCGGCCACGGCCGTCAACCACTTGCTACCGACTGGTCAGCACGTGCGCCGCGGCAGGCCGGGGTGACGACGGCCACCGCACCTCGGCCGCCGGATGGCTATCCTCAGGCACACCTCCACCCCGCGCGATACGAGGTGTGCGACGTGACGGTGATCCTGCTGGCCCTGGGCGCGGCCTGTTGTCTGGGGCTGGGCTTCGTCTTCCAGCAGGCGGCGGCGCAGCACGCCCCCGTGAAGGACTTCCTCTCCCCGCGGCTGCTGCTCGATCTGATGCGGATGCCGCGCTGGCTGGCCGGCATCGGGCTGATGGTGTGCGGCATGGCGCTCGGCGCCTTCGCCCTGGGGATGGGCGACATCACGCTGGTCGAGCCGCTGCTGGCGACGAACCTGCTGTTCGCGATGGCGCTGTCGCGGTGGCTGACCCGCCAGCGGCTCGGCCGCAGCGGCTGGGCCGGGCTGTGGCTGCTGGCCGGGGGTGTCACGGCCTTCATCGTGGCGGGCCGGCCGCACGGGGGGCGCAGCGCGGCCGATCCGCTCGTCCAGTGGCTGATCATGGGCATCGTCCTGGGCACCGCGCTGCTGCTGACGGCCTTGGCCAAGCGCGTGTGGCTGGCCCTGGAGGCGGCGCTGCTGGGTGTCGCCGCCGGACTGCTCTACGGGCTCCAGGACGCGCTGACCCGGATGAGCGGCGACCTGTTCACGCGGGGCGGCTGGGCGGCAATCGCCACCAGCTGGCCGCCGTACGCGGTCCTCGTGCTCGGGGTGACGGCGCTGCTCCTGGTGCAGAGCGCCTTCGAGACGGCGCCGCTGCGGCTGTCGCTGCCCGCGCTGACGGCGGCCCAGCCGCTGGCCGGGATCGCCTGCGGGGTCGGGTTCCTGGGCGACCGGCTCCAGGTGACCCCCGGGGCGCTGGCCTGGCAGGCGGCCGGGATCGTGGCGATCGTCGTGGGCATCGTGCTGATCGGCAGGCACCCGGCGATGCCGCCCGGCTCGGGCCGGCACCATCCGGTGCACGCGCTGCAGCCGCACTGAACCGGCGGCCTGGGCCACGCCGTCTCCTGAGCCGGTCGGCCAGGCCCCGGCCGCCCGGCTCATCCGCGTCTGGTGATTGCATGGCCCCCATGACCGATCAGCAACCGCTCGACGCGGACGAGATCCTCGACATCGTCGATGAGCTGGACCGGGTGGTGGGGCAGGCGCCGCGCGGCGAGGCGTACGCCCGCAACCTGCGGCACCGGTGCACGTTCATCCTGGTCAGGGACGCCGATGACCGAATCTTCGTGCACCGCAGGACCGCACAGAAACTGGTCTTCCCCTCGCATTACGACATGTTCGTCGGCGGGGTCGTGGGAGCCGGTGAGAGCTATGACGAAGCGGCCCTGCGGGAGGCCGAGGAGGAGCTGGGGGTCGAGGGACTCGGGCAGCCCGAGCCGCGCTTCTCCTTCCTCTACGAGGCGGACGGGCACTCCTGGTGGTCGGCGGTCTACGAAGTGCGCTGCACGCTGCCGGTGCGGCCGCAGGAGTCGGAGGTCGCCTGGCACACGTTCCTGTCGGAAGAGGAGCTGACCCGGCGACTCGACGAGTGGCCGTGGACGCCGGACGGGCTGGCGGCGTACCGGCGGCTGCTGGAGTGGCGCGCCTCCGGGAACGGCTGTTGTCCGGGGCGGCCCCGGGCGGCACGGACCGGCCGGTAGGGTTTCAGCCATGATCGACGGACTGCGGTCGCTCGGCGCGGCGGTACGGCTGTGGTTCTCGCCCGCGCGGGTCCGCGAGGAGGGCACCACTCCCGACTACCGCTTCTCGCTGGCCAACGAACGCACCCTGCTCGCCTGGCTGCGGACCGGCCTGGCGCTGGTCGGCGGCGGCTTCGCGGTGGACCAGTTCCTGCCGCGGCTGCACCCCGGAATGCGGATGACGTTCACCGTCGTCCTGCTGGCGGGCGGGGCGCTGTGCGCCGTGCGCGCGGTGAACCACTGGGTGCGCTGTGAGCGGGCCATGCGGCGCGGTACGGATCTGCCGGTCTCCCGCTTCCCCTCGCTGCTGGCCCTGGGGGTCGGGGTGCTGGCGGCGGCGATGGTGATCCTGGTCGCGCTCGGCTGGACCCGCTGACCGATGGCCACCGGAGACCGTCTCCGCGCCGGGCCGCCGGCGCCGGACGACCGGGATCCCGGGCTGCAGCCCGAACGCACCCGGCTGGCGTGGCGGCGCACCACCCTGTCCTGCACGGTCGTCACGGTGCTTGCCGCCCGGCAGCTGGCGCAGAGCCCGGCGCCGGGGCCCGGCCAGGTGGCGGCCGTGGCGCTGGCGGGGGTGGCGTGGCTGGTGTTCGGGCTGGTGGCGCACCGCCGGATGCGGGCGATGGCCGCGGGCCGGCCCCCCGGCCTGCCGCCGCGCAGCGCCCTGCTGGTGGCCGGCTGCACCATCGCCTTCGCGGTTCTGGGGGCGGTCCTGCTGCTGACGGGGCTCTGAGCGCCGACGGCTCCCGGCCGGGCCCCGCCGACCGGCCTGGAATCGGACACCGGCCCTGAGCCTCCGCCGCGCCGGGGATGACGGGCCGCAGATCACAGCGGTATCCCGGTCGGCAGGGCCGGGTGCGCCCAGCGATACGGTGACGCGACCCGCCGCTGCGGCCGGGGAGCCGCAACAGCCGCCCCGGGGCAGCGGGTGAGAACCCACCGTCTTGGAGCGACCACCGCATGACCGAGCCTCATCTCCCCGATCCCTATCTCACCGAACTGGCCGCCGGCGTCAGCGCTTTCGTCCAGCCGGACGGCGGCTGGTGCCTGAACAACGCCGGTGTGGTGACCGACGGCTCCACGACACTGCTGGTGGACACCGCGGCCACCGAGCACCGGGCGCGGCTGCTGGCCCGCCTGATCGCGGAGACCGGTGCCCCGGCCCCGCGTACCGTCGTCAACACCCACCACCACGGCGACCACACCTACGGCAACTCGGTGTTCACGCCGGAGGCGACGGTCATCGGGCACGCCGCCTGCCGCAGCGAACTGCTCGCCGCCGGGCTCCAGTTGCACGCGGTGTGGCCGGATGTGGACTACGGCGACACCCCGCTGACGCCGCCGTCGGTGACCTTCACCGACACCCTCACCGTGTACGTCGGCGACATCGAGGTGCAGCTGATCCACCCCGGCGTGGCCCACACCCCGGGCGACACCGTCGTCTGGCTGCCGCAGCAGCGCATCGTCTTCACCGGGGACCTGGTCTTCAACGGCGGCACCCCGTTCCTCTTCATGGGCTCGCTCGCCGGGTCGCTGCGCTCACTGGAGCTGCTGCGCTCGCTGGACGCGGTGACGGTCGTGCCCGGCCACGGTCCGGTGACCGGGCCCGAGGTGTACGACGGCATCGAGCGCTATCTGCGGTACGTCGACACGCTGGCACGGCAGGGCATGGCCGCCGGGCGGACGCCGCTGGAGGTGGCCGGGGACGCCGACCTCGGGCCGTTCGCCGAACTGGCCGAGAGCGAGCGGCTGGTGGCCAATCTGCACCGGGCGTACGCGGAGCTGGCGGGCGGTGAGCCGGGGGCGCCGCTGGATGCGCTGGTGGCCTTCGGGGACATGACGGCGCTCAACGGCGGGGTGCCGATGGCCTGCCACGCCTGAGATTCCGCGACGGCTGCGCGGGCCCCGGGCCGGGGTCCGCGCAGCCGCGCGTGACCGACGCCCCATGCGCCACCACTGGACTCCATACCGACTAGTCGGCATGATCGTGCCCAGCGGCTGCCACCGTCCGACGTCCGACCGTCCACTCCGTACGGAGGAGCACGATGAGCAAGGGCACCCCTCCCCCACCGGGCGAGACTCCCCCCGGTCTCGACCTGGAGCGTCTGCGCGCGCACCTGGAGCGCGCGCGGCCTGGGCTGACCGCGGGACCGCTGCGCGCACAGCTGATCGAAGGCGGCCGGTCCAACCTCACCTACCGCGTCGCCGACGGCGCCTCCTCCTGGGTCGTGCGCCGCCCGCCGCTGGGCCATGTGCTCGCCACCGCGCACGACATGCGGCGCGAGCACCGGGTGATCAGCGCGCTGCACAGCACGCCGGTGCCGGTCCCCGAAGCGCTGCTGCTGTGCGAGGACGAGTCGGTCATCGGCGCGCCCTTCTACGTGATGGAGCTGGTCGAGGGCACGCCGTACCGCACCGCCGAGCAGCTGCGGCCGCTGGGCGCCGAGCGCACCCGCGCGGTGGTGCTCTCGCTCGTCGACACCCTCGTCGACCTGCACGCCGTCGACCCCGAAGCGGTCGGCCTGGGCGACTTCGGGCGCCCCGACGGCTTTTTGGAGCGTCAACTGCGGCGCTGGGGCAAGCAGTTGGCGGCGTCGAAGAACCGTGACCTGCCGGGCATCGACGAGCTGCACGAAACGCTGGGCCGGGCGCTGCCCGCCTCGCCCACGCCGGCCGTCGTGCACGGCGACTACCGTCTCGACAACGTCCTCGTCGGCGCCGACGACACCCTCAAGGCGGTCCTGGACTGGGAGATGTCCACCCTCGGCGATCCGCTGACCGACCTCGGGCTGCTGGTGATGTACAGCTCGGACCTGGGCCTGCCCGCCTCGCCGGTCAGCACCACGAGCGGCGCTCCCGGCCACCCCGCACCGGCCGAACTGATCGAGCGCTACGCCGCCCGCTCCGGCCGGGACACCTCGGACATCGCCTGGTACACGGCCTTCGCCTGGTTCAAGCTCGCCGTGATCCTCGAAGGCATCCACTACCGCTTCACGCTCGGCCAGACCGTCGGCGCCGGTTTCGACCGGATCGGCGAGCTGGTGCCCGTGTTCATCGACCGCGGACTGACCACCCTCAAGGAAGGCTGAGGCACCCATGGACTTCGCATTCGACGCCAGGACGGAAGAACTCCGCGAGCAGCTGCTGGCGTTCATGGACGAGCACGTCCTGCCCGCCGAGGAGACCGTCCACGAGCAGCGGGCGCACCTCGCCTCCCCCTGGGACACCCCGGCGGCCGTCGAGGAGCTGAAGGCCGAGGCGCGGCGGCAGGGATTGTGGAACCTCTTCCTGCCGGACGCGGAGCACGGCGCAGGGCTGACCAATCTCCAGTACGCGCCGCTGGCCGAGATCACCGGCCGCAGCCCGCAGCTGGCGCCGACCGCGCTGAACTGCGCGGCGCCCGACACCGGCAACATGGAGGTGCTGGCGCAGTTCGGCAACGACGCCCAGAAGAAGCAGTGGCTCCAGCCGCTGCTGGCCGGCGAGATCCGGTCGGCGTTCGCGATGACCGAGCCCGATGTGGCGTCGTCGGACGCGACGAACATCGAGACGCACATCGCCCGGGACGGCGACGAGTACGTCATCAACGGCCGCAAATGGTACATCTCCGGCGCGATGAACCCGCTGTGCCAGATCTTCATCGTGATGGGCAAGACCGACCCGGACGGCGAGGACATCCGCCGCCAGCAGTCGATGGTGCTGGTGCCGCGCGACACCCCCGGCCTGACCGTCAAGCGCGCCATGCAGGTCTACGGCTACGAGGACCACTACCACGGCGGCCACGCCGAGGTGGTCTTCGACGACGTACGGGTGCCGGCCGGCAACCTGATCGGCGAGGAGGGCGGCGGATTCGCCATCGCCCAGGCCCGGTTGGGCCCGGGGCGGATCCACCACTGCATGCGGCTGATCGGCACGGCCGAGCGCGCCATCGAGCTGATGTGCAGGCGGGCCGTGGCGCGTACCGCGTTCGGCAAGCCGCTGGCCCAGCAGGGCGTGGTGCAGGAGTGGATCGCGGACGCGCGGGTCGCGGTGGAGCAGCTGCGGCTGCTGGTGCTGAAGACCGCCTGGCTGATGGACACCGTCGGCAACAAGGGCGCGCACACCGAGATCCAGGCCATCAAGATCGCCACCCCGCGCACCGTCGTGGACATCCTCGACAAGGCGGTGCAGCTGTACGGCGCGGGCGGGGTCAGCCAGGACTTCCCGCTGGCCGAACTGTGGGCGGGCGCGCGCACGCTGCGGCTCGCGGACGGCCCGGACGAGGTGCACCAGCGCTCGCTGGCCCGGCGCGAGCTGAAGCGGTACCGGTAACGGGACGGCGACGGGCCCCGCGGAGCGTTCCGCGGGGCCCGTCGTTCCGCCCGCCTACGGACGCAGCGCGCGCAGCAGCAGATCGGCGAGGTGGTCGGCGACCTGCTGCGGGGTGAGCGGGCCGCACTCGCGGTACCAGGTGCCGAGGTGGTGGACCGAGCCGAAGTGGTAGTCCACGACGAGGTCGGCGGGGATGTCGGCGGCGAACACGCCGGAGCGCTGGCCCTCTTCGACCAGTGCCCGGAACCGCTCGTGGTAGCGCCGCCGTTCGGCCCGTACCTGCTTGTCCTTCTCCGGTCCGAGATGGTGCATCGAACGGAAGAAGATCTTGGTGTCGTCGAGGTTCTCGATGGTGGTGACCACGACGTCGGCCGCGGCGTCCCGCAGCCGCTGCTCGACCGGGGCGTCGGCGCCGGCGAAGTGGTCCAGGCGCTCCTGCTGGAGGCGCAGCACCCGGCCGTAGACCTCGTGCAGCAGGTCGTCCTTGGAGCCGAAGTAGTGGTAGAGCGCGCCCTTGGTGACGCCCGCCGCGTCGACGATCTCCTGGACGGACGTGCGGTCGTAGCCCTGCTCGGCGAAGAGCCTGGTGGCGGTGGCGAGCAGCCGCTGGGCCACCGGCTTCGTGGTGCCGCCGGTGCCGCCGTCCTTCGTGCCGGCCATCGCCCTCACCTGTTCCTTCGTCCGTACGTGGTTCTTCCGGGAGCCGGCCGCGGGCCGCCGGGTCAGGCGCCCTCGCGCAGCTCCCGTCGGAGGATCTTGCCACTCGTGGTCTTCGGCAGCTCGGGCAGGATCTCGACCTCCCGGGGATATTTGTACGCCGCCAGCCGTTCCTTGCAGTAGCCGACCAGCTCGGCGGGGTCCGGGTCGCTGCCGGGCCGCAGGCTGACGTACGCCTTCACCGACTCCCCGCGGTAGGCGTCGGGCACGCCGACGACCGCCGCCTCGCGCACCGCCGGGTGGGTGTAGAGGACGTCCTCGACCTCCCGGGGCCAGACCTTGAAGCCCGAGGCGTTGATCATGTCCTTCTTGCGGTCGACGACGTAGAGCCAGCCGTCGCGGTCCATGAATCCGATGTCCCCGGTGCGGAGTTCACCGTCCGGCAGGGCCTCGGCGGTGGCGTCGGGGCGCCGCCAGTAGCCGGGCACGACCTGGGGGCCGCGCACCGCGATCTCGCCCTGCTCGCCGAACGGCACGTCCCGGCCGTCCTCGTCCATGATCCGTACAACGGTGTCGGGGCCCGGCACACCGACCGCGAGGGTGCCGGAGACCTTGTCGACCGGGGCCCGCTTGCCGGGCGGGACACTGGCGCACGGGGCGGTGCACTCGGTCAGCCCGTAGCCGTTGTGCAGGTAGGGGCCGAAGCCGGAGCGGAAGGTCTCCACGAGGGCGGGCGGCAGCGGCGCGCCGCCGGAGGACAGCGTCGCGAACGACGCGAAGTGCTCACGGGTGACTGCGGGGTGCGCCATCAGGGCCATGTACGCGGTGGACGGGCCGACCGTGAAGGCGGGGCGGTGCTCCAGGAAGGCGTCGAGCACCACACCGGCCTCGAAGCGGTAGGCCAGCGCGAGGGTGCCGGTGTTGGCGAAGGAGGCGGCCAGTTCGCAGACCATGCCGGTGATGTGGAAGAGCGGGGCGAGCGCGAAGTAGGTGGCGCCTTCGGCCACGCCCAGGCCGGTGCGCTGGCGTTCGGCGTTGTAGGTGATGTTGCCGTGGGTGTTGGTGGCGCCCTTGGGGGTGCCGCTGGTGCCCGATGTGTAGCTGATCAGCGCCACGTCGTCGGCGGTGAGGGCGGCGTCTTCGGGCACCGGGTGGAGCGTTCCGGCCGCCCGCGCCACGGTCAGCAGGTCGTCGGCGCCCTCCCGCGGCCCGAGCCGCTCGCCGCGCAGCACCCGGGTGTCGTCGCGGGTCTGGAGCCCCGCCTCGCAGGCGGTCAGCGCGATCCGTACGGAGGGGGCCTCGGCGGCGGTGGCGCGGAGGAAGGCATCCCAGGTGCGGTCGGCGCAGACGACGGCGGTGACCTCGGCGTCGTGCAGGATGTGCGTCATCTCGCCCGATTTATACATGGGGTTGACCGGCACGACCACGCCGCCGGCCTTCCACACACCGAGGACGGCGAGCACGAAGTGCGGGGTGTTCTGGAGCATGACGGCCGCCCGGTCGCCGCGGCGGAAACCGCGCCCGGCGAGGTGGGCGGCGACGCCGTCGGAGAGCGCGTCGGTCTCGGCGTAGGAGAGCCGGCCGTCGAAGTAGGCGAGCGCGGTGCGGCCGGGCGCCCGGCGCACCGCGTCACGGAAGGCGTGCAGCGTCGAGGCGGGCGGCCGGACGGGGGCCCGCTGCGCGTCGTTGAGCTGCGTCAGCCACGGCTTGTCCTGGTACGAGGTCATCGGGTGCGGCCCTTTCTTCCTGATCGCCTGATCGTCCCTGGGGCACGTCCGGGGTGGCCGGTCCTGCGTACCGGCCACCCGGCCGCTGCCGCTACCGCGCGTCGCGGCCCTCGGCCTGCTCCAGCTTGCGCTGGAGGTGGTTCATGCCGCCGAGCCAGCGGTCGGGTTCGGCGGCGCGCGCGGTGTAGTAGCCGGCGACCTCCGGGTGCGGCAGGACCAGGAAGCGGCCCTCGTGCATCGCGGCGAACAGCGCGTCGGCGACGTCCGACGGTTCGACGGCGGTGGGGGTCAGCACGAGATCGCCCGCGGCGCCGGTGGCGGCCAGCATGTCGGTGCGTACGCCCTGCGGGCAGATCGCGTGCACGTCGATGCCGCGGTGCCGGTAGGTCAGCGACAGCCACTCGGCGAAGGCGTACGCGCCGTGCTTGGTGACGCTGTACGGCGCCGCGTCGACCATGGTGAGCAGGCCCGCGGCGGACACCGTGGAGACGAACCGGCCGCTGCCGCGCGCCAGCCAGCCGGGCAGCAGCTCGCGCGCCGCCCGCACGTGCGCCATGACGTTGACGTCCCAGGCCAGCGCCCAGTCCTCGTCGGGCGCCTCGGGGCCGCCGCCGGTGCCGACCCCGGCGTTGGCGCAGAAGATGTCGACGGCGCCGCCGAGCGCCTCGCGCGCGGCGGGCACGATCGCGGACGCGTCGCCGGGCACCGCGACGGCGCCGATCTCCTGCGCGGTCCTGGCGGCCTTGGCCGCGTCGAGGTCGTTGACCACCACCCGGGCGCCTTCGGCGGCGAACCTGCGGGCCAGCGCCGCGCCGATCCCCCCGCCCGCTCCGGTCACGACGACGGCCTGGTCCCGTACGGCTTCCACGCTGGTCTCTCCCTCGGTCGCTCTCGGCTCGCCCCGCAGACTAACCAGTCGGTATGTCGGAAAGGAAGAGCCCCGGGCACCGGCGGCCGGGATCGTTCCCCGGCGGGCCCCTGAGCGTTAGCGTGCGCACGGCACGTCGTTCCCACCGATCACGGAGGTGCGCAGATGGCCCTGTCGCGACGCGTTCTGCTCGGACGGCTGGCGGCGACCGGAGCGGCCGCAGCCGCGGTCGGCACGGGCGCCGGCCCGGCCCGCGCCGCGCGGCGGCCCCCCGGCGGCCGGACGGTACGCACCGGCTTCGACCGGCTGGCCGCCGACGGCTACCGGCTCCTGGACGGGCAGCGGACCGGCATCGTCACCAACCCCACCGGTGTCACCCCGGACCTGCGGCACATCGTGGACGTCATGCACGCCGACGACCGGGTACGGCTGACCGCCGTCTTCGGCCCCGAGCACGGCTTCCGCGGCACGGCGCAGGCGGGCGGCTCGGAGGGCCGCCACGACGACCCGGCGACCGGCCTCCCCGTCTACGACACGTACGACAAGAGCGGCCGGGAACTCGCCGGCATCTTCACCGAATCCGGCGTGGACACCGTGGTGTTCGACATCCAGGACGTCGGCGCGCGCTTCTACACCTACATCTGGACACTGTACGACTGCATGGTGGCCGCGGCCCTGGCGGGCAAGCGGTTCGTGGTGCTGGACCGGCCCAATCCGGTCACCGGGCGCGCGGCCACAGGACCGGTGCTCGACCCGGCCTACGCCTCGTTCGTCGGCCGCGCGCCGATCGCGCAGGCGCACGGGATGACGGCGCTGGAGCTGGCCCTGCTCTTCAACGGCCGGTTCGTGCCGAAGGCCGCCGGGCGGCCGGTGCGGCTGGAGACCGTCTCCATGACCGGCTGGCGGCGCGGTGACTTCTTCGACGCGACGGGGCTGCCGTGGGTGCCGCCCAGCCCCAACATGCCCACCGCGGACACCGCGCTGGCCTACGCGGGCACCTGCCTCTTCGAGGGCACCAGCCTCTCCGAAGGGCGCGGCACCACCCGGCCGTTCGAACTCCTGGGCGCGGACGGCATCGACCGCAGGTGGGCCGAGGCGGTGAACGCGCTCGGGCTCGCCGGGGTCCGCTTCCGGGAGGCGTACTTCGCGCCGACGTTCTCCAAGTTCGCGGGGAAGACCATCGGCGGGGTCCAACTGCACGTCCACGACCGGGAGTCGTTCGACCCGGTCCGCACCGGCATCGCGCTGCTGGTCACCGCGAAGCGGGTGTGGAGCGGCTTCGCCTGGCTCCCGGACCACATCGACCGGCTGACCGGCTCGGCGCAGGTACGGACGATGATCGACGCGGGCGCCGGCACCGACGACGTGGTCGCGGCCTGGCAGCAGGACCTGGCCCGCTTCCGGGTCGTGAGGACCCGCTGTCTGCGCTACCGCTGACCCCACATCACCGTGCCGTGACCCGGCCGGCAGGTCTGCCGGTGATGCCGCCCCCCGGCACCCGCCTTCGTCTCACATAACAGGACGAGCCATTCCATCTATTGACTGCGCCGCACACCGGCCATGAGCATGCCGCTCGTGCGAACTGATGCGACACCAGCGAAGACAGCGCCGGGAGCGGCGGATACGGCGGCCGGCGAGGAGGCCGGCAGCAGCGAGAGTCTGCGCCGGGTGGCCGTGGCCTCCTTCATCGGGACGGCCATCGAGTTCTACGACTTCTACATCTACGGCACCGCCGCCGCACTCGTCCTGAACCAGGCGTTCTTCCCGACCCTCGACCCGGTGAACGCCACCCTCGCGTCGTTCTCCACCTACGCGGTGGCGTTCGCCGCCCGGCCGCTCGGTTCGCTGGTCTTCGGGCACTTCGGCGACCGCATCGGCCGCAAGTCGGTGCTGGTCGTCTCGCTGCTGATGATGGGCCTTTCCACCGCGTTCGTCGGCCTGCTCCCCGGCTACGGCACGCTGGGCATCTGGGCTCCGCTGCTGCTGATCCTGCTGCGCTTCGTGCAGGGCATCGGCCTGGGCGGCGAGTGGGGCGGTGCGGCACTGCTGGCGGTCGAGCACGCGCCGCGCAAGCGCCGCGGGCTGTACGCCGCCTTCCCGCAACTCGGCCCGTCCGTCGGGTTCTTCGCGGCGACCGGGGTGTTCTGGGCGCTGTCCGCGGGGCTCGACGACGCCGCGTTCCGCTCGTGGGGCTGGCGGGTGCCGTTCCTGCTGTCGTTCCTGCTGGTCGGCGTGGGCCTGTTCGTCCGGCTGAAGATCAGCGAGACGCCGGTCTTCACGAAGGTGCTGGACGCGCAGGAGGCGAGCCGGGCCCCGGCCCTCGACGTGTTCCGGCGGCATCCGCGGGAACTCCTCCTGGGCGCCGGCGGCATGATCATCGCGTACGGCCTCTTCTACACCGCGACCACCTACTGCCTCTCCTACGCCACCGGCACCCTCGGCGTCTCCCGCAACACCATGCTCGGCCTCTCCCTGGTCGCCTGCCTCTTCCTGGCGGCCGGCACCTGGCTCGCCGCGACCCGCTCGGACGCCGCGGGGCGCCGCAAGCTGATCCTCGCGGGCACCGGCCTGGCCGTGGTGTGGGGTCTGGTCCTCTTCCCGCTGCTGGACACCGGGCAGCCGGTGCTGATCGCCCTCGGCATCGGCGGCGCACTGTTCTGCATGGGGGTCGTGTACGGGCCGATGGGCGCCTATCTGCCCGAGCTGTTCGGCCCGACCGTGCGGTACTCGGGCGCCTCGCTCGCCTACAACCTGGGCGGCGTGCTGGGCGGCGCGGTCGCGCCGCTGTTCGCCACCCGGCTCCAGTCGGCGTTCGGTTCCGCGTCGGTGGGCTGGTACGTCAGCGCGATGGCCGTGATCTCACTGCTGTGTGTGCTGGCGCTGCCCGAGACCCGGGAACGCGAACTGGCCTGAGCCGGACGGCTCCCCGTACGGATCCGCCCGTACGGGGAGCCGTCCCGTTCCTACCGGTGCGAGGGGAATTCCACGACCTGCTGGTAGGTCGGCCGGTTCTGCCAGCTGATGGCGTCGTGGGTGAGGCCGCCCACCGCACGCTGGACGATGGAGTCCGCGCACCACTGGTCGCCTGCCTTGCAGCCGTCGTCGCCCGGGTAGACCTGCTCGGCCGTCCTGCCGCTCGCCTGCCTGAGCGTGTCCAGCAGGGTGTCGCGGCAGGCGGCGAGGTCGCCGTTGCCGCAGTACGGCTCGGCGAGCGGGCCCTGGACCTTGTCGCCGAGCACCGCGCGCAGGTCCTTGTCGGCGTAGCTCCACCAGCCGTACTGGAACGCCGATCCGGCGTGCGCGCCGGTCGGTCCGTGGCCCGCCGACGGCGACTCGTCGATGGCGAGGTTGGCGCCCAGCGCGTCGTAGAGGTCGCCGCCGAGGCCCGGCTTGAAGGCGCCCTCGATCATCAGCGGCCACCAGGCGTCCATCAGCCGTACGGCGTCGGGGTGGGTGTAGGTGTGCGAGCCGGCGCTCGTCTCGCGGCGCTGGGCGCCGTCCTTGCGCCAGGAGTCCAGCTGCTGCACCGCCGTCTTGAGCTTCGGATCGGTGATCGGCTTGCTGTTCAGCACCCGCAGGAGCTGTGGCAGTACGTCCTCGCCGCGCAGGTCGGTGACGGCGGCCTCGGACATCGCCCGGGTCAGCGCGGCGCGCGTGACGCCGCCCTCCTTGGTGAGGGCTGCGACCCGGTCGTCGAGCAGGTCGGCGCGGTGCACCGAGCCGTTGCCGAAGCCCGCCGAGTCGTAGTCCTTGGCCTGCTTGTTGTTCCAGGAGATGTAGTAGTCCTGGTTCACCGACTGGGGGTGCTGGCCGGGCGGTGTGTAGTCGGTGGTGTTGGCCTTGGGGTCGTAGCCCCGCCACTCGTACTTCGGGTCCGCCTTGATGGGCAGCGCCGGGTCGACGTCCGGGTTGCGGACCGGGTTGAGGCCGCTGTTGTAGTAGGCGATGTCGCGGGAGTCGGCGTAGAACCAGTTGAAGGCGTAGCCGATGTGCTGGGCCGCCTTCTGGAAGGTCGCCGCGTCGCGGACGTACGAGGGGTCGTTGAGCATCTGGAAGCCGATGATGGAGTCGGCTTCGTGGCGGTAGGTGCTGCGCAGCGCCGTGTAGGCGACGGGCTTGCCGCCGATGGTGGCGCGGTGCGTGACGGTGCCGTACTTGGTGCGGAAGACCTGCATCCGGTACGAGCCGGCGGCGGTCGGGTCGGCGATGGTCGGCTTCCAGGAGTTGGTGCGCTCCAGCTTCTCCATCGGGACGCACGCGCCGTGGTAGCGGTAGGAGGTGGACTCCTTGGTGGCCGGTGAGCCGTCCTTGTTGCACAGGTCGACGGCGTAGGTGTCGGTGATGTCCTGGCCGGCCGATGTGGCGCTCCAGGCGTAGTCCTGGCCGCGGCCGAGCTGGACGTACATGCCGACCCCCGCGAAGGACGCGCCGCGGGCGCTGATGCCGGGGCCCTGGATCTCCTGGAGCATCAGCAGCTGCGGGGCGAAGTAGCCGGTCTGCGGGCCGAAGACGGCGACGGGATGGCCGCTCGCGGTGTGCTTGCCCGACACCAGGAGCGCGTTGGACATACCGCGGTGCTGGGTCGGGTCGAAGCTGCCCTTGGGCAGTACCCCGTCCTTGAACATCCCTTCCAGCTTGCGGTACTTCTGCGGCGCCTTGACCGGGTGCTGTGCGGGCTTCTTGTCTCCGGCCGCTCCGGTGCGGTCGAAGACCAGCGGTTCGGAGGTGACCGAGTCCGCGTCCGGCAGCGCGGTGCCCTGGGCCTTGGACGGCTTGACCGCATACGGGAAACTCTGGCCGTCGTGCAGGGTCTTGGCGGCCTCGGGGTCGTTGCGCTCCCGGAAGGACTCCCAGACCTCGGTGCCCTTCGTGACGCCGTACTTCTGCTGGGCGGAAAGCAGCGCGAGGGCGGACGGGACCTCACCGCCGCCGCCGTTGCCGAACAGGCCGCCGACGACGGAGGCCAGCGAGATCAGGTCGGTGAGCTTGAACGGCGCGATCTCACCGGCGTTGGTGATCGCGTCGACGTGTCCGGTCAGGACGTACTCGCCGGGGAAGTAGCGGCCGTTCTTGGACTGTTCGCGGTAGGCGTTGATGCCGTCGACGTACGCCTGGGCGTCGTCCATGGCCTGCTTGCCGCGGGCTCCGTTGGTGTCGCGGATCCGGTCCACCTGGGCCTGGAGGTCGGCCTCGGTGTACGGGGCCTGCGGCCAGAACTGCTGCTCCAGGCCCTGGTTGGCGAGGGCGCCGCCGGCGAAGGAGGTGAGTTCGCCGCGGCCGATGTGGCGGAAGAGGTCCATCAGCCAGAGGCGGTCCTGGCCCGCGGCGTAGCCCGCGCCGTACTCGGTGCCGTACCGGGTGGTGCCCTTGATGTGCGGGACGCCGGTCTTCTTGTCCCGGGTGATCGTCACGTCGTCGCGCGGTGCGGTGACCTTGGCGACCTGGTCCTTCGGGACGCCGAAGGAGGCGTCGTTGAAGAAGTCGGTGAGGGTGTCGTCGGTGAGCGACTGGTAGCCGCTCGCCAGGGCGCCGTACGGGGCGAGTTGGTCGGTGGAGTGCGCGGGGTGGGTGCCGAAGACCTTGCCGGCGAGGATCTCGGCCAGGGTCGCGTTGCCGTTGGCGCCGGGCGGCAGGATGTCGGCGCACTGGCCCTGGCAGTAATCGGTGGTGCCGGTCGGTCCGTCGGCCGCGGCCGCGGTGGGGGGCGGTGCCAAGAACGTGGCACCCAGGGCGAACAGGGCTGCCGCGGCGGCGGTCCTGAGCCTTCCGGTACGTCGTCGCATTCCTGCTCCTCGAAGGGGGTTCCCCCTGCTCTTCAAGAGCTCGGGGAAGAGTGCGCCGGACGTTACCGCCGGTTACTCGCCACCGGAAGATGAACAACAGTCACGTTTTCCCCCTCCCCCCACAGGGACACCCGCGACGCCCCGATCCCGCTCTCGCCCGAAACCGCAAGAAAATTCGATGGATCCAGTCGGCGGTCCGGTACGTCCATTCCCTGTCCAGTCGGGTCCTCCCCACGGAGGTGGGATGAAATTGGCCGGTTTCAGAGCTCTCGCGGAACAGGTCCGCAATCCGCGACTCGTCGCGGCCCAGCGGCGAACCGCCCTGCGCAAGTGCCTGGAGCGCTTCGCCCCTTACGGGCACCGCGCGACCTGGCACCATCTGTGCACACGGGCCGGGATCACCCCCCAGGACCGTGACCCCGACCCGGAACGGCTGATGGCCGCGCTCGCCGAGCTGGAGGAGGCACGCACCCTCTGGCTGGCGTACGAGGCGCAGTTCGCCACCCGGCGCAGGCGGGAGAAGCACGACGGCATCCGGCAGCCCAGCGCGATCGACGACTGGCACCGGCGCACCTGGGGCGGCTGCGACATCGTGCCCTGCGCCGCGCCGCACCGGCACCCGGCCGCCCGGCTCGCCGTCGTGCTGCACAGCATGATCACGGCGATGGAGTCCGGCAGGCCACGGCGGAACTGCCCGGTGTGCGGCGGCAGCCGCTTCAACTGGCGTACGGACACCACTGGTTGCCCCGAGGCCGGCCCCGTGTGCGGCGGCTGCGGAGTGGTCGCCCCGGCCGGCATCCTCACCCGCGAGGCACTGACCGCCGCCGGTCCGGGCGACGACGCGGCCGCGGCCGGACGGCTCCCGGCGTACGCGGCGGCCTGACCGGGGCACGGCAGGGACGGCCGACGTGCCCTCTGCGGGCGGGCGCGCCCGTCCGGGCGGCACGGTCCGCCCGGGGCGGCCGGTTCCGTCGGACGGCCGGGCGCCGTTGTCAGACCCTTGCGGCACTATCGAGGCATGATGCAAGCCTGTCTCAACGGGCCCCGGACCGCGGCGGATTCCGGAGCGGTCCCCCTGTCGCCCGCCGCGCTCGCCGAGGCCGCGCGGCGCGCCGTCGCGGCCGGCGCCGAGGACGTCCATGTCCACCCCAAGACCCCCTGCGGCACGGATTCCCTCTCGCCGCGCGTCCTCGCCCCGGTACTGGAGGCGATACGCGCGGCGGTCGACGTACCGGTGGGGGTGACGACGGGGGCGTGGGCCGAGCCGGATCCCGCCCGCCGGGTGGCGCGCATCCGGGCGTGGACGGCGCTGCCCGACCACGCGTCGGTGAACTGGCATGAGCCGGGCGCCGATGAGGTGGCCGCCGCTCTGCTGGCGCGCGGCATCGGCGTCGAGGCCGGCGTGTGGTCCGGCACGGCGGGAGCGGAGCACTTCGCCCGCTCCGCGCTGGCGCCGCGGGTCCTGCGGGTGCTGGCCGAGGTGACCGACACGGACCCCGCGTCGGCGCCCCGGACCGCACAGGCGCTGCTGGCGGCCCTGGCGGGCATACCGCACGGCCGCCCGGTGCTGCTGCACGGCTGGGACGGCGGGGCCTGGCCGGTACTGCGACTGGCCTGCCGCCTCGGCCTGGCCACCCGCATCGGGATCGAGGACACCCTGCTGCTGCCCGACGGCGCCCCCGCGACCGACAACGCTCAACTGATCGTTTCCGCACAGCAGTTGGCGTATGTCACCGCCGGTGAGGGCGGACGAGGCTGACGCGGCCGCCGCGGAACCGGGCCCCGCCCACGCTCCGGCGCCGCCGCCGGACGGCATCCGGGCGGCCGTTCCCCACGCCCCGGCGCGGCCTTTACGATCTCGCCGGGAACTGAAACAACTGTTCACGGGCCGTCCCTCGCCGGCGGCGGCCCGACCGCCGGTGCGGCAGCAGGGCCGTACGGGCACGCACGAGAGGGTGAAGTCCATGGCCGAGCTGCACGATCTGACTGCACTCGAACAGGCCGGGAGCATCAGGTCGGGGGCGCTCTCTCCCGTCGAACTGACCGAGCACTACCTCGCGCGGATCGAGCGGCTCGACGACACCCTGGGGGCGTTCCTCACCCGCACCCCGGAGATCGCCCGCAAACAGGCGGCCGAGGCGGAGAGCGAGGCCACCGCCGCCCGCAGAGAGGGCCGCGCGCTGCCGCCGCTGCACGGCGTACCGGTGCCGGTGAAGGACCTGTCGCAGGTCGCCGACGTGCGCTGCACGATGGGTTCGCGTGCCTTCGCCGACCACATCGCCCCGGCCGACGACCACGTCGCGGGAAAGCTCCGCGCGGCCGGCACGATCCTGCTCGGCAAGACCAACACCCCCGAATTCGGCCTCCCTTGCTACACCGAGAACGCCCTGGCGCCGCCCGCCCGCACCCCGTGGGACCTGGAGCGGTCGGCGGGCGGTTCGAGCGGCGGCGCGGCCGCCGCCGTCGCCGGGGGCCTGGCGCCGCTCGCGCACGCGTCCGACGGCGGCGGTTCGATCCGTATCCCGGCCGCGGCCTGCGGCCTGTTCGGCATCAAGCCCAGCCGCGGCCGGGTCAGTTCGGGGCCGCTGCTGCACGACATCACCGGCCTGAGCACGTCGGGGCCCCTGGGCCGTACGGTCGCGGACACGGCGGCGCTGCTGGACGTCCTGTCCGGCCCGATGCCGGGCGACCCGTACACCGCACCCGCACTGCCGCCCGGCGAGACCTTCGCCGCACAGGCCGGACGCGACCCCGGGCGGCTGCGCATCGCGGTGCTCGCGGACGCCCCCGTCCCCGGCATCGACGTGCACGACGACTGCCGGGCAGCCGTCGCCGGGACCGCCGCACTGCTGTCGGAGCTGGGCCATCAGGTCGAGGAGCTGTCCCTGCCCGCCGACGACGGCCTCCTGCAGTCCTTCACCCGCGTCTGGTCGGTGATCGCGGCGATGCGCCCGGTGCCGCCGGAGCGCGAGGAACTGCTGATGCCGCTCACCCGCCATCTGCGCAAGCGCGGCGGCGAGGTGACGGGCACAGATCTCGCGGGCGCGCTGCACGCGTTCCGGATGCTCGCCCAGACCGTCGCCGACGGCCTGATGCCGCCCGGCGGCGGATACGACATGATCCTCTCGCCGACGGTCGCCGCGCCGGCGCCGAAGATCGGCGCGCTGCGCAACGACGCCGACCCGCGGGCCGAGTTCGCCGCCATCGGCGCGTTCACGCCGTTCGCCGCGCTCTACAACGCCACCGGTCAGCCCGCGGTCAGCGTGCCGCTGCACTGGACCGCCGCCGGCCTGCCGATCGGCGTGATGTTCGGCGGCCGGTACGGCGACGAAGCCGGGCTGATAGCCCTGGCGGCGCAGCTGGAGCAGGCCAGGCCCTGGGCGGCGCGCAAGCCGTCCCTGTGGTGACCGGCCCGCGCCCCCGCTACGGCTCGCGCGGCTCCGTCCCGCCGCGGGGCGCGGTGCACGGGCCGGTGGCCGCCGGCCCGCCGGAGCCCTCCGCGTCCTCGGCCGGGCCGCAGCCGCCCGCGGCCGTGCGTCCGGTCCGTGCCCCCTTGCCCGCGGTCACGGGGTCCTTGGCGGTCCGGTCGACGCGCAGCCGCCGGGCGCCGGGGCCCTGTTCGCCGAGGTTGTCGTAGGGGTTGGACAGCGCGCAGCGCTCCAGCGAGAGGCAGCCGCAGCCGATGCAGTCGGTCAACCGGTCCCGCAGTTCGACGAGTTGACTGATCCGCTCGTCGAGTTCGGAGCGCCACACCTCGGAGAGCCTGGCCCAGTCGTCGTGGTTGGGGGTGCGCTCGTCGGGCAGCTCGGCGAGCGCGTCCCTGATCACCGCGAGCGGGATCCCGACCCGCTGCGCGGCCCGCACGAAGGCGACCCTGCGCAGCGCGTCACGGGTGTAGCGGCGCTGGTTGCCGGCCGTCCGGGTGCTGCTGATCAGCCCCTTGGACTCGTAGAAATGCAGCGCGGACACCGCGGCCCCGCTGCGCGCGGAGAGCTGGCCGACGGTGAGTTCATGAACCTTGAACGGAAGCTGAGGCACGGCTCAACCCTAGGCGGTGTCGTGAAATCCGGCCGCCCGCCCGGATCACCGGCATCCGTTGACAGCGGGTGCCCGCACTCAGCATGCTGAGCAAGCGCTTAGTGAACGCACGGACGCGGCGGAGCGGGTGTCCGGCGCGCGGATCCTTCAGGAGGCAGACGGAGATGGCAGAGCCCCGAGTGTTTGGATCGCTCGACGAGCTGCGGGCCGCGGTCGGCGAGGACCTGGGCACCACCGACTGGCTGGAGATCGACCAGAAGCGGATCGATCTGTTCGCCGAGGCGACCGGCGACCACCAGTGGATCCACGTCGACGAGGAGAAGGCCGCGGCCGGACCGTTCGGCACCACCATCGCGCACGGTTACCTGACGCTGTCGCTGCTGCCCGCGTTCGTCCCGCAGCTGATGCGCGTCGACAACGTGAAGATGGGCATCAACTACGGCACGAACAAGGTGCGTTTCCCCGCCACCGTCCCGGTCGGCTCCCGGCTGCGCGCCACCGCCAGGATCGCCGAGGTCACCGAGGTCACCGGGGGTGTGCAGCTCGCGACGACGGTGACGATCGAGCGGGAGGGCGGCGACAAGCCGGTCTGCGTCGCCGAGGCGGTCAGCCGCTTCTACCTCTGAGCCGTGCCGTGCGGCGCGCCGGACGGGCGAGCCGCACGGCGCCACCGCCCGCTCCGGCCGGCCGCGCTCAGGCCACGTCGGCGCCCACCATCCGCAGCACCAGGTCCGCGTACAGCGCGCCGACCTCGTCGGGGGTACGCGGCCCGTCGGCGGCAAACCACCGGGCGACGTCCACGCACAACGACAGCACGGCGAGCGTGGTGCCCGGCACGTCGTCGGCCTTGAACTCCCCGCTGTCCGCGCCGTCCTGGATGATCTGGCGCAGCAGCCGGTCGGTCCTGCGGCGCTGGCCGGTGATCTCGGCGTAGTGCTCGGGGCCGAGCGCCTGGAGTTCGTACTGGATGACCCGGGCGGTGGTGTGGTGTTCGGCGTGCCAGCGGGCGAAGGTCCGCACCGCGCCGGTCAGCCGCTCGGCGGCGCTGCCGCCCGCGCCGGCCGCTGCGCCCATGATGCGCAGCGCCTTCTCGTGGCCGATGCCGCTGATGCGGTAGAGCAGCTCTTCCTTGGTCTTGTAGTGGATGTAGAGCGCGGCGGGGCTCATCCCGGCCCGGCCGGCGATGTCGCGGGTGGTGGTGGCGTGATAGCCGCGCTCGGCGAACGCCTCGACGGCGGCGCCGACCAGCCGCCGTGCGGCATCCGGAGTCACGTCGGCCCACTCCTCGCCGGTCTGCGCCGCCCCCTGCGCCTCCGCGTCCATCGCACACCCCGCTTCTCGGCCCGCCGCGGGCCTTCCGCCGACGGATCGCACACCTTACCGCGCCACTGAGCGCACGCTTAGGAACGCCCGGTGCGCCCGTGGGACCACGCGCCGCGCGGCAGGGCGCATCAGGCACGGGCCCAGAAGGCCGGGACGCCCGTCAGCGCGCGCCCTGTGACCAGCTTCCGGATCTGGCTCGCGCCCTCGTACAGGGTCATCACACGGGCGTCGCGCAACAGCCTGCCGACGGGGCACCCGTCGATGTGGCCGGAGCCGCCGTACTCCTCGGGGACGGTGAGCCCCAGGAAGCCGACCCCGCCGAGTTTCCCGACGATGGCGCGGTCGACCTGTTCGGCGCGCGGTCCCAGCCGACGGCGTGCGGGGTGATCCCGCGGTCGACGAAGTCCTTGACGAGCCGCTGGACGGCGGGCGGGCGGGCGCGGCGGATCCGCGGAGCCGCCATAATTAGCGCTGCTAGTTTTCCGGGAGCGGCCTCTACCATGTGCGGCATGGCCCGTCCCCGCAAGCCCCTGCTGAGCCGCGAGCGCATCGTCACCACCGCGCTGGCGCTCATCGACGCGGAAGGGCTCCCGGCACTCTCCACCCGGCGGCTGGCCTCGGAACTCGGCGTGAGCGGGCCCTCGCTCTACAACCACTTCACGACCAAGGACGAGATCCTCGACGCGGTCGCCGACACGGTCATCGCGAAGGTCGACGTGTCGACCTTCGCGGCCGGCGGCGACTGGCGGGCCGGGCTGCTCGACTGGGCCCGCTCCTACCGCGCGGCGCTCGCCGCCCACCCGCACATCGTGCCGTTCCTCGCCCAGGGGCCGGGCCGCCGCCCCGCGGGCCTGAAGATGGCCGACGCGGCCTTCGGCGGCATGGTCGACGCGGGGTGGCCGCCGGGCACGGCGACCCGGGTCTGCGCGATGGTCCGCTACTTCGTGGCCGGCTCCGCCCTCGGCTCGTTCGCCCTCGGCTTCGTCGACGACCCGAGCGCCTACGATCCCGCCGACTACCCCCATCTCGGCCGGGCCCACCTCCTGGCCGAGCACCAACGCCGGGTCGACGAGGGGGCGTTCGAGGCCGGCCTGCTCGCACTGATCGACGGGCTCGCCCTGCACCACCCCGGCCTCACCCCGCCGCCCGGATAGCGCGGCACCCCCGCCCTGCGACGGCGGGGCGGGACCGGACCGCGCGATGACGCCGCCGACCGCAGCACGCCCCCTCACCGACAGACCCGCCCCACCTCCACTACCCCACACGTACCTTGCACCCCACCCGTAACATTCACAGGTCATAGATGTAGAGTGCACCAGTCCCTGACGGGCAGGGGCAGCGTCAGGGAGCGGGAGGCGCCATGCGCCAGCTGGCAACGGTCGAAAGCCGTGACACCACAGGGCGATGGCAGCCCTTCGCCGTCGAAGTGCTGCGCGGCCAGGCGCAGGTCGACTTCCTGCCGAGTGCGCTCACCGGCGCCCTCTTCTCCGTCGCACTGTTCGCCGCGGGCTGGGAGTACGGCCTCTACGGGCTCATCGGCACGGCGGTCGGGACGGCCACCGCCCGCCTGCTGGGTGTCACCGAGAGCCGGATCACCACCGGCCTCGAAGGGTTCAACGCCTGCCTGGTGTCGGTCGGATTCGCGGTCTTCCTCGGTGCCGACCACTTCTCGACGGTGCTGCTCGCGCTGGCCGGCAGCGCGGTGGTCACCGTCGTCACCGGCGCCGTCGCGCGGGTGCTGGCGACCTGGGACCTGCCGACCTTCACCCTGCCGTACTGCCTGATGGCGAGCGCCATGACGATCGCGGCGCCCGGCTTCGAACGGGTCTGGCACCACGGCACCGGCCTGGCCGCGCTGACCCATCCCGCCGGCGGCCCCGTCGCGCTGAGTCCGACCGACCTGTGGCACGCCTTCTTCGCCAACTTCGCCCAGATCTTCTTCATGCCGCAGTGGTACGTCGGGCTGATCTTCCTGATCGGCATCTTCACGGCCAGCCGCCTCGCCGGTGCGATGGCCTGCGTGGGCAGCGCGGTGGGCATCCTCACCTCCTGGATGCTGGGCGCGCCCGCAGCGGAGGTGGCCGAGGGCACCATGGGCTACAACGCGGTGCTGGTCGCGATGGCGCTGTGCGGGGTCTTCCTCGTCGCCGACGCCTGGAGCCTGGGCTACGCGGTGGCCGGCGCGGTCGCGGCCACCGGACTGAGTTCGGCGATGGCCGCCCTCTTCGCGCCGTCCGGCGGCCACACCTTCACCTGGCCGTTCGTCCTGGTCACGATGGTCTTCCTGGTGGCCGCGCCGACCTTCCCGCGGCTGCGCAGGACCGGAGCCGCGCCGGCGGACGCCGCCTGAGCGCACATCGCCTGGCGGCCATCCGTCAGTACACGATCAGGGCCCGGCCGCCCCTGCCCGCGAGCATCGCGTCGAAGGCGTCCGGGATGCCGTCCAGGCCGATCCGCTCGGTGACCAGCGCGGAGAGGTCGAGCGCCCCGCTGCGGACGTGCCCGGCGATGACCGGCAGGTCCTGGGCGGGGTCACTGTTGCCGTAGACACAGCCGGACAAGGTGCGGCCGAAGTAGAAGAGTTCCAGCGCCGAGAAGGTCACCTGCTGGTCCTGGCCGCCGATGCCGACGACGGTGGTCCGGCCGCCGCGGCGGGTGGACGACCAGGCGGTGCGGATGGTCTGCGCGCGGCCGACGCACTCCACCGCGACGTCGGCGCCGTGCCCGCCGGTCAGCTTGCGGATCCGCTTGGCGGTGTCCTCGCCCGCCACCACGAACTCGGTGGCCCCCGCCGAGCGGGCCAGCTCCTCCTTCTCCGCCGAGACGTCCACCGCCACGATCGGGCCCGCGCCCGCGATCCGGGCCGCCTGGAGCGTGGCCAGGCCGACCCCGCCGACGCCGAACACCGCGACCGACTCGCCGGCCCGCACCCGGGCGCTGTGGTGCACGGCGCCCCAGCCGGTCAGCACGGCGCAGCCGAGCAGCGCGCCATCGGCCAGCGGCACGCCGTCCGGCAACGGCAGCGCGGCCGTCGCGGGCACCACGGTCTCCTCGGCGAAGGCCGCGGTGCCCAGGCCCGGGTAGAGCGGGCTGCCGTCGGCGGCGAGCGTGGCGTACGGGACGCTCGCCGCGGCGCCCGCGTGGGCGCAGAGCCAGGGCTCGGCGAGCCGGCAGAAGTGGCAGTCGCCGCAGGACGGCGCCCAGTTGAGGACCACCTCGTCGCCGGGCACCACCCGCGTCACCCCCTCGCCGACGGCGGTGACCGTGCCCGCGCCCTCGTGCCCCAGGACGGCGGGCGCGGGCTGGCGCAGGGTGCCGTTGGAGAGCGAGAGGTCGGAGTGGCAGACACCGGCCGCGGCGAGCCTGATCCGGACCTGCCCGGGGCCGGGATCGGGCAGGTCGATGTCGGTGAGCTGCAACGGGGCGTTGACGGCGGGCAGTACGACGGCGCGGACCACGGGTTCTCCTCGGTGCGGAGGCGGGCGGGACGGGCGGGGGCGGCGCAGGCCCCGCCGGATCAGATCAGAACTGCAGCGACTTCGTCTGGAGGTACTCGGCCAGGCCGTGCGGGCCCAGCTCCCTGCCGATGCCCGACTGCTTGTAACCGCCGAACGGGGCGAGCGGGTTGAAGCGTCCGCCGTTGATGTCGACCTGCCCGGTCTCCAGGCGGCGGGCGAAGGCCACGGCCTCCGCGTCGTCGCCCGCCCAGACCGCGCCGGCCAGGCCGTAGACCGTGCCGTTGGCGATGCGGACGGCGTCGTCCTCGTCCTCGTAGCGCAGGATCGACAGCACCGGGCCGAAGATCTCCTCCTGCGCGAGGGTCATGTCGGGGGTGACGTCGGCGAAGACGGTGGGCGAGACGTAGTAGCCGTCCGGGCGTGGCGCGTCGGGGCCGCCGGCGACGAGGCGGGCGCCCTGCCCGATGCCCTGCTCGATGTAGCCGCGCACCCGGTCCCGCTGCCCGGCGCTCACCACAGGGCCGATCCGCTCGCCCGGGACGTACTTGGCGGCCGCCGCCGTGGCCAGCTCCACGGCCTCGTCGTACTGTTCCGCGTGGACCAGCATCCGGGTCCAGGCGCTGCACGTCTGGCCGGAGTTGGCCATCACATTGGCGACGCCGACGGCGACCGCCCTGGCGAGGTCGGCGCTCGGCAGGATCACGTTGGCGGACTTGCCGCCCAGCTCCAGCGCGACCCGTTTGACGGCGGCACCGGCCAGCGCGCCGATCTTCCTGCCGACGGCGGTGGAGCCGGTGAAGGACACCAGGTCCACCCCTTCGTGCCCGGCGAGCGCCGCGCCGGCTTCCGGGCCCAGGCCGGTGACGAGGTTGAAGACACCGGCCGGGACACCCGCCGCGTCGGCGCACTCGGCGAACAGCCGGGCGACCAGCGGGGTGTCCTCGGCCGGCTTGAGCACGACCGTGCAGCCCGCCGCGAGCGCCGGGGCGACCTTGGCGACGATCTGGTGCAGCGGGTAGTTCCACGGGGTGATCGCGCCGACCACGCCGACCGGTTCGAGCAGTACCGTCGAGTTGCCGATGCGCTCCTCGAAGGCGTACGAGGCGGCCAGTTCGGCGTACGAACCGCAGACGGCGACGGGGATTCCCGCGTGCACGGTGCGGCTGAAGGCGAGCGGCGAGCCCAGCTCCGCCGTGACGGTCTCGGCGATCTCATCGGCGCGGGCGGCGAGTTGGTCGCGCAGTGCGGTCAGCAGGGCGGCGCGGGCGGCGGGTGCGGTGGCCGCCCAGCCCGGCAGAGCGGCGCGCGCGGCCCGGACCGCGGCGTCGACGTCCCGGTCCGATCCGGCGGGGACGGTGGCGATGACCTTCCCGTCGGCCGGACCGACGACCTCGATCGTGCCGCTGCCCGCCGCGGGCCGCCAGCTTCCGTCGATGTACATCCCGTCGTGCTGCTTCACGTCGTGGTCCTCCCGGGCCTGCTGGTGCGCGTCGCCCCAAACTAGCGCCGGTAGTTTTTCGGCGCCAGAGCATCCGGGCGCGGGGCGGCGGTGCCGGCGCGTTCTTCCCCAAGCTCTCCACCACGTTCGAGCAGGGGAGACCCAATCCCCCGGCGCGAGGGCCCGGTAGGCGGGCACAACACCAGGTCACGCGGAAGAGTGTGGTTCCGCTCCGGGCGGGCCCTCCGGCGGCCGTGCGCCCGCCCATCGCGGCGCCTCCTCGCCGCCCAGATAGCGCCCCAGGTAGGAGCGCAGCAGCTCCTTCGTCTCGGTGACGATCGCCGGGTCGCCGCCGGGATCCGCCCGGAAGGCGAGCTGGAGCAGGGCGTCCGCCGCCTCCACGCCGACGAGGAAGGCGGTACGCAGCCGTTCGTCGGCCGCGTCGACGCCGAGCCGTCCGGCGAGCAGGCCCAGCAGCCGGTCGGCGACCGCGTGGTTGGCCTGCCGGGACGTGCGCGGCGCGGGGACGGTGAACTCGACCAGGGCGAAGCCGGGCACGGTCCGCTTCATCGCGAGGTATTCGTCGACCACCACGTCCATCGCGCGACGCCAGGCGACCGGCCCGCCCGGTGCGGCCAGCCGCTGGGTGATGCGGTCCGCGTAGGTGTCGAGGTTGCGCCCGGCCAGCGCCTCGGCCATCGCCCGCTTGTTGGGGAAGAAACGGTAGACGGAGCCGATCGGGACCTCGGCGCGGCCGGCCACGGCGCGGGTGCTGAGGCCCTCGTACCCGGACTCCTCCAGCACCTCGGCGCAGGCGTCGAGGATGCGGGCCAGGCGCTGGGCGCTGCGACGCTGGACGGGGACGCGGCGGAGCGGAGTGGGCTGCTGCACGGTTCCATCCTGCCCGCCGGGCGGGCGGGTTGACACGGTCGCCCGGATGCCGGTGCCGCGCGGCGGTTCGCGGCCGGGGGCGGGGGCGCGGGGGCCGGGGCGGCGCACAGTGGGGCGTCGGCCGGGTGCGGAGCGCCGATATCCGGCCAGGCGGGCCGGGAGTCTCCGTTGACGGCCTCCGGAGTCAATCCTAATGTCTTGCATAGGATTCCTTGAGCGGCGGGAGCGCGCGATGACAGGCACAGGCACGGAGCGGGCAGGGAAGACCACCACCGGAGCACCGGAGGAGCTGTCGTACTCCACCGGATTCGGCAACGAACACAGCTCGGAAGCGGTCGCCGGCGCCCTGCCCGAAGGCCGCAACTCCCCGCAGCGCGCCCCCTTGGGCCTGTACGCCGAGCAGCTCAGCGGCTCGGCCTTCACCGAACCGCGCGTGCACAACCACCGCTCCTGGCTCTACCGCATCCGCCCGTCGGCCGCGCACCCGCCGTTCGTCCGCGCCCCGCAGCGCGCGGTCCGCTCGGCACCGTTCACCGACTGCGCCGCCGACCCCAACCGGCTGCGCTGGAACCCGCTCCCCGAGCCGTCAGGACCGGCCGACTTCCTGGACGGCCTGTGGACCCTCGGCGGCAACGGCGACGCGACCCGGCGCACCGGCATGGCGGTACATCTGTTTCACGCCAACTCCCCGATGACCGACCGGGTGTTCAGCGACGCGGACGGCGAGCTGCTGATCGTGCCGGAGCGCGGCGCGCTGCTGCTGCGCACCGAGTTCGGGCTGCTGCGGGCCGCGCCCGGTGAGGTGGCGCTGATCCCGCGCGGCGTCCGCTTCCGCGTCGAACTGCCGGACGGCAGCGCGCGCGGCTACGTCTGCGAGAACTACGGCCGGCCCTTCCAGCTGCCCGACCTCGGCCCGATCGGCGCCAACGGCCTGGCCAACGCAAGGGACTTCCGTGCCCCCGTGGCCGCGTACGAGGACGTGGAGCGGCCCGTCGAGGTCGTCAACAAGTTCTGCGGCAACCTCTGGTCCGCGACCTACGACCACTCACCGCTCGATGTCGTCGCCTGGCACGGCAACCACGTCCCGTACGTCTACGACCTGCACCGCTTCAACGTCATCGGCTCGATCAGCTACGACCACCCGGACCCGTCCATCTTCACCGTCCTCACCTCGCCTTCGGACACCCCGGGCCTGGCCGGCGTGGACTTCGTCGTCTTCGCGCCGCGCTGGCTGGTCGGCGAGGACACCTTCCGGCCGCCCTACTTCCACCGCAACGTCATGACCGAGTACATGGGCCTGATCGAGGGCGCGTACGACGCCAAGGCGGAGGGCTTCGTGCCGGGCGGCGGGTCGCTGCACAACATGATGTCGGCGCACGGGCCCGACCGGGAGACGTACGACCGCGCGAGCGCGGCCGAGCTGAAGCCGCAGAAGATCGACGACGGCCTGGCCTTCATGTTCGAGACCCGCTGGCCGCTGACGCTCACCGAACAGGCCCGCGACGCCGGACACCTCCAGCGCGGCTACGACGGCGTATGGCAAGGTCTCCAGCGCCACTTCCGCCCGTGACGCCGGGCCACACTCTGCACACCGGGGAACGCTCTGTGACCACCTTCGCCCCCGACTCGCTCGCCCTGAACCGCAAGCTGCCGCTGTGGTACCAGGTCTCGCAGTCGCTGCGCGCCTCCATACTGGGCCGCTCCCCCGACGCACCGCTGCGCCTGCCGACCGAGGACGCGCTGGCCGTGCACTACGGCGTGAGCGTGCTGACCATGCGCCAGGCGCTCAAGGAGCTGGAGACGGAGGGCCTGATCAGCCGCCACCGGCGCCGCGGCACGTTCATCGAGCCGAGCGCCCTGCGCGGCGCCCCGGTGCGGCTGCTGGGTTCGGTGGACGCCATCGTGGCCCAGCAGTCCGGCATGAGCACCGAGCTGCTGGAGCACGGCAGCACCCCCCTGCCGTCCGAACTGTCCGAGTATTTCCCGGACATGACGGAGGTGGCCGGCTACCGCAGGCTGCGCAGCGACGAGGAGACCGGCGAGCCGACCAACCACGCGCGCAACTACGTACGCCCCGACGTCGCGGCCCGTATCGACCTCGCCGACCTGGCGCGCTGGCCGATGACGAAGGTACTGCGGGACGCGGTGGGCATCCGCATCAGCCGGATCACCGACACCGTCGAGGCCCGGCTCGCCGACCCCGAAACCGCCGCGCTGCTCCAGGTGCCGCTGCTCAGCCCGATCCTGCACTACACCGGCATCACGTACGACGAAGCGGGCCTGGCGGTCGACGTCGCCCGGATCCACTACCGCGGCGACCGCTTCTCGTTCACGGTCACCATGGACGCCCACTGAGCCGCGCGGCCTCAGATCCGCTCCAGGCTGCGGCCGGTGGCGCGCGGCCCGAACAGCGCCACGTCGAGGCAGAGCAGCACCATCAGGACGGCGGAGCCGGTGAAGACGCCGACCGCGCCGATGTCGGTGAGCACGCTCAGCGCGACGAACGGCAGCACGACCGAGGTGAGCCGGGACAGCGAGTAGGCGATGCCGATGGCGCTGCTGCGCAGGCCGGTCGGGAAGATCTCGGTCTGGTAGACGTGGAAGGCGTTGGAGAAGACGTTGCTGCACACCGTCAGCAGGAAGCCGAAGGCGACGATGGCCCAGGGGGCGGCGGCGAAGCCGAAGGCCAGGCCGCAGGCGGCGATGCCGAGCGCCGACGCGATGATCAGCGTCCGGCGCTCGATGCGGTCGATCAGGGGGATGGAGAGCGCCGCGCCGATCGGGTAGCCGCTGAAGCCGAGCGCCGCGTACAGCAGCGAATCGGTGACCGTGTAGCCCTTGGCGGTGAGCACGACCGGGGCCAGTGAGCCGAAGCCGTAGTAGCCGACGGTCTGGAGCACCTGGAAGACCCACCACATCAGCGTGCGCCGCCGCAGGTCACCGCGGAACATCTCGCCCAGCGGCACCCGCCGCTCGGGCACCGAATCCGTCTCCGGGACGGACGGCAGCGTCCCGCCGGTCTCCCGCGCCACCCGCTCCTCGATGTCCCCCACGATCCGCTCCGCCTCCGCGTCACGCCCCTGGACGGTGAGCCAGCGCGGCGATTCGGGGAGCCGGCTGCGCATCAGCTGGATGAAGACGGCGCCCAGCGCGCCGGCGATCAGCAGCCAGCGCCAGCCGGCCAGGCCCAGCACCTGGTGCGCGGCCACCAGCCGGGCGCCGAGCAGGGCCGCGACCGGGACGCCGACGAAGCCGAAGGTGTAGGCGTAGGCGACGTAGCGGCCGCGCACCGCGCGCGGCAGGAACTCCGCGAGGTAGGTGTCCACCAGCACCAGTTCGGCGCCGAGCCCCAGGCCCGCGAGGAAGCGCAGCACCAGCAGCGATCCGAGGTCGGGCGCGAACGCGGACAGCAGCGAGAAGAGGGAGTAGGCACCGAGGTTGACCAGGAACATCCGGCGCCTGCCGAGCCGGTCGGCGAGCACCGACAGGACGTTCGCGCCGACGAACATCCCGAGGAACCCGGCGGCGATCACCCAGGATTTCGCCGTGTGCCCGAGGTGCCACTGTTCGGCGAGCACCGCGGCCAGCACCCCGCCGAGGAAGATCTCGTAGAGGTCGAAGAAGGCGCCGATGCCGACGGTGAGCGTGAGGCGGCGGTGCCAGCGCGAGCCCGGCAGCCGGTCGAGCCGTGCGGCGGCCCGGGTGCCGGCAACGGTGGTGTCCGTCAAGGCGGTCCTCCCCTGAGAAGATCCCGGCGCACGGCGGAGGGCGGCACCCGCACCGTGCCTCCGGCGTACGGCGAGGACCGTACCCCCCAAGATCAGCCGGCGGAAGCCCGCCCGCTGCCGGGCCTCCGGGCAGCGGGCGGGACCTCGGCGGGGCCCGGCGCGAGGCGCCCTGCCCTGGTTACGATGCCGGGGTCAACCGAACGGTCCGGGAGGGGCTCCGCGTGACGGCGAAGCAGGACGCGCCACGGCTGTCCGAACTGCTGCCCTGGTCCGTTGCGCCACTGCGGCCCGGCCGCTCCTGGGTGATGGCGCCCGACCCCGCGGTGCTGCGCAGCCGCTGGAAGGCGCTGGTCGGCGCCGCGGACCCGGCCGAACGCGCCCGGCTCGTCGGCCCGTCCAGGGCCCGTACGCTGCACTCCGCCGTCGGCCAGCTCCCCGGCCAGGCCACCGCCACCGGACGCCTCGCACGGGCGGACGGCGCCTGCCCCGAGCCGGTACGGATCACCCACGGACCCTTCGACCAGCAGTGGTTGCTGCCCGACCACCGGCTGATCGACGCCGCACGGCCGGAGTTGTGGCGGGTGGCGGACGGGCGCCAGCTCTTCGCCGTGGAGTGGGCCCAGGTGCCGCAGGCCCCCGGCCCGGCCGTGGTGTGTTCCGCGGTGCTGCCGGACGGCCGCTCGCCGGCCGGCCGCCCCGGCCGGATCCGCCCCCTGTACCGCAGGCCGGGCGGCCGGGAGCCGAACCTCGCGCCGGGCCTGGCCGGGCTGCTCGCCGACCGGCTGGGCCACCGCGCCGACCCGGCCGACCTGCTCGCCTGGATCACCGCGTGCTGCCACCACTCCCCCGAAGGCTGCGTGGTGCCGCTGACCGCGGACCCGGAACTCTGGGAGCGCGGAGTCGCCCTGGGCGAACAGCTGTTGTGGCTCCAGACCCGCGGCGCGCACGACCGCGGCGGCCCGGCGGGCGAGCGGCCCCGGATGCCCGGCGGCCGCCGCCCGTACGTACGGGCCGCGCTGCCCGCCCGCGGCCTTCCGCAGACCCTCGGCTACGACCCGGACGAGGAGGCGCTGCTGCTCGGCACCGGCCGCATCGCACCGGTGCCGGCCGGCGTCTGGGAGTTCCACGCCGGCGGGGTGCGCGTCCTGGAGACGTGGTTCGCCGCGCGATCGGGCGCGGACGCGGACGAGGCGGCGGGGCTCGCGGCGCTGCGGCCCACGGCCTGGCCGCAGGAGTGGACGTCGGAGCTGCTGGAGCTGGTCACCGTGCTGGCGCTGCTGGCCGAACTGGAGCCGTGCCGCGCGGAGTTGCTGCAACACACGGCGGACGGGCCGCGGATCGGCGCCGACGCACTGCGGGCGGCGGGCGTCCTGCCGCCTCCGGACGCCGCGCGCCGCCCGGCGTCCGTCCTGGACCATCAGGAGGAAGGCCCGGAGGGGCAGTTCGCGCTGCTGTGAGCCGGGCCGCGCGCCCGGCCGCTCATCGTCCCTCCGGCTCCGGCCCGGCCGACCCCGCGTATCCGTCCAGCACTCGCCCGATCACCCGGTCGAACACCTCGTCCGCCGCGGGCACGCTGCTGTCCGCGAACACCCGCGCGAGCCGCGGGTGGCGCCCGTCGGCGACGATCCGGGCGAGGTATCCGGCCTGCGCGGCCCGGTGCTGTTCGAGGGTGTGCCCGGACTCCTTGGCCCGCTCGGCAGTGGCGAGTTCGGACGAGGCCATGGAGATGACGGTGCCGTTGACCATCGCGATCAGCTCCATCTTGAGCCCGTCGTCGAGCCCGCTGTCCGCCAGCGCCGCGAGGGCGAACTCCAGGTAGCTCAGGGCGTTGGGGCCGAGGAAGTTGTGCGACAGCACGGCACCGGCCAGCCAGGGGTGCCGGCGCATCATGGCGCGTTCCTGGTGGGCGAGTTGCAGCAGATCGGCACGCCAGTCGCCGGACGGCTCGGCGGGCAGCTCGTACTCGCCGCCGACCAGATCGACCATCAGGTCGACCAGATCACCCTTGCTCGGTACGTAGTTGTACAGCGACATCGTCGCGCAGCCCACCGCCGTCGCCACCCGGCGCATCGACACCGCCGCGAGGCCGCCCTCGTCGGCGATGCGCACCGCGGCGGCGGCGATCTCGTCACGGGTGAAGGCGGGACGGGGGCCACGGCCGGTGCGCTCGGGGCGCGCCCAGATCACGTCGGGTCCGGCCGCGCGGCCGCTTGCTGCCATGAATCGATCACCTCACCCACCATCCTAGTTACGTACACCGTACGTCGTGGGGTACGGTGCCGCCATGACTTCTACGTACGCCGTACATAGTGAAGGTCTGGAGAAGCGCTTCGGCGCGGTCCACGCGTTGCGCGGACTGGATCTGGCGGTCCCCGAAGGCAGCATCTGCGGGCTGCTCGGCCCCAACGGAGCCGGCAAGACGACCGCCGTCCGCATCCTCACCACCCTCAGCACCCCCACCGCAGGCACCGCCCGCGTCGCCGGACACGACGTCACAGGCGATCCCCGCGCGGTCCGCCGCAGCATCGGCCTCACCGGGCAGTACGCCTCCGTCGACGGGGACCTGACCGGCCGGGAGAACCTGCGGCTCTTCGGCAGGCTCCAGGGCCTGCGCGGCGCCGCAGCCCGCCACCGGGCCGACGAACTGCTGGAGCGCTTCGCACTCACCGACGCCGCCGACCGCCCGTCGCGCACCTATTCCGGCGGTATGCGCCGCCGGCTCGACCTCGCCGCCTGCCTGCTCACCGAGCCGCCGGTGCTCTTCCTTGACGAGCCGACCACCGGCCTGGACCCGCAGAGCCGGGAATCCATCTGGGAGGGCGTGCGCCAACTGACCCGTGGCGGCTCGACCGTGCTGCTGACCACGCAGTACCTAGAGGAGGCCGACCGGCTCGCCGACGAGATCGTCGTCATCGACCACGGCACGGTCACCGCCACCGGCACCCCGGACACCCTCAAGGCCGCGATCGGCTCCTACGTCGAGGTGGTGGTGCGCAGCACCGAGGCGCTGCCGGACGCCGGGCGGGTGCTCGGCGCGCTCACCGGCGGCGAACCGGTGCTCGACCGGGCCGCGGCCACCGCCGGCGCCGCCACCACCGATCCGGCGCTCACCCTGCCCCGCGTGGTGCGCGAACTGGACGCCGCCGGGGTCGCACTGCTCGACGCCACGGTGCGCCGCCCCACCCTCGACGAGGTGTTCCTGCGGCTGACCCGCCGCACCACGACCGACAAGGAGACCGCGGCATGAGCGACCTCACCGCCACCCTCGGCAGTTCCCCGCGCGATGCCATCGCGATGCTCGGCCGCTATCTGACCCGCATGCGGCACGCCCCCGGCATGCTGGTCATCACCCTGGTGGCGCCGCTGGCGATGCTGGTGCTGTTCGGCTACCTCTTCGGCAGCGCGATCGGCATTCCGGGCGGCGGCAACTACCGCGAGTACCTGGTGCCCGGACTGTTCGTCTCGGTCGCCGCGAACGGCATCCTCACCGGCATGATCTCCACCGCCCAGGACCAGCAGCGGGGGGTCATGGACCGGTTCCGCACCCTGCCGATGAGCCGGTTCGCCGTGCCGTTCGGGCAGACCGCGTCCGAGGTCCTGGTGGCGGCGGCCGGGCTGCTGCCGCTGGCGCTCGCCGGGCTCGCGGTCGGCTGGCGGGTGCGCGGCACGGCGGGTGCGGCGCTCGGCGCGTTCGCCCTGCTGCTGCTCTTCCGCTGGGCCGCCGCGTGGATCGGCCAGTACCTCGGCATGCTCGCCAAGAGCGAGGAGACGGCCGGTCAGCTCGCGAGCCTGACGTTCATGCTGCCGATGGTCTCCAACACCTACGTGCCCACCGAGGGCATGCCGGGCTGGCTGCGCTTCCTGGCGGACTGGAACCCGATCAGCTCGGTCGTCGCCGCCTGCCGCGAGCTGTTCGGCAACGCGGCACCCGTGGCCGCCGCCGATGCCGCCTGGCCGCTGCACCATCCGGTCACCGCGGCGCTGCTCTGGTCACTGCTGCTGCTCGCCGTCTTCATCCCGCTCTGCGTCCACAGGTACACGCACACCGACCGCTGAGCTGCGCCGGGCGGGGTGCCGGGGCCGGCGCCGCACGCAAGAAAACCACCCGTCGCGAAGAACGGGTGGTGAGGGCGGGGAGCCGCCCCGGGCCTGACGAGCGATCGGATCGCCGCGCCACGCCGGGACGGCGCGGTCGCCGGGGTGTCCGCCTCAACCGTGGGTCAGCTGTGGCCGCCGAACAGCGAACGCCGCAGCCTGCGCAGCGGCGCGAACAGCGACACCCGTGCGCCGCGGCTCCGCCTCGTGCGCGAGTGGTCACGAGCCGTCAGCTCCTGCATCAGCGAGGTAGCACCCTGGGCCTCGCGCTGCGGGATGGCAGGGCCGCCCAGCACCGCGAGATGACGGTCGAGGCGCGCACTGGACGCACCGCTTTTGCATGTGATGGCAGGGACTCGCGCCCTGCTGCGCACTGTTATCTGTTCCATGACTCTCCCCACCCTACGAGGGCACCCGGCCCCGGGCAGGGTAACCCTATCTCTCCTGGAGGACACACGTGCAGACCGGCCAACGGATTCACCTGCCCCAGCATGACGTTGACGGACACCCTACGGAACACCCCGTACAGGGCTGCCATCAGGGCGAGTTGGCCCACCATGGCCCGGTTCCTGGTGGTTGACGCACAGGGGGAGGACCCGGACGGCAGGCCCTCCCCCACGGCGGCGAGCGGCGGACTACACCGCGGAGCCGAACACCGGAAGGTAGCCGTCCGACTGCCCGGCGGCGGTGGGGTGGTACGACTCGTCGACCGGCACCGTGACACTGTGCAACCACGGGTCGCCCGAGCAGAGTTCGTGGCCGGCGAAGGTGGAGTTGACGTCGGCGAAGGTGAAGCCGTGGTCGGCGGCGCGCTTGGCGGTGACGGTGTTGATGCTGTCGGCCGCACCGTTGATCGCGCTGCGGGACTTCTCGGAGAGGCCGACGGAGCAGCTACCGCCGATCTTGTAGAAGTGCGGATAGCCGAGCACCACCACGTGCGCGGACGGGGCCTTCTGCGCAATCGCGCCGTACACCCCGTCGAGCTGTCCCGGCAGGGTTTTGTCGATGTAGTCGACGGCCTGTGCCACCCGGGCGAGGCAGGCGCTCTCGCCCTGGAGCGCACAGGTCGTCATGGTGTCGGCGAACCCGGCGTCGTTGCCGCCGATGCTGATGCTCACCACACCGGTCGAGGCGCTCAGTGGCCCGAGCTGGCCGCTGGTCACGTCACCCGTGCGAGCGCCGGAGCAGGCGACGAAGTCGAAGGACGAGGGCGAATGGGCGGCGGCCCACAGGGCGGGGTACGCCTTGGTGCTGCGTTTGCAGCTGCCGCTGCCGCTGTCGTAGCTGCCGGAGCCGACGCCGGCCGCATAGGAATCGCCGAGTGCCACATAGCCGGTGGCCAGGGGTCGTTCGGCGGATACGGCGGCGCTCGCGCCGGTCAGCGCGAGCGCCAGGGTGACGAAGAAGGCGGATGCCATCGCCGCAATACGGGACAGTCTCATGGAACCTCCCCAGAGGCAGGATCTCTGCCAACTCCGTGGTAGCAGGACTCACGGGTAACCGGAAGCGTTCATGTCAAAAGTCGTGGAGAGTTCACGGCAAATCCCCCCATCCGTGGGGGTGTTCGTACGCCGTTCGGCGGCGCCCCCACCACTCCCATCCGCCCCACGTTCCCCCGACGCCGCCCCTCCGTCCCGTCCGTCGCGATATTCCGTGTACGCGGCGGCCGGTCTGGCGGATCATGGCGGCATGAGTGCCGACCCCGTCCCGCCGAGTGCCGCCGAGAAGTCCCTGCCGCTCCGCCTGACCATGGACGACAGTGACTCGCCTTCCGACGTCGTGGACGCCCTCTTCCTGGGGCGGTTCGCCAACGGCGACCAGCCGTACTCCCGCAGCCGGTCGGTGGACCGGGTGAGGTCCGGCCACACCCTGCTGCCGCCGGGCAGCACGGTGCTCCGCTCCGCACGCGACGACGACCGCAGCGCCACCCTCGCGGAGGGCGCGGGGTTCACGGTGCTGGTCTCCCGCTGGAACCGCGGCGCGGACGTGACGGTCACCGCCGTCAGCGACCAGCTCGCCGAAAAGGTGCTCGGCCAGGCGGCCGACGGCGCCGAGGACGAGCCGGAACCGCAGCCGGAGAACGTCCCCATGGGCTTCTGGTACCTCTCGCCCCGCCGCGGGCCGCACCGCACGAGCCGGCAGATCTCGGCGGGCACCTGGGAGGAGGTCCGCGGCAACTACACCGCCCCGGTGGCCGGCGCGCTGGACACGCTGATGAAGGTGGTCCCCGAGGAGATCTCCGGACGGCTGCTGTTGCTGCACGGCCCGCCCGGTACGGGCAAGACCTCGGCGCTGCGTACCCTGGCCCGCTCCTGGCGTGACTGGTGCCAGGTGGACTGCGTGCTCGACCCGGAGCGGCTGTTCAACGACGTCGGCTACCTCATGGACATCGCCATCGGCGAGGACGACAGCACCGGCAAGGGCCGCTGGCGGCTGCTCCTGCTGGAGGACTGCGACGAGCTGATCCGCGGCGAGGCCAAGCACACCGCGGGCCAGGCGCTCTCCCGGCTGCTCAATCTCACCGATGGGCTGCTGGGCCAGGGCCGCAACGTCCTCGTGGCGGTCACCACCAACGAAGACCTGGAGCGCATGCACCCCGCGGTGGTCCGCCCAGGCCGCTGCCTGGCCCGCATCGAGATGGGCCCGCTGACCCGTACCGAAGCGGTCGGCTGGCTCGGCACGGAAGAAGGGGTCGGCCGCGAGGGCGCCTCCCTCGCCGAGCTGTACGCCCTGCGCCGGGGCACCCGCCCGGCCTCCGTCCCGTCCCAGGACGCCGGCCAGGACGCCGGGATGTACCTGTAAGTCCCGCCCCCTCCCGCGGGTCGGGCCGACCGCCCGCGGGCAGCGGCGGGCCGGAATGCCACAATGCCTCCATGAGCACCAACGTCTTCTTCGACATCACCATTGACAACGAGCCCGCCGGACGCATCGTCTTCAAGCTGTACGACGACGTCGTCCCCAAGACCGCCAAGAACTTCCGCGAGCTGGCCACCGGCGAGCACGGCTTCGGCTACGCCGGCTCCAGCTTCCACCGCGTCATCCCGGAGTTCATGCTCCAGGGCGGCGACTTCACCCGCGGCGACGGCACCGGCGGCAAGAGCATCTACGGCGAGAAGTTCGCCGACGAGAACTTCCAGCTCAAGCACACCAAGCCGTTCCAGCTGTCGATGGCCAACGCCGGCAAGAACACCAACGGCTCGCAGTTCTTCATCACCACGATCGTCACCTCCTGGCTCGACGGCAAGCACGTCGTGTTCGGCGAGGTCGTCGAGGGCCAGGACCTGGTGACCCGGATCGAGTCGCTGGGCTCGCAGAGCGGCGCCACCAAGGCGAAGGTCACCATCGCCGAGTCGGGCACCCTCCCCGCCTGAACCCCCGCATTCCGCTGAGGCCACGGGCCTCGGCCACCACGAGCGCGCCTCCCGGCCACCGCAGGGAGGCGCGCTCGGTCGTTCCGCGGCGAACCCCGCGCCCACGCACGGGAGTTCCACCCCCCATAACCCCGCAGAACGGACCCACGGCGCGCCGACGGCCCCCGGCGGAACGGCAGATGCCCCTCAATGGCACCCCACCCTGGGCCGTCGGGGGGTTTTCTGATCTGATGTCACCGGCGTCGAGAGCCATCTCCGTCGAGGTGGTCACCGCCCGCTTCGGCGTGTCCACGCCGGTTCCGGACGCCACCCCCCACCCGGTGCCACAGGGCGAGCGCACGGCCCTCCTGTCGAAGACGCCCTTGGCACCGTTGCACCGAAGGGAAATTCTTTGCACAAGAGAAAAGTAAAGCGATGGCTGCCTGCGACAGTACTCGGCGGCACCCTCGCCGCAGGCGCTTTCGCTTTCCTGCCCTCCCTCGCCCAGGCACAGAACGAGGACGGCCCCAAGGCATCGAGCGCGCAGGCCGATTTCGCCGCAGCCGCCGCGGAGTTCAAGGTTCCGCTCGGCGTTCTGCTGGGCGTCGCCCATGAGGAGTCCGGCTGGCAGCAGCACACCGGTTACAGCAACACCGGCGGCTGGGGCCTGATGAACCTCACCGACGTGACGCCGAAGATGGTGGCCGGCGGCGCGGCAGGCGCGGCCGGGCGCGCCGACCTCAGCTCGTTCACCGACCACCCCGAACTGCACACCCTGCGGACCGCGGCGAAGCTGACCGGCGTCTCCGCCGACCGGCTCCGGAAGGACCGCAAGGACAACATCCGCGGCGGCGCCGCCCTGCTCGCCGCGTACCAGAAGCAGCTCACCGGCGGCACGTCCGACGACCCCTCGCAGTGGACCGCCGCCGTCGCCAAGTACAGCCGCCTGACGGACAAGAAGGCGGCCACGTCGTACGTCGACAAGGTCTTCGCCGCCATCACGTCCGGCGCGCAGCAGAAGTCCGCGAACGGCCCCTCCGTCAAGATGCAGGCCGAGCCGGCCGCGAAGCCGGCGGCCGGGCAGTTCGGCAAGCTCAAGCTGAAGGACACCTCGTCCCCCCAGGCCGAGTGCCCGCCGGAGATGACCTGCCGGTTCATCCCCGCGGCGGCGTCCAACGGCCAGGTGTCCGACCGCCCGGCCAACGGCATCGAGATCACGCAGATCATCCTGCACACCACCGAGGGCTCGTACGACAACGCGATCAAGACCTTCCAGACCGCGGGCGGCGCCTCGTCGCAGTACGTGATGAAGTCGTCGGACGGCTCGGTCACCCAGATGGTGCCCAACAAGGACATCGCGTTCGGTGACGGTAACTACGACAGCAACCTCCACGCGGTCCAGATCGAGCACGAGGGCTTCTCCGCCCAGGGCGCCGACTGGTACACCCCGGCCGTGTACGAGCAGACGGCGACGCTCGTGAAGTACCTGGCGGCGCGGTACCACGTGCCGCTTGACCGCCAGCACATCCTCGGCCACGACAACGTGGCGGGGCCCTCGACCGACACCGTCTCGGGCATGCACTGGGATCCGGGCAACGGCTGGGACTGGACCCGCTTCATGCGGGTGCTCGGCGCCCCGATCGACGACGGCGCCCGCGGCGTCGGCCCGATCGGCACCGCGGTGACCATCACCCCGGGCTTCGAGGAGAACCAGCAGACCCACACCGTCTGCCCCGAGGACGACCCGTCCGGCAAGGTCAAGACCTGCGGTCCCGTGACGGCTCCGTCGAGCGCCCTGTTCGTGCGCAGCGCCCCCCGGGACGACGCGCCGCTCGTCCTCGACCCGGTCATCCACGGCGGCAAGGACGAGACCGGCGGCACCGACCGCGTCTCCGACTGGAGCACCACCGTCCAGGCCGGCCAGAAGTTCGTCGTCGCCGACCGGCAGGGCGACTGGACCGCCATCTGGTTCGACGGCCAGAAGGGCTGGATACACAACCCCGGCGGGAAGAACACGACTCCCGCCGTGGGCGTGCACCTGATCAAGGCGGCCGGCGCCACCGCCGCACCCGTGTACGGCACCGCGTACCCGGACCCCGCCGAGTACCCCAAGGGCATGTCGCCCTCGAAGCAGGACCCGCTGACCGGCAAGAACTACGCGATCCCGGCCGGGCAGAGCTACGTCGCCGACCAGCCCCCGGTCGGCAGCGCGGACTTCTCCCCCTCCAGCGGGACGGTCGTCAAGGGCGCCAAGCGCTACTACACCGTCCAGTTCAACCACCGGTACGTCCTGGTGAACGCCGCCGACGTCACGGCCACGGAGACCCCGCGGCACTGACAACGGCACAGCACACGCGGACGCCCGGGACCATCAGGTCCCGGGCGTCCGTGTCCCGCCGCGCCCCGGTCTCCCGCGCGCTCAGCCGCGGGCGGGCGCCGCCGCTCAGGTGCCGGGCTTGTGCCCGTAGACGAACACGCGGTTGCCGACGGACAGCAGCTTCCAGTACGCCTTCGCGTCCGCCGTCCTCATGTTGATGCAGCCGTGCGAACCCGGCGCCGACCAGACGCTGCCACTGATCGCGTGGAACGCCTCGCCGCCGTCGAAGAACTGCGAGTACGGCATCTTGCTGTGGTACAGCGACGACACATGGTTCTTGTGCCGCCAGTAGACCTTCTTCAGCCCGGTGCGCGTCTCGTCGCCGTTGCGGCCCGTCCGTACCGGGACCGGGTGCTTGACGAGGTGGCGGCCGTTCTGGATCCAGCTGATCTGCCGGGTCAGGTCGACACACGCGATGCGCCCCCGGTTGGTGGGACACCGGCCCGCGCGGTTCGGGTTCTTCCACGCGCTCTGCTGCTTCTTGACCACCTGCATCACCTTCCAGGTGGCAGGTCCCGCGTAGCCGTACTGCGGGTAGATGCCGTGCGCCACCTGGAACGACCGGATCGCCCGGCAGTCCCCGACCGACTGCCGGCCGTCGGCCTTGCGCCCCAGGAACTTCTCGGCCTGCTTCTGGTACGGGCCCCGAAGACCGCCGCACCAGGACGACGACGAGGAAGCCGCCTGCGCGGGCACGGCCTGAAGCCCGGCCAGCAGCGGCGCCAGCACCGCACCTGCTATGCCGTACGCGGCCATCCGGCCCCGACGGCCCATTCGAGAACTCGTCATGCAACCCCACCCTCGACTCGACGCCCAGCAGGCGTACTTGGCGTACCTTCACGGTGGCGCGGAGTGAGGCGCTGCCGCCCGCACCGTCCGCGCGACGCCACAGTAGACCGTTATGTGGCGGCCAACCGGTCAGGGGAAGATTTGTCGGCCATCGGGTCAGCCGGGAAGCCGTTGGGCGTACAGGGCCTCACCCGCGGCCGCCGGATGGCTTGAACGCGGTGTGACAGCTGCTCTTCCAGGTCAACTTTGGTGCTATCGACTGCATTCAGCCGTGCTGCACAGGCCAGGCTTCTTGGGGCAGAAGTTAACGGGGGGTCAGACGGGGGGCCTGCCCGATCTGTCGCGTATACCCACAACAAGGGGCGTTGGCTGCGCTCACACCCACCGCCGGGCTGCCCGTGGCCCCATACGCGACACACAGGAGAGAACATGCAGGCATCACGACCGGTTCCGCAGCACTTCGCTCCCGCCCTCTCCCGCCATCCCAACGTCGCCCCGGCCGGCACATGGCGCATCCTCGTCGTCGACAGTGACGAACGTTCCGCGCAGGACCTGACACGCAGTCTTCAACGTCACAGACATCAGGCCAGAGCGGTCACCACGGGAGCAGCGGCACTCCGTGAACACCTCGACGCCGACGTCGTGATCCTCAACCTCGATCTCCCCGACATCGACGGGCTGGAAATCTGCCGGTCCATCGCCACGGCGAGCGATACGCCGGTCCTCGCGGTGACCGACCACGGAAGCGAACTGGACTGCGTGCTGGGCCTCCAGGCGGGCGCGGACGACTACCTGGTCGAGCCGTACGGTTTCCGCGAACTCTTAGCACGGGTCGACGCCGTGATGCGCCGGGCCCGCCCCAAGCCCGAAGCCGCACCGAGCATGCAACTCGGCCCCCTGGTCATCCAGCAGGCCACGCGTACCGTGGAACTGCACGGACGCACCGTTCCGCTCACCCGTAAAGAGTTCGAGCTGCTCCAGGTGCTGGCGTCCCCTCCCGGCGAGGTCGTCCCCCGGCGGCACATCCTCCAGCGCATCTGGCACGACACCGACATCAGCCGCAGCCGCACGATCGACACCCACATCACCAGCCTGCGCCGGAAGCTCGGGTCGCCCGACTGGATACTGACCGTCCGGGGCGTCGGGTTCCGTCTGGTGCAGATATGAGCCGCGCCGTGCGGGCCCGTGCGGTGCCCCCGGCGTCCGGCGCCGAGGCGCGCGGCCTCAGCGGGACGGGCCTGAAGGTGCGGCCTTGGGGGAAGCGCCGCCGTCCCGGGCCGGCGCCGGACAGCTGGTCTCCCGGCCCGTCAGGCACTCTTCCAGGAAGGCCAGGACCCGCAGATGGTAGCTGCGGGCCGCCCGCCCCAGGCTGATGTTGTGTCCCGCGCCCGCCAGGTGTGCGGTGCGTACCACGGGTGACGCCAGCCGTGCCGCCATCGCCTCCACCGTGGCCGCATCGCACCGCCACCAGCGTTCGTGTTCGGCGAAGGTGAAGCGCACCGGGACCTGTACGGTGCACGCCAGCTCGGCGTATCTGCGCGGCCAGTCCGGGATCTCCGCCGCCTCCTTGCCGGGAATCGGCGCGACCAGATACTGGGCGAGCCGGAAGGTGCCGGGCGGGTAGAGGGACAGCGGGCCCCAGTGCAGGCCACGGGAGCGGCGGCCGCCGGACCCGGTCAGCAGCCCGGGTTCGACGGCCCAGCGGTCGCTGATGCCGGAGACGTCCACTCCCAGGAGTCCGCCGTCGTTCCAGCCTGCCGCGGTGGACAAGGCGACCTTCCCGCCCAGGGAGTGGCCGACCAGGAAGAACCCCGCCCCTGTGGGAAGGCGGCGCGCGTAGTCGGACAGTGCCTGCCGTACCCGGACCGCCTGTTCGGCGAGTCCCGTTCCGTCGGGGACCTGCCGCGCCGACGCCCCGTACCCGGGCCGGTCCAGGGCGAGCGCCGCGTACCCGTGGGAGGCCGCGAGGGAGAGCAGGGAACCGGCCGGATCGGCCCGCCCGTGGAAGTAGCCGGCGCGCATGCCGCCGCCGTGCAGCGCGACCAGCACGGCGCGGGGGACGGATGCCTCCGGAAGGGCCAGCAGCCCGGAGAGGGTGAGGCCGCCCGCGTCCGCCTCGATGCCGCGGACCGGGTCATCGTCCCGGGCCGCCGGCATCGGCGGGTTCGAAGAGCGCTGCGTCATGACAACTCCACATCGTCGGCCGGTACGTCCGGCCAGGGCCGGTCAGCGGGAGAGCAGCTCCCGGGTCTTCGCATCGAGCCTCCGCGCGTCGTTCAGGTCGAAGGACGCGTCGTCCAGGCTCATCTGCCACCCTTCCACGAACGCGGTCACCGGATCGGCCGGCGGAGCGTCCAGGCACGCCATGACCGGCACGATCGCCGTCTCCGGCGACTTCGCGATCCTCTTCAGCCGTTCGACGTGCGCCCTGGTGGGCGCGTCGTATTCGCCGGAGAAGCTGGAGGAGACGCTGCCCGGGTTGAACAGGACGTACCGGGTCCGCGCGATGGCGCCGTATTTGTCCGCGAAGGCGACACCGAGCAGGTCGTTCGCCTTGCCGCCCTGCATCTGGGCATCGACCCCGTCATAACCCCGGGTGAATTCCAGGTCGTGCCAGTGGATTTCACCGACCGGTGAGCCGGGCCCCGCCACATTCATGATGACCGGCTGCGGTGCCTTCTCCAGTACGTCGCGCAGTCCGTAGCTGAGGAGATAGCGGCTCAGGTAGAAGAGCGCGAGGGTGGCTTCGTAGCCCTCGGCCGTCTCCCGTCGCGGGGCGAGGAAGTGCCGGGCGCACAGCACGAGGGCGTCGACGGCGGGAAGGTCCGCGGTGATCTGCCGGATGACTCTCTCGTTCTCGCTGATCAGGCTCAGGTCGGCGCGGATGAAGGAGGCCCGTGCGCCGGCGCCGATCTCCTCGGCAGCCGCGAGGAAGGACTCCCCCTTCCGCTGATCGCGTCCGATGATGACGGCGGCGTCGCCGCGCTTCAGGTAGGCGAGGGCGATGGCCCTGCCCATCCCGTCGGTGCCGCCCTGGACCACGATGTGCTTCACGCGGATCTCCCAGCTCTCGTTGCATGACGCAGCGTCGCGTCGGGTTCAACTTAGGGATTCCGGAGCCCAGTTCGCAACCACAGTAGACATTTTATTGAACCGCATGGTTCATATTTGCCGCCTCGTTCGTACACGTGCTCTCGCCCGCCCCTCACCCGGGTGTCCCCGCCAGCACCGCGCGGCCGGGCACCTTCCGCTTCGCCGCACCGCCCGCGACCTCGCGCAACGGCGCACGGCCGGGAACCCGTACGTGCGCGGAGAGAGCCAGCCGGGACAGGACGGGAACGGTGAACGTCAGCCCCTCGCGGCACGTGTGAAGTTCCACGGAGTTCGACGCGACGAGGGACTCCACCAGGCGGTTGAACTCCCCTGTCCGCTGACCGGAGTGCGCCATGGCCCGCAGCAGTTCCGGTTCACGCACCGGTCCTGGCAGCCGGCACAACAGGGACAGCAGCTCCCGCTCGGCCTCCGGCAGCCTGAGATGGGCGTTGCCGAGCCGCACGAGGGAGTCTCGCTGCGGGCCCTGGAGAAGGGTCAGCCTCTGGGTGACCTCCCGGGCGCGGCACAGCAGGTCGCGGACGAGCAGATCCGACCGAGCCGCAAGCCGCTCTCCCAGCGCACGGATGGCCAGCGGCAGCCCGTCGTACAGCCGGACCAGCTCCGCCGCCTCCGACCGCTCCCGCGCGAGGCACCGCGCAGGGGCGGCCATGCCGAGGAGTGCCACTCCCTCGTCCGCACTCATCCCCTTGAGCGGGACGCGGGTCACCGCACCGGGCAGGCCGTCGAGGCGCCAGCGCGAGGTGACGACCACCGCGCAGTCCGGGCTGCTGGGCAGCAGCGGCAGCACCTGCCCGCGCGAGAGCGCGTCGTCGAGCACCACCAGCATCCGGCGCTCCGACGTCCAGCTCCGGAAGAGCCGCGCCAGGTCCTCCACCGCCTCCGGCAGGCGCCGGCCCGGATGTCCCGACGACAGGAGCAGCGAGGTCAGCGCGTCCCGGCCGGAGACCGGCGTGCCGTCGGGACGGTGCAGCGTGGCGAAGAGCTGGCCGCCGGGATAGTGGGGCCGTAACAGGTGGGCGGCCTGAACCGCCGTCGCGGTCTTGCCGATTCCGACTCCGCCCGTCACCACGACCACCCGTACCGCAGGCGGCGTGCTCGCTGCTGCGCTGCTCGGGCCGCCCGCCGCGACGATCTCCGCCACCTCCGGCCCGCGCCCGACGAAGTCGGCTCTCCTGGGCGGGAGTTCGGCGGGCACGATGGCTCGTACCGCCTCTTCGACCGGGACGTCGGGGCGGCGTTCGGGCACCAGGGCATCCTCCAGGACGCCCCGCTGAAGATCCCTGATCTCCGCCGACGGCTCCATGCCGAGTTCACCGACCATCGCCGTGCGCAGTCGCCGGTAGGCGTCGAGCGCCACCTGGCGGTGGCCCGAGTGCGCTGCAGCCCGCATGAGCTGGCCGGCGAGCACCTCGTTGAGCGGATGGTCGATCGTCAGACCCTTGAGTTCGCTGAGCAGCTCACGGTGTCTGCCGAGTGCCGTGTCGGCCTCGATCCGCTGCTCAAGGGCCGCCATGCGAAGGTCTTCCAGCCTGGCCTGATGCGCCGAGAGCAGCACCCCGGCCGCCGTGCCGGACAAGGCCGGTCCGCGCCACAGCGCGAGTGCCGCACGGTAGGCGTCGGAGGCCGGGCCGGCTCGTCCCGCGCTCAGTGCGGCCCGCCCCTCGGCGCAGAGCTCCTGGAAGCGCCACAGGTCCAGCTGCCCCTTGCCGACCCGAAGCCGGTACCCGCGCTGCTCCGTCTCCACCCACGAGCTTTCCCCGCCGCCCTCCCGCAGCGCCTTGCGTACGTGGTAGATGTACGTCTGGACGGTCTTCCGGGCCAGCTTCGGGGGAGTCTCGCCCCACAGTTCCTCCACCAGACTCTCCAGCGGCACCACCTGATTGGCGCGGACGAGCAGCAGTGACAGCACCTGACGGCTCATGGGTGCGGCAGGTTCGCAAGCCCCCCGGCCCCCGCGTATTTCCACCGGTCCGAGAACGGAAAAGTGCATGAATTCCCCCGTCTGATATCGCAGTTACCGTTCGGGACTCCTGCGGCCCTGCGCCGTATCGCGCCGACCGCAGGGACAGATCGTCTGCAACGTGTGCGGGCGGGCCCCGGACTGCACGCGGAGTGGCCTCATCCGGCCGGGCTCGTGAGCGTGCGGCGGTGGGTGTAGCGGGCTCCCGCGTCGCCGCCGCCCGCTGCCTCCAGCAGCGGCTGGATCACCTCGTCGATGTGCTCGGCGGCCTCCTTCTCGGATGCCCACTCCGAGAGGACGAGCACGCTGCCGCCGTCCAGGCTGACGTGGAAGTTGGCGGCTATCGCGCCCGGGTAGGCGCGCTCCTCCCCTTCCGCGTCCTCCTCGGCTGCCAGCAGGCCGTCGATCCACTGACGCGCGGCCTCCACACCGGCCATCGGGAAGACGGCGGCGGGGAAGCACTCCGGTACCGGGGCCGGATCGGTGATCGCGCCGCCCCGGACGACACGGTAGAGCTGGAAGGGCACGGCTCCCTGGGACCGGGCGCCGGTGACGTCCCGGTGCGGCGCCCCGCGCGAGATGCTGCCCTCCTGGCGCAGCGAGGCATGCAGCGCCTCGCGGGAGGACCACTGCGCGTAGAGCAGTACGGAGTTGCCGTCCGTGCTGGTGTAGCAGCTGGCGGACACCAGCTCCGCGGGCCACTCGTGCGACTGCCAGTGCGAGGTGACGGCGGCAGTCACGGACCGCTGCCCCTCGGGGCCGCCTGTAGTGATCATTTCCACGAGCACGGCATCCACGTCTTTACGGTCGATCAGCGGTAGGGCATCGGGAAGGTGAGACATGCTCGACTCCTCGCTTGAAGATTCGGGAAAGGTGCCGCGGATTCCATCCTCGGATGGCACATCGATGATTTCCACAGCGGCGGATGAATGGTTGGAGACAGAAGAACAAATCCCTCGGAGAATCCCCTGGGAAATGTCAAATCAATGTCAAGGAAACCGCATCGGATGGCCCCGGTTCCTCACACAGTGATGCTGCGATGGAGGTGGTAGCGCTTGAACCCGATGGGTCGCACTCCCGGAACATCGCCGCTGACCCGCATGGTCGTCACCCGCGTCGCGCTGTCCAGGAACGCAAGGTGCGCGTCGTCGGAGGTCCATTCCGCGTAGTTGAGGACGCGCGTGCCGTCGATGCTGGCATGGAAGTTGGCTGAGAGCATGCCGGGCGACTGCTCGGGCGGCATCCCGTCGAGCGCTTCGACCAGGGAGCTGACGACCCTCTCCTGCCGTTCCGCGCCGTCGACATCGAACGTCGCGATGACGACACAGGCGGGCGAACCGGAACTGCCCGGCGGCAGCACGCTCCTGGTCAGGCGGTATTCCACCGATCCGGCCCCGGCCCGCTCGTGAAACGAGCGCACGAAGAGCTGAGCGGAATTCCCGCCGGCGCACTGCACGTAGGTCAGTACCGTGTCCTCTTCCACACTCAGGTAACAGCTGAAGGAGAGAATTCCCGCGGGCCACGGAACGCTGCTCCATTCCACGGCGGTCCGTTCCAATTCCCGGTGTGCGTCCGCCCTGTTCGGCACATGACGCTGGCCGACGAAGACGGTGGCCGCATCCGCACGCCGCAGATCCGGTCCGTCCAGCACGGTGAGTTCACTCATGCCACTTCACTCTTCCTTCGCACTCATCGCTGGTAAGAGAAATCGATCCGGGCTCGGACGTCAGCCCCGAGCGCGCTTTTCCGCGGCCTCGGGCCGTAGTGGTGCGGGCCCGGTCAGCCCGGTCAGCGCGGTCAGCAGGCCCACCGCGCTGACGACGGTGATGAGCAGCAGCGCGGGCCGGTAGCCGTGGCCCACCGTCAGCAGCAGTGCGACCAGCGGAAGCATCAGCACACCGCCGAGCTGCACTCCGGTCTGGTAGAGGGGCACGGCCGAACCTCGCTGCTCGGGCCGGATGGTTGCCGTGGCCTGCATGTTCAGCGCCGCGAAGGCGAGCACGAAACCCGTCTCGACCAGCAGCAGGGCCGGCAGGACCGCGGCCCAGTACGAGTCGGCCGGGGCACGCCACAGGTAGAAGGCGCAGCCTGCGAAGGGCGCGAGCGCGCCCAGGGCTATCAGCCGGCCGGTGCCCCACCGGGCGACGAGGCGCCCGGCGAAGGGGGCGGCCACCATCAGGGGAGCACAGGCCGGGAGCAGGGCCAGGGCGCACTGCCACGGCGACCAGCCAAGCCGCTGCTGGAGTTGGAAGGTGACCTGCAGCAGCAGGCCGACGTAGGTGCCGTTGAGGGTGGCCGCGCCGATCGCCGACCGCAGCAGCCGTGCGTCACGGAGCAGTGCCGGCTTCAGCCGTGGCGGGCGCCCGTCGGGGTCGTGCGGGATGATCCGCAGCGCACAGATCAGCAGGGCGAGGGCGACAGGTGCCGGAAAGAAAAGCGTCCAGCGCCAGCTCGATGCCAGCAGGGCCGCGGAGAGCAGCAGTCCCCCGGTGAAACCGGTGGCACCGAACAGGGAATAGACGGAGACGGCCTTGCGCTGCTGGGGGCCGTCACGGAAGGCCGTGCTGATGATGGCCAGTCCGGTGGGCGCGGTCAGTGCGGCGCAGCAGCCTTTGACCACGCGGGTCGCGATGAGCAGCAGCTCGCTGTCGGTCATCCCGCCGACCACCGATGCGAGGGCGAAGACCGCCATCGCACCCAGGTAGGCGCGTCGTCTCCCGCACCATGCGGTGATCCGGTTGCCCAGGAGCAGCAGGGCGGCGAAGCCGAGGGCGAATCCGCTCATCAGGCACTGGACCGCGAGCAGGGGCATGCCGACGGCGTCGCCGATCGTCGGGAGGGCGACGAGCACCACGGACACCTCGACGGCGTCCAGGAGCATGTTCCCCGACAGGATGCACAGCAGGGCCCACTGCCGGGCGCCCCACGGCGTGGACTGTGCGGCCGCGCCGTGGGCGTTGATCGTGCTGTTCGCTGTCATGTTCGTCAATCACCGTCTCGGGTCAGGTGCGTTACTGCGGCGCGGGCCGGGGCCGGGGCGGCGCCCGCGTGCCGTCAGCGGTGGTCCCGGTGCCAGGCCCGTGGGTCCGCGAAAGCCGGTGCGCGTTCGGGCCTGCGCCAGCGGGCCCCCGGCACGCCGGGCACCGGGGAGCCGTCCGGCGCGGTGTCACGGACGGCAGCCGCGCGGGCCATCAGGACCACGGTCACCGCGGCCAGTTCCTCCTCGTTCGGGCTGCCCCTCTCCACCCGCAGCAGTTCCTGCCGGGCGGCGCTGTCCGCCGCCGGGGCCCCGGTCACTGCGGTGGGTTTCCGTGCTTGCGCCGCGGCAGGTCGGAGTCCTTGGTCCGCAGCATGGCGAGTGAGCGGATCAGCACCGAGCGGGTTTCCCTCGGGTCGATGACGTCGTCGACGAGGCCGCGTTCCGCCGCGTAGTAGGGGTGTACCAGCTCCTTCTTGTACTCCTCGATCTTCTGCCGGCGCATCGCTTCGGCGTCGTCGGCGGCGGCGATCTCCCGTCGGAAGACCACGTTGGCGGCGCCCTCCGCGCCCATGACGGCGATCTCGTTGCCGGGCCAGGCCAGCGCGATGTCCGCGCCGATCGAGCGGGAGTCCATCACGATGTAGGCGCCGCCGTACGCCTTGCGCAGGACCACCGAGATGCGCGGCACCGTCGCGTTGCAGTACGCGTACAGCAGCTTCGCGCCGCGTCGGATGATGCCCTCGTGCTCCTGACGGACGCCGGGGAGGAATCCGGGGACGTCGACCAGGGTGACGAGGGGGATGTTGAAGGAGTCGCAGAACTGGACGAAGCGGGCGCCCTTTTCGGATGCCGTGATGTCCAGTACACCGGCCATCGTCGCGGGCTGGTTGGCGACGATGCCCACCGTCTCGCCGTCCATCCGCGCCAGCGTGCACACGAGGTTGGGTGCCCAGGTGGCGTGCACCTCCATGTGCTCGCCGTCGTCCACGAGTTCCTCGATGACCAGGCGGATGTCGTAGGAACGGCCGGCGTCGGCCGGTACGAGTTCGTGCAGCGCCTCGCCCGGCCGGTCCGCCGGGTCCGCGCCGCGTACGGACGGGGGCAGTTCACGGTTGTTGGCGGGCAGCAGGCACAGCAGGTAGCGGACCTCGGCCAGGCAGGTCTCCTCGTCGTCGTAGACGAAGTGGGCGACGCCCGAGACACCGCTGTGGACGTCCGCACCGCCCAGCCCGTCCTGCGATATCTCCTCGCCCGTGACGGCCTGGACCACATCGGGTCCGGTGATGAACATCTGGGAGATCCCACGAACCGCGAAGACGAAGTCGGTGAGCGCCGGCGAGTAGGCAGCGCCTCCCGCGCACGGCCCCAGCATCACGCTGATCTGCGGGATGACCCCGGAGGCCCGGGTGTTGCGGCGGAAGATGCCGCCGTAGCCGGCCAGGGCGGAGACCCCTTCCTGGATGCGCGCTCCGGCACCGTCGTTGAGCGAGACGAGGGGGGCGCCCGCCGCGACGGCCAGGTCCATGATCTTGTGGATCTTCTGGGCGTGGGCTTCGCCGAGCGCGCCGCCGAAGATGCGGAAATCGTGGGCGTAGACGAAGACCGTACGGCCCTCCACCTTTCCCCATCCCGTCACCACCCCGTCGGTGTACGGGCGCTTCGCCTCCAGCCCGAAGCCGCTCGCCCGGTGTCGCCGCAGCGGTTCCACCTCGGTGAAGCTTCCCTTGTCGAGGAGGAGGTCGATCCGTTCCCTGGCGGTCAGTTTGCCTTTGGCGTGCTGCCGTTCGGTGGCTCGGGGGTCAGGTCCCTGGTGGACGAGTTTCTTCAGCTCGGCCAGCTCGGTCAGCTCGTCCGACGGGTCCGAGAGACCGGCCGTCCGGGCCGGCAGTTCCGCGGTCGTCATGCTGCGGGTGCTCCCTTCTCGCCTCGGTTCACGGCCCTCACCAGGCCAGCCGCTGACCGGTCGGGGTGCCGTCCTCCCCCAGGAAGACCGCCGTCGGTCCGCCGTCCTCCAGGGTTGCCAGCAGCACGGGGATCCGCGCGCCCTGTTCCGGCGTCAGGTATCCCTGGTGATCGTTGATGTCGGTCGCGCAGAAGCCCGGGGAGACGGCGTTGACGAGGATGCCTTCGTCGCGCAGTTCGTTGGCGTAGGTGAGGGTGACGGCGTTGAGTGCGGCCTTGGACGTGCCGTAGTCCAGTACCGCGGGAAAGGTGCCCTTCGGGAAGACTCCCGAGGGGTCGTTCCGTTCCGCTGCGTAAGTCAGGGATCCGACGAGGCTACTGACGTTGACGATGCGGGCGGCCTGCGAGCGGCGCAGCAGCGGCAGCATCGCGTGGATCACGGCGATGACGCCGAAGACGTTCGTCTCGTAGGTGCGGCGTACCACGCTCGGCGGCGTCTCGCTGGGCTTGACCACCGGAGCACCGGTGCCGGCGTTGTTCACCAGGATGTCGAGGTGGCCCTGCTCCTCTTCGATGCGCTTGGCGGCGAGCGCGACGGAGGACTCGTCCGTGACGTCGAGTTGCACGAAGTGGACGTCGAGGCCGTCCGCGCGCAGGTCACGCTCCGCGTTCCGGCCGCGGTCGGCGTTCCGGGCGCCGAGATAGACACGGTGGCCCAGCTCGCCGAGGCGCCGGACGATCGCGCGCCCGATTCCCTTGTTGGCACCGGTGACGAGCGCGATGCGGGGGCTGTTGGTTGTCATGCTGGTCTTCCTCTTTCGCGGGGTGCGTCATCTGGTCGGCTCATGGGGCCAAGGGGCAGCCGGGCGAGGGCGGTTGCTCAGCCGAGGAGGGTTCCGCCGCTGGCATCGACGAACGAGCCGGTGATCCAGCGCGCTTCGTCGGTGGCCAGGAACGTCACCACGTCGGCGACGTCACCGGCGTCGCCGACCCGGTTGAAGGCGGAGACCTGTGCCATCTGCTCCACGGCCTCCGGGATGTCGAAGACCGGCCCGCCGTTGTCGGTGATGCCCGGAGCGACGCTGTTGACGGTGATCCGGCGAGGGGCCAGGTGCTTGGCCAGGTGAAGCGATATCTGCTCGATGGCGCCCTTGGTCATCGAATAGGCCACCTGCTCGGGTACGGCGGTCCGGGTGAGGGCGGACGAGATGTTGATGACACGTCCGCCGTCGGGCATGTTCTTCAGCGCCCGCTGCACGATGAGGTACGGCGCTTTGGCGTTCACGGCGAAGTACCGGTCGAGCTGCTCGGGCGTGACGTCCTCGGGAGGAATGCCGTCCGCGCCGGTGACCGCGGCGTTGTTCACCACGATGTCGAGCGCGGTCCTTCCGGTGCGCTCCTTCAGGCCGCGCTCCAGGCCGACGAAGAGTTCGTGCACGTCACCGGGGACTCCCAGCTCCGCACGGACCGGGAAGGCCCGGCCTCCTTCCTTCTCGATCAGGGCGACGGTCTCCTGTGCCGCGAGGTCGTTGGTGGCGTAGTGCACGGCGACCAGGGCGCCCTCGCGGGCCAGCCGCACCGCCGTGGCGCGGCCGATACCCCGGCTGGAGCCGGTGACGAGCGCGGTCTTGCCAGTGAGCCTGTCCATCGTGGAACTCCCGTGTGCTGGAAGGGTTCGGGTGAGGTCCCGGCGCGCTGCGGGAGGCGCCGGCGGCGTGTCCAGGCCGCTGATCATCAGGGCGAGGTGGCGGCGGACGACGTCCATGGCCAGGAGTTCGCCGAACACCTCCCGCATGCCGTCCACTTCGGGCCCGCCGAAGAGCAGCGCTGCCTGGGCCTGGATATTGGTCAGGGCCCGCGCGCCGACCGGGTGGCGCTCCGCTTGGTAGTCGTCCAGGCAGCTGTCCGCGGCCTCGCCGGTGATCTCGGCCACGAGCTTCGGAGCGAGACCGGCCGCGTCCTGCAGCCCAAGGTTGAGTGCCTGCCCGCCGACGGGCATCTGGGTGTGGGCCGAGTCTCCGGCCAGGAACACCCGGCCGTGACGGTAACGGGCCGCCTGGTGGCGGGTGTTGTCGAAGCTGTTGAGCCACACCGCTGTGCCGGTGCTGATGTCCTCGCCCGTCACCCGCTCCCAGGCCGCGGCGACGTCGGCGAAGTCCGGCTCTCGCGTGCGCGCACCGGGAGGCCGGGTCCGGTCGTGCACCATGAGCCGGGTCACGCCGCCACCGCGGTGGTGGGCGGTGGCGGTGCCGTCCGGATACCTCTTCAGGCGCCGCTCGGGGATGTCGATGCCCCGCACATCGGCCCTGAGCATCTGCCGGGTGGCGTCCTCCCGCGTCACATCGAAGCCCGCCAGCTGCCGCACCGTGCTCCGCTCCCCGTCGCATCCCACGGCGTACGCGGCGGTGAAGCGGCGGTTCCGCCCGTCGGGGCCGACCGCGGCGACCTCCACCCGGTGGTCGTCCTGCATCAGCCCGACGACCCGGTGGCCCCGGAGGATCTCGGCGCCCAGGCCGGTGGCCCACTCCTCAAGGACGGGTTCGAGGCGGCTCTGCAGGCACTCCCACTGACCGGCGTACACGTGGCCGGGCGCCGCTTCCGCCAGATCGAGCGGGATCCCGCCGAAGTGGCCGCGCCCGCCGTCCGGTACGTTCCCCAGCCGGTCGAGGATGCCGAGGTCGGCGAAGATCTCCATGGTTCTGGCGTGCAGGATCGACGCCCGGGACTCGGCGGTCGGCTCGGGCAACTGCTCCAGCACGACGGTCCGGGCACCGCCGGCGCTCACCTCCCCCGCGAGCAGCAGGCCGACGGGGCCGGCGCCGACGACGAGAACGTCCGCGTCCGCTGCGTCTCCCATCGCTCAGCGCCGCGCTTCCGCGAACGCCTTGGCGTGCCCCAGCGTTGCGCGGCTGTTCGTGCCCAGCGCCTCGCGCAGAAACGCGCGCGCTTCGGGCACGCCGGCGTCCGGGCCCAGGATCCGGCCGATGTTGTCGGTGTTGATCACCACAGTGTGCTGGGACGTCGCGGTGGTGACGCCGTCGCTGCCCTCGTCGAACCGCCAGAATCCGGTGTGCAGGGTCATCAGGGCGGGCAGCGTGGTCTGCTTGTACGCGATCTTGTGGTGCGGGAAGCAGACCCTGACCGACTCCGTGGTGTGCGTGGAACCGTCCTTGGCGCTGGTGTCCATGCGCAGTATTTGGACACCAGGGTCGTCCTCGGTCAGCGAGACGCCAAAGACGTGCGGCAGCCGCTCGGTCCACAGCTGGGCCTCGTTGATGAAGTCGTACACGTCCTTGGCCGAGCCGTTGATCCGCTCGCTGTCCTCGAAGGACAGCGTCAGCTCGGCGGAGTGCGCGGCCAGCTCCACGTTCGCTTTCAGGGCGGCGAGTTCGCTGCGGCTGTTGCGGTCCACGGCCTGGTCGATCCACTCCAGGCCCGCGGGGTCGTCGTCAATGGCGCGATAGGTGTGCAGCAGGCGCACCCGGGACTCGGCCTCCCCCCGCGGCTCGACGATCCAGGTGCCGCTCATCCGGGCCACGGGTGGGGCGGAGACTTCCTGGCCGAAGGTGATGCGCAGGCCGTCCGGGTCGAGCCGACGGCGCGACGTCCAGTTCTTGGCCTGACCGTTGGCCGTGGCCCATATCCGGATGCGCTCGTCGTCACCGCTGCTCTCCACCCGGTCCACGTACACGGACGGGGGGAAGAGCCGGGGCCACTGCTCCACGTCCGCGAGGTGGCGGTAGACCTCCGCGGCGGGGGCGGACATGGTGATCTCGTGCTCGACCTCGCGGGGCGCCTGTTCGGTCATGTTCGTCTCCTTGGCTGGGTTGGGTCTTCGGGTCCGTCCGGGGTCAGAAGTTGCCCAGGCCGCCGCAGACGTTGAGTGCCTGCGCGGTGATGGAGGCCGCCGTGTCGGAGGCCAGGTAGCCGACCAGGCCGGCGACTTCCTCGGGGGTGGAGTAGCGGCCGAGCGGGATCTTGGCCGTGAACTTCCGCAGGATCTGCTCCTCACTGGCCTCGTAGGCCGCGGCATAGCCCTGGCGCACCCGCTGCGCCATCGGGGTCTCCACATAGCCGGGGCAGACGGCGTTGACGGTGATCCCGGTGGGGGCCAGCTCGTTCCCGAGTGCCTTGGTGAAGCCCACGACGCCGTGCTTGGAAGCGGAGTACGGCGCTCCCAGGACGACACCCTGCTTACCCGCGGTGGAAGCGATGTTGATGATGCGTCCCCGGGTCTTGTCCCGCATTCCCCCGGCGGTCAGCACCTCCCGCGTCATCCGGAAGACGCTGTTGAGGTTGGTGTTGATGACGTCGAACCACAGCTCGTCCGCGATGTCGGCGGTGACGCCGCCACCGCTGCGCCCCGCGTTGTTCACCAGGACGTCGATGGTCCCGAAGCGGCTGACGGCTGCCCCGACCAGTGCCTCGACGTCCTCCTTCACACCGACGTCGGCGGCCTTGCCGTCCACCTCAAGTCCCGCGCCCTGAAGCTCCTTCACCGTTCGGGTCACGGCATCATCGGTGCGTGCGCAGACGAAGACCCGGTGGCCCTGTTCGGCCAGCAGCCGGGTGGTCGCCAGGCCGATGCCGCTGGTGGCACCGGTCACGAGAGCAACCTTGGATGCGTCCTGCTTCATGCTGTGTCTCCTGGAATCGGTCCGGGGCGCGCCGCGGAACCGCGCGGCGCGCGCCGGGACATGCGATGGGGATGCGGCAGGGGGATTCAGACGGCCTGGGCGGACGACAGGCGCTCGTTGACGAGGGAGAGCAGCGCACGGGGCGTGCGGGCGTCGGCGAATGCCTCTTCGTCGAGGCTGATCCCGTACTCCCGCTCGATGCGGCCGGCGGTTTCGAGCATCGCCAGGGATTCGTAGCCCAGCGCGTCGAACTCCGAGTCGAGAATGTCTGCGTCGAGGTCGACGCCCTCGTCGGCACCCGCGCCCTCGCGCAGGATGGACTTGAGGTCGTCGAGGGTGAAGGGGTTCGCGGGCATGGGAAGTCCTTTCTCGGAAATGCAGGGGTGGCGGTCTGTCGCGGATCAGGGCCGTGGTGCGCGCACCACGACCGCGGAGTTGAATCCGCCGTAGCCGCGCGCGAGCACCAGCGCGGTGCGCACGGGCGCACTGCGCGGCGATCCGGACACCAGGTCGAGGTCGTAGTGTGCGGAGAGCGCGGTGTGCACGGTCGGGGGGATCACGCCGTCCCGGATGCTGAGGCAGGCGGTGGCCACGTCCAGGGGTGCCGCACCGGAGTACAGGCGCCCGGTCATGGTCTTGGGAGCGGTGACGGGCACCGCCCGCGGGCCGAACACCTTGGTCAGCGCCTCGGCTTCGGCGCGGTCGAGTTCGGGGACCGCGGCCGCGTCCGCGAAGACCACGTCCACCTCGTCCGGTGCGGCGTCCGCGTCCGCCAGCGCCTGCTCGACGGCCCGCTGCAGCCCCGGGCCGCGGCTGCTGCCCGGTGGCGGGTCGAAGGTGGCGGCATGGCCGGCGATCTCGGCGTAGATCCGCCGTGCGCCGCGGGCACGGGCGTAGTCGGCGTCCTCCAGGATGAGCAGCGCGCCGCCCTCGCCCGGGACGTGCCCCGCGGCGTCGTCGTCGAAGGGCAGGTAGGCGCGCCGGGGATCGCTGCTGCGGCTGATCCGGTCGCTCGCGAGCTGGGCCACCCAGCCCCAGGGGCAGATCGAGGCATCGATGGCCCCGGAGACGATCAGCGGTGTGCCCTTGCGGATCTGCCGACGGGCCTGCGCTATCGCGTCCAGGCCGCCGGCCTGGTCGCTGACGACGACGCCGCTGGGGCCGCGCATGCCGTTGCGGATGGAGATCTGGCCGCTGTTGACGGCGTAGAACCAGGCGAAGGACTGATAGGCGCTGACGTAGCGGCCGCCCTTGCTCCACAGTGCCTGCAGCTCTCGCTGGCCGAACTCGAAGCCGCCGGAGTGACTGGCCGTGATCACGCCCATGTCGTACTCGGGCAGGGTCTGCGGTACGACACCGGCGTCCTCCAGCGCCCAGTCGGCGCCGACCAGGGCGATCCGGGTCATCCGGTCGGTCTGGGGCAGCAGCCTGCCGGGCAGATGGTCCTCGGCGACGAATCCGCTGATCTCGCCCGCCAGCTGCGCCGGGTAGGAGGACGGGTCGAAGCGGGAGACCCGGCCGATGGCGCCGCGGCCTGCCAGCACGGCCGACCAGTAGGGCTCCAGGCCCAGGCCGTTGGGCGCCGCCACGCCGAGCCCGGTCACCACGGTGGCGGGGGTCATCGTTTCCTCCTGTCGGGCCGGGCGAGCACCACGGCGCTCTGGAATCCGCCGAACCCGCTGCCGACGGACAGCACCGTGTCGGTGCGGTGTTCCCGGGCGGTGAGGGGGGTGTAGTCCAGGTCGCACTCCGGGTCCGGGGTGTGCAGGTTGGCCGTGGGCGGCACGACGTGGTGCTCCATCGCCAGCGCGGAGGCGGCGAGTTCGATGGACCCGACGGCACCGAGGGAGTGCCCGACCATGGACTTGATGGAGCTGACCGGAGTGCGGTGGGCGGCCTCGCCCAGGCTGAGTTTGAACGCCGCCGTCTCGTGGCGGTCATTCTGTTTGGTGCCCGAGCCGTGCGCGTTGATGTAGTCGATGTCCTCCGGGTTGATACGGGCCTCCGCCATGGCGACGCGTATCGCCTCGGCCATCTCCTTGCCATCGGGGCGCAGTCCGGTCATGTGGAAGGCGTTGGAACGCGTCGCGTATCCGGCGATCTCCGCGTAGATGTGGGCACCCCTGCGCCGGGCGCTCTCCCCGTCCTCCAGCACGAACACGGCCGCGCCCTCGCCCAGTACGAAGCCGTTGCGGCTGGCGTCGAAGGGCCGGGAGGCGTGTTCGGGGTCGTCGTTGCGCGGGGTCGTTGCCTTGATCGCGTCGAAGCAGGCCACGGTGATCGGCGAGATCGGCGCCTCCGTTGCGCCGGCGACCATGACATCGGCGCCGCCGTCCCTGATCACCTCGGCCGCGTAGCCGACCGCGTCGAGACCGGACGTGCAGCCGGTGGAAACCACCGTCGCGGGCCCCTCCGCACCCACGGCCCAGGCGACCTCGGCGGCGAAGGAACTGGGGACCATGTAGTTGTACAGGTGGGGAACGGCGTACTCGTGGTCGACGAGTTCCCGCCGTCCGCCGTCGCTGACCGTCCGGTATTCCTCGTCGAGGCCCGTGGTGGCGCCCACGGCACTGCCGATGGTCACGCCCATCCGGCCCGGATCCAGCGTGTGGAACGCCAGACCGCTGTCGGCCGCCGCTTCGCGCGCCGTGACCACCGCGAGCTGCGCCGCGCGGTCCATGCGCCGTATCTCCTGGGGGCTCAGCCCGGACGCCTCGGCGTCGAAGTCGACTTCGGCGGCGATCTGGGAGCGGAAGGCGGCGGGGTCGAACAGGGAGATCCGGCGGGTGGCCGTACGCCCGTCGGTGAGGAGCTGCCAGAATCCCTTGGTCCCCGTGCCTCCCGGTGCGGTGACACCGATGCCGGTGACGACGACCTGGCGGCCGTGGCCGGTACTCACTCGGCGCTCCAGTGGTAGAAGCGCTGCGCCATCGCGTCGGCGGGCGAGCGCCAGGTCGCCGGGTCGTACGCCTCGATGAACGGCTTGAGGTTTTCGCTGATGCCGACGAACCGCGGGTCCGTCTTGGCTTCCTCGATGCGCTCCCCGCCGTTCTCTCCGTCGAAGTCCTGGAGGTGGAAGTAGAGGCCCCGGTACGAGAAGAGTTCCCGTCGGCGGGTGCCCATCCGATGCGGCATCTCGGTGCCGTCGAAGGCGGAGAAGATCCGGGCCACCTCTCCCGCGGATCCGGGTTCCATCCGGGCGACAATCAGTGTGCTGTGCATCTTCAACCTCTCTGCGCGTGGTCTCGTCGGTTCACAGGGCGTGGCCTCATGCGGCGCGGGTCCGCGCCGTGACGCGCTGCCGGGCCGGGCCGAACCAGCGCTCCAGGGCCATGGGCAGGTCGTGGTGGCTGCCGGGCGCGGCCCAGGCGACGTGGCCGTCCGGGCGCAGCAGTACCGAGCTGACGCCGTCGAGTTCGCTGCCTGCGGAAACGCTTTGCGGGACGGCGGTGATGATGTCGACGCGGTCCGCCCAGGCTGTCGCGCGCCGCCGCAGCTGCGGGGTGTCGGCCAGATCGAGCAGCACGCCCCGTCCGGGATGGAGGAGTTCGGTGTGGGAGACGGTGCGGCTCCCCCGCAGCAGCTCCAGGCGCGGCATCCGCCTCCCCAGCAGCGGGCTGCTGCCGTTCCCGGTGTCGTAGCGGATGTCCAGGCCGCCGGCCTTGGCCGCGAAGTGCCGGGCCACCTCTTCGTACTGCGTCAGCTCGGTCAGGATGTCGCGCAGCGGCTGCACATCCTCGCTGCCGAGGATGAGCAGGCTCTGGGCGCGGGTGTTGGCGAGCAGGCGGCGGCCGACTTCGTGGCGTTCGCTGTGGTAGGTGTCCAGGAGTGCGGGACCGGCGGTTCCGTGCAGGACGGCGGCGAGCTTCCAGCCGAGGTTCACCGCGTCCTGGATGCTGGTGTTCATCCCCTGCCCGCCGGCCGGAAGGTGGATGTGAGCGGCGTCTCCGGCCAGCAGCACGCGGCCGCGGCGGTACTCGGTGACCTGCCGGGTGGCGTCGCCGAAGGCGCTCACCCACACGGGTTCGGCGTGCGAGATGTCGATGCCGGTGAGCCGCTTCCAGACGTCGGCCACCTCCGCGAAGGGGGGCGGCCCGGTACGCCGCCGTGGTGGTGCGCCGTGTTCTGCGACGATGACGCGGTGGATGCCGTCGCCGAGGCGTGCCGTCATGACCATGCCGCCCGTGACGCGGTCCGCCACCATCCGCGGCTCCAGGTCGACGCCCCGTATGTCGGCGAGGAAAAGCTCTGTCGTGGCCGCGGTGCCGGGGAAGTCGAAGCCGACCGCCTTGCGCACACTGCTGCGACCGCCGTCGCATCCGGCCAAGTAGCGGCTGGTCAGCACCTGTTGACCGGCCGGGCCGCGCACCTGTACGTCGACGTGGTCGCCGTTGTCGGTCACTGCGACGAACTCGTGGCCCCGGCGGATGTCCGCGCCGAGATCACGGGCCCAGGATTCCAGCACGGATTCGGTGACGGACTGCGGCACCGTCCTGGCGGCCTGTTCGCCGCCGCCCAGGACCGCGAAATCGAGCGGAATGCCGCCGAAGTGCCCCTGGCTGCTCGTCTCGATATCGCCGAAGCGGGGCAACAGGCCACGCTGGTCGAATACTTCCACGGTGCGGGGGGTGAGTCCGATACCGCGGGACTCTCCCGTGCGCCGTTCGAGCCGGTCGAGAACCACCACGTCCACTCCGGCCAGGCGCAGTTCTCCGGCAAGCATGAGCCCGGCAGGCCCCGCTCCCACGACAATGACGGAAGCGTCCATGTCAGTCTCCTTACTGGCAGCACATCGCATGCTCTTCGACAGCCGATTCATGAGCGGGCCGCCATGGCCTTTGCTCAACGCTCTTTGCGCCCCATCACCAGAACGTCGTCCACTGCGTCCAACGGGCCGATCGTCGCGGGCCGGAAGCCGGCTTCCCTGAGCCAGGTGTGGCATTCCGTGACCGAATACTCGCCGCCGCCGGCGGACCATACGAGCATGATCAAGGCGGCCATGGAGGCGGAGAGCGATGCCCTGCTATTGCTGATCATGGGGTCGTAAATGATGACCGCGCCGCCCGGCCGCACCGCGTCATACGCCTTGCGCAACAGCTTGCGGCGCTCTTCCGTACCCCAGTTGTGGAGCACATGCCCGAAGATGAGCACATCGGCTTCGGGCAGTGGATCGGAGAAGAAATCACCACCGTGAAAGGTGACCTTTTTCTCGCTGCCGAGTGCGGCCATGTGCGCCGCGAAGTCCCCCTCGATCTGCGGCAGATCGAATACTCCGGCCGTCAGGTGCGGGGCCTGCCGGACGAGGTGGTGTGCGACGCTTCCGCGGGCCCCGCCGACGTCGATGAACGAGCGGTAGCCGCTCCAGTCGAGGTCACCGAGGCGTTGCAGGAGCACGGAGGTGTTCACGTCCATGCTCTCCAGGAAGGCTTCCTTCGTCTCCTTGTCACGGTAGAGACTGTCGTAGGGACTGCCTTCGAGCGCGCTGCGGTTCTGCGGCTTCCCCGTGCGCAGCGCCGTCCCGAGACCTTCCCAGGCCGGGTTCAACTCGCGCTCACAGAACCGGAGATAGCCCCCGATGAATTCCGGACGCCCTCGTACCAGATACCGTTCGGCGGCGGCCGAATTCCGGAACGTTCCGTCCTCGTCGGCCCGCAGCAGACCGAGCCCTGCCAAGGCCATCAGGAAGTCATTGGCTCCGGGCATGAGGAAACCGAATCGCTTGCCCAGTTCCTCGGCTGTGGCCGACGCCCCGGACAGTTCGGTGAAGAGGTCGGACTCCGCCGCGGTAAGCAGGATCTTCGTCTGCCAAAAACCGGTCAGAATTCCCATGACATGACCGATGGACGGCTCTTCCGGCTCCGGAACAGAAGTGTTCTGGTCGCTCATGCAAGGCTCTCCAGGAGTAGCAGGACAACGCCGGGACCGCACTGCTGCGGGCCTGAGCGTCGGTTCCTGCGGATCCTCGCAGCGTCCGTCCAAGGAACGACCAAGAACCGTTCAACGTGAACGGGGAGTCACCAGCACGGACAATCGGCGATCAGCCGGAAACGTCCTGGACGGCCTTGCGGCAAAAAGCCGGTGCTGCATGTTTCGTCAAGGCCGGCCCGGATACGCGTCGGAGTGCCCCACCGGTTCCGCCGGGGCACTGCGCGCCCCGCACGGACCGCGGCGGAAATGCCGAAGGCCGGCACCGCACTGGAGTCGGGCCGGCCTTCGGATCTGCATCTTCGTTGTGCCCTCAGCGACGGCCGCGGGCCGAGCCCGGGAACGTCAGCTCACCGGGGACGTGGGCGACGCGCCGTGCTCCTCCCGCCGCTCCCCGGCCGGTGTTTGCCCCGGCTCGTCCCCGGCGGACGCGTCGTCCGGCGCCGCGTCCGGCGTCTCGGGGCGGCCCGGCAGGAGCGAAGCCGCGGCGACGATGACGACGGCGACCGCGCACACGAACCAGTAGACGCTCCGGAACCCTCCGATCCCGGAGCCGAGGTCCGCCGCCGGGCCCGTGCCGGTGCCGGTGACCGCCAGGATCAGGGCGACGCAGGCGACGCCGAGCGCGCCGCCGAGCTGGTTGAGGTTGTAGACGACGGAGCTGCCCTGCGGCACCTTCTCCGGCGGCAGCGTCCGGTACAGCGACCCCATGGTCGGCGCACCGACGCCGCCCAGCCCCATACCGATCGCGAACGCGGCCAGGGCCGACCACACTTCGCTGCTGTCCGGACCGATACGGGTGAGCGCGACCGCCCCGAGCGCCGCCACGAGCGCTCCCCCGCGGACCAGACTGCGCGCCCCCAGCCGGTCGCTCAGCCGCCCGGCGAGAGGCATGGCGAGCGCCGAGCCCAGCCCCAGCGGCGCCACCAGCAGGCCGGCCGCGCGAGCGCCGTGCCCGTGCAGCACCTGGTAGTACAGCGGCAGGGCGAACAGCCCCGCGAAGGTGGCCAGTCCGACCAGTCCCTGGACGGTGACGCTCGCGGCGAAGCTGCGGCTGCTGAACAGCCGGACGTCGATCAGCGGCTCGTGCCGCCGGGTACGCAGTGCGTGCAGGACGTACCCGACGAGCAGCACGATCCCTCCGATGAGGGGGATGAGCACGGACGGTGCGTCCAGCCGGCCGCGCTCGCCCGCCTCCGTGAGGGCGAGCACGATCGCCGCGAAACCGGGAGCCATCAGCACGGCGCCGAGGAGGTCGAGCCGCGCGGCGGACTTCTTCCCGGCAGGCACACCGGCCGGGATCACCCGCAGCGCGAGCAGGACGGCCACGATCCCGATGGGCAGGTTGATGTAGAACATCGAGCGCCAGCCCAGCGATTCGAGGACGACCCCGCCCAGCACGGGGCCGAGCACCGGTCCGAGCGAGAGAACGACGCCCATCATGCCCATCACGCGTCCGGCCCGGCCGGCTCCCGCCGCGCGGGCCAGGATCACCAGGACCAGCGGGTCGACCACACCGGCGCCGACGCCCTGGACGACGCGGAAGGCGACCAGGCTCCACAGGTTCCAGGCGAGCGCGGAGGCGAGTGAGCCGGCCAGGAACAGCGTCAGCCCGAACAGCCAGAGCTTCTTGACGCCGAACCGGCCGACGGCCCAACTGGTGACCGGAATGGTGACGGTGAGCGCCAGCAGATAGCCGGTCGAGGCCCAGCTGATGGCGCTCAGCGTGGTATGGAACTCCTCGGCAAGGGTGTCGGCGGCGACGGTGACCATGGTGCTGTCGAGGATCCCCATGATCCCGCCCAGCAGGGTGACGCCGATGAGCCGTAACAGCCCCGCGTCCAGGCGGTCATCTCTGACTTGAGACATCACTTTCCCACTCCGTTGAGCGCGGTATTCCACACACCGCTGAACCAGGCGGTTCAACATAACGACCCGCCAGGTCCGCCCGCAACCAGTCGGCCCACACTTTTGAACCGGACGGTTCATTTATCGGGGCGAGGCGATAGAGTGGCAGGGTGAACCGAGCCAAAACCCCAGCCCCGGCCACCGAGTTGAGCAGGCGCGGCGTGCCGCGCGGGCGCGTCGACAAGCGGCAGGCGATCCTCCAGGCCGCGTTCAAGACGTTCGCCCGCGAGGGGTACGGGCAGTCCTGCGTACGGGAGATCGCCGCCGAGGCAGGCGTGGCCAAGCCCACCATTTACAACCACCTCGGCGACAAGGAGACCTTGTTCCGCGAGGCGATGCGGGCCGCCGCAGGCCGCACGGTCGGCCAGGGCCTTGCGGCACTCGACCAGCTGCGCGACGTGCAAAACGACGTGCGCGCCGGGCTGGAGGACGCAGGGCACCGGCTGCTGCTGCACCACTGCGACGAAGAGTCCCAAGCGCTCCGCCGGCTGCTGCACGCCGAAGCGGCCCGGTTTCCCGAACTGCTGGAGCTGATCCAGCAAGAGAGCGCCCGGCACCTCCACGACGCCCTCGCCGACCGCCTGGCGCGCCTCGCGCTCTCCGGCCTGCTGCGCACGAACGACCCCGACCTCGCCGCCGAGCAATTCCTCGCGCTGCTCACGGGCCCGATGGAGCTGCGCTCCCGCCTGGGCACCCGCAAGGTCCCCGACGCCGAACTGCGGGCGGTCGGACGGTCCGCGGTCGACACCTTCCTGTGCGCCTACGCCCCTGGATCCGTCGACGCGTAGCCGAGGCCCCGCCCCCGGACGCAGCGGCTGAGGGCCGGCTCGCGAGCGCCTGCTCAGTCCTTGATTTCGCAGATGATGGCGCCGGAGGTGAGGGCGGCGCCGACTTCGGCGGTGAGGCCCTTGATGGTGCCGGCGCGGTGGGCGTTGAGGGGCTGTTCCATTTTCATGGCTTCGAGGACG
>NZ_JAJCXB010000034.1 GCF_020564935.1 Streptomyces pinistramenti
GCGCGGGCCCCCGCGCCCACCCGGAACGCCGCCGCCGTCACGCCTCGCTCGCCGTACAGGCCGACGACGGCCAGTGGTTCCTGATCAACGCCACCCCCGACATCGCCGACCAGATCGAAGCCACCCCCCAACTCCACCCCGGGCCCGCCGCCCGCCGCACCCCGGTGCGCGGTCTGATCCTCACCGACGCCGAACTCGACCACACCCTCGGCCTCGCCCGGCTGCGCGAAGCCGACCGCGTCGACGTCCTCGCCACCGCACCGGTCCGCACGGCGCTGTGCGAACGGCTGCGCCTGGCCGACATCCTCGGGCCGTACACGGCACTCACCTGGCGGGAGCTGGGCCAGGACCCGGTGCCGCTCGCGGACACCGGCACCGGCATCGAGATCAGCGCCCTGCCCGTCTCCGCCAAACGCCCCCGCTACGCAGCCGACCCCCCGCCGGCCGGTGCCGACGACCCGACCTGGGTGGTCGCCCTCCGGCTGCACGACCCTGCCACCGGAGGCACCGCCGTGTACGCCCCATGCCTCGGCACCTGGCCGCCGGGGCTCGACGCGGCCCTCGCCGGCGCCGACTGCGTGCTGCTCGACGGCACCTTCTGGGACGACGACGAGCCGCTCCGCAGCGGCTTCTCCACGCGGAGCGCCACCGCCATGGGCCACCTCCCCATCGACGGCCCGCACGGCACCGCCCGCCGTCTCGCCCCGCTGAACGCCCGCTGCCTCTACACCCACCTCAACAACACCAACCCCCTCACCGACCCCGGCGCACCGCAGCACGGGCACCTCGCCGCACAGGGCCTCGCCGTCGCGGCGGAAGGGATGGAGATCGCGCTTTGACGCCTCCCTCAGCTGATGCAGGGGGATTCCTGGCTCACGTCGCCTGTCCCTCGGCGAGGGTGCAGGTCTTACACGATCAGCGCCAGCCGGGTGGAGACCAGCCCGGACCGGCATCACGCGAGCGGAGTTCTTATCCCGGGGATTCGGCTCCGCACGCGGTGCAGGTATACGTCCTTCGGAAAGAGGTAGTGCGTGCTTCGTTCTCGCTCCGCACCGCGCACAGTCCATGGAGGTGTGCGCGGGGTGGACCAGATGCACGGTCCGGCCGTGCTTCCTGGCCATCTCGACCAGCGCCGCCTTGATGGCGCCGATCGCGGCGTCGGCCGCCTTACGGGCCATGGCGGTCTTCGCGGGGAACGTCGGCTTGAAGTCCTCGACGGCCGACGCGTCGTGGTCGCGAACGACCTTCCTGGCCCTTCCCCAAGCTCTCGAACTCCGCTTGAGCAGGGGAGACCCCATTCGGCCGGTGGGGTGACCTTGCCGGGACACTTCCTTGTGCAGCTTCGCGGTCTGCCGCTTGGCTTCGCGGTAGCCCTTGGACGCGGCCTGCCCGCGCTGGGGCTTCCTGCGGGCCATCATCCGCCGGTACGTGGTCAGGCGCTGGGCGGCGGTCCTCCTGTGCTGCGGGTGGGGAAGATCGTGGGCGTCAGATGTGGTGGTCGCGGTCCCGTGTACGCCCCAGCCGATGCCGATCGCACGGCCTGTGGCGGGCAGCTCCTGGGCCAGGGTGGGTACGACGAAGGACGCGGACCACGCTCCGGTGCTGTCCTCGTACACGCCCTTCGCTTCCGTCGCCATGAACAGCAATCCACCTGTGAGGTACGGCAGTTGAAGGGCCCATGCCTGTGTGGGTTTCCTCGCCGATCGGATGGGTACCGCGATCCGCCCTGGCGAAGAATCGCAGCCCTTTGCCCTGCCCCGCAGGAGCTTCGTTTCCTCACCCGGCTGAAGCCGGGTGTATCCACGAAGGAGATCCGATGAACGGCCTGCCGGGAAGCCCGCACCGCCCCGCACCCCAGGCGGCACGGGCCTCGTTCGAGGAACGCCTGCGCACCGTCGCACGCGAGCACTACCACGACCGTCACCCCTTCAACCTCCGTATGCACGCAGGCCAGTTGACCCCCGACGAGCTGCGCCGCTGGATCCGCAACCGCTTCCACTACCAGCGCCACATCCCCGTCAAGGACGCCCTGATCACCGCGAAGCTCGACACCCCCGAACTGCGCCGGATGTGGCTGCGCCGGATCCGCGACCACGACGGCGACCGGGCGGGCGAAGGCGGCATCGAACGCTGGCTGCGGCTCGGCGAGGCCGCCGGCATCGACCGCGCCCTGCTGCTCGACGCCTCCGGCGTGCTGCCCGGCGTCCGGCTCGCCGTCGACGGCTACGTGAACTTCTGCCGCCTGCGCTCCCCGTTGGAGGCCGTCGCCGCCTCCCTCACCGAACTGTCCGCCCCGGACATCATGCGCACCCGGATCGACGCCTTCGAACGCCACTACCCCTGGATCGAGCAGGGCGGCCTGACGTACTTCCGCGACCGGCAGGGCCAGGGCCGCCGGGACAGCAAGGAGGCGCTCGCCCTGGTGATCGACGGAGCCAGGACCGCGGCGGACCAGGACCGGGCAGTCGCGGCCCTCACCTTCAAATGCGAGGTCCTCTGGGCCCTCCTGGACGCCATTGAACGCGGCGGCCGACCAGGAGCCCCGGCATGACCGCCTGGTACCCAGGACCGGCCCCCGGCGTTCTCCTGCGCGCCGACCGGGTCCGCGGTGTCGACCTGCTGCTCCTGCCCGAACGCGTCGTGGTGCTCGAAGGGGCGGCGGGCGAGGTGCTGCGCCTGTGCGACGGCACCCGCGACGTCCCCCGGATCGTGCGGGAGCTGACCGCCCGCCACCCCGGCGCACCCGTCGCCACCGAGGTGCCCGCCTTCCTCGACCGGGTACGGAAGGAGGGCTGGCTGCGATGACCGCACCGCCCGCCCCCGTCCCGCCGCCCTGGGCGCTCCTCGCCGAGCTGACCCACGCCTGCCCGCTGCACTGCACCTACTGCTCCAACCCCGTCGAACTCACCCGCCGCAGCCGCGAGTTGACCCTCGCCCAATGGCAGGACACGTTCCGTCAGGCCGCCGACCTGGGCGTGGTGAGCGCCCATCTCTCCGGCGGCGAGCCGCTGCTGCGCCAGGACCTGGCGGAGATCGTCGCGGCGGCCGACGGCGCCGGGATCCACACCCAGCTGATCACCAGCGGCGTCGGCCTCGACCGCGACCGGCTGGCCCGCCTCACCGACGCCGGACTGCGCAGCGTCCAGCTCTCCGTCCAGCACGCCGACCCGGCCGACGGCGACCGTATCGCCGGCCACCGCGCCCACGCCGCCAAGGAACGCGCCGCGGCCCTCGTCACCGGCGCCGGACTGCCGCTCGGCCTCAACGTCGTCCTCCACCGCCACAACCTCGGCGCCCTCGACGCACTGATCGGCCTCGCCCCCGCCTGGGGCGCCGACCGCATCGAACTCGCCAACACCCAGTTCTACGGCTGGGCGTTCCTCAACAAGGCCGAACTCCTGCCCACCCGTGCCCAGTTGGCCGAAGCCGAAGCGACCGTACGGCGCCGCCGGCAGCAGCTCGACGGCCGCGTCGAGATCATCTGGGTTGTCCCCGACCACTTCGAGGGCACCGCCAAACCCTGCATGGGCGGCTGGGGCGCCGTCTCGCTCACCGTCACCCCCGACGGCACGGTCCTGCCCTGCCCGGCCGCCGCCGCGATCCCCGGACTCGACCCGCCCAACATCCGAGACCACCCACTGCGCCGGATCTGGGAGCACTCCGCGGCCTTCACCCGCTACCGCGGCACCGCCTGGATGCAAGACCCCTGCCGCAGCTGCGCCCTGCGCGAGCGGGACTTCGGCGGCTGCCGCTGCCAGGCATACGCCCTCACCGGAGACGCCGCCGCCACCGACCCGGCGTGCCGCCACTCCCCGCACCACACCGTCATCCGCGACCTGGTGGACGCGCCCGCGCCGCCACCCCAGGCACTGGGCCGCCCCCGGCGCCCCGGCCATCCGTCCCGCAGAGTGGAGACCCCCTGATGCACCGCACCGCTCCGCAGCACCGCCACCGGGTACTGCGCCGCCGCGCCCTGCTGACCGCATCGGCGGCAGCGCTCCTCACCGCCACCGCCACGACCGGCGCCGTGGCCGGCACACCCGCCGGCGCGCCCCGCCACAGCGCCCCGAAAGCCGCCCCGCCGATGGCCGCCGCGCCCTACGAATACCTCGGCTGGGGCGACCCGCAGCCGCCCACCGAGGTGATGGCGGCGACCGGCACCAAGTGGTTCACCCTCGCCTTCGTCCTCTCCGACGGCGGCTGCAACCCCGCCTGGGACGGCAGCCGGCCGCTGGCCGGCGGCAGCGACCAGGCCGCCATCGACGCGATCCGCGCCAAGGGCGGCGACGTCGTCATCTCGGCCGGCGGCTGGAGCGGCGCCAAGCTCGGCGAGAAGTGCACCAGCGCCGACGCCCTGGCCGGTGCGTACCAGAAGGTGATCGACGCGTACCGGCTCAAGGCGCTCGACATCGACATCGAGGACACCGAAATGAGCAACGCGACGGTGCGGCAGCGCGTCGTCGACGCCCTGAAGAAGGTCAAGACCGCCAACCCGGGCCTGGTCACGTACGTCACCATGGGCACCACCCCCGAAGGGCCGAACGCCGACGGCAAGGACCTCATCCGGCGCGGCGCCAAGGCCGGCCTGGACAACGACGGCTGGGTGGTCATGCCGTTCGACTTCGGCGGCCACAGCGGCACCATGGGCGAGGCCACCGTCAGCGCGCTCGACGGCCTCGCCGCCGAGGTCAAGAACGCGTACGGCTACAGCGAGGCCGACGCCTACCGCAAGACCGGCGTGTCCTCCATGAACGGCCACACCGACCAGGCCGACGAGACCGTCACTCTCGACGACTTCCGCACCATCCTCGCTTACGCCCGCACCCACCACCTCGCCCGCTTCGCCTTCTGGGCCGTCAACCGCGACCGGGCCTGCGGCTCCGGCGGCAGCGAAGGCGACAGCTGCAGCGGCGTGGACCAGAAGCCGTACGCCTACACCAAGATCGTGGCGCAGTACCGGGGTTGAGCGCTCGGCCTTCGGCGGCGTCGCGCACGCGCACTCCGTCAGATCCTGCGCCGCCCACGTCCGATGACAGGGCGGGAAGGAAGCGCCTCACGGTACTGGGGCTTCGCCCACTGATCGCGCGGCACCCAGGCACTGGGCGTGCACGGCGTGAGACCGCAGACCCCCGTTCGTTCCGCACCGCGGACGAGCGGGGGTCTTCCGCGTCGTGACGGGCCGTACGGTTGCCGGGGCGGAGAATTCCTCCGCGGTGGCGGCAACCTCGGGAGAGGCCGCACGTCGTATGAGGGTGAGGGGCGCGCATCCGCGCCCCGACACCGCCCTCGTACCAGCCATCCGCGGAGGTCTCCGTTGCCGGTATTCCCTCTCCCCTCTTTGCCACGGCGAAGCTCTTGGGTACGCACGGTCGTCCTGCTGGCCGTCCTGGCCCTGCACGGCGCACTCGTCCCGACAGCCGTCCAAGCGGCACCCCTCGGAGACCGGGCCAGGGCCGTCTCCCTCTCCGGCCGCCCGGCCCCCACGGCCCCCGACGCGCCGACCGTCTCGCAGGCGCAGGTGATGCCGCACCTGAAGGCACTGCAGCGCATCGCCGACCGGAACGGCGGCAACCGCGCGCACGGCACCCCGGGCTACGAGCAGTCGGTGGCCTACGTGCGGCACGCGCTGGACCGCGCCGGGTTCCGCACGGAGCTCCGCCACTTCTCCCACGCGGGAGCGGACGGCTACAACCTGATCGCCGACTGGCCGGGCGGCGATCCGCGTCACGTGCTGCTCACCGGCGCTCATCTGGACAGCGTCGCGGCCGGCCCCGGCATCAACGACAACGGGTCCGGCGCCGCGGCGGTCCTGACCACGGCCCTTCAGGTGGCCAAGGCCCGCATCAAGCCCACAGGGCATCTGCGTTTCGCCTGGTGGGGCGCGGAGGAACTGGGTCTGGTCGGTTCGGCGGACTACGTCAGGGGCCTCTCCGGCGCCGAGCGCAAGGCGATCGACGTGTACCTCAACCTCGATCAGGCGGGCAGCAAGAACACCAAGCAGTGGCTCGTGGTGAACGACGAGGCACACGGGGAGAGCGCCGCCTTCAAGGCGTTCCGGACCTGGTTCGCCGCCCGGGGCATCGACACCTTCGACATCGGCGTGGGCGGCTCGGACCACGAGTCGTTCGGCGACGCCGGCATCCCGTCGTCGGGCTTCAGCACCGGCATCTCGGACTGCATCCACGAGGCATGCGACAACCTCGCCAATGTCGACCCCGCGACGGAGACCACCAGTACCAACGCCCTTATCGGTGTGGTGTGGCAGCTCGCCGCCCGCACCGCCCGGTCCTGACCGCCCACCCTCATCAGGAAGCAGAGATGCGCAGAGCACAGCCCCGCAGCCGGCGCACGCCCCACGCCGTGCTGACGATCGCCGTCGCCCTCGGCATGGCGCTGACGGCTGTCCCCGCCGCAGGCGCGACCGGCGGCAAGGACCCGTACTTTCCCGACGACGGCGACGCCCGCTACGACGTCACGCACTACGACGTGCGGATCGCCTACGACCCGGCGCGCACCGACCGCCTGGACGGTGACACGACCGTCACCGCCCGAGCCGTACAGGCACTGGACCGCTTCGCCCTCGACCTGAAGGGCTTCGACATCGCCTCGGTCACCGTGAACGGCGCCCCGGCGAAGGCGTTCTCGCGCTCCGGAGCACACAAGCTGGTCGTCGAGACGGCTCACCGGGTGGCCAAGGGCGCCACGTTCAAGGTCCGGGTGAAGTACGCGGGCAAGCCCGATGCCGAGGGCTGGCACACCCTGGCGTCCGGCGGGGTGAATGTGTCGGGCGAGCCGCACTCCGCGACCTCGTGGTATCCGTCCAACGACCACCCCTCCGACAAGGCCACCTTCGCTCTGACCGCGACGGTGCCCAAGGGCTGGACCGCCATCGGCAACGGCCTGCCCGGCGCGACCACCGCCAAGGGCGCCACAACGACCTTCCGGTGGCACGAGGACCGGCCGATGGCCACGTATCTCAGTACGGTCGCCATCGACAAGTTCACCGTCCACAAGGCGAAGCTGCCGGACGGCACGCCGGTCATCACGGCGTACAGCCCCGACATGCCGATCGACGCGGAGACCGAGGGTCAGCAGAAGGACATCCTGGGTTTCCTGGCCTCGAAGTTCGGCCCGTACCCCTTCTCCTCGGCGGGCGCCATCGTCATCGGTGCGGCCGCGGACGACCGGAACGGGCCGCTGGCCCTGGAGACGCAGAGCCGGCCCACCTACACCGCTGCCCTCTTCGACGCCTCCATGGTCCACGAGAACGCCCACCAGTGGTTCGGCGACAGCGTCTCGTTCACCGACTGGCGTGACGGCTGCCTCGCCGAGTGCTTCGCCCAGTACGCCAACCAGTTGTGGGAGGAACACAAGGGAGCGAACCTCGACGCCAGTTACACCGATGAGGTCGAGACGAACAAGGACACCCCCTCGTACTGGGCCACGAAGCTCTACGACCCGGGCCAGGGCAAGGAACTCGACTTCGGCCTCTACTTCAAGGGGGCTTTGATGCTGCACGCGCTGCGGCGCACCATTGGCGACGACGCCTTCTTCACCACTCTTCGGCGCTGGACCGGTGACCACGCCTACGGCAACGCCTCGTTCCCGCAGTTCGAGGCCTTGGCTGCGAAGGTCTCGCACAAGGACCTCAAGGGTTTCTTCGACGCATGGGTCCGCGGGACGACGCTGCCCCCGAAGCAGTACCTCTACCCGGGCAGCCTCGGCACACCGGCGGGGCGCTAGTCCCGGTATTGCCGCGCGCGTCTTCGCGTGGAGCATCCGCACCGCCCTGACCGAGAGGCCGTACGAGAAGGGAATCCCCGAGGCACCGATTTCCCCCGCCCGGGGGACGGAGCCGGCCGTTGATCATCGTCCAGACGGCCGGCTTCAGCTGGGTGCGCAGAGGCGCGCAGACGCTCCGGGCAGTTCTTCCACCGGATGGCGTGGAGGATGGCACCGAGGTTGTCGATGATCGGGGCCGGCGGCCGGAACATGTCCGCGAACAGGCCGTTGGCGTGCCGGTTGCCGGTTGCCGGTTGCCGGTTGCCGGTTGCCGGTTGCCGGTTGCCGGTTGCCGGTACTGATCCCTTGGGCCTGCATCACACGGCTGTCCGGATCCGGCAACGCCGGCACGTACGGATCGTCCTCGTAAACGTAGGCGGTGGTCACGATCCCAGGTCTCCGAGGGCGGGGCTGCGAACCAGCGACTCGATCGCGAGGTCGGCGAGTGCGTCTGCCACCTTCGCCACGGTGGCGCGGGCCGCGTCGGCAACCGTGGGTTCGGCGTTGAGATCCATGGCGTCGGCGAACAGTACGCCGACGGAACCTTGTGAGTGCAGTGCGTTCAGGTGCCGGGACGAGAGCACCTCGGCGAGGAACTCCGTGACGGAACCGCCGGTGGCATCGGGGTGCCGCAACGATGCGCAGAGCCGGCCCGTCGCGCGTTCGAGGACCGTTGCGAACAGCGTGGACTTGGAACCGAAGTTCTGGAGGATCACGGGCTCGCTCACACCGATGCGGGCGGCGACGGCCGACACCTTGCCGCGCTGGTAGCCGGCCTGCGCGCAGACATCGGTGGCCGCGGACAGGATCGATTCCCGCCGTCGCGATGCCGGCATACGGGTGCGGGCATCAGGTGCGTCAGGCGCATCGGCGCCGGGCGCCATCGGGCCGGCGCGGCGGTATGAGGCGTTCACTTCGGTGGCGTTTCTCGGGCAGCGCCGACGGCTGTTCACCCGGTTGGTTTCCCTCAGTGGGGCGCGGCCGGGGGAGCGGATCCTCGAAGTCGGATGCGGCACCGGGTATCTCGCCCGGCTGGTGGCGGCGGCCGTGGCTCCCGGTGGGCAGGTGGTGGGAGTGGATCCTTCACCTTCGGGATTCGTTTATGCCCGGCGACTGAGCCGCAGCTCAACTACCCGCGATGAAGCGGGTGTTGGCGAGATGCTGAAGTATGCCGAGTGCTCGTATGACGTGGTCGTCCGCAGCTTGGCGGTGCATCACATCCAGCCCTGGTTTCGCGCTCGGGCGCACCGGCCGGCCCCGCTCCCACAGCCGCTCCCGCCGCACTGGCGAACCCGGCCACCCCCGCAGCAGATATCGCAGCGACCCCCTGATCCATATCCACGATCCTGCCCTGTCCGACGCGAACAGGCAGTCGAAGGCGGCCGATTACGCGGCAGCGGAAGCGAACGGGCACGACGCCACGAGACGCACTGAAACCACAGAGCTGACGGCACGGGGCCCCGACAAGCGCCCAACGGCGCGCTCCATGAGAGAGGCGAGGAACCCGGCCCCTCGGCGTTCGACAGACGGATGGCGGGGCGCCTCGGTGGTGGCCTCAGCCGACGGGTGCGGGTGTCTCCGGTACCGGAAACGTCCGTGTGAGCAGTGCCCACCGGGTGAGCGGCCGGGTGGCGAGGCCGCAGAGCGCGAGGATGACGCCGAGTACCAGCCAGCCGGTCCTGCCCCATTGGAGGCACAGCGTGGTGAGCACGATCGGAGACGCTGCACGCACCACGCCGTCCGCCAGGTTGAAGGTGCCCTGGTACTGCCCCTGGGCGTGTTCCGGGGCCAGCCCGAAGCTGATCTCGAATGCGCCCGCAGCCAGGCCGAGTTCACCCCACGACAGGAGGAGCACGCCGACGAGCAGCAGTGCCGCGGCGACAGGGGCGGAAACTCCTGCGGCGAAAGCGAGGACCGTACAGCCGGCGAGCGACAGGAATCCTGCGCCACGGAGTGCGCTGGAAGCGGGCAAGGGGCCCCGCACCCCGCGGGTGGCCCTGACCTGGAACAGCACGACCACCGCCGTGTTCACCACCAGCAGTGCGGAAAGCCACCACCGGGGCGCCGTGGTGTGCGACACCAGCCAGAGCGGCAGGATCAGAGAAATCACGTCGTACTGGAACGCGATGACCCCGCACAGCAGCGACAGAGCGAGATACGGCCTGTCCCGCACGGCCTCCATACGCCGCGCATCCGGAGGGCGTGGCACCGGCTCCACGGAGGGGATCATGAGCAGCATTCCGGCCGCCGCCAGGAAGCTCAGTCCGTTCGCCAGGATGAGAAGGGTGTAGCCCGCGGTCGAGTCGAGTTGGAGCGCGACGCCGGCTGCGGCGGCGCCGATGCCGAGCCCGAGGTTGGTGACGGCTCGGAGATAGCCCCGGACGCGGGTGCGTTGACCGGGCTCGCTGATCCGCGCGATGAGGGCGCCGCTGACCGCCTGGGCGCCGCGCTGGCCGACGGCGGCGACGGTGACCAGCGTGAGAAAGCCGGCGAAGGTGTGCGTCGTCGGGAACAGGAACATTGCCACGGCCTGGATGCCCTGGGTGGCGACGTACAGTCCCCGGGGCCCGACGCGATCGGCCACGGCGCCGAGGGGGAGGCCCGACAGGAGGCCGACGAACGTCGAGACGGCCAGGCCGGCGCTCACGCTCGCCACACTCAGCCCGACGACGCGGGTGAAGAACAGCATGCTGCCGGCGAGATAGAGCCCGCTGCCGAGAGTGGTGATGAAACTGGCGATCGTCAGGACGCGTACGGGGCCGCGGGGTATGCCGATCTTCATATGCGCCTCCGCGGGGCGCTGTTGGTCTCCTGCTCGTACACGCGCTCGTACACGTCGCTTTCCTTCGCACCGGGTTCGGGACTCCGCACGAGGGCTGCGCGCACTGCCGAGGACCACGCCTCGCAGGGCAGCGGGCGCTCTCCCACGAGGCGGAGGAGCCGCGCGCTGGGCGAACGCCTTCCGCCCGGCGCCGCGGCGGGTATGAGAGTAGCTGAGTGGTGGCGTTCGGGCGGCGAGCACCCGTTCTCCGGGGACGGCGGGGCGGCGGCGGGCCGCGTGCGGCCAAGTGCCGTTCGGCGCGAGGGGGTTCGGGCCGGGTGGCTACCGGATCTCGCACGAGCCGCTATCGGCGGGCCAGTTCCTCGCGCAGGGCCGACAGGCACTCGGCCCGGTAGGCATCAAGGCCCGGTGCCGCCGCACGTTTCCTGCGGTTGAACTCGCCGGTGTTCACCCAGCTGACGATCAGGTCCGCGAGGGACGGGACATCGCTGTACCGTTCCGTCATCCCGTTCGTATGGTCGCTCAACGGGTAGAAATCCGGCATGAGCGCGGGGAGACCGAACCGGACCATGTCGTTGACGTTGCCCGTCACACACGTCTGACCGCGTTTCTCGGTGATGCCGTTGCGCGTGAGGTATTCGGAGACGGGCAGAATGAGAAAGTCCGCCTCCGCGAGAGTCCGGTCGAATTCTCGCTGGGCGACGTAACCGGGGTGATCGCACAGTTCGACCGAGGGAGAGACCGCCTTCGCCGCCGCGTCGACGGCAGCCTTGGACTCCTCGGTGGCGTGCTCTCCCAAGAATTCGACCCGCAGTGGCCTCGTCAACCGCGGGGAGGCGAGTTCCAGTGCGGACAGGACTTCGGCGTGGTCCCGGCCACCGTAAATCCTCCCTGGAATGCAGCAACGCACTTCGTCCCGCACGAACGCTGTCGGCGGATGCTGCGGGTAGGCGATGTTGATCGCACGGTCCCGCAGGGGGGCACCGGATTTCATGAGCCGGAGATCCGGGAGAAGGACATGTGCCGCGCCCTGAAGAACGAGCTTCGCGACGGCGGCACTCGGCCGGTTGTCGTCCGACGAGGCGAACGTATTGAGGTTGTGAACCAGGCAGTGATAGACGGGTGTTGTCTCGTTCCCGTCGGAGAGCAGGTCACACAGGGAATCGACGGGAGTGACGATGAATACGTGATCCTGTGAACCGATCGATGCTCTGCGATTCTCTATGAACTCAGCGTACGGCAATCCCGATGGACACACCTGCCACTCAACTTCCGCAGAGGAAGCAGCATCCAGGGATTCGGCGCAGAACGAGTTGGTGTAGACGGTCGGTCTCGCGCCGAGGTCGACGGTCTGCCGTATGAGACTGTCGAGGACCTCGCTGTGTGCACTGAGCTCGATCAGACCGATGTTCATCGAGTGGTCTTCCATCAGTGGTGAGCATCCCGCGGCGTCATGGCCCGCGAGCGGGGTTGGTCCAGTGGCACGGTCGGAGGGTTCGAGAATCACAGACCGTCCGTCTGCCGTGCCACCGGTCGGGCGGGTGGAATACAGGCGATGCTCAACCCTCGTCGGGAATCTCCTCCAGGAGAATTCCCTCCTCGACGAGCAGCCGCAGCAGCGGGGCGATGTCTTCGGCCGGATCGAATTCCGGCGCCCAGCCGGCGGCTTCCTCAAGGGTGAACGACTCGTGGCGGAAGAGATTATCGATCAGTTCCGCGGGTGCGCCGTCAAGCGTGATCTTCCTCGTGCCGAACAGAATCCGGTGCTGCTCGGACTCGGCGTCGTGATCAACCTTGACGGGGTTGAACTTCGCCGGCCGTAGCCGCGTGTCGCCCTTCGTGGAAAGCGGATGGAAGCCCGACTGGCTCGGCAGGCTGACCTCCCGCCGACGACTGTCCTGCGAGGTCAGATGGTTGGCGAGGTATGCCTCCACCAGCCGCTTGTCGCCGGCCAGTGTGGCGAGCCTGCCCAGCAGTCCGTGGACATGCTCGGCGAGCGCAGTGGTGTCACCTTGGACGACGGGCGGCAGGTTGCGCCTCCACTCCTCCTCGTCCATCAACTCGTCCGCCAGCCACTTCAGCCAGTAGACGCCGGTACGGCACGTCACGCCCAGTGTCAGATGCAAAGAGGGTTCGTCGCCGGCCACCGCGTAGTGCCAGTGTCCCCGCGGAATGTAGAGCACGTCCCCCGGGTGGAGTTCGGTCTCGATGTACGGGGATCCCTTGGGTTCACCTGTGTCATCGGAGACGTTGTTGTATTTGTCGAGGGGGTATTTGTACGTCTCCTCGGAGACGACCCATCGCTTCGTCCCTTCGATCTGCAGGATGAAGACCTCGTGGTCGTCGTGGTGCTGGTCGAACCCTTGCTGCTCAGGCCAGGAGCAGTACATGTTGACCTGGCTGCGGTGGCCGATCGCACTCTCGATCGTCGATGCCAGTTCGGCGATCTCGGGAATCCGCGCCTGCAACTGGTTGATGATGAGGGTGTAGCCGTCCTGGCACTTCTTGATCCACTCCTCGGGCGTCTCAGGCTTTTCGAGGAGCTTCCTGCCTATGGCCGCGAGGCGGATCTCTTCACCGAAACGGAGGCGATGGAAATTGAGGAGATGGTTGAGCTGATCCCATGAGAACAGAGGACGGAAGCGGTCCCGGTCCTGCCCGCGAATGACAACGCCCCGGGTTGTCCAATTCTCGCGGAGGAATTGATCGAGTGGGATCGGGGCAAGCAGGGTTTCGAGATCGAACACGCTGGTCCTCACAGCTCAAGGGAGGTGCCCGGTGGCTCGATGAGCCACCGGGCGGGTCGGAACCTGGATGGCTCCTTCCCTTACACGTCCTTCTGGTCTACTTCGAGGTTCGGAACGCTCTTGACCTGGGCCGTCTTCACCGTCTCCACGGAGAACCCGATCCGCTTCGGCTGACGGCCCGCGTGGACCTCGCTCTTGGGTGCTGCGGGAATCTTGGCCATGATGACTCCTTTGCTGAGAGGTTCGTCCTTCCAACCTTCTATGTGCTTCCGGCACCTGCGGGAGAAACGTGTGAAAGATCACCCACTAGCCGCAAGCCGTGATCGTCAACGCACGTGAAAACCTTGGCGGTTGTGTGCCTGAGAGGGGTGGGGGAGCCCAACTGGAGGGGGAGAGGGGCGGGAGGGCCACACGCAGTCGTCCATCCCGTCCAAAAGCTGCGTGGGACGGCCTCTCCAGGTGGCGAGCCTGCCGAGCGGCTGCGAGAGCCACACGGCCCCGGCAGGGGTGGCCCTCCGTACGGGACTGCCCGCTCGATGTGCAGCGGGGCGCGCCACCCGATCCGGGCACCGTCGCCCGGTGAGGATCTACGGGGTGGAATTCCGCCCAACTACTCGGCCTGGAAGGCTCCCTGCGCGAACATTGGCGTCGGCCCGGTCCGCACCGCCGAGGTCGCCCACCTGGTGCGGCTCACCGTCACCCACGACCGGGCCCCGACGGCCGCGACGGCCAGATGCTGTGCGACGCCGACCTCGCGGTACTCGCAGGCCCGCCCGCGGCCTACGCGGCAGCGGTCCGCGAGGAATGCGCCCCTCGCCACCCGCCAGCCCCTCGCGTCACCCTCATCTCGTAGGGAAAGCCACCTGCACTCCTTGCGAACACCCGCCACGCGCAAGCAGAGTGGGCCCGCCCGTAACGGCGCTCTCGGCCGGCGTGCGAAACACCGCAACCCGCGAGCCCACGATTCTCAATGCGAGAGGTATCCCACGTCTGCGCCGATGTCGCGTGACGGCCGAGAACGGGATGGGCTCAGTCGCGGAGGTTCTCGGCGTACAAGTCGGCCAAGGCGGCCCAGTGGCGTGCGGCGGCGGCGTCGTCGTAGGTCGGGTTGTCCGGCACCGCGAAGCCGTGTGCGGCGGGGTAGGTCTCGATGGTGTGCTGCACGCCGGCGGTGGTGAAGGCGCGTTCCAGCCGCTCGTGTTGTTCGAGGGGGAAATGCTCGTCGTTCTCGGCTGCCGCCACATAGACACTTGCGCTGATCCGGTCGGCCAGCAGATGAGGGCTGTCCGGGTCGTCCGCAGCGGCGAGCTGCCCGCCGTGGAATGACGCGGCGGCGGCCACGCGCTCCGGATAATGTCCGGCCACGGTCAGCGATTCCCGGCCGCCCATGCAGTATCCCGTGGTGCCCACGCGGCTTCCGGAAACCTCCGGGCGGTCTGCGAGGAACGTGAGGAACGCCTGCGCGTCACGGACGATCACCTCCCGGGTCATGCCCGCAATCAGCGACATCAGGCGTTCCATCTCGGCAGGATCGCTGAACACCGTAGCGACGTCGAAGGGGGTGAATCCGCCCGTTCGGTAGTACACATCGGGCAGGAGCACGGCGTAGCCGAGCCCCGCGAGCCGGTCCGCCATGCCGGCGAAGGTTTCCCGGACTCCGGCGGCGTCGGAATAGAGAATCACCGCCGGCCAACTGCCGTGCTGCGACGGCGTGTGCAGCGTCGCGGCGCAAACGCCGTCCGCGGTCGGCACGGTGACATCAACTCTGGGCATCCGGACTCCTGGTGTCGAGAAATGGTGGCTTCTGTTCTACTGCACGGAACGGGCTTCCGGTATCCGTCCGGCCCTCGCCCGCCTTGTCTTACAAGGACCGCCCGAAGTCCGACAGCAGTCGCGGCACTCCTCCTGCGCGAAAGGCGGCGATCATGCGGTCGGCCGGAGTCTCGCGCCGTTCCAGCCGGGTGAAGAGCGGGGCGAGGAAGGTCTCCTCTCCCCATCCGCGTGCGCGCAGTCCGGACGCCGCGAGTTCGAGCACTTTGCGCATCATGGCGAGGGACCGCTCGTCTTCGGCACTCAGACCGTGGGTGCTGGCCCGCATCCACAACAAGCGCCATTCCTGCCACGGCAGCTCTTTCCACAGCGCCTCGGCGTCGTCGAGCCGTTCCACGATGCCCAGGGTCAGCGCCGCGGCCACGCCTTCTTCCCCTTGCGGGGCCACCCCGCATGTCCGGTTCTCCACATAGCAGTTGGCGGCGTGTTCCTCGAAATATTCTCCGATCCTTCCCTGTGTGAGGGCGGCGCGCACCTCGTCGATATCGGTGCGGGAGTCGAAGGCGTAGTGCAGCTTCGCGGCGGGCCAGCCGTATTGATGGATGTGGTCGAGCATGTCCCGGTCGGGTGTGACCCGTACCAGGGTTCCGTCGATCTGCCGGGCCGGCACGGAGTTGCGGGAGAGAAGAAACTCCTTGAAGGATTTCCCGCCGAGAACTTCAAAGCCACTGCTCTTGAGGTTGGTCAGGAAATAGATGCGCGAGTCCCAGAAGTGCTCGATATAGGCACTCATGTCAGAGAACGGTTCGTCCGGAATTCCGTTGGACGTGTACATCGCTTCCGGCGCAGGCACCCTCATGGACCGCTCGTACCACACCCGGTTCCGCATCTCCTTCCACGGCTGCACGGCCCCACGCGCGATGGGCGAACAGGCGGTCAGCGCCGTGAAAACCCCTGCGAATCCGCTCAGTACATTGACGGCGCGCACCGCCTCGTCGGGTGTCACGTCAACCGCGGCCTGGTGGGCGGCGATGGGGACGAACCAGTGGTGGAAGTGCCACCGGCGGGTCAGGAGCAAGTACCAGTCCTTCCGGGTCTTGCGGCCAGGATCGAACCAGGTGCGGGGCTGAACGCCTGCGCACAGGAGCGTGTACCCCATGACCTCCAGGTGACCTTGGAGCATCCGCAGGACATCGCCCGCGGCTTCGACTGCCTGACCCACCGTGTCCCGAGGGGCGAGCGAGACCTCGACCGTGCAGACCCCGGTGTCCGTGTTCACAAGCTCATCGAAGCCCGCCGTCCGCCGGCGCACACCGGTGACGCCTCCCACAACGGTCTCCTCGACCAGCGCCCAGGACATGTCGTGCGCGGCCAGGGTGCGCCACAACCGCTGTGCCCCGTCCCGGTCCAGTCCCCGTCCGGTGGCGGTCTCCACCACCGGGAATTCGAGTTCGAGACCTACCCGGCGCGGGGGCACGACCATGGGAACACCCTTCACCTCGCGGAAAACGGAGCCAGCACGCGCTGACCTTGCCATGCCCGGTCCCACACCGCGACCGATCGGCCTCTTGCCGAGGGTGAGGGATTTCTACGGGCGTTCCCAGTCCCCAGAGCCCGGTTGGCCCTCGCCGCTCCGGCACCAGGGGATTCGTCGTCCTGCCCCGCCGCCGGAAAGTCGGGCGGACGAACGGCCGGTGCATGACGCCCGCCCGCCGCAATGTTCGCGACCACGTACGGCTGTCCCAGCACTCCGAAGCCGCCCACCCGAGCCGGGCACTCATCACCATGATCACCCGGCATCTCACCCGCAGAAGCCCGCGGACCACCCAGTGGACGAGGAAAACTCCTGGGTGAGCGGAAGCAGTTGCCCCACGTGACACGCAGTCATCCCACGTGACAGGCAGACGTCGGACCAGTCGTGGCGACGGCTCATCTCTGGACAAGTGCCTCCCCGAATCGAGTACATCAGGGACCATGGAGCATGCGCCCTGATGTCTGGTACCTCACCCACGACGTCGACGACTTCTTCACCCGAGCCGGAGACTTCCTGCGCTCGCGCCCCGCCCTGCACAACACGCCGCTGACAGTGATCGAGAAACTGCGCACACGCGGGGCGGACGCAAACGGAGCCACATCCACCGTCTTCGGCCGACTGGAGTCAGGGGGCGAGGTCCGCGCCATCTTTTACCGCCCTCCGTCCCACCGCCTGACCCTCACCACCCTCTCCCTTCGGCAGGCCGACACCCTCGCCGCCCACCTGACCGACCTCGGCCACCGCCTCTCCGGCGTTCTTGCGGACCACGACACCGCCACCGCTTTCGCCGAGACATGGCAGCGGCACACAGGCGCAGCGCCAGTACCCAACTGGCGGGCCCGCCTCTACCGTCTCGGCACGCTCACCCCACCGCAGCCGCGCCCTGACGGCGGGGGCCGCGTCGCGGACGCACAGGACCATGAGCAACTCATCCGCTGGTGCGGCGAGTTCGCCGCCGCCGTCGGAGAGACTCCCTCCGTAGACGCCGACTCCTGGGCCGACTCGCGCTTCGCCGACAAACACTTCACGTTCTGGGAGGCCCCGGACGGCACTCCCGTCTCCATGGCGGGCTCGACGTCGATGGTCGGCGGCATGATCCGGGTGGATCCCGTCTACACCCCGGCCCACCTCCGGGGCCGCGGCTATGCGGGCGCCGTGACGGTCGAGGTGAGCAGAGCCGCGCTGACCGCAGGCGCCACGGACGTCGTACTGTTCGCGAACCCGGCCAACCCCACCAGCAACGCCCTCTACCAGCGCATCGGATACGCCCCGGTGACCGACTTCACCGGGTACGACTTCTCCTACGACGCACCAGAAGCCGGTTAGGAACACGACCGACACCACACGCACCTGCCACCAGGAAGCTGGTCCGCCGACACCGCTACCGGTTACGGCAGGGGGGGAGAAAGACACCGGCTCGCGCGGCGCCTGGGCGCGGAGGCGGCAGCGGGAGGCTCGTTCCGCATCACGGATCGTGCGGACACGCGGCTGTCCTTCATCAAGACCACCTGAACGACGGCGGCACAGTGCTCGACCTCGAATCGGAAGGTGCCCGGCCACGCCCTGTCGATCAGGAGCGCGTGCAGGAGCCGTGCTTCAGGACTCCGTCCTTCACTTCCCCGCACGGCAGGAGCACGCGATGTCGAACGCGGGGAGTGTCCCCATCGGCGACGTCACCATGTCGAGAACGCTCGGGGTCGATTCCGCCGTGGGGACAGGAAATCAGGAAAGGCCGGAGTCGTCGCAGGCGTCAGGTTCCCGTTGCGGTGGACCGAACCGGTTCGGTGCGGGCGCCGAGAGCACGGTCACGGCATCGGCGTTCCGCACGGTCGAGAGGGGCCGTGCGGCTCGGGCCGGTGACCGTGCCGAGTGTTCGAGAACCAAGGGCGGGCCCAACCGGGCGTCGGCGTGGCCACGGCGGTGAAGGTGCCGTCGTAGTCGTCGGCGTCGCGGGCGAGCAGGCCGACGGCGGCGTACGGGGGAAGGGGGATGGGGAAGCGGCGCTCGCGTGCCTCCCCTGCGGCCATGGCCTTGCCGCGCTCCCACTGGTAACGCGCGCCGTCGAACGTGCAGTTGGGCCGGCCGATGCCGCCGCAGCCGATCTTTCCGTGGGAGACCTTCCACCGGTAGAGCAGCGGCATCCACGGTGCGGCCTCCGCGCCGGGCGGGATGCCGTGTACGTGAGCACTCACTCATCACCGCTTCCCCCTTGCTGAGGGCCGAAGCTCCCGGCGGTCCGTCTTCTGTGACACCGTCCCTGCGGACCACCCCGGGTGGCTGCTATCCATCACCCTGCCTCGTGGAGCCCAGCCCTTCCTCGGCGGAATTGGGGGATTCCGGCGCGGCCGACCCGCCTGTGCCGTTCTGCGTCCGGCCAGGCGGCCCAGGGCCGGACCGACGTCCTTGACCTTCACGCAGCGGCAAGGTTTCTACTGAGGACATGCGTATCGGAGAGATCGCCGCGCTCGTCGGGCTCACCACCCGGGCGATCCGGCACTACCACCATGTCGGGCTGCTCCCGGAGCCGCAGCGGCGGCCCAACGGATACCGGGCCTACAGCGTCCGCGACGCCGTCCTGCTCGCCCGGGTTCGCCGGCTCACCGAACTCGGCCTCAGTCTCGACGAGGTGCGCGATGCCCTCGCGGACGACGCCGGGCGCGAACTGGCCGACGTCCTGGAGGGACTCGACGCGGACCTGGCGCGTCAGGAAGCCGCCATCCGGGAGCGCCGCCGCCGGCTCGCCGCCCTGCTCGCGGAGCCGCCCGGCGAGACCGGACCCGTCTCGCCCGCCCTCGCCGCGCTGCTGGCGCGGGCCCCGGAGACGGATTCGCCGAGCGCGGCGATGGACCGCGAGTACCTCGCGCTGCTCGACGTCTCCGGCACCGGCGGGCGGGAGATCTACGGGGTGCTCGGGCCGCTGGCCGCCGATCCCGCGATGCTCACGCTGTACGAGCGCATCGACGCGCTCGCCGAGGCCCCCGCCGACGATCCGCGGATCGCACCCCTGGTCGCGGATCTGGTGGCGGCCGTCCCCGACGAGGTGTTCGCCGCGGTCCCCGCCGACGGGGTGGCCGTGGCCGGTTTCAGGGAGGCGCTGCTCGCCGAGTGGGCCCCCGCGCAGGCGGAGGTCGTACGTCGGCTCATGGAGGCGTTCGAGGAGAGGGGCCGAGGATGAGCGGCGGCGGGGCGAGGCGCGTACGGGTGGCACGGATCGCGGTGACCACCGTCCTGCCGGCGGAACTGGCCCTGGCTCTCTGCCTGGTCGCCGGAGTCCGGCCGTCCGGATGGGCGCTGGCGGGCGCCGAGGCGCTGGTGCTCGCGGTGCTGCTGCTGGAGGCATGGGTACTGCGCTCGCTGTACGCCGCCGCGCGCGCCCGCGGCGCGGACCGCCGGTCGGCGCGGCGGGCGGCCGTCCGGCAGGTGGTGCCGCGGGCGATCCGCCGCCTGACGCTCAACGAGCTGCGCGCGGCCGCCTCCCTGGGGCGGTGGGCCCTGCGCAGCAAGCACGGGGTGTGCCCCGGGGACCTCGCCGCCGGCTACACCGGACCCCAGACGGTGATGCTGTACGGGCTGCTCTTCGTATCAGTGATCGAGACGGTCGGCCTGGCCGTCCTCATTCCCTGGCCGACGATCCACCGGGTGGCCTTGGTGCTCGACCTGTACGGCGTCCTGCTCGTGCTCGCTCTGCACGCCGCCTGCGTCACCCGGCCGCACGTCGTGCGCCCCGACGGCTCGTTGAGGATCCGGTACGGGGCCCTCTTCGACCTCGCCGTACCGCCCGACGCGGTCGCCTCGGTCCGGGTCGACCGACGCTACCCCGAGGGCCGTCTGGTCACCCTCTCCGACGACGGAGTGCTCGACCTGATCGTGGGCAGCCAGACCTCGGTGACCCTGGAACTGAACCGGCCGCTCCCCTTCACCCGCCCCCTGGGCGCACGCGGAGAGGCCCGCACGATCCGCTTCCACGCCGACGACCCGCGCGCACTGGTCGACGCGCTCCGGCAGCCCGCCTGACCACGCGGATGGCCCCGACCGCTCAGGCGGGGACAGCACCTTCGCTGCGCCTGGCTCCGCCTCCGCCGGCCGGAGTTGACGCGGCCGACCATTGCCAGGGCCCTGCGGGGCAGCGGCGGCTCGGCACTCCGCCCCCTCCCGCGTCGGTCGCACCGGACACCCCGGGCGCGGACACCTGCGTCGGGTACGCGCGCTGCTGGCCCCTCGGCCGGGAACTCGACTCGTAGCTGGACACGTTCACCAAGCACGGCTTCCCGCGAGAGAAGGCCGTCAGCGAGAAGATCCGCACCCGCATCCGCATCCGGGTCCGCCCAGTGACTTCGGCGATCTTTGCCACGGGCATGGCTCGTGCCGACAACGGCACCATCTGGGAACGCCGCCGGGTCACCACCGACCCGGTAGCGAACGTTGCCTGATACGGCACTGGGTGGCGGGCGCCGTCACCGCAGTCGGCGACGGCATTGATGCATAGCGGACCGGCTGACAGGCGGGGGATGCACCGGCACGGGCGGCGGATACGTCGAACAGGCCATCGGCCCCAGTCCGGTCCTTTCCCTTCCCGTGAATCTGTCAGCCGTCGACGCGGTAACGCTCGGCAGCTCCTCAGCCATAGCCCACTACAGGCTCGCACCTGCCCAATTCGCTCCCGGCCAGGCGGTCTTGGTACACGGCGCGGCCGACAGCATCGGAATCACGGCGATCCAGCCCGCGGCCGGCCGTGGTGCCGCAGCGGTGGCGGTCACCACGTTGTCGGCCGAACGCGGCGAGCCCTGCGCCGGCTTGGCGCGCCCCACGTATGGGACCGCTCCGGCAGCGGCGGAGAGGACGCTCCCGTGAGCTATGACGTCATCATGGACATCGTCGCCGGCGACGACCCGCCGTCGTTCTTCGAAAGGCTCAACCCGAACGGCTACATGGTTGCCGTCGGCGCCGTCGCAGGCCGGCCACCAGCGGACTTCGGCACGAAGATGCTGACGGCTGCGTTCCTGCGGAAGCCGATGTCCTTCGCCGCCTTCCGCAGCCACCGTCACCGAAGCTGACCAACGTGCCGTGCGGAGGGCAAAGTTCGCTTCCGTGAGCCGCGGTGAAATCAGGACGGTGGTACACGAGCTGCTGCCTCTGGAACAAGCCGTGCCGGCACACCCAAAGATGGATGCCGGTGAGGTGATTCGGCAGGTTCGTGCCGGCGCCGTAGCCCCCGGGCTCTCTTTCTGTGTGGCCAACCAAAACGCCGGTCGGTCCGGCGGGTTCGTTGGTCGAGGGCGCCTGATCAGGAAGGTCCGGCAGTCAGCCGAGGAAGTCGACGTGGTCGATCAGGCCGTTGCGGACCCGGTAGGCGACCAGCACGCGGAGAGGGTCGTCCGTGATGCCGCGGGCGATCTCGTGGTCCACCACCCAGTCGCCCTCGGTGAGTCGGCCGACGATCTCGGCCCGGCAGCGGCCCTTGGCGAATCGGGTGAAGTGGTCCCGAGTGAAGTTCGCCGGGATCCGCCCAGGCGCGAATGGTCTGACACGACGGGCCCGGGGACGTGTATGCCGGTGTGCTCCGACCAGTGGTGTCACCGGCAGGTGGGCGGTGTCCGTCCGGCCGCCGCGATCCGATTCTTCAGGCTCCACTCGCGCGGCGCTTTGAGGCAATGGTGGGCAGTGTCTGGCTTGTTCTACCGCCTTGATTCCCTTTGATGCCCTTCCCTACCTTCGGCCTTGCCCAACGTACTCGGACGCGGACGGTCCGCGTCCGGTCAGGGAGGTTTTCGCGTGCCCGCATTCATCGAGCCGTCGTCATCGATCGCCGAAGCAAACGGTGCGGCGCGAGCGGCGCTGTCGTTCAGCGACAGCGCCGACTTCGCCGACGCGTCCCGGTTCCAGCTGGCGGCGCCGGACCGGCCGTACATTCCGTCGCGCACCGATCCCGAGCGCGTGGTGTGGAGCTTCGACGACTACGACTTCCTCGACTCGTCGCTGCAGGAGGGCTTCCCGACGGTCAACCCCAGCCTGCAGCGCCAGGGACAGCTCACCCGCATCGCGGGGCTGTTCCACGTCGTCGATGACGTCTACCAGGTGCGTGGCTACGACCTGTCGAACATGACGATCATCAAGGGGCAGTCGGGGCTCGTGATCATCGACCCGCTTGCCTCACGCGAGACGGCGCACTACGCGCTCCAGCTGTACCGGGACGCCACCGGGGACCAGAGTCCGGTCAGCGCCGTGCTCTACACCCACAGCCACGTCGACCACTTCGGTGGTGTGCGCGGCCTGTTCGGTCTTGAGGGCGACGATGTCCCTGACATCCCGTTCATCGCCCCGGACGGCTTCCTGGAACACGCCGTCAGCGAGAACATCTACGCCGGCCCTGCGATGGCACGGCGCGCCGCCTTCATGTACGCGGCGGCGCTGGACAAGAGCCCGGAGGGGCAGGTCGGCTCGGGCCTTGGCCTGACCGTCTCCACCGGCGAGGTCACGCTCATCCCGCCGAACCAGATCATCAGCGCGGCGACCGCCACCCCGCGCGAGCAGTGGCAGGCCGAGGACGTCATCCCCTGGCGCTCCGGCCTCACGCGCATCGTCGTGGACGGCGTCCGCCTCGTCTTCCAGCTCACGCCCGGCACCGAAGCGCCCGCGGAGATGAACATCTACCTCCCCGGCCATCGGGCCCTGTGCATGGCGGAGAACTCCACCCACACCCTGCACAACCTGCTCACCTTGCGCGGCGCCCAGGTGCGCGACCCGCACGCCTGGTCGACGTACCTCACCGAGGCGATCCAGACCTTCGCCGGGCACTCCGATGTCGAGTTCGCCTCCCACCACTGGCCCACCTGGGGCAAAGACAACATCGTCGAACTGCTCAGCAACCAGCGGGACGTGTACGCCTACCTCAACGACCAGACCCTGCGCCTCATCAACACCGGTGCCACCGGCATCGAGGCGGCCGAGGACTTCGAACTGCCCGAATCGCTCGCGGCCCACTGGTACAACCGCGGCTACTACGGCTCGGTCAACCACGACGTCAAGGCCGTCTACCAGCGGTACATCGGCTGGTTCGACGGCAACCCGGCGCACCTGTGGAACTACCCGCCCACCGAAGCGGGGCGGCGCTACGTCGATGCCATCGGCGGCGTGGAACAGCTCCTCGCCAAGGCGCAGGGCGCTTACGAGGGCGGCGACTACCGGTGGGTGGTCGAACTGGTCAACCACGCGATCTTTGCACCCGGCGTCCCCGACGAGTCCCTTGTCAAGGCCAAGGAGCTGCAGGCCCAGGCCCTGACCCAGCTCGGCTACGGCGCCGAGAACGGCACCTGGCGCAACTTCTTCCTCACCGGTGCCAAGGAAATCGTCGTCGGGCCCACCGGCACGCCGAGCCAGGCCGGGCTCGACCTGGTCCAGAGCCTCAGCCTGGAACAGGTCTTCGACACCCTCGCGCAGGCCATCGACGGCCCGAAGGCCGCACGTGATCAGCTCCAGCCGATCGCCCTGCTATGGCACGTGACCGAGCCGCAACAACAGGCAGCCACCACCACGCTGCGCAACGGCACCCTGATCCATCTGTCGGGCGTGGACCTGCTGGCCCCCAAACCGCAGGCCGTCATCACCCTCACCCGGAACACCCTCAACAAGACGCTGATCAAGGCGGCCATGCCCGGCGGATCCCTGAAGGACGCCTTCCAGGCCGGCGTGAGCGACGGCGAGATCTCCGTTTCCGGCGACGATCCCACGGCCCCTGCGACGGTGTTCGGCTACGTGACCAAGCCCGACACCAACTTCGCCATCGTCACCCATGACCACGTGAACCCAATGACCCTGGCCCCCCGCGAAGAGGGCCAGGGGCATTCGCAGCTCCCCCCGGGACGTGTCCCGCCATGACGGCGTCGCCGAACCATTTCGACCGAGACGGCCCAGCGCGTCCGCATCGGCCGGGCCACCTCAGCTGAATCGACCACTGATCCGGTGTCCCGGCCCCTCTGGTCGACACAGTTCAGGGGCATTGCCGCGAACCAGACCATCTGAGACAGGACAGCGCCGAGCGCCGTAGTTGCCACACCCCTGAGCCGCGACGCGGTAGTCGGCGGCCGCCGCGAGGATGGGGGCATGGATGTTCGTCAGCTGGAGTACTTTCTCGCGATTGTGGATCACGGTGGATTCAACCGGGCGGCGGCGGCCCTTTACCTGTCGCAGCCTTCGCTGTCCCAGGCTGTGCAGGCGTTGGAGCGGGATCTGGGCAGCAGTCTGTTCCACCGGATCGGTCGCCGGGCCGTGCTGACCGAGGCAGGTGCGGCGTTGATCGAACCTGCACGCGCGGCCGTGCGCAGCCTGGAGACGGCCCGCGCCGGCGTCGCTGCCGTGCACGAACTCCGTGCAGGACGACTGGACATCGGCGCCATGCCGTCTCAGGCGGTGGAGCCGCTGACCACGATGATCCGTGGCTTCAGCGGCCGGTATCCCGGCGTGTCGGTGAACATCCGGGCCACGTTCACCTCACGCGATGTCATCGACATGGTGCGCACCGGCGCTGCCGAACTGGGTCTCCTCGCGACATCCGGTCCCGTTACCGACAAGGAGGTGCTCTCGCATGCCGTGGGTGAGCAGCGTTTCGTGCTGGTCACTCCGCCCGACGGACCGTTCCCGGGGGACCGGGCGGTTTCCTGCGAGGAGCTGGCCGGACAGCGGCTGATCGTGGGACAGCGGGGCACCGGGATGCGTGCGTATGTGGACGGGCTGCGCGAGCGGGGGATCGGCTGCACCATCGCGGCGGAGACCGAACACCGGGTGGCGATCCTGCCCCTGGTGCTCGCCGGGGTCGGGCTCGCTGTGGTCACGGAGTCCTGGCGCACGATGGCCGAGCGCGCCGGCGCGCTGGTCCTGGACATCGAGCCGAGAGTGACGCTGCAGATCGCCCTGGTCAGCCGTCGCGCTGAGCAGTCGCCGGCCGCACGGGCCTTCCTGAACTGCGCGCTTGCCGCCATGGAGCGTTCATAGGCACGGCTTATAAGGCAGATCGGCAGAGCGTCTTGGACGGCTCCGTGTCCTGATTGCTGCAATCAGGACATGACCCACCACCCCATCGCACTCATCCCCGGCGACGGCATCGGAGCCGAAGTCCTGCCGCCCGCCCGGCAGGTTCTCGACGCCGTCGGCGCCCGCCACGGCTTCGGTTTCTCGTACACCTCCTACGACTGGTCGTGCGAGCGGTATGTCCGCGAGGGCGCGATGATGCCCGATGACGGGCTCGACCGGCTGCGGGACAAGGAGGCCATCCTGCTCGGCGCGGTCGGCTACCCGGGAGTGCCCGACCACGTCTCCCTGTGGGGACTGCTGATTCCGATCCGGCGGAGCTTTCGCCAGTACGTCAACCTCCGCCCGATCCGCGTCTTCGAGGGCGTCGACAGCCCGCTGCGAGCTGCCGCACCGGGAGAGGTCGACTTCGTCGTCGTCCGCGAGAACGTCGAGGGCGAGTACAGCGAGATCGGCGGCCGGCTGAACCAGGGCTTCCCGGAGGAAATGGCCGTGCAGGAAGCCGTGTTCACCCGCGCCGGAGTGACCCGCGTCCTCGACTACGCCTTCGAGCTGGCCGCGCGGCGCGGTGGAAGGCTCACCTCGGCCACCAAGTCCAACGGCATCGTGCACACCCTGCCGTTCTGGGACGAACTGGTCGCCGAGCGCGGCGCGGACCACCCGCAGGTGACCTGGGACCAGGAGCACATCGACGCGCTGGCCGCCAAGTTCGTCCTCGACCCGGCCCGCTTCGACGTGGTGGTCGCCTCCAACCTCTTCGGCGACATCCTCAGCGATCTGGCCGCCGCCGTGGCCGGCTCCATCGGGATCGCACCGGCCGCCAACCTCAACCCGGAGCGCGCATTCCCCTCGATGTTCGAGCCGGTCCACGGCTCGGCCCCCGACATCGCGGGCCGCGGCATCGCCAACCCGCTCGGGGCGATCTGGTCGGCCGCCATGATGCTCGACCACCTCGGCCACGGCGAGGCGGCCAACGACGTCACCGTCGCCATCGCCACGGTGCTCGCCAAGACCGACCTGCGCACCCCCGACCTCGGCGGCACCGCCACCACGGCCGAGTTCACCGAGAAGCTCCTCGAACTGCTCTGACACCGCGCGCGGCCGGGGCGGCACGGACGACCTGCCCCGGCCGCCCCCGCAGAACAGCCGTCCCGCGCAGGCCCCCCCGTATCCGTTCCGTCCGCCACCGAGCCGCGTCTCCCCACCGGCCCCGCCCCGGCAGGCCGCATCGCGTCCCGGCTGCATCCACGTTCCTCGACGAGGAGAAACGCCATGGCAGCAATCGCGTCCGCCACCCGCAGCACGCTTCCTGCCGCACCGCCGTCCAAGTCCTGGTACAGACAGCTGTACTGCTGGGTCCTGGCCGCGATCGTCGCCGGCATCCTGACCGGCTGGCTCCGGCCCTCCGTGGGCGTCGCCCTCGAACCGGTCGGCACCACCTTCGTCTCCGCCGTCAAAATGCTGATCACGCCGATCGTCTTCCTGACGATCGTTGCCGGCATCGGCGGTGTCGACAGTCTGCGCCGCGTCGGCAGGGTCGGCCTGAAATCCCTCGTCTACTTCCAGGCAGGGACGCTGGCCGCGCTCGCTGTCGGACTGATCGCGGTCAACCTGTTCCAGCCCGGCGCCGGGGTCCACGCCCACCCCGGCGACCTCCACCTGTCCGGCGACGCCGCTCAGTACGTCGCGGACGGCGAGCACCAGAGCCGGTGGCACTTCCTCACCGGCATCGTGCCCGCCAGCGCGGTCGGAGCGTTTGCCGACGGCAACATCCTCCAAGTCATCCTCCTCGCCGTCCTGTTCGGCGTCGCACTGAAAGCCGTGGGGCCTGTGGGCGCGCCTCTCGTCGACGGCATCAACCGGCTGAGCACGGTCGTCTTCAAGATCCTTCACTACGTCATGCTCGCCGCCCCGGTCGGTGCCTTCGGCGCCATGGCCTACACCATCGGCACATACGGCATCTCGACCCTCACCAGCCTCGGCCGACTCATCGGCCTCTTCTACGGCACGTCCCTGTTCTTCGTCGTCGTCATCCTCGGCGGTGTCCTCGCCCTGCTGAGAATCAACGTCTTCCGGCTGCTGCGCTACCTGCGCGAGGAATTCCTCATCGTCCTCGGCACCTCGTCCTCCGAGAGCGTCCTGCCCCGCGTCATGACCAAACTCGAAGGACTGGGCGTACGACGCGACATCGTCGGCCTGACCGTGCCGACCGGATACTCCTTCAACCTCGACGGCAGCGCCATCTACCTCTCCCTGGCCGCCGTCTACATCGCCCAGGCCACCGATACCCCCCTCCCCATCGGCCGGCAACTCGGCCTGCTCGCCGTCATGATCCTCACCTCCAAGGGCTCCGGAGGCGTCACCGGCGCCGGCTTCATCGCCCTGGCCGCCACCCTCTCCACCGTCGGCACCGTCCCCGCCGCAGGCATCATGCTCATCTTCGGCATCGACAAGTTCATGTCCGAATGCCGCGCCCTGACCAACCTCGCGGGCAACAGCGTCGCCACCCTCGTCGTCGCCCGCTGGGAACGCGTCCTGGACACCGCACGCGTCAACCGCGTCCTGCACACCGGAACCCCCGAGCCCGCCCCGGAAGCGGAACAGCCCCAGCACGCCGACGCCACCCCTGCCCTCACCCGAACATGACCGCGCGACGCCTCCACGCCTCGCACCTCGACGTCCCGGGGCGCAATCTGCGTGTGGTCTCGACCGCGCCTGCGGCCTCGTCCGGGGTGCTCCGGAAGACGTCGAGTCCACGGGCACCCGCGCGCCGTTGTCCAGCGTGACCGTCGGGTTCTTGCCGGTCATGGCGGGCGGGGCGCGTTGTGCCCGCGCGCCGGTCGGGCCCCAGGGAACGGGCATTCGCCATGCAAGGGGAGCCGGCTCCGACGCGGGAGTCTGCGCGGTGAGGGGTACCGGCAGAGCGGCGACCGGGAGGTAGTGGCCGGCGATGGCGTGCGGGGCGCCCTCGACGGCCGGCGGGTGCAGGTTGGCCGGCGGAGGTTCGCTGTGTGCGGTAGGCGTGGCACGTTGCTGTCCGGAGGTCGTGGATCATCCTCGCGGTGGGACGCCTTCGGCGGTCGACGGCTATGTGGCAGGCCGGTGGCCTGGTCCTTGTGGACGTCTCCTTCGGCGGGCTCGGCGGGATTCGCGTATGGCCGGTTAACATATTTGCATGGGTGTGCAAGTTATGTCATGGGATTCGGCCGGTGCCGACCGTGCGGTCGCGGTGCTCAAGGCGGTGGCCGACCCGTCGCGCTACCGGCTGCTGTGGGCGCTGACGCAGCGGGAGCTGCCGGTGAGTGCGCTGGCGGAGTTGCTGGGTGCGCATGTGGCGGCGACCTCGCAGCACCTGGCGAAGCTGCGGACGGCGGGGCTGGTGGACTCCCGTCGTGAGGGGACGCGGATCTACTACCGGGCGGGGGAACGCGTGCGCGGTCTGCTGGAGGAGGCGACGCTGGTCGCGAACGCCGCCCAGGGGGAGGGCGGTGGACCTGCCGCGGCGTCGCCGGAGACTGCCGTCGTCGCGCAGGAGCGGACCGCGCGCTCGGCCCGGACGGCGCGAGTCCGCCGGCCGGCGACCGAGCACTAGGCCGTGTCCGATGGCTCGCCGTGGCGTCGCGGCGAGCCGTCGGACGCGCCCTGGCTCATCAGGTGGCCTGGCCCGCCCCGTTGTCGAGGCGGTACTCCTGTGGGTCGGCGTCGTAGGAGTAGAGCTCGGCGTAGCGGCCCCAGTCGGTGGCGGTTTCCAGCTGCTGGGTGACCTGTTCGCTGGTGTAGTGGTGGGCGAGGACGTCGCGGAAGAAGCCGGCGCGCAGGGTGCTGTCGGGGTTCTGGTGCAGGCTGCTGGTGATCAGTTTGACGAGCGGGACGTTCATGGTGGCCGTGGCGAAGATGGTCTTGGACTGCTGGACGTCGGCGCCGGCGAAGGTGGTGCCGCGGTCGGTGAGGACCAGATCGTCGTCGCTGATCTTGGCGAAGCCGAGCAGGTCGAGGGCGTCGACGAGGGGCAGGACGTCGTCGACTTCCAGGCCGAGGTCGTCGGCGAGGTCGGCGAGGTCGCAGCGGCCGCCGCGGTGGGCGACCATCTCGGCGAGGCCGGACAGGCCGTCGACGCTGGCGGTGGGCAGCGGGGTGTTGGCGGGAGTGCGCTTGTCGAGGTCGGTGCCTTCGGGGCGGCCGGGGATGCGGGTTTCCTTGGTGCGGCCGGTCATGATCCGGTAGACGCGGTCGATGAGCTCTTCGAAGGCGGGCGCGTTGCGGTCGCGGGGGCGGTCGAGGCCGACCTCGATGGTTTCGCGGATGGTGCCGTAGGGGCGCGAGCCGAGGACGACGATCCGGTCGGCCATCAGGACGGCTTCCTCGATGTTGTGGGTGACCAGGACGATGGCGCGGGTGGGGAACTGGCCCGACTCCCACAGCTCCATCAGCTCGCCGCGCAGGTTCTCGGCGGTCAGCACGTCGAGGGCGGAGAAGGGCTCGTCCATCATCAGGACGTCGGGCTCGACGACGAGGGCGCGGGCGAAGCCGACGCGCTGGCGCATCCCGCCGGAGAGCTCCTTGGGGTAGGCGGATTCGAAGCCGTCGAGTCCGATCAGGTCGATGGCCTGCCGAGCGGCATCGGAGCGCTGGTCGGCGGGTACGGCGCGGGCCTCCAGGCCGAGTTCGACGTTCTGCTGGACGGTGAGCCAGGGCAGCAGGGCGAAGGTCTGGAAGACCATGGCGGTGCCGGGGTTGGCGCCGGTCAGAGGCGTGTCGCGGTAGGAGACGGTGCCGGAGCTGGGCGGTACGAGGCCGGCCAGGCAGCGCAGCAGGGTGGATTTGCCGGAGCCGGACTTGCCGAGCAGGGCGACGACTTCGCCGGCGCGGACCTTCAGGTCGATGCCGCCCAGGACGGGCAGTTCGCTGTCGGCGCCCGCGTAGGTCTTGGTCAGGCCGACGGTCTCCAGGAGGACGTCGCCGTCGGCGGCGCGCGGGGGCTTGGCGGACAGGCTGACCGGGGCCTCTCCCGGCCGGGCGAAGCCGAGAGCTTGGGGGAGGGCGGCGCGCAGGTTGCGCAGGGTGTTCAGCACCATGGCGGGCTCCGGAAGATGCGTAGAGAAGTTCAGAAAGTTCAGAGGGCGTAGCGGGTGTCGGCGAGGCGGTACAGGCGGCGCCAGACGAGGCGGTTGAGGCCGACGACGTACAGGCTCATCACCGCCACACCTGCGAGGAGGTGGGGGAAGTCGCCCGCGGCGGTGGCCTTGGCGATGTAGGCGCCGAGGCCGGTGGCGGTCAGGGTGGTGCCGCCGAAGGTGACGACCTCGGCGACGATGGAGGCGTTCCAGGCGCCGCCGGAGGCGGTGATGCCGCCGGTGACGTAGGAGGGGAAGATCCCGGGGAGGATCAGCCGCTTCCAGCGCTGCCGGCCGCGTACGCCCAGATCGTCCATGGCCTCGCGCAGGTCGCTGGGGATGGACATGGCTCCGGCGATGGTGTTGAAGAGGATGTACCACTGGGCGCCGAGCGCCATCAGCAGGATGCCGCCGACGTTGATGGACAGGCCGGTCTTCAGGAAGAACCAGACGGCCAGCGGGAAGAGGAAGTTGGCGGGGAAACTGGCCAGGACCTGGACGACCGGCTGGGCGATCCGCGTCAGCCGCGGTGAGAAGCCGATCTTCACGCCGATCGGCACCCAGATGACCGTCGCGACGACGACGAGGACGACGACGCGGGCGAGGGTGGCAAGCCCCAGCAGCAGCGGCTCACCGAAGACGCCCAGGCCCGTCCGGTCGAGGAGGTAGTGGCCGAGGTCGATCAGGCCCCACAGGATCAGTCCGCCCGCGACGACCGCGAAGGCGATGTCGCCGGTGCGCTTGCGGCCCGGGTCGACGGCCAGCGGCCGGTCGTCGGTGCCGAAGATCCGGCCGGCAGTGCTCAGCGCGCGGCCGACGGGACGCAGCAGACTGCCCAGCAGATGCGGCCAGTTGGAGCGGCGCAGGAAGCCGAGGACGACGGAGCGCTGGACCTCGCTGGCCTCGGACTGCTCGTTCTTGAACTTCTCGGCCCAGGCGGTCAGCGGCCGCCAGAAGAAGAAGTTCACGCCGATGACCATCACGGCCATGGTGAGGATGGCCCAGCCGACCTTGGCGAGGTCGCCGTCGGCGATGGCGGCACCGGCGTAGGAGCCGACGCCGGGCAGCGCGTAGTCCTTGTTGTTGACGCTGATGGCCTCGGACGCGACGAGGAAGAACCAGCCGCCGCCGAAGCTCATCATGCCGTTCCAGACCAGCCCGATCATCCCGGACGGCAGCTCGACCTTCCAGAACCGCATCCACCTGGTGAACCTGAACGACCGTGACAGCTCGTCGAGTTCGCGTGGCAGGGAGGTGAGTGAGTAGTAGAAACCGAAGGTCATGTTCCACGCCTGCGAGGTGAAGATCGCGAAGATCGACGCGCACTCCAGGCCCAGCATCGAGCCGGGGAACAGGGCGATGAATCCGGTCACCGCGACGGTCAGGAAGCCGAGTACCGGCACCGACTGCAGGATGTCCAGCGCCGGGATCAAGATCCGCTCCAGGCGGCGGCTCTTGGCGGCGGCGTAGGCGTAGGCGAAGGTGAAGACGGTGGAGAGGGCGAGCGCGACGAACATCCGCAGCAGCGAGCGCGCCGCGTCGTACGGCAGCCGGCCGGGGCTGGTGTCCACCGTGACCGACTGGCCGGGGGAGAAGCGGACGGTCGTGCCCTGGCCGACCCTCAGGACGAGATAGAACATCACCAGCACGGCCGCGGCGACCACCACGTCCACCCAGGTCATACGGGACAGGCGACCGGCGAACCGGGAGGGGAGCGAGGCCCGCGATGCGGCGGGACTCGTTGTACGGAACGACATCACAAGAACCTCCGGCCACACTCTGGACGCAGCGGGCACCGGGACGCGAGCGCGCACGCCGGGCCACGCCGGCCCGGCGTGGAGAGAACAGGCAGGAAAAGGGATGACCGCCGCAGGCCGGACTTCGAGGTCCGCACGGCGGCGCCCACGGAACGGCTCGGTCAACCGGCCGGGGCGGGTCGGAGAGGTCGGAGACTGCCGGTGAGGCAGCGCGGACTGGGAGGGTCTTCGCCCATGGCTGCCTCCTCCAGTGATGCGGCGCGTTCGGTACGGCAGCGGCCCGGCTCGCACGGCGTGACGGGTGGCCTGCCGCAGGAAAGTCTGCCGTTTATTGCGTCGATACGCAAATATCGCCCTCGGTCCTCCATCAACTAGTTGCGCCTATGCGCAAGTACGGCGTTAGACTTCAAGGGAGAACTCAGGGGAGCCGGAGAGGAGGCGGGAAAGATGGATCGCAGTCACAGTAGGCCGGGCCGCCGCCGGCCCTGCATCCCTCTGTCCACGCACCCTCCCGGACCGCGGTAGCCACCACCTTCTTGCGCCGCGCTCCCTGGCTCGCGCCCTGCCGAAGCGGGGCGGGAGGAGGTCTCCATGACCGACCTGACGACCTTCGACTTCGCGCTCCGGCTCGCCGTGGGCATCGGATGCGGCGCACTGATCGGCGTCGAGCGGCAATGGCGCGCCCGGATGGCAGGGCTGCGCACCAACGCGCTCGTCGCCGCAGGCGCCACCCTCTTCGTCCTCTACAGCGTCGCGGTCGGCGACGACAGCAGCCCCACCCGTGTCGCCTCCTACGTGGTCTCCGGCATCGGATTCCTCGGCGGCGGCGTCATCCTGCGCGACGGCGCCTCCGTACGCGGCCTCAACACCGCCGCCACGCTGTGGTGTTCGGCCGCCGCCGGCGTACTGTCCGCCTCCGGCCGCCTGGACCTGGCCGTCATCGGCACCTGCGCGGTGGTCGCCGTCCACCTGCTGCTGCGCCCCGCCGGGCGGCTGATCGACCGGGTGCCCCAGCGCGACCCCGACAACGAAGGCATCCGCGCCACCGTCCACCTGGTGTGCGACCGCAGCGAAGAGACCCACATCCGCGCCCTGCTGCTCCAGGCCCTCACCGGCAGCGGCCTCACCCCCACCGGCCTGCGGGTGCGGCGCGAGATCGACGACACGACCGGCCTGCAGACCGTCGTCGCCGTCACCGGCAACCCCGCCCTGGCCCTGGAGCAGCCCATCGCCCGCCTGTCCCTCGAACCCGGCATCCGTGACCTGCACTGGCACCTGGACGCCACACCTTTGGAAGCCGAACGGGAGGCCGTGGCATGAACGACCAAGACCTGCGCCCGGAGCGACGCGCCGTACGGCTCGCCGCCCGCCGCCTCGCCGACGAAACCCCCGCCCTCACCGCAGCCTCCGCCGACGCCCTGCGCGCCGGCCTCGCCGCCCGGGTCGACACCCTGCGCCAGGCCGCGCTCGCCGCCTCCCACGCAGGCGTCCCTCCGCTCGTCATAGCCCACGACTCCCACCTGCCGGCGAAGACCGTACGGGAATGGATAGCGGCCGAGTGCTACGTGCACCCCTGAAGCAACTCCCGTCGTATCGGCGGCAGATGGGGCCGCGAAGTTGCCGACAGTGATGGCACGAATTCCCGGCCGGCGCACGTGATTGTCAGAGGCAGCTGCAACGATGATGTGCATGACTGCCAAGAGATGTGACCGCTGCGACCTGTTCATCGGGGAAGGCTGCGGCTGCCCAACAGACGGATCGGTTCCGCGTACCGGTGCCACAGCGGCTTCTGCCCGGACCGGGCGACAGCTTGTCGTTCCTCCCGACAGAATCCTGATCTCTCCACACGGCGTGGCCCACCTTCCGCAGGAGTGCAACCACCACCCGGAACAGAGCCACCGAGAGGCCGGGTGGGGCTGGATTCCGCAGCCACCGGCGGGCCTGTGGGAGGAGATCTGCCCGACACGTCCCGCGCAGGCCACCGAGGGGAATACCGCGCTCCGCGCCGACCGACGCTGCGGCAGCTGCCTGTCGTAGCCGGGATCGGGGCGTGATCCTGTGCGGCGCCCTTCCGATTGCCGCGGGTGCTGTCGATGCTGCTCGGGGGCCGAGAGGGAGTGACGTGGCGTACGCGTCGACTGCTCCGCAGCCGGGACCGGAGTCGGCGACGGCTTCGGCGACGCCCCGTTAGAGTCGCGCCCGTGGGGTAGCGTGGCGTACCGGAATCGGTTTCGGAACGTCGTGGAGGATGCGCCGATGAGGCGAGTGACGCTTGCCGACGTGGCCCGCGCCGCGGGTGTCGCGAAGGCCACCGCCTCGCGCGCGCTGTCCGCGGACAACCGGGAGGTCGGCGCGGCGACCCGGGCCCGGATCCAGGAGATCGCCGGCGAGATGGGGTACCGGCCGAGCCGGGTGGCGCAGGCGTTGCGCACGGGCCGCTTCCGGCTGATCGTGCTGGCCGTGCCGGCGGGCGAACCGGGCTGGGCCGAGGTGCTGTCCGGCGCGATGGCCGAAGCGGAGCGCCGGGGCTACCACGTGCTCGTCCGGCCGATCGAGGCGGACGGCTCGCTGCCGTCGCAGGATGCGGCCGAACTGCCCGTCGACGGCCTGGTGTTGGTCGGCCCGGGGCGGGTTTCGTGGGGCGAGGAGAGGCCCAGGCCGGCCGTCGTGGTGGATGAGGACCTGATCGATCCGGACGCGACGATCGTCCGCACCGCCAACTGGAACGCCGGCCACCAGGCCGGCCGCCACCTGATGCGGCAGGGACGTAACTCGGTCGTGGTGCTGGTACCGGAGGACGGTGCCGGCGGCGCGCGGGCGCGGGCGGCCGGCTGCCAGTCCGCCTTCGCCGAAGCCGGACGTGAACTCTCGGCCGACCGGATCCTGCCCGTCGGCGCCGATCCGCGCGAGGCGGTGGACGCGGCGATCGGCCGTGGCCTGCGCTTCGACGGGATCTTCGGCTGCACCGACCGGATCACCGTGGCCTCGCTCGGCTCGCTGCGCCGGGCGGGGTGGCGGGTGCCGGAGGACGTGGCGGTGGTGTGCTTCGGCGATGAGCGGGTCGCCGGGCTGGCCGATCCGCCGCTGACCGTGATTCCGCGGCCGGCTGCCGGGCTCGGCGCGCGGGCTGTCCAGTTGCTGGCGCGTGCGATCGAGGGCGCATCGGAGCCGCCCGAGGTGCACGAACTGCCGACACGCCTGCTGGTCGCGGCCTCGTCCGGCCGCCACGAGGACGAGTCACGCGAGTCAGCGCACGCTTGACCCCGGCCTCCATGCCTTGGCCTCCGCGGCCTGCCCCACACCTTGACCTCCACCCTCGTGTCCGCCACACTTCCGGAACGTTCCGGAACCGGTTCCGGGCCCTGAGTTCAGGAGGTCCTGCGGTGGCAACGTCGACACCGGGGCTGATAGCCGTCCTCGTCGGTTCGGTCGCCCTGCTCGTGGTGCTGATCAACTCGCGGCTGCGGCTGCATCCGTTCATCGCGCTGCTCGTGGTGGCCATCGGCGCCGGGCTGGTCGCGGGCGAACCTGTCGCCACGATCGCCAAGTCCGTCGAGACAGGTGCCGGCGGCATTCTCGGCAACGTCGGCATCACGCTCGCGCTGGGTGCGATGCTGGGCCGTCTGCTGGCCGACTCCAGTGCCACGGACGTGATCGCCGGCGCGGTGGTCCGCCGTTCGACACCGCGCACGCTGCCGTGGCTGATGACCGCCGCGGCGTTCGTCATCGGCATCCCGATGTTCTTCGAGGTAGGGCTCATCCTGCTGCTGCCGCTGGTGTTCAGCGTCGCGGAGCGGATGCGGCAACTCGGCCACACGCGCCATTCGCCCTACACGATGCTGGTGATCCCCACCATCGCCGCCCTGGCCACCTTGCACGGCATGGTCCCGCCGCACCCCGGACCGCTGACCGCGGTCGCCGGGCTGCACGCCGACCTGGGCAAGACGATCGTGCTCGGCCTGGTGTGCGCAGTGCCGACGGTCATCCTCGCCGGACCCGTGTTCGCCACCTGGATGGCCCCGCGCATCGACGTGCGTCCCGAGCCCGCCATGGTCGAGCAGTTCGTGCGGCAGCGCGCCGAGAACGGCAGGCCGACGCCGACCGGCGGGGGAGCGCCGTCCGGCGACGGTCCCGGAGCGGAGCGCCGACCGGTGCCGGTCGGATGGGCGGTCACCTGCATCCTGATCCCGGTGGCGCTGATGCTGGTCCGCACCATCGCGGAGATCGCGCTGCCCGAGGGAAGCCAACTGCTGCACATGGCACTGCTGGTGGGCGAGCCCACGATCGCGATGCTGATCGGCTTCCTGGTCGCGCTGCTCGCGCTCGCGCTGCTGCGCGGCAGACCGGGGGAGACCGTCCGATGGTCCATCACGGAGAGCGTCAAAGCGGTGGTCGGCATCCTGCTCATCATCGGCGCGGGCGGTTCCTTCAACCAGGTGCTTGAGGACTCCGGCATCAGCCACGCCATCGCCTCGGCCGCCGGCGGCGCGCAGGTGAACGTCATAGTGCTGGCCTGGCTGCTGGCGCTGCTGCTGTCCGCGTCCACCGGATCGGCCACCGTGGGGATCGTCTCCTCGACCGGCATCGTCGCCCCACTGGTGACCGCGGCCGGAACCTGGCACACCTCACTGGTCGTGTTGGCCATCGGCGCCGGATCGATCGGCCTCAACTACGTCAACCACGCCGGATTCTGGTTGGTGAAAGAGTCGTTCGGGATGTCCATGGGGCAGGCGACGAAGATCCACACCACCACACAGACACTGGTCAGCCTGCTGGGACTGGGCATGACGCTGCTGCTTTCCGTGTTCCTGTGACGCGGAACCGGCGGGGCGGTGCCCACCGGCAGCGACAGCAGCAGGCCACGAATTTCCCAGGTGCTGCTGCCGAGTTGAGCTGCTCGTAGAACCCTTCGCCCGCGAGAGCCGCAACACCCTGGAAGCGTCTTCCGCGTTCCCCGTTCCGTAGGGCATGTGGTTATCCACCCGATCAGGCGCGGCACCGTTCCGGCTTCCGGGCCGGGGAAGGCCGCGCGGCCCATCGCCCGCCGAGTCGGCCTGGGGAGGAGACGGCCTGGACGCGAAAGAGAGCCGTCCGGGCGGGTGGACGTCGCCAACTCCTCTGCCCTACGGCTTCCTTCACCTCACTGCTCGACCCAGGTGCCTGTCGCGCACCGCGCCATCAGCGGCCAACCACGGGACGCCTTCCGGCAGTACAGCGACTGTCGCGCCGGCGGTGAGGACGAGGGCGGAATTCGCGTCGTTGAGCATGTAGGCGATGCGGCCGGGTGGGCCGGGTCGATCGGCACGTACGCGGCCCCCGTCTTGACCACCGCGAGCAACGCGGCAACCAGATCGGCGGAACGCTCCGTCATCACCCCGACGCGTTCCTCGGGGCCCGCCCCGCGGGACAGCAGCAGTCGGGCCAGCCGGTTCGCCCGCTCTAAGTTTGGCGTTGTTGTCCAGGCCATACCGAGTGGGCCTTGCAGGCAGGGCACCTCGGATGACGAAGTCCCTGTGTAGCCGGGCCGTGGTTCCGACGGCGCCGCGGCGTGGCCTCGCTCGGTCCGCGCAGGCTGCTGGAAACCCGGCCCGGCGTGCGGCCGGCCGGTGTCCCTCCGTGCGCCTGCGTGAGGAGGTGGCGCAGTAACTGTGGGCGGTGTCCGAGGAGCTGGCGGGCGTGCACTTCCCGGTCCGTCGGATCCCGCTGAACTTGGTGCGGGCAACGGCGTCGTGAGCCCCGGCAGCCTTACCCGACAAGGGTCGGGTGCCCACGGTTCCCGTCCTGTCGGGGACGGGCCGCGGACGCCGGCCCACACACCCGAACGTCCCCGGGTGCCAGCCCTTGCTCGGGGCCATCGTGCCGAACCGCAGTTCAGAACGTTCCTGCGGGTGGTCTGGCCCGGCTGCGACCGTCAATCGTCTCGTGCGGGGAGTCACGGGCAACTGCGCGCCGTGCGCGGCCCGGTGGACGTGGTGCCCGTGTCCGGACGGCAGCGTGCGCGGACGGCCGGGGTTCCGTCGTACGGGGCGCCGCAGAGGTCGAACGGCGGGATCTCGTCGGGCTCGTCCTCGGTGTGCGGGTGCTCGCCCAGGATCTCGACGAGGGTGTCCAGGGCGTCCTGGATCGCGAGGTGTTCAGGGCCGGTGACGTCCGGGCGCAGTCGCGGGCTGTTGGCGCGGGGCACGGTCCGGCCCTTCGGCATCGTGCTCCGCGCCAGGGTGCCCGCTCGGTGTGCACGGTGATGTGCTCGCCGACCCGCGCCAGGGTGAGCGAGGTGGCGCCGGCCACGTCCTGGTCCTTGATCGTGTTCAGGAGGTGCTCGCGGGTGCGGTCGGCCGGCTGCCGGTTGATCCGGCCGTCGGCCGCGACCTCGTGCGCCTGCCGCAGCGCCGTACGCAGCCGGGCGGCGCCAGGTCCTGGGGCACCTCCTCGTGCTCCCATTCCTGGACCGTGGCGTCGTCCGGCAGATTGGCGATCTGCGGCGGGGTGGAATTCGGCGCCCAGAGGCGGTGCGGGCGAGCGGGTCGGCGCGCATGGTGAGCGTCACAACCCGGCGGCCCGGCGCTCCGAACGGGGCCTGTGGATCGGCTGCCGGCGCCTCGACGCGCGCTTCGTCACGTACCGAAAAGCTCTCCGGCCTCCGCCCTAGTTGGCCCAGGGCGGGGTGAGGGTGCTGCCGTCGGCCATCGTGGCGCTGAGGCCGGCGCGTGTGGTCACCCACATCTGTGCCGGCTTGTCGGTGGTGTTGGCCACTGCCAGGGCGGAGCCTGCTGGAGCCACTGCCGCGTCGCCGTCGTTGAGTTCGGCGGTTTCGCCGTTGATGGTGAGCTGGAGTCGGCCGGACAGGATGTAGAACGCTTCCTCGTGGCTGATCACGTGTGCGGGGGTCACGGTTCCTGCCGGGATCTCGGCGCGCCAGGCTGCGAGGTCCCGGCTGCCTGTGGCCGGAATGACGTAGGAGGTGAAGCGGGCGCCGTGGATGTCGTGGACGACGGCCTCGTTACTGCGGATGAAGGGCATGCCAGCCTCCATGTAGACAAGTTGCTTGTCCATGTAGACAAGCAGCTTGACCAGTTATAGTCAAGCCATGGATGACGCCCTGACCTTCTCCGCGCTCGTGCTCGCGCTCTCCGGACGTTTGGTGCAGGAGATCCACGCTCAGGTGTCCCGGCAGGGTTTCGAGGACCTGCGGCCCGCGCACGGCTTCGCCTTCGCCCGCATCTCCTTCGGCGGCGCCACCACGGCCGACCTGGCCGAGCACCTGGGCGTGACCAAGCAGGCCGCCGCCCAACTCGTGGAGGAACTGGTCCGCAAGGGGTACGTGGTGCGCCGACCGCACCCGCGCGATGCCCGCGCCAGGCTCCTGGAGCTGACCGACGAGGGCTGGGCCGCCACCCGCGCCGCCGATCAGGCAGCCAGGGAAGCCGTCGCACCATGGCGAGAGGAACTGGGCGAGGCACGCTTCCAAGAGCTCGTCGCCGACCTGACCCGACTCGCACCACAAGGGCCGATCCGCCCCGCCTGGTGAACGAGTACGCCACACGCGCGCCCCAGGCCACGCCCGCCGATAGCGCCATGGCGCCTCCGCCGTCGAGGCAACTGACCTCCCCGCGGCGTGGGTTGCCGCCTGGGACCGGTGGGGACTTGCCGGGTAATGAGCAGGGCGCGGTGTCCATGGTCGTTCGATGCGCGTAGTGCGGCATCGGCGGCTGGGGGTTCCTGAAAATGTGGAGAGTGCTGCTGGCGGGCAGGGGTGTGAGGGCGGCGAAAGGGAGGCGCGCAGGCCCCAGGTGGCCGCGAACCCTCACCGTCGGCTGTCGTAAGTGAGCGCCTCATGCCGGAGCAGCCGTCGCGCGGGACGAGGCTGGCCTTGCCGGGTTGCGACGAGGCGGTCCGCCTCGGTGTCCCGTCGGCCGACGGGTCGCTCACCCCGAGCGCTACGCCGCGGCAACCGGCAGCCGCCCTCCAACTCGCCCCGCGCGCCGACCTGATCGTCACCGTCACCGAAGCCGCCACCGGGTACGCCCGGCAGGGCTACGGTCCGCAGGGGCGCGTTGCTCATGAGCGAGCGGGGAGTCGGGCATCCGATACTCGGAGGCAAGCGTTCCGGTGGACTTGGGCGGACGCGTTCCCGGTTCTCGGTAGGGGAGGCGCGGGTGCGGGGCGGTCAGTCGGTCGTCGCCCGGGATGCGTCGAGGGGGGAGCGGTGCCGATCAATGATCCCCTCGATGATTCTCATCAGTCGAGCCCCCGCCTGATCGATGCTTCCGTTCTGCGTGCTGACCTGCGCGCCTTCGAGTGCGAAGGTGATCTCGGCCGCGACCTGCTCGGGGTCGGGCAGCCCGGCCTCGGTGCACATGCCGACCAGTCTGCGGGTCTGGTGAGCCTTGTGCTTCTCGATCACTTGCCGTGCGGGATGGGAGCGGTCGGGCAGCTCGGCGATGGAGTTGATGAACGGGCAGCCCCGGTGCGAGATCGCGGGCAGCCCCTCGGCGATGAAGCGGGCCAGGCCCAGGATCTGTTCCCTGGGCCGGCCGGGATACTCGGCCTCGACCCGGTCGAAGGCCGCCTGGTAGTCGGCGGCGACGATCCGCAGCCACTCCGTGACCAGTGCGTCCTTGGTTTCGAAGTGCCGGTAGATCGCCATTTTGGTGGTCTCGGCCCGCTCGGCGATTGCCTGGACGCCCACCCGCCGGATCCCCTCGCTTTGGAAGAGCTCTTCCGCCGCGTCGAGGATGCGCTCACGAGGCGGTAGTTTCGCCACCCTGCTCGGCCTTCTGGCGGTCGATGCCATGACTGCTCCGTGATCTCCGGTCCGTTGTGGGGCCTCTCACCCCCTGCTACGGTACCAGTCCGTTCCGCACGATACCGATGGGTATCGTTAGGCGCCGAACGGTATCGTTCTTTCCGCTGGGAGTGACAGTGAGAGTTACCGAATACGTGAGCTTCGACGGGGTCGGGCTCGCGGAGCTGGTGGCCAAAGGCGAGGTGACCCCCGCCGAACTGGAAGCAGCCGCACGTGAGGCCGCGCGGGCGGTCAATCCGCAGATCAACGCCATCGTGGAGACGTGGCCGGCCGACGACGAGCCCCACTCCGGCAGCACACCGCTGGCCGGAGTCCCTTTCCTGATCAAGGACCTCGGAGTCCCCATGGCCGGGAGGCGGATGGAGCTGGGCAGCCGTCTCGCCGTCGGCAACGTCGCCGGCGTCGACTCCTCCCTGATGCTGCGCTTCCGTCGCGCCGGCCTCGTGACGTTCGGACGTACCGCGACACCGGAGATGGCCTACAGCATCACGACGGAACCGGTGCTGTACGGCGCGACCCGCAACCCATGGAACCTGGAGCGTAGTGCGGGCGGATCCAGTGGAGGCGCGGGCGCGGCTGTCGCTGCCGGGGTGGTCCCGATCGCACACGCCACCGACGCCGCCGGCTCGCTCCGCATCCCCGCCGCCTATAACGGCCTCTTCGGGTTGAAGCCCACCCGTGGCCGGGTCTCCATGGGCCCCGATGTCGACGAAATCTTCAACGGCCTGGCCGTGCACGGCAGCGTCAGCCGCACAGTGCGCGACAGTGCGGCACTGCTCGACCAGATCCGCGGCCCGGAACCGGGCGACCCCTACTTCGCCCAGCAGCCGTATCGGCCCTACGCGGAGGAAGTCACCCGCCCCCCGGGCTCGTTGCGGATCGGTGTCCTCACCCAGGCATGGGGCGGGCGCCGCACCACCGCGCCAGTGGCCGACGCCCTCTCGCGCACCGTGCGCCTGCTCGCATCCCTCGGCCACCAGGTCGAGGAGGTCAAGGTCGGCCTCGGGGTCGACTGGGAGGAGTTCGTCCTGGCCAACGCCCGTCTGTTGACGGCGAATCTCACGGCCTCGGTCGATGAGCTGGCTGCCGCCTTCGACCGGCCCATCGACTCCTCGACCGTCGAGCCGGTGACCCTTGCCGGCTACCACTACGGGCAGCGGGTCAGTGGTGCCCAGTTCGTCACCGCTCTCGCGATCCGGAACCGGGTCGCCCGAAGCCTGGCACGGTACTTCGACGCTCACGACATACTGCTCACCCCGACCCTGCCGGAGCTTCCCATGCCCTTGGGCGCCTGTGACGAGGGCGCAGAGGCGCTGGACGGCCTTGGCTGGATCGATCGCGTCAACGACCGGTCGCCGTTCACCATGGCGTTCAACGTCGCGGGCACGCCCGCCATGTCCGTGCCGGTGGCGGCCGACGCCGAGACGGGGCTCCCGATCGGTATGCAGTTCGCTGCCGGTTACGGGCTCGAAGGCCGCCTCTTCCGCCTCGCTGGACAACTCGAACAGGCAAGCCCGTGGTCGGGCCGAACTCCCACGGTGTGGGCGGGGAACCATACGGGCCACTGAGGAGCGCCCCTGGAGAGCCGGGAGTTCACGGGCGAGGGCCGTGTACGGAGCGAAGGGGAGAGCCACGTCGTGCATGCCGCCGTCCCGGAACTCCCGGCTTCCGGACCCGCACAGCCACTTCGCGGCGCTCCGCCCCGCCGAGCATCGGCACCTGACTCTGTACGTGAAGAGCCGAGTGGCGGCTCTGGTCCACTTTCCTGTGGTCCGGTGATGCTCGGTCGGGCCAAGAGGGCTCGTCTGCGGAGGAGTTCGCACCCTGCGCGGCCGAACATCTGACGCTTGAGCATCTTGATCCGGTTGACATGGCCTCCATGGCGCCGGAGTTCCACGGTCATGCAAGGCCGGCGATGACGGCGTCGAGGTCGCGTTGGTGGAGGACCGCAGTCTGACGCCACGCGAAACCCCGACCGACGACGCCGGCCTTTCATGGGAAGCAGAGGTGAGCACCGCCACCACCGGTGCCGACTCGGCGCAGATGCTGTGCCTGATCTACGCCCGGCGCATGGGAGCCCTGGCCGTAGCGCTCGGCCCTGCCTTCGCCGAGGGGCTGCGGGCGCTGCGTCCGATCTCGTGCCGTCGGGCGGTCAGTCTGCTGCGGGCAACGGACGCTGATCGCCTCCAGCACGCCGATGCCGAAACGTGGGAGCGATGGCGGCAAGCAGCGGCTCCACGCCAAGAGGCCGGCGTGCACCATGAGGGCGATCGGGGCGGGCGGCCTACCGTCCGCGAAGGCGGTGAGTGGCGCGGGGATTTTGCCTGCCAAGGCGGCTGTCGATCTCTTCCCGATCAGTCTTTTTGCCGTTGACCGACCTCTGGCGCTGCGTAGCACCGATCCTGCGGAGCGCCGCACTTGGTCATCTTGACCGAGCGTGTTCCAGGTTCGTGCGCGCGGCTCTCGTTACGGGGTGATCCTCGCCCAGGACGCGAAGGCTGTCGGTCAGGGTGTGCTCGAAGAGGGGGATGGCCTGTTCCGGGTCGCCTGCCGACTGGTAGGTGCTGGCGAGGTTGTTGCGGGTGATCAGGGTGTGGGGGTGGCCGTTACCCAGGATCCGTTCGCTGTCGGTCAGGGTGCGCTCGAAGAGGGGGATGGCCCGCTCCGGGTCGCCCGCGGCCTGGTAGGCGCCGGCGAGGTTGTTGCGGGAGGCCAGGGTGTCGGGGTGGTCGTTGCCCAGGATTCGTGCGCGGTCGGTGAGGGTGCGTTGGAGGAGGGGGATGGCCTGTTGCGGGTGGCCTGTTGATTGGTAGGCGTGGGCGAGGTTGTTGCGGGTGGTGAGGGTGTGGGGGTGGTCGTTGCCCAGGATTCGTGCGCGGTCGGTGAGGGTCTGTTGGAGGAGGGGGATGGCCTGTTCCGGGTCGCCTGCCGACTGGTAGGCGCTGGCGAGGTTGCTGCGGGCGGTCAGGGTGTCGGGGTGATCGCCACCCAGGACGCGAAGGCTGTCGGTCAGGGTCCGCTCGGACAGGGGGATGGCCCGTTGCGGGTGGCCTGCCGTCTGGTAGGCGCCGGCGAGGTTGTTGCGGGTGGTCAGGGTGTCGGGGTGGTCGTTGCCCAGGATCCGTTCGTGGTCGGTGAGGGTGTGTTGGAGGAGGGGGATGGCCTGTTGCGGGTGGCCTGTTGATTGGTAGGCGTGGGCGAGGTTGTTGCGGGTGATCAGGGTGTGGGGGTGGTCGTTGCCCAGGACTCTGACGATGTCGGTGAGGGTGCGTTGGAGGAGGGGGATGGCCTGTTGCGGGTGGCCTGCCGATTGGTAGGCGTGGGCGAGGTTGTTGCGGGTGATCAGGGTGTGGGGGTGGTCGTTGCCCAGGACTCTGACGATGTCGGTGAGGGTGCGTTGGAGGAGAGGGACGGCCTGTTGCAGGTCGCCTGCCGACTGGTAGGCGCCGGCGAGGTTGCTGCGGGCGGTCAGGGTGTCCGGGTGATCGTCGCCCAGCAACCGTTGGCGGTCGTCCACAGCGCGGTGGAGATGCTGCGCGGCATGGTTGTTCATGCCCTGTTCCTGTAGGAAGGCGCCGGCTTTCAGGAGCAGGCGGGCCGTGGCCTCGACGTCATGCCGAGTGGGGGTGTGGCCGGTGAGGGCATTGGCGTGGGGCAGGAGTTCGCGGCACCGCGGCCACACCTCCGGCGTTCTCTGAGCGTGCGGGAACGCGCCTTCGAGGCGGAGGGTGGCCTGGTCGTGTGCGTGGTCGATGTCGGTGGTCTGCCGGTGGGGGTCGTCGGGGTCGGGGGTGCGGGCGAGGGTTTGGACGAGGCGGTGGATGCCGAGGGTGCCGTCGTCGGCGGTGGTGATCATGCTGTAGGCGGTCAGGCGGCCGATGGCCTTGTGCACAGCGGGGGCCGGTGCGCAGTCGTCGAGCAGGCTGCGGGGGATTCCGGTGGGTGCGTACCAGGCGATCAGGCGGAGGATGTCGCCGGCGAGCGGGGTGTCGGCGAGGCGGTCGAGGGTGAGGCGCCAGACCCGGGCGATGGTGCGTGCCGCGTCGGTGCCTTCGGCGGCCTCGGCGAACATGTGCGCCGGTGACGCGGTGAACAGGTCCAGGTAGGCGCGGGGGGTGAGGTGGGTTTCGGCGCAGTAGGCGGCGGCCTGTTCCACGGCCAGGGGCAGGTGCCCGAGTTCCGCGCACAGCTCGGCGACGCCGTCCCGGTCGGCGGGGTGCGGATGGATGCCGGTGAAGAGGTCTACGGCCTCGGGCCGGTCGAGGACGTCGAGGCGCAGGGCGGTGGCGGTGTGGTGCCAGCCGGTGGCGCGGCGGGTGGTGATCAGGAACCGGCCGGACGGGACGCGGTCGATGAGGGGACGGATGTCGTCGGGGCGGTCGACGTTGTCCAGGATGATCAGCCAGTCCTCGTGCGCCGCGAGCCATTGCAACGCGCGCTCGACGAGGGCTTCTTCGGGGAGTCCGATCAGGGCGGGCTGGAGGGCGCGGGCCAGTTCGGCGAGGTCGGCTTCGACGGAGGGGCGGCTGTCGGCGGTGATCCACCAGCAGGGGTTTCCGGTGAAGCGGTGGGTGGCCCAGTGGGCGGCGAGGGAGGACTTGCCGATGCCGCCCAGACCGTGCACGGCCTGGACCACGACCTCACCCGGAGCCGTAAAGGCAGCGTCGAGATGGTCGAGCTGCTCGGTCCGCCCGACGAACCCTTGCGTGCGAGGGACGTTGCTCAGGCGGGCGGGTGCGGCAACGTCAGCGAGGGGTCCGTACGCCTCCGGCGGCAGGACGACGCCGTGCTCGATGTGCTGCGCGACGGAGTTGATGAGGTCGCGGCCGGCGGCATTCGCGCCTCTGCTCGCCTCAACCCGGGACGCGGGGGCGGCATCAACCTCCCGGCCGCGGCCGAACAGCGGCATCAAGGACCCCGGTGTGCGGTGGTGCCTTCGATGTCCCCGCCTGCCGCGTTGGACCCACCGCTCGCCGAGATCCCCCCACCCGGTTGTGACGGGGCGGGGGGAGTGGGGGCGCTGTCGTGAGCTGCGGCGTTGCGGATGCTCCCGCCGGCGGCGTTCGAACCGCCCTGCGCAGCCACCCGGGCGGCAGGCGCCGTCGCAGGGGTGCGGACCAGGGCGTAGACCGATACGGCCAGCGAGATGAGCCCCGCCACCGACCCTGCCACGCTGCCGAGTTGGTCGGCCGTGCCCAGATCCCCGACCACCGCCAGCACCGTCAACGCGACCGCGGCCACCGCTCCCGCAACCGCCAACGACCACCACGCCGTGCGCTGCCACCCCGTCATACCTGCATCATCACACCGTGGGCCATGAACAGACCCCGGATCGCGCCAAGACGGGTACCGATCTCCACCGGTGTCCTCCGGCGGGTGCTGGAGGACACGATCGCCCGCTCTCGACATCGCACCGCTGTGTGCGAACGGCAGCTGGGGAGGTGGGCGTGGGGCGTCCATGGCTGGGATAGTGGAGGCCGTCAGGTGGGGAGCGGGACGTGAGCGACGGTGTGGGCGATTACTGGGTGATCGAGGTGGCTCAGCCCATCGTGGTGTGGGGTGTTGACCCGACGGCGGAGACAGCTTACGAAGCGGTTTCGCAGGAGGGGAGCGTCCCCGTCAGCCCGCACGTGCCTGCCCGCGGTGGGGCACCGTTGCGCTGTCCGCAGTGCGATGCCGACCGGGGGTGGACGGCAATGGGCGCGTGGGACGATCCGGTGCGGCTGGTCTGCCCGGCCGGCCACGGCTGGACCCCGTGGGGGGATCAGCCGGCCCGGGGGCGGGAGTTGATGCAGGAGTTGATCCTGGCCAGCGGCATCGAGGCATACCGCGCATAGCCGACCGGCCATCGTGGCGGCAAGAGCTGCTACCAGCCGTTACCACCCACATGACGTGCCGGGAGCGGACGCACTCCTCCTGCGCCATCGTGGGGCGGGCCGGGGCTGGTCCCGGAGGGCGGTGGTGTCCATCGTGCTCCGTGCGTCGGCTGTCGGTCGGGTGCGGCCGTGCTCACGGCTGCGGAGCGGCGCCGTCCGGGAGGAACTGCGCGGCCTTGATGGACAGTTGCTGCCGTAGGTACGTCTCGGCGTCGCCGGGGCGCATCCGGGCCAGCGTGACCAGGGCGGTGAGGGCGACGTCCGCGACCTCGGCGTGCACGTCGCCCCAGGTGGAGGCGGGCTTGCGGGGGTTGGTGCCGCGCGCGCCGATGACCGCCTGCGCTGCTTCCCCGGTCTCCTCGGCGATCTTCAGGATCTGTAGCGTCCACTGCTCCGGCTCGCTCAGTCCCCGCTCCTCGTCGTGCGTGGTGAACCGCCGGGCGAGCCGCCGGATGGTCGCCGCGAAGGAAGCATCCATGGTCGCCACGGAAGAGGCATCCACGGGAAGCGCGCTGTCGCGGGGCCCGCCCGGGAAGTGCTCCTTGCCGGAGGCGCAGGCGCCGTGCTCTGCCGCGTGCCGGAGCACCAGCTCGCGGGTCGGGCCGCACATCACCAGCCGGTCCAGCATCTCCGGGGCGAACCAGCGCAACTGCACCCCTTCGGTCAGACCGACCCCGTCGGCGTCACCGCTCCAGCGCGCGGTGTACACCTGGACGGGCACGCACAGCCCGTCGGCGCCGACTGCCTTGTCCACGGCGAGGGGCTCCAGGTCCAGTGGACCGATCCCCGGGGCTTCCTCGGCCAGTTCGCGCCGGATCGTGTCGAGCGGCGACTGGTCCTGCGGTTCACGGCCGCCGCCCAGCAGCGCCCAGGAACCCGGTTCCCAGATGTGGGGATAGTTGTCGCGCAGGTGCAGCAGATACCGGCCCGCATCGTCAAAGATCATCGCCGAGGCGTTCACCGGCCGCGGCCGGCCGTCGAGCCCGCCGTTCAGCAGCTTCGCCCGGAGCGCCGGCGAGCCGACCTGGCCGAAGGAGCGCCATTCAGCTCCCGAGACCTCCTCGTCCTGGAGGGCGATCCCGGGTTCTTCGTGGGCCAGGTAGAAGACGAACCGGAAGTCGTAGTGCCGGTGAGCGGGCTCGCCCCTGGCCGGGGCCGCGTCGATGTCGACCGGGGTGTCGAGCAGTTGCGGGGTCAGGCACAGATCGCCGGGCTGGATCCCGGCCTCTTCGCCCACCTCTCGCAGGGCTGTGGCGAGCAGCGTCGTATCGGTCGGCTCGACGTGGCCGCCGGGGCCCCCGCGCGGGTTCGTGGAATCTTGGAGGGTGTGAGCGAGAAACACGCGCGTCAGGTTCTGCAGAGTAGTCGAGGCTGCGGTGGGTTCCTCTGGGCTTATGGCGGCGGTCAGGTGGTCATCGTCGATAATCCTGGGTGCTGTGCGGGATGGTTCGACGAGATCACTCTTCACGCTCTGTGACGATTGCAATGTTGTGGGACGTGCACGGACCGTGGTCTTAGGATGCGCGAAGACTGCATCTACTACCCGCGGGAGACAAGTTGAAAGAGCTGGTCTGCGTCGCGCCAGAGGTTCGGGACCGGCTCGTCGTTCGGTTCGGAGCTGACGTGCTGGCCTGGTGTGATGAGTTGCCGGCTCTCGTGGACGAACTCGCTGCCCGCTGGGATCTGACGATTGTCGCGGCAGGTGGAGGAGGCACCTCGCGGGTGTTCCGTTGCTTCACGCGGGACACCGGCGCCTCGGCGTGGCTGAAACTCACGCCGGAGCCAGAGATTGCCCGGGAGGAAGCCGAAGCTCTGCGGGCCTGGGCGAAGACGCCCTCGGTTGTCACGCTGCTGGCGCAGGATCTGGCCGTCGGGGCCCTGCTGCTGGAGGACGTGCAGCCGGGAGTTCAAGTGAGCCAGCGTGCATGGAATTTGGCCGAGGTCGCGGCGCTGCTGCGGGACCTGCGGGCCTCTGCTCCCGCGCCGGGTGAGCACTCGGCACTGGGGCTTCTCTCACACCGCGTCGACTTCGTGTTTGATTTGACCGACCGCAGGCTGGCAGCGGGCGACGTGAACGATCCGGCTGCCTCTGAGGTGCTTCGGCAGGCGCGATCGGCTGCCCTGGAACTCGCGGGCAATGGGCCTGTGGGACTCGTGCATGGTGATCTCCATCCGGCCAACGTGCTGTCTGGTCCGGGCGCCCGCATGGTGGCAATTGATCCGAGGCCGACGTGGGGCGACCCGGACTTCGACGCTGTGGACTGGGTGCTTGAAGGGGTTGCGGATCCAGCCGTGCTGGAGCAGAGGGTCGAGGAGCTGGCGGCGCTGGTTCCTGGCATGTCTCCTCGTCGTGTGCTGGGTTGGTGCCGAGCCCTGGCCGCCCTCATCGCGGTACCCAGAATGTGTGCGGGGCGGGACGACGCAGAGACTCGATTCCTCATGGCTCTGGCCGATGATTGAGTACTTCGTCGGCCTCGACCGGTCTCGTGCCACGCGGCCGTCGCGTCCGAACATGCGCAGCAGGTTGTAGGCCCGAGGCCGTTGCTGTCAGTGAAGCCGGTCGGGGCGCTTATCCGGATGGGCGGCGTAGATGTAGGTCAGCGCAGTGTCGGCGGTGATGCCGAACACTCGCATGAGGTGGACTGGATCGACGGTGGCGCGGGCTTCGTCGACGATGCGATCGCGTCGCAGCTGGGTGAGGTTGATGCCCAGTGGCTCGAATATGCGCCATAGGTAGAAGGCGTTGACGGGCCCGGTCTCTGCGGCGGTCTGCTGGCTGATGAACAGGTGCGGATTGCGCGTTGCGGACCAGCGGCGGTATCGCTCGTGCAGCCACAGGTTGAGGAGGCTGACGGTGACCTCGTCGAGGTGGATGACGCGAAGTGCGTGGCGGCGCCGGATGAGCAAGCGGCTGCGGCTCACGGACAGGTCGTCGACGAGGATGCGCGTGAGTTCGCGTTGGCCGACCGCGTGGATCGCGACGAGAGCCACGGCCAGGCGATCAGCGGCTCCGGTCGCGCGGTCGATGAGCCCGGAGACCATATCGCTGGGGAGCGTGCGCGGTGGCCGTGTGGGGCCGTGAGGCACGACGATGCCGCGGGTGGGGTCGCGAAAGATGGTCTTGTTGCGCTTGAGCGTGCGGAAGATACTGCGGAGCGCGATCCCCATGTGGCGTGCCGCCTCGCCCGCTTGAGCTTCGATTGCGGCGTCGACGTCGGCCGGGGTCACCTCGCGCAGTGTCCGGTAGCGTCGCCCCCACTCGACCAGGGCCGGGTGGGCATAGGTGAGGTAGTTCCTGATCGTGGCGTAGCGGGCGTGGGGCCGGCCGTTGCGGTCTTCCCTTCGCAGCAGCACGACCCACTCTTCGATCTCTGGGACGATGCTGGACGGCAGGCTGGCGATGATGCGGTGCGAGGCATGTTCACGTGGCTCGCTCTGGCGCGCGGTATCGGGGATGACCAGGCTGTTGTCGGCCAAGAATCGCAGCACCCTGCGGGTCCGCAGTCCCACTTCGTTGAGGAGCCTGATGTCCTGCTCGGGGATCGGGGCCGCGTTGCCGAGCCATCCGAACAGGATGCGAAGGGTTTTGGCCGCTGTGGAGAGGTTCTCGCTGCTCCAGCCGTGCTCCTGGCCGTGGCGCTTGAACCGATCCAGCATGCTGGCTGCCGCTGGTGACAAGGCATAGCTCTCCAGCGTCGTCCGCGCGTTCACCCAGTTCCGCCGGACCTTGAACAGTTCGCCTTGTCCAGGAACGAGCAGGTGGGGCGAGAGGCCGACGGACGTGCGGGCGGCGATCGCTTTCCTGTCGGTGGGGGAAGAGGGCTCGGTGCGTCGCCAGCTCAGCTGGATGGGACGTTCGGACAGCCCGACGGCGCTGTCGGCGAGCCATAGCTGGCACCAGTCGGTGCCGTGAGCGTCGATGCCCTGCTCCTGGACGTGCAGGAGACAGGTGCGGCACCAGCCATCGCGTATGGCCAGTGCAGGATGCTGACAGCGCCCACAGACGCCGGCGGAGTCAGGGCGGCTCAGTGCCCAAGCCCGGCAGGCCGCACACATCTCTGCGGTGCCGCCGAAGGCGCCGCAGAGCGCGCAGCTTCGAGGTTCGCGCCCCGCGAAGACTGTTGGCCCGCGTGGGGCCGGACGCAGCTCGCAATCCGGGTCGAGCAGTCCTGAGCGACGCAGGGCCTCGGCGGCGGCGCCGGCGAACCGCGGCATGCAGGCCAGGACGGCGTCGTCGACCAGCGTCTTGCCCTCCGCCGCGGCCAGTGCAAGGGCAAGGCGCACGACGTCGCGGGCAACCGGGAGCCACCAGTTGGTGTAGCTGCGCTCTGCGATGAACTCGGCCAGTGCAGGCTCGACGGCGTCCAGGCCAAGGGTCGGACGGTCACGGATTCGGCTCGCGAAGTCGATGCTGATACGTCCGCGGCACTCGAAGAGGGCAAGCTGCCCGGGAATAGCGGGCGGCAGGACGCGTGGATCGTCGGCGATCGGAGCGGGCCGCTGTGCCCGTGCCCACGTCGGGAGTTGATAACGGCCGTCGGAGTGCTTCCGGTAGGGTCCAAACGGCTGTGCCTGACGCTTGGGCAGCCCCTGGAAGATCAGAGTGAGCTGCACCGGCCGGGGGGTTGAGGGCGGGCTGAAGTACCAGTCGGCGTCAGTGGCAACGACCTCCTCGACGCAGGGCCGGCACAGGTCTTCCGGATTGACGAACCACACCCGGTCACAGCGTCGACAGGCGCCTTCGCGACGACCCGGCTTCGACCTGGTCTGGTGGCACGGCGAACAGTACGGCGGCTGCACCAGCCAGCCCCACCCCAGGCAGCCAGAGCAGTGCCCCACGCGTCCTGGTCGCTTCGGACGCTTCGGCCGTGTCCCCATCCTCAGTTGGGCGGCAGTGACCGCGGCGAGCGTCCGGCGCGAGGCACCGGACGCACTGCACCGGAGCTCTCCGAGCCGACCGCCTTCGGCGTCTGCTCGACGTCGGCCGGCAACTGCACCTCGTGCGGCTCGGCCTCCAGGAGGTCGGAGACCTGGCAGCCCAGCGCGGCACACATCCGATCCAGGTCGTCCAGGCGCACCGTGACCGGCTTCCCACTCCACATCGCCGCGACCTTGCTCAGCGACGGGCTGAACCCGACCTGCCGGAACGCCACCAGCAGATCCGACGGACGCCAAATATCACGTTCCGCTGCCGCCCAGCGCAGCTTCCACTTCACCGCAAACTCCCCTTGTCCACCTGCAGACGCTGTACCGCACGGTTGGCCGCCTGCATGCTGGCCAGCTCGGGATCTCCCTGAGCCGTTCTTACGTATCGAACCGTGGTTGTGGTCCATTCGTGTCCAAGGACCTTTTGAACCTCCCACAGCGACATGCCCGACTCGTAGTAGTGCGTCGCGCAGGCATGCCGTAGAAGATGCGGATGCAGTCCGGACACCGGGCCGGTCAGATACCGGTCGGAGGCCCTGCCCACGGCCTTCCGGAAGGTCGACGGAGTCACTGCGGGGGCCACCTTCACGTTGAGCATCGCGACGTTCCCTGGCAGTCGCTCCGATGGCCACACCGGCGCCAACGGGTGTTCCGGGTCGTCGCAGAACGAACCGCGAACCTGTCGGGTAGGCCCCGCCCCTCTCAAGGCGAGGCCCCCCTCAGAACCGTGCGTGCGCCTCGTCGACGCACACGGCTCAAGCAGATCCCCAGGGCCTACATGCAGGTATTCCTCTCCGGGTTCGGACCGCCATCGCGAGCATGAAGCTGGCGGTGGCATTCCGTGTGGATGAGGACCAAGTTCGAGCGGTCATCCGAACCACCTCGGCTTCGGTATACGACGTGATGCCTGTTGAGGGTTCGGGCTTTAGCGTCGAACCAGCGTGCCCATTCGCGCACGTCGTCCGGCTCGTAGCCCGCTCCCGCGATCAAGTCCAAACCGCACAGAGGACATAGCCCCTTCTGTCGCGCAGCCAGGTAGACATTGGGGCCGTCTGCCTGTGGGTGCTTGCGCTTCCGCGTGCGGCTGGCCCAGTACTCCGAGAGGCTGGAATCATCTTTCGATGCTGTCCCCTTTACAGGGATGTGCCTCACGATCCTGGTCCAAGCGAACTTGTACAGGTATCTGTTCGTGTCCTTGTCGCCGAATACCCAGCGGTCGTTCCGCTGGGGATGGAACTTCCCCCAGTAGCGGTCCACGATCCATGCCTTGGACTTCTTGGGGTGGCGCCATCGGGCCCACTTCCACGTCAACCGCCATACATGGTGGTCGAGTGAGGCGAAAGTCTCCGTGGAGACGACTCCTCTGTAGTAGGTGGCCCATCCCTTGATCAGGGGGTTTAGGTTTCTGACAACCTGTTCGACGGGAGCTCCCCGAAGGGCCTTGACCCTTGTGTTCATCTCCCGCTTGATCCTGCGGATGGAGTCCCGGCTCGGTTTGATGATCAGCTTGCCGTCGTACTTCCGAACGTTGAACCCCAAGAAGTCGAATCCGTCTTCGAGCTTGACCACCCGGGTCTTCTGCTCGTTGAAGGTAAGCCCTCTCGGCGTCAGCCATTCTGAAAGCAAGAGCTTCACATTCTCCGCTTCCTCCTCCGAGTGGCAAAACACTACGAAGTCGTCCGCGTACCGCACCGGGCGAGGGAACTTCTGGAGCGTCATACGGTGCATTCCTGCCCGACGCCCCAGAGCCTCCTCCATGCCGTGCAGCGCGACGTTGAGTAGCAGCGGACTGATCACGCCGCCCTGGGGAGTTCCCTCCTCAGTGGGTGCGAATCGCCCCCTGTCCATCACGCCGGCCTTCAACCATCGCTGGATCGCGTCCCTGGCGGGGAAGCAGCCCAACGTCCCTAGTAGTTGCTCATGGTCGATTCGATCGAACGCGCTCGCGAGGTCAGCGTCCAGCACCCAGGGTTTCCGCGACTTGCGGGTCGAGACGGTCCGGAAGATCTTCTCGATCGCATCGTGGCATCCACGCCCAGGCCGAAAGCCGTAGCTGGCTCCTTCAAAGCGCGCTTCCCATTCAGGCTCTAGAGCGTTCTTCACCCTCGCCTGCTGGGCTCGGTCCCTGACGACGGGAATACCGAGCGGCCTCATCGTTCCATTCGCTTTAGGGATATACACCCGGCGAACAGGCTTGGATTTCGAGGCCGAGACGGAAGCCAGCTCCTTCACCACGCGCCCTCGGGCGGACGGATTGAGAGCTTTCTCGCCATCGATTCCAGCTGTTCGTCGTCCGACGCTCTGCATCGTCACCCTCTTTACGCTGACGAGCGTGTTCGAGTGAGACTTGAGCATCAGTCGCTGAAGATTGCGAACTCTTTTGAGGTCGCCATCCTGCGTAGCCTTGAAGATTCTCTGTCGAAGACGTCGTACGTGCCCCTCTGCTGCTGGCCAGTTGACGCTGTGCCAGTACTGCGCATCAGAGACGTCCGAAGCTCCATTCGCTGGCTCACGATCGAGGGTCGCGATTACTGCTTCCCTTGCCGTTGCCGCGTCTAATTTGCACTTCGGTGCTGACATTTCGCTTCGCCTCTTCAAAGATCCACCTGACCCACGTGGGCTCCCTTTCGGGATCGGCCATCGAGGCCGGTATCTGCCCGGTTATACGCAGCGGATGAGGCTCCGCAGCCTGCGCTTTCCCGTGGGCTTTCGCCCTGGCAGCATTCGCTTCTTGGGTCATCCTTCCCCGCACAGGAGTTCACCGTCGTTGCCTTCGGTCTACCGGCCGCGGGGCCGGACCCGTACGGGATTTCCATGTTCCGCTCCGCTCAGATGCGCTCAAGGAGGGTGCCTCCTATACTCCGGGGCCAGTGGTAGTCAAGCCGCCTGCAAGAAGGGGCAGGTGGCCACCTCGCGCTTTCCAACGCCAGGCCCTTCAGTCGCCGAACAAATGCCATTGCGCGACCTTGGTATGACGAAGCCTCATCGGAGGTTCACTTGCGTTCACCCACTTGAGCTTTCCCGTGCCTGTTGGCTGCGAATGGCCCGCAGCCCCTTGGGCTTCGTGTCAGTCGGCTTAGCACGACCCCGTTACCAGGACCGCACCCGACTTAGGGAACCGGCCGTGTGACTACTTGGCCGGGGAGTTATCTGCCTCTTGATTCCTCCACTGATGTTGAGCGACTTCATGTCGCACCCTCGACGTACCACCACAGCAGTTCGCGGCCGGTGGCGAACATGTACGCCTCTCGAGGCCGCGGCCCGGAACGACGGGCACCCTTGCCCATGACCTCGAACCGCCCAAACGATCCGGACTCCCAGTGCAGGTCGCTCATCGTCATCCCGCACAACTCCGAGGCCCGCACCCCGGATATGTACGCCAGCTTCGCCATCGCGTAGTCGCGGCAGGCCACTGCGAACTTCCTGGAGTTCGGCAGATCCGCGCGCCAGGTTGCGAAGAACTCACGGATCGCCCGGGCCGACGGCGGGATCCGCTGGGTGTAGTCACCGCGGTGCGCCGGCCGGTTGAACGGATCGACGGGCGATTCGACGACCGCGCCGAACCGCCGGAACACCTCCCTGCCATAGCGCTGTTCCAGGAACGCGTAGTAGTGATCGATCCGCGTCATCTTCTGGCGCACCGTCGCGCCCGCCCGCTTGCCAGGCCCGGCGAAATACTGATCTACATGCCGCGGTGTGATCCGCCACGGCGGCAGGTGGTAGTAGTCGCAGACTTCGATGACGGGTCGGATCAAGTTCTCCAGCGTTGAGGCCGCAAGCCCCGCCACATCGCGAGACCACTGGTACTCCGCCAGCGTGTCGATGAAGAACCGCTCCTCGTCCTCTGTGGAGACCTGCGCATCCGCACGCCGCTGCAGCAGCACCACATCGGCCAGGCCAGGACCGGTCGCGCCAAGATCAGGCCCGGCCGCGGTGGCCTGTCCAGCCGCGGGCGGCACGAGGGTGAGGGGGCTCCTGGATTCCGACACAGACGGTGAGATTACAGGAGTGAATCCTGGATTTCAGGAGTTCGGCCGAGATTCCAGTACGGCATCGATGTGGCGGCACCTGCACGTCTGACCTGCCGCTACACGTCGGCATGCTGACTGAGGTCTTCCTCGAACCCGCGCGTACTCCAGTTGTGAGGGTCAGACCGCTGGCCCGGTGGTGGATGTGCAGTACGCGGCGGTCACGGTCGATGACGACGGCACTGCACGTGACGTGCCCGGGGAAGGCCGCGCGGCTGGTCAGGTCGGTGGACCGGGCCAGGCCGTCCAGCAGTGCTGACAGGCCGGCGCGTTCGTGCGGGTGGCGCTGGAGATACGCCTCGATGGTGCTGCGGATGTGGGACGGGGCGGGCGGCACGTCATCACCTCAAGGTCGGCGGGCGGTCGTCTTGCTCACGGGGTGGGTGAAGCGGGCTCAGGGCTCGGACGCCGGTTCCACCGGGGCGGCTCATGCGCGCGCCTCGTGCTGCCTGCCGCCACTCCGGGCTGCGTCGGAGGTGACCTGGTAGGACAGCAACTGCTGGAACAGGCCGGGCTGTTGGGCGAGTTCTTGGTAGGTGCCTTCCTGTACGACCTTTCCCTCGTCGAGGACGACGATCCGGTCGGCCACGGCGACGTTGGTGATGCGGTGGGTCACCAGCAGCACTGCCCGATCCCGTGCCAGGTCCCGCAGCCGCTGGAAGATCCGGTACTCGGCGCGCGGATCCAGGTTGGCGGTCGGCTCGTCGAGTACCAGCAGCCCCGCCTCGCGGAAGAACGCCCGCCCGAGCGCGATACGTTGCCACTGGCCGCCGCTCAGCTCCTCGCCGTTGAGCCACTCCCGGGCGAGCAGGGTGTCAAGACCGGCGCCGAGTTTGTCGACGACCTCGTCGGCGCCGGCGGCCTCGCACGCCTCATGCACCGCAGTATCGCCACGCGGCGAGGGCTGTCCGAGGGTGATGTTCTCGCGGACCGTCAGGGGCCAGTGCGCGTAGTCCTGTGGAACCAGGGCCACTTGCTGCCACAGTGCCTGCGGGTCGGCGTCGCCGGTGGGGACACCGTCCCACAGCACCTGCCCGGCAGTGGGCAGATACAGGCCGCTGGCCAGCTTCGACAGCGTCGACTTCCCCGAGCCGTTGAAGCCGACCAGGGCGGTGACTTCGCCGCGGCGCAGGGTGAGCGAGACGTCGGACAGCGCGTTGTGGTCCTTCCCGGCGTAGCGGTGGGAGACCGACCTGATCTCGATCTTCTCCGGCGGCTGGGGCCGATGCAGGCCCCGGCTCATGCGGAAGCCGCCGGCCTTGTCCAGGAATCCGCTCCAGTCGTCCATGTACAGCCCGGTGCGCACGGCTCGCGCCCCGACGGCCACCAGTCCGCGTACCGACTGCCCTACCGTCTGGAGGGCGAAGACGGCCGTCCCGGCGTGCCCGACGCTGATGCGGCCGGTCGCCAGCAGCCACACGACCGCGGCCCACACGACCGCCGACCCCACGCCTCCGCACAGCGCGCCGACCAGGGACATGCGGGCCCCCTTGTCGGCCGCCGCCCGGTCCTCGCGGTTGATCCGGGCGACCGTCTGCCGGTACCGGCCGGACAGGAAGGCGGCCATGGTGCCCGCGCGGATCTGGTCGGCGGCATCCCTGGTGAAAATGTGCCAACGCAGCACCGACAGCATCCGGTTGTCGCCGTTGCTGCGCAGGTTCGCCAGGTAGCGCACCCGGGCGGCGCTGACCTGGGCCAGGGCCTGCGGCAGGCTGGCCGCCACCAGGAGCGGAAGGAGGACCCAGTGCACCCCTGCCAGCACGACGGCGCCGGCGAGGAAGGAGGCCGCCGACGCGATCAGGTCCTGCCCCTCGTTGATCAGGTCTCCGGTGACCTGCGCTCCGCGGTCGGCGGCCTCCCGGTCGCGGTTGAAGTCGGGCTCGTCGTACGCGCACAGTTCCACCTCGGCGCAGCCCGTCAGCAGCATCTGCTCGGCCTCCCGCGACATCAGCGGACCCAGCCGGGCGGAGAGCCAGTTGACGGTGATCCCCAGGAGCGCTCGCACACCGGATGCGCCGGCCAGAAGGGCCACGGACGGCCACGCCTGCAGGAGCCGGTGGTAGACGTCCCCGCTGGTCAGCAGCGCGGTCAGGGTGCCGCTGATCGCGACCAGGCCCACGGCCTGCATCACGCCGGTGACCGCCTGGCACACCAGGAGGCCGACGGTCGCCGCCCGGTCGACCCGCCAGGCGAGAGCCAGCGACCGGCGCACCAACTGCGGTAGACGCCTTGCCATGTCACGCATCCGGATCGACCGGCCGGCCGCTTCACGACTACCGGTCACATCCACGTACTGCATCTGCGGCCCGGGAGCGGCCCCCTCCTCGGCGGCGCCCTGCTCGGCTTCTTCAGGGGAGGTGCCCGGCCCGTTCGCCGGTCCGGCGGGCAACGTCGCGGGCGGAGACGGCGTAGGGGCGGTGCGCGGCCCCGGGACACTGCCGGCTGGGGCATCGGTGGGCTCGTCGTTCATGCCGCCCACCCCGTAGCCGGTCGTGCGGAGTTGATGGTGCCGTCAACGCTGTGCGTGACCGGGCTGAGCTGCCGTTCGATTCCAGGAGGTTGGTGCGTAGGGGCGGGAGCGGAATACATGCGTCCTCCATCGGGTGGCGAAGTGGCACTGGTGCTCTAAAAACGCGCCGGATCCGGTCCCGTCACGGCCCGATCGCGGGCATTTCGTGAACGTGAGTTCTCATGACGGGGATGGGGCGTGCGGGCTCTGGCGGCCGAGCCTCAAACTCGTTCGATCAGGCCGCGTCACCCCTTCGAGGGGTTGCGGACAGGGTGGCGGCGGCGGTGCGAGCAGGGCCGGCCGGGCCACGGCGGGCGATGGCCACGGCCTCGCTGAGGAGGAGCGCTTCAGGCCGGAGGAGGGGCCGGGCGGGGACGACGTGTCCAGGACGGTGAACGCGACGGACGGGAATCGGCGGCCGTTGACCTGGAGGTCGACCGAGTACGGGCCGTGGACGACTTTCATCGTGGCGGTCGAGCGCAGTACGTGAGGCTTGGCCAGGTGCAGTTCCCGGCCCGGCCCGGCGGTGTCACGGAGAAGGAAGTACACGTTCTCTCGCGGCTTGCCCCTCTGCGTTGTTGAGGAGATCGCATACATCACATGCACCGGCGCGGACGCGGTGGCGGTGAGTGCGGCGGAGAAGCTGAGCGTGCCGCCGTCGAGCAGCTCGGTGCGCTCCAGGGGGAGGGGCGTCCTGGAGTTCGGTCTTGTGAACGCCGAGGTAGGAGTGGCTTTCACCGGCGGGTGCAAGCGTCTGCCCGACTTCGTAGCGGAACTCGCTGACGTGTTCCGCTACGTCGCCGCACTCGCCTGGTTGCCATACCTGGAGCGGCATGGGGCGGCGCCACCACAGCGATTGAGAGGGGAGCTGAGGGGGAGTTGGCCGACGAGGCCACTGACGCCCCCGGTGCCGTGTGCGGCGGGTCCTCGGGCGCCGCTGCGGTGGCCGTCGGGGCAACTGTTGTCCATCGGCGGGGACATGATGACGACGGTTCCGTCGGCTGATGCTGGAGCGGCAGTCGCCAGGACTTGTCCGTAGGTCGGGAGCTGTCCCGGCTCAAGACCGGGATCCGCAGTTCCCGGCCCGTCGGACACCGCTCTGTCTAGCTGAAGGGGTGCGGCGACAGCGCCGTGAACCACAGCAGGACGACGGTGGCGATCCCCATGATCGGGGTCAGTATTTCCGTCTCCAGCTTGTTGCCGCTGTGCTTGATGATGACGATCTCGTAGCGGCTCCTCAGAGGCCAGAGCCATGGCGCGCCCTGTTTGGTGATGGAGTCGCCGAGCAGATGGGCCAGGCAGCCCAGGCCGACGGCGTACGGCAGCCAGCCGGGGGCCGAGGGGATGAACTTGGCGATCACGGCGGTGCCGATCCCGGCCATGGCGACGATCGTGCCCCAGGCGGAGAAGCCGTGGCCGGGCGGGCAGAGGTTGAGCGCGCGGACCGCGAGCGCCAGGAGGAAGAAGGTCAGGCCGAGCGTGAAGGGCCGGCCCAGGTATGTCACTCCGGCCCAGGTGCCCGCGGTCATCAGGGCCACGAAGAACAGCGAGTGGGTGGCGTGGCGGTGGCCGCCGGAGAGCCAGGCCACGAAGCGGCACAGGATCTTGGACACCGGGCCGAGGAAGTTGGCGATGGTGCCGTCGTGGTGGTCCAGGTCCGGCAGCAGCGCGGCGCCGGCGCAGAGCACGGTGCCCATCAGGATCTCCTGCGGCGCCAGATGGGTGTGCATCAGCAGCGGTGGCAGAAAAGGTGTGGTGCCTGCGAAGAGCAGGGCACCGCTCACCGCGTGCGAATGACCCATCATGGTGCGTTCGTCCTCCCCGTCCGGTGCGTGCAAGGTGACACGCCCTCAACAACGTCGGAGACGCTATCAGCGCGGGTGCTCCGGAAGATCGGCGGACGGCACCTGGAGCTGCGGAACGCCCCGCCCGAAGGGGAGGACGGGCGGGGCCGGTTCGGGTGCGACGGCCGGCGGGTGCCGCACGGAGAGTGGTACGCGGCTGCCCTGAGAGCGAGCGCTGCTGGGTGTGGTGCAGGCGCGGACCCTCGCTGCGAACGGCCGCAGGGCGGTGTCGGTGCAGTGGAGTTCGGCGGGGGCCTGCCCTGGCGGGTGTCGGCGGCGAGCGGCCGTCACCGGCGCGGATGCCTGTTGCCGGAGTGGATCCGCCGGGCCGGGCAGGATGTCCCGAAGCCGATGCAAGGCTTCGCCGGCTTCCTCCGCCAAGACCTCGACACTGTCACCGCCGACCTCACCCTTCGCTGGAGTTCCGGCGTCGTCGAAGGAAACGTGACCGGGTCGGAATGCTCAAGCGAACCGCGTATGGCCGGGCCTCGTTCGAACTCCTCCGGGCCCGCGTCCTCGCCCGGCCGTGCGCTTCACGAAACTGCGGCCCGAGCCGAATTCAAGGTTGCGGCTTGCGGGAGGGGAGCCCTCCAGGAACCGGATGACGGAGGCGGCGAGAAGGGTTCGGCCGGGGCGAGGGCGGCGGTGGGACGGTCAGCCTCCGTGTGCGGTGAGCGTGTAGCCCTCGGGGCCCTCGAAGGAGAACATCGGCCCGAAGGGGCTGTCCGTCACCGGGGTGAGGATGGTGACCCCGGCGGCGGTGAGCTGGTCGTGGAGCCTGTGGGCGTCGGACGTCTCGAACCAGAGCGCCACGCCCAGACCGGGCCGTGCGGTGTCGGCGAGGTCGACGCCCGGGAGGAGTTCGCGGACGGCGAAGGGGATCGGCTTGGTGTCGAACACGACCGCGTGGGGTGGCGAGACCGCGGCTCGGCGCAGGCCGAGGTGCTGCTCGCAGAAGGCTGCGGCGGCGTTCAGGTCGCGCACCTGCAGGGCGACGAAGTCGGGGCCGTCGATGGTGACAGACATGGCTTTTCCTCGATCCTCAATGTCAGGACTTTGACATTGCTGAGCGTAGGGTTGCGGCCCGCCTATGTCAAAATGCTGACATGCTGCAGAATTCATCGCCCGAGCCGCCCCATCCCGCGAAGGACGTCACCCAACACGTGGGATACCTGCTCAAACGCGCCCAGGCCGCCCTGCGCGGGGCCATGGACAAGACCCTGCGCGAGCACGGGCTGACCGTGCCGCAGTACGCCACTCTCGAACTCCTGGCCCTGCATCCCGGCATGTCCAATGCCGACCTCGCCCGCGCAACCTTCGTCACCCGGCAGTCCGGAAACGTCGTCCTGCGGGGCTTGCAAGACGGGGGACTGATCACCCGCCCCGCCACCGCCGACCACGGCCGCGCCCGACCTGCCCACCTCACCGAGGAGGGCCGCGCACGCCTGGCTGCGGTCCAGGCCGCTGTTTACGCCGTCGAACAGCGCATGGCCGAGGCGATCCCGCCACGGCGCATGGCAGCGCTCCTCGCCGACCTCGACAGCATCGCGGCAGCCCTGGAGGAATAAACCGCCAGGCTGGTTGCGAGCGCCGTCCTCATGGCGACGGCCAGGCGTTACGTGTGCGACGACCGGCACGGGCTCTCCGGGAGTTCCCGGCCGGGGCGTTGCCGCGTGAGGTTGCGGCCTCACCTTGTGCGCGAAGTGATGGCCGGCGCGCCGCGGCAGCAGCGCGAGCAGACCGGTGATCTCGCGATCACCTTCGGACGATTACGCGATGCACGAAGCGCCTGAGCTCGACCTGTTCGGCGTGGTGCAAGCGCTCAGCGAACCGATGCGGGTGGAGATCGTCCATCAGCTGCGCGAGCGCGGGGTGGCGATCCCCGTCGGGACTTCGGCATGAGCCATCCGCACCCGCCACTTCAAGGTCTTGCGCGAGGCCGGGGTGATCGAGCAGCGGATCGAGGGCAACCGCCGCCTCGACCGCTTGCGGCAGCAGGATCTCGATGAGCGCTTCCCCGGGCTGCTGGGCGCGGTGCCGGCGGCCTGCCGGCAGACGAGGGGAAGCGCTGCGGTCACCGCCTCCACATGAGGCCGTCCCCTCCGTCGGCCGGGTTGCCGCGCACGATGGCCGCACTCTTCGCGGGGCCTCCGGAACCTGATGCCGCCATGGATCCAACCAGGGCGCTCCGATGCTCAGTTGGAGGGGGCGCCGCCCTTTCCGCGGCGGCGGGTCGGTCGCGCGTGCGGCGGTCGTCCCGGCGGAACCGTACGGAACTCAGCTCGGTTCCTGGTGGATCGAGCGCGGCCGTCGCGTCTGCATCCTGCACAATTAAGTCAGTTGCTTGACTGGAGATCGGGGCGGCGCTTAACTGGACGAAGTCGGGGGCCGCGTCTACGGAAGCCGTGCAGTGAGTGACACAGATGAGTGGGTGCCCACCGAGGGCCCCGATCGGGGGAGTTGCCCGTGAGCGGCGGTCCCCGCGAGACGTCGGGGCGGTGGCGGCGGTGACGGGCACCGGTGCGAGGTCCGCCCGGATCTCCGCGACGCGGGAGCTGCTGCTCTCGGCGGCGGAGCGGCTGTTCGCCGAGCACGGAGTGGCGGCGGTATCCAACCGCCGGGTCAGCGAGGCCGCAGGGCAGGGCAACAACGCCGCGGTCGGCTACCACTTCGGCTCCAAGGGCGAACTGATCAGGGCGATCGTGCGCAAGCACAACGAGCGGATCGAGCAGATGCGCGCGGAGATGGTGGAGCGGGCCTGCGGCTCCACCGATGTGCGCGACTGGGTGGCCTGCATGGTGGATCCCTTCGTGCACCACATCGCCGGCCTCGGCGTGCCCTCCTGGTTCGGCCGCTTCTACGCGCAGATCGGGACCGACCCCGTCTACCGGGAGATCATGACGGACGAGTCCCTCCACTCGCCTTCGCTGGTCCGAACAGTCGAGGGCCTCAACAACTGCCTCTCCGGCCTTCCGCTCGAAGTGCGCGTGGAACGCGGCGACATGATGCGCCACCTGGTGGTGCTCGTGGTGGCCGAACGGGAACGCGCGCTCGCCGAGAGCGGTCCCACCGCGCGGACCTCCTGGCAGCAGACCGCGACCGGTCTGAGCGATGCGGTCGCAGGGCTCTGGCTCGCCGCTGTGTCGCAGCACCCGTGATGGCGGCCGAGCCCCGAACCACCGAGCGGTTCCGGTAGCCCCGCACCACGAACGGCGCCATGGCGCGGGGTCCGGTCGACCGGTGGCCGGTCACCCCGGCGCGTGCCTGTCGGCGCACCCGCACCCGACTGCCCGGCCCCGGGGTCCTGGATACCCGACAAGCCGGTACGGCCGGCCGGCTCGACCGCCGGCCTCTCTCCCCACAGCACGCCCCCGGAGACTTCCCGCTGCTCCAACGACCCGGTGACCGCGCCCCATCACGGCCCCGAAAGGAAGTGGATTCCCCTGTCCGCCCCGCACAGCACACCCGCCGCCTCCGGCTCCAACGCCCCGCAGCACCTCCCGTTCGACCCCGATGCCCTGCGGGCGCGCTACCGGGCCGAGCGGGACCGTAGGATCCGGCCGGAGGGCGGCGGGCAGTACCAGCGCCCCGTCGGCCGGTTCGCGTACTACGACGAAGACCCGTACGCCGAGCCGTTGCCCGCACGCGAGCCGCTCCACGACCGGGTCGATGCCGTCGTCATCGGGGGCGGGTTCGGCGGCCTGCTCGCGGGCGCGCGGTTGCGGCAGGCGGGAGTGGGCTCGATCCGGGTGATCGAGAAGGGCGGGGACTTCGGAGGCACCTGGTACTGGAACCGGTACCCCGGAATCCACTGCGACATCGAGTCGCACATCTACCTGCCGCTGCTGGAAGAGGTCGGCTACGTCCCGAAGTGGAAGTACGCACCGGGCGAGGAGATCCGGCAGCACGCGAAGGCGATGGCCCGTGCCTTCGACCTCTACCGGGACGCCTGCTTTCAGACCCAGGTCACCGAACTGCGCTGGGACGACAGTGAGTTCGAATGGATCGTGCGCACCGACCGGGACGACCGGATACGGGCGCGGTACGTGGTCACGGCGAGTGGCACGCTGAGTCAGGCGAAGCTCCCCGGCATCCCCGGGATCGAGACCTTTGAAGGGCACACGTTCCACACCAGCCGCTGGGATTACACCTACACCGGAGGCAGTGCGGACGGGAATCTGCACAAGCTCGCCGACAAACGCGTCGCGCTCATCGGGACGGGAGCGACGGCGATCCAGTGCGTACCCCATCTCGGCGCCGACGCACGGGAGTTGCTCGTCTTCCAGCGCACACCCTCCTCGGTCGATGTGCGCGGCAACCGCCCCACCGACCCCGACTGGGCCGCATCCCTCACCCCGGGCTGGCAGCAGCGGCGCAGGGACAACTTCCTCTCCCTCGTCACCGGCGGCCCGGCGGACCAGGACCTCGTCGACGACGGCTGGACCAGCAGCGCCCGCCTGCAGCAGAAGCTGATACCGACCGGCGGCTACCGGGACCTGCCGCCCGAAGAGCGGGAACGCGCCGAGGAGTTCGCCGACTTCCGGAAGATGACCGAGATCCGCGCGCGGGTCGACGCCGTCGTCGAGGACCCGGAGGTCGCCGAGCTGCTCAAGCCCTGGTACCGCTACATGTGCAAGCGGCCCACCTTCAGCGACAGCTATCTCCAGACCTTCAACAGGTCCAACGTCACCCTGGTCGACACCGCCGACAGCCACGGCGTGGAGGAGATCACCGAGAACGCCGTCGTGGTCGGGGGCACCGCCTACGAGGTCGACTGCATCATCTTCAGCACCGGCTTCGAGGTCGGCAGGTCGGGGATCACCTCCGGGCGCCTTCCCGTACACGGCAGGGAGGGCATCACCCTCACCGAGGCGTGGCAGAAGGGCCCCCGGACGCTCCACGGCTTCTACAGCCACGGCTTCCCCAACCTCTTCCAGCTCGGCCCGCTCCAGAACGCCAGTGCCGTCAACTACGTCCACGTCCTCGACGAACAGGCCGTCCACGTCGCCGAAGTGGTGGCCGAGGCACGCAAGCGCGGCGCCCGGTACGTCGAGCCGACCGCACAGGCCGAGGAGGCGTGGCTCGCGACGATCCATGAGAACGCCGTCGACGTGTACGCGTTCCACGCCGAGTGCACCCCCGGCTACTACAACAACGAGGGCATGCCCAGGCAACGCAGCGAATCCTTCGCCGACGGCCCCGTCGCCTTCCACTCCCTGCTGCGGGAATGGCGCGCCAACGGCGGCATGCGCGAAGTCCTCGTCGATGCCGGGCGGGAGAGGGCCTGACGATGGGGGAGACAGCGGCAGGCCGACGCAGCCGATACGGCGCGGACGTGCCCGATCCGGTCTCACACGGCCGCTGGGACGTGCAAAGGCTCCTTGTGCCCAACCCGATGTGGGGCTCGAACGGGATCGCCTTCGGACCCGACGGACGGCTGTACGCGGCACAGTTCCTGGCCGGCCAGATCAGCGCCGTGGATGTCGCCACCGGGGAGACCGAGGTAGTGGTGGCGATGGACGGTCCGGTGCAGTCGCCCGACGACCTCGCCTTCGGCGCCGACGGCTCGATGTACATCGCCGACCTGGTTCCGGGGAGAGTGTGGCGCCGCAGCCCGCTCGGCGTCTGGACCCTCGTCTCCGACGAGGTGAAACTGCCGAACGGCATCACGTGCGTCGGTGACCGGCTCTTCGTCAACGAGATGAAGCCGGACGGCCGACTGCTGGAACTCTTCCCCGACAGCGGCGGTTCACGAGTGCTCACCGGTGGACTCGCCCTGGGCAACGCGATGCAACTCGGCCCCGACAACCACCTGTACTACCCGCACATGGTGACCGGCCAGGTCTGGCGCATCCCGCCCGACGGCACCACGCCCGAACTGGTCGCGGAGGACGTGCACGAACCGGTCGCGGTCCGCTTCGACCAAGGTGGTGCCCTGCTCGTCCTGTCCCGGGGGCAGGCCGGCATCGTGACCCGCATCGACCTGCACGGAACGGGCTCCCGGTCCCTGATCACCAGCGGCCTGGCGGGGCTGGACAACGCGGCGTTCGACGCGGAGAACCGGATGTTCGTCTCCAGCTACGCCAGCGGCGGCATCACCGAGCTCCACCCCGACGGCCGGACGCGGGAGATCGTCCGCCGCGGACTCGACGGCCCCTTCGGAGTGACCGTCGACCTTGCGGGCACGGTGCACGCGGCCGATCACTACCGGGTCGCCGAACCGGAACGCGGTGCCGCGGCAGGAGCCGAAGACGGGCCCGCGCACGTCATCCGCCCGTTCACCCACGGCATCACCGCCAAGGACGGGCTCCTGCACCTCACCTCGCAGTACGGCGAAGTACGGACCTGCGATCCGGAACTCGGGACCACCCGCGTGCGCGCGAGCGGACTGTGCCGGCCCATGGGCATCTGCGCGCGGGCGGACGGCGAACTCGTCGTCGCCGAGACGGGCGCAGGGCGGCTGCTCGCCCTCGACGAGGGCGATGCCCTCACCGTGCTCGCCGAGGGGCTGGACCATCCCGTCGACGTGGCCCTCGATGCCGAGGGGCGCTGCTACGTGAGCGATGACCACCTCGGGTCCGTGCTCAGGATCGACAACGGGCACGCGGTCGTCGTCGCCGACGGACTCGACGCCCCGCAGGGACTGGCGATCATCGGCGACGAAGTGTTCACGGTGGAGACCGGCTCGCGGACGCTGCGGGCCATCTCGCTCACCACCGGGGACCGCAGCGTCGAAGCCGAGAATCTGGCGGTCGGACCGCCCCCGGGTAGCGCCCCACGCACCCAACCCGCGCTCTTCGCGCACGGAATGCCCGGTGTGCCGCTTCCGTTCGCCGGTCTCAGCGCAGCCCCCGACGGTTCGCTTCTCCTCGCCGCGAACGGAGAGGGCACCGTGCTGCGCCTTTCGCCCCGGGCCCGGCGGGCTGCCATGCCCGGTACGGCGCCGGCTCCGGGTGGCGGGCCGCGCGAGGGCGGCGGCTTCGTGTGAGGCCGGAGCACCCCTCATCGGTTCAACCGGACTCCACCTCACCCGAGCGCCTACGCAAGCGCCGGAACCCCACGGAAGGGAACATCCCATGACGCACCACACCGGTCCGGCGATACGCAGTGTCGTTGTCACCGGGGCCGCGTCCGGTATCGGCCGGGCCGCGGCTCTGAGGTTCGCGGAAGAGGGCGCCAAGGTTCTGGTCGCCGACCTCAACAGGACAGGCGCCGATGAGGTCGTACGCGAGATCGAGGAGGCAGGGGGCACCGCCCTCGCCGTCATCGGTGATCTCAGCGACCAGCACGTCGTGGACGCAGTCGTCGATCAGGCTGTCACGGCCTTCGGCGGGCTGGACGTCCTGGTGAACAACGCCGGGATCATGGACCACATGTCCGCCCTGGACGAGACCGGTGACGACGAGTGGGAGCGCGTCATCCGGATCAACCTGACCGCGCCCTTCCTGCTGACACGTGCCGCTCTGCCGCACATGCTCGCTGCCGGGCGCGGCTCGGTCCTCTTCACCGCTTCCGAGGCCGGCCTGCGGGGCGGCGCGGCCGGCGCCGCCTACACCGCCGCCAAACACGGCGTCGTCGGCCTCGTCAAGAGCCTCGCCGTCATGTACCGCAAGCGGGGCATCCGAGCCAATGCCATCGCTCCCGGCCCCACCGCGACCAACATCCAGGTCGGTGCGGCCCCGGGGGCACAGGGCCCGGCCGTGCTCGGCGAGTTGATCGGCACGAACATCGGCAGGCTGGGCAGCGCGGAGGAGCAGGCTGCCGCCCTCGTCTTCCTGGCCTCCGACGCGGCCGCGTTCATCAACGGAGCAATCCTCCCGGTCGACGACGGCTGGGCCGCCGTCTGAAGGGAACCGCGCGCGGGGTGCGTACTGGCCCCTGCCACCCGCGCGGTGCAGCACTTCGATGGCTCAGAGGCGACAGAAACGGTCGCAGCGCGTCGTCACCGTCCGCCCGTGCGGCCTCCTTCCACCGCGTCACGTCAGTCAGCGTGAGAGCGGCGCCGACCCATACCGCCCGGGTGCGGGAGGCCGTGCGCGTACTGCTGCGGTGGCACGCCAACAGCCTTCGGCGGCAGCCGTGTTGATAGGCGTCGGCTATTGGGTGATCGTTACTTTCGCTTTGACCAGTGGCCGGGTCGGGTGGAGCGTGGAGGTGTCACCCCGCTTGTTCCCACCTCTCCGTTGAGGAGGCGTAGTCATGGCCAAGGTTCTGTGTGTGCTGTACGACGATCCCAAGGGCGGCCATCCCACGTCGTATGCCCGCGACACCGTGCCCCGCATCGACCGCTACCCCGGCGGTCAGCTCGCTCCGACCCCGCACGGTACCGATTTCACCCCCGGTCATCTGCTGGGCAGTGTCTCGGGTGAGCTGGGCCTGCGGGCCTTCCTGGAGAGCCGGGGCCACACCCTTGTCGTCACCTCCGACAAGGACGGCGCCGGCTGTGCTTTCGACCGGGAGCTGGTGGATGCGGACGTGGTCATCTCCCAGCCGTTCTGGCCGGCCTACCTCACCGCCGAGCGGATCGCCGCCGCGAAGAATCTCAAGCTCGCCATCACCGCGGGCATCGGCTCCGACCACGTCGACCTGGACGCGGCGATCACGCACGGTGTCACCGTCGCCGAGGTGACGTACTCCAACAGCATCAGCGTCGCCGAGCACATCGTGATGATGACCCTCGCCCTGGTGCGGGACTACCTGCCCGCCCACCGGACGGCCCTGGACGGCGGCTGGGACATCGCCGACTGCGTGGCACGCTCCTACGATCTCGAAGGCATGCACGTCGGGACAGTGGCCGCCGGCCGGATCGGGCTCGCGGTGCTGCGGCGGCTGGCACCCTTCGACGTCACGCTCCACTACACCGACCGCCACCGCCTGCCGGCCGAAACCGAGAAGGAACTCGGCCTGGTCTTCCACCCCACGACGGCGGACATGGTGCCGCACTGCGACGTCGTCACCATCAACGCCCCCCTCCACCCGGAAACCGAAGGACTCTTCAACGACGAACTGCTGGCCCTGATGCGCCGCGGCGCCTACCTCATCAACACCGCACGCGCCCGCATCGTCGACCGGCAAGCCGTCGTACGCGCCCTGGAGACCGGACAGCTGGCGGGCTACGCCGGAGACGTGTGGTACCCGCAGCCGGCACCCGCCGACCACCCGTGGCGCACCATGCCGCACCACGGAATGACCCCCCACATCTCCGGATCCACCCTCTCCGCCCAGACCCGCTACGCCGCCGGCACCCGCGAGATCCTGGAATCCTGGCTCGACGGCACCCCCATCCGCGACGAGTACCTCATTGCCGGACACGGCGGCCTGGCCGGAGCCGGAGCCCACTCCTACGCCATCGGCACGAAAGCGTAGGACGTCGCCACGTGGGGCTCTGCCCCATCAGGCAGAGCCCCACCGGCACACACCGCACCCGGACCGCGAGAGATGTGCCCGTGCGGTCGATGCGTGTGCGGAGCCACATCTTCATCAGCGCGGCCGACGCCCCCATCCGCCCCGGCGCCACCGGCCGCGCCGTCCCCGGCTTCCCGATCACCGCCCGCACCCTGGGCAGCCACACCGACGTCGCTGTCGCCCGGCAACGTCTCTCCGAAGGAGGCCGGGCCCACTACGACGCCGAAGTCAGCCGCCGGAGGGACGCCCGAGACAAGGGCACGGTCACCCCAGGCTGACGGTTCCGTCCAGGCCGGTACGTCCATGAGGCGGTTGACGATCATCCCGCCGACGTTCGGCGACGCGTGCGAGGTCGTCGACCGCCTCCACAGGAAACCGCAGGGCCACAGGTTCAGCATCGGCATGCGGCGCCCGACCGGCGCACTCTGCGGGGTGGCCATCGTCGGCCGCCCCATGAGTCGCATCTTCGATAACCGGCTCACCAGCGAGGTGACCCGCGTCGCCACCGCCCGCACCCGAACGCGTGCAGCGCAACGTCCGCGCCGGCGGGGTCCGCCTGACGGCCCTGTGTCCCGGTGACGTCAGGACCGAGTCCAACGCCCGTGCGGGCATCGCCGATTCGACGACACCGGCCTGGCGCCGGCTGTCCGAGGAACGGTTGGTGCGCGAGGCCCTTCGTGACCTGGGGCGCGGACGCGTCGTGAGCGTCCCCAGCCGCCGTTACCGAGCGATCGGCTGGATCCTCTGCCACGCGCCACGACGCCTCGCCCTGGAACTCGCCCGCGACTTCAGCGTGATCGACCAGTACACCTGACCTGTCCGCCACGGGGCCGACCGCGTCCTCGCCCTGGGAGCAGGGCGGGAGCGCGAGCAGGCCGAGGGGGTCAGGGCGTGTCGTGGCAGGCCGCGGCGATGACGTCGATCGCGAGGTCCACGATCTCGGGGGTGTGCCGGGCGGTCACGTTCACGCGCAGCCGTGCCTTGCCCGAGGCGGCGGCGGGGAAGACGAAGGGCACCACCATGACTCCGTGGTCACGGCAGTTCGCGGCGATCCTCAAGGCGCGCTGGTCGTCGCCGATGAAGACGGGCACCACGCCACTGTGGTGCTCCTGTGCCGGCGCGGACAGGAGACCGGCCGCGCCGGCCCGGTCGATGAAGTGCGCGATGTTGCGGCGCAGGAGGTCGCGGCGTCGGATCCCCTCGTCGCTCTCGATCACGTCGAGGGCGGCCGTGGCCGCGGCGATGGCCGTGGCCGGCAGGGCGGCGCTGAAGACGCAACCGGGAGCCGCGATCCGCAGCAACTCCGTCAGGGAGCGAGGGGCGGCGACGAAACCGCCGGTGGAGGCGACGGCTTTGCTGAGGGGGGACATGATCAGGGTGGTGGGGTCCGGGGTGAGGCCGAAGTGCTCGTGGATGCCCCGTCCGCCGCGGCCCAGGACCCCCAGCCCGTGGGCTTCGTCGACGTAGAGCAGGGCTCCGTGTTCTCGGCATGCCTCGATGATGTCCGGCAGGGGCATCAGGTCGCCGTCCGCGCTGAACACCGAGTCGCTCACCACCAGCGTGGTGCGGTCCGCCGGTGCCTGGGCGAGGAGTTCTCGCAGGTGGGTCACGTCATTGTGCCGGTAGCGCTGCACATGGGCGCCGCGTGACTGGGCCAGTCGGCAGCCGTCGATGATGCTGGCGTGGTTGAGCTCGTCGGACAGCACCCAGTCGCCCCGACCCGCCAGCACGGGAATCACCGTGCTGTTCGTCTGGTAGCCGGACGGGAAGGTGACCGCGTCCTCGTGGCCGACGAACTCCGCGAGCCGCCGCTCCAGCTCACGGTGCAGCCGCAGACTCGCCGACGCGACGGCGGTCCCGTGCCCCCCGACACCGTGGACGTCGATCGCCTTCTTGGCCCGTTCGTTGACCGCGGGGTCGCCGACGAGACCGAGATAGTCGTACGTCGTCATCACGATCTGCTCCGGTTCCCCGGGATAGCAGACGGATATCCCGTCGAAAGCCGCCGCGGCCCGCGTGTAGAGCTCGGAATACGCCCCCCGGGCGGGACTGTGCTCCCGAACCCTCTGCTGGACCCTCACCAACGCCTCATTACCGACAAGATGCTGCGGCATCCGAGGTTCCTCCCCTATGACAAACGATCACCAATGCGCGCCGTAGGGTTTCACGCCCCCGAGCGATCCACAACGACGAACCCTCGCCCAGGGCCAGGCCACAGCAGGTGATGATCAGGCCGGTGCCGGCGTGGCAGGTAGGGGCCGTGGGGATGACCCGTCCCAGTGCTCTCCACCACCACAACGCGCAGCGCGAGACGGCCAACCCGCTGCCCTCCCGCACGGCATCTGGCCCATCGGCGGTGGGTTCGGGCACAGGCCCTCCGAGAATCACGGAACCTGTTGGATTTGGTCGGGCGTGGAAAGGAGACGCTTTCCTCGCGGAGCAGGTGGACGACATCTTCTCCGCCGACGACCGGGTGACCGTGGCTTTCACGCTCACCTGCACCCACGGCCGCAGCGGCCGGGATCTCACCATGACGGGAGTCAAGTCCTGCCGGTTCCGAGACGGACGGATCGTCGAGTTCTGGGGCGAGACCGACCTGTACGGCCTCCTCCGCCCAGCCGGACTCGTACCCGAGCGGATTCCGCCCTTCTGACCGGACCACGCCGGAGTGAGCCCTCCCCGTCCAAGACGGTCACGGGGCAGGGCGAACGTTGCCTGATGCGGCACTGGACGGCGCCGCCCCGGCCGGGCTGGCGGCGGATCGACAAGCTGGCTGCCGCCGCGGACGACAGCGAGTGGCAGCGGATCGAAGCCGGCCCGAGTGGGTGATTCCGGTTCGGATACTCCCCGAGGGCCGACCCACGCCATGACCATCAGCCTCGTCGTCGCCCTCGTCCTCACCGCCGCCCGCCTCCTCCTGGTACGCCTGCTCCCCGAGACCGCCCAGCCCGAGGCGGCCCAGGAACGAACTTGTTCGTTGCGAACATGTTCGTTAGGTTTGAGGTGTGACACCGAGAACCCCCCGCAGTCGCCGCGAGCGACCGGCCAAGCCCGCCCTCACCTACGAGGGCATCGTCGCCACCGCAGTGCAGGTGATGCGGGACGAGGGCCTGCACCGCGTCACGATGCGCCGCCTGGCCACGGAGCTCGACACCGGCCCGGCCTCGCTGTACGTGTACGTCGCGAACACCGCCGAACTGCACGCGGCGATCCTGGAGGAGCTGCTGGGCGCCGTCGACCTGAGACCCGCTGCTTCCACAGGCGACTGGCGCGACCGGCTCGCCGCCGTGCTCAGCTCCTACACGCGCATTCTGTTCGCGCACCCCAGCCTCGCCCACTCTGCCCTGGTGGCCCGCCCCTCGGGGCCGAACTACCTGGCCCTGCTCGAAGCGATCCTCGCCCTTCTCGACGAAGGAGAGGTCCCCGGCGCGCAGGCGGCCTGGGGCGTGGACGTGCTGCTGCAAGTGGCCACCGCCACCGCCGCCGAGCAGTCCACTCGCGAGCGCGCCAGCGACGCGAAGGACGAACACAACGCCCTCGTCGAGGCCCTGCGCGGTGTCACGGCCGACACGCATCCACGGATCACCGCGCTCGGCGGCGAACTGTTCTCCGGCACCCCTGAACAGCGCCTGGCCTGGGTCTTCCGCACCGTCATCAACGGGGCCCGCACCACACCCACCACCACGGACTGAACGCTCCTGACGAGAGCCCAACCTCCCCACAGAAAGACGCCACCACCATGAGCACCACGCACCACCCCATAGCCATCATCGGCGCCGGTCTCGGTGGCCTCACCCTCGCCCGCGTCCTGCACCTGAACGGCATCGAGGCCGCCGTCTTCGACCTGGACACCGACCGCAACGCCCGCACCCAGGGCGGCATGCTCGACATGCACGAAGAATCCGGCCAGGCAGCCCTGCACACCGCCGGCCTCCACGAAGACTTCCTCAAGCTGGTCCTGCCCGGCGGGGAAGCCATGCGCATCCTTGACAAGCACGCCACCGTACGGATGGACGAGAGCGACGAGGGGTCCTCGGGCACCCGCCCCGAGGTCGACCGCGGACAGCTGCGCGACCTGCTGCTCGACGCCCTGCCCGCTGGCACGGTCCGCTGGGGTTCCAAGGCCACCGCGACGACGACGCTCGACGACGGGTGCCACCATGTCACCCTGGCCGACAGCAGCACCTTCACCACCGACCTGCTCATCGGCGCGGACGGAGCCTGGTCCAAGGTCCGCCACCTCCTCTCCGACGCCACACCCGCATACATGGGGGTGTCTGCCGTCGAGGGCGACCTGCTGGACGCCGACGACCGTCACCCCGAAGCCTCCCAAGTCGTCGGCGGCGGCATGCTCTTCGCCCTCTCCGACGCCAGGGGCTTCCTCGCCCACCGCGAGTCCGACGGCTGTCTGCACGTCTACACCACGGTCAAGACCGACCCGTCGTGGCTGGAGAGCATCGACTTCACCGACACCGCGGCCGCGAAGAAAACGGTGCTGGAGCAGTTCACCGGCTGGCACCCCAGCCTCACCTCGCTCATCGCCGACGCCGACGGCCCGCTCGTACCGCGACCGATCTTCGCCTTGCCCATCGGTCACCGCTGGGACCGCGTTCCCGGCGTTACCCTCCTCGGCGACGCAGCGCACGTGATGTCGCCCTTCGCCGGAGAAGGCGCCAACAACGCCATGCAGGACGCAGCCGAACTCGCCCAGGCACTCGTCACCCACCCCGGCGATGTCGAGAAGGCCCTGGCGATCTACGAGGAAGCGATGTTCCCCCGCGCCCAGCACGCCGCGACCGACTCGGCCACCAGTCTGAAGGTGTGCTTCGCCGACGACGCCCCCACCGGCCTCCTCGCCCAGTTCGCCGCCCACTGACCGAGCGGCCCCGCACCCGATTCACGACAAGGAGACGGCACCCCTATGTCCACAACCAGCCAGCGCGTGCTCCCACTTCGTCCCGGCTTGGAGCTGACGGTACGCGAGTGGGGCGAGGGCCCTTGCGTGCTCCTTCTGCACGGCGGCCCGGGGCCCGACAGCCTGACCCCACTGGCCGAGCACCTCGCTCTCCGCCACCGAGTCATCGTGCCCGTCCATCCGGGCTGGGACGACACCAGGCGCCCGTCCGAACTCGACTCTGTGCCCCGCCTCGCCGACGTCTACCTCGACCTGCTCGATCATCTGGAGGCCGACCCCGTCGCACTGGTGGGCACCTCCTTCGGCGGCTGGATCGCAGCCGAGACGATCCTGCGCGACCAGGGCCGGCGCATCGGCCGGCTGGTTCTGATGGATGCCATCGGCCCCGCGATGCCCGGTCACCGGATCGCCGTGCCCGGACAAGGGCCCGGCACCCAGAGCGCACCGGCCGGCCCGGTACCGCCCTCGGCGGCGACCGGGCAATCCGGTCCGCCGCGCGGACCGTCACCCGCCTCGCTGGCAGCACTGCGCGCGTACGCCGGCCCGGACATGCAGGACCCCGGCCTCCTGGAACGCATCAAAGCCGTGACCCGCCCCGTCCTGGTCGTCTGGGGCGAGAACGACCAGGTCGTCAGCTCCGCCTACGGCCGTACCTACGCCGACGCCTTCCACGACGCGCGCTTCGCTCTCATCCCCGGCGCAGGCCACCTGCCCATCCGCGAGGAGCCCGACGCGACCTTCGCCGCCATCGACGGCTTCCTCGACGCCGACGGTCCGGCCCCGGTCTGAGACCGCGGCCCCCTCGTCGCCATCCCCACACCACGGGAGTCGCCCCGGACGAACATCGCCATCATTCCCGGCACCCGCCCCGGCCGCGCGGGCGAAAAACCCGCGACGGCATCCAGGGCGCCCCGGCGGTTCCGGCCCAGCGAAAGGCCCGTCGCGAGCACGAGAACCGGGTCAGCGCCCTCACCCCGACCTGGCCATGATCATTGTCGCCGATAACCGCTGTACCGGTGTTCCCTGAAGCCGTACGTGAGCGGGCTGTGGCGGAGTCGCGTCCGTCAGCGAGCCCGACGAGCGATGGGTCGATGCGCAACCAGCCGATGCGCGGGTGGATTTGTCCGGTCAGCCCAGCGATGCGCTCGCCGTACGCAGCTCGTCCAGGGCCGCCAGGACGTACCCGGCGAGCTCGTCCCTGCCGTCACGGTCACCATCGGACCATTCGGCGAACCCGCGCTTGAAGGCGAGGACGCCCAGCTCGCTCGCGAGGGCCGCAGTGGGGTCGGGCAGGCCGCGGGCGACCAGGGCGGTCGTCATCGCGGCGGCGAGGCTGACGGTCTTGAGGGTGTCACGCTCTTGCAGTTCGGCGCTGGCGGCGACGGCCGCCTTCAGGCGCGGGGCGAGCTCGCGGTTCATGGGGCCCACCGCGCTCGACGCGCGTTCAAGACCGGCGGCGACCGCCTCCAGCGGGGTGGCGCAGCCGGGGGCCTCGGCGATCCCTTCGGTCAGCAGCCGGCTCAGCGTCTCCTGTCCGGCCGCCAGCAGCTCGCGCTTGTCGGGGAAGTGCCGGAAGAAGGTGCTCTTGGTGACCCCGGCACGCTCGGCGATCTGCGCGACCGTCGTGGCGTCGTACCCCTGCTCGGTGAACAGGTCGACTGCGGCCACGACGAGGCGCTCGCGTGCGCCTGGTTCCCACCTACCCATGGGGCCAGCATATGCGAGGGGACTCTTGTCCCGTCACCTGGTAGCGTGTGACGGGACAAGAGTCCCATCACTTGGGGGAGGATTTCCATGCGTGTCTTCGTCACCGGTGCCACCGGTCTGATCGGGTCCACCGTCGTCGCCGAACTGCTCGGCAACGGCCACACCGTCCTCGCACTCGCCCGTTCCGACGCGTCCGCGCTCGCCGCCGAGGCGGCCGGCGCCGAGCCGCTCCGGGGAGCCCTCGCCGATCTGGACGTCCTCCGGGCCGGCGTCACTCAGGCCGACGGGGTCATCCACCTGGCATTCGGCAATGACTTCAGCAGTCCCGAGGCCCTCGCGAAGAACGTCGCCGAGGAGAGCGCCGCCCTCGCGACCCTCGGCGAGGAACTCGTCGGCAGCGACCGCCCCTTCGTGACCGCCTCGGGTACGCCCCAGGCCCCGGGCCGTGTCTCCACCGAGGCCGACCCGGTGCCGACCGACGGACCGGTCGGCGGTCGCGGCCGCACGGTCACGGCGGTCCTGGGCCTTGCCGCGCGCGGGGTCCGGAGTACGGCCGTACGCCTGCCGCGCACGGTCCACAACCAGGGCACGGGCGGGTTCGCCGGCTTGCTGACCGACATCGCACGCCGGACCGGAGTGTCCGGCTACCCGGGCGACGGTGCACAGCGCTGGCCGGCCGTCCACGCGCTCGACGCGGCAGTCCTCTTCCGGCTCGCCCTGGAGCAGGCGGAAGCCGGTACCTGCTGGCACGCCGTGGCCGACGAGGGAGACCAGGTGCGGGACATCGCCGCGGTCATCGGCCGACGGCTGGGCCTGCCGGTCGAGTCGGTGCCCTCGCAGACGTACGGCCCTCTCGGCCCGGTCTTCGCGAACGACCAGCCCTCGTCCAGCGCCCACACCCGGCAGACCCTCGGCTGGGAGCCGAAGCACCCCAGCCTCCTGGAGGACCTGGAGAACCTCCAGCCCTGAGCGGCGACCGGAAAGCCCGATTACCCCGCTTACGGAGCTCGCGCCGACAACGGCAGACCCTCACCCCTCACCTACGTCACTCGCGGCCGACCGTCTCGGCGCAGCGACGGCCCGCGCCCGTCCACGCCCGGTCGACGCGGCTCCGGCTCTCGGCTTGATCCCCACATCGTCGCCGACGGCCAGCCCGCTGACGTCGGACCGCCACCCGCGTGGCAGCAACACGTCCCGCACTGTCGACATGCCCGCGGCGAGAGTTAGTCTCCACGGCATCGCCGCTGTGCAGCCATTCACGTCCAGCAAGGCCGCTGGCTGGCAGGTCGTCAGAAGTCGACGGTCTGTCAGAAGTCGTAGGGCTTCTTGGTGTTCCAGTTGAGGACGTCGGCTTCGTTCCAGGTGAACTGGGGCTTGTCGCCCTTGGTGTCGACGGAGTAGTAGGGGCCGTCGTGGCCGTTGGTGTCG
>NZ_JAJCXB010000035.1 GCF_020564935.1 Streptomyces pinistramenti
CGCCGGACTCGCCGCGGCGGTCACGGTGATGGTCGACGACCCCGTGCAGCTGGACCTGATCGACGCGTCCCGCCCGGCCGGCCGCGGCGAGGAGGTCCGGGTGTGCCTGGAGCTGGACACCTCGTACGGCGGTCTGCGAGTCGTCGCCGGGCTGCGGCTCCGCGCCGGACGGGGCCGGGGCCTGATCCGCGGCCGGGGCGGACGCCGAGGCCGAGGTCCGGTCCAGCGACGGGACGGGGGCGTCGGACGGCGCCCGGTGCAGGACGGCGGTCCGCGGGGCGTCGTCGGTGTCCACGGGCGGTGCGGGCGGGGTCTGTTGGCCCGGCGGCTGTGGCTGTGCGGGGGGCTCGGGGTGTTCCACGCGGCGCGTGGCGGGGGCCGTGGTGCGGTCCGCCCTGGGCGGGGCGGGAGGGTGCTGCGGCGGCGGGGGTATGGGAGGGTTGCTCCGCGTTCCGGCGCAGTCGGCCTCGGTGCTCACCCGCGCCCCCTCGCGCCGCTCGCCCCGCGCCCGACCAGCAATCGGGGCAAGGTGGTCCGTATCCATAGAAACCGCCGCTGACCTGCTGGTTGCGGCGTACCGCCACTCTACGGGCTGGCGCGGGCGGGCCTCCAACCCCGTGTCCGTTCTGCCGCTATCTCCCCCTACCCAGTGGTAGGCGTCTCTGGCAGGCTGCCGCCATGTCCCGCTACCCCGCCGACGCGTATGGCGACAAAGCCCGTTACGACCGGGCGACCGCGCATCTCGACGCTCCGCTGGCCCTCGTCGACCTGGAGGCGTTCGACGCCAACGCCGCCGATCTGGTGCGCCGCTCGAAGGGCAAGCCGATCCGGGTGGCGAGCAAATCGGTGCGCTGCCGGGCGCTGCTGGAGCGGGTGCTGGCGCGCGACGGCTTCGCGGGAATCATGAGTTTCACCCTCGACGAGTCGCTGTGGCTGGCGCGTTCGGGGTTCACCGACATCCTGCTGGCGTATCCGTCGGCGGACCGCGCGGCGTTCGGCGAGCTGACCAAGGACGCCGGACTCGCCGCGGCGGTCACGGTGATGGTCGACGACCCCGTGCAGCTGGACCTGATCGACGCGTCCCGCCCGGCCGGCCGCGGCGAGGAGGTCCGGGTGTGCCTGGAGCTGGACACCTCGTACCGCCTGATGGGCAACGCGGTGCGGGTCGGGGCCCGCAGGTCGCCGCTGCGCCGGCCCGCCCAACTGGGCGCGCTGGCCCGTGCGGTGGCCCGCCGCCCCGGGTTCCGGCTGGTGGGGCTGATGGCGTACGAGGGGCACGTGGCGGGTGTGGGCGACGAGGTGGCCGGGAAGCCGGTGTTCTCACGGGCCGTGCGGGTGCTTCAGGCGGCGGCGCGCAAGGAGCTGGCGCAGCGGCGCTGGGAGGCGGTGCGGGCGGTGCGGGCGGTGGCGCCGCGCCTGGAATTCGTCAACGGCGGCGGCACCGGCAGCGTGCAGCACACGGCGGCGGAGGCGGCGATCACCGAGATCGCGGCCGGTTCCGGCCTGTACGTGCCGCGGCTTTTCGACAACTTCCGTTCGTTCAGCGGGCGTCCGGCGGCGCTGTTCGCGCAGCCCGTCGTGCGCCGGCCAGGACCCGGTGTCGTGACGGTGCTGGGCGGCGGCTATCCGGCGTCGGGCGCCGCGGGCGCCGACCGGCTGCCGGAGCCGCATCTGCCGGCCGGGCTGCGCTACGACCCGCAGGAGGGTGCGGGCGAGGTGCAGACGCCGCTGCTGGGGGCGGCCGCCGACCTGCTGGCGATCGGCGACCTGGTGTGGTTCCGGCACGCGAAGGCCGGTGAGCTGTGCGAGCGGTTCGCGCGGCTGCATCTGGTCGCGGGTGACCGGGTGGTGGAGACGGTGCCGACGTACCGGGGCGAGGGGCATACGTTCCTGTGAGCGCGGGCCGGGCGGCGTTGGCGCGGCCCGCGCTGCGGTGTCAGGCGTGGATGCGGTCGTGCTGGTCGGGCACGACGGTGCCGTCGGGGCGGCGGACCGGACCGGGGACGCCGTCGGTGTTGGTGTAGCCCTCGGTGGCGCAGGGGTAGGCGCCGGACTTGCGTCCCAGCGGCTCGATGAACATCGGGTTGACCACCCAGCGGTCGTCGGCGTTGTCGTAGCCGCGGCACATCAGTTCCGTCTTGTTGCGGTTGACGGCCAGGTGGGCGCTGGTGGCGTCGTTCACGAACGTGACGTCGGTGTCGGCGTCACCGCCGCCGATCGCGATGCGGTGCGCGGGGTCCTGCTTGCGCCAGGCTTCGGCGCCCTTGATGTGGAAGATCTCCTGGTTGATGAAGCAGCGCTTGCCGTCGATGTAGGGAATCGCGTCGCCCTTGCCGGTGGGGACGTCGCCGCAGCCCTGCATGCCGTACGAAATCCTGCCGTGCTCGGTGACGCTGCGGATGGCGATCGTGTGGGCGCGGTCGAAGCCGACGGACTTCGACCAGACCTCGGTGACGGGTTCGGATCCGGCGGAGACGATGTAGACGTCGAAGCCGGCCCGGCGCAGGGTGCGGACCAGGTCCTTCTGCTGCGGGTAGTAGCGCACGTAGGCGGGGAGCGTGTGGGTGCCGATCTTCTCGGTGCTGCCCACGGGCGCGGCGAGCGCGGCCTTGCGTCCGGCGGCGGCGTACGAGCGGAGTTCGGCGTCGGTGTGGCCGGCGAACAGCTGCGGCACCCAGGCGTATTGGGGCACCGTGCGCCGGTGGTTCCAGGTGCCGGCGAAGGCCGCATCGCCGTTCATGGTCTTCGCCTCGCCACGGATCTCCAGGATCTCGTCGGCGCAGCCGGCGTCGGTGGAGGTGGGCAGCGGGCTGCCGACGGGAACCGCGGTGCCGCAGGCCGCGGTGAGGGCGCGGTCGGCCGCGGGGGTGAGCCACTTGCTGGTGTCGCTCCAGCGGGCGGGGCGCAGGATCTTGTCGTGCCGCAGGGACCAGTTGATCGTCGCGTCGGTGACGTCGTTCTTGGTCATGGTGTTGTCCCAGTCGAACGCGGCGACGGGGGCCCGGCCGTGGCCGTGGGCGAGTTCCGGGTGGCTACAGGTGCCGCGGGTGTCGATGGCACGTTGCAGCTTGGCGCGGTTGTGGCCGTACCAGGGCAGGTCTCTGGAGAGCTGCGGGCAGTTCGTCCCGGGCCGGGCCGCCGCGGTGTCCTGGGCGGCGGCGGTGCGGGTCGGGGTGGCCGCGGTCGCCGGCACGCTGCCGGCGAGGAGCGCGGTCACGGTGAGGCCCAGGGCGAGGGCGTGCCTGTGGCGCATGAGTGCTCCGATGTGTCAGTGGGGGCAGGAGGACACCGGGGCCGGCACCACTGCGGTGCCGGCCCCGGTGTGATCATGCGACCTTATCGAGGAGGATCACACGGGCGTGACATACGCTCCGGCGATGCCGCCGTCGACGAGGAACTCGGCGGCGTTGACGAACGAGGAGTCGTCGCTGGCGAGGAAGGCGACGGCGGCGGCGATCTCCTCGGGCTCCGCGAACCGGCCGACCGGCACGTGCACGAGGCGGCGCGCGGCCCGCTCCGGGTCCTTGGCGAACAGCTCCTTGAGCAGCGGGGTGTTGACGGGCCCGGGGCACAGCGCGTTGACCCTGATGCCCTCGCGGGCGAACTGCACGCCCAGCTCACGGGACATGGACAGCACGCCGCCCTTGGACGCGGTGTAGCTGATCTGCGAGGTGGCGGCGCCCATCACGGCGACGAAGGAGGCGGTGTTGATGATGGAGCCGCGGCCCTGGCGCTGCATATACGGCAGGGCGTGCTTGCAGCAGAGGTAGACGGAGGTGAGGTTGACCTCCTGGACGCGCTTCCAGGCGTCGAGCCCGGTGGTGAGGATGGAGTCGTCATCGGACGGGGAGATGCCGGCGTTGTTGAAGGCGATGTCGACCGATCCGTAGGTGTCGAAGGCGGCTTGATAGAGCGCCTCGACCTGGTCGGAATCGGTCACGTCGGCCTGGACGAAGGTGCCGCCGACCTCGTCGGCCGCGGCCTTGCCCGCGCGCGCGTCGATGTCGGCGCAGACGACGTGCGCGCCTTCGGATGCCAGCCGGCGGGCGGTGGCCAGGCCGATGCCGCTGCCGGCTCCGGTGATCACGGCGGTACGGCCCACCAGGCGGCGGCACACGGGGGTCTGGTCGGTCACTTGCTCTCCTCGGTGCTGATGAAGACGTTCTTGGTCTCGGTGAAGGCGGCCAGCGCGCCGGGGCCCAGTTCACGGCCGAGCCCGGACTGCCCGAACCCGCCGAAGGGGGTCGAATAGCGCACGCTGGCATGGGAGTTGACGGAGAGGTTGCCGGCCGCTACGGCGCGCGAGACGCGCAGGGCGCGGCCGACGTCGCGGGTCCACAGGGAGCCGGACAGGCCGTATTCGGTGGCGTTGGCGATGCGGACGGCGTCGGCCTCGTCGTCGAAGGGGAGGACGACGGCGACCGGGCCGAAGATCTCCTCCACCGCGCTGCGGTCGTCGGGCCTGCCCTCCAGGACGGTGGCGGGATACCAGAAGCCCTTGCCCTCGGGTGCCTCGCCGCGGAAGGCGACGGGGGCGCCCTCGGGGACGTAGGACCGTACCCGCTCGCGCTGGGCCGCGGAGATCAGCGGACCCATGTCGGTGGCGGGGTCGGCCGGGTCGCCCGCGGTGAACGCCTTGACAGCGGGCTCCAGCAGCTCCATGAAGCGGTCGTACACGGTGCGCTGGACGAGGATGCGGCTGCGGGCGCAGCAGTCCTGTCCGGTGTTGTCGAGGAACGAGCCGGGCGCGGCAGCGGCGGCGGCCTCGATGTCGGCGTCGGCGAAGACGATGTTGGGGCTCTTGCCGCCGAGTTCGAGGGTCAGGCGCTTGGTCTGCGCGGCGCAGCGGGCGGCGATCTGCCGTCCGGTGGCGGTGGAGCCGGTGAAGACGACCTTGGCGACGCCGGGATGGTCGACCAGCGCGGCGCCGGTGACCGGCCCCTCGCCCGGCAGTACCTGGAAGAGCCCTTCGGGCAGCCCGGCCTCCAACGCGTACTGGGCGAGCCGCAGCGCGGTGAGCGGGGTGGTCTCGGCGGGCTTGAGGAGGACGGCGTTGCCGGCCGCGAGGGCGGGGGCGGTGCCCCAGGCGGCGATCGGCATCGGGAAGTTCCAGGGGGCGATGACGGCGACCACGCCGAGCGGTTCCTGGAAGGTGACGTCGATGCCGCCGGCGACCGGGATCTGGCTGCCGGTCAGCCGCTCCACTCCCCCGGCCGCGTAGTGCAGCAGGTCGCGGACGTTGCCCGCTTCCCAGGTGGCGTTGCCCAACGGGTGGCCGGCTTCGAGCAGTTCGAGTTGGGCGAGCGGTCCGATGTGGGCGTCGACGACCTCGGCGAAGCGGCGCAGGACGCGGGCCCGGTCGCCGGGCGGCAGGGCCGCCCACGTCTCCTGGGCCGCGGCGGCCCGCAGGACCGCGGCGTCGACCTCGGCGGGAGAGGTGGTGGGGACGGTGGCCACCGTGTCCTCGGTCGCCGGGTTGATGATGTCCAGCTCGTGCAGCACGTGACGGTTCCTTACATGCGCTCGAAGGAGCGGAAGCGCTCCCAGTCCGTGACGGCCGCGTCGTAGGCGTCCTGTTCGACGCGGGCCATGTGGCGGTAGTGGTCGACGACCTCGTCGCCGAAGGCGGCGCGGGCGATCGGGCTGTGCTCCCACAGCTCGGCGGCCTCGCGCAGCGTGGTGGGAACGTGGGCGGCGTCGCCCCTGTAGGCGTTGCCGGTGGTGGCGTCGGGGAGTTCCAGCTCGTGTTCTATGCCGTACAGGCCGGCCGCGACCATGCCGGCGACGGCGAGGTAGGGGTTCACGTCGCCGCCGGGCAGCCGGTTCTCCAGCCGGTGCGCGCGGCCGTGGCCGACCACACGCAGGGCGCAGGTGCGGTTGTCGGGGCCCCAGGCGACGGCGGTGGGCGCGAAGGATCCGGGCCGGAAGCGCTTGTAGGAGTTGATGTTGGGGGCGTAGAGCAGCGTGAAGTCGCGCATCGCGGCGACCTGGCCCGCGAGGAAGTGCCGCATGATGCGGGACATGCCGTACGGGCCGTCGTCGTCGGCGAGTACCGGCCGCCCTTCGGCGTCCTGGAGCGAGAGGTGGATGTGACAGGAGTTGCCCTCGCGCTCGTCGTACTTCGCCATGAAGGTGAGCGCCATGCCTTCCTGGGCGGCGATCTCCTTGGCGCCGGTTTTGTAGATGCTGTGCTGGTCACAGGTGGTCAGCGCCTCGTCGTAGACGAACACGATCTCGTGCTGGCCGAGATTGCACTCGCCCTTGGCCGACTCGACGGTCAGGCCGGCCGCTGCCATCTCGTTGCGGATGCGGCGCAACAGCGGTTCGACCCGGCCGGTGCCCAGGACGGAGTAGTCGGCGTTGTACTGGTTGGCGGGGTTCATCTGCCGGTACCCGCGCGACCAGGCGTCCTCATAGGTGTCCTTGAAGACCATGAACTCCAGCTCGGTGCCTGCGTACGCGCTCCAGCCGTGCTCGGCGAGGCGGTCGAGCTGGCGGCGCAGGATCTGCCGCGGGGAGGCGGCTACGGGTGAGTGGTCGTGCCAGGCGAGGTCCGCGGTGATCAGGGCGGTGCCGGGGTTCCAGGGGGTGCGGCGCAGGGTGGCGGGGTCGCCGTGCATCGCGAAGTCGCCGTAGCCGCGCTCCCAGGAGGCCATGGCGTAGCCCTCGACGGTGTTGAGGTCGACGTCCACGGCCAGCAGGTAGTTGCAGCCCTCGGTGCCGTGTTCCAGGACGGTGTCGAGGAAGTGGCGGGCGGCGAACCGCTTGCCCTGGAGCCGCCCTTGCATATCGGTGAAGGCGAGGACGACAGTGTCGATCTCCCCGGCGTCGACGAGCATTTTCAGCTCTTCGACGGAGAGCGGGGGCGTACGAGGTGCCACGGTGTTGCCTCCTGTCGCTGCATCCGGAGGTCATAAGGTATGCACATGGACCATTGCTTGGGAAGGGGCTGAGATGGACGGTGCGGCGGATCGGCTGGCACCCGTACTGCGGCCGGTACGGGCGGGCAACGGCTTCGAGGAGGCGCTGGAGCAGATACTCCAGGTCGTCCGGCTCGGCCTGGTACCGCAGGGCGAACGACTGCCCGCGGAACGGGAGTTGGCGGAGCGGCTGCAGATCAGCCGGGTGACGCTGCGCGAGGTGCTGAAGGTTCTCCAGGACGAGGGGCTGGTGGAGAGCAGGCGGGGCCGCTACGGCGGCACCTTCGTCCGGGTGCGGGCCGCGGGCCCGGACGAGGCCGGGTTGCGGCGCCGGATCGAACGGATCGACGTCGAGGACACACTGCGCTTCCGCGAGGTGCTGGAGTCCGGCGCGGCCGGCCTGTGCGCGGGCCACGGCCTGACCGGCGAACAGGGTGCCCGGCTGCGGGACGCGCTGACCGCCACCCGGGACGCGCCGCTCACCGACTACCGCAGGTGCGACACGATGCTGCACCTCACGCTCGCCGAGCTGTCCGGCTCCCCCTCGCTCGCCGCGCAGTACGCGGCGGTGCGGGCGAGCGTGAACGAACTGCTGGACTGCATCCCGCTGTTGGTCCGCAATCTGGAACACTCGCAGACCCAGCACGGCGTACTGGTCGAAGCGGTCCTGGACGGCGACGCGGACGGCGCGCGCGAGGTGGCGCGCGAGCACTGCGGCGGCACCGCGGCGCTGCTGCGCGGCTTCCTGACCGGGCCGCCGGCGTAACCGGACTTTCACCGCACAGGTCTTGCGCCGGGACCACGAACCCAGCAAAGGTATGCCGCTGAACCTTTGCTTCGGATCCGCACAGGTACCGAACACCCCCGGCGAGGCAGGAGCGGCTGATGGCCGACAGTACGGAACCGCAGAGCGCACCGCCCGCGACCTCCCCCGGCGGCGGAACACCGGCCGACGACACCTACCTGGAGCGCAGGTCGCTGCGCCGCGGCAGCGCGGGACCGCTGCTGCTGACCGGCCTGGGCGTCGCCTATGTCGTCTCCGGCGACTTCTCGGGGTGGAACAACGGCCTGGCCCAGGGCGGTTTCGGCGGTCTGGCCATCGCTGCCGTCCTGATGGGCCTGATGTACACCTGCCTGGTCTTCGCCCTCGCGGAGCTGGCCTCGGTCCTGCCGACGGCCGGCGGCGGCTACGGCTTCGCCCGGCGCGCGCTGGGCACCTGGGGCGGCTTCCTGACCGGCACGGCGATCCTCATCGAGTACGTCCTGGCACCGGCCGCGATCTCGATCTTCATCGGCGACTACGTCGAATCGCTCGGCCTGTTCGGCCTGCACTCCGGCTGGCCGGTCTACCTCGCCTGCTTCGTGCTCTTCATAGGCATCCACCTGTGGGGCGTGGGCGAGGCGCTGCGCTTCAGCCTCGTCGTCACCGCCGTCGCCGTGGCCGCGCTGGTCGTCTTCGCGGTGGCCGCGCTCACCGACTTCCACGTGGACACCCTCAACGACATCCCGGTCGATGCGGGCGCATTCGGCGCCTCCTCCTGGCTGCCGTTCGGGGTGCTGGGCATCTGGGCCGCGTTCCCGTTCGGCATGTGGTTCTTCCTCGGCGTCGAAGGGGTGCCGCTGGCCGCCGAGGAGACCAAGGACCCGGCCCGGGTGCTGCCGAAGGCGATGGCCGCCGCGATGGGCGTCCTGCTGCTGCTCGCGCTGATCACCTTCACCGCGGCGACCGGCGCCCGCGGCTCGGCGGCGATCCGGTCGGTGGGCGATCCGCTGGTGCAGGCGCTCCAGCCGCACGGCGAGCCGACGACCGTCAGCCGGATCGTCAACTACGCGGGCCTGGCAGGTCTGGTGGCGTCCTTCTTCTCGCTGATCTTCGCGGGCTCGCGGCAGCTGTTCGCCCTCTCCCGGGCCGGCTACCTGCCCCGCTTCCTCTCCCTGACCAGTCGCCGCAAGGCCCCCTACCTCGGCCTGCTGGTCCCCGGCGCGCTCGGCTTCGGCCTGGCGGCGGCCACCGGTGACGGTGCCCGGATGCTGAACGTCGCGGTCTTCGGCGCCACCATCTCCTACGCCCTGATGGCGCTCTCGCACCTCGTGCTGCGCCGCCGCGAGCCCGGCCTGCACCGCCCGTACCGCACTCCGGGCGGCATGCTCACCTCGTCCGTCGCCTTCGTCCTGGCCTGCTCGGCTCTGGTGGCGACGTTCCTGGTCGACAAGGACGCCGCCGTCATCGCCCTCGGTGTGTACGCCGTGGCGCTCGCCTACTTCGCCTGCTACTCCCGGCACCGGCTGGTGGCCGCGGCACCCGAGGAGGAGTTCGCCGCGCTGGCCGCCGCCGAGGCCGAGCTGGCACGCGACTGACCCCTCCCGCCGGCCCGAATCACCCGCCCCGCCCCGCACCCACGCACGGAGGACCCGATGTCCCGGCCACTCATCGGCATCAGCACCTACCTGGAGGACGAGGCGCGGTGGGGCGTGTGGACGCTGCCCGCCGCGGTGCTGCCCGCCGGCTATCACCGGATGGCCCAGCGCGCGGGCGGGCTCGCGGCCCTGCTGCCGCCGGACACCGCAGCGGCCGCGGCCGGCGCCGTCGCCCGGCTGGACGGCCTGGTGATCGCCGGCGGCGCGGACGTGGCACCGGCCCGCTACGGCGCCGAGGTGCACCCCAGGACCGGGCCGCCCAACGAAGCCAGGGACACCTGGGAACTGGCCCTGATCGAGGCCGCGTTGGACGGCGGCGTACCGCTGCTCGGCGTCTGCCGCGGCCTCCAGCTGCTGAACGTGCTGCGGGGCGGCACTCTCGTCCAGCACCTCGACGGGCACGCGGGGCCGCCCGGTGTCTTCGGCCGGCACGCGGTCGAGCCGGTGCCCGGGACGGCGCTGGCGGCGGTACTGCCCGAGCCGGTGTCCGTGCCGACCTACCACCACCAGTCCGTCGACCGGCTCGGGCGCGGGCTGCTCCCCTCCGGCCATGCCGAGGACGGCACCGTGGAGGCCCTGGAGCTGCCGGACGCGCGGGCGTTCACGCTCGCGGTGCAGTGGCACCCGGAGGCCGGTGACGACGACCGGCTGATGGCGGCGCTGGTGGCCGCGGCGCGCGAGCGGTCGGCGGCGCGCTGAGACACCGGCTCTCAGAGCTGGCGGCGGCGTCAGCGGGCCGCCGCCAGCGCGGCCGACAGGACCTCGGGCGCCTCCGCCAACGACGGTCCGTACCAGGTGAGATGGCGCCCGCTGACCAGCGCGGCGGGCAGCCCCGGGAACGCCTCCGGGCCGTCATCGGCCGTGAAACGGTACGGCTCGTCGGGCAGCACCACCAGTTCGGCGCCGCTCGCGGCCAGCTCCGCCCGCGGGATCCGCGGATAGCGCTCGGCGTGCTCGGCGTAGAGGTGACGCACGCCGAGCCGGGCCAGCAGGTCGCCGGCGAAGGTGTCGCGGCCGAGCACCATCCACGGCCGCCGCCAGATCGGCACGATCGCGGTCAACTCCGCGCTCCTGGACGGCAGTCGGTGCCAGGCGTCCCCGGCCGCGTCCAGCCAGTCAGGCCGCGGCAGCCCGCAGCGGGTGCGCACCCGGTCCAGCTCGCTCAGCGCCTGGTCCAGCGTGCGGATCTCGGTGACCAGCACGTCGAGGCCCGCGGCCCGCAGCGCGGCGAGGTCCTGCGGGCGGTTCTCCTCCTCGTTCGCCAGCACGAGGCCGGGGGCGAGCGCGGCGATCCGGGCCGTATCGGGGTTCTTGGTGCCGCCGACGCGGACGACGTCGAGGCCCTCCGGGTGGCTGCACCAGTCGGTGGCCCCGACCAGCAACTCCGGCGCGCAGGCGGCCACCGACTCGGTGAGCGAGGGCACCAGGGACACCACCCGGCGCGGGAAACTGTGACCGGTCATGGCCCCCACGGTACGCAACTGCCGTCTGCTGAGCACCCGTTACGCGACCCGGGCCCCCTGCCCCGGCTCCCCCGTCACAGATACGTCTTCACGGTGCGGCGCAGCAGAAAGGCCGCGCCACCCACCAGCACCAGCAGAGCCAGGCCGCCGGCCGCGTGCGTCACGCTCATCCCCGCGGCCCTGACGCCGCGCACGGTGACCGTCTCGGTGTGCCGTGGGCCGCCCGCGCCGCATTCGACGGTGACGGAGTAGCGGCCGGCCGTGGCGCCGCGGGCGACGGTGGCCGCTCCGGAGCTGCCCCGGGCCGACGGCCGCAGCGGCACGGTGCCGAACAGCGTCGACCGCGCACGCGCCGCCCCCTCCCCCACGCATCGCCCGTCGTCGCTGACGGTCACCCGCTCGCCGGCCGCCATCGGATCCGGGACGACCCGCGCCGAAGCGGCCGGAGCGGCAAGCGTCACGACGGCGACGGCGGACAGCACGGCTGCGGATATGTGCGCTGATCTCACGGTCTTCTCCCGCACCGGCCACGACCGCGGCGGCCGCACAGGAGGAACCGGCACCCACCGAGCACACCACCGGGCGCCGGGCAGCGCGACACGGGGACGGCCGCCGTTACGCCATCGGGCGGACCGGTCGGGGGACGGCGGGCCGGGGAGCCGGTCGCGGCGCGGGGCGAAAAGGGGCGGGCCCCGCTCCCGGCCGGATGCCGGGGGCGGGGCCCGCCGTCGTGAAGTGCGTGCCGCGGGGGGCTACTTCACGGGGGCCATCTTGTCGACGATGCCCGGGTGGGCGTCGATCCACTTCTGGACGCCCTTGTCCTCGTTACCCTTGCCGGCGTCCTGGATGTCCTTCTCCAGGGAGCCCAGCTCGTCGGGCGTCATCTTCCAGTTCTTCAACCAGCCCGAGAACTCCGGGAACTTCTCCGGGAAGCTCTTGTTGCCGATCGTCGTGATGTGGTTGTTGGCGCCCCAGGTTCCCTTGGGGTCCTTGAGCTTGGTGAGGTCGTACTTGCTGTACGCCCAGTGCGGGGACCACAGGACGACCGCGATGGGCTCCTTCTTCTGGTACGCCCGCTGCAGCTCGGCGAGCATGGCACTGGTCCCGGCCTCGGTGACCTGGAAGTCCTCCAGGCCGTACGCGGGGGCCACGGTGCTCTTCAGGCGCTTCATCTCGCCGGTACCCGGCTCGATCCCGATGATCTTGCCCTTGAACTCGTCCTTGTGCTTCGCCAGGTCGTCGAGGGTCTTGACGCCCTTGACGTAGGACGGCACCGCGAGCTCCAGCGACGTCTTGTCGTACCAGGGCCCGACGTCGACGAGATCCTTCTTGTACTTGTCCCAGTACTGCTTCTGCGCGACCGGGAGCCAGCCGTCGGTCTCCACGTCGATCTGGCCGGTCGACAGGCCGGTCCACATCGGGCCGACGTCGAGGTTGTGCAGCTTCGGCCGGTAGCCGCGCTTCTCCAGGACGTTCTTCCACAGGTACGTGGTGGCGATGCCCTCGTCCCACGCCGGGTAGCCGATGTTCGGGGACTTGCCCGCGTCCTTGCCCTTGGCGTAGGAGACGTGGCTGGACGGGGCGATCTTGTCGACCAGGCCCGGGTTCTTCTTGAGCCAGCTGCGCACGCCGTCCTGCTCGTGGCCGTTGCCGGCTTCCCTGATCTCGTTCTCCAGGCCGGTGAGCTGCCCCTCGTCCAGGTGGAAGTTCTTCATCCACCGGGCGACCTGCGGCTCGTCCTTGGAGAAGCCCTTGCGGCCCAGCATGTGCAGGCTGTCACCGGAACCGAAGGCGCCCTTGGGGTCCTTGAGCTTGGTGAGGTCGTACTTGTTGTACGCCCAGTGCGGGGACCACAGCGTGACGGCGATCGGCTTCTTGGCCCGGATGGAGCGGTCCAGCTCGGCGAGCATCGACGAGGTGCTGGAGTCCTGCACGGAGTACTCGCCGGACAGGCCGTAGTCCTTGAGGACCTTGTCCTTCAGGATCTTCATCTCACCGGCACCCGGCTCGATGCCGGTGATCTTGCCCTTGAACTCGCCGCCCTTGCCCTTGAGGTCGTCGAGCGACTTGATGTCCTTCATGTACGACGGGACGGCGATCTCCAGCGACGTCTTGTCGTACCAGGCGCCGAGGTCCTCCAGCTTGTCCTTGTACTGCTTCCAGTACGTCGCGTGCGTCGTCGGCAGCCAGGCGTTGGACTGCACGTCGATGTCGCCGCGGGCCTGGCCGGCGAAGAGCGGGCCGGCGTCCAGCGCCTGGAGCTTGGGCTTGAAGCCGCGCTGTTCGAGGATTTCCTTCCACAGGTACGTGGTGGCGCGGCCCTCGTCCCAGTTGACGTAACCCAGGCTGATCGAGCGGCCGTTGCCGTCCGTGCCACCGGTGCCGTTACCGCTGCTCTTGCCGAAGTAGCCCATCCCGCCGGCGACCAGCGCCAGCACGACGACGCCGACGGTCGCGAGCGAGGTGGCGGGCTTCCAGCGCAGGAACTTCAGCCCGCCGAGCGCGGCCTGCGCCTTGGCCAGGGCGCGTCGGCCGAGCGGCGAGACCCGCTGGTTGAGCGCACCGGTCATCCGGTCCAGGTACACGGCGAGGATGACGACCGACAGGCCGGCCTCGGCGCCCAGCTTCACGTCGACGGAGCTGAGCGAGTTGTAGACGGAACCGCCCAGACCGCCGCCGCCTGCCGTACCGGCGATGACGACCATGGACAGCGCCAGCATGATGACCTGGTTGATGCCGGCCATGATCGTGGGCAGCGCCAGCGGCAGCTGCACGCGGAAGAGCGTGCGCCGCGGGTGCGTGCCGAACGCCTCGGCCGCCTCGACCAGTTCCTCGTCGACCTGCCGGATACCCAGCTCGGTCATACGGACCGCGGGCGGCATGGAGAAGACGATCGTGGACACGATGCCGGGGACGACGCCGAGTCCGAAGAAGAGGATGCCGGGGATCAGGTAGACCATCGCGGGCATCGTCTGCATCAGGTCCAGGACCGGACGCAGCGCCCCGCCGACGGCGCGGCTGCGGGCGGCCCAGATGCCGAGCGGAACGGCGACCGCGATCGTGATGATGCAGGCCACCAGGACCAGCGACAGCGACGAGATGGTCTCGTCCCACTGCTCGATCGAGTCGATCAGCGCGAAGCCGATGAAGGTCAGCAGCGCGGCCGGCAGACCCCGCAGCCACCAGGCGATGATCGCGAAGATGCCGGCGAGGATGAGCGGTTCGGGCCCTGCAAGGACCGCGTGGATCCCGGTGTAGAACCCGTTCAGCACGGTCGTGACGAAGTCGAAGAGCCAGGCGACGTGAGCCGTGAGCCAGTCGACGGCGTCGCTGGCCCAGCTGCCTATCGGAACTCTAGGCACCGGTGATCACCTTGCCCTCGGGGTCGTGGTCCGCGGGCGCGTTCCCGGGCTTCTTGTCCTGCGTGTCCGACGGCTTCCGGTCCGCCGGGGCGGGCACGGCAGCGGCGGTCGGCTGGTCGCCGCTCTCGCCGACGACGGCCAGCAGCCGGTCGGCCCGTACGACACCGACGAGCTTGCCCGCCTTGTCGGTGACGGCGACCGGGACGGTGCTGGTGGAGCAGGGGGTGAACAGGTCGACGATGGGGGTGTCGAGGCCGACCGTGGCGGGGGCGGCGGCGAGCAGGTCAGCGGCGGTGGCGAGCTTCTTGCCGTCCGGCGCCGTGCTGCCGAGCGCCTCAGCGGCATCGGTCATGATCGCGCCCGCGGTCAGCACCCGGGTGCGGTCGACGTCCTGCGTGAAGGAGGCGACGTAGTCGTTGGCCGGGGTGACGAGGATGTCCTCGGCGCTGCCGATCTGCACGATCCGGCCGTCCCGCATGACCGCGATCTTGTCGCCGAGGCGCATCGCCTCGTTGAGGTCGTGGGTGATGAAGACGATGGTCTTCTTCAGGGTCTTCTGCAGTTCCAGCAGCTGGTCCTGCATGTCCCGGCGGATCAGCGGGTCCAGCGCGCTGAAGGACTCGTCCATCAGCAGCAGATCCGCGTCGGTGGCCAGCGCGCGGGCCAGGCCGACGCGCTGCTGCATGCCGCCGGACAGCTCGTCGGGCCAGGACTTCTCCCAGCCCTTGAGGCCGGTCAGCTCCAGCGCCTCGTAGGCACGCTTCTCACGCTCGGCGCGCGGGACGCCCTGCACCTCAAGGCCGTAGGCGGCGTTCTCCAGCACGCTGCGGTGCGGGAAGAGCGCGAAGTGCTGGAAGACCATGGATATCTTCTCGGAGCGGACCTTGCGCAGTTCCTTGTCGCTGAGCGAGGTCAGGTCCTGACCGTCGAACCGTACGGTTCCTGCGGTCGGCTCCAGCAGCCCGTTGAGGGTCCGCAGCAGCGTGGACTTACCGGACCCGGACAGACCCATGACGACGAAGATCTGGCCCTCGTCCACCTCGATCGACGCGTCGATCACCGCGGCGGTCGTGCCCTCGGCGCGCAGTTCGTCGCGGTCGGCTCCGTCTTCGAGCCTGCGCACCGCGTCCTTCGGTCGTCTGCCGAACACCATGTACAGGTGCTCGGCTTGAAGCCTGGACACATACACCTCTCTTGTCGCACGAGAAACGACCTGCCACCCCCGTAGGCAGGTCGTGGAGCGGGACGGGATCCGCCCGCCTTTACCGGTAGAAAAGTTGAATCGCTTACCGGGTCCTCTCCGGGTGCGCGCCTGCCCCTCTTTATCTGGCTCAAACCGTTCCGTGACCCACTTCACATCCGCGTGACGTTTGGGGTATGCGGCATCATGCGGGTTGTGACTCGACGCCTGATGCTCCTCGACACCGCCTCCCTCTACTTCCGCGCCTACTTCGGCGTACCGGAATCGGTCAGGGCACCCGACGGCACCCCCGTCAACGCGGTGCGCGGACTGCTGGACTTCATCACCCGGCTCGTCCAGGACCATCACCCCGACGACCTGGTCGCCTGCATGGACTTCGACTGGCGCCCCCAGTGGCGGGTCGACCTGATCCCCTCCTACAAGGCACACCGGGTCGCCGAAGAAGCCCCCGAGGGCTCCCCGGATCCGGACGAGGAGGAGATCCCGGACACCCTGTCCCCGCAGGTCCCGGTGATCGAGCAGGTTCTCGACGCGCTGGGCATCGCCCGGGTCGGCGCCGCGGGCTACGAGGCCGACGACATCATCGGCACCCTCACCGGCCGGGCGGCGGGCCCGGTGGACGTCGTCACCGGTGACCGCGACCTCTTCCAGCTCGTCGACGACCGGCGCGGCATCCGCATCCTCTATCCGCTCAAGGGCGTCGGCACCCTCCAGATCACCGACGAGGCGCTGCTGCGCGAGAAGTACGGGGTGGACGGCTCCGGCTATGCCGATCTGGCGCTGCTGCGCGGCGACCCGAGCGACGGACTGCCCGGCGTGCCGGGTGTCGGCGAGAAGACCGCGGCCAAGCTGCTGGACGCGTACGGCGACCTCGCCGGGATCATGGCGGCGGCCGACGACCCGGCATCGAAGCTGACCCCGACCCAGCGCAAGCGCCTGACGGACGCCCGGCCGTACCTCGCCGTCGCTCCGGCCGTCGTACGGGTGGCCACCGACGTCGGGATCCCGGACGTCGATCAGGCGCTGCCCCGCGAGCCGGCCGATCCCGAGCGGCTGGAGGCGCTCGCCGCCCAGTGGGGCTTGGGAGGTTCTTTGCAGCGACTGCTCGACACACTCCGGGGGTGAACTGTTAGGTTAGGTAAACCTAACTCATCTTCGCGTCAGGGGAGACCGCCGTGGCAGCAGAGCGACCGGCCCGCAAGAAGCAAACGCTGCACCGCGCCGAGGTCCGGCGCACCGAGCAGCTGACCCCGCACATGGTGCGCGTCGTCCTGGGCGGCGAGGGGCTGGCCGCGTTCACGGCGGGCACCTGCAGCGACCACTACATCAAGCTGGTCTTCCCGCTGCCCGGCATCACCTACCCCGAGCCGTTCGACATCACGCAGATCCGTGCCGAGCTGCCGCGCGAGCAGTGGCCCAAGACCCGTACGTACACGGTCCGTTCCTGGGACGCCGAGGCCCGCGAGCTGGCCGTCGACTTCGTGGTGCACGGCGACGAGGGCCTGGCCGGGCCGTGGGCCGCGAATGCGAAGCCGGGCGAGGAGCTGCTGTTCCTCGGGCCGGGCGGCGCGTACGTCCCGGAGGCCGCGGCGGACTGGCACCTGCTCGCGGGCGACGAGAGCGCGCTGCCCGCCATCGCGGCCTCGCTCGCCCGGATGCCGGCCGGTGTGCCGGTGCACGCCTTCATCGAGGTGGCGGGCCCCGATGAGCAGCAGGAGCTGTCCGCGCCGGCCGGCGCCGAGATCTCCTGGCTGCACCGCGGCGACGCGCCCGTGGGCCGCGAACTGGTCGCCGCCGTCGGCGCGTTGGAGTTCCCCGCAGGGCAGGTGCAGGCGTTCGTGCACGGCGAGGCGGGCTTCGTGAAGGAGCTGCGGCGGCTGCTGCGGGTCGAGCGGGAGATCCCGCGCGAGGCGCTGTCGATCTCCGGATACTGGCGCAAGGGCCACGACGAGGACGGCTGGCAGGCGTCCAAGCGGGACTGGAACCAGCAGGTCGAGGCCGAGCAGGAGGCCACGGCAGCCGCGTCCTGACACACGACGGGCAGCCGACCGCCCGTCCCCCCTCGGCGAGGGCACCCGTCAGCGGGCGCCCTCGCCGTCTTCACGCGCCGACGCCTCCACCTGCACGAGCCGGCGCATGGCCGTGAGCACCACGTCGCCCAGCACCGTGCCGACCACCACGCGCTCCAGGAGCCGGTCGACCCCGTCGGTGTGCCCCGCGAACGCGAGATCGGCCTCGGCGATCCGCTCGCAGGCGTCCGCGTAGCCGTCCAGGACCTCTTCGAACGCGCCGTGCCGAGGCCCCGGTTGGTGGCCGGCGCGACGGCCGTCGCCTCCGCCGACGGATGACCGGGGGCGACCCGCCCCCGGGCTCTCGGTGCGCGCGGCTGCCGGCCGCCCTGGCCGCACCGGGTTCGGCGACGACCCTGGCCGCAACGGCCGGCCTGTCCCGCCAGAAGGTCAACTACCACCTGTGCGCCCTGGAACGGCACGGCCTGATCGAGCTGGTCGAGGAGCGCCGCAAGGGCAACGTCACCGAACGGATCATGCAGGCCACGGCCGCCTCCTACGTGATCTCCCCCGCCGCCCTGCCCGCGGTGGCCCCCGATCCGGCCCGCGCGCCCGACCCGCTGTCGGCCCGCTGGCTGCTCGCCCTCGCCGCCCGGTTGGTGCGCGAGGTCGGCGAGCTGATCCACGGCGCCCGCGCCGCCGACCAGCGGCTGGCGACCTTCGCCGTCGACGGCGAGAGCCGCTTCGCCTCGGCCGCCGACCGGGCGGCCTTCGCCGAGGAACTGAGCGCGTCGGTACGCCACCTGGCCGCCAAGTACCACGATGAGCACGCATCCGGCGGCCGCCCGCACCGGCTCGTCATCGCCCTGCACCCCAGCATCACCCGGCGCCCGGGCCCCACCCCGCCGTCCGCGCCGGATCAGCCATCCACCGAGGAGAAGTAACGAATGGGCAAGGAATTCGAGATCCGCCGGGAGGTCGTCCTGCCGGCCACGCCCGAAGAGGTGTTCGCCGCGGTGACGGCGGAGACCGACGCGTGGATGTTCCCCACGGAGAAGGTCTCCGCCGTCGGCGGCAGAACGCCCGAGGCCGACGGCGTCACCGCCTGGGATCCGCCCCACCGTTTCGCGGTCCGTGTCACGGGCGAGGAGGGCTGGTTCAACGCGCTGGAGTACCTGATCGAGGCGCGCGAGGGGGGCACGGCCGTCCTGCGCTACGTCCACAGCGGCGTCCTGGACGCGACCGGCCGGGACGACCGGTACGACGGCGTCGCCCTGCACACCGACTTCTACCTGCACACCCTCGGCCAGTACCTGCGGTACTTCGCCGGCCGCCCGGTCACCTTCATCGACGTGCCGGGCCCGCAGAACTCGCAGGCCCCCGACGCGTTCGCCGTCCTGCAACGCGCCCTCGGCGTCACCGGCACGGTCACCGCCGGCGACCGGCTGCGCGTCCAACTCCCCGGCGCCGAGCCCCTCGACGCGGTCGTCGACTACCGCACCGACCACTTCCTGGGCCTGCGCACCGACCACGGCCTCTACCGCTTCTTCGGCCGCAACGCCTTCGGCGGGCCGGTCGGCATCTCCCTCCACCTCTTCGCCGACGACACCCCGCACACCGCCGCCCGCCCGGACCCGGAGAACACCAGGACCACGTGGCAGAACTGGCTGGACGGCCTGTACGCACAGGGCGCCACGACCGGCTGACCGCCCCGCGGCGGGCGACGCACCCGCCCCCTGACATCCCGTCATTCGTGGTGGAAGATCTCCCGCATCGGCGTCCACCACTCCCCCGGCACCGCGCCCGCGGTCTGCTCCTGGCAGGGATCGGTCAGCTTCCACCACTCCTGGGTGGCGGGATCGGCGGCCATCCTGGCCAGGTCCGCCGCGTAGTCGTCGCCGACGTACTCGGCGTACGAGAAGAGCTGATCGCCCTCCAGGAAGATCGAGTAGTTGCGGATGCCGCAGGCGGTGAGGGTCGCGAGGACCGCGGGCCACGCGTCGGCGTGCAGCCGCAGATACCGCTCACGATGCTCGGCGCGGAGCCTGATCACCTTCCCGAAGCGCCGTATCCGCGTGCCGTCCCCGGCGTTGCTGCCCGCGCTGTGCGTCATGTCCGCTCCCGTCGTCCGCTGCGTCCGGCACCCGTTGCGTACCTCGGCCGGCGGCCGGTCACACCTGGCAGGGCGGTCCCGCACGACGGCGCCCGCCCCTCCGGATACCGGAGGAACGGGCGCCGGACACCGCGGGCGTCAGCCGACGGACGAGTACGCCACCACGCCGCGGAGCACGCCCTCCACGGCCTTGCGTGCCGTGCGGGCGACCGTGCCGCCGGGCGGCGCGGCCGCCGCGATCTGGCCGAGCACGTCGATCAGCTGCTTGCACCAGCGGACGAAGTCGCCGGCCGGCATGTCCGCCTCGACCAGCACCTCGTCGAGCCCGAACCCGGAGGCCCAGCGGTAGGCGGCCCAGGCGAAACCGAGGTCCGGCTCCCGCTGGCCGACACCCTCCGCCTGATTGATCTTGTGGTCCTCCTCCAGTGCGTCCAGCCGGCCCCAGATGCGCACCATTTCCGCCAGTGCGTCCCGCGCCCGGCCGGCCGGCAGCTTGGGCGCCGTCGCGTCGTCGGCCTGTCGGGCCTCGAACACCAACGCCGAGGCGCAGGCCGCCAGTTCGGCAGGTCCGAGCCCTTCCCAGACGCCTTCCCGCAGGCACTCACTGGCCAGCAGGTCCAGCTCGCCGTAGAGCCTGGCCAGCCTGCGGCCCTCCTCGGTGACGGTGTCGCCCTCCAGGTAGTCCAGCTCGGTCAGCAGCGCGCAGATCCGGTCGAAGGTGCGCGCGATGGTGTTCGTACGCCCCTCGATCCTGCGCTCCAACTGGCGGGTGTCCCGCAGCAGTCGGTGATACCGCTCGGCCCACCGGGCGTGGTCCTCGCGGTCGTCGCAGCCGTGGCAGGGGTGCGCCCTGATGTCCTTGCGCAGCCGCGCGATCTCCCTGTCGTCGACCGCATCGGAGCGCTGCTTACGGTGCCGGGACGGCACCACGTGACCGGCCTTGGTGCGCAGCGCGGAGGCCAGATCCCGGCGGGACTGCGGGCTGCGGGCGTTGAAGGACTTCGGGATGCGCATCCGGTCCAGCGCCTCGACCGGCACCGGGAAGTCCATCGCCGCCAGCCGCTTGACCTGCCGCTCGGCGGTCAGCACCAGCGGCCGTGGGCCGTCCTGCCCCTCGAAGCCGCGGTGCCGGTCGGTACGCCCCGACGGCATGCCGGGATCCAGCACCAGGGCGAGCCCGGCGTACTTGCCGGTCGGCACATGGATGACATCGCCCGGCCTGAGCTTCTCCAGCGCCGCGGCGGCCGCGACCCGCCGCTGTGCCGCGCCCTGCTTGGCCAGCTCCGTCTCACGGTCCGTCAGCTTCCGCCGCAGGGCGGAGTACTCCTCGAAGTCGCCCAGATGACAGGTCATCGAGGCGCGGTACCCCTCCAGGCCGCCTTCGTTCTTCTGCACCTGCCGCGAGATGCCGACCACCGACTTGTCCGCCTGGAACTGCGCGAACGACATCTCCAGCAGCTCACGCGAGCGGTGCCTGCCGAACTGCGAGACGAGGTTGACCGCCATGTTGTACGACGGCTTGAACGACGAACGCAGCGGATACGTCCGCGTCCCCGCGAGGCCGGCCAGCGCACCCGGATTCATGCCGCGCTGCCAGAGCACCACGGCATGGCCCTCGACGTCGATCCCGCGCCGCCCGGCTCGCCCGGTGAGCTGCGTGTACTCGCCCGGCGTGATGTCGGCGTGCTGCTCGCCGTTCCACTTGACGAGCTTCTCCAGCACCACGGAACGCGCGGGCATGTTGATGCCCAGCGCCAGCGTCTCGGTGGCGAAGACGGCCTTGACCAGGCCCTGGACGAACAGCTCCTCGACGACCTCCTTGAACGTCGGCAGCATGCCGGCGTGGTGCGCCGCTATGCCGCGCTCCAGGCCCTCCAGCCACTCGAAGTAGCCGAGCACATGCAGGTCCTCGTCGGGGATGCCGGCGGTGCGTGCCTCGACGATGCGGCGGACCTTCTCGCGGCCCTCCTGGTCGTTGAGGCGCAGGCCCGCGTACAGGCACTGCTGGACGGCCGCCTGGCACCCGGCGCGGCTGAAGATGAAGGTGATCGCGGGCAGCAGGCCCTCGTTGTCGAGCCGGTCGATGACCTCGGCCCTGCTGGGGATCCAGATCCTGCTGCGCTGCCGCCGCTCGCGCTCGCGGTCCGCCTCGCGCATGTTCCGGCCGCGCCGCTTGTCCTTGCCGAACGTGGGCCGGCTGTTCTCGATCCTGACCAGCCGCTCCAGATCGGGGTTGACCTCGCGGCGGCCGCCACCCTGCCCGTTCCGCTCCTCGAACAGGTCGTACATCCGCCGGCCCGCCAGGACGTGCTGCCACAGCGGCACCGGGCGGTGCTCGGAGACGATGACCTCGGTGTCACCGCGGACGGTGTCGAGCCAGTCGCCGAACTCCTCGGCGTTGGAGACCGTGGCCGACAGTGACACCAGGGTCACGGACTCGGGGAGATGGATGATCACCTCTTCCCAGACGGCGCCCCGGAAGCGATCGGAGAGGTAGTGCACCTCGTCCATGACCACATAGCCGAGGCCGATCAGCGACCGGGAGCCCGCATAGAGCATGTTGCGCAGCACTTCGGTGGTCATCACGACCACCGGCGCCTCGGAGTTGACGCTGTTGTCGCCGGTCAGCAGGCCGACCTTGTCAGCGCCGTAACGCCGCACCAGATCCTGATACTTCTGGTTGGACAGCGCCTTGATAGGCGTGGTGTAGAAGCATTTGCGGCCCTGCTCCAGGGCCAGGTGGACGGCGAATTCGCCGACGATGGTCTTGCCGGATCCGGTGGGGGCCGCGACCAGCACGCCCTTCCCGGCCTCCAGGGCCCGGCAGGCATCGATCTGGAACGGATCCAGGGCGAAGTCGTACATCTCTCGGAAAGGGGCGAGTGCGGTGGCCTGCTCGGCCGCACGGAGCTTGGCGGCGGCATAGCGCTCAGCAGGGGACATGTCCTCGGTCATCGTGCTCACGAGCCTACCGGCCACCTCTGACACCCGACCGGAAAATTCCCCGGCCGCCGGTCAGCCGGAGCACCCGGCCCGGGCCCCGGCCGGCCGCGCTCCTGGTCAGGTCAGGGCGCACCGGCCGGGTCGCGCGGATCCGTCAGGTCACGTCGTCGAGGTCCCCACGGCGCCGCCCGCCGGATTCGCCGTCCTCACTGCTGCCCCGCTCCGTCAGTTCTCCGGGCGCGGCCACCGGCTCCATCTCGCCGATGCTCTCCGGCGTCAGGTCCAGGTCGGAGGCTTCGTCGTCGGCCGGCTGCTCCGCCATCCGCCGGCGCCGCCTGGCGTCGTTGGACAGCGAGACCAGCACGGCGGCGAAGTAGAGCACGCAGATCGGCATGGCCAGCAGGATCATCGTCAGCGGGTCGGTGCTCGGCGTGGCGATGGCCGAGAAGACGGTGATGCCCATGATCATGCCGCGCCACCAGCCGAGCATCCGCTTGCCCGTGAGGATGCCGGCGAAGTTGAGCATGACCAGCAGCAGCGGCAGCTCGAAGGACAGGCCGAAGACGATCACCATGCGGAGGATCACGTCGAGCAGTTTGTCCAGCGTCAGGAGGTTGCCGATGCCCTCCGGCGTGAAGCCGATGAGCACCTTCGCCGTGGTCGGCAGCACCTGGTAGGCGAAGTACGCGCCGGCCAGGAAGAGCGGGAAGCCGGCGCTGACGAAACCGAGCGTGTACTTCTTCTCGTTGCGGTGCAGCCCCGGGGCCAGGAAGGCCCACAGCTGGTAGAGCCAGACGGGCGAGGACAGGATGACACCGGCCACCAGGGAGACCTTGAGCGCGAGGGTGAAGGGACCGAGCAGGTCCATCATCACGATGCTCGCGCAGCGCGAACCCTTGTCCTGCTTGGCGATGTCGGTGAAGAGCGAGTCGCAGCCCACCGACTGCAGGACCGGCTTGGTGAAAACGTTGATGATCGCTTCGTAGAAGAACGCCGCGACGATCGTCGCGATGACGATCGCCAGGATTCCCTTGGCCAGCCGGTTCCGCAGCTCACGCAGGTGCTCCACGAGGGGCATGCGGCCCTCGGGATCCTTCTCCCGCTGTTGCTTGTTGGGGGCAGACTTGAGCAACCCTCGTCCTCATCTCATGCAGCGGGCAGCGGCCGGGCCGCCACCGCAGTCAGGCCCTCGGTCAGCGATTCGCGGTGTGATCGGTCTCGGTGACCGGTCGGGCGCTGCTCGCATCGCCGGGTGCGGCCTTGATGGTCCGGGGTGCGGCCTGCGTGTCGTCGTGCGGCGGGTCGGCGGGGGCCTCGTCCTTCTTGGCGCCCTCCGCCTTCATCGCCTTGGCCTCGCTCTTGAGGATGCGGGCGGACTTTCCGAGTGAGCGGGCCATGTCGGGAAGTTTCTTGGCGCCGAACAGGAGAATCACGACGACGAGAATCAGAATGATCTCGGGCCAGCCGATCTTTCCAAACATAAGCAATTACCTTCTCACCGAGGCGGCTGAGGACTACCTGACTTGGCCGGACATCCGTCCGCCCGCCGTGCTTCCAGCGATCGTAGCGCTCACGGGTGAACGCTCGGCAACCCCTGTGCGCACTCCCGGACACGGGCCGTGCCGCACTCTCCGGCCCGGCGCCCCAGCCTACCGTCCATACGTACGACCGTTGCGTCCCGTCAACCCCCGGCTCGGTCGTCCCGCCGCTCGCTCCGCTTCCCTGCGGGCGCGGCGGCGGCGAGCGGGGTCGCGGCCCGCTCCAGGTCCTGCGCGGCCCGCTGGATCCGCTCCGACGCCGTGCCCACCTGGCGGGCCAGCCGCCGCACTTCGACGAAGACGCGGGCGGCGAGGACGCCGAGCACGGCGATGCCGAGGAAGCCGAGGACGACAGCGATCATGGGCCAGAACATGGGGCGAGCCTATCGGGGGTGCGAGGGGGTTCCGCGGGTGTCGTACGGCACCGGACCTTCCGGTTCCGGTCGGGCACGGGGTCAGCCCGTGTGCAGCCGCAGGGTCCGCACCCCGCCGCCGGTGAGCAGCTCGACGATCCGCTCGCCGGCCGGTCTGCGCACCGCGCGGCCGCAGTCGGGGCACGTGAAGGAGTAGAACGTGGTGCGGCTGCTGGCGCCGATGGCCAGCCGGAAGGCGTCCGATCCCAGCTCGAAGCGGCCCCGGCAGTCGGGGCAGGCCGCCTTGAAGAGCACCGGACCGGTCGGGCCGGCCAGGGTTCCGGTCGCCCTCGTGGTCGTCATCCTTCGCTGCCTCCTTACGGTGTGCGCGGCGCCGCGCTCACTCGCCGTATGCGGCCAGTGCCTTGGCCGCGGCCTGCCGCGCCCTGTCCGCGAGGTCCTGGGGCGCGGCGATCCGGCCGTCGCGTCCGAGGCGCAGCGCCAGCCTGCGGAGCGAGGTGGGGTCGGGGGTGCGCAGCGTGATGCGCAGCCCGCCGTCCGGCAGCTCGTCGGCACTGTCGTGCGGGTAGTACTCGGCGACCCAGCGGCCCCCGGGCCCGACCTCGATGGTGACCTCGGGGTCCTCGGCCGCGGGCTGGACCAGCCCTTCCGAGAGGTCGCGCAGTTCGACGGGCGGCGGGTCGGCAGGCGCGTCGAGCAGCCTGATCTCGGCGACCCGGTCGAGGCGGAAGGTGCGCCGGGCCTCGGAGAGCCGGCACCACGCCTCCATGTACGTGTGGCCGACGGCGAACAGCCGGATCGGGTCCACCTCGCGCTCGGTCAGCTCGTCGCGGGCCGGCGAGTAGTAGCGCAGCCACAGCCGGCGCCGTTCGGCGATGGCGCGGTCCACGTCGGCGAAGACGCCGCCCTCGGACTCGAAGGTCACCGACAGCCGGGAGCTGGCTCCGGCCGCCTCGCCGGCCGCCGCCTCCAGCTTGGCGGTGGCACGCAGCAGGGCCTGCCGGTCGCCCTCGCGCAGCCCGGGGAGGGTGGCCACGGCGCGGGCGGCGACGAGCAGCGCGGTGGCCTCGTCCGCGGCCAGCCGCAGCGGTTCGGCGACGTCGTCGGGGTTGTGCCACCAGATGCGGTCGCCGTCGGTGTCGATGTCGAGGAGGTCGCCGCCGCGGAAGCTCGTCCCGCACATCGGCAGCACGTCGAGGTCGGCGATCAGCTCGTCCTCGGTGATGCCGAAGGCGCGGGCGACGTCGCCGACGCGCGCGCCGGGGCGCTCGCGCAGGTAGGTCACCAGGGACAGCATCCGGCGGGTCTGGTCGATCGCGTTGGTAGCCATGGGTTCTCGTGTCCCTCTCAGCCCTTGGCCACGGCGCGCAGCCGGTCGATGACGTCGGCCCGCAGTTCGGCCGGTTCCAGCACCACGACGTCGGGCCCGAACTCCACCAGCCAGGCGTCGAGTCCGTGCCCGTTGGGGATCTCCAGCTCGTCCCAGCCGTCGCCGAGCGCGCGGACGGTCAGCGCACGGGCGCGCAGCGGATAGCCGTGCCCGGCCCGCAGTTTGATCCGGGCGCTCCCCGTGGCGGTCTCCCCCGCCCAGCTCTCGACGGTCTCGCGGACGGTGACGTGATCGGGCACCGGCGCGGTGAACGCCCCTTGCCTGGAACGGACCTTGCCGGTGATGCGGGAGAGCCGGAAGACCCGCTCGGCCGTGCGGTCACGGTCCCAGCCCGCGACGTACCAGTGGCCGCGCCAGCACTCCAGGATCCACGGCTCGACCTGACGGCGCTCGGGGTGCGCGGCGTTGGACTTGCGGTAGTCGAAGACCACCGGGCGGCGGTCGCGGCAGGCCAGCATCAGCGGCTCGAAGGCGGCTTCGTGGGCCGGGATCCGCGGCTCCAGCGCGCTGTGCGGCGCGTCGATGTCCTCGGTCTCGGCGGCCAGCGGCATGCCGGCGGCCCGCAGCTTCTGGAGGGCGCCGCTGGCCGCGCCGGCCAGCCGGGCCTGCTGCCAGATCTTGGCGGCCAGGCCGAGCGCCGCGGCTTCCTCGGCGTCGAGGGTGATCGGGGGCAGGCGGTTGCTGTCGCGGCGGGCGAGATAGCCGACGTCGCCCTCCAGGCCGTCGACGGTCTCGATGACCAGGCCCAGCTCACGCAGATCGTCCTTGTCCCGCTCGAACATCCGGTTGAACGACTCGTCGCTGCTCGCCGGGCCGTCCCCCGTGCCGAAGGACTCGACGTATGCCTCGATCGACGACCGCAGTTCGCGCTTGGTCAACGGACGACGCGTACCCAGCAGACACAGTGCCAGGTTCATCAGCCGCTCGGCCTTGGCAATCGCCATCGGCACCCTCTCTCGTGGATCTCCCGACCGTTGACCGTACCGTCCGGGGTGCTCAGGGCAAAAGCCGGAGGGGCGGGCCCCGGGCCGTGCCCGGACACGCCGAGGGCCCGCGCCGTTCGGCACGGGCCCTCGGTGGGTCGGCGGTGGTCTCAGACGGAGACCAGGTCGCAGACGAAGATCAGCGTCTCGCCCGGGGCGATGCGGCCGCCGCCGGCGCCGCGCTCGCCGTACGCCAGGTGCGGGGGGATGGTCAGCCGGCGGCGGCCGCCGACCTTCATGCCCTGCACGCCCTTGTCCCAGCCGGAAATGACCTGGCCGGCACCCAGCTGGAACTGCAGCGGGTTGCCGCGGTTCCAGCTCGCGTCGAATTCCTCGCCACTGCTGAAGGAGACGCCGACGTAGTGCACGGAGACGTTGTCCCCGGCCTTGGCGACCGGCCCGTCACCCTCCCACAGGTCCACGATCTCCAGATCGCTGGGAGCCGGGCCCTCGGGGAAATCGATCTCGGGCTTGTCGATGCTCACGAATGTGCTCCTACTTACGAATCATTGCGATGACCGCAACAGTCTCGCAGACCGAGGTCAGACCGTGCCGACGATGTCGACCGAGAAGACCAGGGTGTTCTTGGCGAGCTCGTGCTGCGGGCTGGCACCGTAGCCCAGCTTCGGCGGAATGACGATCTCGACGCGGTCGCCGACGTGCTTGCCGACCAGCGCCTGGTCCCAGCCCTGGACGACCTGCCCGGTACCGATCTGGAACGCGGTCGCGCCACCGTGGTCCCAGGACGAGTCGAACTTCTTGCCGTCCTCCCACTTCACGCCGGTGTACTGCGCGATCAGCCCGTCGCCGGCCTTCACCTCGGGGCCCTTGCCCTTGATCAGCACCTGCTGCTTGAGGTCCTTCGGCGCCTTCTCCCCCTTGGGAACGGTGATCGACGCGGCCTTCTCGCCGTTCGCCTTCACCGCGGGCATCCCGCTGTCCGGAGCCGCCTGGTCACCCTCGGCCTTGGCCTTCTTGTCGACCTTCTTCACGCCGGCCACGTCGACGACCCACACCAGACCGTCCTCGGGCTTGATGCCTGCCTGCGGGTTGAGGCCCGCGCCGATCAGCGCCTTGGCGGTGCCCTCGACCTCGAAGCGGCCGCCGACCTTCTGCCCGGCGGCAGCGGTCAGCACCTTCGGGGGCAGCATCTGCTGGGTCATCTGGTCGGTGACCTCGGTGACGACCTGGGTACGCGGCGCGTCCTTCTTGGCACCGGGCTGCTTGGTCCAGCTGCTGCCGAGGTTCTGACCCTTCATCGACTGGGCCGAGTAGTCCAGGCGGACCAGGTCACCCTTCTTCACAGTGGCGCCCTTGCCCTCGGTGAGGGTCTTGGTGACGACCTTGTCGGCCGGCTTGGCATCCTTGGACACCGAGATCTTGGGCTCGGCGCCAGCCTTGCCCTCGACCTTGACGACTGAGCCGTCGGCAGAGCCCTTGCCGTCATCGGACCCGCAGGCGGCGGTGAACAGCAGGATGGGCACGGTCAGCGCCGCAGCGGCGGCGCGACGGGTGTTCTTCGTGGGGTTCATCAGTCCAACTCGGGCTCGTGGGTGGGTGGCCAATGCCCGCCACTCTACGACCCTGTGCCCCCATACGTTTCCCGGCGCAACACAGCAATGTGCCGGGAGCACTTACACTCCCGGCACACCCTGCTGCGGCCCGCGTCACATACCGGCGATCAACTTCTCCACCCTGTCGTCCACCGAACGGAACGGGTCCTTGCACAGCACCGTCCGCTGCGCCTGATCGTTCAGCTTGAGGTGCACCCAGTCGACCGTGAAATCACGCCGCTGTTCCTGGGCCCTGCGGATGAAGTCGCCGCGCAACCTGGCGCGAGTGGTTTGCGGCGGCACCGACTTGCCCTCGAAGATCTTCAAGTCGTTGCAGATCCGCGCCGCTTGTCCCTTCCGCTCCAGAAGGTAATAGAGCCCCCTGCGGCGGTGGATGTCGTGATACGCGAGGTCTATCTGCGCCACTCGCGGGTGGGACATCGTGATGTTGTTCTTTGTGCGGTATCGCTCGATGAGTTGATGTTTCATCACCCAGTCGATCTCGGTGGAGATACGGTCGAGCTCCTGATCCCGGATTGCTTCGAGGGTGCGCCCCCACAACTCCAGGACGCGTTCGACGGTGCCCGTACGGATTCCGCGGCGCTCGCAGAAATCCACCGCCTTTTCGTAGTACTCCTGCTGGACTTCGAGCGCCGACGCCTCGCGCCCGCTGGCCAGCCGCACCTTGCGCTGCCCGGTGATGTCATGGCTGACTTCACGGATCGCCCGGATCGGGTTCTCCAGCGTCAGATCGCGCATGACGGTGCCCGCCTCGATCATGCGCAGGACGAGATCGGTCGCCCCGACCTTCAGCAGCATGGTCGTCTCGGACATGTTCGAATCGCCGACGATCACATGCAGCCGGCGATAGCGCTCGGCGTCGGCGTGCGGTTCGTCCCGGGTATTGATGATCGGCCGCGAACGGGTCGTCGCGGACGACACCCCCTCCCAGATGTGCTCGGCACGCTGGCTGACGCAGTAGACGGCGCCGCGCGGGGTCTGCAGCACCTTGCCCGCGCCGCACAGCAGCTGACGGGTGACGAGGAAGGGAATGAGGATGTCCGCGAGCCGGGAGAACTCCCCGTGGCGGGCGACGAGATAGTTCTCGTGGCAGCCGTAGGAGTTGCCCGCCGAATCGGTGTTGTTCTTGAAGAGATAGACGTCGCCCGCGATTCCCTCCTCGTGCAGGCGGCGTTCGGCGTCGACGAGAAGGCCTTCGAGAATGCGCTCGCCGGCCTTGTCGTGGGTGACCAGCTCGGTCACGTTGTCGCACTCGGGAGTTGCATATTCCGGGTGCGAACCCACGTCCAAGTACAGGCGGGCGCCGTTCCGCAGGAAGACATTGCTGCTGCGGCCCCATGACACGACACGGCGGAAGAGGTACCGCGCCACTTCGTCAGGCGACAGTCGGCGCTGTCCCCTGAACGTGCACGTGACGCCGTACTCGTTCTCCAGCCCGAAAATGCGGCGGTCCATGACTGAACATTACGCCTGATGGCGTGCTCTGAAACCGGGTTCGACAGCCCCGTTTCGATCATTTTCCGCCGGGGCCGCAACAACCGTCCGCTCCACGGGATCCCCAAGAAATCGCTTCATCGACAAAAGCACCAGCAGCGCGGCGATTCCGCCGGCCCCCGCCACCGCAAATCCCGCCGCCGCACCGCCGTGCTCCACCGCGGGCCCCACCACCGACGCGCCGACCGCCGAACCGACGCCGAACGTCGTCACCAGCCACGAGAACGCCTCCGTGACCGTGCCGTGCGGAGCATGCCGGTCCACGACCACGAACGCACACGCCAGCGCCGGCGCCAGGAACACACCGGCGACACCGGTCAGCGCCGTCATCCCCACCACACCAGGGGCGAGAACGAGGGGCAGATACCCCAGCGCCAGAAAGGCGACGAGCAGCCGCAGCCGCCCCTCTGGACTCCCCGGCCACTCCCGGGCTCCGTAGACGACGCCGCCCAGCAGCGCGCCGACACCCAGCGCGGAGAGCAAAAAGCTGGAAACCATGCCGTCGCCGTGCCCGTCCGCGTACGCCACGGCGGCCACGGCGATGGAGCCGAGTGCCAGCCCGACGAAGAAGAACGAGCCGATCAGCACCAGAATGCCCGGCGACCGCAGCGCGCCCAGCCAGTGCGCCTCGCGCGGACCGCTGCGCCACTGCCGCGACGGCGGGGAGACGACGACGGAGAGTGCGCCCAGCACGCCGAGGGCGTTGATGACCAGCAGCGCGACCTGCTCCGACCAGGCCGCGACGCACAGCGTCACCAGCAACGGCCCCACCGCGAACATGACTTCCTGCGCCACCGCGTCCAACGCGTACGCGGCGTGCACCCGCTCGGGACGCTTGAGCACCCCGGGCCACAGGGCCCGCAGACCGCCCTCCAGAGGCGGCGTGAAGAGCCCCGCAATCGCCGCGGCGGCGTAGGCGAGAGGCAGCGGATCAAGCCCCACGACGGCGAGCAGCACCATCCCCAGAGCGGATACCACCGCGGCGGGCAGCATGACGCGGGGCTGGCCGTACACGTCGACGGCCCGGCCGAGCAGCGGCTGGCCGATCGCGGTGCACACGCCGTAGACCGCGGAAAGCGCACCGGCCAGGGCGTAACTGCCGCCCTCGGAACGGACGAAGAGCACCACCGCCAGGGCGGCCGTGGCGTTCGGCAACCGGCCTATCAGAGTTCCGGTCAGCAGCCGGACGGCGTGCCGGGTCCTGAGCAGCTCCGCATATCCCGCAGCCATCCCGGCCCCTTTCCGTCCGGTACAGCGGACCGGACATGATACGTATAACGTGAGGCGTTATACGTATCATGGCGCCATCCGGCGGTCCAGCCCGCCCGGCCGATCACCAGGAGGCAGACACCGGTGAGCAGCAACGACACGTCGGCTACGGACCGCGGCGCGCAGCCGTCTGCCGCCCCCCGCGTCACGAGCCGGGACGTGGCACGGGCCGCCGGGGTCTCCCAGGCCGCCGTCTCCCTCGTGCTCGGCGAGAAGTGGCGCGGCCGGGTCTCTCCGGCCAAGGCCGAGTCCGTCCGGGCCGCCGCCCTCGAACTCGGATACCGCCCCAATCTCGCGGCCCGCAGCCTGCGCATGGGCCGCACCCGCACCGCACTCCTCGTCGTCCCCGCGCTCACCACGGAATTCTTCGCGCTGGTCCACTCCGGTGCGTCCCGGGCCGCCGCGGACCGCGGCTTCGGCGTGGTCCTCTACCCCTCCCCCGAAGGCATCGGCCCGGCCCCCGACCCGTTCGGCTCGGCCCGCGCCACCCTCGACGGCGTGATCGCCTCGTCCATGGCGGTCGACGCGCTCGCCGCACTCCGCGGCACCGGGCTCCCGCTCGTCATGCTGGACAACGACCCGCAGGACGACCGGGCCGCCGCCACCGTCAACCTCGACATCGCCGACGGCATCCGCCAGGTGGCCGACCATCTCCTCGCGCTCGGCCACCGCCGGATCGGCCATCTCGCGGCCGACATCGACTCCTGGACCTTCGCGCTGCGCGCCCGCACCCTCGACCGGGCCATCGGCGGGATTCCCGGCGCCGAGCTGCGCAGGGTGCCGGCCGCACTCGGCGTCACGGCGGGCCTGAACGCCGCGCACACCGCACTGACCGGTCCCGGGCCCCGCCCGACGGCGCTGGTCTGTGACGACGACATCGTGGCCGCCGGCGCCTGCAAGGCCGTGCGGCGGCTGGGTCTACGGGTGCCGGAGGACGTCTCGGTCACCGGCTTCGACGATCTGGCGCTGGCCGTGGCGGTCGAACCTGAGCTGACGACCGTACGACTGCCGGCCGAGGACTTCGGCGCGGCCGGCATGCGCGCCCTGATGACGGCGCTCGACGGCCGCCCCGCCCCGGCCCGCACCCTGCCGGTCGAGCTGGTCACCCGCGGCTCCACGGGCCCGGCGCCCGCTTGACGCGTACAGCATCCGGCCTCCGGAACCGCTCGCACACCACAGCGCGCCCCGGCGGTAACCCACCGGGACGCGCTGTCCGGACGCCGTACGGCGCCGTTTACTCCTTGGAACCCTTCTCCGGGCCCTTCGAACCCTTCGCATCCTTCTCGCCGGACGCGTCGTCGCCCTCCGGGGACGTGTCCGTGTCGGCGGAGCCCGGCGCGTCGTCCCCGTCCACGGCCGGCTCGGCGCCGGACGCCGAGTCGTGCTCGTCCAGCAGCCGGGAGAGCTGGCGGCCCAGGATCCGCTTGAACTTCCGCTGCTGCGGCCGCGTACGGTCCAGCGTCGCGACCTCCAACTGCTCGGCGGTCAGGGTGCGCTCGCCACCGTTGTTGTCCCGCGACAGCGAGTCCACGGCCAGCTTCAGCGCCTCGCCCAGCGTCATGCCGTCGCGGTGCCGCTGGTCGAGGTAGCTGCTGATCTGGTCGGCGTTGCCGCCCACCGCGACCGAGCCGTGCTCGTCCACGATCGAGCCGTCGTGCGGAAGCCGGTAGATCTGGTCGTCCTCGGCGGCGCTGCCCACCTCGGCGACGATCAGCTCGACCTCGTACGGCTTCTCGGCGGCGCTGGAGAAGATCGTGCCGAGCGTCTGTGCGTAGACGTTCGCGAGGCCGCGTGCGGTGACGTCCTCGCGGTGGTAGGTGTAGCCGCGCAGATCGGCGTAGCGCACGCCGCCGATCCGCAGATTCTCGAATTCGTTGTACTTGCCGACCGCTGCGAAAGCGATGCGGTCATAGATCTCGCTGACCTTGTGCAGGGCCCGGGAGGGATTCTCGGCGACGAATACCACGCCGTCGGTGTACTGCAGCACCACGACACTGCGGCCGCGCGCGATGCCCTTGCGGGCGTATTCGGCACGATCGGCCATGGCCTGCTGGGGTGAGACATAGAACGGCGTCGACACCGGTTATCCGTCCCTTTCTGTCAATGGCTCTCTCACTGGCACGCGCATTCCGGACCGCCCGTCCCGTCAGAGCACCGCGGCGCGCGGGCCGTCGGGCTGTTCGAGGCGGCGCTCGTGAATGGCATGGGCGATTTCCGAGACATCGGCGTCGGTGAACCTCTTGAAGCCGTCTTCGGTGATCACCGTGACGATCGGGTAGATCCGCCGGGCCAGGTCGGGCCCGCCGGTCGCCGAATCGTCGTCAGCTGCGTCGTAGAGCGCCTGAACGACGGCCGTGGCGGCCTGATGCTCCGTGAAGTCGTCGCGGTACAGCTTCTTGAGGGCGCCGCGGGCGAAGACGGAACCGGATCCCGTCGACGCGAAGCCGTGCTCCTCGGACCGCCCACCGGTCACGTCGTAGGAGAAGATGCGGCCCTTCTCCCGGTCGACGTCCCAGCCGGCGAACAGCGGCACGACGGCGAGGCCCTGCATGGCCATCCCGAGATTGCCCCGGATCATCGTGGAGAGGCGGTTTGCCTTGCCCTCCAGGGACAGCTGGGCGCCTTCCACCTTCTCGAAGTGCTCCAGCTCCAGCTGGAACAGCTTGACCATCTCGACGGCCAGACCGGCCGTACCGGCGATGCCGACAGCGGAGTATTCGTCGGCCGGGAAGACCTTCTGGATGTCGCGCTGGGCGATGACGTTGCCCATCGTCGCCCTGCGGTCACCGGCGAGCACCACGCCGCCGGGGAACGCCGCCGCCACGATGGTCGTGCCGTGCGGTGCCTCGATGGCGCCCTGGACGGGCGGCAACGGGCGGTTGCCCGGCAGCAGGTCGGGAGAGTGCTCGCCGAGGAAGTCCATGAACGACGAGGATCCAGGCGTCAGGAAGGCAGCTGGTAGACGCCCGGTGCTACGGGTGTTGGCTTCCACACGTTTCCTTCCGGATACTCGGCCGACCCCCTCCGGGCGGCCCGCCGATGCTTGAATTGTCCCAGGCTGCGGTGCAGCTGAAGCACTGTACGACCCGGACCCTACCCGTCCTGCGGCCGTGATCCACATGAGTTCCAGAACCGGGCTGCACCGGCCTCACCGGCCGTGGGGAGCGGGCGGCCTGACATGCCGCCGGCTCCGCACGGCCACGCGGGAAAGGTCTCCGGCACTCCGGGCCGGGCCGACGGCGCTCCGCAGAACACCACCGGCACCGCGCCCGGTCCACGGTCCGGTTACTCTCCGCCCTTCTGAACGAAGCTCCGCACGAAGTCCTCGGCGTTCTCTTCGAGCACGTCGTCGATCTCGTCCAGCACCGAATCGACGTCGTCCGACAGCTTTTCCTGGCGTTCCTTGAGGTCTTCGGAAGCCTCCGCCTCCTGCGTCTGCTCCTCGACCTCTTCGGTGGAACGCGTGGCCTTCTGCTGCCCGCCGCCGCTGTCCTTGGTCGCCATTTCCCTCACCCCGCTCGGTTCGCCCCGCTCGATGTGACTTTCAAGATCCGACCCTACAAGCTGGCTCTGACATCGGCCCTGCACTTGTTGCAACGCCCGGGAGTCACCTCGATGATTCCCGCCCCGCGACCTTTTCAGCCGTGGATCAGCCGCGAATCCGTGCCCGTTCAATGGCCGGAAAGCGCCCTCACCAGCTCCTCGGCCGTGCGGCAGCGGTCCAGCAGGTCCTTGACGTGCTCACGCGTCCCACGCAGCGGCTCCAGAGTGGGAACCCGTTGCAGAGAGTCACGGCCCGGCAGATCGAAAATCACCGAGTCCCAGGAGGCGGCCGCGACGTCGTCCGCGTACTGCTCCAGGCAGCGGCCGCGGAAATAGGCCCTGGTGTCCTCGGGCGGCTGCAACCGGGACCGCTGGACCTCGGGCTCCTCCAGCAGCCGCTTCATCTTGCCGCGGGCCGCCAGGCGGTTGTAGAGGCCCTTGTCGGACCGCACGTCCGCGTACTGGAGGTCGATGAGGTGCAGCCGTGCCGCGTCCCACTCCAGGCCGTCACGGCGACGGTAGCCCTCCATCAGCTCCCGCTTGGCGACCCAGTCCAGCTCCCCGGAGAGGCTCATCGGGTCGTTCTCCAGCCGCCCGAGCACGTCCTCCCAGCGGGTCAGCACGTCCTTCGTCTGCTCGTCCGCGTCCGCGCCGTAGCGGTCCTCGACGTACTTGCGGGCCAGTTCGAAGTACTCCATCTGAAGCTGGACGGCGGTGAGCGTGCGGCCGCTGCGGAGCGTGATCAGGTGGCGCAGACCGGGGTCGTGCGAGACCTGGTGCAGGGCGCGGACCGGCTGGTCGACGGCCAGGTCGACGGCGATGAAACCGTCCTCGATCATGGAGAGGACCAGCGAGGTGGTGCCCAGCTTCAGGTAGGTCGAGATCTCGGAGAGATTCGCGTCGCCGATGATCACATGCAGCCGGCGGTACTTCTCGGCGTCCGCATGCGGTTCGTCGCGGGTGTTGATGATCGGGCGCTTGAGCGTCGTCTCCAGGCCGACCTCGACCTCGAAGTAGTCGGCACGCTGGCTGAGCTGGAAGCCGTGCTCACGCCCGTCCTGGCCGATGCCGACCCGGCCTGCGCCGGTGACGACCTGGCGTGAGACGAAGAACGGCGTCAGGTGCCGCACGATGTCCGAGAACGGGGTCTCCCGCTTCATCAGGTAGTTCTCGTGCGTGCCGTAGGAGGCGCCCTTGTTGTCGGTGTTGTTCTTGTAGAGGAGGATCGGCTGGGCGCCGGGAACCTGGCCGGCCAGCTCGGCGGCCTCGGCCATGACCCGCTCGCCAGCCTTGTCCCACAACACGGCGTCCCGCGGATTCGTGACCTCCGGCGCGCTGTATTCAGGGTGCGCGTGGTCGACGTACAGCCGCGCGCCATTGGTGAGGATCACATTGGCGAGGCCGATGTCCTCATCGGTGAGCTGACTGGAATCGGCGGCCTCGCGGGCGAGGTCGAAGCCGCGGGCGTCCCGCAGCGGATTCTCCTCCTCGAAATCCCAACGGGCACGCCGTGCCCGGTGCATCGCCGCCGCGTAGGCGTTGACGACTTGGGACGAGGTGAGCATGGCATTGGCGTTCGGGTGTCCGGGGACGGAGATTCCGTACTCCGTCTCGATCCCCATTACTCGCCGTACGGTCATGCGGCCCTCCTTGCCCGGCGGCGCCCCCTGATGGGGTCGGCGCTCAAGTACCGCTGCGCTTCCGGTCTGTGTGCGATCCCCGCTCCCGCACAGCGTGACGTCGCGGTACTGACGAGCCTAGAACGCCTTTGCGGCGCTGGGGAGATCATTACAGTCATTGCTCCCGTCCGGTTTCCCCGGCCACCGCCCGGCGCTTTGCCCGGGGCTGCCCGGGTGACCCCGGAAAAGCGTCCGGCTGCGGACGCCCCGTGCAGGACATCCGCAGCCGGAGCGCGGTGTTACAGGTATTGGCCGGTATTCGCCACCGTGTCGATGGAGCGACCGGTATCCGCGCCCTGCTTTCCGGTGACCAGCGTACGGATGTAGACGATCCGCTCGCCCTTCTTACCGGAGATACGGGCCCAGTCGTCCGGGTTGGTGGTGTTCGGCAGGTCTTCGTTCTCCTTGAACTCGTCCACGCATGCCTGGAGGAGGTGGGAGACCCGCAGACCCTTCTGGTTGTGTTCGAGGAAGGCTTTGATGGCCATCTTCTTCGCGCGACCGACGATGTTCTCGATCATCGCGCCGGAATTGAAGTCCTTGAAGTACAGGACTTCCTTGTCACCATTGGCATAGGTGACCTCCAGGAAGCGGTTCTCCTCGGATTCCGCGTACATCTGCTCGACGACGGACTGGATCATCCCGCTGACGGCTGCCTTGCGGGAATCGCCGTGCTCGGCAAGATCGTCGGCGTGCAGCGGAAGACGCTCGGTGAGGTACTTCGAGAAGATGTCCTTCGCCGCTTCCGCGTCCGGACGCTCGATCTTGATCTTCACGTCGAGGCGGCCGGGGCGCAGGATCGCCGGGTCGATCATGTCCTCGCGGTTCGAGGCGCCGATCACGATGACGTTCTCCAGGCCCTCCACACCGTCGATCTCGGAGAGCAGCTGCGGGACGATGGTGTTCTCCACGTCCGAGCTGACACCGGAGCCACGGGTGCGGAAGAGGGAATCCATCTCGTCGAAGAAGACGATGACGGGCGTGCCCTCGCTGGCCTTTTCCCTCGCCCGCTGGAAGACCAGCCGGATGTGCCGTTCGGTCTCGCCGACGTATTTGTTGAGGAGTTCGGGGCCCTTGATGTTGAGGAAGAAGCTCTTCCCCGCGGGCTGGCCGGTCACCTCGGCGACCTTCTTGGCAAGGGAGTTGGCGACCGCCTTGGCGATGAGCGTCTTGCCGCAGCCGGGCGGGCCGTAGAGCAAGACGCCCTTGGGCGGGCGGAGTTCGTGCTCCTTGAAGAGGTCGGGGTAGAGGTACGGAAGCTCGACCGCGTCCCGGATCAGTTCGATCTGGCCGCCCAGACCGCCGATCTTGGTGTAGTCGATGTCCGGGACCTCTTCGAGGACGAGTTCCTCGACCTCGCTCTTCGGGATGACTTCATAGACGTAGCCGGAGCGGGATTCGAGCAGCAGGGCGTCGCCGGGGCGGATGGTGATGTCCAGCAGCGGCTCGGCGAGCCGCACCACCCGTTCCTCGTCGGTGTGCCCGACGACCAGAGCGCGCTCGCCGTCCTCAAGAATTTCCTTGAGGGTGACGATGTCCCCGGCGCTCTCGAACTCCATGGCCTCGACCACATTGAGCGCTTCGTTGAGCATGACCTCCTGGCCGCGCCTGAGATCGTTCGTCTCCACGCTGGGGCTGACATTCACCCGGAGCTTTCGGCCCCCGGTGAAGATATCGGCCGTGCCGTCCTCATTCGTCTGCAGGAAGACGCCGAAGCCGGCCGGCGGCTGCGCGAGCCGGTCGACCTCCTCCTTGAGCGCGACGATCTGGTCGCGGGCCTCTCGGAGAGTATTGGCGAGTCGCTCGTTCTGCGCGGAAACGCCGGCCAGGTTGGTCTGCAGCTCGACGATCCGCTCTTCGAGAATCCTCGTATGACGCGGAGAGTCGGCGAGCTTGCGTCGCAGGACGGCGATCTCCTGCTCAAGATAGGCAACCTGGCCGGCGGGGTCTTCAGACCCCCGCCCCGGCCGGATGCCGCGGTTGATGTCGTCGTCGTGGGCTGCCACGGTCCTCACCTCCTCCAAGGGGAGCTGGACGCTTCCTGACCCTACCTGGGCCGGTGCAGGTTGAAACCCCTAGATCGAAAAGACGGTCGGGGTGTGTCCGATCTTCACCCTTGCGCACGTCCGCTCACCAAGGGAATACCCACCGAACAACATCGGAAAGCGACCGGTTGTATCGTCGGGACGGTCAACACCCGTCAGGGCTGGCGCCACTTAGACAAAAACGCTTCACGTACGCAGGAACGGCAGGCGAGATGACCGCGCAGGAAGAAGCCACTCCAGAGCTCGAAGTCTGGATCGATCAGGACTTGTGCACCGGGGACGGGATCTGCGCGCAGTACGCGCCCGAGGTCTTCGAGCTGGACATCGACGGACTGGCCTACGTCAAGAGCGCCGACGACGAACTGCTGCAGGACAAGGGGGCGACAACGCCCGTTCCACTGCCGCTGCTCAACGACGTGCGGGACTCGGCGAAGGAGTGCCCGGGGGACTGCATCCACGTGCGCCGGGTCACCGACCGGGTGGAGGTCTACGGCCCGGAGGCGGAATAGCCGCCGGGCGGCGGGGAGAAGGCAGCGCCGGCACCGGGCCGCCGCCTTCTCCGGAGTACGCCCTGTGATGGCTCAGATACGCGCGGTGCCTACGGTGGCGGGGAGTTCGTTGCGGACGAACTTCCCGCCCTTCCATTGCCACTTGGCGGAAGTACGCACGTCGGGGCAGCAGCGCGGAACGTCGGTCGTGGAGTACCCCAGGAGCGTCGCGGAGATCTCTCCGGAGTCCAGGGAGAGGTCCTGGACGCTGAGCTGCTGGGAGGGTGCCAGGAGCGTGGCGACGATGCGGGGTGTCTTCCCCTTGCCGGTCGGCTGCGCGAGGACGTAGACGCCGCTCGGCGGGGTGCCGGTGGCGCTGTGGCAGCGGACCGTCGCGACGGTCTCGATCGTGCCGTCGCCGTCGAGGTCGCCGGAGACCTTCTTCACCACGTCGAGGCGGTTCGGGCCGCAGTCGACGGGGAAGGCCACACCCCGCGGGTCGGGGGCTGCCGCAGGATGGCCTGATGCGGTCGGGATGGCGGTCACATCGGGGGGCTGGACGAACGAGGCCGCAGCGATGACCGCGGCGACGGCGGTGGCTGTGGCGAGCCAGTGCATGGGGCGGGGCTGGGTGTGCGAAAGATCCTGGCCTGCCAAGGGCTGCACGCGGGGTAACTCCTGTGAAGTGCTGTGGCGGTGGGAGTGCCCAGCATCGTTCCACAGGACAAGACGCCCAGGAACCAGCCGGACCGGAGTTTTACGCCGGAAACGAAGGAGCGCCGCCGACGGTTCCCGCAGAGGGAACTCGTCGGCGGCGCCCGGTGGTTCGGTGGCCGGAAGCCGGCGGTCAGCCGCGCTCCGCGGAGTCGCCCGAGGGCGCGTCCTTGGAACCGCCCGACGCGGAACCCGGGCCGGTGTAGTCGTCGCCGTACGCGCCCTTGGCAGGACGGCGGCGGCGCAGCGGGGGCTCGACGCCGTCGGCGAGACGGCGGGCGGTGAGCAGGAAGCCGGTGTGGCCGATCATGCGGTGGTCGGGGCGTACGGCGAGGCCCTCGACGTGCCAGGTGCGGACCATGGTTTCCCAGGCCGACGGCTCGTTGAAGGTGCCGTGTTCGCGGATCGCCTCGACGGTGCGGGCCAGCTGCGTGGTCGTGGCGACGTACGCGCAGAGGATGCCGCCGGGGACCAGCGCCTTGGAGACGGCCTCCAGGCACTCCCAGGGGGCGAGCATGTCGAGGATGACCCGGTCGACCTCGGTGTCGGAGAGGTTGTCCTGGAGGTCACCGACGGTCAGCGTCCAGGCGGGGTGCGGCTCGCCGAAGTAGCGCTCGACGTTCTGGGTGGCGATCTTGGCGAAGTCTTCGCGGCGCTCGTAGGAGTGCAGCATGCCCTGGTCGCCGATGGCGCGCAGCAGGAAGCTGCTGAGCGAGCCGGAACCCACTCCCGCCTCGACGACGCGGGCGCCAGGGAAGATGTCGGCCATCGCCAGGATCTGCCCCGCGTCCTTGGGGTAGACCACGGCGGCGCCGCGGGGCATGGACAGGACGTAGTCGGGGAGCAGCGGGCGCAGCGCGAGGTAGGCGACGTTCCCGGTGGTACGGACAACACTGCCCTCGGGAGCACCGATCAGCTCGTCGTGGGGGAAGGCTCCCTTGTGGGTGTGGAAGCTTTTTCCCTCTTCGAGCGTGAAGGTGTAGTGGCGTCCCTTGGGGTCGGTGAGCTGGACCTGGTCCCCGACCTTGAAGGGCCCGCGACGGCGGGCGGCACCGGTCGGTTCGGACATGTGACCAGCCTACCGGCCCTGGAGGACGCCCAGGACCAGCGGGCGTCCCGTAGGCGGCGCGGGCGGGTCAGGAGTGGCGGGCCATGGCGGAGACGAAGGCCCGCTCGACATCGTCGGTGGACAGCACGCCGTAGATCTCGCCGGTCTCCTCGACGACGAGGTATTCGGTGGCCGGGGTGGTGCGGAGGAATTCGAGGAGGTCCTCACCGGCCAGTTCGGCCGGAACCCGCATGCCCTCCCTGAGGTCCTGGGCGAGGGTGCCGACCGGCACCCAGGGGCGGCGGTGTTCGGGGACGCCGACGATGGCGGCCTCGCGGACGACCGCGGTGGGTTCGCCGTGCCCGTCGACGACGACCAGGGCGCGGGCCCCGGAGTCGTTGGCGCGGCGGAGCGCCTCGGAGAGCGGGGTGGCGTTCTCGACGGGGACGGCGCGCCGGGTGAGCGTACGGGCCTGGAGTTCGGGGAGGCGCTCGCGCAGCCGGGCCATCCGGAGGCTGTTGCCTGCGCCGGTCCAGATGATGGCGGCCAGGATCGCGGCGAGCAGGGCGTCGGTGAGGGAGTCGGCGCCGCCGATCTCGGGGCGGGGGCCGCCGAGCGCTCCGGTGTGCGTGAGCAGCGGCAGGCCGATCAGGACGGTGACGGCGAGCGCGCGGCCGATCCAGGCGGCGGCGACGGTGCCGGTCATCGGGTTGCCGGTGATCTTCCAGACGACGGCGCGCAGCATCCGGCCGCCGTCGAGCGGGAGTCCGGGCAGGAAGTTGAAGACCGCGACGATGAGGTTGGAGATCATCAGCCCCGCGAGCAGCACGCCGGGGACCGTGCCGGCCTCGACGAGCTGCATGCCGCCGTAGAAGACGCCGGAGAGCACGAGGGAGAGGAACGGGCCCACGAAGGCGAGGACGAATTCCCTGCCGGGGGTCTCGGTCTCCTTCTCGATCTCCGATACGCCGCCGAAGAACTGGAGCTGGATGCGGCGTACCGGGAGCTTGAAGCGGAGCGCGGCGACGGTGTGCGCGAGTTCGTGGATGAGGACCGAGGCGTAGAAGGCGACGGCGAAGAAGAGCGAGACGAGGTAGCGGGCGACGCCGAGTTCGGGCAGGACCTGTTCGAGCTGGGCGCCGAAGACCCAGGTGATCAGGGCGGCGACGAGGAACCAGCTGGGAGCGACGTAGACGGGCACGCCGAAGGGGCGGCCCATGAGGATGCCGCCGCCCTTCTTGCGGCCCGGTGCCGGTGCCTTGCGGCCCTTGGAATCCTTGGGGTTATCGGGGCCCTTGGGCGGCTCGGGCGGATTGGGCGGCTGGGGCTGCACGGGCTCGTGGGGGCCCTGCGGCTTCCCGCTCTCGTCCACGGTGTCCCCTCGTCGAATACGGCCTTCGCGCTGTTCGGCGTGATCTCTCGATCATGCTGCGCAAAGGGGTCTGACGTCGATGGTATGCGGAGCGTGCCCGGCCGTTCCGCTGCGGGCCCCCGGTCCGTGCCGTGGTGGCGGGTGTTGTCAGTGCCTGGCCGTAGGGTCGGGTGTCATGGGAACGAGCACCGAGAATGCCGAGGCGGATGTGGCGGCGGCGCCGCAGGACGGGCGGGGCGGGCGGGAGACGGCAGGCCCCGGCGCGCAGCGCGGGGCACAGCGGCCGCCGGGGCGTCCCGTCGCGCTGTCGCCCTCGCGGGCGAGCGACTTCATGCAGTGCCCGTTGCTGTACCGCTTCCGGGTGATCGACAAGCTGCCGGAGAAGCCCAGCCCGGCGGCGACCCGCGGCACCGTGGTGCATGCGGTGCTGGAGCGGCTCTTCGATGCGCCGGCGGCGGAGCGTACGGCGCCCGGGGCCCGCGCGATGGTGGCGGGCGAGTGGGAGAAGCTGCTGGGCAGGCGGCCGGAGCTGGCCGAGCTCTTCGCCGACGATCCGGAGGGCGAGCGACTGGCCGGCTGGCTGGCGGACGCCGAGGCGCTGGTGGAGCGGTGGTTCTCGCTGGAGGATCCGACGCGCCTGGAGCCCGCGGACCGTGAGCTGTATGTCGAGACGGTGCTGGATTCGGGGCTGCAGCTGCGCGGGTTCATCGACCGGGTGGACGTCGCGCCGACGGGCGAGGTCAGGATCGTCGACTACAAGACCGGCAAGGCGCCGCGTCCGCAGTTCGCCGAGGGCGCGCTGTTCCAGATGAAGTTCTACGCGCTGGTGATGTGGCGGCTGCGCGGGCTGGTGCCGCGCCGGTTGCAGCTGGTCTACCTGGGCAGCGGCGACGTCATCACGTACGACCCCGGCGAGGCCGAACTGCTGGGCGTGGAGCGGAAGTTGCTGGCGCTGTGGGAGGCGATCGGGAAGGCGACGGAGTCCGGCGACTGGCGACCGCGGCCGACGAAGCTGTGCGGCTGGTGCGACCATCAGGCGCACTGCCCGGAGTTCGGCGGCACTCCCCCGGTCTATCCGCTGACGGTCCGCCCGGCGGACGGGAGCGGCCCCGAGCAGGGCAGAATGGAGCCGGTCTAACGAAGGAGATTTGGTGGCTATCCGCGTCCTGCTGGTCGACGACCAGCCGCTGCTGCGTACGGGTTTCCGGATGATCCTGGAGGCCGAGCAGGATCTGGCGGTCGTCGGCGAGGCCGGGGACGGCCTGCAGGCACTGGACCAGGTGCGGGCGTTGCAGCCCGATGTGGTGCTGATGGACATCCGCATGCCACGGATGGACGGTGTGGAAGCGACCCGCCGGATCACCGGTCCGGCGAAGGACGGCCCGGCGAAGGTGCTGGTACTGACGACGTTCGACCTGGACGAGTACGTCGTCGAGGCGCTGCGGGCGGGGGCCAGCGGCTTCCTGCTCAAGGACGCGCCGGCCAACGAGCTGGTGCAGGCGATCCGGGTGGTGGCGGCCGGCGAGGCGATGCTGGCGCCCAGCATCACGCGCCGGCTGCTGGACAAGTACGCCGGTCATCTCCCGTCGGGCGAGGAGTCGGTGCCGGACACGCTGCACACGCTCACCGAACGCGAGGTCGAGGTGCTGAAGCTGGTGGCCCGTGGCCTGTCGAACGCCGAGATCGCGGCGGATCTGTTCGTGAGCGAGACGACGGTCAAGACGCACGTGGGGCATGTACTGACGAAGCTGCGGCTGCGCGACAGGGTGCAGGCGGCGGTCTACGCGTACGAGAGCGGGCTGGTGCGCCCCGGGGCCCAGTAGGCGGCGCGGGGCCGCCTACTGGCGGTGGTCATGACGGCGGGGCCGGTCCTGAGATCAGGACCGGCCCCGCGGTCGTGCGCACGGCTGCGGGAAACGGCCGGGTCTCCCGCGGTGGGTCAGTCGGCGACGCCGCGGCCCAGCTCCCAGATCTGCAGCGCGGACGAGGAGTTGAGGGCCCATTCCACGCCGGTGATGTCGTCGCGGGCGGCGACGTACTGCTTGCCCTGCCACAGCGGGAGGATCGGGACGTCTTCGGCGAGGATGTTCTGGACTTCCTTGAAGCCGGCGCCCGCGGCGTTGCGGTCGGTCTGCTGCCGGGTGGCGGGGATCAGCTGATCGATCTTGGCGTTGCGGTAGGGCGAGTTGAGGAAGTTCCCCTTGCCGAGGAAGGGCGCGATGTAGTTGTCGGCGTCCGGGATGTCGGGGAACCAGCCCATGCCGTAGATCGCGTACTTGCCCTCCGACGAGTCGGTGCGGAACTGCTGCCAGTTGCGGATGCCCTTGATGTCGACGTCGAACAGCTTGCTGGCGTTGAGCTGCTTCTGCAGGGCCGCGAACTCCTTGGCGGTGCTGGCGCCGTAGTGGTTCTCGGTGTACGTCAGGGTCAGCTTCACCGGGGTGTGGATGTTCGCCTGCTCAAGGATCTTGCGGGCGGCCGGGACGCTGGGGTTGCCGTACTTGGTGAAGAAGGAATTGATGTGGCCGGTGAGGCCGGTGGGCACCAGGGAGTACAGCGGGTCGCCGGCGTAGGAGTAGACGTCACGCAGCATCTGGGAGCGGTTGACGAGCTGCGCCATCGCCTGGCGTACGGCCGGGTCGGAGACCGACGGGTCCTTCGTGTTGAAGGCGAGGTAGCGGATTTCCTGGCCGGGCATCTCCTGGAGGGTGATGTGCTCGTCCCGGGAGTTCTTCAGGCCCTTGACCTGATTGGGCGACAGACCACGGTTCATCAGGTCGATATCGCCCTTGCGCAGGGCCGTCTCCATGTCGGACGAGCTGCCGAAGAACCGCATCGCCACCTTGTTGTTCAGGGGCTTCACGGCGCCCTTGTAGGTGGGGTTCTTGGTGAAGACGACCTTGGTGACGCGCTGGCCGCTGTGCTCGGCCTTGAGCGTGTACGGGCCGGAGCCGACCAGCTCGAAGCCGTTGTAGAGATGGTCCTTGGGGTACACGCGGTGGTCGACGATGCCGGCGGCCGGTGTGGTGAGCTTCTGCGGGAAGGTGGCGTCCGGCTTCTTGAGGTGGAAAACGACTTCGGTGTCGCTGGGTGTTTCCACCTTGTCGATGTCGTTGACCAGCGTGCCGGGACCGTTGGCGTAGTTGATCTTCTGCACGCGGTCGATGGAGAACTTCACGTCCTGCGCGGTGAGCGCATGGCCGTTGGAGAATTTCAGATCGCTGCGCAGAGTGCACCGGAACTGTTCGTTCCGGGTGTCGCTGAACCCGCAGGTCTTGGCGGCCTCGGGCACCGGCGCCGTACCGGTCCTCGGCAGCCGCATCAGAGTCTGAAGGGTGCCGCGCAGGACGTTCATCGCGTCGACGTCGTACGCCTGCGCCGGGTCGAACGGGGCGGGCGCTGCCTTGGTGGCCTCGATCTGCGTGGCGACCCCGACGACGATCGGGTCGCCGCTCCCGCCCGCGCCGTCCGAGCTGCCGCAGGCAGCGAGTACGGGGGCGAGCAGACCGGCCAGGGCCGGCAGCACCAAGGTCTTGCGATTCATCGTCGGCAGGTTCCTTATCAGCTGCAGAGGTGTTGCTCGCGTCGACATTAGTAGCCACGGCCAGCCGGTCCGGGACGGAACGGAGTTGCCGTTATATCGCCACGGGATATCCGTACCCGGACGACCGATAACCGGACGGCGGAACGATTCGTACGTCGCTCCACCAATCCGGACACTTACCCCCGCACAAAGGGTCGAAGAGGCCCCCTGGAACACCTGTCGGCCCGACTGTCGACGCCATGGCGCGTGAGAAACGTCACGCCTCCAATTACCCTTCACGATGCGGGAATTCGGGCGTGCATTCGTCACGGAAAATGAGCGCACCACTCCCCTGAGTTCCGTCGGTTTTCACCGAAGCACGCTCAGTGCACGCCGTCTCGGCTTTCCGTGATGAGTGACCGGAGAAAAGGCAGATCAACTTCTTCGAGCGAACGGACGACCGTACGGCCGTCGGCGGGCGGGATCGGCAGCACGGACGGCACGGCGACGACCCGGCAGCCCGCGGCCTCGGCCGCCGTCACGCCGGTCATCGTGTCCTCCACCACCGCACACCGCGCCGGGTCGACGCCCAGCCGCGCCGCCGCCGTCAGATACGGGTCCGGGTGCGGCTTGGTGCGTGGCAGTTCGTCACCCGCGAGGGTCAGGTGGAAGTTCGCCGCTCCCAGGGAGAGCAGCATCCGGTCGATGATGGTCCGGTGCGAGGCCGAGACCAGCGCGGTGGGCACGGCGTGCGCGGCCAGTTCGGCGAGCAGCCGGTGCGCGCCGGGCATCAGCGGCACGCCATGGGCGATCCGGGCGGCGAAGCGGGCGTTGAGCAGGCCGCTCAGCTCCGTCAGGCCGATCTCGGCTCCGGTGGCGCGGATCAGGTAGCCGGCGCTGCGGGTCATCGGGCCGCCGACGACGACGCCGCGGTGGGTGTCGTCCAGGATGTGCCCCAGTTCGGCGAAGACCTCCGCCTCCGCCTCCCACCAGAAGCCCTCGGTGTCGACGAGGGTGCCGTCCAGGTCGAGGAAGACGGCCTGGAGGGTCGCGCCTTCGGCCGTACGGGTATCGACCGCGGGGATGCTGCTGGTCATCCGTCCACCTCCGTGAGGGCGTCCCCGAAGGGACGAAAGGGCCGGTCGCCGCCCCGGACGGGGGAAGCGACCGGCCACTACCGGACCGACCAGTGTACGACTGCCCACGGCGAGGTGCCCGCCGCGGCGGTGGCGGGCCGCCCGCCGGGGATGACGGGCGGCCGCGTGCTGCTCACCGTGCGTTGAAGTACTTCGCTTCGGGGTGGTGGATGATGATCGCGTCGGTGGACTGTTCGGGGTGGAGCTGGAATTCCTCGGACAGCTCGACGCCGATGCGCCCGGGTTCGAGCAGGTCGGCGATCTTGGCGCGGTCCTCCAGGTCGGGGCAGGCGCCGTAGCCCAGCGAGAAGCGCGCGCCGCGGTACTTGAGGGCGAACATGTCCTCGACGTCGGCGGGGTCCTCGCCGGCGAAGCCCAGCTCGGAGCGGACCCTGGCGTGCCAGTACTCGGCCAGCGCCTCGGCGAGCTGGACGGACAGGCCGTGCAGTTCGAGGTAGTCGCGGTAGGCGTTGGCGGCGAACAGCTCGGCGGTCGCCTCGCCGATCCGTGAGCCGACGGTGACGACCTGAAGCCCGACGACGTCCCGCTCGCCCGACTCCTCGGGCCGGAAGAAGTCGGCCAGGCACAGGCGCCGGCCGCGGCGCTGGCGCGGGAAGGTGAAGCGGGTGCGCTCGGTGCCGTCCTCGTGCAGGAGGATGAGGTCGTCGCCCTTGGAGTAGCAGGGGAAGTAGCCCTGCACGACGGCGGCTTCCAGGAGGTTCTCGGTCTGGAGCTTGTCCAGCCAGCCGCGCAGCCGCGGCCGGCCCTCGGCCTCCACCAGCTCCTCGTACGTCGGGCCGTCTCCCGTACGGGCCTGCTTGAGGCCCCACTGGCCCTTGAAGAGGGCGCCCTCGTCCAGCCAGGAGGAGTAGTCGGCGAGCTGGATGCCCTTGACGACGCGGGTGCCCCAGAACGGCGGCTCGGGGACGGGGTTGTCGACGGCGACGTCGGAGCGCACCGAGCCCTCGGGTTCCTCGGCCTCCAGGACGGCGGTCTCGCGCTTGGGCACCCGCCGCTGCTTCAGCTCGGGCAGCGCCGCACCCGGCACCCCGCGCTTGACGGCGATCAGGGCGTCCATCAGGCGCAGTCCCTCGAAGGCGTCCCGGGCGTAGCGGACCTCGCCCTCGTAGATCTCGTGCAGGTCCTGTTCGACGTAGGCGCGGGTGAGGGCGGCGCCGCCGAGGATGACGGGGAAGTCGGCTGCCATGTTGCGCTGGTTCAGCTCCTGGAGGTTCTCCTTCATGATCACCGTGGACTTGACCAGGAGTCCCGACATGCCGATGACGTCCGCGCGGTGTTCCTCGGCGGCCTCCAGGATCGCCGAAACGGGCTGCTTGATGCCGAGGTTGACGACGTTGTAGCCGTTGTTGGACAGGATGATGTCGACGAGGTTCTTGCCGATGTCGTGGACGTCGCCGCGGACGGTGGCGAGCACGATGGTGCCCTTGCCCTCGTCGTCGCTCTTCTCCATGTGCGGTTCGAGGTGGGCGACCGCGGTCTTCATGACCTCGGCGGACTGGAGGACGAACGGCAGCTGCATCTGGCCGGAGCCGAACAGCTCGCCGACGACCTTCATGCCTTCCAGGAGCGTGTCGTTGACGATGGCCAGCGCCGGACGGCTCGTCAGCGCCTCGTCCAGGTCGGCCTCCAGGCCGTTCTTCTCGCCGTCGATGATGCGGCGCTGAAGGCGCTCGTCCAGCGGCAGGGCCAGGAGTTCCTCGGCGCGGCCGTCCTTGAGGGACTTGGTGTTGACGCCCTCGAACAGCTCCATGAGCTTCTGCAGCGGGTCGTAGCCCTCGGCGCGGCGGTCGTAGATCAGGTCGTGGGCGGCCTTGACCTGCTCCTCCTCCAGCCGGGCGATCGGCAGGATCTTCGAGGCGTGCACGATCGCCGAGTCCAGGCCGGCCTTGACGCACTCGTCGAGGAAGACGGAGTTGAGCGTGATGCGGGCGGCGGGGTTCAGGCCGAAGGAGATGTTCGACAGGCCCAGCGTGGTCTGTACGTCGGGGTGGCGGCGCTTGAGTTCGCGGATCGCCTCGATGGTGTTGATGCCGTCCTTGCGGGACTCCTCCTGACCGGTGCAGATGGTGAAGGTCAGGGTGTCGATGAGGATGTCCGACTCGTGGATGCCCCAGTTGCCGGTCAGGTCGGCGATGATCCGCTCCGCGATGGCGACCTTGTCCTCGGCGGTGCGGGCCTGGCCCTTCTCGTCGATGGTCAGCGCGATCAGCGCCGCGCCGTGCTCGGCGGCCAGCGCGGTCACCTTCGCCCAGCGGGACTCGGGGCCGTCGCCGTCCTCGTAGTTGACGGAGTTGATCACCGCGCGGCCGCCCAGCTTCTCCAGGCCGGCCTGGAGCACGGGCAGTTCGGTGGAGTCCAGCACGATCGGCAGGGTGGAGGCGGTGGCGAGCCGGCCGGCCAGCTCCTCCATGTCGGCGACACCGTCCCGGCCGACGTAGTCGACGCACAGGTCGAGCATGTGGGCGCCCTCGCGGATCTGGTCGCGGGCGATCTCCACGCAGTCGTCCCAGCGGGCCTCCAGCATCGCCTCGCGGAATTTCTTCGACCCGTTGGCGTTGGTGCGCTCCCCGATGGCGAGGTAGGAGGTGTCCTGGCGGAAGGGCACGGTCTGGTAGAGGGAGGCGGCGCCGGGCTCGGGGCGCGCCTCGCGGGCCGGCGGGACCAGGCCGCGCACCCGCTCGACGACCTGCCGCAGGTGCTCGGGGGTCGTGCCGCAGCAGCCGCCGACCAGCGACAGGCCGTACTCGGCGACGAACGACTCCTGCGCGTCGGCGAGTTCACCTGCGGACAGCGGGTAGTGCGCGCCGTCCTTGCCCAGGACCGGCAGGCCCGCGTTGGGCATGCAGGAGATCGGGACGCGGGAGTTGCGGGCGAGGTAGCGCAGGTGCTCGCTCATCTCGGACGGTCCGGTGGCGCAGTTGAGGCCGATCATGTCGATGCCGAGCGGCTCCAGCGCGGTCAGCGCGGCGCCGATCTCCGAGCCCAGCAGCATGGTGCCGGTGGTCTCGACCGTCACCGAGCAGATCACCGGGAGGCGGGTGCCGGTCGCTGCGAGGGCGCGGCGGGCGCCGAGGATGGCGGCCTTGGTCTGCAGCAGGTCCTGCGTCGTCTCCACCAGCAGCGCGTCGGCGCCGCCGGCGATCATGCCCTCGGCGTTCTGCTGATAGGCGTCGCGCAGCGTGACGTACGGGGCGTGGCCCAGCGTCGGCAGCTTGGTGCCGGGGCCCATCGAGCCCAGCACCCAGCGCTGCTGCCCGGTCGACGCGGTGAACTCGTCGGCGGCCTCGCGGGCGATCCGGGCGCCGGACTCGGACAGTTCGAAGACCCGCTCGGGGATGTCGTATTCGGCCAGCGCGGCGAAGTTCGCACCGAAGGTATTGGTCTCCACGCAGTCGACGCCGACCGCGAAGTACTCCTCATGCACCGAGCGCACGATGTCCGGACGGGTGATGTTGAGGACTTCGTTGCAGCCCTCCAGCTGCTGGAAGTCCTCCATCGTCGGGTCCTGCGCCTGCAGCATCGTGCCCATCGCCCCGTCGGCGACCACCACCCGGGAGGCCAGCGCCTCGCGGAAGGAATCGACGCGGGATGTGCTGTCGGACGATGGCGTGTACGAGGCCATGGAGATACTCCCCTGGTTGCGACGGCTGTCGGCTTTGCACCCTCCGGGAGAGGGCGCACCCGGCCAGCGTAGCTGCCGGCCCGGGACGGGGGTGCCGCATTCCAGCGCGTGGACAGCCACGTGGCCTGCCGCGTGCGCGGCACAATCCATGATCGTGATGGCTCCAGTGCCCCCCGCCGGTCGGCATGGGCCGATATCGTTCAGCATTGTCGAACCGCTCAATACGGAGGTTGTCCGATGGCACGCACCATCCAGTCGCTGGAGCGAGCCGCCGCAGTGCTGCGGCTGCTGGCCGGCGGGGAACGGCGGCTGGGTCTGTCCGACATCTCCTCCGCCCTCGGCCTGGCCAAGGGGACCGCACACGGCATCCTGCGCACCCTCCAGCAGGAGGGTTTCGTCGAACAGGACCCGGCGTCCGGGCGCTACCAGCTGGGCGCCGAACTGCTGCGCCTCGGCAACAGCTACCTGGACGTGCACGAGCTGCGCGCGCGGGCGCTGGTGTGGACCGACGATCTGGCCCGTTCCAGCGGCGAGAGCGTGTATCTCGGTGTGCTGCACCAGCAGGGCGTGCTGATCGTCCATCACGTCTTCCGGCCGGACGACAGCCGCCAGGTCCTTGAGGTGGGCGCGATGCACCCGCTCCACAGCACGGCGCTGGGCAAGGTGCTGTGCGCGTACGACCCGGTGGCGCACAGCGAGGTCACGGAGGTGGAGCGGCAGCCGCTCACGCCGCGCACGGTGACCGGTCTCGACGACTTCGAGGGCGTGCTGGACGTGACCCGGGCGCGCGGCTGGGCCGCGGACGTCGAGGAGACCTGGGACGGGGTGGCGTCGGTGGCCGCGCCGATCCATGACCGCAGGCGGATGCCGGTGGGTGCGGTGGGAATCACAGGGGCCGTGGAGCGGGTGTGCAAAGAGGGCGAGCTACGGCCGGAAATCATCGCTGCTGTGAGGGATTGCGCACGCGCCGTGTCCAGGGATCTTGGTGCAGGCCGCTTCTGACCGTTTTAGGTGCAATTACTCACCCAAGGTTTTCGCCACAGATGCCTTGACGGTTTCCTGCGGGTAAACAAAACTGCCGTTCGTCGGTCGGCATTGTCGAACACCTTGCGACAATCTTCGTTATGGTGGGCAGTGCCGCGGGCCGACCACCACCCTCTTGGAGGGTGCGGACCACCGGAGGGACCTGGGGGTCCGCCTTCCCCTGGACGAAGGACAAAGGAGTCGCGGGTGTCCAGCTCCGACATCTTCATCAGCGAGACCATCGGTACCGCTGTTCTGATATTGCTGGGCGGTGGCGTCTGCGCCGCCGTCACGTTCAAGCGCTCCAAGGCGTACAACGCCGGGTGGGTCGCCATCGCCTTCGGGTGGGGCTTGGCCGTCCTCGCGGGCGCTTACATCGCCGCGAAGTCCGGCGCGCACCTCAACCCCGCGGTCACCATCGGGCTCGCCATCAAGGGCGGCATCGAGTGGAGCCAGGTACCGGTCTACTTCGGCGGCGAGCTGCTCGGCTCCATGATCGGCGCGTTCCTGGTGTGGATCTCGTACTACGGGCAGTTCCGGGCGCACCTGACGGACCCCGAGGTGCTGGCCGCGCACAACGGCACGGACGGCCTCGTCGATCAGGCCGCGGCACCGAAGGCAGGCCCGGTTCTGGGCATCTTCTCCACCGGCCCGGAAATCCGGCACGCGGTACAGAACCTCGCAACCGAGATCATCGCCACCATCGTGCTCGTGCTGGCGATCCTCAACCTCGGCCTGAGCGACAACGGCAAGGGCGTCGGGCCGCTGGGCTCCCTGCTGGTCGCCCTGGTCGTCGTCGGTATCGGTCTGTCGCTGGGCGGGCCCACCGGCTACGGCATCAACCCGGTCCGCGACCTCGGGCCGCGCATCGTGCACGCGCTGCTGCCGCTGCCCAACAAGGGCGGTTCGGACTGGGGATACGCCTGGATCCCGGTCGTCGGCCCGCTGATTGGCGGGGCCATCGCCGGTGGCATCTATCAGGTGGCATTCGCCTGATCCGCGACCCCGCCCCGACCCCGCCCGCACAGATTTTCTGGAGCACACCATGAGCGACACCCACAACACGCCCTCCTCCCACGGCCACGGACCGTTCATCGCGGCCATCGACCAGGGCACGACCTCCAGCCGCTGCATCGTCTTCGACAAGGACGGCCGCATCGTGTCGGTCGACCAGAAGGAACACGAGCAGATCTTCCCGAAGCCGGGCTGGGTCGAGCACGACGCGGCCGAGATCTGGGCCAACGTCCAGCAGGTCGTGGCCGGCGCCGTCGAGAAGGCCGGCATCACCGCCGCCGACGTCAAGGCGATCGGCATCACCAACCAGCGCGAGACCACGCTGCTCTGGGACAAGCACACCGGCGAGCCCGTCCACAACGCCATCGTCTGGCAGGACACCCGCACCGACGCGCTCTGCAAGGAACTGGGCCGCAACGTCGGCCAGGACCGCTTCCGCCGCGAGACCGGCCTGCCGCTGGCCTCGTACTTCGCCGGGCCCAAGATCCGCTGGCTGCTGGACAACGTCGACGGCCTGCGCGAGCGCGCCGAGCGCGGCGACATCCTCTTCGGCACCATGGACTCCTGGGTCATCTGGAACCTCACCGGTGGCGTCAACGGCGGCGTGCACGTCACGGACGTCACCAACGCCTCGCGCACCCTGCTGATGAACCTGCACCGGCTGGAGTGGGACGAGAAGATCCTCCAGTCGATCCACATCCCGGCGGAGGTCCTCCCCGAGATCAAGTCCTCCGCCGAGATCTACGGCACCACCGCCGACGGCGTCCTCGCGGGTGTCCCGGTCGCCTCCGCGCTCGGCGACCAGCAGGCCGCGCTGTTCGGCCAGACCTGTTTCGACCAGGGCGAGGCCAAGTCCACGTACGGCACCGGCACCTTCATGCTGATGAACACCGGACACGAGCCGGTGAACTCGTACAACGGCCTGCTCACCACCGTCGGCTACCGCATCGGCGACCAGCAGGCGGTGTACGCGCTGGAAGGCTCCATCGCCGTCACCGGCTCGCTGGTGCAGTGGATGCGCGACCAGATGGGCCTGATCAACTCCGCCGCCGAGATCGAGACGCTGGCCAGCACGGTGGACGACAACGGCGGCGCGTACTTCGTGCCGGCGTTCTCCGGCCTGTTCGCCCCCTACTGGCGCTCGGACGCCCGCGGCGTCATCGCGGGCCTGACCCGTTACGTCACCAAGGCGCACATCGCGCGCGCCGTGCTTGAGGCCACCGCCTGGCAGACGCGCGAGATCACCGACGCCATGACCAAGGACTCCGGCGTCGAGCTGACCGCACTGAAGGTCGACGGCGGAATGACCTCCAACAACCTGCTGATGCAGACCATCTCGGACTTCCTGGACGCGCCCGTGGTGCGCCCGATGGTCGCCGAGACGACCTGCCTCGGCGCCGCCTACGCGGCCGGACTGGCCGTCGGCTTCTGGTCCAGCACCGACGAACTGCGCGCCAACTGGCGCCGGGCCGCCGAGTGGACCCCCCGGATGGAAGCGGCCACCCGTGACCGCGAGTACAAGAGCTGGCTCAAGGCCGTGGAACGCTCCATGGGCTGGCTCGATGACAGCATTGTCGAGGAGTAATCATGAGCACCCTGCAGAGCGTCCCGGCACTTGGGACGCACCCGGCCGATGGTTCGACCGCGAGCCGCGCCGAGACCCGGGAACAGCTTTCCAAGGCGACGTACGACCTCCTGGTGATCGGTGGCGGCATCCTGGGCATCTCCACTGCCTGGCACGCCGCGCAGGCCGGACTGCGGGTGGCCCTGGTGGACGCCGGTGACTTCGCCGGCGCCACCTCCTCCGCCTCCTCCAAGCTGCTGCACGGCGGCCTGCGTTACCTGCAGACCGGCGCGGTCAAGCTGGTGGCGGAGAACCACTTCGAGCGGCGTGCGGTCTCGCGTGACGTGGCACCGCACCTCGCCAACCCCCTGACCTTCTACCTGCCCGTCTACAAGGGCGGCCCGCACGGCGCGGCCAAGCTCGGCGCCGGCGTCTTCGCGTACTCCGCGCTGTCCGCCTTCGGCGACGGTGTCGGCCACGTCATATCGCCGGCCAAGGCCCAGCGTGACGTGCCGGAGCTGCGGACCGACAACCTCAAGGCCGTTGCCGTGTACGGCGACGACCAGATGAACGACTCCCGGATGGCCCTGATGACCGTCCGCGCCGCCGTCGCGGCCGGCGCCACGGTCCTCAACCACGCCGAGGTCACCGGCCTGCGCTTCACCCAGGGCCGGGTCACGGGCGCGGAGCTGAAGGACCGGATGGAGGGCGAGGAGTTCGGCGTCAACGCCCGCCTCGTGCTCAACGCCACCGGACCGTGGGTCGACCACCTGCGCAAGATGGAGGACAAGGACTCGGCCCCCTCCATCCGCCTGTCCAAGGGCGCGCACCTGGTGCTCAAGCGCACCGCCCCCTGGAAGGCCGCGCTGGCCACGCCGATCGACAAGTACCGCATCACCTTCGCCCTCCCCTGGGAGGACATGCTGCTGCTCGGCACCACCGACGAGGAGTACGAGGGCGACCCGGCGGATGTCGCGGTCACCGAGAAGGACACCGCGCAGATCCTCGACGAGGCCGCGTTCTCGGTCCGTGACCAGCAGCTCTCGCGCGACCTGATCACGTACTCGTTCGCCGGTCTGCGGGTGCTGCCCGGCGGCCCCGGCGACACCTCGAAGGCCAAGCGCGAGACGGTCGTCACCGAGGGCAGCGGCGGCATGCTGTCCGTGGCGGGCGGCAAGTGGACGACCTTCCGGCACATCGGCCGTACGGTCATGAACAAGCTCGCCGCGCTCCCCGGCCACCCGCTGGCCGAGGACATGGAGCCGATCTCGCACCTGCCGAAGAAGCTCCCGCTGCCCGGTATCGCCAACCCGAACGCGGTGGCGCACCGGCTGCTGATCGACGGCTCCACCCCCGGCCCGCGGATGGCCCCGGAGACCGCGCGTCACCTCGCCACCCACTACGGCTCGCTGTCCTTCGACATCGCCCGGCTGGCGAACGAGAACCCGGAGCTGGCCGAGCGGATCCACCCGGACGCGCCGGAGATCTGGGCGCAGGTCGCCTACGCCCGTGACCACGAGTGGGCCGAGACCGTGGACGACGTGCTGCGCCGCCGTACCACGCTCACGATCCGCGGCCTGGACACGGAGGACGTCCGCGCCAAGGTGAAGGGCATGCTGGAGGGCTGATCCTCGGGCACGGTCGGACGGAGGGGCGGTTCCCGGTGGGCGGGGGCCGCCCCTCCGGCGTGCGGTGGGGCCGGAGCCGGTGGGGGTTTGCCGTGGGGGCGGGGACGGCTGGTCCGGGTGCGGAGGCCGCCGGCGGGCGCGGGAGAGGCCATAATGGGGCCAGACATCGGATGTCTTGGTGGATGTCCGGCGGGTCCGAGCGGGGAGGTCGGCCATGGCCGTCACTGACGAGGCCATCGAGAAGATCAAGGGCATGATCGTCTCGGGGGCGCTGCGGCCGGGCGACCGGCTGCCCAAGGAGAGCGAACTGGCCGCCGATCTCGGCCTGTCGCGCAATTCCCTGCGCGAGGCGGTCCGCGCGCTCTCGCTGATCCGCATCCTGGACGTCCGGCAGGGCGACGGGACGTACGTCACCAGCCTCGATCCGCAGCTTCTGCTGGAGGCGATGAGCTTCGTGGTGGACTTCCACCGCGACGACACGGTGCTGGAATTCCTCTCCGTCCGCCGGATCCTGGAGCCGGCCGCCACGGCGATGGCGGCAGGCCGGATCGATCCGGCCGAACTCGACGCCCTGGAAGCGCAGTTGGACGCCCTGGGCCCGGCCCCTTCGGTGGAGGATCTGGTGGGCGGCGACCTGGAGTTCCACCGCAGGATCGTCTCCGCGTCCGGCAACTCCGTGCTCTGTTCGCTGCTGGACGGCCTGTCCGGGCCGACCACCCGGGCCAGGATCTGGCGTGGGCTGACGCAGAAGGACGCGGTGGCCCGCACCCTCACCGAGCACCGCGCGATCATCGGGGCGCTGCGCGACCGCGACGCGGAGGCCGCGCGGGCGTGGGCGACGGTGCACATCGCGAGCGTGGAACAGTGGCTGCGCTCGACGCTGTGACGGCCGCCCCCGGTTTCCCGTCCCTCCCTCACTCCCCTCGCTGCCGCGTCCCGCGCCGCCCGATGCCGTACACCCGTGCCGCCGTTTCGCCGAAGACGGCGGCGCGTTCGGCCGCGGTGAGACGGCGGGTGGCCGACTCGGCGAGGGCGACGACGCCGTCGTAGCGGGCGGCGAGGGTGCAGACCGGCCAGTCGGAGCCGAAGAGGACCCGGTCGGGGCCGAAGGTGTCCAGGACGTGATGGGCGTACGGCAGGAGCTGCCGAGGCCGCCAGGTGGCCCAGTCGGCCTCGGTGACCAGGCCGGAGAGTTTGCAGGTGAGGTTCGGCAGCCGGGCGAGGGCGGTGAGGTGCCCGGCCCAGGGCCGGCGTTCCCCTCGGGCCACCGCCGGTTTGCCCGCGTGGTCCAGGACGAACGCCAGCTCCGGTACCGCGCGCGCCGCGGCCAGCGCCGCGGGCAGCTCGCGCGGCGTGACCAGCAGGTCGTAGACGAGCCCCGCAGCGGCCACGGCGCGCAGCCCGCGCAGCACGTCCGGCCGGGTCAGCCAGCCGGGATCCGGCTCGTCCTGGACCTGGTGACGGATGCCCACCAGGCCGGACCCCAGCGCGACCAGCGCCTCGCCGAGCGCCGGATCCGTGAGATCGGCCCAGCCGACGACGCCGCGTACCGGCCCCTCCCCCGCCGCGAGCGCCAACAGCTCGGCGGTCTCCTCGTACGAGGAGGAGGACTGGACGAGTACGGTGCCGCCGATGCCGTGCGCGGCCAGCTCCGGGGCGAGGTCGGACAGGGTGAAATCGCGGCGGATGGGGTCGGCCCAGGGGCCGTCCATCCAGGGCTGCGGGCGGCTGCCGAGGTCCCACAGGTGGTGATGGGCGTCGATACGCATCAGGGGCGCGCTCCGGGGTCGGCGGTGGGCAGCGGCAGGTCCGGGCCGAGCAGGCCGCGGGCGACGAGGGTGTGCCACAGGGTGTCGGGGATGTCGTGGGTGAACAGCGCCGCGTTCTGCGCGGCCTCATCGGCGGTGGCGGCGCCGACGACCGCCGAGGCGACGGCGGGGTGGCCGAACGGGAAGCGGAGCGCGGCGGCCTTGAGCGGGACGCCGAACTCCGCGCACACCTCGGAGAGTTGGCGGGCGCGCGCCAGAACGTCGGGCGGCGCGGGCGCGTAGTTGTAGGGCGCGCCGGGTGCCGGGTCGGCCAGCAGGCCGGAGTTGTAGACGCCGCCGACGACGACCGAGGTGCCGCGCCGCGCGCACACCGGCAGCAGGTCGTCGAAGGCGGTGCGCTCCAGCAGCGTCCAGCGGCCGGCGCAGAGCACCACGTCCACGTCGAGGTCGGCGACCAGCCCGGCCAGCAGGCCGCTGTGGTTCATGCCGAAGCCGATGGCGCGTACGGCCTGCTGGTCGCGGAGTTCGGCGAGGGCCGGGAAGCCGGTCTCGTACACCTCACGCAGGTGGTGTTCGACGTCGTGGAGATAGACGATGTCGACGGCGTCCACGCCGAGCCGCTCCAGGGACGCGTCGAGGGTGGCGCGGATGCCGTCGCGGGTGAAGTCGCGCACCCGGGCGCGGGCCGGGGTGTCGACGAAGCCCTCGCCTTCGGCCTGTTCGCCCGGTGCCAGCGGCCGCAGCCGGCGGCCCACCTTGGTGGAGAGGGTGTACGTGGCCCGGTCGCGGCCGCGCAGCGCCCGGCCGATGCGCTCTTCCGAGAGGCCGACGCCGTAGTGCGGGGCGGTGTCGAGGTAGCGGGCTCCGGTGGCCAGGGCGGTGCGCAGCACGTCCTGTGCCTCGGTCTCGGGGACGGCGCGGTAGAGGTTGCCCAGCGGGGCGCAGCCGAGGCCGAGGGGCGGGACGGCGACGCCGCTGCGTCCCAACTCCCTTGACATGTACGGGAGATACGGCATACCGGGCCCTCAGTCCTGCTTCTCGCCGCTGGTGAAGCGGGAGATGACCAGCGCGATGATGATGATCATGCCGTTGAGGAACTGGGTCCACAGCGGCGGCACCCCGCCGAGCGTCATCACGTTGATGACGAGCTGGAGGGTCAGGACGCCGGTCAGCGCGCCGAAGAGGGTGCCGCGGCCGCCCTTGAGGCTGATGCCGCCGATCACCGCCGCGGCGAAGACCTGGAAGATCCAGCCGTTGCCCTGGCTCGCGGAGACCGCGCCGTAGTGGCCGGTGTAGAGGATGCCGGCGAAGGCGGCGAGCACGCCGCCGGCGGCCAGCACGATCCAGGTGAGGCGGTCCACCCGGATGCCGGCGGCGCGGGCCGCCTCCGGGTTGCCGCCGATGGCGTACAGCGCCCGCCCGTGCCGCAGGTAGCCGAGGACGCCGCCGCCCGCGGCGAAGAGCGCCAGGCAGATCCATACGGCGGCGGGGACGCCCAGCCATGCGGCCTTGCCGAGGTAGGCGAAGGACGCCGGGACGTCGCCGATGGACTGGCCCTCGGAGATGCCGACCTGAAGGCCGCGCAGCATGGTGAGCATGCCGAGGGTGGCGATGAAGCCGTTGACCCGGAGCTTGAGGATGAGGAACCCGTTGGTGGCGCCGATGGCCGCGCCCACGGCCAGGCAGAGCGGGACGGCCGTCCAGGCGGGGAGGAGTCCGAGCCCGGCGAAGCGGGCGCCGTGCGCGGGCATCACCAGCCACAGTGCGACCACCGGCGCGAGGCCGATCGTCGATTCCAGCGACAGGTCCATCCGCCCGCTGATCAGGATCAGCGCCTCGCCGAGCACCAGCAGGCCCAGTTCGGTGGACTGCTGGATGACGCCGATGAGGTTGTCCTGGGTGAGGAAGGCGGGCGAGACGATGAAGCCGATGACGCCCAGCACGAAGATCACCGGCACCAGGGAGAGGTCCCGCCAGCGGGCGAGCGCGGCCCGGGGCGCGGGGGATGCGGGGGGCCGGGAGGCGACGGTGGCCGGTGGTGATGCGGTCTCGATCATGGCGTGGTCCCTTCGGTGCCTTCGGTCCCCTCGGTGCCTTCCGTGCCTTCGGTTCCTGCCGTGCCTGCGGTTCCTGCCGCCTGGCGCGTGCCGTGCGGGGTTTCCTCCGAGCCGTGCGGTGTTTCCTCCGAGCCGCGCGCCCCCTCCATGGCCGCGACCAGTTCGTGATCGCCCCAGCCGGCCGGGAAGGCGGCGGTCACCCGGCCGTGGAAGACCGCAAGGACCCGGTCGCAGATCCGCAGATCGTCGAGTTCGTCGGAGACGATCAGCGCGCAGCTGCCGCCGTCCGCGGCCGCCCGCACCACGCCGAGCAGCGCGTCCTTGGACTTGACGTCCACCCCGTTGGTGGGCCGGACGGCCACCAGCACGGCGGGCTCGCGGGCCAGTGCGCGGGCGATGACGACCTTCTGCTGGTTGCCGCCGGACAGGCCGGAGACCGGCTGGCCGGGACCGGTCGCCTTGATGTCGAGCGCGGTGATCATCCGGCGGGCGAACTCCCGGGTCCGCGCGGGCAGTACGGTGCCGAACGGGCCGAGCTGGTCGGTGACGGTGAGCGTGGCGTTCTCGGCGACGCTGCGGCCCGCGATGAGGCCCTCGCGGTGCCGGTCCTCGGGGACGTAGCCGATGCCGGCGCCGAGTGCGTGCGGGACGCTGCCGCCGCGCACCACCCGGCCGCGCACCGTGATCCGGCCGTTGTCCGGGGCCCGCAGGCCCACCAGCGTCTCGCCGATCGCGGTGTTCCCGCTGCCGGTCGCGCCGGCCAGGCCCACCACCTCGCCGGCCCGCACGGTCAGGTCCAGGGGCGCGAAGTGGCCTGCCAGGGCGAGCCGTTCGGTGCGCAGGACCGGCTCGCCCGTGGCCCGTGCCGCCGGTGCGCGGCGCCGGGCCACGGCGGCCTGCCGCTCCCCCGTCATCGCCTCGACCAGCGCGTCCTCGGCGAGGTCGGCGACGGGTGCGGTCAGCACATGGCGGGCGTCACGGAAGACGGTGACGGTGTCGCACAGCTCGTAGACCTCCTGGAGGTGGTGCGAGATGAACAGGAAGGCGACGCCCTGGGCGCGCAGTGCGCGGAGCTTGCCGAAGAGCCGGTCGATGCCGCCCGCGTCGAGCCGGGCGGTCGGCTCGTCGAGGATGATCAGCCGGGCGCCGAACGAGAGCGCGCGGGCGATCTCCACGAACTGCCGCTGCTCGACGCCGAGTTCACGGATCCTGGCGGCCGGGTCGACGTCCACGCCGTACTCGGCGAGCAGCGCGCGGGCCCGCTCGCGCAGCGCCCGCCACCGGATGGCGCGGCGGCCCGGCAGCCGGCCCAGGTAGAGGTTCTCCGCGACGGTCAGGTCGGGGACGGTCATCGACTTCTGGTGGACGCAGGCGGCGGTGCGCTGCCAGGCGGCCGTGTCGCCCCAGCGGGGCGCGGGCGCGCCGCCGAAGGTGACCTCGCCCGCGTCCGGCCGCTGCATACCGGTGAGCACCGAGACCAGCGTGGACTTGCCGGCGCCGTTGCGGCCGACGAGGGCGTGCGCCTCACCGGCCCTGACGGTCAGCCGGGCGCCGTCGAGGGCGAGCGTGGGGCCGTAGCGCCGGACGATGCCCTCGGCGCGGACGGCCTCCGCCGCGGCCGGTGGCACCCCGGTGGGGGCGGTGGCTGCGGGCGGCACTATTTCTTCTCCAGCTGGTTGGCCCAGAGTTTCCCGTCGTCGACGGTGTCCTTGGTGACCAGCGGGGCGGGCAGCTGGTCCTCCAGGCCGTTCTTGATCTTCACGATGGTCGAGCCGTGGTCGGTCGGGCCCGGCGTGAACTTCTTCCCGTCCAGGCCCGCCTTGGCGTAGAACAGCGCGTACTTGGCGTAGAGGTCGGCGGGCTGGGAGAGGGTGGCGTCGATCTTCCCGGCCCGGATCGCGGCCAGTTCGTCGGGGATGCCGTCGTTGGAGATGATCGTGATGTGGCCCGGGGCACCGGCCGGCTTGAGGAGCTTCTTCTGCTCCAGCAGGGCGAGGGTCGGCTGGAGGAAGACGCCGCCGGCCTGGAGGTAGATGCCGTCGATGTCCTTGTGCTGGGCGAGCAGGCTCTGGAGCTTGGCGGAGGCGACCTCGCCCTTCCAGTCGGTGGCCAGCTCGTGCACGGTGATCTCCGGGAACTTCTTCTTCATGCAGGCGGCGAACGCGGCCGAGCGGTCCCGGCCGTTGATCGAGCTGAGGTCGCCCTGGAGTTCGGCGACCCGGCCCCGGCCGCCGAGCTTCTTGCCGAGGTAGTCGCAGGACTTCTCGCCGTACGCGCGGTTGTCGGCCCGGACGACCATGTAGACGGCGCCCTCGTCGGGACGGGTGTCCACGCTGACGACCGGGATCTTCTTCTCCGCCAGGCGCCGGAGTTCGGAGCTGATGGCGCCGGTGTCCTGCGGGGCCATCACGATCGCCTTGGCGCCCTGGTCGGTGAGCGCCTGCACGTCGGAGACGACCTTGGAGATGTCGTTCTGCGAGTTGGACATCGGCAGCGCGGCCACGCCGCCGTGGTCCAGGTCCTTCGACACGTACTGCTGGTAGGAGTTCCAGAAGTCGGTGTCGGTACGCGGGATGTCGATGCCGATCTTGCCGGCCGCTTCGCTGCCGCGGTTGCAGCCGGCGAGTGCGGCGGTGGCGAGCAGGACGGCGCAGGCCGCCGCGCCGGTCGTACGCAGTCTCATGGGTGGTCCCTCGGTCGTGGTGTGCGGCGGGCGGTTCAGGTGGCGGGGCGCAGGCGCAGTCCGTGCATGCCGCCGTCCACGGCGAGCGCGGTGCCGGTGATGCCGGACGCGGCCGGGGACGCCAGGTGGACGATGGCCGCGGCGACTTCGTCCGCCGTCACCATCCGGCCCATCGGCTGGCGGGCGTTGAGCGCGGCGCGTTCGGCGGCCGGGTCGTCGGCGCGGTCGAGCAGCCGGCCGACCCAGGGGGTGTCGGCGGTACCGGGGTTGACGCAGTTCACGCGGATGCCGTCGCGGATGTGGTCGGCGGCCATGGCGAGGGTCAGCGAGAGGACGGCGCCCTTACTGGCGCTGTAGAGGGCACGCTGCGGCAGTCCTGCGGTGGCGGCGATGGAGCAGGTGTGGGTGACGGAGACCCGGCCGGGGCCGGTGGCGGCGCTGCGGCGCAGCCACGGCAGCGCGGCGCGGGCGCAGCGCACCAGGCCCAGCACGTTCACGTCCAGCACCCGGCTCCATTCCGCGTCCTCGTTGTCCTCGACGGTGCCGACGGCGCCGATGCCGGCGTTGCCGACGAGGGTGTGCAGGGCGCCCAGCTCCGCTACCGCCTCGTCGACGGCCCGGCGTACCTCGGCGTCGGACGTGACGTCGGCGGCCACCCGGACGGCGCCTTCGGGTGCGCCCGACGGGTCGCGGTCGAGTACGGCGACCCGGGCGCCGCGGGCCAGCAGCAGGGCCGCGGTGGCCGCGCCGATGCCGGAGCCGCCGCCGGTGACGAGGGCGCCCATGCCGGTGAAGTCGGCCGGCTGTGCCGCGGGCGGCTGTTCCTGACTCATGCGGAGACCTCCTGTTCGCCGTGCGGACGCGGGGTGCGGCCGCGCCACACCGGTCCTTCGGGGTAGCGGTGGGCGGCGACGGACGCGGGTTTCATCCGGGCCGAGAAGCCGGGAGCCGCGGGGGCGCGATAGCGGCCGTTCTCGACCACCGCAGGGTCGGTGAAGTGCTCGTGCAGGTGGTCGACGTACTCGATGACCCGGTCCTCCCAACTGCCGGACACCGCCACGTAGTCGAACATCGCGAGGTGCTGCACCAGCTCGCACAGTCCGACCCCGCCCGCGTGCGGGCAGACCGGCACGCCGTACTTGGCGGCCAGCAGCAGGATCGCGAGGTTCTCGTTGACACCCGCCACGCGGGCCGCGTCGATCTGCACGAAGTCGACGGCGCCGGCCTGGAGCAGCTGTTTGAAGACGATGCGGTTGGCGGCGTGTTCGCCGGTGGCGACCTTGACCGGCTGCCCGGCGCGGACCGCGGCGTGGCCGAGGATGTCGTCGGGGCTGGTCGGCTCCTCGATCCAGTACGGGGCGTACGGCGCGAGCGCGGTCATCCAGCGGACCGCTTCCGGCACGTCCCAGCGCTGGTTGGCGTCGACCGCGATCCGCACGCCGGGCCCGACGGCCTCTCTGGCCAGCCGCATCCGCCGCAGATCGTCGTCGAGGTCGCCGCCCACCTTGAGCTTGATCTGCCCGAAGCCGTCGGCGACCGCCTCCTTCGCCAGCCGCACCAGCTTGCCGTCGTCGTAGCCGAGCCAGCCGGGCGACGTGGTGTACGCGGGGTAGCCCTCGGCCTTGAGGCGGGCGGTGCGGGCGGCCCGGCCGGGGGCGGCGGCGCGCAGCAGGGCCAGCGCCTCGCCGGGGGTCAGCGCGTCCGACAGGTGACGGAAGTCGACCAGCGAGACCAGCTCTTCGGGGGTCATCGCGGCCAGGAACTCCCAGACCGGCAGGCCCGCGCGGGTGGCGGCCAGGTCCCATGCGGCGTTGACGACCGCGCCCGCCGCCATGTGCATCACGCCCTTCTCCGGGCCGAGCCAGCGCAGTTGGGAGTCGTGGGTCAGGGTGCGGTGCAGCGTGGCCAGGCCGGCGGCGGTGGCGGGGGCCTGGCGGCCGACGACGTACGGGGCGAGCGCGCGGATCGCGGCGGCCATGACGTCGTTGCCGCGGCCGATGGTGAAGCAGAGGCCGTGCCCCCGTGTCCCGTCCTCGGTGTGCAGGACGACGTACGCGGCGGAGTAGTCGGGGTCGGGGTTCATCGCGTCCGAGCCGTCGAGCTGCTCCGATGTGGGGAAGCGGACGTCGTGGACCTCCAGCTCCGTGACGGTGTCGGTTGCGGCCATGCGCATGCCCCCTGGGACGTCGCGGAAGAACATCGGACCTTTCCCGGTCATCCGATGTATAGCGCCGCCCGTAAGCCAGCGTCCAGACCCGTGCGGAAGTTGAGCGAGGGCCGACCCGGACAGGTCGGATGAATGAGCACTCGTTCGTGCACAGGGGCTGCGGACGAGTACCGCAGACCCCGTAGTCTGGGGAACGTACGCAAGAGAACTGCTGCCGGCGGCCGCCGCGAGGCGGCCCGGCCGGTCGGAAGGAGGCGCTGGGTGATCGAGCTCGAGGGGGTTCCCGAGCTGATCGACCCGGTCATGGTGGCCGCGTTCGAGGGCTGGAACGACGCAGGCGACGCCGCCTCCGCCGCGGTCGCACATCTGGACCGGGAGTGGAAGGGCGAGGTGTTCGCGGCGCTGGACGCCGAGGACTACTACGACTTCCAGGTCAACCGCCCGAACGTCTTCCTGGAAGGCGGAGTTCGCAAGATCACGTGGCCGACGACCCGGCTCTCCGTCGTCCGCGTCGCCGACTCCGACGGCAAGGGACGCCCGCGCGACCTGGTCCTGGTCCGCGGCATCGAACCGAGCATGCGCTGGCGGTCGTTCTGCACCGAGATCCTGGGCTTCGCCCACGAACTGGGTGTGGAGATGCTGGTCGTGCTCGGGGCGCTGCTCGGCGACACCCCGCACACCCGGCCGGTCCCGGTGAGCGGCGTCACCTCCGACGCGGATCTCGCCGCCCGGCTGGATCTGGAGGAATCCCGCTACGAAGGCCCCACCGGCATCGTCGGCATCCTCCAGGAGGCATGCACCCACGCCGGTGTGCCCGCGGTCAGCCTCTGGGCCGCCGTACCGCACTACGTCTCCCAGCCGCCCAACCCGAAGGCGTCGCTCGCGCTCCTGAACCGCCTGGAGGACCTGCTCGGCATCCGTATCCCGCAGGGCGAACTGAGCGAGGACGCGCGTGCCTGGCAGCTCGGCGTGGACCAGCTGGCGGCCGAGGACAGCGAGGTCGCCGAGTACGTCCAGTCGCTGGAGGAGGCGCGGGACACCGCGGATCTGCCGGAGGCGTCCGGCGAGGCCATCGCCCGCGAGTTCGAGCGCTACCTGCGGCGCCGCGACCCGCAGGCCGGCCCCGGAGTGGCCACCGAAGGCGGGCTCGCGGACGGCCCGGCCGGCTCGTACCTGCGCGACACGGCTTCCGGCCGCACCCGGCCCCCGCGCCCTGCGCCCAAGGAGCCGCGCGAATCCCGCCCGGCCGACGGCCAGGACGAGACCGCCCCGGACGACACCGGCAGCGGACCGGACTCTCCGGACGACACCGCCGAGACCCCCGCGCCTCCCTCGGACGACCCCGGCGCAGCGGCGGACGGCCACGACGGCGCCGAGGACCGTCCCGACGGCGCCGGGCCCCGCGGCAGCCGCCGGGACGGCCCGGAGGAGTCCGGCGGCCGCTGAGCCGCCGCGCACGGCACGACAACGGGGGCGCCCCGGCCGACCGGCCATCGGGGCGCCCCCGTTCTGCCCTGCTACTGCGGTGCGCCCGTCACTTCCCGCCGACCGCGCTCGCGCCCCTGAGCACCAGCGAGAAGGCGCGGTCGGTGGTGCGGCTCGCCGTCTTGACCCGGACCACACCGGCCCGGTCGGACGGGTCGAAGTACCAGCCCTCGCCCGCCGCTTCGAGCGCCGCGGCGGAGTGCAGCCGCGGCAGCTGCCGTCCGGCCAGCGCCACCCCGCGCGGCGCGTCACCGGTGTGCACGGTGAACTCGTACGGCCGGGAGGTCTGCTTGCCGTGGAAGGTGCCCCGGGAGGCGCCGACCCGGATCCGTACGGTGCCCGCGCCGGACTTCGGTGCCGCGACGTCCACCCGCTGGGTGGCGGCGGCGCCGTCCCGGTGGGCGCGGGTGACGCCGTCGTCCTCGTAGAGCGTGAACGACGAACGGCCCTGCGGATAGACGTCCCAGGCGAGCGGCGATGCGGCCGTGCGGTCCTGGTAGGACGTGATGCCGGGCCACATCGGCACGTTCGCACCGGCCTTGACGAACAGCGGCAGGGTGTCCAGCGGGGCGTGGTAGCCGTTGACGGTGACCGGCCCCCGGTAGGTGCGGCCGCTCCAGTAGTCCACCCAGGTGCCCTTCGGCAGGTAGATGCCGTCGCGGGTTTCGGTGTCCTGGTAGACGGGCGCGACCAGGAAGTCCTCGCCGCTCAGGAACTCGTACTTGGCGGCGTCCGAGCCCGCTTTCGGGTCGTCCGGGTACTCCAGCGACAGCGGGCGGACCGGACCGACGCCGGTACGGGTCGCCTGCGCCGCGTAGGAGTACATGTACGGCAGCAGCGACTCCTTGAGCTTGAGGTACTTCCGGCTGATGGAGGTGTACGGCTCCCCGCGCCGGAAGGGCTGTTTGTCGCTGTCCGCCCAGCCGTCCATCGTCATCATCACCGGGAGGAACGACTTCCACTCCAGGTCGCGGACGTACGTCTTGGGACTGCCGCCGAAGATGCCGTCCACGTCGCCGGTGGTGTACGCGAGCCCGGACATGCTCGCGCCCGCGTACGTCGGGATCTGCCAGCGGATGTACTCCCAGGTGCCCTTCTGGTCGCCGGACCACTGGACGCCGCAGCGCTGCGCGCCCGCCCAGCTCTCCGGGGCCCAGGTGAACCCGCGGGCGTCACTGTTGTCCTCGATGCCGCGGTAGGCGTCCTTGCAGCCGTCCAGCGCGTGCTTGTAGCCGTCGCCGACCCAGGCGACGTCGAGTTTGGCGACCCGCTGGCCCGCCTTGACCTGCTCGGCGAGCTTGTCGAGGCCGTCCTCGGTCCACAGCCCGAGCTTCATCTTCCTCTCGCCCAGGCCCTTCGACGCCTCGGCGAGGTGCTCGTAGCCGCAGCCGTAGCCGTCGTTGACGAGCATCCAGCCGTTGGGCATGTCGTGCTGCGTGTAGAGGTCGGCGACCTTCAGCGCGTCCAGGGTGTGCCGCTCGCCCCGGTTGGCGTTGTGCAGATAGCAGTCGGAGTCGCCGATCTCCAGGCCGTACAACGGCGGCAGGAACGGCTTGCCGGTCAGCTTCGTGTACTGGCCGATGACCTCCTTCTCGCTCGGCCCGGCGAAGTAGTAGGCGTCGAAGCGGCGTTCCTTCGCGGTGGCCGTCACCGGGTCCTTGAAGGCGTAGGTGTTGGGCGCGTACGTGTTACGGAAGACGCCGTAACCGGCCGTCGAGAGGTAGAACGGCACCGAGTTGGGGTGCCCGCCGTCGTCCCAGTTGTCGTCGACGCCGACCTCGACGGTGTGGCCGCGGTGCGAGGTGTTGCCGCGGCCGTTCTGCATGCCGGCGCCGTAGAACTGCTCGTCGCCGCCGCGGGCCAGGGTCTGGGTGGTGGTGTCCCCGTCCCAGCTCAGCCCCTTCGCCTCGGACCACACCAGCGAGCCGTCGGCGCGACGCAGTTCGAAGCGCAGTGGTGCCTTGAAGGCCCGCAGGGTCACCTTGCCGGTGGCGAGTTCGTAGGCGTCGCCCGCGTCCTTCCAGTGCGTGCGGGGTGGCTTGCCCTGGGGCAGCACGATGTCCTTGCCCGTCGGGTCGGTGAATTTCCCGTCGGGGGCCAGCTCGATGCGGAAGGTCAGGTCGGAGACGAAGCTGACACGCGCCTGGGCCTTTCCTGCGTGCAGGTGGTAGACGGCCCCGTCGGCGTCGAAGCCGGTGACGTCGCCGACGGTCTGTGCGGGGGCGGGCTCGGCGGCCCCGACGCTGCCCACCGGTCCCGCGAGCGCCGCCGCGAGCCCGAGCAGCGCGGCAACGACCGCCGCCCGCAGTCCTCTTGATTTCCTCATGCCCGAGATCTAGCCCGCCGGCGCGGACATGACCATGGACTCTTCGGCCCCGTCTCCTGGACTTCTCACCGCCACCGGGCCACGAAAAGGGGCGTCCCCGCCGGTCGGCGGGAACGCCCCGAGGGCAAGGGGTCAGCGGGTCACAGGGCCACGCCCAGGAGCGCGTCCACAGCGCGCGAGACCAGGCCCGGCGCGCCTTCCTCGCTGCCGCCTCCGGCCTGCTGCGCCGCGGCCCAGCGGTCGACGGCCGCGAGCGCGGCGGGCGAGTCCAGATCGTCGGCGAGCGCCGTGCGGATCTCGTCCAGGAGCGCGTCGGCCGACGGGCCGTCGGGACGCGAGACGGCGGCACGCCAGCGCGCCAGCCGCGCCACGGCCTCGTCGAGCACCGCGTCGGTCCACTCCCAGTCGGCGCGGTAGTGGTGGGCGAGCAGCGCCAGGCGGATCGCCGCCGGGTCGGTGCCGTCCCGCCGCACCGTCGAGACGAAGACCAGATTGCCCTTGGACTTGGACATCTTCTGGCCGTTCAGGCCCACCATCCCGGCGTGCACGTACGCCTTGGCGAACGGGAACTCGCCGGTGAGGGCCTGGGCGTGCGAGGCGCCCATCTCGTGGTGCGGGAAGGTGAGATCGGAGCCGCCGCCCTGCACGTCGAAGCCCATGCCGAGGTGCTCCAGGGCGATGGCCACGCACTCGATGTGCCAGCCCGGCCGGCCGCGGCCCAGCGAGCCGCCGTCCCAGCTCGGCTCGCCGTCACGGGCGGCCATCCACAGCATCGGGTCGAGCGGGTTCTTCTTGCCCTCCCGCTCCGGGTCGCCGCCGCGCTCGGCGGACAGCAGCCGCATCGCCTCGGCGTCGAGGCCGGAGACCTCACCGAAGTGGGTGTCGGACTCGACGGAGAAGTAGATGTCGCCGTCCAGCTCGTAGGCGGCGCCGTTGTCGCGCAGCCGCTCGACGAGCGGGATGATGCCGGGTATGGCCTCGACGGCGCCTATGTAGTGGCGCGGCGGCAGCATCCGCAGGGCCGTCATGTCCTCGCGGAACAGCGCGGTCTCGCGCTCGGCGAGCGCCGTCCAGTCGTCCCCCGTGGCGACGGCCCGCTCCAGCAGCGGATCGTCGACATCGGTGACGTTCTGCACGTAGTGAACCTGGCGCTTCGTGTCGAGCCACACGCGTTGGACCAGGTCGAACGCGTTGTAGGTCGCCGCGTGCCCCATGTGGGTGGCGTCGTACGGCGTGATGCCGCAGACGTAGATACGGGCGACGGGACCGGGGGCGAGGGCTACCCGTCCGCCGGTCGCGGTGTCGTGGATCCTCAGGTCGCGGCCCTGGCCGGGCAGGGCGGGGACCTCAGAAGCGGGCCATGCATGCATGCATTGAGCCTAACCGGATGCACGTTCCGCATACGAACCGGATCGGCTCTCTTGGCCTGATAGGCGCTCTTGCGTTCGAAGCCGCGGCATGCTTGACGGCCCGCCACCGGCGGCCGGGATCAGACCGGCGGCCAGGGAATCGGCGGCCACTGCCCGCTGGGCTCGGGGTGACGCCCGTCGGCCAGCAGCCCGGCCACCCGCGCCCGCAGCGCCCCGATCTCGGCTTCCGTGAGCAGCTCGGCCAGCCGGGTGACGAGCGGCCGGCCGTCCTCCAGAGCCTCGCCGAGCGTCCGCAGCGCCGCCAGCGCCTCGTCGGTCAGCGGCTCCCCGGCCCAGCCCCACAGCAGGGTGCGCAGCTTGTCCTCCGAGTTGAACGTCACACCGTGGTCGATCGCGAAGACCCGGCCACCCGCGCCCGGCAGCAGGTGCCCGCCCTTGCGGTCGCCGTTGTTGATCACCGCGTCGAGCACGGCGAGCCGCCGCAGCCGCCGGTCGTCGGCGTGCACCAGCAGCGCGGGGCGGCCCCGGCCGGTCTCGGCGAAGCCGACGGCCTTCCAGCCGGGCCCCGGCTCCTCGCCCTCGACCAGCGCCAGCAGCTCAGGAATCTCGTCGTCATCGCCCGGAGCCTCGATCCACTCCTGGACCATGCCGGTGCCGTACGGACCGTCGCGCAGCACCGTCGTGGGGACCAGGTCCCAGCCCGTCGCCCGGGAGATCTCGTACGCGGCGACCTCGCGCTGGGCGAGGGTGCCGTCGGGGAAGTCCCACAGCGGGCGCTCGCCGGCCACCGGCTTGTAGACGCAGGCAGCGGTGCGGCCCTCGTGGGTCACGGTGCAGTACAGGACCGCGTTGGACGCCTCCTGGATCTGCCCGCGCACGGTCAGTTCGCCGTCGGCGAGGAAGGCGGCCGGCAGGCCGGGCCCGTCCGGGGGCGGCGCGCCGTCCTGCGGCGCCGCGGGTCCGGGGACGGCCTGCTGGGCGGAGGGCTCCATCGGGCTCAGGCGTCCCGTCGGTATCCGTTCTGGCGCGGGCATACGTGTCCCTCCGGGTCGAGCGGCAGGCTGCACAGGGGGCACGGCGGCCGCCCGGCGTTGACGACCTCCAGGGCGCGCTTGGCGAAGGCCCTGGCCATGGTGCCGGTCATCCGGACCCGCAGCATCGGCGGGCCGTTCTCGTCGTCCTGGAGCAGGCGCTCCTCGGCCTCCGCGAGGTCCTCGTCGCTGTCGGCCTCCAGCTCGACCAGCGCCTGCGCCTCGATGATCATGCGCTCGTCCTCGCCGTCCCAGGCGAGCGCCATCGTGCCGACCTTGAACTCTTCCTCGACCGGCGATTCCAGCGGGGCGGTGTCGGCCAGCTCGGCGGGCGCGACGGCGGGCACCGGGGCGTTGCCGCCGCTGCGCCGCACCACCTCGTCCAGCAGCTCGTCGATCCGCTCGGCGAGCGCGGCGACCTGGGTCTTCTCCAGAGCCACGCTGGTGGTCCGGCCGGCCGCTGTGGCCTGGAGGAAGAAGCTACGGCGGCCAGGCAGCCCGACCGTACCGGCCACAAAGCGGTCCGGGGCGTCGTAGAAGAACACCTGACGGGACAACGTCCTGCTCCGATTGCTCGACTGCGGGGGCACTGCGGTCGCTGCGGCCCCTGTGGTCACTGCGTTCACTGCACAGTTCTCAGCGGCGTGGCGGGCAGCGCCGTCGCACCACCCTACTGCGCCCGCTGATCACGGTGCTCCCGCACCGCCACCGACGGCGGCGTCCCCCTCGCCCCCGGCGGCCGCCCCGCCCGCGGCCTCATCGGACGGCGCCAGCGCACCGAAGTCGCCGGTGTCGCCGAGGCGTACGAGGAACGGCCGCAGGCGCGTGTAGCGGATCGCGGTCACCGAGCAGGGCTCGACGGAGATCCGCTGGAACAGGTCGAGGTGCAGTCCCAGGGCGTCGGCGACCAGGGCCTTGATGATGTCGCCGTGCGAGCACATCACATAGGCCGCCGACGGGCCGTGCGCCGCCTCGATCCTGGCGTTCCAGTCGTGCACGGCGTCCACCGCGCGGGCCTGCATGGCCCGCATCGACTCCCCTCCGGGGAAGACCGCAGCCGACGGGTGCCGCTGGACGACCTCCATCAGCGGGTGATCGCTCAACTCGGCGAGCTTGCGCCCCGACCAGTCGCCGTAATCGCATTCGTTGATGCGGTCCTCGGTGTGCAGCGGCAGGCCGGGCCGGGCCTCAAGCAGAGGGCGCAGGGTCTCCTGGCAGCGCTGGAGCGGGCTGGTCACGGCGGCGGCCAGCGGCACGTCGGCCAGCCGTCCGGGCAGCGCGGCGGCCTGGGCTGCGCCGCGTTCGTCGAGGGCGACCCGGGGAGTCCGGCCGGCGAGGACGCCGGAGGTGTTGGCGGTGGAGCGGCCGTGCCGCACCAGGATCAGCGTGGGCATGGCAGCCAGCCTACGTTCCCTGCACCCCCTCCCTGGCAGGAGGCCGGGCACCGGGTGAGAATGCCAGGTGTGATCGTGGACTGCGCCATCTACCGGGACGGCCGCCGCGCCGACGCGCCGGCCGACTTCTCCGCCGCCCTGCACGACGCGCGGTCCGACGCCGGCGACGCGTTCCTCTGGCTGGGCGTCCACGAACCGACGCAGGCCGAGTTCGACCGGATCACCAGGGACTTCGCCCTGCACCCGCTGGCCGTCGAGGACGCGCTCAAGGCCCACCAGCGGCCGAAGTTGGAGATCTACGACGACTCGCTGTTCCTCGTGCTCAAACCGGTCACCTACGACGTGCACGCGGACACCGTGACCTCGTCGGAGCTGATGGTCTTCGTCGGCGACTCCTTCGTCGTCACCGTCCGGCACGGCGAGGCCAGCCCGCTGAGCGCGGTACGCCGCCGCCTCGAACGCCAGCCGGACATCCTCAAGCACGGCCCGACGTCGGTCCTCTACGCGGTCAGCGACGCGGTGGTGGACCACTACATCGAGGTGGCCGGCGAACTCCAGGTCGATCTGGAGGAGTTGGAGGCCGAGGTGTTCGCTCCGGCCCGCTCGGGCACCAGGAACACCGCGGCCGAGATCTACGCGTTCAAGCGGGAGGTGCTGGAATTCCGGCGCGCCACGGGGCCGTTGACCGAGCCGATGACACGGTTGCAGAGCGCCGGGGTGCCCTTCGTGCACGATCAGGCGCGGCCGTTCTTCCGGGACGTCGGCGACCATCTGACCCGCGCCAACGAGTCCGTCGAAGGTCTTGACCGGCTGCTGTCCGACATCCTCTCGGCCCATCTGGCGCAGATGGGGGTGCGGCAGAACGACGACATGCGCAAGATCTCGGCGTGGGCGGCGCTGGCGGCCGTGCCGACCCTGATCGCCGGTGTCTACGGCATGAACTTCACGCACATGCCCGAGCTGAAATGGAAATTCGGCTACTACGGGGTGCTGTTGGCGATGGTGGCCATCGAACTGTCCTTGTACCGGCTGTTCAAACGCCGGGGCTGGCTGTGACGCGGCCCCGGGCGCTCAGGCGAACCCGGCCGCCCAGCGCATCGCGCCGCTCGGGCATCCGCAGACCGACCGTCCGCCGCCAGCCGGCCAGCCGTTCGTACCCGTACCGGGCGCGGACGCCCACCGCGAGCAGCGCGGACCTGGGGGCCGGCCGGCCCAGGATGCGGCCCATGCGCTCCATCACGGCGAGGCTGACGTCCCGGTGGACGGCGATCTCGGCGAGCGCGCACGCGCGCAGCGTCCGCTGGATGCGGCGGCCGTGCCCGGCGTGCGCGAACCGCAGCAGTTCCTCGTGGCAGTAGGCGAGGTGGTTGTCCTCGTCCGCGGAGATCATCCGGACCGCCCGGCCCAGTTCGGGATCGTCGCCGAAGTGCTTCTTCAGCAGCAGCATCTGCTCGGACGCGCGCTGTGCGGTGACCCGGCTGTGCGCGAGGTAGGTGATGACGTCCTGCCCGGGCTCCGCGCGCCGCAACGTACGGTGCGCGAGACCGATGCCGCGGCGCGCCAGCAGCATCGTGGAGTCCGCTTCCTCGCGGACCTCGGCGGGGCACAGTCCGCGCTTGCGCAGCAGCGCCCGGAAGATCCGGCCGTGCTTGTCCTCGTCGGCGCCGTGCCGTGCCGCCTTGGGTACGAGGTGGCGTGGGGAGGCGGGCAGCAGGGCGGCGATCCGGCCGTTGTCCCAGCCGCCCTGTTCCTCTCCGCTCGCCGCGATGGAACAGAAGAGGCGGCAGGACCCGTCGTTGTCGACGCTCTCCTGGAACAGGCTCTTCGCCGAGAGCGTCGGCAGCGCCTCCGGGCGGACACGCCTGCAGGCAGAGTCAAGGACCGTCCAGGAAGCGCGGCAACCGGAGGCCTGCGGCGTTCACCCGTGCGAACGAGCCGCACCGCGGTGCAGCGGGCGTAACCCGCGTGCCCACGGGGCGTTGTGCCGCGGGACGGCCGTGGCGGGGAAGACCCCCGAGCCCCCACCACGGCCGCAGCGTTTCCCGCGGCCCGGCCCTTTCGGCCGGGCCGTCGGCGGTCAGGCCAGTCCGGCCTTCTCCAGCGCCTCGGTGCCCGCGCGCAGCGAGGCCAGCCGGTCCTCCAGGGTGAAGCCGGCGGGCGCCAGCGTCAGCGTGGTGACTCCCGCGGCGGCGTACGCCTGCATCCGCTCGGCGATCCGCTCGACGGATCCCAGCAGCGTGGTCTGGTCGATGAGCCGCTGCGGGATCGCGGCGGCCGCGCCCTCCTTGTCGCCGGAGAGGTACTTGTCCTGGATCTCGGCGGCTTCCTTCTCGTATCCCATGCGCCGGGCCAGCTTGTTGTAGAAGTTCTGCTTGCGGCTGCCCATGCCGCCGACGTACAGCGCCGTGTACGGGCGGAACATGTCCGCGAGGGCGCCGACGTCCTCGCCGACGGCCAGCGGCAGCGTCGGGCAGACGTCGAACCCGTCCATGGTCTTGCCGGCCTTCTCGCGGCCCGCCCGGATGGGGGCGAGCGCGGTCTCCTCCAGGTGGTCGGCCGAGGGGAAGATCAGCAGCGCGCCGTCGGCGATCTCACCGGTCTGTTCGAGGTTCTTGGGGCCGATCGCCGCGATGTAGAGCGGGATGTGCTCGCGGGTCGGGTGGACGGTGAGCTTCAGCGGCTTGCCGGGGCCGCCGGGCAGCGGCAGCGTCCAGTGCTCCCCCTCGTAGGACAGCCGCTCCCGGGACATGGCCTTGCGGACGATGTCGACGTACTCGCGGGTGCGTGCCAGGGGCTTGTCGAACTTCACGCCGTACCAGCCCTCGGAGACCTGCGGCCCCGAGACGCCCAGGCCGAGCCGGAAGCGGCCGCCGGAGAGCGAGTCGAGGGTCGCCGCGGTCATGGCGGTCATGGCGGGTGTCCTGGCCGGGATCTGGAAGATCGCCGAACCCACGTCGATGCGCTCGGTCTTGGCCGCCACCCAGGACAGCACCGTGGGGGCGTCGGAGCCGTACGCCTCGGCCGCCCAGCAGACCGCGTAACCGAGCCGGTCGGCCTCCTGCGCGACGGCGAGGTTGTCCCCGTCCATGCCGGCACCCCAGTAACCGAGGTTGATCCCAAGCCTCATGCCGCTCCCCTTACCCATCAGTAACGTCACTGTTGCGGGGACTCTAGCGCGCGCCGCCCGCCGCCGTCATGGCCGGGTTGTCCACAGGTCTCCTGCGCCCGGCGCGCGGCCACTAATCTCAGGGCCCATGGAGCAAAGGCACCTCGGACGTACGGGCCTGCGTGTGTCCCGTATCGGCCTCGGCACCCTGACCTGGGCGCGCGATACGGACGAACGGGAAGCAGCCGAGCAGCTCAAGGCGTTCCGTGAGGCCGGCGGCACCCTCGTCGACACCGCGGACCTCTACGCCGACGGCGGCGCGGAATACCTCCTGGGACGCCTGATACAGGGGCTCGTGCCGCGCGAGGAGCTGGTGATCGCCACCAAAGCCGGCAGCGTCATGGAGCCGGACCGGCAGGTCGACGGCTCCCGGCGTCATCTGCTGGCCGCCCTGGACGCCTCGCTGCGGCGGCTGGGCACGGACCACGTCGATCTCTGGCAACTGCACGCCTTCGACCCGCACACCCCCCTGGAAGAGACTCTTCAGGCCCTGGACCTCGCGGTCGGCAGCGGCCGGGCGCGCTATGCGGGGCTGGCGAACTTCTCCGGCTGGCAGCTCGCCAAGGCCGCCACCTGGCAGCTGGCCGACCCCGCTGTACGCACCCGGGTGGCCAGTGCCCAGCTGGAGTACTCGCTGCTCCAGCGCGGCGTCGAACGCGAGGTGCAGCCGGCCGCCCTCGATCTGGGCATCGGCCTGCTGCCGGCCTCGCCGCTCGGCCGCGGGGTGCTCACCGGCAAGTACCGACGCGGCACTCCGGCCGATTCGCGGGGCGCGTCCGACCATCTCGCCTCGTTCGTGGCGCCGTATCTCGACGAGGCGTCGAACCGCATCGTCGACGCGGTCACCACGGCGGCCGACGGCCTGGCCGTCACGCCCCTCCAGGTCGCGCTCTCCTGGGTGCGCGACCGTCCCGGAGTCGCCGCCCCGATCGTGGGCGCGCGCACCGCGCAGCAGCTCGGAGCGGCGTTGTCGGTGGAGACCCTTAGTCTTCCTGACGAGATCAGCCGGGCGCTGGACGAGGTGTCCGCCCCGGTGCACCACTATCCCGATCACGACTGGAGCACGCTGTGAGTACCGACCGCCCCGCCGGCGAGACCGCGCCCGAGCAGGAGGCCACGCCCGCCGCCGCAGAGGTCCCGCCGGGCCAGGGCGCCGAGCCGGCCGCCGCGGACGGCAGCCAGGGCGCAGGCCAGGAGGCCGGTGCCGCGCAGGCCGCGGCGGCGGACGGCTCCGGGGCGGCGGCGCGGGAGGCGAAGACCGGCCCCGCGGCCTCCGCCGCGGCGCTGGCCGCCGCGGTGCGGGCGGTGGAAAGCGGCGAACGCCCGGCCGCCTCGTTCTTCAACGACACCCCGCGGCCCGCCCCCCGCGCCGCCGCCCCGCCCCGTGCCGCGGGCACGGCCCCGGACGCCCCGGCGGCCCCGGCATCGCAGGTGGCACCGCAGCGCCCCGCGGCAGACACCGCACCCCAGCACCACCCGTCCGCCCCGGCGCACGACGCGGACGGCCCCGCCGTCTCCCCCGGTGACGCCGCTCCCGCCCCGGAGAGCAGGGTCCGGCCGACGGCCCCCGGGGTCGACGGGGTTCGCCAGGTCCTGGCCGCGGGCGGCGCCCCCGAGGCGCTGGCCGAAAAGGCGGCCGAACTGCTCGGCGAGCGGGCGGGCGAGGAGCTGAGCGAGGACCCCTGGCGGCTGCTGTCCGTGCCCGGCGTCCGCCCCGAGCAGGCCGACACGTTCGCGCGGGCGCTGCTCGGCCCCGGCTGCGGAC
>NZ_JAJCXB010000036.1 GCF_020564935.1 Streptomyces pinistramenti
TCACCGAGATCACCGGCGGCCCGCTGGACGCGCTCGCCGCCCGGCACGACGTCGTCCCGATGACCGTGACCGAGGCGTACGACCTGACCGCCCCCGGCAGGCCGCGGCCCAAGCGGTTCCTGCGGATCCCGCCGCCCGCCGGCACCCGGACCGCCTGGGGCGCCGGGGACGCTCATGCCACCCGAGCCCGCGCCACCCGAGCAACCGGCCCCACCCGCCTCTCCCGCCCCCTCACCCCCAGCCCCGGAGCCGCCCCGCGGAGACCGCCGGTGAGACACCCACGATGGCGAAACCGGACGGCCCGAACCGACAGGACGGACCGAACGGACCGAACGGACCGAACAGGCCGGATAGGCCGGGTGGACGACCGTCCGGGCCGAAGAGACCGTGCAGGCCGCGCAGACCACGCAGATTGCGCAGGCCGCACCCCCAGACACCCAAGGCCCCCGCGTCGCTTCTGGCCCCTGCGCGGCCCCGGTGTGCGCCGCGCCGCGGTCTCCCTGCGCTGGAAGATCGCGTTGACCGTGACGGCGGTGTGCTGTGCGGTCGCCGCCGTGCTCGGGGTGCTCGTGCACAACGCCGTGGCCCACCAGACCGTCGGTCAGGTACGCAAGGAGACCCGCGCGGACCTCGACACCGCGCTGGACCTCTTCGAGTACGGAACCTCCCGCGAGGGCATCAACTCCGTCCTGGACCCGCCCGAACTCCCCGCGCCACTACGCCGGTTGGCGCGCGACGGCAAACGCGGCAGCATGGTGGGCACATATCGGGGGCAGCCCGTCATGTGGGCCGCGGCGCCGGCGGGCGACCAGATCATGGCCGTGTGGTCGCCGTACGGCAACACCCGGCGCTCCCTGGAGACGTTCGATACCGCCATCCTCGGCTCGGCGATCCTGGCCGCGACCGCCGTCGCGCTCGCCGGGCTGTTCCTCGCCCAGCGCATCAGCCGCCGCCTGACCAGCACTGCCGCGGTCGCCCGCCGGATCACCGCAGGCGATCTGGACGCACGGGTCGGGGACACTCAGGCCCACGGGCTGCGGCGCGGCGGCGGGGCCGGGCGGGACGAGGTGGCCGCGGTGGCGGCAGCCCTGGACTCCGTGGCGGGCTCTTTGCAGAGCCGCCTGCAGGCCGAGCAGCGGTTCACCGCGGACGTCGCGCACGAGCTGCGTACCCCGCTCACCGGGATCCTCGCCTCCGCCGAGCTGCTTCCCGAGGGCCGCCCCAAGGAGATGATCAACGACCGTCTGCGGGCGCTGCACCGGCTCACCGAGGACCTCCTGGAGATCTCCCGGTTGGACTCCGGCACCGAGCGCGCCGACCTCGACTCGTATGACCTCGGCACACTGGTCGAGCGCAGTGTCCGGGCCACCGGCCTCGATACCGAGGTGCGCATCGAGACCGCCGTGGTCGTCGAAACGGACCGGCGGCGCCTGGACCGCATCCTCACCAACCTCGTTGTCAACGCGCACCGCCACGGCCGGCCCCCGGTCGTGGTCACCGTCGGCACGGCACCCGACGGCGCTCCCACGGTCGAGGTACGTGACCACGGGCCGGGCTACTCCGACGACCTGCTGCACCACGGCCCGCAGCGGTTCCGCACCGACGCTCCCGGCCGCGGCAAGGGCCACGGCCTCGGCCTGACCATCGCCGTCGGTCAGGCCACGGTCCTCGGCATCACTCTCCGCTTCGGCAACGCTCCCGACGGCGGCGCCCGCACGCTCCTGCATCTGCCTCCCCCTTCCCCCGTACATCCCCGTACCCCCTGATGCGCCCGCAGCCCGGACGGTCATCTGCCGCTCGCGCGACCTCACCGGCGGGCACTCCCTACCGTCCGCGGACATCCCCATTTCCGCCGCAATTCCCCGTTCCCCCGCCGATGTTCACCAGTCGATGTCCTCCGGTTCCGGCGCATCCCAGTCCTCCGGAGGGGCCTCGTCCGTCGTCGGCCCGGCCGCGGTTCCGGCCGGGCCGCGGGCCCCCGTCGTCCTCGGTGCGGCGCCCGTGCCCGAGCGCCCGCCGGGTGCGGCAGCGGCAGTGGTAGCGGTACCGCCGCTCGGCGCGACGGTCTCGGCAGCCACGGCGGTCTCGCCCGTCGGCTCGTCCCGTCCGGCGAGCACGTCCAGGATCGGCCGGCCGTACTTCGCGAGCTTGTTCTCGCCGACGCCGTTGATCGTGCCCAGTTCGGCCGTGCTCGACGGCTGGGCGAGGGCGATCTCCCGCAGCGTGGCGTCGTGGAAGATCACATACGCCGGGACGCCCTGCTCCTTGGCCGTGCGGCCCCGCCAGGCCCGCAGCGTCTCGAAGACCGGCAGCGCGGCCTCCGGCAGATCGACCGGCGCCCGGCGTCCCTTCGACGCGGACTTCGCCTTCACGGCGCGCGGCGCCTTCTCGGGCTCGCGCCGCATCGCCACCTCGCGCCCGCCGCGCAGCACCTCTCCGCTCGCCTCGGTCAGCACCAGCGTGCCGTAGTCACCCTCCACGGCGAGCAGTCCCTGTGCCAGCAACTGCCGTACCACGCCCCGCCATTCGGTGTCCCGGAGGTCTTCGCCGATCCCGAAGACGCTCAGGCCGTCGTGGTCGAACTGGATGACCTTCGCGGTCTTGCGGCCGAGCAGAATGTCGATGATCTGGCCGGCCCCGAACTTCTGCCCCCGCTCACGCTTGAGCCGCACGATCGTCGACAGCAGCTTCTGCGCGGGGACCGTGCCGTCCCAGGTCTGCGGCGGCGCCAGGCACGTGTCGCAGTTGCCGCACGGGGTGCTCTCCTGGCCGAAGTACGCCAGCAGCCGCACCCGTCGGCACTGCACCGTCTCGCAGAGCGCGAGCATCGCGTCGAGGTGCGCCGACAGCCTCCGCCGGTGTGCGTCGTCGCCCTCCGAACCGTCGATCATCTTCCGCTGCTGCACGACATCCTGCAGCCCGTACGCCAGCCACGCCGTCGACGGCTGGCCGTCACGTCCGGCGCGGCCGGTCTCCTGGTAGTAGCCCTCCACGGACTTCGGCAGGTCCAGATGCGCGACGAACCGCACATCCGGTTTGTCGATGCCCATCCCGAACGCGATGGTGGCGACCACGACCAGCCCGTCCTCCCGCAGGAAGCGCGACTGGTGCTCGGCGCGCACCCGGGAGTCGAGGCCCGCGTGGTAGGGCACGGCAGCGATGCCGTTCTGCACCAGGAACTGGGCGGTCTTCTCCACAGAGGCGCGCGAGAGGCAGTAGACGATGCCGGCGTCCTGGGCGTGCTCGGTCCGCAGCAGTTCCAGCAGCTGCCGCTTCGGCTCGTTCTTCGACGCGATCCGGTACTGGATGTTGGGCCGGTCGAAGCTCGCCACGAAATGCCGGGCGTCCTCCATCTTCAGCCGCGAGGTGATCTCGGCGTGCGTCGCCTCCGTGGCGGTGGCGGTCAGCGCGATGCGCGGCACCTCGGGCCAGCGCTCGTGCAGCATCGACAGGGCCAGATAGTCGGGCCGGAAGTCGTGGCCCCACTGGGCGACACAGTGCGCCTCGTCGATCGCGAACAGCGAGATCTTGCCGCGGTCGAGCAGATTCAGCGTCTGCTCGACCCGCAGCCGCTCCGGGGCGAGATACAGCAGATCCAGCTCCCCGGAGAGGAACTCGGCCTCCACCAGCCGCCGCTCCTCGAAGTCCTGCGTCGAATTGAGGAACCCGGCCCGCACCCCGAGCGCCCGCAGCGCGTCGACCTGGTCCTGCATCAACGCGATCAGCGGCGAGACCACCACCCCGACCCCGGGCCGCACCAGCGACGGAATCTGGTAGCACAGCGACTTGCCGCCACCGGTCGGCATCAGGACGACGGCGTCCCCACCCCCGACGACATGCTCGATGATCTCCTGCTGGCTCCCGCGGAACGCGTCGTACCCGAAGACGCGGCGCAGCACCTGCACCGCCTCGCCGGCCTCCGTCCCGCCTTCCGCCTCCCCGCCCACGGTCATCTTCACGTCCACGTCCACGTCCACATCCACGTCCGCCTCACCCATGCCTGAAAGCGTACGAGCAATCCGACCACCCGCGTCGACCCTGTGGATAACTCCGCCGGCTCCCCGCCGCGCCGCCCCGCCCCGCAGGCTCCGCCCGGCCCCAGCCCCTCCCGCCACGAGACTTTCGTCGCAGCGGACAGCGACCAACGGCTACTGCCACAGGATGAGGGCGACATCTACCGTGGCGGCGTGAGACTCCGCAAACGCACCGACGACCCCGCCGCGCCGGCTCCCCGTACACCGGCAGGAACACCGCTCTCCCGGGCGGCGCAGCGGCTGGCCGGAGCCATCGGGGGCCTCTTCGCCCCCGGGATGTGGCCCGCCGGGCGGATCGCAGGCGAGGCGCTGCTCAGCGTGCTGCTGGGGCTGCTGGGCGCGGGCAGCGAGGCCCTGGACGGCGGGAACCCCTGGCGGATCGTCGCCGTCGCGCTGGCCGCGGCACTGCTGTCGCCGCTGCGCCGGGCCCTGCCGGCGACCGTGCTGCTGGCGGCGAGCGTCGGGGTGTCCGGCTGGGCCGGCTTCCTCCCGCTCGTCCTCGTCGCCTCCTGGTCGGCGGGCCGGCGGGTCATGGCGCCAGGCCGGGCGGCCGGCACGTTCACCCTCGCCTACCTTCTCGCCCTCCTCAGCCCGCCCCTCCTCTGGCACTTCTCCCTTTCGTCCCTGGTCTTCGGCGCCCTGCTGCTGCTGGCCGTGATGGTCGTCCCCGGACTCGTCGGCCGCTACTGGACGCAGAGCCGCACCCTCGCGGACATGCTGCACGAGTACCACGCCCAACTGCTGCGCGAGCGCGAGATGGTCGTCGGCCAGGCCCGCATGCGGGAGCGCCAGCGCATCGCGCAGGACATGCACGACAGCCTCGGCCACCAGCTCGCCCTCATCTCGGTGCACACCGGCGCCCTGGAGGTCGGCCCCGGGCTGACCGGCCGACAGCGGGAGACCGTCGGCGTACTGCGCGAGGCGTCGGTGACCGCGATGCGGGAGTTGCGCGAGGTCGTGGGGCTGCTGCGGGACGGCACGGAGATGCCCGACGCCGCGGAGGACATCAGGGCCGCATCGGGGGGAGCGGACGGCATCGAGGGCCTGGTGGCGACATCGCGGAGCACCGGGACGGCCGTGGAACTGCGGCGCACCGGAGCACCGTGGCCGCTCACGCAGGCCGCAGGCCACGCGGCGTACCGCATCGCCCAGGAGGGCCTGACCAACGCCCATAAACACGCGCCGGGCGCACCGATCACCCTCACCTTGCGCTACGACACGGACGCGCTCACCGTGGAGGTCGCCAACGGCCCGGTGCCCGCGCCCGTGCATCCCGACCGGGGTGTGGTGAGCGGCGGACAGGGCCTGGCAGGACTCGGCGAGCGGGCCCGGCTGGCCGGCGGCATCGTGCACGCGGGCCCCACCGACGACGGCGGCTTCCGGCTGGCCGGCGTGCTGCCGCGCACCGCGACGGAAGGGGCCGCGCCCGCACCGGCACCGTTCGTCGCACCACAGGACGGCCTCCGGCGGCAGTTCCCGGCCGGCTCTCCTGGTGACGGCGGTTCCGCCGCCATCCGGAACGGTTTGCCGGCGGAACTGCTGAAGGCGGTGAGCCGGAGCAGGCGGCGCAAGGGCCTGGCCGTGGGCTGCGGCACGTTGGGGCTGATCGCCGTGGCCGTCGTCATCGCCGTCGCGGTGGCGTTGTTCCGCGGCATGGACAGCGGCATGATCGAACGGAAGCAGTACGACGCGGTGACGGTCGGACAGTCCGAGGCGGCGGTGCGCAAGCAGTTGCCCGACGGCAGGACGTTCCTGACCGAGAACCTGGACAAGGGAGCGCCGCCCAAGCCGTCCGGCTCCACCTGCCTCAGCCTCCTGGCCCCGGAGAGCCTGGACAAGCCGGCCGGCAACGTCGTCTTCCGCTTCTGCTTCAAGAACGGCACGCTGATCGAGAAGAAGACCTTCGAGACCGCGCCGTGAGGGCCGCCCGCCCTGCCACCCGGGCGAGCGGCCCGGGCGTGGATGATGGCGGGGCACCCGCCCCCATGACCGCTCGAAGGCCCGCAGGAGAGTCGTGATCAGGGTTCTCATCACGGATGACGAGCCGCTCATCCGAGCCGGCATCAGGCTGATCCTCAACTCCGCCGACGACATCGACGTCGTCGCCGAGGCGGCGGACGGCCGCGAAGCCGTCGAACTGGCCAGGACCCACCGGGCGGACGTCGTGCTGCTCGACATCCAGATGCCGGTCATGGACGGCCTGACGGCGCTGACCGAACTCCGCAGGGCCGTCCCCGGAGCACGCGTCCTGATCCTCACGACGTTCGGCCTGCAGGAGAACGTCCTGCGGGGCCTCTCGGCGGGCAGCGCGGGCTTCCTGCTGAAGGACTCGGCCCCGGCGGAACTCATCGGCGCCGTACGCGCCGCCGCGGCAGGCGACGCCTACCTGTCACCCGCAGCCACCCGGCACGTCGTCGACTCCCTGGCCGCCGGCACCCCCGCCCACCGCACCGAACAGGCCCGCCGCCGTCTCGACGCCCTGACCGAACGGGAGTTGGCCGTCCTGGAACTCCTCGGCGAGGGCCTCTCCAACGCGGACGCGGGCCGCCGGATCCACATGAGCGAGGCCACGGTCAAAACGTACGTCAGCCGCATCCTCGCCAAACTCAACTGCGAGAACCGCGTCCAGGCAGCCCTCCTGGCCCGGGACGCGGGCCTCGGGGGCTGAGGGCGGCGCCGCTTTCCGGGAACGCGGGGACGGGCCCACGCCCAGCGCTCGCCGGAGCCGATCCCGCCAACCGGACCTCTCCGATACGGAATCAGGCACGGATCCGGCGGGGCCGGGTGGGGAACCGGCACACATCGCATCAGCACTCAGCTCACACCAGCACTCAGCGATGCCAAATACCACCGCCGTGAGATCACCAGCACATGCTGACATCAGCAGAAACTGACCTGATCCGGGTGCTCGCGGATCCGCTCAGGCTCCGGACCGTGACCCTGCTCGCCCACGAACCCCTCTGCACGACGCACCTGGTCGAGGAGACCGGGCCCGGCAGGCCAGCCTCTCCAACCACCTGCGCATGCTGCGCGAGGCTGGGCTCGTGGAGACCGAGCCGTGCGGCCGCTTCCCGTACTACCGGCTGCGGCCCGACGTCATCGAGACGGTGGCCGGCGCCTTCGCGGACCTGGCCGCCGCCGCCCGCGCCACCGGCGCAGCCGACAGGAAGAGGGCTTGCCCGTGACGCCCGCCGATGCGGCCGCGACCGCGGAACCCGAGGCCGGGGCCGTCATCGAACTCTCCACCCTGGACCGCTTCCTGGCCGTCTGGATCCTCATCGCCATGGGCGTAGGACTCGGCCTGGGGCGGCTGATCCCCGGCCTGAACGACGCCCTGGCGAAGATCGAAATCGGCGGCATTTCGCTGCCGATCGCTGTCGGCCTGCCGATCATGATCTACCCGGTCCTCGCGAAGGTCCGCTACGACCGGCTCGACACCGTCACCGGCGACCGGAAACTGATGGTGTCCTCGCTGGTCATCAACTGGATCGTCGGCCCGGCGGTGATGTTCGTACCCGCCCGGATCTTCCTGCCCGACCTGCCTGAGTACCACACCGGCCTGATCATCGTCGGCCTGGCCCGCTGCATCGCCATGGTCATCATCGGGAACGACCTGGCCTGCGGCGACCGCGAGGCCACCGCCGTCCTCGTCGCCCTCAACTCCGTCGTCCAGGCCATCGCCTTCGGCCTGCTCGGCCGGTTCTACCCGGACCTGCTGCCGCGCGCCCGCCACCTCGGAAACGGCCAGGGCCTCAACGTCCCTGTCTGGCACATCGCTCTCAACGCCCTCGTCCTCCTCGGCAGGGGCCTGGGCATGGCCTACGACCGCACCGCCACGCTCGCCTTCACCGCAGCCGGCAACAACTTCGAACTCGCCATCGCGGTCGCCACCTTCGGCGTCACCTCAGGACACACAGCCGTCCGTGGCCGCCGCCGGCCGGGACCTGTCGTGAACTGCATGGAGCGCTATGGGTGAACCACCTGGACCACCTGGAACGCGGCTTCGTCCACCTGACATCGGCCCGTGTGCAGGATTCCGTCGGGATGCGCCGGCGTCCCGCCTTGTTGATGCCGGGTGTGGATGCCAGCCTTGCTGTGTCACTCTCTCCAGCGGTTGCGATGCTGCTTCACACACTCCAGGTCGATGATGTGCTGAGGGTGAGTATTCAGGATGCCTACCTCCTGGCCGGCCCGGATGACGCTGAGGTCGTCGTTAAGGACGATGGCACCGGAATCCAGCATCACGTGACAGTTTGGGCAGAGGCAAAGCACATTGCCAGCTGCGTCCGGACCGTTGTGCGGACTTTCTAAAGCCTGAATGTGTGCGCCTTCGCTGTAGCTGCCGCCAGGAACTTCGATACGCACACTGCAGATCTGGCACCGATTATCGTGCCATTCCTTGACTTGGCGATGCATGGAGTTGCTCCGAACGATTCGTTGCACAGTGGTGATCACTCGTTCGAACTTGTCATTTCCATCCGATTTTTGCCGCGCGTTCGTGCGTTTAACTGCGTGCTCCGTCAAATCGCCAAGGCTGTCCTGCTGTTGCGTCTTCGGTAGCGGAGTGCCCTCGCAGGCTTCTAGCCGAAACTGCCATATCAGGAAGCCATCGAGACTGGACTTGCTGCCGTAGCTGGTCACACGGTAGAGGCCGTCGTACCGGTATCCCTTACTGGGAGCATAAACTGATGTGCTTTGCCAACCACGGATAACCCGGACAGGGAGCCCTTCGAGGCAACTGGTCACCAAAGCTGCGTTACCGGAGTCATCCAGGGATTGATCGCTGACCTGGTTGCCTGCTTGGTCTTGCCCTCCATGGCCGGTATAGATGATGACGTCGCCGTGGTCTTCGTCATCTTTGTAGCCGCCGGAGATTACTATGGACTCTGCGCCGGTCTTCCTGGTTCCGCAAATTCCAGCCTGAAGAGGGCGATGCACTCCCGCGTCGTGCGCTTGGCGACGAGTGCTGAATCGGTGTCCGGGCTGCACCTTAGACACTTCACCAATGGACCGACGTGCGACGGTTCGCAGGCTCTTGGTAAGTATCAGGTTTCCTGCGGCATTGATTGCGCGGCGCTGAGGTCGAGGAAGTCCACGCGAGATGAGGCGAAGTTCCACCTCTCGGAAGACCTCATCCAATGTGAGTGACTCTTGATCCTTTAGTGCCCCTAGTAGGGCATCGGTGAAGGCTGTGTATTTTGCGCCCGCCGGCGCGTAGGAGGTGGCATTCGCTGTCGTCGAGGTCATTGTGTAGGTGCCGGCGATGTCGATTTGCCCGGTGATCGCTCCGTGGCTATCTGACATCGCCTCGACCGCGCGACCTGAGAAACAACAGTCCAAGACGAGTATGCGAATGGATGCGGGGCTAGCTGCGAGCTCCTCCCGGAGGGCGTCGAATGGGAGCGCCGTCCACCGCAACTGATCGGGCTTCGTAGAGGACAATGCCAGGTAGAGTCTGCCGCGTTCATCGACGAGCCCGTGCCCGCTGTAGTACACGAATAGCACGTCCGTAGCTTCCGCGCTTTGCGCGAGAGCCTGACCTATATCTGACGTCGTTAGGGGGTCGCTGAGAAGCGTGCAGCGCTCGGAGTTTAGGGAGCCGGTTGTTGAACTGGTGAGCGCTGCTTTAAGGCCCTCGAGGTTGGCTGAAACAGCTGGTATGGATGGCAATCCATCCGCCTCAGAGAACTTGCTGGAGCCGATCAGTACTGCTCGCGATTGGGCCGGGTCAGGGAAGCGAGTCACGATCCTCCCTCCGCGCGCAATATGCGCTCTATGTCTCTCGCTAGCGCTTGGGCATCGACCCGCTTGGCGTCGACTTCGACACTCCGCCCATTGCGTGCAGTTACTGTGAACTTGACATCCGAGCGACGCTGCGAGATCCATGAGGTCAGCGAGCTAGCCAACGCTACCCCGATGCCTCCGGCGCCGAGGGCCACTGTGAGCGCATCGACGAGCCCACCCATCTCGTTCGAGCCAACGGGGGTGTGTTCCAGTCGGACCCGCCCACGCAATGTATCGTCCCACTGCAACCAACCTAGCAGCGACCGCAGTTCGTCGGCTCCGTTGTCAGCACGGATCCACAGCAGTTGAGAGTCTGAATACGTCATAAGCGTATCTTGCCGGGTGTCAATTGAACATGCATCAGCTTTCACCTAGGCAGCGCGAAATGCGCAAAGTGAAATACTCGGCGTAGTGAAAAATGCACGAACTGTAATTATCCCTCTTGGGGGAGGGGTTGCGCCTCGACGGCCTTACGGCTGTGAGTCCGGCTCGTCCCGGGCAGGGAGCCGGCCGATGTGGCTTCCTCGGTCGAACGATTACGGCATGTGGGGCGTGCGCTCCATATACGTCATGACAGTCAAGCCGGGCGCCGTCGAACTGCGACTTGTCGGCTTCGGTGCACTGCGACGCGTACGCATGCCGCGTAGGCCCGCGGTGGCCGGGTCGCTGAGGAGGCGTCTCGGCTGTCAGTGACCGTCCGCGTTGATTTCGGACCTGGATATCAGAGGCCACCTAGGGATGTTCCTAGGTGGCCTCTTCGCTGTGCCCCCGGCAGGATTCGAACCTGCGACACCCGCTTTAGGAGTTTTCCGTGGGCGGGGCTGTGAACTGCACGAACGTCGGCTGCAGGGTGCGTGGCCTGGGAAGACTCCACTCCGTAATACTCATGTTTTCGCGGGGGTTCCCGGCGGTATGTGTGCTGAATGCGTTCTGCATGGATGCTTAAGACCGTGTCCTGTGTGGTGAGGCGGACGAGGCGCTTGTAGCAGCAGATGGCGGAGTGGGGCCCTGTTCCCAGCTATTCGCTGGACAGGCGCTTCGAGTGAAAGTCGGAGACCGGCCAGCCCGACTTGGGTTCTGCAGGCCCCTTGGGCCGTGTGGGGGGCGCGGATAAGGATGGCCTTGACTGTCGTGGTGGCGGGGAGGTTGATGCAGGCGTCGCCCCCGACGTTCTAGGTCTGCCGTTGATAACCCACTGGACCAGGCGGGAGCCGGGGGCGGTCTGGGCGAGGCCGGTGACGCGTGTGCCAGGCTTGGAGAGGCCCGTAGCTTACAGGGCAGACGGTGCCATCGGAGATGGAGGATCGCCTCTTGCCCACGCGCCGAACCCCCGATCTTGCCCCTCCCCACGCCCATGACGAGGCCCTGCGGATTAACCGGCCGAACCTCGGCGTTGGGTCGCGCTCCGTTGCGGAGCCAGCCCGAGGAGGGAGGTCATCACGTCGAGGGCAGCCTTCTGGCGCTGAGGCTTTCGAGACCAGACCGCCGGGCAGACCACCCCGAAGAAGAAGAACGAGCCCAAGATCAGGCTCGGGGCCGACGACATCGCGGCAACGGTCATGCTGCCCTGGAGCGCGGCGGCGAGGGCCCCGGTGCTCGTCATCGCCAGACCGGCGGGAGCCAGCCAGCGGGCGGAGCGCCGCAGCGGCTCCGCACCGAAGGCTCCGCCCATGACCTGGCCCGCTTCGCTAGGCCGAGTATTCCCCGTACCCTCAGACATGTGGTTCTCCGTACCTATAGATGGGGACTACGAGCAAAGACGGCTTCCTGTTGGCGCAGGGAGCCGTCGCTCGTTGCGGAGCAGCCCGGCTCAGCCGTTGGCGCAACGATTGCAGATCTTCCGCCACCTACACATCCGCAGAAAATATCGCGGGACTGAGGTACATTGGAGTTACCGCAGGTCAGGTGCAGTAAGGGTGATGCGACTGTGATCCACATCACTCGCGAAAGGCAGGGTTGAGTGATGCATATCACGGTGGAAATGTGGCCAGGGCTCTCCCTGTGAAGGGTGATGGGCCCCTGGCTGCTTTCGCGCGAGCCCTGCGTGAACTCCGGGAAAGGGCGGGCGGAACGGTCGACGCGGTGGTCACGCGCGGCGCGTCGAGGACGGCGGTCTACGCGGCACTGAGCGGTACCCGCCTGCCGAGCGTGCAGACGCTGGATCTGATCGTCGACGCATGGGTAGGTGGCACTGCGGCGGAGCGAGGCTGGTGGCGCGAGCGCCGACGCGCGGCCGAGGAGGCCATTGCGGAGGAATCGCGCCTGATGGGCGTTGCCGCTCCACGCCGTACACCGGAAGAGGCCGACTTCGCTGAGGAGTTGCGTGCGCTCTGGGATGAGTGCGGCAGCCCGGCCACCGAAGCGGTGGCGCGCCATTGCGAGGTGAGCGCCCGCACCCTGGACTCCTACCTCGACGGGCGGACCTTCCCGACGCCGGAACGGCTCGACCAGATCCTCATCGGACTGGCCTCTGTAGCCGGAGCCAACAAAGAGGCGGATGGGCCGGCCGTACGCGGGATCCCACGTACGGAGAGACTCCGGGAAGCCCTCTTCCGGGCGCGCGCGGCGCGCAAGGAGGAACGGGCCAGGGTTCGGGAGTTGGCGACGGCCCTGCCAGGTGGACAGTCGGGTCCGGCCGCAGACGCGCCGCCTTCTTTCGCCGGGTTCGGTCCGGTGCCGGGAATCCTGCCGGGGCGTCGGTTCGACGATCGCGGAGCGCTAGTCCGGGCTGGTGTCCACCGGCAGTTGATGGCCAGTATTGCGGGCAGCGAGAGGCTTGGTGCTGAGTCGGTCGTCCTCGACGACGAGCACGCCGGTGACGAGGACCATGGTGACGTCATCGTCTATACCGGCGAGGGGGGTGCGGGCGATCAGCAACTTACCCGTGGCAATGCCGCGCTGGCGACGAGTGCGTCCACTCGCGCCCCCGTCCGTGTGGTACGTCGGACCACGGGCACCTCCGGCGCCCGGGCCTATCGCTACGATGGGCTCTACACGGTTGAGGACTATTGGTCCGAGCAGGGGTTGGGCGCCCGGCGCGTGTGGCGATTCTGCCTCGTCCGGCGGGTGTCTGCCGAGCAGGGTATAGCGAACCTTTCACAGATCGACGATGTCGAGAGGGCGGGGGTGGTCGGCGGCACGCGATCGCCCCTCTCTATCCAGCGTGTCGTCCGCAGTACGGCCATTGCCAACCTCGTCAAACAGATCCACGACTTCACGTGCCAGGTCTGTGGAGTCCGCCTTCAGCTACGGGCTGGCCGCGCATACGCCGAAGCTGCGCACATCCGCTCGCTGGGGAGACCTCACGGGGGTGCAGACGCGATCGGCAACCTCCTGTGCCTGTGCCCGAACTGTCATGTGCTCATGGACACAGGAATGTTGGTCATCAACGACGACCTCACGGTCGTGAGCAGGGCGGACAGCACGGTGCTCGGAGTGCTCCGCGAGATACCGGAACACCGGATCGACAGGGAGGCACTCGCGTACCACCGCACCCTCCACGGTGCGCCGGAGGATGGAACGGCGCGGTGACGCGTGGGCTGGGTTCATAAGAAGTCATCTCGTTTGGAGAGTCTGCGGTAGCAGATCAGGGCTGCGGCGATGCTGGCGATGGACCGGTCAGGACCGGGATTCCCACTGAGCCCGGATCTCCGCAGCATGCGCCTCCTCAACGACCGCGGCCCGGTCCGCCGGCCACGAGTCGACGAATCCACAGGCGTCCTTCGCTGTCAGCTCCACCCAGTTGTCGGGCCAGTGCCGCTCGGCTTGGCCGACTGCCTCGCACTTACCGACCTTCGGCGGCGAGGCGAACTGTGCCCACCGGAAGTCGGCACCCGCTCGGAAGGAGTCGAGCCAGAACGTCGCGCCCTCGGCCCGGGCATGCTGGAAGGTGACGGAGCCGTGGAACACGGCATGGGTGAACCAGGCGTGGTTCCGTACCGCCATGTGGTCGAAGAAGGCGTTCTCGCTGAACTGCGATCGTGAGAACTCAGCGTTGAAGCCGAAGTAGGTGTCCTGGAAGTTGGTGTAGCCGTGGAAGGCCACCCAGCGGAACCAGCTGACTGCCTCGAAGCGCGCACTCCAGAACGAGACCTCGTATCCCAGGAACACGGCTCCGATGAATCTGGCTTCCCCCACGAAACGCGCACCGTCGAAATGGGCCTCCCCCTCGAACTGTGCTTCGTCGAAGTCGGCGCGGCGGAACTCGCAGCCGTCGAAGTACACGTCGCAGAGAAATGCCTGCTTGAGGTCGACGTCCATGTCTGGCCAGAAGGTAGAGTTCCTGGCCGTCGCGCCGTCGCGCCGTCGCGCCGTCACGGCGTTCGGGCCGCAGCCGGGCAGCCAGCACCATCTGGGCCGTGCGCCTGACCTGGCCCTCGCCAGTGTCACTGGCGTCCGGCGGGATGCGGAGGTAGTCGCACAGCTCGTCGACGATGCGCTGCTGCTTCTCGTGGTACTTGTCCCCCAGGTCTCCCATCGTGCGCAGAGCGGCCATGCGCACGTGAGGCGAACGGTCGGCCAGATGATCCACTGCCTTCTGATGCAGCACCTCGAAGGGGACCGGGTGGGGTTCGTACTGGTGGCCTGGGACCGTGGCCGGTGCGGTGAGACCGGCTGACTCGGAACGCCGGGGCCGCAGTCCCAATGCCTCGTGCACACGCTCTAGTTGGCCGTGCTTTTCGCGCCACCAGTCGAGCGCCACGGGGATTGAGAACGACCCGCCGTGCCCATCCACACGATGCGCGCAGGCAGTGACCCACTGACTGACGACGTAGAAGTCCTGTGGTCTGGCGTGGCCTCCGTTCTCGGTCTTCGAGACGGTGGCGGGGGCGACCCCGATGGCCGCGGCGAGCTCGCGCACGGTCAGTCCGGCTTCTACGCGTAGTTGGCCGAGCAGGCCGCCGAATCGTCGGACGGCCTCCTGCCAGTCCGCAGCCACCTCGTTCACACCTGCATCCTCTCAGGATCCCAGCCTCGATCTCGTCGATCACCAGGAAACCTCCTCTCGCCCTGTTCAGGGTGCGTTCGCGATCGGTCCGCGATCACCACTGGCAGGGGCCAGCGGCTACCAACCTCGTTCCAACGACGACCAGATGAGGTGGAGGGCGACCATGAACAAAAGTGGCAGGGTGGTGCTGGCCCAGATAGGCGGAGCGGCTGAGGGGGTGACAGCGATCGTCGTACTGGAAGAGCGGGCCGGTGCGACGGCCGTACCGGTGCCCCAGCCACGGCGTGGCTGGCGGCTGAGCGCACTGCCGGTAACGGGCATGCTGATCCGTGCTCTCAGTGGTTCCGCCGCCCTGGCATTGGTGCACTGGGCTCGGCAGGTCTACTGGGCCGAGGTCTTGGGCTGGCTAACGTCCTGACGCCGAGAGGCCGCAAGCCCTCCTCCCGGATGGGCGGAGGGCTTGCTACCTGTGACGGTCCTGCTCGCGCTAACTGGGTGCTTCGTCTGGCCGGCGGAGCCCGGGTGAGAGGATCCGCTGGGCCACGGCCTCGCCGATCGCGTGCTTCAGCTCCTCGGAGTGTGATTGCAGCCAGTCAGAGAACGCTTCGCCAGCGGCGGTGCCGAGTACGTCGGACAGACTCGCCTCGTGAAGGTTGAGCCGATCGGCGAACGCTTGTTTGCTGCTGCTCTCCAGATCTGAGCCGCCCTCATTTCGCCGAGGCGTTGGACAATTTGTTTGAGGATGGTCCTTCCGCCCGTCGGCTTCGACTGTGTCACGCTGCTCATCGCCGACCGCTGACTGGGAGGGAAGCGGAGCTCCCCAAGCTCGATCAGTCTGCTCGCCCCAGGTTCCTGGCTTCACGGTTCTGGGGTCGACCCCCTCGGAAGGGGTTCCGGTCCGGTAGGGGCCCTTCTGTTTGCCGTATTCAGAGCGGTCGTACTCCTTGACCCAGAAGACGCGCCGTGTGAACATCCCAGGTCCGTCGCCGCTCGGAGCATTGGCCCTGAGTACGGAGTATCCGACACGGCGGCCGGGGCCCGGCCAAGGTACGGCGCGACGCCGAGTCGCGGCGTCGCGCACCAAGGTTTCTCGGACATAGTCGAATCCTTCAACGCCCTCCGTCCAGACGATGCTCTCCTCGTGTTTGAGGACTTCCGGGTCGTCGTGCATGCGTGGCACCTCTCAGTAAGCGGTAGCCGGCCGTAGCTTCCCTCCGGACGGGGCGGATATTCACAGGTGCTGGAGGGCGTCAGAAACCCGCAGGCAGGCTGATAGGGATGGTAAGGGCGGCGGGGCATCTGGCCTGTGGCTTTCTGGTAGCGCGAGTCAGGCCATCGACGGCGAGTCCCGCGGTCTCGGAGTGTGCGGGATCCGGACAGCCTGTCCGGGGCGATTCGTGTCAGAGCCTGTTCGTGCGGAGTGGTGGGTGGACGACACCTCACCGATTGCGCCAAGTCCCCGCTGGGCCAAGCGGCTTCGGTGAGACTGCTTCGGTGGACGAACTCCTAAGACGCCTACTCGCGTTGCTATCCACCCCGATCCTGTTAGGCGGCCCTGTCAGCGTTTGGTGGCTCTGGACGCACCCTCAGTCCCGACCGTCGTGCTGGGTGCGTCGCAACGTGGTGGATCCCGTAGTCAACCGCTATGTAGCGTGGACCGATCGGCGGGCGTATCGGAGGTTGGCGAATGCGTGCCGGAATCTTCCACCGACCTTTCCGGGCGTGCCGTGGCATGAGTGGCGCTACGTTGATACGTCGGTGAGGCGGTGGTGCGCCGTCGCCCCATGGGCAGCCGTTTCGCATGCCTTTGCGCTGGTGTTTCTGGCGGGCGCGCTGCTCAAGGCCCGCACGATCGTGAAAATAGCCTGGCGTATCTGGAGCATGCCCCAGAGTTCGGAGCGGCCGCGCCACCTGACGGGAAACCACCTGGTCGATGAAGGGGCCGCTCCGTATGCAGCCCTGGAGCACTGGATCCGGGACGGGGCCGGGTGGATGGTGCGCAGAGTGGGAGCGGGGGTATCTGCGATCACGCAGCCTTGGGCTGATCCCGTGGCCACGGCTACGACGGCAGCTGCGATGGCGTTGCTGGTCGTGTTCCTGCTTGCCTTGCGGACGGCCGCGACTGTCTTTGCCCGGATGGACAACCCGCAGGGGCGGAATCGGCAAGCGAACTGGCCGCAGCTGATCCCAGGGGGGCGATCGGGGGAGACTTTCCGCATACGTGGCGGAGAGACGGCCCAGTGGCGGCCGGTGGTGGTGCTCCTAGCCGCCTGCGGGAGCGTCGGGCGAGCCTACAAGCAGTGGGATACAGGCGGTCCTCTGTTGGCCCCGCGGGTGAGCCTGGCTGCTGCTGAGCGGGCGGTTTGGTCGGCGTGGCGGACTCGGCACAGCCGTATACGGCGCACGCGTCGGCGCGAGTTGAAGGAACACGCCGCACTGGTGGTCGGAGCTTTGCGGGCGGTGGAGGCTAGGCAGGACACGGAGGCGGACACAGGGCAGGTTTTTGAGGATATGGCACGCATGCTGCTGAAGGTCGCCCAACGGTATGGCGAGGGCCGCCTGCTGGCCCTGTTGGATCCCGAGGACTTGAGCGGAGTCACCCCGGCGGTGAACCGAGAGTGGGTACGCCTGGTAGTCCTAGGCGGTGTGGTGGTGGGTACGGCGTTGGGAGCGAACCTGTTGGGGGTGCCGGACTCGGCGAGCGGGCCACTTACCGGCGTCGTCACCGTAGTGACGGTCGGCGTGCTGTATGGAGTCCGCCTTGTGAGCACGGACCTTATTGACGTTATGCGTGGTCAGAGCCGCAAGTGATCCAGTCGGCGAGGCCATGCAGGCAACGGGCCGCGTGCAACACGGTGGGTGGTGGGAAGCCACTTGATGGGGCGGGCATCGGAGATCCCACACTTGTGTTGTGCAGCGGCTGACATGAATGCCCCGGCTCTGGAGAATCTCCACGTCTGCTGGACAGGCAAGTCCCCAGGGCTGCACGATCACCACTCATGGACAGTGTGGCCGAGCCTGACGGCAGTGAGACCACTTCTTCTAGAGCGCGCGGATGGCTCCTTGAGGGATGCATCGCCCTGGGGTCCTTCGCTCTGCTGTGGGTCGTTGGTTGGATCCTGAGTGGTGACAAGGCTTTGCCGGAGATCATCCAAGGAATCGTTGGTCTCCTCGGTGTCGGGCTCAGTGCTACCGGCATGGTTTGGTTCTTTCGCCGCAGAATGACCGCCGATGCGGACCGCTTCGCGGATGGGCGTGAGCGCGTACGCGACGCGGAACAGGGGCTCGAACGTGCGCTGCAGCCACACCTCGTCACCGATGGTCTGGTGGTGCAGGGCTCAGTGCACGGAGACGTAAGCATCCATTACCCAGGCACGGACGGCTCCGGTGCCCCCTTGCCTCCAGAGCCAGCTGATCGGGCGGAGGAGGAGGTTGCCAATGGAGTAGCAAACGTCCCCACTGCCGAAAGGAAGGGCAGGCTCCCTCTTTCCGAACTCTGGGCAGTGACTCACCGGCGTCTCGACCTGTATCACGAGATTGCCCTCAGCCAGGCTTCGCGCTCGTTCCGCAATGCCCAGATAGCCATGGGGCTTGGCTTCTCCCTTCTCGTCGCCTTCGTCTTCATGGCGCTGCGCGCCGGCACGACGGCGGGAAGTGTGGTGGCTGGCGGCTTGGGCGCCGTCGCGGCCACCCTGGCCGGATACGTCAGTCGGACATTCATCCGCTCCCAAGAAGCCGCGGCGGGGCACTTGAGGGCCTACTTCGATCAACCCTTGGAGTTCTCCCGCTACCTCGCTGCAGAACGGCTCATCGCCGAAGCTGAGTTGAGCGAGGAGCAGCGCGGCGAAATGCTGGCCACGCTAATCGAAGCGATGGTGGTAGCAGGATGCCAGAAGCCTGTGGCTAAAGATGCGGCCTCGAAGTCTCCCGCAACTTGAAGCGCCCTAACTTCAGGGGTGCGATCGTGGTGCTGAGAAGGGCCGACTGGCCTCATGAAGCCTGTTTTTCATTGGGCAGGTCGCTGAAGACCAGGCCCCATGCGTGGGTAGGCACGTAGCAGCCGAAGTTCGGCGAACTGCCAGGGGTTCCTCGCCGTAGCGGCGAACGCAGTGGGCCCCTCCGGCAGGCGCGTGAGGACGCCCAGAAGAAGGGTGTGGGACACCGCCAGGAGCGGCCCGTGCCGTTGGGCGGTGTGGTGGAGGAAGGTGGCGCAGTGGCGGGCGCGGGTGTGGAGGTCGGTGAGGCTTTCGCCGTCCTCGCAGCGTAGGGAGGGGTGGGCGAGGCGGCGGGCGCGCCAGGCTCGGTAGACCGGTGGGTAGGTCTCGGCGGTGCGGCCGAGGACGATGCTGGGGGCTCGCCATTCCGCGAGGAAGCCGGTCGTGGCGACGATGGGCAGGCCCGTGAGGTGCGCGACGAGGGTGGCGGTCTGGCGGGCGCGGGGGATTGGGCTGGTGACGATGGCGGCGATGCCAGCGGGGAGGGGTAGGGAGCGGCGTACCTGGTCGCGGCCTTCGAGGGTGAGGGTGGCCTGGTGCGGGGCGTGGTGGCCGGGGCGGTGGCCTTCGTAGGTGCCGTGGCGCATGAGCCAGATGTCAGCCAAGGATCCAGCCTCCGTCGACGCGCAGGGTCTGGCCGGTGATGAAGCCGGCCGCTTCGGTGGCGAGGAAGGCGACGGTCGCGGCGACGTCGTTCGGGTGGCCCCGGCGTTGGACGCACTGGCGGGCGAGTTGCCTGGCGGTCATGGCGTCCGGGTCGTCGACGACCATGTCCTCGGCGGGTACGCGGATGGAGCCGGGGGCGACGCAGTTGGCGGTGATGCCGGCGGGGCCGAGCTCGCGGGCGAGGGCGCGGGTGAGCCCTTCGAGGCCGGCCTTGGCGCTGATGTAGCCGGTGAGATCGTGGCGGCCCGCGGTGGCGAGGACGGAGCCGATGGTGATGATCCGGCCCCAGGCGCCGGCGGCCATGGCGGTGGTCAGCTCGTGGGCGAGGAGATAGTGGCTGGTCAGGTTGATGGCCAGGGCGTCGTCCCAGTGGGCCGGCTTCGTCTCCGTCCACGGTCGGCGGGGGTAGGCACCGGCGTTGCTGACCAGGATGTCGATCGGATCGAGTGCGTCTTGAGCCTGGTGGCAGAGGGCGCGTACGGCTTCGGCGTCGCGGAGATCGGCCTCCAGAGGGATCGCGATACCACCGCTTTCGGCGATGTGGGCGGCGAGTTCGGCTGCAGCCCGGTCGTCGTCGAGGTGGGCGAGAGCGACGGTGGCTCCGTCGGCGGCGAGGCGGCGGGTGATGGCCGAGCCGATGCCGCCGGTGGCTCCGGTGACCAGGGCGGTGCGGCCGTTCAAGGGGCCGGGCATGGCGACTCCAGGGGGCAGAAGTAAGCGGTGGGGTCGAAGGCAGGGCTCATGGCCTCGGCGAGCCGGGCGAGGAGGACGAGCCGTTCCTCGGGGGCGAGGTCGGCCAGGTTGTAGACGCCGAGGATGCGCAGGGCGAGGTAGGGGCGGAGCAGGTTGGCGAGGTCGGAGCCGGGCCAGAGCAGGTCCGCGACCGGCCGCACGAGCTGGTTCCAGTACGCCGTCACGGCGGCTCGGCGGGGCGCCGAGTGGCGAGGGGTGTAGTCGATGTGGAGGGTGTCCGTGGTGTCGTCCACGTCCGCTCGCCGGAGCTCGGGTCTGTTGGCCGGCACGTGCGCGAAGGTGGCGGGGTGGTCGGCGAAGGCGGCCGGGTTGTACGTGGGGACGAGCCAGCCGCCGAGGGCGGAGGCGTACCAGAGGAAGTTGGCGAACTCGCCCGGGATGCTGTTCATCCCAGCGGTGTCGTAGTCGAACCAGGCGAGCGGGTGGGCGAGGTTGACGTCGGTGGGGTCGCCCTGGGTGAGGGCAGCCCAGACCGGTTCCCGCGTGGCGAAGTGGGCGCGCAGCCACCGGAGGGGCGCGGCCCAATCCAGGTGGTGTCGGCGGCCGTTGATGTTCAGGTTGTACGTGCCGAGGCGGGATACCGGGAGGTCGATGAGGCCGTCGGCGATGAGGAAGTCCGCCCCGGCGTAGTACGCGTCGAGCCTGCCGCCGGGGGCTGCGCGGTCCCAGTACAGCTTGCGGACGACATGGGACGGGTCGGTTGGCTGCGCCGTCGCGAGGATGACCTCGCGGTACGCGGTCGTGAGTTGGTCCAGGTAGGTGTGGAGGGCGTTGCTCGGTTCGTCCGCGTTGAGGAGGTCGAGCAGGAGTCCTTGGTCGGTGCCGCTGGGAAGGCGCTCGTACGCGAGGAGGTGTCCCCCGGGTACGCGCAGGTGGGCGTGGAGGGCGGGGACGCGGTAGTGCCGTGCCAGGCGGGCGTGGCCGTGGATCTCCGCGCGTGCCTCGGCCGGGTCGCGGGTGTACTTCAGGAGCAGGGGGCGGCCGAGGAAGTCGACGGGGCACAGCAGGTTGCGGGTGAAACGCCGTACCGGGCCGACCCGCAGGCGTGGCCGGGCGGTCATTGGCCTACCCCGGCCAGCAAGTCGAGGCAGACCCGGGCCAGTGCGGCGGGCGGGAAGGCGTCCATGTGGAGGTCCGTGTCCGGAGTGATGGCGTCGCGGACGGGGCAGAGGTCGCCCTGGTGCATGCGGTCGGACAGGTCGGTGGCCACGGCGTGGTGGTGCAGCAGGCCGGTGCGCCACTTGCTGTGGCTGTGGCGCGCGTACAGGCCGACGACGGGCGGGCAGCCGCCGTCCCTGCCGTGAGCCATCGCGGCGAGGTGGGTGAGCCCGGTGTCGTTGCCGACGATCAGGTGGCAATGGGGGAAGAGGTCGGCGAGGTCGGTGGCCGGCACCCCGTCGAGGCGGAGGACCTGCGCGTGGCGGCGAGGGGCCTCCACGGTGATGCGGAGGCCGTCGGCCGGGTTGCCGCCGATGAGCAGCAGTCGGGCCTGGGTCTGCTGGGCCTCGCCGATGTGTTCGGCGAGCTCGATGTAGCGCCGGTCGGTGTAGTCCTTGCGCTCCGGCCAGCTGGTGGCGGTGATGGCGGCGAGGGTCAGGTCGTTCAGCCAGCCCATCGAGCGCAGCTCCGCCACGAGTTCGTTCGGCCTGGTTGCGAGAGCGGGAGCGAAGGGCGCCGTGACGGGGAGGCGGATGCCGAGACGGCGCTCCAGCGCCAGGTAGTGGCGGGCGGGCAGGTCGGGGTGGGCGCGGCCGTCGCTCGACCAGCAGGGCGGAGCGGCCGGGTCGAGCACCAGGTTCGCTGCCGCTTCCGAGCCGTGGGCCTCGACCCCGGACCGGTCGCCGATCACGGCGCGCCAGCCGTTGGGCGTGGTGGCCTGGGGACGGGTGAGCAGACCGGTGCGGGCGATGAGCCCCGCGTACGGGCCCACCGCCCGAACGACCACGCGAACCGAGCGCAGCCGCAGCCAGTCGAGGACCGCGCGGACTCCGGTAAGGGCGAGGAGGGTGTCGCCGAGCGTGCCCTCGAAGGCCACATCGATCTCGCCGCAGCCGCTCAGGCGGCGGACGAGCTCGGCGGAAGCGGGAAGCGGGAGCGGTGCGCCGACGGGGACGTCGTCCCGGTCGTACCCGAGCGGGGTGGTGTGGACAGCCCCAGCGGGAATGATCTGCGAGCCATGGTGGAACCGGATCGCTGCCAGCGCGACCGCGGTCACGCCGGGCCCTCGATCGTGGTGAGCGAGACGAGCGGCAGACCGAGGCTGGCGAGTAGATCGCGGGCTCCGCGTGTGGTGTCCTCCACCAGGCAGGCCGCCGCCAGCGGGACGGCGCCGGCCTCGCGGAGGCGGCGGGTGAGGTCGGCCAGGGTCCGGCCGGTGGTGGTCTCGTCGTCCACGATGACGATGCGCTGGCCGGTGGCGATGCCGTACGCGAAGACGTCGGTCCGCATCGCGTGGGGTTCGCTGAAGCGGACCGCGCCGTCGAGAGGCAGGTGCAGCTTCCAGGCGATCTTGTACGGCAGGTGGGCGGCCCCCGCGAGGGAGACGGTCGGCAGGATGCCGCCGGCGTCCAGGCCGAGGAGGAAGTCGACGGAGCCGAGTCCGTCCGGCACCTGATCCTGGAGCAGACGCCACAGGTGTGCCCCCGTGGTGGCCAGGGTGTCGGGGTGGACAGGGGCCTCCAGGCCGTCCAGGGAATGGATGACGCGTTCGCGGCGGCTCGTGGCTCCGACGCTGAGGCGTTCGACGATCCGGGCGGAGAAGGACGGGACAGCAAGGGTTTCGGGCATGGCGAAGCTCCTGTCGGGTGGAGAAGGAGGAAGGGGGGAGGGGCTGTTCAGGCGGCGAGCTGGGCGGCGTACCAGGCGAGGAGCTGGTCGACGGCCGCGGTGACGGGCTTGAGGACGGGCTCGGTGTCACCGTCGCGCCAGGCGCTGGAGGTCTCGGCCAGGGAGGGTACGGAGAGGGCGGTCAGGCCCGGCATGCGGGAGGCCGCGGCAAGGATCAGATCCGGGCCGGGCTCCCACTGGTCGTGCTCGCGGAGGAGGAGACGGCAGGCCAGTACGAGGTGCTTGTAGAGCTGGCGCAGGGTGGCCGGTCCCGCCTCGGCGCGCAGGCGGCGCATGGTGAGGATGACCTGGGGGAGTTCACGGACGGCGGCGAGTGCGAGCTCGTCGCGGCTGATCGTCGGCAGTTCGATGCCGGGGGCGGTGTGCAGGACAGGGCGGCCCTGCTGGAGCTGGTGAAGGGCGAAGGCCAGGCGCGGGGTGAGACGTCGGGCGGTCAGTTCGCCGGGAGTGACGAGGGTGGGGCCGAGGGAAGCCGCACCGTTCAGAGCCGTCCGGTATTGCTCCAGGGCCTCGTGGACCCGGCCGGTGACCTCGTGTTCGGCGATGACGAGCAGATCCAGGTCGGACCAGCCACCGATCCATGTGCCCTCGCCGGGGCTGCCGGTCAGGGCAACGAGCCGTACGCCGGGCCCGTATGCCCGTACCGCGTCGGTGAAGTCGGCCGTTGCCGAGGCGATGGCGGCCGGCAGGCCCAGCCCGTATGGGGTGGCCACGCGCAACGCTGTGGCGGCGGGCGGGGCGGTGATGCGCCGGAGCCGGGCGCGAAGGGCGGCGATGCTGCCGGAGTTGTCGAGCACGTGGTCGGCGAGTGCGGCGACCTGATGGGCGCCGCGGCTCATCTTGATCTCGTCCTTCGCGGCGACGGCCTGGGCCGGCGTCCCGGACCGCTCGACGCGTACGGCGAAGGAGGCGTCCAGGTAGACGATCTGGAGCAGGTCGCCCATGAGCTGCTTGAGTTCGGCGATCGAGGTGTCGTCGTGGACGGACTCGATCGTGAACAGCCGCGTGTCGACGTGGGCGTCCGCGAAGCGGTTCAGTTCGCCGAGCAGCAGCTCGGCCTGGCGCCTGGCCGAGAGCGCGTACGGGTCCGCCAGCCCCTCCCGGTGGGCCGCCTGCCGCAGCAGGAAGCCGATCTTGAGGCGCTGGGCGCCGCACATGCGCCGCACGAAGTCCGCGCTCGTGCTCTTGCCGCACTCGCTCAGCCCGCCGAAGGCGATGACCCGGCGCAGATGTCGGCTCGGCTTGATCTCCGTCGGGGTGATGTCGTCCCGGCCGTACAGCTTGAAACGGGCCGGGACGGGGAGACGACGGCGGCCGGCGACCACGTCGGTGACGAGCACGTCGAGAGCGGCGCACAGTTCTTCTCGCTGGCTGCGGAGCGCGGGGATACGGCGCCGGGTCAGCTCGTCCCGGGCGCCGGCCCGCTCGCTGTGCCAGATCCGCAGAGTCAGCACCGACAGGCGGTCGACGACGGAGGCGAGTGTCTCGGTGTGCAGCGGTGCGTCGGCGCGGCCCGCGTCCGCCAGCGAGCCGAGTACCTCGTCGGCCCGTTCGGCGAGCGCGTTGCGTTCGGCGTTGAGCTGATCGATCTCGCGCTTGCAGTCGGCGACCTGGGCGGCGGAGAGTAACGCGCCGCGCACCCGGTCCTCGGTGTCCCACAGGCGCCTGTTGACGGTGTGGAGCCGGGTGACGGTGTCGTCCAGGCGGCGCCGGTCCTTGTCCTGGAGCGTGGCTATGGCGCGGGCCAGGCCCGGGGGCAGGAGCAGAGGCGGGGAGTTCTGGGTCATCGGGGGCTCCCGTCGGTGAGTTGGGCGAGACCGGCGTGGTCGAGCACCTCGGCGTGGACCTCGTCCAGGGAGCGGCCCTCGCAGTCCACGACCGCGGTGTACGCGCCGTGGTCGGTCTGGTGGAGCAGGACCGCGTGCAGCGTCTTCTGGTAGGCCGGGTAGATCCCGGTCCAGGGACGGCCTTCGCGGGCGCTGGTGAGGGCGTAGCTGCGCTCGGCGTCGAGGGACGGGAGCAGGAGAATCGAGGTCTCCGGTGCTCGGGTGCGCGAACTGGCGATGCTTGTCACGGTCTTGAACGCTTCGCCGACCGTCAGCCCGTCCTTGACCACACAGGTCGCGGTGGCCACGGCGAGGAGCATGGGCAGACCCCGGTCGAGCAGGCCGGTACGCCCGGCCTCGCGGGCGGCGGCCCGCTTGGCGTGGCCGGCGAGCAGCATCTCGGTCAGTTCGACGGTCGTGGATGTCTCGAACCACCACCGGGCGTAGCCGTCGGCCGCCACACGTGCCCACGTCTCGGGGTCGTGCTCATGGACCGCGCCCAGCGGCTGGAATCCGTCCCATCGCTCGGTCAGTCGCGCGAGCTGCGTCGTCTTGCCCGCGTTGTCAGGGCCGTTGAGGCTGACGAAGTCCGGCATCTGCGTCATCGCTCATGCCTCGCGGATCGGGGTGTTGAGGACGGAGACGATCGCGTCCGTGTTCGTGGCGATGAAGTCGGCCAGCTCCGGCGGCATCAGGTTCAGCTCACGGACGGCCTCGGCGGTGAACGGCACCCGGACCACCTCGTACCCGCCGCGCTCCGGCTTGGCGAATTCCGTCCCCGTACGCGCGGCCAGGTCCATCGACTCCAGGCGCGCGGCGAAGAGGTGCTGGACGCCGACGCCGCCCGCCAGCTCGTCGGTGATCAGGTGCACGAGCTCGGCGCGCTCCAGCTTGCCGCCCAGCTCCTCGAACACCTCGCGGTGCAGGGCCGCTTCGATGGTCGCGTCGTCCTCCTCGACCCCTCCGCCGACCGTCACCCAGTACGGTTCCCGGCCCGGCTTGGTGCGCTTGATCAGGACCAGTTCGTCGCCGTCGAGGAGGATGGCGCGGGCGTTGCGCTTGACGATGTCGGTCATACCGTTGGCTCCTTCTGATGGTGGCAAGGGAGAGAACGGGCGGAGGGCCGCCTGGTGGTGGCGGTGCTCTCCGGCCCGGTGGACTCAGCATGGTGGAGAGCGCCGGCAGGGCGTGAGGGAGAAGCGCTGCAGCAACGCCGCACCGCTGCTGAACACGCGTGGCTACGCTGGGCACTTCGGTGTTTCACCGGACGACGGACGGGGGGTATGACGGTGGTCACGGTGCAGCGATGGTCCGGCCGGGAAGCCCGGCTGCTACGCGACGCCCTGCGCATGAGCCTGCGGGACTTCGCCGCGTACCTGGGCGTCAGCGACCGGACCGTGTCGAACTGGGAAGGCGGCGGGGCGGGTTACCAGCCTCGTGCCGAATCGCAAGCTGTCCTCGACACCGCGCTCGGCCACGCGTCGGATGACGCGAAGGCCCGGTTCGCGGCAGCGCTCGGTGCGAACGGCTCCGTTGCGCCCGTCGCGGGCAGGATCGGAGTCGACTCCCACAAGTTCCTGCCCGTCTTCATCGGGGTCGAGCGTGCCCGTCGGCTCCGTGCGCACATGGCACCGGACGGGGGTGCGGACTGGCTGGAGTTCTCATCGGCCCGGGTGGACCACCCCGAGGCGCAGGAGTGCGTCCTGCATGTCTTCGCGTGCGGAGTCGCCGTCTTCCGCCTCGTCCAGTCGCACGAGCCGCCCTCGCTCACCGAACTCGCCGTGTGGCGCTACCGTTCGTACGCCTCCGACCTGCCTTGGGCACGAGACACGCTCCGCGCCCTCCTGGACGAGGAGCACGCCTGCGTCCCCAGCCCCGAGTACGTCCTCTCCCTGTACTGGCTCACCGCCGGCCCCTGGGCCGGGGACACCTACGACACCGCCCTGCGCCTGCTGTCCACACCCTCGGTCCTGGTCGACCGCGGCACCCCGGGCGGGCCCGCTCCCCTGGACGGTTCGGTCGAGGAGTCGCTCCTCGTCACCGGCTTCGACCACCCGGACATCGTGTCCTTCGGCGTACGGGGAGTCTCCACCGGCTATGCCGGCTGGTCCGGCGTCGCCTACGCCTCCCACTCCCGCGAGCGCAGCCTCACCATCGACGAGATGGTCACCTGCGAACTGACCGTCCAGGCACTGTGGTGCTTCACCCACCAGATCCAGCAGATGATCGAGGACGGTCAGGACCCCTCCATGCCCGAGCAGTACGGCTGGCGCTTCCTGCGCGCCGCCTACTCCCGGCTCACCACGGCCCGCGCCCAGGAGACCGCTCAGCACGTCCTGATGCGGGAGGCCATCATGAAGACCAGCGGACTGGCCGAACGGCTGCGCGCCGCACAGGACGCTCTGCGTTCGAGCGTCGGCTGACAACCCGGGGCAGGAGAGAGCGGATGGACATCGGCAACGCCGCACTGGTCGTGATCGACATGCAGAACGGCTTCGTGAACCACCACAGCCGCCACGCCGTGCCCGCGGTCTCCGACCTGGTAGCCCAGTGGTCCGCCGCGGGTCGCCCCGTCATCTTCACCCGCTACTTCAACTACCCGGACAGCCCCTACGAGCGCTTCCACCAGTGGCACCGCCTGCAGAAGCCACCCGAGACCGACATCGTCGCCGATCTCGCCGAGGCCGCTGCCCGCGCACACGCGGTCGTCGACAAGACCGGGTACACGTTCTTCACCCCCGAAGGCACCGAGCTGCTCCGTCAGTCCGGCTGGACTGATCTGGTCTTCTGCGGGATTGCCACCGAGAGCTGTGTCTTGAAGTCCGCCGCCGACGCCTTCGAGCACGGCTACGCACCCTGGCTCGTCACCGACGCCTGCGCGAGCGAGGCAGGTCCCGACGTCCACGACGCCGGCCTCCTCGTCGCCCGCCGCCTGATTGGAACAGGCCAACTCATCACCGCAGCCCACGTGGTGGGGCAGCTCACTGCGCACGTCGGGGCGCCGGTGCTGGAATAGCCCCATGGCCGACACATCGTCCCGAACCGGTACGCCCGCCACCTACGACACCGACGTGATCGTCATCGGCGGCGGACCGGCGGGCTGCGCCGCCGCCCGCATGGCCGCCAGCGTCGGCATGCGCTCGATCCTGATCGAACCGGACGCCCTGTGCCGGAACCTCTACCGCATCCCGGCGTTGGACAACGTCCTCGGTGGCTACACCAGCGGCCCCCAGCTCGCCGACTCCATCACCACGGAACTGCACCGCACGGAGCTGTGCCGCCTCGAACTCGGTCGACGCGTCACCGAACTTCGCGCCGATGAAGCCCACGTGGCCGTCACGGTCGACACCGGCGACCGCCTCACCGCCCCGTACGCCATCGTCGCCACCGGCGTCGGCCCCCTCCAGCCCCGCGACGCCGCCTGGATCAGCGCGCCCGACGGCCTCACCCTGCCGCCGCTCTGGCAGGCCGAGGCGGACGACGCCGAGGGCCGCACCCTCCTCGTCCTCGGCGGTGACCGCCCGATCGGCACGTTCCTGCGCGCCCACCCGACCATCGACACCCGGCTGCTCGTGGCGTACCCGGAAGCGGACGCGTACAAGGTCGAGGAGATCCGCGACGACTCCCGCGTCAGGCTGTTGCCCGTCGAGCACCTGACGCTCGCCCGTCGGGACGGCACAGCGATCACAGCGGAAGCGGTGGGCCAGGACGGCGAACGGCAGACGGTCACGGTGGACGCCGCCTACCTCAGCATCGGGAACGCGCCGACCGCCCCGCCCGGCGCCCTGATCCGCAGGGCAGACGGCTACTGCCCTCCCGCTGACCAGCACCCCCGCCTCATCGTGGCCGGCGACCTGCGCTCCGCCCGCTTCCAACGGATCATGACCGCCCTGGGCTCCGGCAGTGAGGCCGCTCTGCAGGCGTACTACGCGGCCAGGGATCTGCTTGCCAGGGACTGAAATGCATGCCGGCACGGTGTGGTGAGGACGGCGGATATCTGCGATCCGCAGACGACGGCCTTGTTTCCGTGGTTCAGCGTCGTCGCAGAGTGCCGTTCGCGGGGCTGGTCCCCGTTTGTGCGGGGCGCGCCGGCGGGGCCGCAATCGAGTTGCCTCGTGCGTGCTGGTCCCGCGTACGCCGGGGGTCTGCGGGGAGGCCGGCCATCCGCCGCAGTCGCCATACGAGCACGTCGCTGATCCGCTCCGTCGTGCCCAACTCCCGCCGTGAGGCGGCCTGGGTGAGCAGGGCGGTGGGTCTGTGGCCGGCGGTCTGGGCGTCGGCCAGGGTGGCTGAGAGGGCGGGCCAACCAGGCTCGGCGAGGATTCGGTCGGCCAGCTCGGGAAGGGCGTGGCGCACGACGGCGGAGTGATGCTGTTGCAGGGATGGGGCCAGGCGGCGGCCCCGCTGGTGGAGCACGGTCATGGGGTGCTCGGCGGCGGCCTGATAGGCCACGCGCAGATGTTGGGCCGCCCGGTGGGCGGCCTCGGCCTGCTGGGCGTGCTGTTTCCTGGCATGCCAGTGCGCGGCGGTGATGGCGAGGAAGAACAGCATGTCGATGGCCATTGCCGTGGTGGCGCCGTCCTCGCCTCGACCGCGGGCCGGACCGCTGTGGACGAGGTCGCGGGCGGCTTGGCGCAGGGCGCCGTCGTGGCCGTGTGCGGCGCGGATGCGGGAGCGGGAGGCGCGTTCGAACACGGAGGCAGCTTCCTGTAGTTCGTGGCGGGTGTGGGCGGCGGAGGTCTTGGCGAGGGCGTCGAGGACCTCCCCGGTGGCGGCGATCTGGGTGGCAACGGTGCCGTCGTTGCCGTGATCGATGATGAGCAGTGCCTGCCAGGCCGCGGTGGCGGCGCTCCGGCGCGCGGATGCGGGCCCGGTCAGCGACGGCAGGACCAGTTGCGGGGTGCCTTCGTCCGAGGGCTGTGTCCAGCGTTCGCGGATGCGGGGCAGGGACAGGTCCGGGGCGAGCTTGGAGCCGGCGTAGAAGACGGGCTCCCCTTTGGCGTTGCGGTTGTCGGGGAGGGCGATGGTGTAGCCGAGGGCGTCGCCCGATGGCGCGATGCGGCGCCGGATGAGTAGACCGGCCGCTGAGAGGCGGTCGAAGAATTCCTCCTCGCTCGCCGCGCCGGCCACCGAGCGGCGGACCGTCGCGCGGAGTTCTTCGCGCGGGGTGCGTTGCCGGCTGTGGCGTTGGGCTTTGTGGCGTTCGGTGCTGGTGGGGCGCTTGGCGGCGGTGCCGTCGCCGGCCGCCACACGGCGCAAGTCGTAGTCGGCTTCGATGTGGCGGCACTCGGTCTGGGCGCGTTTGGCGGAACGGTGGTGGTTGGGTCGGCGGCCGTCTTCGCGGACGAGGGTGGCGATGAGGTGGATGTGGTCGTCGGCGTGGCGGACTGCGGCCCAGCGGCACCCTGCGTCGTCGCCGGGGTCGATGCCGGTGGCGGCGATGACGCGGCGGGCGATGTCGGCCCACTCGGTGTCGGTGAGGGTGCGGTCGCCGGGGGCGGCGCGGACCGAGGCGTGCCACACGTGCTTGGCGGGGCGTGTGTCGTCGGTGAGGAGGTGCAGGGGTTCGTCCAGGAGGCGGGCGAGATCGTCGAGGGTGGCGTTCGGATCGCGGCCTGGGTCGGGGGCGAGGCCGTCGAAGGAAGCGACGAGGTGAGGGTCGGTGTGTTCCTCGCGGCGGCCGGGGCCGTAGAGGTAGGCGAGCAATCGTGCGGTGTTGCCGCCCTGCTTGTGGATGGAAGGGATCAAGCGGCGGCGCCTTCGGCGTTCGGGTGGGTCACGCGGGTGGTGATGCGGCGGATGTCTTCGGTGGCACGGTGAACAGCGGCGGTGGTGTCCTGCAGGCCGTCGGGGTAGGCGCCGCTATTGAGGGCATGGGCAGCCTGGTTGAGGTTGTTGTTGGCGTGACCGAGCTGGCGCCGGATCGCGAAGAGGGCGGTCAGGGTGTCTTGCTGGGTGGCGATGGCGGCGGCGGTGTGGTCGAGATCGCGGGTAGCGGCGAGCCCGCTGTGGGCGAGGAAGCCGGCGATGCTCATGCCGACGGCTTCGGCGCCGGCGGCGATGATCGTGTGCTCGGTTGCGCTGAGGCGGACGCTGTGCGCGCGACGCTGCGTGCGGGCACGCAGGCGGGGCTTGCCTCGGCGCCGTACCGGCTGCGGTCCGCCCCCGGTCGCAGCCCCTTCCTCCCGTGCCCCCTGGCACGGGAGGCTGCCCGCCACCCCCAGGGCGGGCACGGGTTCGGACGCACCCCCTGCGGGGGAGTGTCCGAACCTCCAACTTGCTCCGTCTGGGGTGGGGGCGGTGGGCATCTTCTGCTGACCGTTGTCGGGCTCGTGGGGTGGGTTGCGCATGGTGGTGCTCCGGGTTGTGGGTGGGGCGTCGTCGCGTCCGTCGCATCCGTTGCGTGGCTGGTCAGGGCAGGTACGGACAGGGCCGCAGGTACGGAGTGATCCGTCTTGGCGGGGAGGTCCGTCCCGCGCTGACCTGCGCGGGGACGGATGCGACGGAGTGATGCGGGGCCGGGGGTGGTCAGCGGGTGTGCTTGGGGCCGGTGGCGCCGCCGGGCGGGCCGACGGGGCGCGTTCCGGTCGGTGGGGCGGGAGGCTTGCCCTGAGCGGGGCGTGCGGGGGCGGGCTCGTGTCCGGGGGTGGGTGCCGGTTGGGTGGGGTCGGGGCAGTAGCGGGCCCAGGCGTCGAGGAACTGGTTGCGGGCGTATGCCTTGGCCTGTCTGCCTTCCTCGAAGCGGTGGTTGGCAGGGCTGATGCCGAAGTCCCGCAGGAGATTGGCCAGGTGGTAGGCGTTCAGGCCCTTGGTCCCGTACTCGGCCCACGGCGCCTCGGCGTCCTGGATCAGGGCGGCCAGCAGGTCCTGGCTGCGCAACGCCTCCTTGTTGCCCTTCCGTTCGAAGACGCGGCGGATGTCACGCAGCAGACGGGTCTTCAGGGTGGTCTGCTCGTCCTGGGCCACCTCGTTGTGCGTCATTGCCAGGCAGGCGGCGCGGGCCTGGGCGGGCCAGTGGCTGCCGGCCAGGTCGGCGACGATGACCAGCGGCTCCCAGGTGTCCGCGGCGCGGTCCTCGACCGGCATCTGCGGCACCAGGCGGGCAGCGGCACCCCGCAGTGGAGCCAGCCACGCGGTCAGCCGGTCGCGGAGGGCGTTCAGTTCGGGAACGGAGTACCGCGAGCGAAACGGGGCGATCCGCTCGCCAGGCTTGCGCTTCTGCATCCGGAGCACGACCGCCCGGTCCATGATCGTGTCCGGCAGGTCGCCGATCCCGGCCAGCGCGGCCATGGCGAAGGTGGGAAACGCGGTCGGCTTGTGCTCGGGGCCGGAGATCCGCCAGGCAGGCCGGTTGCGCTGGTGCCCGGCGTTCAGGAGGCCGCGCAGGTCCTCCTTGTCGCCGGCCTTGGGGCCGAAGATGGTGTCGGCCTCGTCCACCAGCAGCGTGGGCGGGGTCTTGCCGATGACGCGGAAGACGACGGCCGGGGAGGTGTTCACCGTCATCATCGGCTGGTGCACGGTCTCGTGGAGCACGTCCAGGACACGGGACTTGCCGCACCCCTTGGTCGGCCCCACCACCGCCAGGCGGGGCGCGTGCTGGAGGGCGGGCTGGATGTGGCTGGCCGCCACCCACAGCGTGACCGCGGTCAGCGCCTCGTCACTCGGCAGCACCACGTACCGGCCGATCGCCGCACGCAGGTCGTCAAGGAGTGCCGCCCCGTCACCGGCCGTCTCGACGCCGGTCCCATCGCGGTCCCCGGCCCCCGATCCGCTCTCGGGGACCACGGTCCCGTCCTGCGCGGTCCCCTCCACCAGGCCGTCGGTCCCCGGTGACCGGTGGGGACCGTCCCCACCACGATCCCCGAGTGTGGTCCCCACGTGTCGGGGACCGGTCCCCAAGGCGCTGGCCTGCACGTTCTCGACAGCTATGCAGGTTTGGTCCCCCGCCTCCGCCGTCTGGGGACCAGGCTCAATGCGGGGACGGTCCTCGGTCCCCGCATCGGTGGACCGCCGGTCCCCACGCGTGTTTGCGTGCGGGGACTGGTCCGGAGTATCCGCGGCGAGCGGACCGCCCTCGGCCGACGGTTGGTCCGCCCGGCGCCACAGTGCTCCCTGGCCGGGGACCGCGACCGTGGGCCAGACGGATTTGGGGGATGTGTTCGTGATGGGGGACGTCGAGTCCTCCATAGACCTTCCTCTCTGGCAAGGGGCAGGATGGGCTAGATCCCGCCCCTTGCAGGCTCGTTCGTTCAGGGATGGGCGCTGTGCCGGGGGATCTCCAGCCTTCAGCGTTGGCGAGTCGAGGGCCACATCGTTTTCGCGCGGGTCAGGCCGTGAGGTCGTACGCGGACTGGGCGGCGAGCCACTCGTCCACCTCCGGCCAGCGGTAGCGCAGGTGGCGGCCGACCTTGAGGGCGTTCGGGCCGATGCGGCGGTGCCGCCACTGGTAGAGGGTCTTCACCGGCACGCCTAGGTAGGCGGCAACGTCCTCCGGCGTGGCCAGCGGGGTGCGGCCCGTACCGCTGGAGGCAGCTGCAAGGCGAGGGGTTCGAGGCATGGGGCTCCTTCACGGAAATAGGGGATGGATACCGTGGCCACGGTTTCCCTGCCGCGCTCAGCGGCATTTTCGAGTCTCCCGTGACCCCGTCAATCGGCATATCGCCGACTGGAATGAAACAGTAAACGCGAATCCGCTGTTGATCTTCATCATCGAGAGGGAGGCAGTGAATCCGTCCGATTCTTGCCGAAAAATCCCTGCCGCGCTGGCCGATCCATCCGAAGGTAAAGAGCGAGGTCAGCGGCGTACCGAGGCGTCCGGATGTACCCACCGCTGGAGGCGGCGCGGAACATAGCACAGAATTCCCGCTTCCCCGAATCGCTCACCCCGCGTCGCGGATTGCCGGGTGCCGATAAGTTGTGGAGAGTTCTTGAGTTAACTCTTGCCATTTCCCGGCGGTGCAAGTTACAGCTATCTGTCATGGCAACACGATCCACCGAAATAGGCCCCACGAGAAACCAGGCCACCCGCAATATCGAACGCCCACGCCCGGCGCGCAGCTTCTCCCCGCACCAGATCGCCGGCGACGGCCTCGTCCCCCTCGCCGCCCCGGGCTCCCCGCTCCTGCCGCCGCTTGCGGTCACAGAGCCTGCGGACGCCAACGCCCTCCAGGGGTGTGGCTGATGGCACGAGTCTGGATCGAGGACCGCAACGGGCACACGGCGTACACACAGGCCGTGGAGAAGGCCAAGCGGGCCGGGCGCACTCCTCCCGGGCGCTACCGCGTGCGCTGGTACGCCCCGGACGGCAAACCGAAGATGAAGACCCTGGCCCGCAAGGTCGACGCGGAGGCCGAACGAACGAGGGTGGAATCCCGCCTCGGCGATGGCACCTACCGTGATCCGGCCGCGGGGCGCGTGAAGCTCGCGGAGGTAGCGGAGTCGTGGCTGGCGGGGCAGGTCCACCTCAAGCGCTCAACACGCAACCGCTACCGGGGTGTTCTCGACGTCCACGTGCTCCCCAAGTGGGGCTCCACCCCGTTGGACCGCATCCGCTTCGAAGATGTCTCCGAGTGGCTCGCCGAGATGCTGTCCGGCGATGCGGCGGGCGGCAGGAAGCTCAGCCCCCGCTCGGTCCGCAAGGCGTACGTCGTCCTCAACCGCGTACTCGGCTTCGCCGTCAAGTCCCGCCGCCTCGCCTTCAACCCGGCCGCCGGTGTCCCCCTGCCCAAGCCGATGCCGGCTGACCATGTCTATCTCGACGACATGCAGGTCGAGGCCCTGGCCGATGCGGCAGGCGACTACAGGGTGTTCATCCTCCTGCTCGCCTACACCGGTCTACGCTGGGGCGAGGCGTCCGCGCTGAAGGTGGGCCGCGTCGACCTCGACGCGTGCCGTGCGCACGTCGTCGAGGCGTACGTTGAGGACAACGGCAAGCTCTACCTCGACAGCCCCAAGAACCACGAGCGCCGGTCCGTGCCGATCCCGCGGTTCCTCGTCGAGGAGTTGAAGTCCCACGTCGAGGGGCGGGAAGAGGGCGAGCTGCTGTTCACCGCACCACAGGGCGGACCGCTGCGTGCGCGCAACTTCCGTCAGCGGTTCTTCGCGCCGGCGGTCACCAAGGCGGACCTTGGCCACCTCAAGCTCACCCCGCACAAACTGCGGCACACGGCAGCCTCGCTCGCCATCGCCAGTGGCGCGGACGTCAACGTCGTCCAGACCATGCTCGGCCACAAGTCCGCGACCTTGACGTTGGACACCTACGGCCACCTCTTCCCCGACCGCCTCGACGAGGTCTCGAAGAAAATGCACAAGCGCCGCGCCAAGCAACTGGCCAAGGCGAAGGCCAAGCTGGAGAAGGCGGAGAGGAAGGCACGCGAGGCCGCAGGTGTGGTGGCAGACCTGGAGGGCGTCGCAGTGTGACGGCTGCCCGATCCGTGCCGAGGTACCCAAGGAACTGCCCGCCAGAGCAGCGGGCAGCATACGGCGCCAGGGTGCCGCTCAGCCGTTACTCGGCCTCTGGTTCATGTGCGGTCGCATGAGGGCATCCACTGCCTCGGCAGCGTTGCGCATTGCCACTCGACTGATCTCTTCGGGGACCTTGCGGTCGTCGTAGACGAAGAGACGTCCGTCGACGAGCTGGGTCTTCGGCTGCCAGTCGAGGCGGCGGCCCGCCTCGCGGGCGGCACGCCGTACGTCCTTGAGCTCGCCCATCTCTTCGAGGTCGCTGCTGCTCAGGATCAGCTGCCCGTAGTAGCCCTGGTAGCCGGGCTTCAGCTCAGCCTCCATGAGGCTCTCCAGGCGGTCGACCAGGTTGTCATGGCGGCGCTTGGCCAGTTCGTCCTTGGCGGGCATCGCGGTACAGCTCCCCCTTGGCGCACACCCCATGTGTGCCAAATCCGTGCCGGAAGCCAGAGGCCCTGTCGCCCCAACGGGTGACAGGGCCTCTGACCTGCTACTTAAGCGTGCCCCCGGCAGGATTCGAACCTGCGACACCCGCTTTAGGAGAGCGGTGCTCTATCCCCTGAGCTACGGAGGCCGGGGTTTGTACGTAACCCGGTTGGAAGCTCAGTGGCTGAGCTTTTGGCCTGGTTGGACAAACCCGCTGGGCGGACGGTCCGTGCGGCGATCGCCTGGTGTGCTCGGCGAAGGCAGCGGCGGAGATTCCGGCCGACCCCTGACAGGGTAGCGGATGCGTCCCCTGCGGATCGCCCCCGTGGTCTCCCGGCCTTGTTGCCGTCCGCTGACGTGGGGGTTTGCCGGGGTTCAGGGCCTCGCAAGGGCAGGCCGGTGAGCTGGGGCCGATGGGGGAGGGCGGTGAATTGTTCGTGCCGCCGCTGGTCGGGCGGAGTGCGTGCCATCACGCTGGTCGCTGCCGCACCGATGGCCGTGGCGACGTCGCCGTCGCGCTCAAGGGCCACGAGATCGCGAGCCAGGGGCTGGGTGACGGGGCAGCCGGGCCGCCGCCCGCCACCGTCGGTCCCGTAGCAGGTGATCGCGGTGCGTCAGCAGGAAGAGTCTGAACTTGCGGGTGGGGGTGGTTTCTTGGCGGTCGTTCATGTGGATCAGGGTGATGTCGCGGTCCGCGCCTGGGGCGTCGACGGTCAGTTCGGTGACGCCGGGGTGGGGTGCGGCGGGGCGGGGAGGAGGGCCACGCCGAGGACGGCGGCGACCAGGCCGCGGAAGGTTTCCACCTCCTCGCCCCCGAAGGCGATGCGCGGTGTGAAGCCGGCTTCGGTGCACAGCCGGTCGGTGATCTGGCGCAGGCCGTAGCCCGATGGCAGGGGGGCGAAGGCGTGGTCGCGGACGTCCGCGAGCCGGGCCAGGGGGCTTCCGGCCAGCGGGTGGCATGGGGGTACGACCAGTCGCAGTCGCTGCCGGTGGGCCCGGTGGGCGGCCGGGGCGGGCTTGTGCGGCGGTGGTGAGAGAAGGTGAGGTCCAGTTCGCCGGTGGGCAGCCGGGACAGCAGTGTGGTGCCGTAGTCCTGCATCAGCTGGAAGCGGATGCGCGGGTAGTGCTCGCTGAACTCGCGCAGCAGGTCGGGGACGGTGGAGGGGCCGGGGGTGTGCGGGAAGCCGAAGGCGATCCGGCCGCTGTGCGGGTCGGCGTCCTCGCGGACCGTCCGGCCGCCTCATTCGACGTGCACGAGGCGCGTTCGGCGTGGGTGAGGAGGCTGCGGTCGGTGGAGGTCAGCCGGACCCGGCGACCGTGGCGGGCCAGTAGCTGGGGCGGCTGTGTGGGGGGCGGGGCTGGCTCTCGGCTTCCACCGGATCCAGGCGTCGCCCTTCGGATACTGCTGATCAGCCGAAGGGCGACGCCGCGGCGGCGGTGTGCTCCTCGGCCAGGGTGCTCGGACGCGGTGGGGCCGTGAAGGAGATGCCGCCGGCCACCACGGTCGCCAGCTCCAGGAATTCTTCCTGAGCTTCGCGTTCCTCCGTGGACAATACGACCACCACCGCCTGGGGAACCCGGGGGAATGCCATCTGGAAGCTGACGGAGAGCACTTCGGCGGCTCCGTCCGCCGGGACTCCGAAGAATGCCCCTGGCACCGGAATCACGGCGTCCGAAACCACGACCGCAGCCAGTCCCGCGGGCAGCTCGACGATGCCTTTCCGCAGTCCGGCGCCGTCCTCCGTATGCGCGTCAAGCGTGTGGCGGGCAAAGAGATGGGGGTCTCCTGCGGGTCGGTCGACCACGGATATCTGGCACGTTCCGGTGAGGAGCAGATCGGCGTCCGTGCGCAAGACGAAAGAGCTGAAGTGGACCAGTCCTTCTTCGGCCAGCTTGCTCAGTGCGGCTTCGAAACTGAGTGCGCTGGTGACCAGTTGCTTCCGGGTTGCCGAAGGGCAGATCTGCGCGAGTGCGTCCTAGTTGGCATCCATACGCGCCGCGGCCTCACCCGAGAGATCGATGGGATGGAAGCCTTCGGGCAGCGCGTACCACATCGGCAGGAGTTCGGACGATGGCGTGGTCACGGATTCTTGGATCATCACAGGGCCTTGGCGACGGAGAAAATCCTCTTCAGCGGGTCAACTGCCATACCGGCACCGACGAGGCCGTCGTTGATTTCCGTGCCCTGTGTCGCCCTGTCGGTGGTTTTGTCGCTGTGAGTCCAGCCCATGTCCAGGCTCTGGGCGGTAGGCACGGCGAGACCTCCGGTTGCCACTGCCTGTGTCACATCAGCGGCCATCTCCGCAGCCCCCTTCGACGAGCCGAGTTTCTGCGCCGCCCATTCGACCGGCGCCCCGATGACGCGATTCGAGGGGCTCGCCGCCTTGGCGAATTCGCTGAAGTGCGTGGCGCCGGTCTTCGCCGCCCGCGAGACGGTCGTGGCGGTCTTCGCCACCGCGCCTGCGCCGCGTGCCGCGCCGAAACCTGCCCGCCCCGCGCCTATGGCCGCCTTGGTCCCTTTGACGGCAGGGCCGACGCCGGGAACCGCGCCGAGCACATCTCCGCCGAGAGTGGCCCATTCACTGATGTTCTTCGATGTCGGCGGAAACATGTCCTTGCCGCTTTTGATGTACTGGTTGGCGTGCTGGGCTGCCGCGGCCAGGCTGAGTCCGATGGCGAGCGGCACGAGCACCGGCACGAAGATGGCGGCGATACCGGCGACCGTCGCCGCGATGGTCAGCAGGTCACCGCCGTGCTCGTCCCACCAGTCCCCGACCGTGTCCCAGAACCCGCCCCCGGGCGCGTGGTCGCTGGCGTGTTTGCGGATCTGGTCGGCGAAGTCCTGTGCAGTGTCCCCGTGATGGCGTTCCAGCTTCTTCGCGTCGTCGATGAGGTCCTGCAGCTTGGTGCTCGCGTGATCCAGCGCCTTCCACGCGCTGTCCGCGCGGTCCTGGGCGACATCGAGACGGTGCTGGGCGCTGTCGAGTTCGGTCTTGGTCTCGAAAATCTGCCCCGCCAGCTTCAGATCGGGGTGAACACGGGCCGTCTCGTACCGCTGCTCAGCGCTTTCCGCTTCCTTCCTGGCGCTCTTGGCGTCTTCTTCGAAGTTGTTCGCCTTCACCTTCATGTCGTGCAGCGAATCGCTCCACTCACCCAGCTCACCACCCGCGGCCTTGAGCGAGTCATGGGCCCGCTTGAGATAATCGGGAAGGTCCGTCACCTTCTTGGCGAACACCTTGGCCGCGTCTCCGGTCCAGTAGGAGCTTTCCTTGTCCAAGGAGTCCAGCAGGTCGTAGGTGCTCTTGAGGGTTTCTGCGGTCTTCTTGAGGTTGTCGGCGAGATTGGTCGCCAAGTGCGGATGGCCCGGAGTCGGGTTCCAGCCCAGCCCGCTCCAGTCGTCGCTCACTTCGCTCCTCCGCCGGCCTTCGCGAACCCGCTCTCGATCTCTTCTTCGGTCTTTTCATAGGCATTGAGGATGGCCGGCAACGCTTCGTTGAGCGTCTTCAGTCGCTTCTTCGTTTCCTTCAGCCCGTGCTCCCAGTCGTCCTCGAAGGTCTCGCATGCCTTGTCGAGTGGCCGCTTCCCGAGGTTCTTCGGGCCGGTGTCCTTCATCCTGCGCAGAGCCTCTTCCAACTGGCTTTCGCTGTCCTCCAGCTTCTTCTTCAGCTTCCGCAGCTGAGCCAGATCAGCCGTGAAATCCGCCATGCCTCCCCCTACTGTTCGATGGACCCGGTTCTTCTCGTACGGCCTTTACCCGCGCGGGTTCTTGTTCTCGTTCTCACGTGCGGCGACGGCCTTCCGGTACGCGGCGACAACCGGACCGTGCATCCGGATTCCTTCTGTGCGCAGCCGCCGGGACCGCATGATCAACCGGACGCTCAGAACCAGTGGCGCCACGGCGCACACCTGGAGCACCGCGTAAGGCAGCCAGAACCCCCAGGCGACCCCTGCGAAACCCTCGGCCGCAGGCCGGCCAGCATGGCCAGGGCCGCGCCCACAACGGCCCGGTCGCTCTTGGCGCGGGATTGCTGCAACCCCTTCTCAGCCGATGCCAGGATGGCTTCGTCCAGGGGGGCGAAGCCATCGCGTTCGCGGACCCGGTGGGCCGCGCGCTGGGCCGCCGCACTCTCCCGCACCGCCTCAGGAGCAGGGCTGCCGCGCACGTCCGCATCCGTCGCGGAACCCGGCTGCGTGTCCATGCGATAAAAGAGCCACTGTCCTCCGGCCCCATGAGACTGCCGCAGGAAACCCTCTTCACGTGCGATGTCCTCGGCCTGCCCGGCGGACGTACCCGGATAGCCGGCGGGATCGATTCGCACATGCCCCCGGGCGTTCGGGATCCCTGAACGCAACTCCTGCCGCAGCTCTTCGGCGCGCTGCTCCGACGGGGCGTTCCTGCGCTGCCTGCGCGTGTCCCAGGAAGCGAAGGCGCCGAAAAGCAACAACACCCCGAGGACAGCTGCCGCCCACTTCAGAAAGCCGGAATCGGCATGTCCGCCCGGCGGAGCCGCCCACCCGCCGACAGCAAGAAATACCTGGCTCATGCCCACCCCTTTATCCGCACCGGAAATGCGAGGCTCGGTCTCCCCAAAGGCCGGACGTGGCACGGCCGTTACCCGCCCGCCTGAGGAACAGGAGCTGAAGGAGAAGCATGCCGACGCTCGGCAGCGAAACGAATCCGGTCGGTTTCGCCGACGCCACATCCCACACAACGGTGCGCTTTCCCGTTGGGGATACGTGTGATGAAGGGATGCGTGACGTGGATATCTGTGCCATGCGATCGGCCCCACCCGGAAGAGTGTTTTCCCCTGCTCGCCGACCAGGCTTCCCGGCACACCAAAACAAACCTACACGGAGCCTGTGCCGCGTTGCACTCCGGTTCGTTTGCCGCAGGCGATATCCATGACGGCAACCCTCCACCGGACCCGGGGAACAGGTTCACCCCGAGGAACAACAACCCCACCCCCGAACACGCCCCCCAACACCCCACGTTGCCCGCATCCGACCGCGACGCTGGTTCCCATGTGTTCACACTGTGCAAGCCGCGCCGGGTCCAGTGGTTCCCGTCGCGCGGGCCATGACGGCGACGCCTCCTGTCGGCCGGCCCGGATCTGTATTCAGAGCAGGGAGTGCAGTCCGCAGCTGCTGGAGCGGCTGACGGGCGCGACCCTGTTTCCCGAGCGTTTTCTCGGCTCGGCCGTCGTCAATACCGTCTGCCGTTCCGGCGGGCATCTGCTGTATGTGACGGCGCCGCCGGTGGCCGACGCGGACCAGCAGGTCGACTACTACCTCGGGCTGCTTCCCGAGAGGCCGGAGCGTGGCGCGGAGCGGGCCCGGATCCGGCTTGTGGGGCTCGACGACCGTTCGCCGCGCTGGCTGAGCGAGAAGATTCTCGATCCCGGCAGTGCGGACGCGGCGCGGGTGCGTGCCGTGCTCCGTGCGTTCGTCGAGCGGGAAGAGGGCAACGGGCGGTGCGTCGGGCTGAGTTACTTCGAGCCGTCCGAGCCCTTGGAGCGGCTGGGCCGCGATCTGGGGGTGCCGGGTGACCAGGCCCACTCGTCGTGCATCCCGCTGGGCACCAAGCACGCGGGACGCGAACTCCTGCGCAGCGCAGGTGTCGAGGTCCCGCAGGGCAGCGCGCTGTGCCACACCCTCACGGAGCTGGCCGGGGAGATGGCACACCTGGTGCGCAGGGGGTGCCGGAGGTTTGTGGTGAAGCTGAACAGCACCGCGTACGGCGGCGGTCTCGGCAATGCGCTGCTCGACCTCGGGGACATCGGGGATCTCGTGCCCGCTGCGGACGGGCAGGACGGGCAGGACGACGGCCGGCTCGCCGACCGTATTCTTGCCCGGTTGCCGGATGCCGTGCTGATGGACGTCAAGATCACCTGGCAGGACTTCGCCGAGGCGGTCGAACGCGAAGGCGCCCTCGCGGAGGAACTGCTGGCGGCCGACGAACTCCTCAGCCCCAGCTTCCAGGGCAGGATCGGCGACGACGGTACGGTGGCGGCCGTCTCCACGCACGACCAGGTGCTCAGCGGCTCGGGCCAGACCTTCACCGGATGCGCCTTCCCGGCGGACGCCGCGTACCGCCGGGCCGTCATCGGCCACGGCCTGCGGGTCGGCCGCGCCCTGCGGGAGCGCGGGGTGACCGGCGGGGACTACGGCGTCGACTTCCTCGCCCTGCGTTCGGCTGCCGGATGGCGGCTCGTCGGCTGTGAACTGAACCTCCGCGCGACCGGAACCAAGCACGCCTTCACCATGGCCGGCGGCCTCCTGGGCGTCGCGCCGACGGAAGACGGCCGGCTGATCGTCGACGGCGCGGAGCGCGTGTACGAAGCGTCGGACGGCATCATGGACACCCGCTACCGAGGGCTCAGGCCCGCCCGGCTGATCCGCGCGATCAGCGGGTCACCGCTGCGCTACGACCACGTCAGCAGGACCGGAGTCGTGCTGCACATGCTGAGCGCAGTGGTCACGTACGGGAAGTTCGGCGCCGTGTGCATCGGCCGGAACGGTGCGGAAGCCGGCGCCATGATGCGCGGGGTCCGGGCCCTCGTCGACGGGCTCGTCGCGGCCGGGCCGTAGTCTCACGCGGAAGCCGGCTCGGGGTGTGGTGCGCGGGAGGCCGCGGCGGGCGCGAAGCCGGCGGTTTCCAGCGGCCGGTCGGTGAAGAAGCGGAGCAGGAGGTCGATCACTTCCTCGGCGCGCTCCAGCGCCACCCAGTGGTCCGCTTCCGCGAAGCTGACGAAGCGGCTGCCTTCGATGGTGTCGGCGAAGGCCCGCTGCCGGTCGGGCGTCGAGACGTTGTCGTGTTCGCCGCAGAAGACCAGCGTGGGCACGCCGCGCAGGACACCCGACGGATTGACGGTCTCGGCCGATGAGCGCTCCAGGACGTCGAAACCGTGAGCGGTGCGGGTGACCGCGTGTGCCAGCAGCCGCTTCACGTAGCGGTGCACCAGCTTGCGGTGCCGTACGGTGCGGCTTTCGTCCTGGCAGAGGGTGAGTTCGAGTACGAGGTCGACGAACGCGTCCAGTTCACCGGCTGCCATGTGGCCTGCGGCCTTGTGCCACAGCTCCATCTTCTCGTCCGTGGTGGAAGCGGGTACGCCCCCCAGCAGCAGCCGCGCGACGCGGCCCGGCCGGCGCTGGGCGAAGGTGAAGGCGAGCACCGAGCCGAACGAGTAGCCGAAGATGTTGACCCGGGAGATGCCGAGGTCGTCGATGACCTGCTCGATCGCGTCGTGCATGACGTCCCACCCCTGGTCGCTGCGCAACGGGTCGGCGTCACCGGAGCCGGGCAGGTCGATGCTGATCAGGCTCGTCACCGTCAGCACGGGGGCATCGAGGTGCTGCCAGCCGTACTTGTCCTGCAAGGCACCGCCCAGAACGAGAACGGGTTCCGTGCGGGATGCGGGTTGCCGCAGCACCCGGTAGCTGTACGACAGGCCGTCCACGCTCAGGTTCCGGATCGTTTCTTCGGTCATGGCTCTCCTTGAGTCGGTTCCGGGTGGCCCCTTGCGGCGGCTGTCACCCGCGGGTGAGGACCAGCGCGGCGTTGTGTCCGCCGAACCCCAGCGACGTCTTCACCACGCAGTCCAGCCGTGCCGGGCGGGCTTCCTTGCGCACCGTCTCGACGGCGATCCGCGGGTCGGGCGACTCCAGATTCGCCGTGGGCGGGACGAGTTGATGCTGGAGGGCCAGCACGGCGAAGGCCGTCTCGATGCCGCCGGCCGCGCCCAGCGTGTGCCCCGTCATGGCCTTGGTCGACGTGACCAACGGGTGGGCGCCGAGCACCCGGTGGAGCATGGCGCTCTCGACGAGGTCGTTGACCGGCGTCGACGTGCCGTGCGCATTGACGTGCCCGACGTCGGCACCGCACACCCGGGCGTCGGCCATCGCCGCCCGCAGGGCGCGCTCGGCGCCTGCGCCCTCCGGGTGGGGGGCCACCGGAGCGTAGGCGTCGTTGGACGCCCCATAGCCGACGACCTGCGCCCGCACCCGTGCACCACGGGCGCGGGCATGTTCGGGACGTTCCAGAACGAGGATGCCGGCGCCTTCTCCGATGACGAAGCCGTCGCGGTCCACGTCGAACGGACGGCAGGCCGCGGCCGGGTCGTCCCGCCGGGTGGACAGTCCCTTCAGCTTGCACATGCCGGCCACCAGGAGCCGGGAGCACACCGACTCCGTTCCGCCGGCGATGGCGACATCGCACAGGCCCGCGCGCAGCAACTCCCGGGCCAGGCCGATCGCGTCCGTACCCGAGGAGCAGGTGGTGTTCAGGCCGAAGCTCGGGCCCACGGCCCGCAGGTCACGGCAGACGCTCGCGGCGGCGCAGTTGGTGGTGGTCAGGGCGGCGGTCATCGGAGAGACGCGTCGCGGGCCCCGCTCCAGCAGGACCCGCTGCTGCTCGCCCTGGTAGACGAACCCGCCGTTCGCCGTGCCGATGACGACCGCGACCCGGTCGCCCTCCCACGCCGACGGGAGCAGCCCGGCGTCCGCCACCGCTTCACGGGCGGCCAGCACCGCCAGCTGGGAGAACCGGTCCAGCAGGCGCTGCTCGCCGACGTCGAACGACTCCTGGACGCCGTCACCCACGAGGTACATGAAGTCGCAGGGCAGGTCGTGGAGTTCTGGCGGCTTGCGGACGCCGGACGGTGCACTGGAGGTGGTGACCCGGTGCCAGTTCTCCTTGACGCCGCGCCCTGCCGCCGTGATCAGGCCGAGCCCCGTCACGGCGGCCGCATACGCCTCCCTCCCGCCGCCACCGCTCACGCGGCCGCCGAGTGCACGGCCGCGAGCAGTTCCCCGACACTGTTCTGCGGGGTCAGCACGGCACTCTCCAGGTCGACGTCCAGATCTTCCTCGATCAGCAGCCGCAGTTCCTCCAGCGCCAAGGAGTCGACGCCGAGATCCCGCAGGGGGGATTCCGGGCTGACAGCCTGCTGCGGAACTCCCATTTTCGTCGTCAACAGCGTGCTCACCTGCTGCGTGATATCCACTCGAATTTCCTGTCCTCGTGGCCGGAAAGGTTCCGTCAGGCGGAACAACGGCACGGCCCTTCCCTGAGTTACGCCGCCACAGGGGCGCTGGAGGGTGCGCGATGCGTTCGGGCGGAGGGAGCGGAGGCGGTCGGTGCGGGGGAGCCGGACATGGGGGCATCGCCGGTGCATCGGGTGGCGGCGGCGGGCGGGCGGCGCCGTGTCGTGCGGGGCGTTCGGGGCATGGGCACCCGACGCCCTTTTCGAGCCACTCGCAGCCGGCCCACTCCGGGTGCCGCCGGATCATCAGTGCCGAGATCTCCTCGACGACGGTGCGGGGCGCGGTGTCAGCCCGTGAGGTGCCAGCTGACGGTGCCGTCGGTGGTGACGAGGACGGCGAGGAGGATGAGGTCGGCCGCGCCCAGGGCGAGGCCGAGGAGTGCGCGGCCGCGGCGGGTGGTGCGGCGGGCCAGGGCGAGGGCGCCGAGGATCAGGGCGCAGGGGCCCAGGACGACGTTGAAGACCAGGGTGCCGAGCAGGCCGAAGACGAAGGAGGCGACGGCCAGGCCGTCGGCGTGCGTGCGTGCGGCCGGTCGGGGTGAATCGCGGTGTACGGAACCGGAGTTGGCGGTTTCGGCGACCTCGTCCGTGGTGGCCGCGGTCGTGGTCCTGTGGAGCGCGGTGAGGGTCATCGGGGCGTCCCCTCGGCCGGGTTGCGGCGTTCGCGGAGGTGGAAGACGAGCAGCCAGCCGGTGATGACGGCGGCGGCGATGAGGGTGACCGGGACCGGAAGATGTGCCGCGGTGCCCAGCAGGACCCCCATCAGGAGGAGGGCTGCGACGAGGAAGAGCATGAGCTGCCTTTCCCACTCGGAGGACAGTTGTTCACTGACTTCCTTCAGTGTAGGGCTCGCGCGAGTGGAAGAGTTCGGAGAACGGTTGTTTACTGGATGACATGAGTCACACCGTGGGAGTCCGCCAGGCCCAGAAGCAGAAGACCCGTCAGGCGCTGCTCGACGCCGCGCTCGGCCTGCTGGCGGAGCAGAGCCTGAGCAGCCTGGGCCTGCGTGAGGTGACACGGGTGGTCGGCATCGCCCCGACCGCCTTCTACCGGCACTTCCGTGACCTGGGGGAACTGGGGGTCGCGCTGGTCGAGGAGGCGCTGGGCAGCCTGCACTCCATGGTGCGGGCGATCCTCGCCGAACAGGCCGCGGCCGAGGAGCGGATCGACCGTACGGTGGCGGTGGTCGAACGGCATGTGCGCGAACACCCCGCGCACGTACGGTTCGTGGCCCGCGAACGGCACGGCGGCGTGCGGGCCGTGCGGCAGGCCATCGCCGGGGAGCTGGAGCGGTTCGGCGCCGAGGTCGCCGACGCACTCAGGACGCAGCCGGTTTCCCGTGGTTGGAGCGACGACGACGTACGGATGCTGGCCGACCTGTACGTCGACCGGCTGGTGACCACGGCGGCGGCGATCCTGGACGCGGAGGACGCCGGGAGCCCGGAGGGGGAGCGGGAGCGCGCGGTGCGGGTGGCGCGCTGGCAGCTGCGGCTGATCAGCATCGGCCGGCAGCACTGGAAGGACGAGGAGTCCGGCGAGCGGCCCTAGCGGGTCCTGGCGTCGGGCGGCCGTATGCGGATGCGGTAGGTGCCGTCCGGGTTGCGGGCGAGGACGCTGACGGCGGCGTGGCTCCGTGGGTCGGTGTAGGTGGCGCCGGGGCGGAAGGCGGCGTCGGTCAACTCGGCGTGTACGTAACGGTTTCCGGTGAGGCAGCCGCCGCTGTGCGGGGTGGCGTCCACGACGCGGAGCGGGCCGCCGCCCGATGCGACATCGGTGGCGACGCGGTAGACGAGGACGCCGGGGCGGCAGAGGGCGGGATCGAGCGGGCCGCGGGTGCGGGCCTCGGCGACCAGGGCGGTGCGGGCGGACGTCGGCATCACGACGATCTTGGTGCCGCCCGGTGACGGCATCGGCGTGAGGGTGAACTCGGCGGCCGGGCCGCCCGGTTGCGCGCAGGCCACCTGGCCGGCGCCCAGCCAGCCGAGCTTCCATTTGTGCCAGCCGGTGAAGTCGTTGGCGGGCCCCCAGTCCTCGTCCATCGGATCCCAGTGCCCGGCCGCGGGCGGGGCGTTGCGGCCGTCGGTGTAGTAGAGGTCGGGCAGGCCGAAGGAGTGCGCGTTCTCGTGGTTGATGACGCGGAACGGGCTCGGCCCCGGCTGCCGGCTCCAGATGAAGGACGCATTGCGGAACGGCACGCCGTCGCCGGTGCGCAGGCCCAGGTCGCTGCCGCTGAAGGTGACGGACAGGACGGTACGGGTCGCGGCGGGGCCCGCGTTGGGCGCGGCGATGACGTTGACGATGTCGTAGTCGCGGAAGTCGACGGAGGCGTCGGCGGCGCGGACGATCTCCTGGGAGAGCGCGTGGTAGCCGCCGTCCGACGCCGGATCGAAGGCGGCCCCGCGCCGTATGCCGTACGCGGCGAGCGGCCGCGCCATGTGGAGCCACTTCAGGAGCGGGGCGGGGCGGTAGACGAGCCGGCCGTACGAACTGGTGTGGAAGAACTCGGCCGCCGCGGGGAAGAACTCGGCGAAGCGGGCGCGCGGGGTGATCGTGGCGCGGGCGTCGGGGAAGTCGATGAAGAGGGTGAGGGCCCTGACGGTGCCGTGTGCGCGGGCGTAGCCGTCGGGGGTGGCGGCGGTCTCGGCCACGTTGTCGGTGATGCCGCCCAGGGCGCACGGGCCGCTCGGCCGCTCGGCCGTCGCGGGTCCTTCCGGGGCCCGGGGGCCCGCCGTCGCGGGTATCGCGGTGGTGGCGGGCGGCCCGCACAGCGCGATGGCGGCCGTCGCCGTGGCCGCGCCGACGGCCAGCGCAGCGGATATGCACTGCTTCATACGGCTCACCCTGCGGCGGGGGCAGGCCGGGCGCGCGGGGGGTTACGTCATCCGGCGTCATGCGGGGGCGGGCCGCGGCGGCGCGGGGTCGGGGCGCCCGCGCACCAGGGGGTAGCAGGCGAGGCCGATGAGTACGGAGGCGAAGTGGCCGATGTCGGTGAAGTTACGGCCGGCGAGCAGCGGGGCGCCGTGGAAGGCCAGGACGCCGAGCACGTAGAGGTAGTTCCAGGGGGCGGCGAGGCGGTAGGTGAGGACGGCGATGACGCCGGCCAGGGCGTAACTGACGCCCACGTCGAGGGTGTTGACGGCGGAGCGCGGGGCGGCGCCGGCGCGGATGGCGAGGGCCAGCACGCCCTCGCTCAGGTAGGTCGCGCCGATGTGCGCGGTGGCCAGGACGGCGAGCCAGCGGCCGGTGCCCAGCCAGCGCTCGGCGGGCACGTGGACGACGTTGTAGACCACGAAGTACAGCAGCCAGCCGCCGCCGTCGAGCCACAGGGCGCTGGTGAGCAGTACCCGGACGGGGGAGTGCACCAGGTTGTGGATGTTGGTCGAGCGGTGCTGGAGGACGTGGGTGAGGACGGCGGGCGTGAAGCGGTGCATGATCACCGACGTCACCAGCAGGATGGCGAGCCAGACGAACGTGCCCGGGGCCCGGCGGACGTACGTCCAGAGGCGGGCGGCGGCGCGGGGGAGTGTGCGGGGCCCGAGGTGCGGCAGGAAGCGGGCCCGGAAGACGGTGAATCGGGACCTTTGACGCATAGCCGATAAATTATCAAGAGGGGCGGTCGGGTCGGGGCGAGCCGGTCGACGGTGTGTGGCTCAGGTCACATTTGAAGGGGAAATATCCGGGGAAGCCCTCCCCGTTTACACAGGCGTTGACGGAAACGGGGAGCAGATCCCCGCTTCGCAGGGGAGAGCTCCCCGCTCAGGGAGAACACCGCACGACGTCACACGCGTACGAAGACACGCACACACGCACACACGCACACACCACGACGCGGCCGGCCGGCGTTGACGAGGCCGGCCGGCGACGAGCAACGGGAGGAGGGCCGCCGTGACCGCGACCGGAACCAAGGTGAAGCTCCGGCAGAGCGTGCCGGCCGCGCGGTCCGCGGCGGCCGGGGAGCCGGAGAGGGCCGGTGCGGCCGGGCAGCCCCGGCTGCGCGCCGATGCGCAGCGCAACCGCGAGCGGATCATCGCGGCGGCCCGCGAGGCGATGGTCGAGTTCGGGGCCGAGGTCCCGCTCGACGACATAGCCCGCCGGGCCGGCGTCGGCAATGCGACGCTCTACCGGCACTTCGCGGATCGCCCGGAGCTGATCCACCACGTCACGCTCTCCGTCATGTCCCGCACCGCACAGACCGCCGAGTGCGCCCTCGCGGACGAGCCCGGCGACCCCTTCCAGGCGCTGCGGCACTTCGTCCACGCGGCGGTGGGGGAGCGGATCGGTGCCCTGTGCCCGCTGCTCTCGGACGGCGTGGACGTCTCACATCCCGACCTGATCGCGGCGCGCGAGCGGCTGGAGGCGGCCGTCGAGGCGCTCATGGCCGCCGCGCGCGACAGCGGCCGACTGCGCACCGACATCGCCGTCGGTGACCTGATGGTCGCGATCACCCAGCTGACCAGACCGCTGCCCGGCAGCGTCTGCGGCGACTTCGACCGCTTCGTGCACCGGCATCTCCAGCTGTTCCTGGACGGCCTGCTGACACCGGCACGCTCCGAACTCCCCGGCGCCGCCGCCACATTGGACGACCTCAGGCACCGGCCGTAAACCCCGGGCGGCGCACCGGCAACGGCGCCCGCGTCCGCCCGCGCAGCACCCTTCACACCACCGGCAGCACCGGTGCCGCAGGACCGTGGTCCCGCCGCACCGCGCCGCCGCCATACCCCCGTACCAGCTTTATCCGCTCACTGCACCACTAGGTGGATCCCGTCATGCCCGAAAACACCTCTTACGCCGACCCGCGGCGCTGGAAAGCGCTGATATTCATCGCCCTCGCGCAGCTGATGGTCGTCCTCGACGCGACGATCGTGAACATCGCGCTGCCCTCGGCACAGTCCGACCTGGGCATCTCCGACGCCAACCGCCAGTGGGTCATCACCGCCTACGCACTCGCCTTCGGCGGGCTGCTGCTCTTCGGCGGCCGTCTCGCCGACCTGTGGGGCCGCAAGCGGACCTTCACCATCGGGCTGATCGGCTTCGCCATCGCCTCCGCGCTCGGCGGGGCCGCGGCCAACCAGGGCATGCTGATGGGCGCGCGGGCGCTCCAGGGCGTCTTCGGCGCGCTGCTGGCGCCGGCCGCGCTGTCCCTGCTCGCGGTGACCTTCACCGAGGCCAAGGAACGCGCCAAGGCGTTCGGCATCTTCGGCGCGATTGCCGGCGGCGGCGGCGCCGTGGGCCTGATCCTCGGCGGCGTTCTCACCGAGTACATGAACTGGCGCTGGACCTTCTTCGTCAACATCCCGTTCGCGGTGATCGCGGCGGCCGGTGCCGTCCTGGTGATCCGTGAGCCCGCGGGCAGCCGCAACCCGTCCCGGCTGGACGTGCCCGGTGTCCTCCTGGCCACCCTCGGCCTGGTCTCGCTGGTCTACGGCTTCACCCGCGCCGAGTCCGACGGCTGGCTGGCCGCCCCGACGCTCGGCCTGTTCGTCGCCGCCGCCGTGCTGCTGCTGGTCTTCGTGCTGGTCGAGTCCAAGGTGAAGGCCCCGCTGCTGCCGCTGCGGGTGGTCGCCGAGCGCAACCGTGCCGGTGTCTACGCCTCGCTCGGCCTGGCCGTCATCGGCATGTTCGGGCTCTTCCTGTTCCTGACGTACTACCTGCAGATCGTGAAGGGCTACACGCCGGTCATGACCGGCCTGGCGTTCCTCCCGATGATCGTGGGCATGATCACCGGCTCGACGCAGATCGGCGCCCGCCTGATGACCCGCGTGCGCCCGCGGCTCCTGATGGCGCCGGGCTTCACGCTCGCCGCCGTCGGCATGCTGCTGCTCACCCGGATCGACCTCGGCACGTCCTACGCGACGCTGATCCTGCCCGCCTTCCTGATGCTGGGCCTGGGCATGGGCACGGCGTTCATGCCGGCCATGTCGCTGGCCACCCACGGCGTGCAGCCGCGGGACGCCGGTGTGGCATCCGCGATGGTCAACACCTCGCAGCAGGTGGGCGGCGCGATCGGTACGGCGCTGCTCAACACCATCGCGGCCAGCGCCACCACCGCGTACGCGGCCTCGCACGCGGCCGGGGCGCGTTCCCTGGACGTGCTGAAGCTCCAGTCGATGGTGCACGGCTACGCCGCCGCCATCTGGTGGGCGGTCGGCATCCTCGTCCTGGCCGCGGTGATCGCCTTCACCTTCGTCACCACCGGGCACCAGGGCGGCACGCCGGCCGCTTCCGGCGGCGGCGAGGGCGCGAAGGCGTCCGGCGGCGCGCACGACGAGGGCGACGAGGTCCGGATTCCGGTCATGGTGCACTGACGCCGGGCCGTGCGGGCCGGGTGCCCGCCGGCCGTGACGCGGTGACCTGCCGCTGTTCCTTGAAGGCGCCGGCCTTCCCTCGCTCCTCAGCGGAGCCAGGGGAGGTCGGCGCCTTTCGGCTGGAGTCCGTCGGCCATCACCCGGCAGATCTCGGCCAGTTGGCCGACCTGCTCGGGCGAGAGGCGGTCGAAGATCGCGCCGCGTACGGCGGCGACGTGTCCGGGGGCGGCTTTTTCCAGCACCCGCAGGCCCTCGTCCGTGAGGAGGGCGAGCTGGCCGCGCTTGTCGGACGGGCAGTTCTCGCGCCGTACCCAGCCGTTCTTCTCCAGGCGGGCGACCGCGTGCGAGAGCCGGGAGCGGGTGATCTTCGCGTTCTGGGCCAGCTCGGTCATCCGCATCCGGCGCCGCGGCGCGCGGGACAGCTGAACGAGCAAGCCGTAGTAGACGTGCGGCATCCCGGCGTCGCGCTGTAGCTGGCGATCGAGGTGATCCTCCAGCAGCGTGGTGGCGTGGAGGTACGACTGCCAGGCGTATTGCTCCTCGTCGCTGAGCCAGCGCGGCTCGGCTGCGGGTTCGGTGCTCATGCCATCCATTCTCGCATCGGCTCCGCTGTTCTTGAAGATTTAACAATGCGGGGATAGGCTGAAAGTTATCCTTGAACATTCAAGTAGGCGAGTTACGTACGGGAGTGGCGATGTCCGTGATGCCGGCCCTCTACCTCAGCCACGGTGCACCGCCGCTGGCCGACGACGCGCTCTGGCCGGGCCAGCTGGCGGCCTGGGCCGCACAACTCCCGCGCCCCACAGCCGTACTGATCGTCTCCGCCCACTGGGAAGAGGCCCCGCTCGCCCTCGGCGCCACGGGGACAGTGCCGCTGGTCCACGACTTCTGGGGCTTCCCCGAGCACTACTACCGGGTGCGCTACGCCGCGCCGGGCGCACCGCAGCTCGCCCAGCGGATCCGCGCCACGCTGCGGACGGCAGGCACCCCGGTGCAGGACGTCCCCGACCGCGGGCTCGACCACGGCGCGTACGTCCCGCTCGTCGAGATGTTCCCGCGGGCCGACGTCCCGGTCCTGCAGATCTCGCTGCCCACCCTCGACCCGCGCCGCCTCTTCGACATCGGCCGCAAGCTGGCCCCGCTGCGCGACGAAGGCGTACTCATCGTCGGCAGCGGCTTCTTCACGCACAATCTGGCCGCCCTGCGGCATCAAGGGCCGGGCGTGCCGTCCTGGTCGGCGGAGTTCGACGACTGGGGCCGGCGGGCCCTGGAGGCGCGGGATCTCGACACCCTCTTCGACTTCCCGCACAAGGCGCCGGCCGGGCGGCTGGCGCACCCGCGCACCGAACACTTCGCGCCCCTGTTCGTCACCCTCGGCGCCGCGGACGCCCAGGGGCAGCTGGACGACGGCCGAAGCGTGATCGACGGGTTCTGGATGGGGCTCGCGAAGCGGTCGCTGCAGTTCGGCTGAGGGCGATCCGGGGGCGGACCGGCGCCGGGGTCAGCCTTCCGGCGGGATCAGCTCCTGGGAGCGGAGGGCGGCGGCCAGGGCGCGGTCGTCCCCTTCGGGTGTCCAGGAGGTCACGTCCAGGGCGGTATCGGCCAGCTTGATCGCGTGCGCGTCGCCGTGCGCGGTGGCCCGCGCGAAGACCTCCTCCGGGGTCAGCGACCCGGCCCGGAGCGGCGGCAGCGCCTCGTCCGGTGAGTAGACGGAGGTCAGGGCGGCGCAGGCCGCCCAGGCGGCGTGGAGCGAGGGCGCCCACAGGGGGCGTGGCAGCACCGGCAGGGTGCGCAGGATGGCATTCGGTGCGGTCGCCGCGTGCACGAGCAGGATCGCGTCGCCGTGGGCGTAATCGACGTAGCGGTGGGTGGCCGCCCGGACCAGGGCGGCGAGTTGGTCCCGCGCCGCCTCCGGGTCCTGCGGTGCCGCGACGGCCTCGGCGGCCGCTGCCCAGCCCGGGGTTCCCGGCAGCTGGGCGAGGCCCTGGACCACGCTGACCTGCTGGTCAAGGACGTGCGGGAGGGCTTCGAGTGCGGCGGCGGGCGAGGCGGTGCCGGAGGGGGTGACCGTCACGGGCAAGGTGGTGTGCCGGGCCGCCCAGTAGCCGACCGCGTGCGCGAGTTCGGCGATGCGCGGCTCCTCCTCGCCCTCCTCCAGGAGGGTGCGCACGGCGTGGCCGACACGGATGACGGGATGTGTCGCCGCGCCCGAGATGCCGGGCAGCAGCCGGGGCCACCATGCGGCGAGCACCTCACGCCAGGGGCGCTCGGCGACGGCGTGGGTGAAGTACGTGGTCCAGTCGGTGACCCGCTGCGGATCGCCCAGCGCCTCCTGCCAGTTGGCGTCGGTGATCCGCTCCCTGGCGCTCGGTACGTCCTCCAGCTCGGCGGAATACCGGTCGAGCCAGCGGTGCACGGTGCGGGCCTGGCCGTGCCGGACCAGAGCCTCGACCGCCATGGGGCCGTGGTTGCTCAAGAAGCCGCGGAATTCGGGCCCGGTCGCGTGCAGTCGCTCCAGGGCCTCGTCGAGTGTGCCGCTCTGCGTATCCATGCCGCGAGGCTAGGCCGGGCGCGCGCGGTGTGTAACGGGCTGCGGCCCTACGCCGCTGGTCGGAAGGGTGGGGGCCAAGAGACGGGGGACGGGGCGGGAGCCGGGGCCGGGCGGCGGCATTGTCAGTGGTGCGTGGCACGCTGAAGTCATGAATGAAGACAGGGCAGTTGACGAGACGGCCGACGCCGCCGACACGGCCGGGCAGCCCGCCGGGGTGACGGACCTGGGCCGGGCCTACGACTCCTTCACCGACACCTGGGCGCCGCGGATCGCCGCCGTGGTCAACGACTACGACGTCAAGATCGCCAAGGTCGAGGGCGCCTACGTCTGGCATGCACACGCGGACACCGACGAGTTCTTCCTGGTCCTCGCGGGCCGGCTGACGCTGGAGCTGGCGGACCGCGATCCGGTCGTGCTGGGCCCGCAGCAGGTGTTCACGGTGCCGCGCGGCCTGTCGCACCGCCCGGTGGCCGAACCGGGCACCCGCATACTCCTCTTCGAACCGCGGGGCACGGTCAACTCCGGAGACGCCGAGCTGACCGGCGCGGACGCCTGGGTGTGCGCCACCGAAGGGGTGCCGCTGACGGCCGGGTAGGGCGGGCCTGGGGCGGCCTGGGCGGAGTCCGTGGGAAGCCGCGGGAAATCCGGACAGTGGATGTCGGGTAAGGGGGCGACGGTGGAGCCATGACGAGAAGCGAGAGCGCGGCGAGCGGGGCGGCGGACGAGGCGGGGGAGAGGGGCGCGGCCGGTGTCGGCTGGGCACAAGTGGTGGCGGCGGAGCCGGAGTTCGCCGCTCGGGTGCAGGAGCGGTTCGGGGCGTATGCCCACCACGTCCTCGGGACGCTGCGGGCGGACGGCTCGCCGCGGCTGACCGGCCTGGAGGCCGACTTCCGCCACGGCGAGCTGTGGCTCGGCATGATGACCGGCTCGCGCAAGGCCCTCGACCTGCACCGCGACCCGCGCTTCGCCCTCCACACCAACCCCGGCCCCGGTACGGACATGGCGGGCGGCGACATACGGATATCGGGGCGGGCGGCGGAGGTGCGCGAGGCGGAGGTGCTCAGGCGCTATGCCCACGCGGTGCGGCCGCCGGAGCCGTTTCTGCTCTTCCGGGCAGAGGTGACCGAGGTGGTGCGGACCTCCGTCACCGATCCGTATCTGGTGCTGGAGAGCTGGCGACCGGGGCGGCCGCTGCGCACCGTGCGGCGGACGAGCGTCGAGGCGTCGCCGGAGGCCGTTTGAGCACCTGCGTTATGGCGGGGCCGGGGGCGGTCGGCGGCCCGTGCGCTCCGGGGCGCCCCCAGTCCTCATGCCCCCGGCGCGGCACGGTCGTTCGGGAGTACGCACGCGGTGGCTCGGGAGTACGTACGCGAATCGTTCGGGCCGCTCAGTGCGCGCCGTGGGGCCTGCGGTGTGCACGGGGCCGGTGCAGGCCATGCGGCTCGCGTACGCGACGGCCGCGGAAGACGTAGAGCGAGACGAGGCCCATGATGATGCCCATGACGAGGCCCCAGGCGCTCGACTTCAGGACGGAAGGGCCGCTGAGGCTGTAGAGCCAGCCCATCGAGACGCCGAAGAGCGCGCCGTAGGCCAGCGCCCTGGTGTCGGTGATCATGGAGGACTGGAAGTGCACGAGCAGCAGCCCCAGCGCCCCGGAGACCACGGCCGCGATCAGCCCGAGCAGGGCGGCCTGGCCACCCTTCGCACCGCTGGTGTGGTCGATCCAGATCGTGTAGCAGCCGAATCCGAGCGCGGCGATCACGGGAAGTGCCACGGTTGCCGGGATGCGCCGTGCCGTTCCGGAACGCGCCGGTGGCGCCGCCGAGGTGGCGCCGTGTTCCTGTTCGACCGCGCCGTGTGAACGGGCGGCCCGCGCACCGTGGCGCAGAGCGTGCTTGACCATGACGGGCTCCTCTCGCTTGCCCTCTGTCCAGGCGACACCCGCACACCGCCCGCGTCAACCGGAGCGCCCGGAGGGCGAGTCGGGGCAGCCGGGGCACACACGGCGACGCCGCCCACCGACGGCCGGAGCGGCCGGCCCGAACACCTCAGCCCCCTCAGTCCCTCCGCGATCCCTCCCGATCTCCCAGATCCTTCTGGTACCAGGCGACGTCCCAGTAGCGGTCGAATTTGCGGCCGACCTCGGTGTACGTGCCGAGGTGACGGAAGCCGAACCGGGTGTGCAGGCGGGTCGATGCCGCGTTGGGCTGTGCGATCCCGGCATACGCGCGGTGGACGTCCGCATCGGCCAGTGCCGCGAACAGCGCCCGGTAGAGCAGCGTGCCGATGCCGCGGGCCGTCGCGTGCGGCGCGCAGTGGACCGTGACCGCGACGGAGGTGGCGTACGCGGCCTTCGGGCGGAACGGGCTGCTGGTCGCCTACCCGAGCAGGGCGCCGCCCGCCGTGCCTCCCACCGGGCCGCCCTCGCCGCGCTCCGCCCCGGTGTGCCGGAATTTCCACCGATCTGTCGTAGCCGGCACCCGCTGGGCAACCAGGAGCCGGTGCGGGCCGTCTTCGGGGTGGGAGAGCAACCACGGACGGCGCTGGTCCGGGGTGAACGGCTCCGTGTCGAATGTGAGGGCCGTCTCACGTACGTAGTGGTTGTACAGCTCGGTGAGGGCGGAGAGATCCACCTCGGTACCGGCCCTGACCTGCACTTCCCTGCTCCTGGGCAGCATGTGGCCTCCCTCGGTGGGGGCGCAGGGTACTGCATGATCAGAAAAAAGAGGCACGGCATGGGAATTCTGTCCGGATTCCAGCCGTTGTTTCCTTCGGATGGAGGTACTCGGTCACGGCCGGGTTCGCTGCGTCCACCGTCCCGCGAACGACTCATCACCGACTCATCGCAAAGGGAGCATACGCATGGCAACCCGTGCCGTCGCCCGCCGTCAGTCCACCAGGAGTGGCGCTGACGGGGCCAGCAGTGTTCGCGCCGTAGGCGGGGAGATCGCCGACCGCGACCTGGTCGGCATGTACCTCGACGAGATCGCGCGTACGCCCCTGCTCGACGCCGCCAAGGAGGTCGAGCTGTCCCAGACCATCGAGGCCGGTGTGTACGCCCGGCAGATCCTCGACGGGGTCGTCGCCGACGGCAATGCCGCGGGGGCGGAGCGCGAGGAACTGGAGGCGCTGGTCGCCGAGAGCGAGAAGGCCAAGGACGTCTTCATCCGGTCCAACCTGCGGCTCGTCGTCGCGGTGGCCCGCCGCTACCCGCGTGCCGGGCTCCCGCTTCTGGACCTGATCCAGGAGGGCAACGCCGGCCTGGTGCGCGCCGTGGAGAAGTTCGACTACGCCAAGGGCTTCAAGTTCTCGACGTATGCCACGTGGTGGATCCGTCAGGCCATCACGCGCTCCATCGCCGACCAGTCGCGCACGATCCGGCTGCCCGTGCACCTCGTCGAGGAGCTGGGGCGGATCCGCAGGGTCCAGCGCGAGTTCAACCGTGAGAACGGCCGCGACCCGGAGCCGGCGGAGGTCGCCGCCGAGCTGGGCTCCACCCCCGCCCGTGTCACCGACGTGCTGGACTGGGCGCGCGACCCGGTCAGCCTGAACATGTCGGTGGACGACGACGGCGACACCCAGTTCGGTGACCTCCTGGAGGACACCTCCGCGGCCTCGCCCGAGCAGTCCGTGCTCTCGCTGCTGCGCAGTGAGGAGCTGGAGGACCTCATCGACCGCCTCGACCACCGCACCGCCTCGATCATCAAGGCCCGTTACGGCATCGAGGACGGCCGCGAGCGCACGCTGACCGAGGTCGGCAAGCAGCACGGCCTGACCCGTGAGCGGATCCGTCAGATCGAGAAGCACGCGCTGCTGGAGCTGAAGCGGATGGCGCGCGACACCGGCTTCGACGCGGCGGCCTGACCCGCCGGGCCGAGCGGTCCCGCAGATCCGTAGAGCCCCGTTCCCGTTCCAGATCCCCAAGCCCCGGTGCCGAGAGGTGTCGGGGCTTCTTCGTGCCCGTGCCCGTGGCCGGCCGTATCGGCTTGCGATGTCTGCCTGAGTCCGTTCGTTGCCCGATTCTGTTTACTTCGTGGAATTGTGCGCGTAGCCTGCCGCTGAAACCACAGGGTCGGGCATGGAACGGACACAGACGCAGATGTACGCACCTGAGCGCCAGCAAGAGATCCTGCGCCTCGCCCGTGCGGCCGGGCGGGTCGACGTGCTGTCCCTCGCGGAGGATTTCCAGGTCACCGCCGAGACCGTGCGGCGCGATCTGAAGGCCCTGGACCGGGCCGGTCTGGTGCGCAGGGTGCACGGCGGTGCCATCCCGGCGGGCCGGCTGGACTTCGAGCCCGACCTCGCCGAGCGGGACGCGGTGGCCGCCGACGAGAAGGTACGCATCGCGCGGGCCGCGCTCGCCGAGCTGCCCGGCGGCGGCTCCGGCAGCATCATCATCGACGCCGGCACGACCGCGGCCCGGCTCGCCGCCGAGATCCCGCTGGACGCCGAGCTGACCGTGGTCACGCACGGCCTGCCGGTCGCGGCCCGGCTCGCCGATCACCCCGGGCTGACCCTGCACCTCGTCGGCGGCCGGATCCGGCAGCGTACCCGCGCCGCGGTCGACGACTGGGCGCTGCGCGCCTACCGCGAGATCAACGCCGATGTGCTGTTCCTGGCGACCAACGGTTTCTCGCCCGAGGGCGGCCTGACCACACCGGACCTCGCGGAGGCCGCGGTGAAGCGGGCGCTGATCGCCGCCGCCCGCCGGGTCGTCCTGCTCGCCGACTCCGCCAAGTTCGGGCAGCGGCAGTTCGCCCGCTTCGGCGCGCTGTCGGACGTGGACCTGCTGATCACCGACACCGGGCTCAGCCCCGACGACGCCCTCGCCATCGAACGCGCGGGCACGGAAGTAGTGCGCGCATGATCCTCACCGTCACCCCCAACCCCAGTCTGGACCGCACGTACGAGGTCCCGGCCCTGGATCGCGGGGCCGTGCTCAGGGCCACCGCCGACCGGATCGACCCGGGCGGCAAGGGCGTGAACGTCTCGCGCGCGGTCGCGGCCGCCGGGCGGCGCACCCTCGCGCTGCTGCCGGTCGGTGGCGCCGCGGGGGCCGCGCTCGCCGCGCTGCTGGAGGCCGAGGGCATCGAGGTGGCGGGTGTCCCGGTGGCCGGGCAGACCCGCTCCAACATCGCGGTCGCGGAGCCCGACGGCACCCTGACGAAGATCAACGCTGCGGGGCCCGAGCTGTCGGCCGCCGAGTCCGATGCGCTGCTCAACGCGGTCGGCGAGCGCTCCGTGGGCGCCGACTGGATCGCCTGCTGTGGCAGCCTGCCGCGCGGCCTGGCGCCCGAGTGGTACGCCGAACTGGTCGCCCGCGCCCACCGGGCCGGCGCCCGGATCGCGCTGGACACCTCGGGCCCGTCGCTGACGGCGGCGCTGCGCGAGCGTCCGGACGTCGTCAAGCCGAACGCCGAGGAACTGGCGCAGGCCGTGGGGCGCCCGCTGGCCACGGTCGGCGACGCCGTCAAGGCCGCCGGGGAACTCCGCTCCCGGGGCGCCCGTGCCGTGCTGGCTTCCCTGGGCGCGGACGGCCAGCTGCTGGTCGGCGCCGAAGGCACGTACTTCGGCAGCGCGCGGGTGGCCGCCGTCCGCAGCAACGTCGGGGCGGGCGACGCCTCGCTTGCCGGATTCCTCGGTGCGGGCGGGACGGGTGTGGCGGCGCTGGCCGCTGCGGTGGCCCATGGCGCGGCCGCCGTGCGGCTGCCTGGCAGTCAGATGCCGGCGCCGCCGGACCTCGATCCGGCGGCGGTCACCACGACCGGCGACGTCCCCCTGGACCGTCCGCTCACGGAGCCGGTGCCGTGACCGGCCACCCGCGCCCCGGGCGCAGCCCCGTACGGACGGCGGCGCCTGCCACCGCCGCCTCTTCCCCCTCCTCCGTCCCCACCGCCGCACGGCGGTACCGCGCGCAAGGGAGCCCGCGATGAGTGAGCTGATCTCCGCGGAACTGGTCGACCTCGACCTGTCCGCCGAAACGAAGGACGCCGCCGCCCGTTCGCTGGCCGAGCGGATGGCCGCGGCCGGACGCGTCACCGACCTGGAGGGCTTCCTCGCGGACGTGGCCGCGCGCGAGGCGCAGATGCCCACCGGCCTGGACGGCGGCATCGGCATTCCGCACTGCCGCAGCGCGCACGTCACGGAACCGACGCTGGCTTTCGGACGCAGCGCCGCCGGCATCGACTTCGGCGCGCCGGACGGCCCGGCCGACCTGGTCTTCCTGATCGCGGCGCCGGCCGGCGGCGACGCCGACCACCTGTCGATCCTCTCGTCCCTCGCCCGCCACCTGATGGACGCGTCCTTCACCGGCGCCCTGCGTGCGGCGACGGACCCGGAGCGCGCGGCCGCCCTGATCCGCGGCGATGAGCCGGGCGAGGAGACGCCGCCCGAGCCCGAGCCCGAGCCGGAGGCCGCGGCCCCCGTCCCCTTCCGTATCGTCGCCGTCACCTCCTGCCCCACCGGCATCGCGCACACCTACATGGCCGCCGAATCGCTGGCGAAGGCCGGCCAGGCGGCAGGTGTCGAGCTGATCGTCGAGACCCAGGGCTCGGCGGGCTTCGAGAAGCTGGATCCGCAGGTCGTGGCGGAAGCCGACGCGGTGATCCTCGCGCACGACGTCGAGGTGCGGGACCGGGAGCGGTTCGCCGGGAAGCCGGTCGTCGACGTCGGCGTGAAGGCCGGCATCAACCGTCCCGCCGAACTCATCGCCGAGGTACGGGAGAAGGCGGCCCGCGGCGGCGCGGGCGCCCCGGTGCGGGCCGCCGTGCCGATGGACAGGGGCAGCGACGCGACGGACGGCTTCGCGACCAGGCTCCGCACGTGGTTGATGACCGGCGTGAGCTACATGGTCCCCTTCGTCGCGGCCGGCGGCCTGCTGATGGCACTCGCCTTCGCGATCGGCGGCTATACGGTCAACAAGGCGCCGTCCGTCGCCGATCACTTCCTGTGGACCGAGTCCGCAAGCTGGGCCGCGCTGCTCTTCCAGATCGGCAGCACCGCGTTCGGCTTCCTCGTCCCGGTCCTGGCCGGGTTCATCGCGTACGGCATGGCGGACCGGCCCGGTCTGGTCCCCGGCTTCGTCGGCGGCGCGCTCGCGCTCACCATCGACGCGGGCTTCCTCGGCGGCCTGATCGCGGGCCTGATCGCGGGCGGCGTGGTGATGGCGATCCAGCGGATCCGGGTACCGGCACCGCTGCGCGGCATCATGCCCGTCGTCGTCATTCCGCTTCTCTCGTCGGCGGTCGTCGGGTTCCTGATGTTCCTGGTGATCGGCAAGCCGGTCGCGGCGCTCCAAAAGGGCCTGACCGACTGGCTGTCGGGCCTGTCGGGCGCCAACGCGGTCATCCTCGGCGTCCTGCTCGGCCTGATGATGTGCTTCGATCTCGGGGGCCCGCTCAACAAAGTCGCCTACGCCTTCGCGGTCGGCGGCCTGGCCAACCCCAACGAGGGCAGCCTGAAGGTGATGGCCGCGGTGATGGCGGCCGGCATGGTCCCGCCGCTGGCGATGGCGCTGGCCACCACCGTCCGCGGGCGGCTGTTCACCGCGGCCGAACGGGAGAACGGCAAGGCGGCCTGGGTGCTCGGCGCTTCCTTCATCACCGAGGGCGCGATCCCGTTCGCGGCGGCCGACCCGCTCCGCGTCATCCCGTCCGCGATGGCGGGCGGCGCGGTCACCGGTGCCCTCTCGATGGCCTTCGGCTGCACCCTCCGCGCCCCGCACGGCGGCATCTTCGTCGTCCCGCTGATCGGCCGGCCGTTCCTCTACCTGCTGGCCATCGCCGCAGGCACCGCCGTCAGCACGGCCCTCGTCCTCCTCCTCAAGGGCCTCCGCAACCGGGACACCCGGCAGCCCGCACCGTCCGAACCGGCCGTCGACCGGACGAACGGGGCGCCTGCCGCGGCCTGACGGGCCGGCCCGTGCCCGAACAAAGAACAAAGGCGGCCGGCCCCCTCGGGGACCGGCCGCCTGCACATCGTTCGGGGTCAGGCCGCGCTGCCCGCCTGCCACTGCGACCAGGAAAGGTTCCAGCCGTTGAGGCCGTTGTCCGGCTGGACGGTCTTGTCGGGGGAGCCCTTGACGATCACGACGTCGCCGACCAGCGAGTTGTCGAAGAACCACTTGCCGGGGGTGTCACCGCCGCCGCCCTTGGAGTCCTGCAGGCCGACGCAGCCGTGGCTGGTGCCGGACTTGCCGAAGATCGACGGGGAGCCCCAGTAGTTGCCGTGGATGAACGTGCCGGACGAGGAGAGACGCATGGCGTGCGGGACGTCCTTGATGTCGTACTCGCCGCCGAAGCCGACCGTCGAGCCGTCCATCCGGGTCTGCTGGAACTTCTCCGAGATCACCATCTGGCCGTTGTAGGTGGGGTGATCGGCGCTGCCGCCGGAGATCGGGATGGTCTTGAAGGTCTTGCCGTCCCGCTTGATCGTCATCATCTGGGTGTCCATGTCGACGGTCGAGACCTGCGAGCGCCCGATGGTGAAGGAGGCCGTCTTGGACTGGACGCCGGTGATGCCGTTGCCGCCCTGCACGCCGTCCAGATCGATCTTCATGGTGATCTTGGAGCCGGCCTTCCAGTACTCCTCGGGCCGGAAGTCGAGGCGCTGCGCGCCGAACCAGTGCCCGACGACCTTCTGGCCGCTGCTGGACGTCACCGTGATGTGGGACTGGACGTCCTTCTTGTTGGTGATGACCTTGTCGAAGTTGAACGAGACCGGCATGCCGACGCCGACGGTCTTGCCGTTGTCAGGGGTATAGCTGCCGATGAAGCTGTGGGCGGAGGAGACCGTCGTGAAGCTGGCGTTCTCGGTGGCCGAACGGCCCTTGGCGTCCTTGGCGTTCGCCACCAGCTTGTACTTGGTGCCGCGCTCCAGCTGAGTCCCGGGCTTCCAGGAGAGGCCGTCGCCCGATATGGCGCCTTCGACGGGGGCGCCCGAGTCGGCGGCCGTGAGCTTCACGTCGGTCAGCTTGCCGCCGCTGACCTTGACTCCGGTGTCGTTGATGCTGGCGTCCGTCGCGCCGTCCTTCGACGAGACCTTGATCTTGGCGTCCGACGCGTCCTTGGCCGCTGCGGCGTCCGCGCCCGCCTGGCCGTTCTTGCCGTCGCCCGAACCGGCTTCGGCGTTACCGCCGCAGGCGGACAGCGTGAGCGCGCCCGCGGCGAGCAGTGCTGTCATGGCGAAGGTGCGGCGCATCCTGCGGCTGCGGCGGAGGGCTGCTGCGCCCTGCTGCTCGGGCGGCTGGAGCAGCAGGTGCGAGGTACGGGACCGAGCGGTCGCGGTGGTGTCCGGCGATGTCACGAGCTGCTCCATACAAGGGTGTTGTGTTTCCGTGCTGGTAAACAGCACCAACGGGTGGTTTTGGTTGCAGGGTGGACGTTCTTGTGGTCGAGGTCACATGCGCGGCGGTAGGGGGCGGTCGGGTGGCCCCGACAGCCAGGTTCGCAGCGGGGTGCCGTGTTCGTCCAGATGCGGCGGCGCGTAAGGCGCTGTGACGGGCGTCTCGGAGAGCCGCAGCGGGCTGCTCACCTGCGGAATCCGCCCCTCGCCCACCGGTGTTACCGGATCGAGCCCCAGCCGGGCCGCCAACTCCAGGGCCTCGGAGAGGGTGTTGACCGGCCCGCACGGCACGCCGGCCGCGGTCAGCCGCGGGGTCCAGCCCTGGGGAGTGTCGGACGCCAGGAGATCTTCCAGCGTTTTGATGAGGTCCGACCGGTGCTGTACCCGGTCCTGATTGCGGAGGAAGCGGGCATCTTCGGCGAGTTGGGGCGCGCCCAGCGCCTGGGCCAGCGCCCGGAACTGCCCGTCGTTCCCGGCCGCCACGGCCAGCAGCCCGCCCCGGCAGGCCAGCGTTTCGTACGGCGCGATGCTGGGGTGGCGGTTGCCCATCGGGCCGGGATCGCGGCCGGTCGCCAGGTGCCCCGACGCCTGGTTGACGAGCGAGCCGAGCAGCGACGACAGGAGGTTGACCTCCACCAGCTGGCCCCGGCCGGTGCGGTCGCGGTGGTGCAGCGCGGCGAGGATGCCGGTGGCGGCGTCCTTGGCGGTGAGCACGTCCACCAGTGCGACACCGGCCTTCAGCGGCGGCCCGCCGGCCTCCCCGGTGATGCTCATCAGGCCGCCGACCGCCTGCACCACGAAGTCGTACCCGGCGAGCCCCGCGCCGTCGCCGGAACCGAAGCCGGTGATCGAGCAGTGCACGAGAGCGGGGTTGGCGGCACGGGTGGCGGCTTGGTCGAGGCCGTACTTGGCGAGCGCGCCGGGCCGGAAGTTCTCGATCAGCACGTCGGCGCGGCGGGCCAGTTCGCGGGCCGCCGCCGCGTCGTCCGGGTCGCCCAGGTCCAGGGCGAGGCCGCGTTTGGAACGGTTGGCGGCGTCGAAGTAGGCGGCGGTGCCGTCCGGGGCGAACGGCGGGCCCCAGGCACGGGTGTCGTCGCCGGACCCCGGCCGCTCCACCTTGATCACCTCGGCGCCCAGGTCGGCGAGGGTCGCCGCGGTCAGCGGACCCGCCAGCACCCGGCTGAAGTCGGCGACGAGGATGCCGTCGAGGGCGCGGGCGGGCGGACCGGCCGGGCGGGGCGTGGACCGCGGGGGCCCGGCGGGCGGCTGCGACTGCTGGGGCGGCTGCGGCACGTGTGTACTCCTCACGTCGCGGACGGTGTGCCGCCATGCTCGGGGACGCGCTTGCCCGCGCGGAAGTCACCGGGACGTCCAACGGGCCGGGCCACACCCTGCCGCGCCGGAGCGGTGCGCCGCAGCGGACGGCGGGCCGTGCGCACCGGCCCTACGTCCGGGAACGCGCCGCCGTGCGGGAGGCGTTCGCGGGCCTTGTGCGGCAGTTGACGCGTCGGAGGCGACGGCCGGAGGCCCGCGCGAGCCTCCGAAGGGCGTCCGCCCGCGGGCCGTTCAGCTCGCCGGGCCGAGCCTGAGCAGTGCCAGTGCGGCCAGCATCTGGACCGATATGGCGGCGGCCGCCTTGTGCGTCGGCAGGTGGTGCTGGCCGCGTATCAGCAACACCGCGAGGACATACCCGAAGCCCCAGGTCGTGTACGTCGCGGCCTGGATGAAGGTGGAGCCGGCCGGCAGCCAGCTCGCGATGGCCAGACGCGGCAGGTCGGTCGCCCAGAACAGCACGATGAACAGGCTGGCGGTCGGCGCGAAGCGGCCGTTGCCGCCGAGGGTGCGGGCGATGGCGTGGGTGACCGCGCCCAGCGCGAAGCTGGCCAGCAGGACACAGCCGACGGCCAGTCCGACGAGCTGGAGCGCCGCGCCGTGGTCGGCCGCCCACTGCCCGTGGAAGGCGTCCGCCGACAGTGCCCCGATCCCTCCGCTGACCAGGGACAGCATGAAGGCCGCGCTCCACGCACTGCGGTCTCTGGCCTCGTCCAGCACTTCCACCGGCCGGTACCAGAGGCCGAGTATCAGCCGGTGCCACCACAGCCGGCGGCGTTCGGGCGGGCGGCTTTGCGGCTGGACGAGCGTGGGCGGAGGCGGCGGTGCGAACATACGGCCGTTCTACCACCGGCGTTTTCGGGGGAGCTGCGGGGGCGTCGAGCGCGGTGGCGGCGGGCGCGGGTGAGACTCTGCCGGGATGAGCGATCACCTCCCCGAGCGCGACGGCCGGGCCGGGCGCGGTGCCGACGACGCCGGACGGCCCGGAGCGATGGACGGGCACGAGGAGGCGCACGGCGCCGGCCTCGGCGGACGCCTCAACTGGCTGCGGGCCGCGGTACTCGGCGCCAACGACGGCGTGGTGTCCACCGCAGGTCTCGTCGTCGGCGTCGCGGGCGCCACCGGTTCCCGCAGCGCGCTGCTGACCGCGGGTCTCGCCGGACTGCTGGCCGGATCGATGTCGATGGCGGCCGGCGAATACGTCTCGGTCTCCACCCAGCGCGACTCCGAGAAAGCCGCGCTGGCGCAGGAGAAGCGCGAGCTGGCCGGCGAACCGCAGGCCGAACTCGTCGAGCTGACCGGCATGCTGGAGGGCAAGGGGCTGACACCTGAGCTGGCCCGTGAGGTCGCCGAACAGCTCACCGCGCACGATGCGCTGCGCGCCCACGCCGAGGTGGAGCTGGGCATCGACCCCGACGAGCTGACCAACCCCTGGCACGCGGCCGGCGCCAGCTTCCTCGCCTTCACGGCCGGGGCGCTGCTGCCGCTGCTCGCCATCGTGCTGCCGCCCGCAGCGCTGCGGCTGCCGGTCACCGTGGTGGCCGTCCTGGCCGCCCTCGCGCTGTGCGGCTGGGCCAGTGCCCGGCTCGGGTCGGCGCCGGCCGGCCGCGCGGTGCTGCGCAACGCCGGAGGCGGCGCGCTGGCGATGGCGGTGACCTACGTGGCGGGCACGCTGCTGGGCGCCGCCGGCATCTGACCCGGGGGAGGGCCTGTCGTCGAACGCCGCGGGGCCTGCCCTCCGGGCAGACGACGGGAGTTCGACGACAGGACCTACGGGCGGGAGCCCGCGGCGCCGTACAGCTCGCGGTAGGAGGGGAAGAGCCCGCCGGGGCCGTCGACGCTGCCGGCCGCCAGGACCGCGTCGACCACCGCCCCGGTCAGCACGTCCGCCCCGGCGGCCAGGATGTCGTTCAGCGCCCCGGCCTCCGCGTGCACCCCGAACGCCGGGTCGGCGCCGGCCGCTTCGGGCGCGAGCGGGCGGGCCGCGGTGGACAGTGCGAAGACGGTGTCGCCGTCGGAGAGCAGGTGCACCGGGCGCACGGCACGGGCCAGTCCGTCGTGCGCGGTGCCGGCCAGCTTCCGGGCCTGGGCGCGGGTCAGCACGGCGTCGGTGGCGACCACCGCGAGCGTGGTGTTCAGCGGCGGCCGCACCGAGGCGGCCGAACGCGCCTGCGCCACCTCCTGGGCCTCGGCCAGCCGCCGAAGCGCCGCCGCGTGCACGGCCGGCGCGGGGACGACGGGCAGGCCGTCCGTGCCGCCCGCCGGGAGGTCCTCGTACCACCGGCCGTACAGGGCGCCGGTGCGCGGATCGACCGGCGAGCCCGCGGCGTTGACGGCGGCCAGCGCCGCGACGGTGACGCCGGACGGCAGGACGATGCTCGCGCTGCCGATGCCGCCCTTGAGCCCGCCGGCCACCGCGCCGGTGCCCGCGCCGACATTGCCGCGCGCGAACGGCGTGCCCGGCGCACCGGCCGCCGCATCGGCCGCGGCCCGGCCGAGCGCCGCGTCCGGCCTGGCCCGCCAGTCACCGCCGCGCCCCAGATCGAAGAGGGCCGCCGCCGGGACGACCGGCACCACCTGCGCCGGATCGGGCCCGACGCGGAATCCGCGGCCCCGGTCCTCCAGCCACCCGGCGACCCCCGACGCGGCGTCAAGCCCGAAGGCGCTGCCGCCGGTCAGCACGATCGCTTCGACCCGCTGGACGAGATTGCGCGGATCCAGCGCGTCGGTCTCGCGGGTGCCGGGCCCGCCGCCGCGTACATCGACGGCCGCGACGGCGCCGCCCTCGGGGGCGAGGATCACGGTGGTGCCGGTGAGATATCCGCCGCCGACGCGCTGGGCGTGGCCGACCCGCAGGCCGGGGACGTCGGTCAGGGCGTGGCGGCGGTGCACTGCGTCAGCCATGTCTCATGGGTACCACGGGCGGCGCGGGCGCGGGTTCTGAGCGGCGATGGAGGCGGGACCGGCCGGGCGGCGAGCCCGGCCGGCGGGCGGTCAGCTGCCGGCCGGGCCCATCACGATCACCGGGTGCTTGGCCGGGTCCAGGGTCCGCAGCAGTTCCTTCATCACCTCGGGCTTGAGGCTCACGCAGCCCTGGGTGGGCCCGTCGTGGTCGACGTGCAGCCAGACGCCGCCGCCCTTGTCGTCGCCCTCCGGGCGCTGCGCGTCCAGCGGCGAAGTGCCGGTCACCCGGTTGTAGTTGATGGCGATGACGTAGTCGAAGGCCCCTGCCAGCGGCTCGCCCTCGACGCCGGTGCCGTTGGCGACGAAGTTTTCGTCGTGGCTGTAGGGGAGCTTGGTGCCCTCGGGCGGGGCCAGCCGGCCACCGGCGTCGGTGAGCGTGAAGACACCCTCCGGCGAGCGGAGGTCGCCGTAGTGGTGGTCGTCGGTCCAGCCGCGTGCGGCGTTGTGCGCGGCCCACTTCACGCCGGGACGCCAGTCGTCGGACCCCTTGGCGCGGGTGTAGAGGACCACGCGGGAGTTGTAGGAGCCGGACCCCTTGCCCGTCACGACCAGTACCTGACGGGAGTTGGACGGTATCCGCTTGCGGTCGGCGTCGCTCAGGCCCGGGATCTGACGGACGGGGGCGGCGGCGTTCGTCACCGGCTTGTTGGGCTCCGGCTTTTCCGGCCCCGACACCGTCTTGGGGGTGCCGTTCTTGGCCTGCTGCTGCGCGTCGTGGTCATCGCCCGATGCGGGCCAGGCCCACAGGGCGGTGCCCACCAGCGTGGTCAGCGCGAGACCGCTCACGGCCTTGCCGCGGCCGGACAGGCTTCTGCGGGCGCGGGGCTGAGCGTGGCGCGGGGCCATGGCTGGCGTCTCCTCAGGTACGGACGGGTGGACGGCCCGTGGGCATAAAAAGGGCAATCTGCACCCTACCGCGAGGAGGCCCCTATGCCGTGACGGCCCCCGCGCGGACGGCCGGAACAAGCGGTCGAATCGCCGGAGAAACCTGCCCTTTCGCGGCGTAATGGTGAGATTCGTTCCGGGCGTGGCGTGCGCGGACGCGGCGCGCGCGGGGCCGCCGAACATGGCCGAATATCGCAGCAAATTCCCGTACGCACAGCGAAAGTTGGCCGTCGTTCGCAGGGGAGTCGCAGATCACAGGTGCGGGTGTCGCGGGGCGGGCGCGGGGGCCGGTGCCGGGGCGTCAGGAACGGGGCCGCATGGGGCCGATCCGGGACGGGTGCGGCGGTTCGTCATGCTTCCGGGCGAAGCGGAAAGCGCGTCACGGCCGCCCGGAACCCGGCGTCGTGTTCACCGCAACGGCGCAGCGCGGATCCGGCCGGATGGCGGCGGGCGGCCGGTGCCCGGCTCGGGTGGCGCTATTCCGTCAGGGCCGTGCCCTGACGGGTCGTGAGGGTGACGCCGACGGCGACCGCGGCCGAGCCGACCAGGCCCGCCGCGAGGACCGCGAGGTGCCCGGCGAAGGTGCAGGCCAGTATGAGGACCGCGGCGAGCGGCAGGACCAGCTGCTGGGCCGGGCCGCGCTTCTGGTGGCGGGAGTGGATCAGCCAGACCGAGAAGAGGAACAGGGCGGCGGGCACCGTGACGCACGCGGACGCCGCCGGCGTCGACAGCTCGGCCTTGCCCACCGACTCCTCCACCGCCACCTCGATCCCCGCGCCGACCGCTGCGGCCGAGCCGTACACCAGGTAGTGGCCGTAGCCCCACGCGAACGCCTGCCTCCTGGAGTGCAGATGCAGGTGGATGGGGACCGCGAAGTAGATCCAGTACGCGGCGAAGACCAGCAGCAGGCCGCCGGCCGCGATCGGCAGCAGGGCGCCCAGTTCGTCGTGCTCGTCCAGCGCCGACTGCACGGCGACGGTGGCGGCGGAGATCGTCTCGCCCAGCACGATGATGGTGAACAGGCCGTAGCGCTCGGCGATGTGGTGCGGATGCCAGGCGGTGCGCCGGTTCCGTTCGGCGAAGGCCGGTACGGACATCTCCAGGACGGCCATGACCAGGAACACCCACGGCCGGCCGGTCGCCGGCAGGAACAGCAGGGCCAGCCAGCCGACCTGGCACAGGCTCACGCCCAGCGCGTAGCGCAGCGCCGTGCGGCGTTCCTCGCCGCGGCCGCCGTGCGCGGCCCGCAGCCACTGGCTGACCATGGCGACCCGCATGACCAGATAGCCGAACCAGACCACCGCGAACTGGTTGTCGTTGAACGCCCGCGGCACACCGGCCGCGAGGATCAGCACCCCGGCGATCTGGACCAGCGTCACGATCCGGTAGAGCGTGTCGTCGGTGTCGTAGGCCGAGGAGAACCAGCTGAAGTTGACCCATGCCCACCAGATGGCGAAGAAGAGCATGAGGTAGCCGGTGATGCCGTGCCCGGCGTGGCCTTCGGCCAGCGCGTGCGTCAACTGGCGGCCGGCCTGGGCGATGCCCACGACGAAGCACAGGTCGAAGAAGAGCTCCAGGGGCGTGGCCGCGCGGTGTGCCTCGTCGGGGTGGCGCTCGCGCATACGGAACGGCACGGTGCCCCCGTCAGCCGGTGATCCGCATCAGCCTGATGCGGTCGCCGTCGACGGTGAAGGCGAAGACGGACGGGCCGTGGAAACCGTTGCCGCCGACCTGGGTGCTGACGGTGGTGGTCGCGCCCTCGGTGCTGGCGCCGGTGACCTCCAGGGTGACCTGCTTGCCGGTGAACTCGGCGTCGCTCCAGCCGCGGATCTCCTCGCGGCCGCGGAATTCGCGGCCCCAGTCGTTGACCGCGCCGTCGTGGGCGAAGCAGTCGGCGAAGCCGTCCGTGTCGCCGCCGTTGGCGCGGTACAGCGCGCGCTGGACGGGCGGCGGGAGGGACGTGCCGGAGGGGTCCGCCGGGCGGGGCGCGCGGGTCATGGGGGCTCCTTGCCGGTACCGGCCCCGGGCGGGGCGCGCGGGAGCCTTTCCCAGTACAGCGCGGGCCGGACGATGCCGCCATCGAGCGCCGGGGCCCGGCCGGGCGTGTCGCGTGCGCACGGGTGACGGGCGGGCCCCGGACGGTGCGCGGCACCGGACGCCGGGGCCGTTAGTCGGCGACGGCTTCCACGATCGAGGGGAAGGCGGCGGTCGGCAGGACCCGGGTGAGGCGGAAGCCGCCGGCCGCCAGGAGCGTGGCGAACTCCTCGGCGCTGCGCTCCCGCCCGTCGGCCACCGCCAGCATCGCGACGTCCATCGTCTTGCCGAAGTGCGGGGCGTTGCCCGGCGGCAGCACGCAGTCGACGATCAGCAGGCGGGTGCCCGCAGCCATCGCCGCGCGGCAGGTGCGCAGCAGGTGCCGGCAGGTGTCGTCGGGCCAGCCGTGCAGGACGTGCTTGAGGACGTAGATGTCGCCGCCGGTGGGGACCGCCTTGAGGAAGTCGCCCTCCTCGGTGCGCCAGCGGCCCTTCAGCTCGTCGCCGTCCAGGAGGTGCCGGGCGAGCGGCGGCGCCTGGTCGAAGAGGACGCCGGTCAGCTCGGGACGGCGGCCGAGAACGGCGCGCAGCAGTCCGCCGCGGCCGCCGCCGACATCGACGACGGTGCCGGTCGCCGGGACCGGGTAGCTCTCCGCGACGGCCTCGTCCACCGGCTCGGAGAGTGCGGAGATGCCGTCGTCGTAGTGGGCGCGGGCGGCCGGATCGGAGGTCAGGTGGGCGAAGAGCGGCTGTCCGACGAGCCGCTCGAAGGGGCTGCCGCCCTGCCGGACGGCCTCCTCCAGACCGGCCGCGGTCTGCACGAACAGGGCGTCGGTCGCCATCAGGACGGCGGTGTGCAGCGAGTCGGGGATGTCGGTGCGCAGCAGCCGGGCGGCCGGCGTCAACTGGTAGGCGCCGGAGGCGTCCTCGCGGAAGATGCCGCGGGCGGCGAGGTAGCGCAGGAGGCGCCGCAAGTGCGGTGGGTGGGTGCCGGTGGCGTCGGCCAGCTGCTCGGGGGTGCGCGGGCCCTGGGCGAGGTGGTCGGCGATGCGGTGGAGGGCCGCGGTGCGCAGGGCTGCGGAGAAGAGGTGGCCCATCGCCTGGTCCATCAGGTGCGTGGCGATGTCGGCGGGTTCGCCGGTCGGTCGGGGGGATGAAGTGGCCAACGTCCGCCTCCGGTCATCGACGTGGACGTGCCGGTCCACGGTCGCAGCAGGCGGCCCCGGTGTCACGAAGACGCCGTGCGGTACCCGCGAAGTCCGGCCAGATGCAGGCCAGGTACCGGCCGGTGGCAGTGTCGTGGCGGGCGGCGGCGGGCCGGCGGCCGATGTGCGGCGATCCGGTCCGGGAAGCGGTGCGCGGGCCCCGTCCCGTGGTCGAATGCGCGTATGAGCGACCGTGACAGTGACCGCGCCCGCCCCGGCACCCGCGTACCGGACGCCGTCCGGGGCCCCGACGCCGACCCCGTCCCCGATACCGCTGCCCCTTCCGCATCCGCCGCGCACGCGGCGCGGGAGGCCGTGCTGGCTCCGTTCGACACCCGCATCGCCGACCTGGTGGCGCTCTACGAAGACCTGCACCGGCACCCCGAACTCGGCTTCCAGGAAACCCGTACGGCGGCCGAAGCGGCCCGCCGGCTGACCGGAGGCGGCTACGACGTCACCACCGGCATCGCCGGCACCGGCGTCACCGGGGTGCTGCGCAACGGTCCAGGCCCGGTGGTCCTGCTGCGTGCCGACATGGACGCGCTGCCGGTCACCGAGCGCACCGGCCTCGACTACGCCTCCACCGTCCCCGGCCGGATGCACGCCTGCGGGCACGACGTGCACGTCACCTGCCTGCTGGGCGCCGCCGACCTGCTGGCCGCCGGGCGCGCCCACTGGTCGGGCACCCTGGTCGTGCTGTTCCAGCCCGCCGAGGAGGTCGGCAGCGGCGCCCGCGCGATGCTCGACGCGGGCCTCTACAGCGAGCGTCTTGTGCCCGTCCCCGATGTCGTCCTGGCCCAGCACGTCGCCCCGTTCGGCGCCGGGCTGATCGCCTACTGCTCCGGCGCCGCGATGGCGGCGGCCGACAGCCTGGAGATCACCTTCCACGGGACCGGCGGCCACGGCTCGCGGCCGGAGACCACCGTCGACCCGATCCTGATGGCGGCGTCCTTCGTGCAGCGGGTGCAGTCCGTGGTGGCCCGCGAGGTGGCGTCCAGGGAGCAGGTGGTGATCACGGTCGGCTCCTTCAAGGCGGGCGACTCCGCCAACGTCATCCCCGACCGCGCCGTCGTCAGGCTCAGCGTCCGCAGCTTCGACGAGTCCGTACGGTCCCGGGTGCTGGCCGCCGTCGACCGCATCGCGCGGGCCGAGGCGGACGCGTCGGGCGCGGACCGGGCACCGGAGACGGAGATCCTGGACTCCTTCCCGGTGACCTACAACGATCCGCTGACCCTGCGGAAGGTCAACGAGTCCTTCACCGAACTCTTCGGCCGGCAGCGGCTGTTCGCCTACGACCCGGCATCGGGCAGCGAGGACGCCGGGCTGCTGGCCACCGCGGCGGACGCGCCGCTCTACTACTGGTGGCTCGGCGGCTGGGATCCGCAGGAGTTCCACACCGCGCTGGCCGCAGGACGGCTGGCGCAGGACATCCCCTCCAACCACTCGCCGCGCTTCGCGCCCGTGGTCCGCCCGACGCTCACCATGGGCGTGCAGGCGCTGGCCACGGCCGCGCTGAACCGGCTGGAGGCGCCGGACATCGCCTGAGCAACCGGTGCCCGTCCGGGTGCGGTTGACCTTGACCTTGGGGGAAGCCGCAGCATCGGGCGGGCCGGGCGAGGTGCCCGGTACGAGGAGGACGGACGGGGCGCGGGGTATGGACGTGACCGATGTGCCGGGGCCTGCGGGCGGACCGCCGGGCGGTGACGCCGGGCAGGCCGATTCCCGGGCGCTGCTGACGATCGGGGCGTTCGCCCGTGCGTCCCGGCTCTCGCCCAAGGCGCTGCGCCTGTACGACGAGCTGGGCCTGCTGCGGCCCGACCGCGTCGACCCGCTCAACGGCTACCGCCGGTACGCCCCGGACCAGTTGGAGGCGGCCCGGCTGGTCGCCCGGCTGCGCCGGCTCGGCATGCCGCTGGGCCGGATCCGGGAGGTGTGCGCACTGCCGCACGCCGCCGCGGCCGACGCCGTCGCCGCCTACTGGGCGCAGGCCGAGGCCGACACCGCGGCCCGCCGCGACCTGGCCGCCTTCCTCGTCGACCAGCTGTCCAGGAAGGGCACCACCATGAACGCAATCCGAACCCCGCTCGCCATGCGGGCCGCTGCCGGTACCGACGGCGGCCTGGTCAGAACCGTCAACCAGGACACGGCGTATGCCGGGCCGCGGCTGCTGGCCGTGGCGGACGGCTACGGACCCGGCGGCGGCCCCGCCGGAGTCGCGGCGGTCGACGCCCTGGCCGCCCTGGAGGACCAGGACCAGGGGCTTGCGCAGGAACAGGACCCGGCCGGTACGGACCTTCTCCACTCCCTTGAGGAGGCGGCCCTTCGCGCCAACCGGGCCGTCCAGCGGCTCGGCGCGGACCGGGCGCCGGGAGACGCGGGCGGCGGCGATGCGGGCAGCACCCTGACCGCGCTGCTGCGCTCCGGCCCGCGGTTCGGGCTGCTGCACGTCGGGGACTCGCGCGCCTACGTCCTGCGGGACTCAGGGCTCGTGCGGATCACCCACGACCACAGCCTCGTGCAGTCGCTCGTCGACGAGGGCCGGCTCTCCCCGGATGAGGCGCCCGGCCATCCGCAGCGCGCCCTCCTGGTGCGGGCGCTGGACGGCGGCGCGGCCTTCGTGCCCGACCTGGACGTGGTCGAGGCGCGGCCGGGCGACCGGTATCTGCTGTGCACCGACGGGCTGCACGGCGTGCTGCCGACCGGCTCCCTCCAGGACGTCCTGGCGGCCGCGGCAGGTCCCGAAGAGGCGGTGCGGGACCTGATCGCGCTGGCGCGGGAGGCGGGCGGGCCGGACAACATCGGCTGTGTGGTGGCGGATCTGACCGCTGCCTAGGAGGCGTCGCGTCCGCCCGCCCGGGAAGGGCGGGCGGACGCGGGCTGTCCGGCGGCGAAGGCCGAGCGCAGCCGGCGGCCGTTCGCGATCAGGACGACGAGGAGCAACAGGACGCCGCAGACGGCCTGTTCGCTCTTCAGCCACAGCGGGAAGCTGCCGGGCAGCGCGAGGATCACCGCGATGGCCACCAGCATGATCGCGGACGCAAGACGCAGCCGGAGATAGGAGCGGCGGTGGCCGCGGGCCGTGCGGGCGGCGAAGGAGAGCATGAGCAGGGACGTGACGACGACGATGACCGAGCGGACCCAGGCGGCGTCGGTCACCAGCCCGTGGTGGTCGCGCAGCAGGATGACGGCGGCGAGGGTGAGCACGCTGAGGGCGGCGTACCAGCCGACGAGGTGGGTGGTGCTGCGCAGGGCCCGCCGGGTGCGCGGGTGGCTCAGCGCCTGAGCCGGAACCGTGGGCGTCTTGCGGGTGGTCATGAGGGGCCTCCGTTTCCTGGATCACCCGCTCCTGGCGGGCAGTTACCAGGATCCGGCCCGCCCGCCGTGCCTTCATCGTTCACCTGGACGAGACGCGGCCCGGCCGGTCTCGGGGGCCCGTAGGGGCGGCCCCGTAGTGGATCCGGGCCGGTGCTCTCAGGGTCCGGATCTCCTACGGGGCCGGGCTCAGGCCAGGCCCTTGAGCATGCCGCGGAAGTACATCTGCGGCAGCCCGTAGCGCTTGAGGAACCACATGTCGGTGCGCTCGCGGGTGGTGTCGAGGAAGGGGAACGAGGGGGCGGGCGTCAGGTCGTAGTCGAATTCGGCGAGCAGCATTTTGTGGCGGGCGGTGACCAGGGGGCAGGAGGTGTAGCCGTCGTAACGGGTGGTGGCGGGGCGGCCGGTGAGGCTCGCCCGGAGGTGGTCGACGACGACCGGGGCCTGCTTGCGGATGGCCGCGCCGGTCTTCGACGTCGGCAGGTTCGCCGCGTCGCCGAGTGTGAACACCTCGGGGAAGTCCGGGTGCTGGAGCGTCGCGCGGTCGGCCTTGACGTAGCCGTAGGGGGAGTCGGGGTCGGCCAGCGGGCCGGTCGCCAGCCACTCGGGGGCGCGCTGCGGCGGGACGGCGTGCAGCAGGTCGTAGCCCAGGATCTCGTCGGAGCCGGTGGCGTGGTCGGTGATCACCACCTGCTGTGCGGGGCCGTCGACGGCCGTCACCTCGGAGCGCAGGCGGACCTCGATGCCGTAGCGCCGCGCGGCCGCCTCCAGCGCGCTGTTGAAGACCGGCACTTTGAACAGCGAAGGCTCGGGCAGCACCAGGACCACCCGGATCGCGTCCAGGACGCCGCGCTTGCGCCAGTGGTCGGCGGCCAGGTACGCGATCTTCTGCGGGGCGCCGCCGCACTTGACGGGTCCTGACGGCATGGTGAACACGGCCGTGCCGCGCCGCATCCGGCGGATCAACTCCCAGGTGTGCGGCGCGAGATCGGGCCGGTAGTTGCTGGTCACGCCGCCGTGCCCGAGCGCAGGCGCCAGGCCGGGCACGCCGTCCCAGTCGAGACGGAGGCCGGGGGCGAGCACCAGGCGGCCGTACGAGAGGGTCCGGCCGGCGGCGGTGGTGAGGGTGCGCGCGGCCGGGTCGACGGCGGTGGCGCGCTCGCGCAGCCAGCGCACGCCGTCCGGTATCAGCTCGGCCTCGGTGCGCAGCGCGGCCCGCAGCGGGGCCTGGCCGCCGCCGACCAGCGTCCACAGCGGCTGGTACCAGTGCGTTGCGGACGGTTCGAGCACGGCCACGTCGCGGGCCCCGGCCCGGCGCAGGCGGGCGGCGACGGTGAGGCCCGCGGTGCCGCCCCCGACGACGAGGACCTGGTGGTGGGACGGGCTGGTGGCGGATGGCATGGGGCCTCCTGGTGACGGTGGGATGGATGGGGAGAGGGG
>NZ_JAJCXB010000037.1 GCF_020564935.1 Streptomyces pinistramenti
CCCGCCCCGCCCGGCCCCCCGGACCCCGTGCCGCCCTCGCCGATACCGCGTCCGCCGGGCCCCGACCCGGTCCCGGAACCGTCACCGGCCCCGTCGCCGCTCTCCTGACCGGGGGCCGCACACCCGGCGCGGACGGACGCTGGGCACTCCGTGCCACCGGCCGCCCCGCCACCCCACCGAGGAGGTGCTGTTCATGGCCATCGCCACGGTCAACCCGGCCACCGGCGAGACCCTCAAGACCTTCGACGCCCTCAACCCGGGCGAGATCGAAGACCGCCTGGTCCTCGCGGACCGGGCCTTCCAGAGCCACCGCACCACGTCGTACGCCACCCGCGCCCGGCTGCTGCACGAAGCCGCCGACCTGCTGGACGCCGACCGGGACGCCATCGCACGCACCATGACCACCGAGATGGGCAAGCCCCTGGCCGCGGCGCGCGCGGAGGCCGCCAAATGCGCCAAGACGATGCGCTGGTACGCCGACCACGCCGAGGAACTGCTCGCCGACGAGCACCCCGACCCGGCCGACGTCCGCGACTCCGGAGCCCGGCGGGCCGTGGTGCGCTACCGGCCGCTGGGCGTCGTGCTCGCCGTGATGCCGTGGAACTTCCCGCTCTGGCAGGTCGTACGCTTCGCCGCCCCCACGCTCATGGCAGGCAACACCGGCCTGCTCAAACACGCGTCGAACGTCCCGCAGACCGCGCTCTACCTGGAGGACCTGTTCCGCCGGGCGGGCTTCCCCGAGGGCTGCTTCCAGACCCTGCTCATCGGGTCGGGAGCCGTCGAGGACATCCTGCGCGATCCCCGGATCGCCGCCGCCACCCTGACCGGCAGCGAACCCGCGGGCCGCGCGGTCGCCTCCGTGGCGGGCGACGAGATCAAGAAGACCGTCCTCGAACTGGGCGGCAGCGACCCGTTCGTGGTGCTGCCGTCGGCCGATCTCGACGCCGCCGTACGCACCGCGGTGACCGCCAGGGTCCAGAACAACGGGCAGTCCTGCATCGCCGCGAAGCGCTTCATCGTGCACACCGACATCTACGACACCTTCGCCGGGCGTTTCACCGAGGCGATGGCCGCGCTGACCGTCGGCGACCCGATGGACGAGGACACCGACGTCGGCCCGCTCTCCAGCGAACAGGGCCGCTCCGACCTGGAGGAACTGGTCGACGACGCGGTGCACCGCGGCGCGCGGGCCCGCTGCGGCGGCCGCCGCCCTGAACACCGGACGGCGGGCTGGTTCTACGAACCGACGGTGCTGGACGGCATCACACCGGACATGCGCATCCACCACGAGGAAGCCTTCGGCCCGGTGGCCACCCTCTACCGGGTGGCGGACCTCGACGAAGCGGTGCAGGTCGCCAACGACACGCCGTTCGGCCTGAGTTCCAACGCCTGGACCCGGGACGCAGCCGAACAGGAGCGGCTGGCCAGGGACCTCCAGGCGGGCGGCGTCTTCTTCAACGGCATGACCGCATCGCACCCGGGCCTGCCGTTCGGCGGCGCCAAGCGCTCCGGCTACGGCAGGGAGCTGTCAGACCACGGCATCCGCGAGTTCTGCAACATCACCACCCTCTGGTACGGCTAGGGCATTCCGCCGGGTTCTTCCGGGACGGTGAAGATCTTGTCCAGGTGGTAGTCGAGGGTGCGCAGGACCCCGGCCAGCGGGCGGCGGGCGTGCAGGACGTCCCCGCCGAGACCGATGGCGCCGGAGACCAGCAGGTCGGCCTCGTGCCGCGGGTCGAGGCCCGGCGCGCACCGCCCGTCGGCCTGGGCCTGTCCGATGATGCCGGCGACCAGGTCCTCCAGCGGATGCTCGGCGCTGAGGAAGACCGCGGCCAGCGCCGGGTCGGTCAGGCTGCGGGAGTAGTACGCGGCGAGCACCCGCAGCGAGGTGCGCCGCTGGGCGTCCATCGGGAGGAACTCCTCCAGCACCGCCCGCAGCAGCGCCCGCGGCGCGTCCGGGTCGAAGCGGATGCGGGCGCGGGCGGCGCGTTCGTTGTCCTCGTGGAGCAACGTCAGGGCGGCGAGCAGGAGTTGATGCTTGCCTTCGAAGTGGTACTGCACGGTGCGCAGCGACACCCCTGCCTCGGCGGCGATCTCCCGCATGCTCGCCGCGTCCAGTCCCCGCCCCGCCGCGATGCGCCACACCGCCTCGGCGATCTCGCGGCGCTTGCGCGCGCGGGCGTGCGTCCCGGGCGGCCCCGGTGCCGCGGGCGTCTCCGGGGGGTCGGGCGGCGACTGCTTGCGTCGGCGGTAGGCCCTGGCCTGGCAGCTCCGCGAGCAGTAGCGGGCGGGCCGGCCGCGCTCGGCAGCGGCCAGAGGGGCTCTGCACTCCCGGCAGGCCCACGCCTTCCCGCCCCTGCTCCCGTTCTTCTCCCCGTCCTTCTTTTCGTCACGCACGTTCTGCACTATAGGCCCGGAATTTGCGTGACGGAATCTTCTTTGAGGTCCATTTCTCGCGCATCGTGAATGGTACGTTCGTAACGTCGCCAGGGTGCCTCCACGGTCCGGGGAGAGCCGGCGCGGACCGCAGGAACGCCGCGGCCGGGCGACGGGAATCCGGTAGCCGTCAGGGGGAGACGTCTCATGAAATACGACGTGTGGCAGATCATCGGAGCCGCGGCGGTGGTGACCTTCGGGCAGGCCACCATCCGGCTGCTCATCGACCACGACAACGCCGGGTTCCTCGGCGGCCTGCACGGTGGCTTCGCCGCCACCCTGTCCGGCTACGCGGCCGGCACCGTCATCGGCGTCCTGCTGACCGGCTGGGCCCACACCCGCGCCAAGGCGCTCGGCCGGCGCGGCTGAGGACCCGTCGCCGGCCATCACCGTACGGCGATCGGCTCCGGCGCGGGAGGGAGCAGGGGCCGGGTGCCTGGACGGGGCTCACCCCTCCTGCGCCGGTTCCCCTGCGTCCGGCACCACGAACTCGCACCACAGGGCCTTGCCCGAACCCCGCGGCTCGGCGCCCCAGCGTTCCGAAAGCGCCTCGACCAGCAGCAGGCCCCGGCCGGACGTCGCGGTCTCGCCGGGACTGCGCCTGCGGGGCCACTGGCTGGAGCGGTCCTCGACCTCCAGCCGGATGTGCCGGGGACTTCCCGGCACCAGCTCCATGCTCACCAGCGCGCCGCTCTCGGTGTGCGTCAGCGCATTGGCGATCAGCTCGCTCGCCGCCACCTCGATGTCGTGCATCACCGCGCCCGCCCGCCACTGGTCGACGGTGCGCCGCAGCGCCGCACGGACCTCCGCGGCGCCCGACGGGTCGGCCTGGTGGACGTGCAGCCGCAGCCGCGGTGTGGTGGCCGCCCCCGGGTACGGCAGCCGGTGCAACAGCAACAGCGCCAGGTCGTCCTCCGAACCCGGCGCGTCCCACAGCAGGCCGGCCAGCCGGTCGGCGAGCGCCTCCAACTCCGCGGGACCGGCCCGGACCGCGGCGGACAGGGCGTCGATGCCGTCCGTGATGTCCCGCCCCGGCTGCTCCACAAGGCCGTCCGTGCACAGCAGCAGCGTCGATCCCGGCTCCAGGAACAGCTGGGTCTCGGGAAAGTGGTCGTGGCCGAACGCGCTGGCCACCCCGAGCGGCAGCCCGCCGTGGACCTCCGGCCAGTCGATGTGCCGCGCGCTGTCGCAGATCAGCGGCCCGAGATGGCCCGCCCGTGCCACGTGCAGCGAACCGGACTCCAGGTCCGCCTGAATGTAGGTGCAGGTCGCGAACCGTTCGGTCTCCAGCTCGGCGAGGAACCGCGAGGCCCGCACCAGGACCGTCTCCGGCGCGTGGCCCTCGCTCGCATAGGCGCGCAGCGCGATCCGCAACTGGCCCATCACGGCGGCCGCATGGGTGTCATGGCCCTCCACGTCACCCACCACAAGCCCGGTCCTGCCCTGCGGCAGCGCGATCACGTCGTACCAGTCGCCGCCGATGTCCCGGCCCACGCTCGCCGGGTGATAGCGCACGGTGACCTCGCCCCCGGTGATCTCCGGCAGCCGGCGCGGCAGCATCGTGGCCTGCAGGCCCGTCGCGAACTCCCGCTCCTGATCGAAGAGGGTCGCCCGCTGCAACGACTGCGCGACGACTCCGGCCAGCGCGAGCGCGAGGTTGCGGGACTCGGCCGACTGCGCCGACGGCTCGCTGTTGAACAGGCCCAGCGCCCCGATCACGGTGTCCTGCGCCACCAGCGGAAGAAAGGACGCGCTGCCCGTCGGCAGCACATCGCTGTAGGGACGCAGCCGCGGAAACCGGTCGGTCAACTCGCCGCGCGTGCGCAGGAAACTGGGCCGCCGGGACAGCACGGTGTCCGACAGCGGCAGCGTGCCGTCCACCCGCGACCGCAGCATGTCGTCCGGGATCTCGCCCTCCAGACCGGCCGCCGCGATGACCTCGAACCGCTCTCCCTCGACAAGCCCCAGGATCAACGCGTCGGCCCCGAACCGCTGGGCGCCGCCGGGGCCGGTGAGCACCCGCGTCACATCGGCGACCGACAGGGCGCGGGCCAGCGCCGCGGTGGTGCGCTGCACCATCACGGTCTGCCGCTGCCGCTCCTCCTGCAACGAGCGCAGCAGCGCCGAGTCCGCCAGCTCGCCGGACGCCTCCCGCACGATGCCGATGACCCGGTACGGCACGCCGTCCGCGTCGTGCAGGATCCGGCCCTGGGAATGCGTCCAGCGCAACGTCCCGTCCCGGCACTGCACGCGGAAGTACGCGCCGTACGACGACGAGCCGTCCTGGAGTGCCTGCGAGACCGCGCCGTCCAGCCGGGAGCCTTCCTCCGGCGGCACCCGGGCGCCGAGCGAGCGCGGCGCGCCGTCCCACTCGTCGGCGCGCAGATCGAAGACCTCCAGCGCGCCAGGATCCAGGTGCAGGCGGCCGCGGCCGAGGTCCCAGTCGAAGGTGCCCATCCGGTTGAGCGCCAGCCGCCGCCGCAGCCCGATGTGTTCATGGTGCGAAACCCCCGGCAGGCTCTCCGGGACGCGGCGCGGATCGTGGTCGCGGCGGGGGGCGTAGGCGTCCGGCGGGCCGTCCTGGCTCGTCATCGCGGGGTACGCCTCCGCCCGGCTGCCATCGCCACCGAGGTCTCCGTGGCCGCGGCCACGGGCCGGACCGGGGCCGATATCCACCGGAACGCGGGCATGCGCTCACCCTAGGCCGGGGGCCCAGCGGCCGCATTCCCGCTGCGGCCGGGCCGGGGACGCGACGCGGGACGGGCGACGGTGGCGCCCCGGCGGGCCGGGCGGACGGCCGCGGGGGCACCGGGGTCGGGGCGGTTTCCCGGGGGCGTGCGGCAGCGGCCCGCCGCCGGGAAGTACCAGGTGTCCCGCCCGCGCTGTTCCGCCACAGGAAGGCACCCCTCCCTCACCTCCCGAAGACTCCGCCGCGCGCTGACCGTCGTGGCCGGGGCGGCGGCCGCCCTCGTACCGGTCGCCCCGGCCGCGGGCTTCGTCGCCCCCGAACGGGTCCAGATCTGCTTCTGGTCCTGGCCGGTGCTCCGCCGTTCACGGTGGTGAAGGCCATCTCAGTCCCCGTCCAGAACGAACCCACCTGCTGCCCCGGCCACCCGTCCATGCGGTGGAACGGCTCCGGGCTCACCCACTTCACCAGGAACGACCTGCTGCCCGCGCTCCGCCGTGCCCGCCTGCCCGCCAAAGTCCTCGCCCTGGACCGGAACGGGGACACCTACCGCGACTTCGCCGCCACCGCCCTCGACGACCCGGCCGTACGCAGGCACCCGAACTTCGGCGGGACGGCCAGGCACGGCTACCGCGGTGACGTCACCGAGCAGAGCCGGGTGCACCACCGCTCCCCGCACCTCGCCGCCTTCGACACCGAGCACTCCGGCGGGCGGTGGATCGCCGACCAGCAGCGGGAGGACAGGCACGACCTCATCGACCACAGCCGCAACTGGGGCCGCGGCTGGGTCGAATGGTCACCGGCCGTGGACGGTAGCGGCGGCCCGCACCACGGCGGTTGCGGCACCTGCACCGGCCTGATCACCGTGCACGACGGCGACCGCGCGCACGGCACCGTCGACCACACCGTCGAGTACTGCACGATGGGCCACCTCACCAAGTTCGTGAAACCGGGCGCCCGGCGCATCCGCTCCGCGGCCAACTCCGCGGTCCCCCACGTCGCCTGGAAGAATCCCGATGGATCCAAGGCGCTGATCGCCTACAACGACACCGGCAGCACTCGGAAGGCGGACATCGACCGGGGCGGCCGGCACGCCTCCTACGACCTGCGGCCGGCGCATCGGCCACCTTCACCTGGAGCGGCGCCCCGTCCGGCAGCACCCCGATCGCGCCCCACCACCCCGTCCCCCCTGCCTGTGACCGAGAGCGGAGCTGAACGCCATGCGCATCCGACACCCCCGGCGGCTCGTCGGCGCCCTGGGCGCCTGCCTGGCGCTGTGCATCACCACCGGAGCCCAGGCCATCCCCGCCCCGGGCAGCAACCGGGCCCCCGCCGACGCCACCCGGATCACCGCCATCGCGGGCGGCATCCGGGCCACCGTCACCCTGGGCCGCCGCGCCGGAACCGCGCCGCAGGCCGTCGCGCCGTACCTCTACAACGGCTGGGGCGACCCGCCCGACCCCGCCGAGGTCATGGACGCCACCGGCACCGGCTGGTTCACCCTCGCCTTCGTCCTCGACGCCGGCGGCTGCGACCCGCAGTGGGACGGCAGCCGTCCGCTCACGGGCGGTGCCGACCGGAAGACGGTGGACGCCGTCCGCGCCAGGGGCGGCGACGTGCTGCCCTCGTTCGGCGGTGCGAGCGGGAGGAAGCTGGAGGAGACCTGCGCCGACGCGGACGCGCTGGCCGGCGCGTACCAGAAGGTCATCGACACCTACCGGCTCAAGGCCATCGACGTCGACATCGAGGGCGACACCTACGACGACCCGGCCGTCCAGCAGAAGACCGTCGACGCGCTCAAGAAGGTCAGGGCCGACAACGCCGGCCTGAACGTCTACGTCACCTTCCCCAGCGAACAGGACGGCCCCGACGGCAGCATGATCGGCCGGGCCGCGGACTCCGGCCTGGAGATCGACGGCTGGACGATCATGCCGTTCGACTTCGACGGCGCGGGCCACAGCATGGCCGAGCTGACCGAGAAGGCCACCGACGGCCTGATGCACCGGGTCAAGGCCGCCTACGGCTACGACGACGCCGAGGCGTACCGGCACAGCGGACTGTCCTCCATGAACGGCATCACCGACCTGAACGAGAAGGTCACCACCAGCGATTTCGAGTCGATCCTCCGCTACGCCCGGGAACACCACCTCGCCCGCCTCGCCTTCTGGTCCGTCAACCGCGACCGCCCCTGCCCCGGCGCCTACCCCGACGACGACACCTGCTCCGGAGTGAACCAGCAGCCCTGGCAGTTCAGCCGGACCTTCGCGCGCTACACGGGCTGAGGAGAACGCCCGAACCAAGCGGGCCCGGCCCGCCGTTGCCTCCTGCCGGGTTGGCCGGAGAGTGGCACAATTTCTCGCTCCAGGAGGACTGATGACGTGCAATAAGTGCGGCAACCAGATGACCCAAGGAGCCGGAGGCTGGTATCAGTGCTACAGCTGCGGAAACAGCATGCCCCCTCCGGGGTGTCTCCCTGCCCTCAGTGCGAGGGCTCCCTGGTCAGCGCCCCCGCGGACTGCTGGCGGTGCGCGGCGGACGACTGCCCGTACGAAATGACGGCCGAGGCGTATGTGCTGTACGCCGAGCTGTCCGATCTCTTCGAGCGCGACCCGGAGGGGTTCTTCGAGATCGTGCGCGCGCACCGCGACGCGGCACGATCGCTGGAACCGGCCTGGCTGCGGTAGGCGGACACCGCAAGCGGTCCGCGGCATCCCTCCGGACCCCAGGCTCTTACGCGGGCGCGCCCGCCCGTGCTCCCGCCGTGACCGGCGCCGCGGTGCGGGTGCGGTGCGCCAGGGTGGCCTTCCGGGTGGCGACGTCGACGGTGTACGCGTCGAGGGTCAGCGCCGCTCCGGAGACCTTCAGCACCATGAAGCCGTGGTCGGCGAAGTTCTGCCAGGCCGACGGGTGTCCGAAGTGCGCCTTGCCGTCCTCCGTCTTGGCCGACGCGCCGCACACCACCTGCCGGGTGCCGCCGGTGCGTGCCGTCGGCTCCAGGATCTGGAGCGTGTGGTCGTGCCCGGACAGGATCAGGTCGGCGCGGCCGCAGACCACCTCCTCGTACATCGCCTTCAGGTGCACCCCGCTGGTGTAGTTCCCGATCACGAAGCCGTCGTAGGCGCCGGCGCTGCCGTGCTTGCCGTTGTTGAGGTACGGATGGTGGCTCAGCACGATCTTCCAGCGGGCCCGCGAGGCGCCGAGCGCGCCGTCCAGCCAGCGCCGCTGCTCGCGCATGTACGGGCCGTCCCACCGGTAGTGCGGGTCGACCTGGGTGACGTACGAGGACCACGGGATGGTGTCGATCGCGAAGAACTCCACCAGGGGCTGCGCGGCCGGCACCGGCACGCTGTAGTACCGCTGCGGCATGTACCAGCGCCGGGACGCCGCCGCGTACGCCACCTCGCGGTCGCCGCGGGACGGGTCGCCGCCGCTGCCGGGTATCAGCCCCGAGCAGTCGTGATTGCCCAGCACCATCAGCCACGGCACGTCGATGCCGGTGTTGGGCCTCTCGAACTTGTCCTGGAACCCGGAGTCGTGGTCGGATTCCGGCCCGTTCTCGTAGATGTTGTCCCCGAGCCCGACGGCCAGACCCACCCGTTCGGCCCGGCAGACGTCCCGGGCGGCGGCGGCCACCGCGTACTGCGCCTCGCTGCCGGTGCCCGCGTCACCCGTCACCAGAACGGCGAACTCGCCCTCTTGATGGGGCTGTTGAGGGAACGGAAAGGCGCCGGATGCCGCCCCGCGCGCTGCCGGGGACGCGGACGCCCGGCCCGCCGTCGGCAGGACGGTCAGCGCGGCGCCGGCCATCGCCCCGCCCAGCAGCGTCCGCCGGTTGACGAACGGGACCGCGCGGCCGGTCGTGGGCATCGGCGGCGTCCCGGCCGCAGCGGTCTCCGAAGCGGTCCGCAGCCACTGCTCCTCGGTCATGTCCGCCTGCGGCGGGATCAGTTCGTCGTCGCACATGCGAGGTTTCTCTCACGGGCAACGGGGCCGGTGGTGAAGAACCGATGAAGGCGGGGTGGACGTATGCCCCACACCGAGGGTGCCCGGTCCGCCGCCCGGGTTCAGCGCGAGCCGGACCGCCGTTCGTTCGCCAGGCGCCGCAGCGTCCGCCCGCAGCGCCGGGCGTAGGCGCGCTGCGCCACGGGGACCAGCGGGCCGGCGAGCCGGGTGAGGAGCGTGGCCGGGCGGCTGAACGCGGTGACGGTGAACCACACGGAGCCGTCGGCCCGGATGGTGACGACGAACCCCTCCTCGCCGCATTCGGGATGGCCGGTCCGGGTGCCGTAGCCGAAGCCGATGCGGTCCTCCTCGTCGGCCCGCCACACCACCCGGCACGGTGCCGGCAGCCGCAGCGGCCCGACGCCGAGCGAGACCTCGACCTCCACCCCGGGCGCCGCCCGCCCGGCATCCGCCCGGATCCCGACCCCCGACGCCCGGTGCATCCGGAACGTGGTGACCGCCTCGCCCGCCGCCGCGAACACCGCGCGCCCGTGCCCGATCGGCACCTCGACGTGCAGGTGGCTGTAGCCGGCCGGCAGCGGCGAGCGCAGGGTGGCGCCCACCTCGGGGTAGCTGAAATCGCTCATGGCGTGCGCTCCTTGAGAGTCGTGGTGGTCGTGGTGGCGGGGGTGCGGCCGCCGTGGGGGAGCGGGCGCAGGCGGCGCCGGGCGAGCAGTGCGCAGAGGGCGAAGCCGAGGGCGTTGCCCAGCCCGTGGGTGGCCGCCATCCAGGCCGGTGTGGGGTGCGGTAGCCCGGTCGCCTCGCCGAGCGCCCAGCTCAGTGCCAGCAGCATGGTCGCGACGAGGACGGCGGCCGAGGTCATCAGCAGCGCGCGGGTCCTCCTGTCCTGACCGGCGGCGCCGACATCGCGCCAGGTCAGCAGCCCGACCAGCCACATCCCGCAGGTCAGCACCAGCGCCCCGGCCAGCTCCGCCCAGTCGTCGACGAAATACCCGGCGAGCACCAGCAGGGTGCCGACCGGGACGCTCAGCGCCGCGATCCGGCCCGCCCGGCCCGTTCCTGCCCGGCACACCAGGCCCGCGATCAGCGCGGCCGCGAATCCCGCGAAGTGGAAGTGCGGCACGGTCAGCGCCAGGATGTCCAGGTCGAAGCCGAACAGCCGGTGCCCCGAGCGCTCGGCGACCAGCGCGACCCCCGCGACGGCGGGTGTGGCCAGCGCCGTCAGCACCGCGATCTCCGACGCGGCGAGCGAGCGGGTCCTGGCGAGCCGCAGCGGCGCCTGCGCGGCGAGCGCCAGGGTGGCCAGGGCGTAGACCGCGGCACAGCCGACGGCGGCCGGGCCGCGGGGCAGCCACAGCGCCACCGCCCCCACGGCAGCGGCCGGCTGCCAGCATCTTCGGACGAAGGCGGGCCCCGGCGCGTCGAGCAGTGAAAGCCCGAGCGGGATCACCACCAGCATCCCGAGCATGACGATGAGTGGGACCAATACGGTCACTGCTATCCCCCTCGTTTCCGTGACGTGCATGGCCGCGTCCGCGGCCTGTGCGGCGTTCCGCGGACGACCCTACGCTGAGAGTTGAACGCGTTCAAGAATGGGGGTGCCGGCCGCCGGCAGCCCGCGGCGACGGAGCTGCGCCGACCGGGCGGCGCGGCCGTGACATGCGACAGCGGGCGGCCGCAGAGCTTCTGCGACCACCCGCTGGGCGATCCTCGACCGGGGTGATGGGAGGGGCGGTGACCGGCTGACAGCCTTATTCGGCCGGTCACTTCGGCGATATGTGCTGGAAGGTCAGGCGGCGTCCCGCCCGGTCTCCCGGACGCCGTCCGCGTCCGGGGCCTCGTCGCGGGCGCGTTCCAGGATCGACGTCAGGTCGGCGCCGGGCGGCAGGGTGCCGAAGGCGTTGCCCCACTCGCCGCCGAGGCGTGCGGCGCAGAACGCGTCGGCGACCGCGGGGTGGCTGTGCCGCACGAGCAGTGAGCCCTGGAGGACCAGCGCCATCCTCTCGGCGAGGGTGCGCGCCATCAGCTGTGCCCGCTCCGGGTCCGCCGCCGCGGGCAGCATCGACCGAACCCCGGCCACCGCGGCGTCCAGCCGCCGGTCGGCGCCCGCCGCGGCGTCCACCTCGGCGAAGAACGCGTCCAGCGCGGCCGGTTCCCTGCCCAGGGCCCGCAGGACATCCAGTGCCGCGACGTTCCCCGAGCCCTCCCAGATCGACATCAGCGGCGCCTCGCGGTAGAGCCGCGGCATGCCGGATTCCTCGACGTAGCCGTTGCCGCCCAGGCACTCCAGGGCCTCCGCCGCATGTGTGCTGCCCCGCTTGCACACCCAGTACTTGCCGGCCGCGAGCGCCAGCCGGCGCAGCGCCGCCTCGCCCGCGTCCCCGGCCTGCGACCTGTCCACCGCGGCCGCCAGCCGCATGCCGAGCACCGTCGCCGCCTCCGACTCGACGGCGAGATCGGCGAGCACGGAGCGCATCAGCGGCTGCTGGTCCAACTCCCGCCCGAACGCGCGCCGGTGAGCGGTGTGGTGCAGCGCCTGCCGCAGCCCGGCCCGCATCCCGGCGGCCGAGCCGAGCACGCAGTCGAGCCGCGTCATGTTGACCATCTCGACGATGGTCCGCACCCCGCGCCCCGGCTCGCCCACCGGCCAGGCCACCGCCTCGTCGTACTCGATCTCGGACGAGGCGTTGGAGCGGTTGCCCAGCTTGTCCTTGAGACGCATCAGCCGCAGGCCGTTACGGGTGCCGTCCGGCAGCACCCGCGGCAGCAGGAAGCAGCTCAGCCCCTCCTCGGTCTGCGCCAGCGTCAGGAAGACGTCGCTCATCGGCGCGGAGGTGAACCACTTGTGGCCGGTGATCCGGTACGTCCCGTCGGCGGCCGGCACCGCGCGGGTGGTGTTGGTGCGTACGTCGGAGCCGCCCTGCTTCTCCGTCATCGACATGCCGGCGATCAGGCCCGACTTGGTCAGCGGCGCCCGCAGTCCGAAGTCGTAGGAGCGGGCGGTGAGCAGCGGTTCGTACTGCGCGGCGAGTTCCGGCGCGGCCCGCAGCGCCGGCACCGCCGCGTACGTCATCGAGACCGGGCAGCCGTGCCCCGGCTCGGCCTGCGACCAGACGTAGAACTTCGCGGCGCGCACCAGATGGGCGCCGGGGCGGTCGTCGGCCCACGGCGCGGCGTGCAGGCCGTGTTCCACCGCCACCGTCATCAGCTGATGCCAGGCCGGATGGAACTCGACCTCGTCGATGCGGTGCCCGTACCGGTCGTGGGTGTGCAGCCGCGGCGGCTGCTCCTCCGCCCAGCGGGCCTGGTCCTGGACGGCCTGCGAGCCGGCCAGCGCGCCCAGTTCGGCGATCTCGCGCTCGCCCCAGCCGGCGCCCTCCCGGTGGAGCGCTTCGCGCAGGGCCGGCTCGTCCGCGGTGCTGAACCCGGTCAGCTGCGGTGCCTGGTTCACAACTTCATGGGTGACGGTCATGGGACCGATGTTACAGTTTTCGGACGGGTGAGGGATAGATGTAAGGAGGGTGGGTTCATGGGCCACGACGACGCCGCGCGGGTCGCCGTGCGGCCGCTCACGGCACGCTCGATCGTGCTCAGCACGCTGCTCGGGCACCACCCGCCACACCTGCCGGCCCGCGCCCTGGTCAGGGTCGGCGAGCTCTTCGGCATCGCCGAGGGAACGGTCCGCGTCGCGCTCTCCCGGATGGTGGCGGCGGGCGACCTGCGGCACGGCGACGGCGGCTACGGCCTGACCGCCCGGCTGCTGGAGCGCCAGACCCGGCAGGACGAGAGCCGCACCCCGCGCACGCTGCGCTGGGACGGCGGCTGGGAGATCGCCGTCGTCACCGCGGAGCGCCGCCCGGCGGCCGACCGCACCGCGCTGCGCCAGGCCATGTCCTGGCTGCGGCTCGCCGAACTCCGCGAGGGCAGCTGGCTGCGCCCCGCCAACCTCGACAGACCGCGCCCGCGCGCCGCCGCGGACCAGTGCACCTGGCTCACCGGCACCCCGGACGAGGACCCGGCGGCGCTCGCCGCCCGGCTGTGGGACCTCGACGGCTGGGCGGCCCGCGCCGATGCCCTGGCCGCCGCGCTGGACCGGGCGGCCGGGCCCGCCGAGCGCTTCACCGTCGCCGCCGCCGCGCTGCGTCATCTCCTCGCCGACCCGCTGCTGCCACCACCGCTGCTGCCCGACGGCTGGCCAGGCGCGGAACTGCGGCGGCGCTACGACGCGTTCGAGGCCGAACTGCGGGAACTGCTGCGTCAGTACGTGGCCCCGGCCGCGGCACCCACGGCCTCCGGCTCCTCCGGTGCCGCCACCGGAGCGCGCCGCCGCCGCACCTCGTAGCCCGCCAGCACCACGGCCACCGTCAGCAGGCTCAGCCAGAACTGCGAACGGCTGTCGGGCAGCACCGCCATCGCGGCGATCACCGCCGTCATCGCCGCGATGGTCACCCAGCTCAGCCACGGGAACAGCCACATCTTCAGCGTCAGCCGCGCCGGATCCTCCCGTTCCAGCCGCCGCCGCATCCGCACCTGCGCGAGGGCAATCGCCAGATAGACGAACAGGGCGATGGCACCGTAGGAGTTGATCAGGAACGAGAAGACGACGTCGGGCGAGATCCAGGCCGCGATCACCGACAGATAGCCGACCGAGGTCCCGGCGAGCAGCGCCCGGCGCGGCACCCCGCTGCGGCTCACCGCGGTGAAGGCGCGCGGCGCGTCGCCGTTGCCGGTGAGCGCGAACAGCATCCGCGACGAGGTGTAGAGCGCGGAGTTCAGGCAGGACAGCACGGCGACCAGCACCAGTGCGTTCATCACCGTACCGGCGGCCGGCACCGCCAGCCGGTCGAGTACCGCGGCGTACGGGCTGACCTCGATCGCCTTCGACGTCCACGGCACCACCGCGACCACCAGGAAGATCGACAGCACGTAGAACGCCACCACCCGCAGCACGATCGAGCGGATCGCCTCGGCCACCGCCCGCTCCGGCTCGACGGACTCGGCCGCGGCGATGGTGACGATCTCGGCACCCGTGAAGAAGCCGATGCAGGGGACGACCGCGGCGAGCACCGCGCCGACCCCCTCGGGGGCGAACCCGCCGTGCGAGGTCAGCAGCGCCAGCCCGCCCGCCGCGTGCGGCCACAGGCCCAGGACGTAGAGCGCGCCCAGGAAGAGGAACACGACGATCGCCACGACCTTGATCGACGAGAACCAGTACTCGAACTCGCCGTACGCCCGCGCCGAGACCATGTTCGTCGCGGTCAGCAGCGCCATCAGCACCAGGCTGACCGCCCACAACGGCGCGCCGGGCAGCCACAGTTGGATGATCCGGCCGCCGGCGACCGCCTCCACGGCCACCACGATCACGAAGAAGTACCAGTACAGCCAGCCGACCGTGAAGCCCGCCCGCAGCCCGAGCGTCTCGCGCACATGCGCGTAGAACGAGCCCTGCGCGGGCCGCGCGACGGTCATCTCCGCCAGCATCCGCATGATCAGTACGGTCAGCACGCCGGCGGCGAGGAAGGACAGCACGGCGGCAGGACCCGTCGCGTGCACGACGACGCCGCTGCCGACGAACAGGCCCGCCCCGATCACCCCGCCGAGCGCGATCAACTGCATGTGGCGGCGTTTGAGGCCCTGTTGCAGCCCGGCCGGCGGCCCGTCCTGTGCGGCGGGCGGCGCTTCCTCGTCGCGTGCTGTTCCCGTACTCATGGGTGGCGAGGCTAACCCGCCAATCCTGCCGCACTGTTGCGGCGGTGTTTCACGTTCCCGAACGCGCCGGGATTCAGCTCACCGGCATCACAACGGCAGCGCGCACACCGCGACCGGGGCCGCGAACGGCTCGCCGAGCGGCGCCAGCGCCCCGCTCTTCGCGTCGACCGAGAACACCGTCACCGTCCCCGACTTCTGGTTGGCGGCGAACAGCAGCCGCTCGTCCGGCGAGAACGCGATCTGCCGCGGGAAGTCACCGCCCACCGGCACCGTGTCCAGCAGCCGCAAGCGCGCGCCGCCGGCCTCCACCGCGTACCGCGTCAGGCTGTTGTGCCCGCGGTTGGCGAGGAAGGCGAAGCCGCCGTCCGCGGTGACCAGCAGCTGCGCCGGATAGCTGGTGCCGGGCCCGGTCCCGGTGGGCTGCGGCTCGCCCGGAGTCAGCCGCCCGCTGCCGGGGTCGTAACCGCAGACCACGACGGTGTTGTCGACCTCGTTCGCCAGATACGCGAACCGTCCCGACGGATGGAACGTCAGATGCCGCGGCCCCGCGCCCGGCCGCAGCGCCGCGTACGACACCTGGCTCAGCGTCCCGGCGCTCTCGTCCAGCCGGTAGCTGTAGACGGTGTCGGTGCCCAGGTCGACGGCGAGGACGTGGCCGCCGTCCGGTCCCGTGATGGTCTGGTGGGCGTGCGGCCCGTCCTGGCCCGGTCCCGGCGGCGGGCTGGTGTGGGCGACCAGATCCGTCCGCTCGCCCAGCGCGCCGCCCGCCGCCGGGTCGATCGGATGCACCGCCACACTTCCCGAGAGGTAGTTCGCGCTGAACAGCCAGCGTCCGCCGGGATGCACCGACAGATGGCAGGGCCCGGCCCCGCCCGTGGAGCGGCTGCCCAGCACCTCGGGCCGGCCGCCCGGCGGCAGTGCGATGGCGGTCACCGCGCCGTCCTGCTGCTCGTCGACCGCGTAGAGGGTACGGCCGTCCGGGGCGAGCGCGAGGTACGAGGGGTCGGTGACCCCGGTCACCACGCCGGTCGCGGTGATCCGGCCGCTCGTCGCGTCGTAGGTGCCCGTGCCGACGCCGGTGCCGCCGCCCGCGACGGAGGTGTACGTGCCCAGGAACAACGGCCGTTGGGCGCGCGGCGCGCGGCCGGGGCGCGGCCGGGCCTGCGCGGGAGCGGCATCCGGGAGGCCGAGGGCGGCGCCTGCGGCGGCGGCCAGACCTGCGACGGCCCCGATGACGTGCCGGCGGCCGATCTCCGGCCCTTTCCGTGCTGCGTTCATGCCACACCTCGGCGTTCGACGGGTTTCGCGGTCCGCGGGCCGTGCCCTACGGTGCGCCGGGGCGGCCCTTCGTGGTGATCGCGGAGGCGCGCAGCCAGGGTGGCCCGTACGGCGCGCTACGGCAAGAGGCGCAACTTGAAGTGCGTGCTGTGCAATGAGTGAGGGAGGCGTGACGGTCAACTTCCGTCCGGGGTCCGAAACTTGACGGACCTGCGGAGACGTCGGCCGACGGGCGTCAGGGGCGCGCGGCCGCGGTCCGGCCGGCGCGCCCCTGAGATGCCCGTACGTCCCGGTGATGACCGGGCACCCCGCACGTAGCACTGAAGTCGTACACGACAACACATACGCCGATGGATTCGCCGGACCCCTTCCCCCTCGTAGTTTCTTGATCGACTCGCAGATACGGTCGAGAGGAAACGAGAAAATGTACGGCAAGGCATTCGCCCCGGAGTACCAGGGTCAGATCGGCTCGTCGCTGTGCGTGAACTCCTCGTACGAGGAGGTGCTGGCCACCGCGAGCCGCGCGCACCGCGAGGCCGGCGACGCGCTGGAGCGGGCGCGTGCCGCGCTCGCCGTCGGCGAGGCCAACCGGCGGCTCGGGCGGGTGGCGGAGGCCGGCGCGGCCTGGCGGGAGAGCTACCGCAGCGGCCGCGAGGCGGGCGACCGTGGCGCCATGGCCTGGGCATTGTGGAGCGGCGGCACCCTCGCCCGACAGTGCGGATCGCTGCCGCTGGCCCGCAGGCTGCTCACCCACGCCGTGACGCTGGCCGACGTGGCGGGCGACCGGCTGGCCCACGGCTACTCGCTCGCCGGCCTCGCCGAAACCGGCCGTATCCAGGGCGACTACGCTGCCGTCGCCGAACTCCACGAGCAGCTGCTGGCACAGGGCAGGGCGCACGGCGAGGCCCGGCACATGGTCTGGGCGATGTCCGGCATCGCGCAGATGCACCGCAACACCGGAGACCTCGCCAAGGCGCTGGAACTCTTCGAGGAGTCCGCACGGATAGCCGCCGATGCCGACGACGCCCGCGGGCACGCCTGGTCGCTGCGCGGGATAGCCGACGTCCTGTCCGTGCAGGGCGAGACGGACGGGGCACTGGAACTGCTCTCCGAAGCGGAGGACATCTGCCGCTCCCTTGACCTGGCGAGCGCGCTCGCCTACAACCACAAGATGCGCGGCAACGTCCTCTACCGCGCCGGACGCTACGAGTCCGCCCGCGACGTCTACGCCGGGGCGCTGCGCGAGTTCACCGAGATGCGCGAGCCGCGCGGCGCCGCACTCGCCCGGCTCGGACTCACCAAGTCCCGCTCCCGCCTGGGCCGCGACCACGCCGAAACCCTCGCCGAACTCGCCGACGTGGAACGCGAGGTGAGCCGCATCGGGCTGCGGCATGCCAAGGAAGCCGTCATCGCCTTCCGTGCCGAGACGACAGAGCGGTGGGCGGCAGAAACGTCCGCACCTCACTGCGATGCCACCACGCCCCTGACTCCCGCAGCTCCCGCCGGCTGGTGAAGCGGTACTCGAACAGCCGGGCCCGCACCCGGGCCGGCGGTGCGTCGGGGAACGGATTGCCGCGCAGCAGCCGCAGCGTGTCCCGGTCGTTCTCCAGCAGCCGCTCCACGAACGGCCCGAACCAGGCGCCGGCGTAGGCGGGGGACAGCGCGGCGAACCACATCAGCCAGTCGAGACGCAGATGGTATGGCGCGAACTGGCGGGGCAGCCGCCGCACTTCGCCCGGCTTGCCGTGGAACTCGTATGCCCGCCAGACCGTGCCGGGCCCGTCGGTGGCAGCCGACGTCCCCTCGATGACGATCTCCCGTCTGATCCGGGTGATGCTGCCGAAGGCGCCGTAGGAGTTGACCAGGTGCAGCGACTCGTACGACGTGTTCATCAGCTGGCCGCGGGTCAGGAGGTTGCGTGCCGGGCGGTAGCTGAGGGCCAGGACGAGCGCGGTCAGCGCGCAGACCAGGATGTCGAACCACAGGGGGGACGGGGCCGGTACCGAGGGCGGGCGGACCGGCAGGAGGGCTCCGGCGACCGCCAGGGCGGGGGCGATCGTCAGCCAGTTCAGCCAGGCGAAGTTGCCGGAAAGTACCAGCCACAGCTGGGTGGCGGCCATCGCCAGCGCGGCCCAGCCCGCCACCGGCTGCGGGGTGAACAGCAGGACGGGCAGGGCGAGTTGGGCCACGTGATTGGCGGCCACCTCCACCCGGTGCAGCGGCTTGGGCAGATGGTGGAAGAACCAGCTCAGCGGGCCCGGCATCGGCTGGGTCTCGTGGTGGTAGTACAGGCAGGTCAGGTCGCGCCAGCAGCGGTCCCCGCGCATCTTGATCAGCCCGGCGCCGAACTCCACCCGGAAGAGCAGCCAGCGCAGCAGCCACAGCACCAGCACCGGGGGAGCGACGTCGTCGTTGCCCAGGAAGACGGCCAGCAGTCCCGTCTCCAGCAGCAGGGACTCCCAGCCGAAGCCGTACCAGGTCTGCCCGACGTTGACGATGGACAGGTACATCACCCACAGCGCCGCCCACATCGCCATCGCGGCACCCAGCGGCACCGCGTCGGCGGCCCCCGCGGCGACGGCCGCGGCCAGCAGGGCCCCGCACCACGACCAGCCGGCGAAGAACCGGTCGGAGTAGTGCCAGTGGAAGACCGAGGGCGCGGCACGGAACGGCACCCGGGCCACGAACCGCGGCACCGGCAGCATCCCGCGCTCGCCCATCAGCGCCCGGAACTGCCGTGCCGCGGCGAGGAACGCGGTCAGGTAGATGACGGCCACCAGCCGCTGGAAAACCAGCCGGCCGAGCCAGTAGTCGGAGTCGGAGAACCAGTCCACCCGCCCAGAGGTAGCACCGCGGGGCCCCGGCCTGCGGTCAGGCGCGCTCCGGCGGGCGTCACGCGGCCCGGCGGAAACGGCCCTGCGGACCCGGCCGTCATCCGAATGGCGGCCGGGTCCTGACAGGCCAGGAGGACAGTCCGCTGTCCATGTTTGACCAGGTCTGGCGGTTTCTAAGGGTGGTATTTCCGCCTTCCAGTGGCTTGAGGCGATAGCCGGAAAAAGTCGAGCGCGTGTGCCACCACGTCGTTAGGGTGGGGGACGACGGACGACCTTTCGGGGAGACGCCAACACCATTGGCCCGTCGCGGGAACGCCACAAACCCTTGGCTGACCTCCCGGTTTGTGAACCAGGCGCCACCGCGTCGGACCCATACTTCAATGAAGGAGTGCGTGGTGGCATTCGACAAGACGCAGTACAAGCAGCCCCGCCAGAAGCAGGGTGAACGCCCCGGACGGATCAAGGAAGTCCGCAACCTTGAGGTCTGGGGCCGCGGCGCCCCGGTGCGCCTCGCCGGTTGCGACGAGGACCCGGCCGAGTCGCACATCTTCCGCGGCATCGACTGACCCCGGCACCGGCCGGCCGCGCCGCACCCACCGGGGCCCGGAACTCCGCCATCGGGCCGGGTTCCGGGCCCCGTCCCGCCGCAGGTCAGTCCGCGTAGAGCTGCCGCTGCGGCACGATCTGCTGCGACTGGCTCGGGCTCGACCACAGCAGCTTCATGTGGGCCTCGCCGCCCCGCTCCGTGTAGTCGATCCGGATGCGGTGCCGGTGGCCCGCCTTCAGGCTCACGGTGGCCTTGTCGACCGCTGCTTCGTGCGGCGTCGCGTGGTCGATCACCGGCTTGCCGTCGATCCAGACCCGCACCGTGTCGTCGGAGACCGTGGTCAGGGTGTACGTCTCGTCGTAGCGCGGCTGGATGCTGCCGGTCCAGCGGGTGCTGAAGTGAGCGGCGGGGATTTTGGGATCGGGCGACCCGTCGAAGCGGTAGGACTTGTTGACCGTCGGGTCGACGGTGGTCACCGCGGGCGGGCCGGTGAAGGAGTCGTTCGCCCAGCTCTGCACCGTCAGCCCGGTCCCGTTTCCGGCCGGGGCCGCCTTCGGGGGCGTGATGCCGATCCGGATGACGCTCGCGAGCGGATCCGGAGCCGGGCCCGACGGGGTGAGGTCGTAGCCGTCGCCCGACGGCGTGACCTCGACGGGCCGGCCGCTGCCCAGCACCTCGGCGCCGGTGATCGTGAACGGCGCCTCGGCCGTCAGGTGCAGCGGAGCGCCGGACGCGGGCCAGGAGGCGACGGACGCGTAGAGGGTGTCGCCGCGCCGGGAGACCGCGCCCCAGGACGGCTCGGCGACCAGGCCCGTGTACCCGGCGCCGTACACCGCGTCGCCCTGCCCGTGCGCGCGCAGCCACGCTCCCGTCGTACGCAGCCGGTCGACGGACGGCTGCGGGATCCGGCCGCGCCTGTCCGGGCCGACGTTCAGCAGGTAGTTGCCGCCGCGGCTCGCGACGTCCAGGAGATTGCGGACGACGGTGGCCGGCGACTTCCAGTGGGTGTCGTACTTCGCGAATCCCCAGTGGTCGTTGAGCGTCATGCAGCTCTCCCAGAGCTGCCCGTCGACCGGCTGCGCGGGGATCTCCTGTTCCGGCGTGCCGAAGTCGCCGTCGGTCACCCCGCGCTTGCCGACCCGGTTGTTGACGATCAGGTGCGGGTTCAGCCGGTGCAGATACGCCTGGAGATCGGCGCCGTCCCGGCGGGACCAGCGGTTGGTGGGGTTGTCCGCGTCCCATTCGCCGTCGAACCAGAGCAGCGCCGGGTCGTAGTGGTCCACCAGCTCCTTGAGCTGGCCGTACATCCGCTTCTTGTACCGCGGGAAGGTCGCGGGGTCGGCGAAGTCGGGGTCGTGCCAGTCCCAGATCGAGTAGTAGAAGCCGAGCTTGATGCCGGCCGCGTCGGTGGCCTTCTTCAGCTCGGAGAGGATGTCGCGGTGCGGGTCGAAGGCGGAGTGGTCACGCAGGTTCCAGCGGTTCTGCTTCGTCGGCCACATCGCGTAGCCGTCGTGGTGCTTGGACGTGATGACGATGTAGCGCTGGCCCGCGGCCTTGGCCGCCTTGACGATCGCCTCGGCGTCGAAGTCCGCCGGGTTGAAGGTCGCCGCCTGCTTCTCGTACTCCGCGCCGGGGATCTTGCACTGGCGCTTGATCCACTCGGCGTCCCGGCAGACCGTTCCGTCGGGCCGGGTGTACTCGCCCTCCAGGTTCGAGTAGGCGCCGAAGTGGATGAACATGCCGAAGCGGTCCTGGCGCCACCAGGAGGTGCGGTCGGCGGTGAAGGGGTCGTCGGTCGCGTGGTTGGTGCCGGGCCCGGTGGCAGGGCGGGACGGGGGCGGGGCCGCGGCGGCGGGGCCGCCCAAGGACAGCAGCAGCGAACCCAGCAGCCCCAGCGCTCCCAGCAGCCGGAAAGGTCTGGTACGGCGTTCCATCACAGGCTCCTTCGGTCGGTTCGGTGAGTCGGTCGGAGAGTCGGTCGCCACCCCGCATGGTGCAGGCGCCGGAGCCGGACGGGAAGCCCTCCGGCACGAGAAACATCGGACCATCTCCCGGTAATCGGCGGAGAGTTACCGGGTTCAGGAGTGCCGGTGTCGATAGACCTCGGACCTCATGGCGGAGCTGCGGCCCAGGACCGGCGGGCCCCCGGCCGTCCGTGAGCGCGCGAAAGGCCCCGGGGAACTGCGCCCCAGGGCCTGTCCTTTCGTGCGCGGTCACTGCTGCGGCAGGACCACCGCCTTGACGGAGGTCGCGTCCCGCGTGCCGGACGTCAGCGCCAGTTCCGTGTCGGCGAGCCCGTACCGGTGGGTGACGAGACGGTCCAGATCGACCTCGCCCGAGGCGACCAGGCCGAGCGCGGTGGGCCAGGTGTGGGCGTACCGGAAGGTGCCGGTGATCTCCAGTTCGTACTGCTGGAGGCGGGACAGCGGCAGGCTGACCTCGTCGCCGCCCATGCCGACCAGCACCACCCGTCCCGCTCGGCTCACCTGGCGCACCGCGTCGGCGACGGCCGGGCCGAAACCGGAGCACTCCAGCAGGACGTGGGGCTCGAACCCGCTCTCGGCCAGGGGTCGTTCGGCGACGTTCAGCACCGCAGACGCGCCCAGCTCGGCCGCCAGCGCGAGCCGGTGCGGATTGACGTCGCTCACGACGACCTCGGCGGCGCCGAAGGCCCGTGCGCTCTGGAGGGCGACCAGACCGATCGGCCCGGCGCCGGTGATCAGCACCCGGTCGCCCGGCGCCACCCGCGCCTTGCGGCAGGCCCAGACACCCACCGACAGCGGTTCGAGCAGCGCGGCCGCCTCGTCGGACACCCGGTCGGGCACCGGATGGACGAAGTCCTCGTGCGCCAGGGCGAATTCGGCGAACGCGCCGTCCGCCTGGCCGGGCATCGCGAAGAAGTGCATCGACAGGCACAGGTTGTAGCGCCCCCGCCGGCACTGTTCGCAGCCGCCGCACGGAGTGCCCGGCTCGATCGACACCCGCTCGCCTGGCGCCCGGCGGGTGACGCCGGAGCCCGCCGCGACGATCACCCCGCTCGGCTCGTGACCCAGGATCAGCGGCCCGTCCACGCTCCAGTCGCCGAGCCTGCCCTCCTCGTAGAAGTGCACGTCGGAGCCGCAGGTGCCGACGGCGAGCACCCGCACCAGGACCTGCCGCGGGCCCGGCACCGGGACCGGCACCTCTTCGACGGCAAGCTGCCGCGGCCCGCGCTGGACGGCCGCCCGCATGGTGCGCGGGAGCGGGCCGCCGTCCGCCGCGTTGCCCGAGGGGCCGGGTGTCATGCCACCGGGCCGTTCGGGACGATCTGGAGCTTGCGGCCGGTGCCCAGCTTGAAGGTGTCCAGCGCCTCGGCGTACCGGTCGAGCCCGAACCGGTGCGTGATCATGGTCTCGGAGTCGATGACGCCCTTGCCCAGCAGCTCGACGGCCCGGCCGTAGCTGTGCAGGATCGCCATGCTGCCGACGATCCGGATCTCGTCGTTGTAGATGCGGAACGGCGAGAACCGCGCCATCTCCTGGTCGGGGGCGCAGCCGAACTGCTGGAAGGTGCCGCCGCGGATCGGCCGGGTCAGACCGTCCTCGATGGCGCGGATGTTGCCGGTGCAGTCGGTGACGACCTGCCAGCCGCGCGGGTGGTCGTCGGTCAGCGCGTCCGCGGTGGTGGCGACGGCGTCGGCGCCGAGCTTGCGGGCCACCGCCAGCCGGTCCTCGTTGATGTCGACGACCGACACCGAGGCGGCACCGGCCCGTTGGGCGACCTGGAGGTAGAGCAGGCCCATGGTGCCGGCGCCGTAGATCAGGAAGTTGTCGCCGAGCTTCGGGTCGACGATGTCGAAGCCGCGCACGATGGTCGACAGCGGCTCGATGAGCGGGGCGTGCTCGGGACGCACGGTGGCCGGCAGCCGGTAGAGGTTGCGGACCGGCACCTTGACGTACTCGGCGCAGGCCCCGTCGATCGTGATGCCGATGGTGCCCCACTGCTCGCAGAGGTTGCCGTGGCCTATGGAACAGAAGTGACACGAGCCGCAGTAGATCGCCGGGTCGGCGGCGACCAGGTCACCCTCGGCGAAGCCGGTCACGGCCGTGCCCACGGCGACGATCTCGCCGGAGAACTCGTGGCCGGGGATCACGGGGTAGCGGGTCGGCCCGAACTCGCCCGCCAGCATGTGCACATCGGTGCCGCACAGGCCGGAGGCCGTGACCTTCACGACGACGTCATCGGGACCGGGTGTGGGATCGGCGACGGTGGTGACGGACAGCTTGTTCGGTTCCTCGATGACAACTGCGCGCATGGTCGTTACCGCCTTTCGGGGGAGGGGGCGAGGGAATGAGCGGGGTGCGGGACGGGTACGCCCGGCGGGAAGCCGGGACGGGTGCGGACGGCATCGCGTGCCGCTCCGACGACCGCATCGGCGGTGATGCCGTACGCGGCGAACAGTTCGGGTCCTGACGCGCAGGCACCGAAGTCCTCAAGCGACACGCAGCGGCCGCGGTCGCCGACGATCTCCCGCCGGCCCTGGGCGATGCCCGCTTCGACGGACACCGGGCGGTGACGGCGGGTGGCAGGACGTGGTCCTGGTATCCGGCGTGCTGCTCCCGGAACCACTCGACGCAGGGCATCGACACCACGCGGGTGGGCACGCCGTCGGCCTGCAACTGCTCGCGGGCCGCCGGCGCGAGCGGCACTTCGGAGCCGGTGCCGATGAGGATCACCTTCGGCAGTCCGCCGTCGCCCACGCCGTCGGCCTCGGCGAGGACGTACCCGCTGCGGGCGGCGCCGTCGGTGCCGGAGAGCACCGGCAGGTCCTGCCGGGACAGCGCCAGGCCGTGCGGCGCGGGCCGGTCACGGTGGCGCAGCGGGATCTCCGCCCAGACCGTGGTGGTCTCCGTCCAGTCGGCCGGGCGCACGACGTTGAGGCCCGGGATCGCGCGCAGCGAGGCGAGATGTTCGACGGGCTGGTGGGTGGGGCCGTCCTCGCCGACGCCGATGGAGTCATGCGTCCATACATACGTCACCGGCAGCCGCATCAGCGCGGCCATCCGCACGGCCGGCCGCATGTAGTCCGCGAAGACCAGGAACGTCCCGCCGTGGACGCGGGTGTTGCCGTGCAGCAGGATGCCGTTCATCACCGCGCCCATGGCGTGCTCGCGGATCCCGTAGTGGACGGTGCGCCCGTACGGGTCGGCGGTGGGCAGCGGACTGTTCGCGGGCAGGAACGACGCGTCCGGGCCGATGCCGTGCCCGGTACGCTGGACGGCGTCCGTCGCCAGCACCCGTGCGGCGTCGACCGCGCGGCGGTCGGCGGCGCTCCGGACGAAGCCGCCGGGGTCCTGGGCGTCCTGCGCCGCGGGTGACGCCGGAGTCGTGGTGCTCACCGTGGATCGGCTTCCTTCCGGGCGGTGGCGGGCGAACCGTCAGGCGGCGCGCAGGTTGCGCGACTCGACCTGCTTGATCTTCTCGACCTTGGGCGCCGAGCCGCCGCCGGCGAACTCGGAGACCAGCCAGTGCTCCAGGCACACCAGCGCGGCCTCCACGCCCATCGTGCGGTTGCCGAAGCAGGCGATCTGCGCGTCGTTGGACTTGCGGGCCCGCTCGGCGCTGTAGCTGTCGGGAATCTGCGCGGCACGGATGCCGGCGACCTTGTTCGCGGCGATGGCCATGCCGATGCCGGTGCCGCAGATCAGCACGGCCCGCTCGTGCTCGCCGCGGGCCACGCTCTGCGCGACGCGCTCGGCGACGTCCGGGTAGTCCTCGGACGGGGCGGCGCTCATGTCCGTGACCGGGAATCCGCGGTCGGTGAGGTAGGCGGCCATGGCGTCCTTCATGACGATGCCTGCGTCGTCGGCGCCGATCGCGATGCGGTAGGTGTCCTGCACGGTGGTCTCCTCGGGTTCCGGGGCCGTGGGGCCCGGGGGCTGGGCGGTACGGCGGACGGCTGTCAGCTGCCCGCGATCTCTTCGATGACCTTGCGCAGGCCCTCGGTGTCGTGGGCGAGCCGGCCGAGGAACAGGCCGTCGACGGCGCCGGCCAGCTCGGTGTACGTGCCGGGGCCCGCGGTGCCGCCGTAGATCAGCCGACCGCGCACGTCGTGGTCGCGCAGCGCGCCGCGGATGGCGGCGGCGACCGCGCGGACGTGACCGGCGGGTGCTGCCTCGCGGGCGCCGATCGCCCAGACCGGCTCGTACGCGATGACGACCTCGCTGCCGGGCGCCGCACCGCAGAGCGCGGCCCGTACCTGCGTCAGGGTCTCCTCGACGGCCCCGTCGAGGGTGTCCGCACGGCGCTCGCCCGCGCAGATGACGGGGATGAGTCCTGCGTGGGTGGCCGCCCGGGTCTTGGCGGCGACCGTCTCGTCGGTCTCGCCGAAGTGCCGGCGGCGCTCGGCGTGGCCGACCTCGACGTACCTGGCACCGGTCTCGGTGAGCATTCCGGCGGAGACCTCGCCGGTCCAGGCGCCGGTCTCGGCCCAGTGCACGTCCTGCGCGCCGTAGCGGACACCGGTGCCGGCCAGCAGCTCGCGGGCGTCCGCCAGCGCGGGGAAGGCGGGCAGCACGAAGAGGTCGACGGGGCGGGGGAGCGTGGCCAGGGTGCCGTTCAGCGCGGCCACGTCCGCGAGCCAGGCCCGGGTCTGCGCCAGGCCGAAGTACAGCTTCAGCGAGACACCGACCACCGGGCGGGTGGCCTCGGTGGACGTCGAGTTCTCAGGGATCACGTCGTTCATGGTGCTTCAAACACAATCACATGTGAAGTTCTCAAATCAAGACGTGAACTTCACAGATGTCTGTGATTTTTGGGGGCGGCGAGAAGGGCGCCTGACATGCCCCCCGAGCCGTGATGACCCGCGTTTCTCAGCCCGGCAGACCCACCGGGGTGCCGGGGCGTTCGCCGTGACGGGCGCGATGTACGGCTCGGGGCGGTCGCCGCGCGCCGTGATCAGCGCCGTGGCGCCCTTCGGCAGGGCGAGACGGCGCGTGCCCCCACCCAGGTCCTCGTGCCGCACAGGCCACCCGTGCGTGTCGCGTACATCGACCGGCCCGGCCGGCGGCGAGTGCCGCACCATGCACGGGCCGACAGGAGAGAAGCGGACCCCATTCGACGGAGAGGCACCCGACGAGCGTGGGGCGATCCCGGGGGAGTGGCAGGGTCAGGGGGAGTCCGACGAGAGGTGTCGGGCGGGATCGCGTGGCAAGTCCTCGGACGGATGGTGGTCCGACGCTCAGCAGCCGGCCAGGTCCGCCAGTATCCGGGCCTGCGCCAACTCCTCGGACCCGCCCGTGACATCGTCGTGATCGGCGCTGTGCAGTGCGCTCTCCACGCTCCGCGCCACCGCCCAGGCGGCCAGCCGTGCCGGGTCCTCGTCCAGTGCGTCGGCCAGCAGGGCGCAGCGGTCGCGCAGCAGCGGCCGCGGGTCCTCGCGGGTGAACGGGTCGTCGATCTGGGCCAGCAGCGGCCACGGGTCGTAGGCCGGGTCGCCGGTCATCGGCTTGGGATCGATCGCCAGCCAGGGACTGCGCCGCGCGGCGAGCACATTGCCGGGGTTGGCGTCGCCGTGCACCACGACCTCGCGGCGGGCGCCGGCCGGCAGCGTGCGCAGCAGCCGCGCGCCCAGCTCCACCAGGCCCGGGTCGTAGCCGGGCCGCAGCCGCAGCATCCGTTCCTGCACCAGATCGGCCCACTCGGCGCAGACCAGCTCCACCGGCTCCAGGACACCGTCGGGCGGTGCGGGCGCCGACCACAGTGCGCGCAGCACGCCGGCGGCGAGGACGAGCCGGTCTTCGGGCGGCAGCGCCGCTGTGGCGAGCGTGGTGCCGGGCGTGCAGCGTTCGATGAGCAGCGCCCCGCGGTCGCGGTCGTGGCGCAGCAGTCGCACGGCGCCGCTGCCGTCCCAGGCGCACAGCCCCGGCGCCTCGCCTTCGGCCTCGCGGTGCGGCCAGGTGACCTTGAGTACGGCCGAGGTGCCGTCCGGGAGTTCGGCGGGCGCCACCCAGGCGCAGGTGCCGCCGTCGAAGGGAGCGCCGAGGCGCAGTTCCCAGCGCTCCTCGACGGCCCTGACCAGGCCCGGCAGCCGGTCGAGCCAGGCCCGCCCGGAGGCGGTGCGGCCCATCTGCCGGATCACGGACAGCCGGGCGGGAAAGCGGTCGTCATCGGGCCGGGTGCGCTCCATCGGGGCAGCGTAGCGGCGCCGGTGGAGCACGCGACCGGCCGTACGGGGGATAACGCGGGACACCAGCGGACGGCGGTGATTTCCGTCCGGTTGATGCTGGTATGCCTCGCTCATGAGTGCGTATACCAGGTATGCAGCGGCCGTCCTGCTCGCCGGTCTCGCGGTCGGCTGCGCCGCCGGGCCCGAGGCGCCGCAGCCGCCGCCGTCCCTGCGGGCCACACCCGGCGGGCACGCCGGCGCCCCCGCGCCCGCCGAGCGCGCGGAGCCCCCGGGGCCTGCCGAGCCCGACAAGCAGCCCTTCACCCTCGTCGCGTCCGGTGACGTCCTCGCGTCGTACGCGACGGTGCTGAGCACCGCGCAGCAGGACGCGTCGGGCACCGGATACGACTACCGGCCGATGCTGAAGGGCATCAAGCCGGTCATCTCCTCGGCGGACCTCGCGCTGTGCCAGCTGGCGACGCCGCTCGGCCCGCTGGAGGGCCCGTTCGCCAGCGGCCGCGACTTCCTGGCGCCGCCCCAGGTGGCCACCGCACTCAAGGACGCCGGCTTCGACTCCTGCGCGACCGCGTCCGCGCACAGCCTGGACCGTGGTGCCGAGGGCGTCGGCCGCACGCTGGAGGCCCTGGACACCGTCGGGCTGCGGCACGCCGGTACGGCCCGCAACGTCGCCGAGGCGTCCCGCCCGGCGCTGCTGACGGCCGGCGGCGGGGCCCGGGTCGCCCAGCTCTCGTACACCCTGGGCGTGCAGGGCGGGGGCCGGGCGGCCGCCGCGCCGTGGGCGGTGAACCTGGCCGACGAGCAGCGGATCATCGCCGACGCCCGCGCGGCCCGCCGGGCCGGCGCCGACCTCGTCGTGGTCAGCGCCCACTGGGGCACCGAGTACCGCACCGAACCCGACCCGCAGCAGACCGAGCTGGCCCGCGTGCTCACCGCGTCGGAAACCGACGGGCGCCCCGACATCGACCTCATCGTCGGCAGCCGCGCGCGCACCCCGCAGCCGTACGAGAAGGTCAACGGCACCTGGGTCGTCTACGGCCTCGGCAACCAGATCGCCGGCACCATGAAGAAGCCGCAGGGCGACTGGGGCACCATCGCCCGCTTCCATTTCGCGCCGCCCGAGCAGGACGGGGAGCGCTGGCAGGTCACCCGCGCCGAGTACGTCCCGCAGCTGATCACCCGCGAGGAGCCGCTGCGCACCGTCGATCTCGGCCGCACGTCAGGGCACGCGAAGGAGCGCAAGGCGATCACCGCGGCCGTCCTGAGCAGGGACGCGGCGGCCGAAGGTCTCAAACAGGGCAAGTGACCGTCCGCGGGCGGTGCGGTCCCTGGTGTCCGCGGCGCTCCGCACCCTTCGCGTCGGGCGACCGGACTTTACGGACATGCCCTCGCGGACGCCGGGCCGCCACGGTGTGAAACCCTGGTGGCCGCGGCAGGGCGTCGCGAGCAGCGGACTGGGGAGAGGACCGGCGGGCAGTGAGCGGGAATGCGGCCACCCGGGCCAGGAATCCACGCGGTCAGGGCGACCGGCTGCGGGAGGAACTGCTGCGGGCCACCGAGCGCCTCCTGGAGCAGGTCGGCAGCGAGGACGCGCTGTCGCTGCGCGCGGTCGCCCGCGAGGCGGGGGTCGCCGCGCCGAGCATCTACCGCCACTTCGCGGACAAGACCGAGCTGGTCTGGGCGACCCTGGAGATCAGCTTCGAGCGGCTGGCACGCGCGATGTCCGAAGCGGCCGGGCAGGCCGGGACCGATGCCGACCCGGTGGCCAGGCTCCGCGCCCAGCTGCGCGCCTACTGCCACTACGCCGTCCAGCACCCCGCCACCTACCGCCTGCTCTACGAGACCCGGCAGACGCCGGTCGGCCCCGAGCGGCTGGCCGGGCACCCGGCAGGTCTTGTGGTGCGCAGCTGGCACGACGCGCTGACGGCCTGCGAGGACGCCGGCTGGCGGGTCCGCTGTTCGCGCTCCGAGGCCCCGTACATGCTGTGGTCGTCGGTGCACGGCCGGGTGATGATCTGGCAGGTCATGCCGAGCCGCAAGGACGCCAGTCGGCTGGACCGGTTCGTCGACGAGGTCCTGCACCTGCTCCTCGAACGCTGACGGTGACGCGGGGCCCGCCCCATGTCACCGCCGTCTCCGCGTCACCGTCGTCTCCGGGCTGATCGTTCCCGGCCGCTTTTTGCGCCCTGCGGCCTTCTCCTGCCGTTCGCCCCCCCACGCCCGCCTTGTCCTGCTGTGGTGCGGTTTCCAGTGGTTCCCGCCTCCGAGCGCTCTCCCTTCCCGTGCCCCCGGCCCGTTTACCTGCTCATTACGGTTGTAAGTTTACGGTTGTTAGGCGAACGATCGACTCAAGTCGCACACCCCTGCCGGTGTGCGCCCGAGGAGCGAGATGACTCTTTCCGCCGCCGCACCGGCGCCCCTTCCCGTCCAGCCGCCGAGCGGCTGCCCCTTCGACCCGCCGCCGGAGTTCAGCGCCCTGCGCACCGAGGAGCCGATCACCAAGATCTCGCTCGCGGACGGCAGTTGGGCCTGGCTCGCGACCCGCTACGCGGACATCCGCGCGATCCTCGGCGACCTCCGCTTCAGCTCCGACACCACCCTCGCGGGCTACCCGCTCAGCGGCATGACCGGCGGCGCCACCGCCGGCGAGCACCGCGGCTTCATCCGCATGGACCCGCCCGAGCACTCCCGGCTGCGCCGGATGGTCACCCGCGAATTCATGGTCAAGCGGGTCGAGGCGCTGCGCCCGGAAATCCAGCGCATCACCGACGAACTGTGCGACGCGATGGAGCGCGAGCAGGGCCCGGTGGACCTCGTCGAAGCCCTCGCGCTGCCCGTGCCCTCGCTCGTCATCAGCCTGCTGCTCGGCGTCCCCTACGACGACCACGGCCTCTTCCAGCGGCTGACCGGCACGCTGCTCTCGCGCACCGTCGCGGATGACGAGCGGGCCCTCGCGCGCACCGAACTGCGCGGCTACCTCGACCGGTTGGTCACGGCGAAGGAGGCGGCGCCCGGCGACGACATCCTGAGCCGGCTCATCGTCGAGCAGCAGCGGACCGGCGAGATCACCCATGACGACGTGACCTCGTTCGCCGCCCTGCTGCTGATCGCCGGACACGAGACCACCGCCAACATGATCGGCCTCAGTGCCCTCACCCTGATGCGGGACGAGGAGTCCGCGGGCCGGCTGCGCGAGGACCCGGCGCTGATCCGCGGCGCCGTCGAGGAACTGCTGCGCTTCCACAGCATCATCCGCAACGGACCGCGCCGGGTCGCCACCGCCGACATCGAGATCGACGGGCACCTCATCCGGACCGGCGAGGGTGTCGTCGTCGCCGTGCCGTCCGCCAACCGGGACGAGGACGTCTTCCCCGACGCCGGCCGCCTCGACGTCTGCCGGCCCAACGCCCAGCACCACGTCGCCTTCGGCTACGGCATCCACCAGTGCCTCGGCCAGGCGCTGGCCCGCGTCGAACTCCAGGTCGTCATCGGCACGTTGCTGCGCCGCTTCCCCGCGCTGCGGCCCGCCGTGCCGGTCGACGAGATCCCGTTCCGTACCGACATGTCGATTTACGGCTGTCACGCCCTGCCCGTCACCTGGTGACATGGGGCGGTACCACCCGCCCGTGCCGCCCCGACCGACCGCATCCGCACACCGAGCAACCCCCACGGGAGCCCTGCCATGAAGATCACCATCGATGCCGACAAGTGCTGCGCCGCAGGCCAGTGCGTGCTGATCGCCCCCGAGGTCTTCGACCAGCGTGACGAGGACGGTGTCGTCGTCGTGCTCGACGACGCGCCGCCCGCCGACCAGCACGACGCGGTGCGCGAGGCGGCCGCGATCTGCCCCGCCGCCGTCATCGAGCTGCACGCATGACCGCCCTGCCCCTCGCCGTGGTCGGCGCGTCGGCCGCCGGGCTCGCCGCGGCCGAGGCGCTGCGCCGCTTCGGCTGGACCGGGCCGCTGACCCTGATCGGCGACGAAGCGCACCTGCCCTACGACCGGCCGCCGCTGTCCAAGCAACTGCTGCACGGCACCTGGGAGGCCGAGCGGCTGCTGCTGCGCAGCACCGAACAGCTCGACCCGCTCGGCCTCGACCTGCGGCTCGGCACCCGGGCGACCGGCCTGGACGCCGCCACCCGCACCCTCACCCTGGACGGCGGCGAACGGCTCCGCTGCGCCGGAGTGATCATCGCGACCGGCGTCGCCGCCCGCACCCTGCCGGGCGCCGCGGACATCGACGGCGTGCTCACCCTGCGTACCCTCGACGACGCGCTGGCCCTGCGTGCCCGGATGACCGGCGGCGGCCGCCGCCTCGTGGTCGTCGGCAACGGCGTCCTGGGCTGCGAAGCCGCGGCCGTGGCACGCGAGTTGGGGCACGAGGTCACCCTCATCGGCCGCGACCCGGTACCGATGTCCCGCGCCGTAGGGCCCGGCGTCGGCGCACTGCTCGCCGAGGAGCACCGGGCGCGCGGCGTACGGCTGCTCACCGGCGCCGTCGACGGCTTCGAGACCGAACCGGGAAGCACGGACGAGGGCGCGCGGCTGACCGGCGTACGGCTCGCGGACGGCAGCCTGCTGCCCGCCGACACGGTGCTGCTGGCCATCGGCTCCGAACCCGCCGTCGGCTGGCTGCGCGGCGAGACGGCACTGGACACCACCGACGGGCTGCGCTGCGACGCGTACTGCGCGGCGGCCCCCGGCATCTACGCCGCGGGCGACGTGGCCCGCTGGGACCACCCCGTCCACGGCGCACCGCTCCGCTTCGAGCACCGCATGAACGCCACCGAGCAGGGCATGGCCGCCGCCCGCAACCTCCTGGCCGAACTGGCCGCCGAGACGCCGCAGTCCGCGGCGCCCGACACCCCCGCCCAGGAACGCCGCCCGTTCGCGCCGGTGCCGTACTTCTGGTCCGACCAGTACGGCATCAAGCTCCAGGCGTACGGGCTCACGGCAGGCGCCGACCAGGTCGAGACCACCGTCATCGACCCCGCCGAGCACCGCACCGTCGCCCTCTACGGCAGGGGCGGCACCGCCACCGGTGTCCTGGCGGCCGGACTCCCGCCGCGCCAGGTCAGGGCGCTGCGCGCGGTGATCGCCACCCCGCTCCCGTGGGAGGAGGCACGCGAGCGGGTCAGGGCCGCGACCGCCGCCGGCTGAGCGGCCGGGCCGCCCGCAACCCCGAGCGGCCGTGCCCGATCATGGAGGGATGACCGACTCGTACGTACGGGTGCGCGGCGCCCGTGAGCACAACCTCCGCAGCATCGATGTGGACATCCCGAGGGACGCGCTGGTCGCGTTCACCGGGGTGTCCGGATCGGGCAAGTCCTCACTCGCCTTCGGCACCCTCTACGCCGAGGCGCAGCGCCGCTACTTCGAGTCGGTCGCCCCCTACGCCCGCAGGCTGATCCACCAGGTCGGCGCGCCCAAGGTCGAGGAGATCACCGGCCTGCCGCCCGCCGTCGCCCTGGAACAGCGGCGCTCCGCGCCCACCTCGCGCTCCTCCGTCGGCACCGTCACCACCCTCTCCAACTCGCTGCGGATGCTCTTCTCGCGGGCCGGTGACTACCCCGAAGGCGTATCCGGACGGCTCGACTCCGACGCCTTCTCGCCCAACACCGCGGCCGGCGCCTGCCCCGCCTGCCACGGCCTCGGCCGCGTCCACCGCGTCACCGAGGACTCCCTCGTCCCCGACCCCTCGCGCACCATCAGGGACGGCGCCGTCGCCGCCTGGCCCGGCGCCTGGCAGGGCAAGAACCTCCGCGACATCCTCGCCGCACTCGGCCACGACATCGACCGGCCCTGGCGCGAGCTGCCGCAGGCCGACCGCGACTGGATCCTGTTCACCGACGAGCAACCTGTCGTCACCGTCGAGCCGGTCCGCGACGTCGGCCGCATCCAACGCCCTTACCAGGGCCGGTACATGAGCGCCAGGCGCTATGTGCTGCACACCTTCGCCGACTCCAAGAGCGAGACGCTGCGCACCCGCGTCCGCGGCTTCATGGTCGCCGAGCCCTGCCCGTCCTGCGCCGGGCGGCGGCTGCGCCCCGAAGCGCTCGCCGTCACCTTCGCAGGACATGACATCGCGTCCCTGGCCGCCCTGCCGCTGACCGCGCTGGCCGGGCTGCTGCGCCCCACGGCCGACGCGCCGGACGACGGCGTGGCCCCGACGCTCGCCCGCGACCTGGTCGCCCGGATCGGCGTGCTCACCGAACTGGGCCTCGGCTACCTGAGCACCGACCGGCCCGCGCCCACCCTCTCGGCAGGCGAACTCCAGCGCCTGCGGCTCGCCACCCAGCTACGGTCCGGGCTCTTCGGCGTCGTCTACGTCCTGGACGAGCCGTCCGCCGGACTCCACCCGGCCGACACCGAGTCGCTGCTCACCGTGCTCGGCAGGCTCAAGGAGGCGGGCAACTCGCTGTTCGTCGTCGAGCACGACATGGACGTGGTGCGCAGCGCCGACTGGCTCGTGGACGTCGGCCCGCACGCCGGCGAGCTGGGTGGACGGGTGCTGCACAGCGGCCCGGTCGCAGGGCTCGCCGACAGCGCCGAGTCCGCCACCCGCAGATTCCTCTTCGACCCGCCGCCGCTCCCGGACCGCGCGCCCCGCACCCCCGCGGGCACCGTCCGGCTGCGCGGCATCGCCCTGCACAATCTGCGCGGCTTGGACGCCGACTTCCCGCTCGGCGTCTTCACCGCGGTCACCGGCGTCTCGGGGTCGGGCAAATCGACCCTGGTCACCCGGGTACTCGCGGATGCCGTGCGGGATCATCTGGGCGCGTCCGACGGGCAGTCGGGCGCGGGCGAGGCGGCCGACACGGGGGGCGCGGCCGAGGACCCGGAGGTCAGGGCCCGGCTCGGCGGCGTCGATGGCCTGGACGCCGTCGACCGGCTGGTCCGCGTCGACCAGAAGCCGATCGGCCGCACCCCGCGCTCCAACCTCGCCACCTACACCGGCCTGTTCGACGCCGTCCGCAAGCTCTTCGCCGCCACCGACGAGGCCCGCGCCCGCGGCTACACCGCGGGCCGGTTCTCCTTCAACGTCACCTCCGGACGCTGCGAGACCTGCCAGGGCGAGGGCTTCGTCGCCGTCGAACTCCTCTTCCTGCCCGGCACCTACGCACCCTGCACCGCCTGCCACGGCGCCCGCTACAACCCGGAGACGCTGGAGATCACCCACCGCGGCCACACCGTCGCCGACGTCCTGGAGATGACCGTCGACACCGCCGCAGCCTTCCTCGCCGACGTGCCCGCAGCCGCCCGCAGCCTGCGCACCCTCAAGGACGTGGGCCTGGGCTATCTGCGGCTCGGCCAGCCCGCCACCGAACTCTCCGGCGGCGAGGCCCAGCGCATCAAGCTCGCCACCGAACTCCAGCGAGCCCGCCGCGGCCACACCCTCTATCTCCTCGACGAGCCCACGACCGGACTGCATCCGGCCGACACCGAGGTGCTGCTGCGCCAGCTGCACGGCCTGGTGGACGCCGGGCACACCGTCGTGGTCGTCGAACACGACATGGGGGTGGTCGCGGGCGCCGATCACGTCATCGACCTCGGGCCGGGCGGTGGCGCGGACGGCGGCCTGATCGTGGCGGCCGGTACGCCGGCCGAGGTGGCGGCCGCCGGGGAGGGCCGCACGGCGCCCTATCTGGCCCGGTGGAGGGCCCGCCAGGACACGGCCTGACCGTCGGTTGACCTACGCAGGTCACATCACCGGCAAGGCGAAGGGGGCACCTCTCGTGGCAGACATCGAGAAGGCCAGGGAGCAGTTCGAGCGGTTCGACGCGGACCAGGACGGCCTGGTCACACCGGACGAGTTCAAGCGCGCGATGGCCGAGATGGGCGACCCTTTCGTCACCGGCCCGATAGCCGAGTCGGTCATCAGGTCCAAGGACAGCGACGGCGACGGCCGGATGTCGTTCGACGAATTCTGGGCCGCGCTCCAGGGCTGACGGCCGGTCACACCCCCTTGCCGGCCGTCCCGGCCTCGTCGCCCGCGGCCGCGCGCAGTGCCGCGAGACCGCGGGCGACCGGCGGCTGCCGCTCACTGCCGCGGCGCACGGCCGCCACGAACCGCCGTACCGGGACCGGATGTCCGCGCAGCGGCACCCGTACGACGGGACCGCCGGTCTCTACGCCCTGCTCGCGGTGGCCGGCGGCACCGCGCTCTCGCACGCGCTCACCCCGGTGGCGGGCCCGCTGCGCATCGCCGCCGCCGTCATCCTGCTCGCCATGGCGCTCCGCACGGCCGTACGGGCGGTGCGGACCCGCGGGGCCGAGCCGGAAGGCGCGGGCCGGGACGTCCTGGGACGCCCCGGCCGGGCCTGTCTCGCTTTCCTGGGGCTGACGTTGGTCAATCCCTGGGCGATCCTCTACTTCTCCGCGCTGGTGCTCGCCGGCGGTACCGGGGCAGGCGGCCTCGGTACCGCCCGGGGCGCGGCCTTCGTGGCTGCCGTGATCACCGCGTCCGCGAGCCGGCAGCTGTTCCTGGCCGCCGGGGGAGACGCCCTGGGCCGGGTGCTGACCGGCGCACGGGGGCGGGTCGCCACGGCGGTGGTGTCCGCCGTGGTGATCTCAGCCCTGGCGGTCGGCCTGCTGTGCGCCGGCTGACGCGCCCACCGGCGGTGGCGCGTCGTGGTCGCCGGTGCCCCAGCCGGACGGCTCGGTGCCCACGGTGAAGGCCAGTTGGCGGCCCGAGCGCAGGTCGTCGGTGGTCAGGTACGTCCGGTTCTGAGCGTGGCCGTCGAGGGTCACCGACTGCACGTAGCGGCGGGTGGTGGAGGTGCCGGGTGCCGTGACGGTGAAGTGGCCCGCCGGGTAGAAGCGCCGGTCCAGCGCCAGGTCCACCCGGTCGAAGACCGGCGTGCTCAGCCCCCAGCTGTCGGTGCCGGGCTGCACGGGGAACACCCCGATCGACGACAGCACCATCCACGCCGACATCGTCCCCAGGTCGTCGTTCCCGGTCATCCCGGACGGGGTGTCGGTGAACAGGGTCAACGCGGCATGCACCACGTCCGTGGTCTTCCAGGGCTTCCCGGTCGAGAGATAGGTGTACGGCGCGATCAGATCCGGCTCGTTCTGCGGGTTGTACTTGTCCGCGTTGTAGTAGTCGTACGGGCCGTTGACCCATACCTCACGGGCCGTCCTCTCCGGGTCCTTGAGCAGCTTCGGGTAGGCGAAGAACGCGTCCAGTCGCGCGTCCGCCTTCTCCCTGCCGCCGATCAGGCCGATCATCCCGGGCAGGTCCTGCGGCACCATCCACTGGTACTGCCAGGACGTCCCCTCGTGGAAGCCCTCACTCTTGGCCGGGTCGGCGGGCCCGGTGAAGGCACCCTGCGCGTCGCGGGCCCGGAAGAAGCCGGTCGACGGGTCGAAGATGCGGCGGTAGTTCTGGGCCCTGGCCGCGTACCGGTCGGCGTCCGCGCGGTGCCCCAGATCGCGCGCCATCTGGGCCAGCACGGCGTCCGACAGCGCGTATTCGAGGGTCGCCGACGCGCCGTGGTCGAAGTCCGAGTCGCCGGGCTTGGTGTGCGCGCGGCCCTTGATGTACGGCGCGAAACCGTGCTTCAGATAAGGGACGTTGGCCTCCCGGCCGACCGCGGGCGAATCGGCCGGCGGCACCCCGTCGGCGTTCTTCCGCAGCGCCGCGTACGCCTCCTCCTCGTGGCCCTTGAGCAGCCCCTGCTGATAGGCGTTGGTGAGGAACGGGGTGACCGGGTCGCCGGTCATGATGTTCGTCTCGACGGTGCCGTAGCCCCACTTGGGCAGCCAGCCGCTCTCCTTGTCGATCCGCAGCACCGACAGCGCCATGTCACGGGACTCGCGCGGGGCAAGCAGCGACAGCAGTTGCGCCTGGGTGCGGTAGGTGTCCCACAGGGACCAGTTCTGGTAGTACGTGAAGCCGCGTGCCCGGTGGGGCTTTTGGTCCCAGCCGGTGTAGCGGCCGTCCACGTCGTTGCCGATGTTCGGTGCGAGGAAGGACCGGTAGAGCGAGGAGTAGAAGGTGCGCCGCAGCGTCGTGCCGCCGCCCTGGGTGGCGACCCGGCCGAGACGCCGCTGCCAGGCCGCGTCGGCGGCGGCCTTCGTCCGGTCGAAGGAACTGCCGCCCTCCGCGCGGAGGTTGCGGGCCGCGCCCGCCGCGTCCACGTAGCTGATCGCGGTGGTCGCCTCCACCGTGCGGTCCTTGCGGGTGTCGAAGCGGGCGTAGGCGCCGTGCCTGCCGGTGGCCGTGGAGCCCTTGGAGCCGGGCCGCACCGTGTCGCCCTCCCAGGTCCCGTAGGACGCGAAGGGCCGGTCGAAGCGGGTGAGGGTGTGGACGGTGTACGGCTTGGTGTCCTGGCAGAAGCCGTGGCCGGTGACGGAGGTGCGGATGGTGTGCGAGTCGAGCACCTCGACCCGGGTGGAGGTCACCTTGTGCAGCGCCTGCCCCGCGTTGAGCAGCACGTTGGCCTTGCCGGTCGCCGGGAAGGTGTAACGCTGCCTGCCGGTACGGGCGGTGGCGGTCAGCTCCGCCTCGATGCCGCCGTACGACGTCAGGCCGACACGGTAGTAGCCGGGGCGCGCGGACTCGTCGTCGTGGCGGTAGGCCGCGGCGTACTTCGCGTAGTCGGTCTCGGTGATGTCGCCGGTCGTCGGCAGTACCGGCAGGTCGCCGCCGAGGCCGCAGCCGACGCCGGAGATGTGCACCGCGCTGAAGCCGCGGATGTGGTCGTCGTCGTAGTCGTAGCCGGTGGTGTGGCCGGTGTCGGGGGAGAGCTGCACCATGCCGAACGGTACGGCGGCGCCCGGGTAGGTGTTTCCGTCGTCGCGGCTGCCGATGAACGGGTTGACCAGGTCGGTGAGCGGGCCGCCCGGGGACTCGGCCTGCGCGGCGGGTGCGGTGAGCGCGCCCCCGATGAGCGCGGCCGCCAGCACCGCGCCCGCGGTACGCAGCCGGGTGCGACTGAGCCATGGCATGGGTCGGGACCTCCGAAGTCGTCGCTGCGCGGCCATCCGCCGGGGGAGCACGGCCCGGAGAGTGCCGACAACGTTGTCAGGGGCGCGCTCATTCTTGGGGTCGGCCAGGTGCACGTCAAGAGGGCGTGTGGGGTGACGCCGCCTCCCGCGCCGCCCGCTTATTTGACGATGACACGTCAAGAATCTTGAGGTGTCTCCCTTGCTCTCTTCGGGGGCCCGTGCCTCAATGGTCAGCGCTTCAGGTCGCTGACCACCCATCAGATCCCGGGTGGCCGCCACAGGACCGCGCCGCGGCCCCGTGGGACGCCCTGCCGTTCCCCTGGGCCCTGTCGTCGCACTCCCGCCTGCCCTCCGGCAGACGACGCGAGTGCGACGACAGGACCCAGCCCCCGACGGCCGGCGCCGGCCTGCCCTCTTCCCCTCACGAAGGCGGATCCCCCATGAGACACGGCACGCTCGGATTCGGTACCGCACTCGCCGTCGGCACGGCCCTCGCCTGCACCCTCGCCATGGCGCCGGCCGCGGGCGCGGTGACGCCCGACACCGCCACCATCGGCTTCGACTGCGGCAGTTACGGCTCGGGCACGGCGACGCTCACCGCCACCTAGGACGGCACCGCCGCCACCATCAGCGTGTCCACGTCGGCGATCACCGCACCCCTCGACGTCGGCGCGGGCGCGGTCACCTCCACCCTCACGATGGCCAAGAACGGCTCGGGCACCGCCACCTTCAGCGGCAGCGACAACCCCGCGATCCCCTCCGGCAGCGCCGTCTCCACCGGCCCCCTCACCGGTACGGTCGCCGCCGGCGACAGCCTCGAAGCCACCTCGCTGAAGGTCGTGGTCTTCGGCATCACCGCCACCTGCAAGGCCACCTCGGCCCAGACCCCGGGCCCGTTCGTCTTCTGACACGACGGAGGCGGGCCGCCGGCTTCCTGCCCGGCGGTCCGCCTCATGGCGTGTCCGATGGATCGCCGTGGCGTCGCGGCCACCCATCGGACGCGCCCCTGGTACGGCCGTTCCCCAGGAGGACGGCTCACCCCGTGCCCTCCTCCTGCGCCGCGCGCCGCTCGGCCTTGGCCACCTCGGAACGCCGGTAGGAGTAGCCGAAGTAGATGACGAGACCGACCAGGAACCACACCACGAACCGCACCCAGGTCTGCCACTCCAGGAACGTGATCAGCCAGAGCGAGAAGAGCACGCCGAGTGCAGGGACCACCGGCATGCCCGGCGTGCGGAACGTCCGCGGCAGGTCGGGGCGCTTGTAGCGGAGCACGATCACCGCGATGCAGACCACCACGAAGGCCAGCAGAATGCCGATGTTCGTCAACTCGGCGGCCTCGCCGATCGGCAGGAACCCGGCAATCGCCGCCGAGGCCGCGCCGACGATCCAGGTCACCCGGGTCGGCACGTGCCGGGTGGGGTGCGTCTTGGCGAACCACTTCGGCAGCAGCCCGTCCCGGCTCATCGAGAACCACACCCGGGTCACCCCGAGCATGAACGTGAACATGACCGTCAGAATGCCGATGATGGCGCCGACCGCGATGACGTCCGCGAGGCTGCCGAGCCCCACCGACTTGAACGCCGACGAGAATCCGCTCTCCGGGTCGATGTCCTTGTAGTTCTGCATGCCCGTCAGGACCAGGCAGGCCAGCACGTACAGCACCATCGAGATGACCAGCGAGTAGATGATCGCCTTCGGCATGTGGCGCTGCGCGTCCTTGGACTCCTCGGCCGCCGTGCTCATCGCGTCGTATCCGAAGACCGCGAAGAAGACGGTGGCCGCGCCGGTGAACGCGCCGCTCACCCCGAACGGGAAGAAGGGCGAGTAATTGCCGGTCTTGATGTGGAAGAACCCGACCGCGATCACGCCGACGACCACCAGGACCTTCAGGCCCACCACGATCATCTCGAACCGCGCCGCGCTCTTGATGCCCAGTGTCAGCAGATACGCGATCAGCAGGCAGAGGATCAGCGCGAACAGGTCCACCCGGTGTCCTGGGCCGGTACCGGGAGCGCCCAGCATCCAGGCGGGCAGATCCGCCCCCAACTGGCCGACCAGGAAGCCGAAGTAGCCGGAGATGCCGATCGCGACGACCGCCACGATCGCGGTGTACTCCAGCAGCAGGTCCCAGCCGATGAACCAGCCGGCCAGCTCGCCGAGTACCGCGTAGCCGTACGTGTAGGCCGAGCCCGCCTTCGGGATGAGCCCGGCGAACTCGGCGTAGGAGAAGGCCGCGGCGGCGCTCGCGATCCCCGCGATCAGGAAGGAGATCAGGACGGCGGGCCCGGCCTTGCCGCCTGCGACGGTCCCGGCCAGCGTGAAGATGCCCGCGCCGATGATGCCGCCGACGCCGATGGCGGTCAGCTGCCACAGCCCGAGCACGCGGGTGAGCTGCTGGGCGGAGCCGCCTTCCGCCTCTTCGATGTGTTCGATCGGTTTCCGGCGCAGTACGCCGTGACCCGCGCGCAGACCCATGCCTGACCTCCGTGCCGCCGTCGTAGCCTGACGGCGGACCATCATGGACCGTCGACGGCCCCTTCGGAAGATGAACTCCCCGCGGATCCGGCGGGCGGCTTTGGGGAGTTCACCGTGGCGACGCGCGGCAGGGCGTCAGCCGGCGTCCTCCAGCCGGAAGCCGACCTTGAGGCCGACCTGGTAGTGCTCGATCTCGCCGTCGACGATGTGGCCGCGGACCTGGACCACTTCGAACCAGTCGAGATTGCGCAGGGTCTGCGAAGCGCGCCGGACACCGTTGCGGATCGCGATATCGACACTCTCGTGGGAGGTGCCCACGATTTCGGTCACCCGGTACGTGCGGTCGGTCACGGTGCTCTCCCTCGCCGGGGCGGCGCTCCGCCCGTGCACCTCCCACGGTGCCTCAGCACGGGGCCGCCCACCAGCGGAGCGGTCCGCTCAGCGGCCCTACGGGACGACCGTGACCGGCCAGCGCCCGGCCTTGACCAGACGGACCGCGACCGAGCCCATGATGCGGTGCCCCGCCGACTCGGACGCGCCCACCACTACCGCGTCGGCCCGCAGCTCGTCGGCCATCTGCACCATGCCCGCGTACGGATCCCCGCGCAGGGTGTGGAACTCCCACCGCAGGTCGTACAGCCCCTGGAACCGTTCGGTCGAGCTGCGGATCTCGGCCATCAGCTCCTCGGCCACCTCGTTGGTGACGTCCATGACCGGCGCCCCCATCGTCGCGCCGGCCGGCAGCACCGGCTGGACGTAGACGAGCGCCAGCATGGAGCCCTGGCGGCGGGCCAGACCTGCCGCGTAGGAGGCGGCACGCCATGACGAATCCGAGCCGTCGACGCCGACGACGATCACCTTCGGGCCGTCCGTTCCGCGCTCGAAGGGCGCGGGCTGCTTTTCCTGCACACCAGGGAGGTTATCCGTACGTGCGTCCGAGCACGCCGCGGGGCCGCGCCGGGGCACGCGGACGGCTCAGAGCCCGTGTCAGGCCGGCTCCGGTGGCCAGCTGCCCGGAGCCAGCACGCCCAGCACGTACGCCCTGGCGACCAGCGCGGTGCGGCCCTGCACCCGCCAGCGGCGGGACAGTCGCGACAGGTGGTAATTGACGCCGTCCACGGTCAGGCCCAGCGCCGTGCCGATCGACGCGGTCGTGGCGCCGCCGGCCGCCAGCGCCAGGATCCGGGCCTCGACCGGACTGGCCCGGCCGCGCGGCGGGGGCGGCGGCGCGGTGTCGCGCACCCGCAGCAGTGCCAGCAGGGCGGGCGGCCGCACCGACGGGTCGCCGACCGGATCGACCGTCAGCTCGCCCTCCCGCTCAAGATCCTGTGACCTGTCCCGCCAGCGCACCGCCACCGGATAGCGCGACCTGCGGCCCGCCCGGAGCGCCTCGGTCAGCCGGTCGAGCTGGGCGGTGTCACGGGGGTGGAAGAGGTCCAGCAGATTGCGGCCCGGCAGCCGGCCCGGGGCCGTGCCCCACTGCGCGGCCATCGCCGGATTGGCGATCAGCACCTTGCCGTCCGCCCGGCACACCGCGATCGGCATGGGGATGCGGTCGAGGAGGATGAGGAAATAGTTGCGCCAGGGGCCGTCCCGGTACGCGCCGCCCGTACCAGGGTGCGGCGCTGCCGGATCCTGGTGGCCCCCGCCGGGCACGGTGCCGTCGTCCGGGCCGCACATCGCGTCGCCCTCCGGGTCGTCCGGCCACGCGCCCAGGGGATGCCGCGGCCCGTCGCATCCGGCCGTGTCCGCGCCGGTTCCGTCGTCCATGGCCCCTCGTCCGACCCTTCTCCGGCCCGCCGCAAGACCCGGCGGGAAGAATTCACTGCACAATCATGCAGCCGACCGGCCGTGACCTGCACACCGGGCCCATCACGCTGGAGACATGACCGACACGATCGCGCTCCACGACGACGCACCCGCAGGCGACGACGGCATACCGGTCGCCGACATCTCGGCGGCCGGGCTCTCCTCGACGCCCGTCCAGACGACCATGGATCTCGCCCGTACCCACGGCCCGGTGTTCAAGCGCAAGCTCAACGACCGGGAGACGATTTTCCTCTCCTCGCTCGATCTGGTCACCGAGGTCGCGGACGAGACCCGGTTCGCCAAGGGCGTGTCGGTCGTCCTGGAGGACGTACGGGAGTTCGCCGGTGACGGACTGTTCACCGCGTACAACGACGAGCCCAACTGGGCCAAGGCGCACGCCGTCCTGATGCCGGCCTTCGCGCTCGGCTCGATGCGCACCTACCACCCGGCCATGCTCAAGGTCGCCCGCCGCGTGATGGCCGCCTGGGACCGCAGGGCGGCCGACGGCACCGCAGCCGATGTCGCGGACGACATGACCCGGATGACCCTCGACACCATCGGACTGGCCGGATTCGGCTTCGACTTCGAGTCGTTCGCACGCGAAACCCCGCACCCGTTCGTCGAGTCGATGGTGCGCTGCCTCCGGTGGAGCATGACGAAGTTCGCCCGCGAGCCCGGCACCGACCATGCCGCCGACGACGCCGCCTTCCGCGTCGACGCCGACTACCTCGCGTCCGTCGTCGACGAGGTCATCGAGGCCCGCACCGCGAGCGGCGTCAGCGGCGACGACGACCTCCTCGGCCTGATGCTCGGCGCCTCGCAGGGGACGGACGCCGGGCCCGCGCTCGACCTCGCCAACATCCGCAACCAGGTCATCACGTTCCTGATCGCGGGCCACGAAACCACCTCGGGCGCCCTGTCCTTCGCGCTGTACCACCTGCTCAAGGACCCGGTCGCGCTGCGCATGGTCCAGCGCGAGGCCGACGAACTCTGGGGCGACGAGACCGACCCCGACCCGTCCTTCGAGGACATCGCCCGGCTGCCGTTCACCCGCCAGGTCCTCAACGAGGCGCTGCGGCTGTGGCCCACCGCCGCGGCCTTCACCCGCCAGGCCCGCACCGACACCCTGCTCGGCGGCCGCTACCCGGTCCGCGCCGGGCAGCAGGTCACGGTGCTCACGCCGATGCTGCACCGCGACCCGGTGTGGGGCGACAACCCCGAACTGTTCGACCCGTCCCGCTTCTGCCCCGAGGCCGAGGCGGCCCGCTCCCCGCACGCGTACAAGCCGTTCGGCACCGGTGAACGCGCCTGCATCGGACGGCAGTTCGCGCTGCACGAGGCCACCATGCTGCTCGGCCTGCTGGCCCACCGCTACCGGCTGATCGACCACGACGACTACCAGCTGCGCATCAAGGAGACGCTCACCCTCAAGCCGGACGGCTTCACGCTGCGCCTCGCCGCCCGCACCCCCGCCGACCGCGCCGCGGTGCGCGCCGCCCTCGCGGTGCTCCCCGGAGGCACGCCGGACGCCGACGCGGCGCCCACAGCCGACGAAGGGCTGCCCACCCGCGTCCCGCAGGGCACCGGGCTGCTGCTGTTGCACGGCACCAACTACGGCACCTGCCGCGAGTTCGCCGAGCGCCTCGCCGACGAGGCCACCGGGCTCGGCTTCGACACCGCCGTGGCACCGCTCGACGCGTACGCGGGCGCACTGCCCGCCGACCGCCCCACCGTGATCGTCGCCGCCTCCTACAACGGACAGCCCACCGACGACGCGGCCGCCTTCGTCCGGTGGCTGGACACCGCGCCCGACAGGGCCGCCGACGGAGTGTCGTTCGCGGTGCTCGGTGTCGGCGACCGCAACTGGGCGGCGACCTACCAGCACGTGCCCCTCCGGATCGACGACCGGCTCGCCGCGCTCGGCGGCGAACGGCTGCTGCCCCGCGCCGAAGCCGACGCGTCCGGCGATCTCACCGGCGCCGTCAAGGAGTTCGGCGCCGCGCTGCGCACCGAACTGCTGACCCGCCTCGGCGACCCGGCGAGCATCGGCGCGAGCGCCCCGGCCGACGAGAACGCCTGCTGCACCGTCACCGAGATCACCGGCGGCCCGCTGGACGCGCTCGCCGCCCGGCACGACGTCGTCCCGATGACCGTGACCGAGGCGTACGACCTGACCGCCCCCGGCAGGCCGCGGCCCAAGCGGTTCCTGCGGATAGCACTGCCCGACGGCACCTCCTACCGCACCGCCGACCACCTCGCGGTCCTGCCGGTCAACCCGCCTGCCGCCGTCGACCGCGCCGCGCGCGCAGTCGGCGTCGACCCCTGGGCCCTCATCGCGCTGCACGACGGCCGCCCCGGCCGCTCCGCGCTGCCCGTCGACCGGCCGCTGACCGTACGCGAACTCCTCACCCACCACCTGGAGTTGGGCGCGAGGCCCGCTCCCGGCGACCGGGTGAGGCTGGCGGCGCTCAACCCGTGCCCGCCCGAGAAGACCGCGCTGGAGAACCTCCCCGACGACGACCCGCGCACCCTCATCGACCTCATCGAGGCCCACCCCGCGCTGCGCGAGGCCCTCACCTGGCCGGTGATCCTTGACCTGCTGCCGCCGCTGCGCACCCGGCACTACTCCCTGTCGTCCTCGCCCGCCGCCGACCCCCGCCACGCGGACCTGATGGTCTCGCTGCTGCCCGGCGGCACCGGATCGGGACATCTGCACACCCTGCGGCCCGGCGACACCGTCCTCGCCCGCGTACAGCCCTGCCGGGAGGCGTTCCGGCTCGATCCGGCCGACCCCGCCCCCGTCATCATGGTCGCGGCCGGCACCGGCCTGGCACCCTTCCGCGGCGCGGTCGCCGACCGCGTCGCCGCGGGCGCCACGCACCCCGCGCTGCTCTACTTCGGCTGCGACGACCCGGACGCCGACTTCCTGCACGCCGCCGAACTCACCGCGGCCGAAACGGCGGGCGCCATCGCCCTGCGCCCGGCCTTCAGCGCCAGGCCCGAACACGGCAGGCGCTACGTCCAGCACCGCATCGCCGCCGAGGCCGACGAGGTGTGGCAGCTGCTCCAGGACGGCGCGCGGGTGTACGTGTGCGGCGACGGCAGCCGGATGGCGCCCGGCGTACGGGCCGCCTTCCGCGAGGTGCACGCGGCCCGCACCGGCGCGTCCCCGGCGGAATCCGACGCGTGGCTGCGCGAGTTGACCGCGTCAGGCCGCTACATCGAGGACGTCTACGCGGCGGGCTGATCCGCACCCCGGCGCGCTGTTTCCCGGCCGCCCCGGCGGGCCCGCGGGTACGTTGACCCGATATCCGCAGGCCCGCCGGGGCCGCACACCCGCCGGCCCCGGCCGGCCCCGGACAGGGGAGCGCATGACCGAGAAGGCCCTGATCATCGGCGGCGGCATCGCGGGAGCGGTGACCGCGATGGCCCTGCACAAGGCGGGCATCGAGTCGGAGATCTTCGAGGCGTACCCGACCGGCGCCGATGACGTCGGCGCCTTCCTCGTGGTCTTCACCAACGGCCTCGAAGCGCTGCGGGTCATCGACGCACACGGCCCCGTCGTCGACCACTCCTTTCCGGCCCTGCGGGTCGCACTCATCGGCGAGGACGGCGCGCTGCGCGGGGAGCGGCCGATCTCCGGCATCGGCGAGGGCGCCGCGCTCGGCCCCCGCACCCTGCGCCGGGCCACGCTCTACCGCGTGCTGCACGACGAGGCCGCCCGCCGCGGCATTCCCGTCCGGCACGGCAAGCGGCTGGTCGGCGCCGAGACGGTCAGCGGCCCGCACGGCGACCGGATCGTGGCGTCCTTCGCCGACGGCAGCACCGCCGAAGGCGACGTCCTGATCGGCGCCGACGGGCTGCACTCGGCCACCCGCACCCTCATCGACCCGCAGGCCCCGCGGCCCCGCTACACCGGCCAGAACACCGTCTGCGGCTACGCGCACGGCATCGACACCCCGCTCGCGCCCGAGACCTACACCATGATCGCCGGGAAGCGCGCCTTCCTCGGCTGCACCCGGGCCCCCGACGGCGACGTCTGGTGGTTCGCCAACGTCCCCGGCGACGAACTGACCGGGGACGACGCCGCCCGCACCCCCGCCGCCTGGCGCTCCCGCGTGGCCGAGCTCTTCGCGGACGACGCCACCCCGGCCGCCGCCATCGTCCGCGCCACCGGCGACAGCGTCATCGCCTCCAACTCCTACGACCTCGCCACCACGCCCACCTGGCACAACGGCTCCATGGTCATCCTGGGCGACGCCGCCCACGCGGCCGCGCCCAACGCCGCCCAGGGCGCCTCGATGGCCATCGAGGACGGCGTGGTGCTCGGCCGTGCGCTGCGCGACCACGCCGACCCGCGCGCCGCGTTCGCCGCGTTCGATGAACTGCGGCGCGACCGTGTCGAGAAGGTCGTGGCCACCAGCGCGGGCCTGGCCGGACGGGCCGGCACGCCGGACGGCACCCGCGCCCGTGAGGTCGAGGCCCGTCGCGCGGAACGTGGCGGCGCGGGCGCGTCCGACTGGCTGACGGGTTACCGCATCACCTGGTGAGCCGGCCCGCCGGAGCGGGGGAGCGCGTCCCCGGCTCCGGTGCGCCACATCGCTGCCGGAGCCTGTGCGCTCCGGCGCAGACCGTCAGGTCCGCCGCCCCTCCGCCGCCGCGAGCTGCACCACCAGCAGGGCGATGCCCGCGACGGTGAAGTTGCGGGTGGCGGCGTCCGTCCCGTTCCAGTCCTTCGACTGCCACATCGCGAACCACTCACCGCCGACGGCGAGGAATCCGGCCCCGAACAGCACCAGCACCATCAGCAGCCCCAGCGTGGACAGCAGCCGCCCCTTTCCTCCCTCGTGCCGTATCCGTACGGCCCACCACGCCGCTCCCACGGCCAGCAGCAGCGCGGCCGCGGTCTCCCACGCGATGACCGCCAGATACGCCACGTCAGCCGCCCTGTGCGAGGTGATCGCCCGCCACATCAGGTCCTTGTCCTTGAACGTCGTGTCCATGGCCAGGACGTGGCGTACGAACGCCTGGTTCGTGCCGAAGTCGGTGATGTTGCCGAATGCGACCAGCGCCATGTACAGCGCCACTGTTGCGGTCAGCACCACCGCGGCGAGTGGCAGCCCGGTGCGCGGTTTCCGGTCGGTCATGGGTCCTCCAAAGGTCGTCCGGCCCGCGAAGCCGGCCGGTGCAGCCCTGATGGTGCCCCGATGATCATGCCGACGGGAAGCCGGGACGTGCCGGAGCGCGCCGCGACCCGCCCGCCACACCGTCAACTCCCGTACGCTGCTGCCCATTCGGCCGACGGCCGACCGGGCGCGGGACCGCACAGTGTCCGCACGGCCGGGGTTTCCAGACGGAGAGCGGGACAGATGAACAAGGTGCGGTGTGGGGCAGCGGTCGCCGTCGCGGCGGCCGCGCTGATCGTGGTGAGCGCGCCGGCGGGCGCGGAGCCGGCCGCGGCGACGTACGCCGGCAGCACGAGCGTGGGGGTCCACAACGCCTACGAGAAGGACAAGTACCCGTACTTCGCGGACGCGCTGGACTCCGGCGCCGCGCTGCTCGAACTCGACGTCTGGACCAACGGCTTCGGCTCGTCCTGGCGCGTCTCGCACAGCAACCCCCTGGGCAGCAACAGCAACTGCGTCAACGCGTCCCGCGCCTCCGATCTGCGCACCAAGGACCGCAACCAGGACCTCGGCGGCTGCCTCGCCGACATGCGGGCCTGGCACGACGCACACCCGGGCCACCGCCCGATACTCGTCAAGGTCGAGATGAAGGACGGCTTCAACGCCAAGGGTGGCCGGGGCCCCGCCGAGTTCGACGCCCTGGTCCGCCGGCAACTCGGCGACGCCGTCTACGGCCCCGGAGACCTGACCGCCGGGCACGCCACCCCGGACGAGGCGGCGCAGGCCGGCGGCTGGCCCGACCGGTCGGCGCTGGCCGGCAAGTTCCTGATCGAGCTGATCCCCGGCACCGTCGAGGAGAAGAACCCGCTCGACCACCTCTGGACGGACGTCGAGTACGCCACCCACCTCAAGGACCTGGCGGCACAGGGGCAACTGGCCCGGTCGACGGCCTTCCCCGCGGTGCACGGCGCGGCGCCCGGCGACCCCCGCGAGCGGTACCAGGACCGCGCCCTGCGCCCCTGGTTCGTGGTCTTCGACGGCGATGCGGCGACCTACCTCAAGGACGGCATCGACACCGCCTGGTACGACACCCGCCACTACCTTCTCGTGATGACGGACGCGCACAAGGTGCCGCCGGAGATCGACGGCACCCGGCCGACCGAGGCCGCGGCGCTGGCCCGGGTGGGCCAACTCGCCGCCGCCCATGCCAGTTTCGCCACCGCAGACTGGTACCCGCTGCCGTCCGTCCTCCGGACGGTGCAGCCGCGCGGCGGCGCCTGAGGCCGGGCGGCCGGTGCCGGGTGCCCGCGACCACGGCGCCCGGCCGGCGGCCTACTTCTTCAGCTGCGGCCTGCGGCTGAGATACAGCTGAGTGCCTTCGGCGAGGCCGGACGTCACGGCCTGCGGGTTGTTCCTGAGCCACTCAAGGGTGTCGGCCGACGAAGGGATCTGGGGCACGATCTTGTACTGGCTGAGGTAGGCGGCGGTCCGCTCCAGCAGCTTGCTGGAGTTGATGTTGATGGCCGGGCCGAAGGCGGCGAGTATGCCCTTCGGGGTACGCGAGTAGGAGGCGAGGTGCTGGAACTCGATGGCCAGCGCCTTCTGCTCCGGCGAGATCGAGGAACTGCTCAGGGCCGACACCAGAGAGCTGAACGGCTTCTCGTCCACGGCGTAGTGGTCGCCGAGCGCCAGCTTCGCGCCCGCTGCCGCCTCGACGCCGAAGGCCCGCAGCTCGGCGGCCAGGTGGCCGATTTTCTTGTTCTGCTCCGTGTCGTCCGCGTACTTCACCCCCTTGTCGGCGGGGAAGCGCTTGTTGATGAAGTCCACCGCGTGCTGCAGCTCGTGCGTCAGCGTCGTGGCGAACTCCCGCAGTACCGCGGGGCCCGCGCCCTCGGCAGGCGGCTGGATGGCGAGGCTTCCGCTGCCCCCGTCGGCCCTGAACGACGCGCGTGCGCCGCTCACCGACGGCGGCTGCTCCTGGAAGTACACCTCGCGCCCGCCCTGTTCCACCTGCTTGACCAGGTCCAGGAAGGGCGCCTCGAAACCCTCGGCTCCCGCCCCTCGCTCCGTCGGCGGGAAGAGGCTCATGAACTGCTCGTTCTTGATGTACTTCGCCGACCACGCCCCGTATTCGAGCTTGCGCTGCACCGGTCCTGTGCCCGGCGCCTGGGAAGCGGGCTCCGATGCCGGCTCCGCCGCCCGGTCGGCCGCCTGCGGGGCCGGGCCCTGCATGACTTTGGTGGCGTTCTCCTCCGCAGCGCGCTCGTACCGGTCCGACGGATCGCTCATCGTGAGCCCGTCACTGTGGTCCGTCCCCGCCACCGGACCCTGCCGCTGCTGGATGACATGGGTCAGTTCGTGCGCGAGCGTGTGCCGGTCCGCGCCGCCCGACCCGATCACGATGTGGCTGCCCGAGGTGTAGGCGCGGGCGCCGATCTCGGATGCGGAGCGCTGCGCGGTGATGTCGGTGTGCAGGCGTACGTCCGAGAAGTCGGCGCCGAGGCGGGACTCCATCTCCTCGCGGACCGGCCCGTGCAGGGGCTGCCCGGACCCGCGCAGGACGTCGTGGACGGTGGAGCGCTGCACCACGGGCGCCTCCTGGTGACCGCAGCCGGCGCCGTGCCGGTGCCGCGCCTCGTCCACCAGGCGGGCCGCCGCGGCATTGCCGATGCTGCGCTGCAACGCGAACATCGCCGCGGCGGACGGCTCCGCGCCGCCGGTCACGCCGTGGCCGGGCGCAGCGGTGGGCGCGGGCGCACGCGAGGTCCGGCGGAACTCGGCGGTATCGGAACGCTTTCCGGGATCCTGCGCGCGCATGGGGGCCTTTCGGGCGGAGGTACAGCAGCGGTCCCGCCATGCCTACTCCCGCGGGGCCGCATCGGGAAGACCCCGCGGGGCACACCTCGGTGCCCTATCGCGCAACGTGCGGCGGGCGGCACGGTGAGGCCGGGCCGCCCGCCGCCCGCCCGCCGATCAGGCCAGGGCCCCGCCGATGTTGTGCCGGATCAGCGTCTCCGCCAGGCCGAACTCGTTCGGGAAGTCCATCGGCACGATGCCGAGACCCTGCCAGCCGCTGCCTTCCGATCCCTCCAACAGGCTCTTGACCTGCGGGTTGAGCCGGTCCGCGTTGGAGCGCGGCGGAAGCAGGGCCGCGGTGCTGACGTAGTTGACGAACAGCTTGCCCGGCTCGGCGACGGCCTTGCGGAACTGTGCCTCGATCTTCGGCCACTTCCCGAACGGCTCGGTCATGTAGTCGTCCTGGATGTCGAACAGCTCAGGGTCGGCGTACCGCACGCCCGGCATCCCGTCGGCGTCCGCCAGCAGCACGACCCGGCCCCTGGCCTCGCCCAGCGCGGGCAGCCCGCCGTCCAGCCGGAACAGCGAGCGGTAGCCCTTGCCGTCCAGATAGATGTCGAAGATCCGGCGGAACTCCTCGGCGGAGACCTCGGAGTACTCCTGCTGGACCCGCATCAGCACGGTCTCCGACGGGTGCGCCCGCAGGAAGTCCCGGCAGGCGTTGAGCACGTCGCCGAACATCAACTCCTGGTAGAAGGCGCCGTGATGGATGGCGAAGACGTCGTCGATGGCCCGGCAGCGGACGTCGAGGAAGCGGATGCCGGAGGCCAGTTGCGCGTCGACCGTGGTGTTCTGGCAGGCGACCCAGGGGCCGCCGAACCGGGCGCCGGAGTCGTGGCTTCCGGGAATGCTGAGCCGCTGTACGGGAGTTGCGTCGCCGACCGCTGACATCCAGTCCAGCGCCGACACCGTGGCCGTGCGGCGCTCGGCGGCCGAAGCGGAGGACCCGCCGCCGCCCACCCCCACCAGCACACCGGCCGCCGAAAGGCCGGCCGCCCCTCTGAGGAAACCCCGCCGATCCAGCCCCATCCCCATACCGCCACCCCTGCCCCTGGACGAGTACCGGCCGCGCCCGCAGTGCGGCACCGATACGCACGTGTGATCGAAGCATCGAACCACACACGCGGACGCAGCGGCACCCGCCCGGCGGAACCCGAAGGGTCACACCGGACGGCTGCCGCGCGGGGCGTCCCGGACGCGGCGGGCCGTGCGTCGGCCCGGTGGATCAGCGGCGCAGCGCGAGCGACAGCGCGAACCGCCCGGCGTCGTCCGTCCACCAGTGCGCCAAGTCGAGTCCGGCGGCGTGCAGTTCGGACCGCACGCCGTCCTCGCGGAACTTGGCGGAGACCTCGGTGCGCACCTCCTCGCCCGCCGCGAACGGCACCGCGAGGTCCAGCGCCGGGATCTTCACGGTCAGTTCGCGGCGGGCCCGCAGCCGCATCTCGATCCAGGCGTCATCGGCGTTCCACACCGCGACGTGCGCGAAGTCCGCCGGATCGAAATCGGCGCCCAGCTCGCGGTTGATGACCAGCAGCACGTTCTTGTTGAAGGCGGCCGTCACCCCCTCCGGGTCGTCGTACGCGGCGACCAGCGTCTCCTCGTCCTTCACCAGATCGGTGCCAAGGAGCAGCGCATCGCCGGGCGAGAGCAGGCCGTGCACGGTGCGCAGGAACGCCGCGCGCTCGGGCGGCAGCAGATTGCCGATGGTGCCGCCGAGGAAGGCCAGCAGCCGCGGCCCCGGTGTCGGCGGCAGCGTCATGCCCTGCTGGAAGTCGGCGACCAGCGCGTGCACGTCGAGTCCGGGATGATCGGCGAGCAGTTGCCGGCCCGCCGACTCCAGCGCGGACTCGCTGACGTCGACCGGCACGTAGGAGAGCAGCCCGGTCAGCGCGCCGATGAGGTGCCGGGTCTTGTCGGACGAGCCCGAGCCCAGCTCGATCAGGGTGCGGGCGCCGGTGGCCGCCGCGATCAGGCCGGCGCGGGCCAGGAGGATCTCCCGCTCCGCGCGGGTCGGGTAGTAGGCGGGCAGCCGGGTGATCTCGTCGAACAGCTCGCTGCCCCGTGCGTCGTAGAACCACTTGGGCGGCAGCTGCTTGGGCGTGCGGGACAGGCCCTGGGACACGTCGGCGCGCAGGGCGGCCGCGGTGGCATCGGCGGGCAGGGTGCGGGTGAGGGAGAAGGGGCTCACGGTGCGGGCTCCTCAAGCGGGGTGAGGCGGACCTCGGTGCGGGTCGCGCGCAGCAGCGTGCGGTCGGGGACCTCGGTCCAGTGGGGGGAGTCGTCGTACGGCTCGGAGGCGACGACCGTGCCGCCACCGGGGATCGACAGGTGGAAGAGGGTGTCGCCCCAGGTGGTGGCGGCGATGGCGGTGCCGTCGGTCATCAGGAAGGTGAGCCGGGATCCGGGCGCCGCCTCGGCCACCGCGGCGACCGTGTGCGCCAGCGCCCGGCCCTGGTCGTCGCCGACGGCCAGCCGGTGCTGGATCAACGCCCAGCAGAACGCCGCGTCGCACCGGGCCGCCAGCCGCAGCAGCTCGACCGGGGGCAGCGCGGTGGTGAGCGGGGCCAGCGCATCCGGCCAGCCGCGCACCGCGCCGTTGTGGCTGAACAGGTGGTGCCCGCCGGCGAACGGCGCGGCGGCCGCCTCGGCGTCCGCCCCCGACTCGGTGGCATCGCGGACGGCACCGAGCAGCGCGCCGGTACGGACCACCCGGGCGATGCCCGGCAGGCACTCGTCCGCCCAGATCGGTCCGGCCCGCCGGTAGCGCGCGGGCACCGGGTCGCCCGGCGCGTACCAGCCGACGCCGAAGCCGTCGGCGTTGACCGTCCCGTGCCGCTGGTGGCGCGGCGCCCACGACTGCCGGTACAGCCCGTACGGGGGCTCCAGCAGCACCTTCCCGATGGGTATCTCGGGCCCCAGATAGGCGATATGACGGCACATCGGCTACCGCCCCTTCCGGTGTGCGCCGTCCGCGGGCGGGGCCGCGGCCGCCGGGCTCATGCGTCCGACGGGATGCCGGCGTCCCGTGCGGTGCGGAATCCGGCGAAGATCTGCCGCCTGACCGGCAGGTCCCAGTTGCGGAAGGTGCCCCGGCAGGCCACCGCGTCCACCGCGAAGGAGCCGCCGCGCAGCACCTTGTACGGGCCGCCGAAGAACACCTCCGAATACTCCCGGTAGGGGAAGGCGGCGAAGCCCGGGTAGGGCAGGAAGTCGCCGGCCGTCCACTCCCACACGTCGCCGATCAACTGGCCCACACCCAGCGGCGACCGGCCGTCCGGATAGCTGCCGACGAGGGCGGGCTGGAGGTGCCGCTGCCCCAGATTGGCGTGCGCGGGCGTCGGGTCCTGGTCGCCCCAGGGATAGCGCAGCGACCGGTCGGCCACCGGGTCGTGGCGGGCTGCCTTCTCCCACTCGGCCTCGGTCGGCAGCCGCCGTCCCGCCCAGCGCGCGTACGCGTCCGCCTCGTACCAGCTCACGTGTACCACCGGCTCGTCGGGCGGCACCTCCTCGGTCACCCCGAACCGCCGGCGCAGCCAGCTGCCGCCCTCCTGGCGCCAGAACAGCGGGGCCCGCAGGCCGTGTTCGCGTACCTGCGCCCAGCCCTCGTCGGACCACCAGCGCGGCTCGCCGTAGCCGCCGTCCTCGATGAAGCGCAGGTAGGCGCCGTTGCTGACCGGCGCGGTGTCGATGAGGAAGGCGTGCACCATGCGGCGGTGCGCGGGCCGTTCGTTGTCGAGCGCCCAGGGTTCCGTGGACGTGCCCATCGTGAACAGCCCGCCGGGTACGAGGACTTCGGCGGGCAGGATGCCGTCCGACGTGACGGGCGGCGGCGGGGCGGACAGGGCGGCGGGGCCGCTGCGCAGCTGGTGCGTGATCAGCATCGTCTCGTCGTGCTGCTGTTCGTGCTGGGCGATCATGCCGAAGGCGAAGGCGGCGTCCAGCAGCGGCCCGCCGCGCAGCGCACTGCGCTCCAGGACGTCCAGGACCCGGCCGCGGACCTCGGAGACATAGCCGTGCGCCTCGTCGGGAGTGAGCAGCGGCAGAGAGGGGCGGGTGGCGCGCGGGTGCTCGAAGGCGTCGTAGACGGAGTCGATGTCCGGGCGCAGTGCGTCCCGCCCGCCGACGGTGCGCAGCAGCCACTGCTCCTCTTGGTTGCCGATGTGGGCCAGGTCCCACACCAGCGGCGACATGAGGGGGGAGTGCTGTGCGACGAGTTCCGGCTCGTCGACGCAGGTGGTCAGCAGGTGCGTACGGTCGCGGGCGGCGAGCAGTGCGGTGGCCGCGCGGGCGCGGAGCGACTCGGGATCGATGGTCACGGGCTGTCCTTCCCAGGGATGAGGCCGGCCTCGGCCGCGGTGCCTGTGCTGTCCTGCGGGGGCCGCGCGCCGGTGGCGTCCCCTCCGTCCCCTCCGTCCACGCCGCCCATGCCCAGGAATCCGGACAGGTCCAGGGCGTCCGCCGGATCGGCGTCCTGCGGCGCATCGGCCCCTTCCGTGGCGTACAGGGCGTCGAGATGGTCGTCGGCGGGGCAGCGGCCGCGGGCGACATAGCGGTCGGTGAACTCCGCGACCGCCGCCAGGACTCCGGGCGCGGCGCCGAGCCGCGGCAGCGCGTCCTGCGCGGCCGCGAAACACGCCAGCGCCGCGGCGTGCAGCTCCGGGTCGCTCAGCCCGCCGCGGGCGGCCCTGCGCCACAGCGGGTTGCGCGGCGCGGGCCGTGAACCCGCGGTCTCCGCAAGGGGTTTGACGATGCGGTAGGCGCGCTCGGCGGCTTCCGGATCGTCGAACAGGGCAGCCGTGACGGCCAGCGGCACGACCCATCCGGCGTCGCCCGCCTGTGCGTCGATCATGCGCAGTTCCAGATGGCCGCGTGGCCGGACCGGCGGGAAGAGGGTGGTGACGTGGTAGTCGAGATCCTCCTGCGTCGGGGGCCTGGGGCCACCCGTGCGGACCCAGTCACGGAAGGTGAGCCCCTCGGGCGCGTCCCAGCTTCTCTCTCCGGACCTGATGCACATCACCGGCGCGTCCAGGACGTAGCGTGCCCAGGCGTCGCGCGGATCCCCGTCCTGCGGCGGGGCGAGGGTACGGGCCGGATCGAGCTGCGACCACACGACCTGCCGGGTCGTGCGATAGCCCGTGGGACAGCCCTCGCTGGTCGGCGAGTTGGCGAAGGCTGCGGTCAGCACCGCGCCCAGCAGATGCGCCATCAGCCAGCGCCTGCCGAGTCCGAGGGGCCCCGGCTCCTCGTGCCCGGCGTCCAGGCACACCTGCACCGACGCGGTCGCGCACATCATGGAGCGGCCGGCCGATCCCCAGCGGTCGAAGTACGCCTCCATGGCGTCGTAGCGCGGCTCGGTCAGCACCCGGCTCGGGGCGTGCCAGGGATTGTGGCCGTGCCCGGCCAGGCCCAGGCCCCGCTCCAGCATGGCGGGCCTGACCTGCGCGAGGTCGGCGGTGACGGACGCGATGCAGGACGTCAGCGACGTCGCGGGCGGCGAGCTGAGCTCCAGCTGGCCGCCGGGTTCGAAGGTGAGGAGGGACTCCAGAGGGAGGGCACGCAGCGCGTCGGCGGCGGCGTGCAGCCGGGACGGTTCGACCGGACATCGGGGGTTGCGCGCGTCGTGAACCAGCCACTCGATCTCGACGCCGATGCGCCGGGGCGGCCCCGTCTTGAAACATATTCCGCGCAGGTGGGCTTCGAGTTCCGCTTCCGTCACCGCGGGCCGTACGGGCATCGGTTCCCTCTCCCCTCCAGGATGGCGGCAGGCTTGCCGTCCTCCACCTAAGCGGCTGCGACCGATGCGCTCAAGGGCGTCGGCGGTCCACCGGCGACGAGGGGCGGGTACCGGCCGCGGAAGCTCGCCGTTCCGGGGGCGGGACGGCCCACGGAGAGTCGTACGTCCATGCGAGTGAGAGGGGTGGGCGCGGGTGACGGCAGCCCTGCCGTCACCCGCGCCCGCGCGCCGTACCACTGGGCGGAGCCGGTCTCGCGCGGCGCATCGGCCGACGGCGGGGGAGCGGCGTACCGGGGACTTCCGTCACTGCCGGTAGCCGGCGAGGAAGCGGCCGATCCGGCTGATCGCCGCGTCCAGGTCGTCGGCGTGCGGAAGGGTCAGGATGCGGAAGTGGTCCGGGCGCGGCCAGTTGAAGCCGGTGCCCTGGACGACCTGGATCTTCTCCCGCAGCAGCAGGTCGAGCACGAACTTCTCGTCGTCGTGGATCTTGTGCACGGCCGGGTCGAGCCGGGGGAAGGCGTACAGCGCGCCCTTGGGCTTGACGCAGGAGACACCAGGGATCTCGTTCAGCCGCTCCCAGGCCACGTCGCGCTGCTCGCGCAGCCGGCCGCCCGGCAGGACCAGGTCGTCGATGCTCTGCCGGCCGCCGAGCGCGGCCTGGATGGCGTACTGCGCGGGCGCGTTCGGGCACAGCCGCATCGAGGCGAGGGTGCCCAGGCCCTCCAGGTAGTCGGCGGCGTGCTGCTTGGGTCCGGAGACGACCAGCCAGCCGGAGCGGAATCCGGCCACGCGGTACGCCTTGGACAGCCCGCTGAAGGTCAGGCACACCAGGTCGGGGGCGAGCACCGCGGCGTGGTGGTGCACCTCGCCGTCGTACAGGATCCGGTCGTAGATCTCGTCGGCGAACACCATCAGCTGATGCCGCCTGGCGAGGTCGAGCATGCCCTCCAGCAGCTCGCGGGGGTAGACCGCGCCGGTGGGGTTGTTGGGGTTGATGATGACCATCGCGCGCGTCCGGTCGGTGATCTTCGACGCGATGTCGTCGAGGTCGGGCAGCCAGTCGGCCGACTCGTCGCACAGGTAGTGCACCGCCGTGCCGCCGGCCAGGGTGGTGACCGCCGTCCACAGCGGGAAGTCGGGGGCCGGGATGAGGACTTCGTCGCCGTCGTCGAGGAGGGCCTGGACCGCCATCGAGACGAGTTCGGAGACGCCGTTGCCGAGGTAGATGTCGTCGACGCCGACATCGGGGAGCCCGCTGCGCTGATACTGCTGGGCCACCGCGCGGCGGGCCGGGAGGATGCCGCGGGAGTCGGTGTAGCCGTGCGCGTGGGAGAGGTTGCGGATCACGTCCTGGAGAATCTCCTCGGGCGCATCGAAGCCGAACAGCGCCGGATTCCCGGTGTTCAGGCGGAGCACGCTGTGGCCCGCCTCCTCCAGCGCGTCGGCGTGCTCGATCACCGGGCCCCGGATCTCGTAACAGACGTCGGCCATCTTGCTCGACTGCTTGAACTGCATGCGGCGGCCTCCCGGTTCCTCGCTCACCGCGGCGCGGCGGCTTCCGTATCCCTCACCGTACTTGGTTTTACCAAGTTGCCACTTGGAAAGTCCAACCGATTGTCTATGCTGGTGTCATGCCGCGCCGAAGTTATGACCAGTACTGCGCCGTCGCCCGAGCCCTGGACGCCGTCGGCGACCGCTGGACGCTCCTGATCGTCCGGGAACTGCTGGGCGGGGCCCGGCGCTACACCGAACTCCACGCCGACCTGCCCGGCGTCAGCACGGACATGCTCGCCTCCCGCCTCAAGGACATGGAGCGCGACGGCCTGGTCACCCGCCGCAGGCTCGCCCCGCCCGGCGCCGCCTACGTCTACGAACTCACCGGCCGTGGCCGGGCGTTGCTGCCGGTGCTCACCGCACTCGCCGACTGGGGCGCGCCCGAACTGGGCAGCCCGCGCCCCACCGACGCGGTGCGCGCCCACTGGTTCGCCGTACCGCTCATGACCCGGATCGCCGACCATTTCGCGGACGGCCCCGGCGTACTGGAGGTCGTCCTGGACGAAGGCACCTTTCACCTCACCCTCGGAGGCGACGCACCCGGATACCGCGAGGGCCCCGCCGAACACCCCGACACCAGGCTCCGGATGGACGCCGCGACCTGCACCGACCTGGCGTACGACCGCCTCTCCCTCGCTCAGGCCATCGCATCCGACCGGATCGCGGTCAGCCTGCCCGACGGTACGGCGGACGGCGCCCGCGCCTGAACGGCGGACCGCGGCCGAGGGCGTGACACCGGCCCCGGACAGCGCCCGGGACCGCGAGGTCGTCCACCCCGGTCGCCCCGAACGCTGTGGCCGGTCGCGGCACCCTCGCCCGGCTCCCTGGGCGGGGCCCGTCCGCAGGGCGTCTCCGGATGCGCGCCGATGACGATTGCTGCCGGAGCGCGTTGAAATGACGGTGCGTCAGGTCTGGATGGCTGGAGCGCCGTCCGGCGGGTGGATCGCCTTGTTTTGGAGGCGCAACGGGTGGGCAAGAAGGAACTGGTGAGGCGCCAGAAACGATTACGACGGTGCCTGACCTGCGGAACGGCGATGAACGGTCGGACGGCGAGTTGCGCTCGGCGCCCGGAGGGGTGTGACCGTGGGTGCGCTGCTTCACCGCGGTGACGGGCGCCCGCGGCGATCGACCTCTCCGGACGCTGTTCTGCCAGGGCGGTGATGACTGGCCGAACGAAGCAAGTCCAGGCGCGGGGAACGGAATTCAGCACGTCTCATTTCGTGGTGTCGAAGCGACCGATGGGTCCAGCACCGGAAGAGGTAGTTCATCAATGCTTACGGCGGATGGGCGGAATGGGCGAAGGGTCCGAAGGGCGGGGCGGGGAGTACCAGGACTTCGAGCGGCGGGTGGACTGTTGCAGGGCTCTGGGCCGTCATGCGGATCCGCTCGCCCCTCGCAAACGTCCGCGCTCATCCCACCGGGCCGCGATAGTGCTCCGTTCTTCGACGGCTTCGGCTTCTGCAGCTGACTGTGAGCCTCGCTGTGCGACTCGAATATCGAGAATCTTCGGAAATGTCGCGGTCGCCCTTGGCCTCATGGAATCTCGGAGAATCGCGCTACAAGGAGATCACCGTGCAACCATCCCGGGTGGAAGAGATCCGCTTTGCCGGCTGTCGTCGCGATACCCGGCGTCTGACGTGGGCGCAGCGCCTTCTGTGGAACGACACGCAGTGGCTCAAGCCGGAGGATCACTTCTACAATCAGGCGTTGCAATTCAAGATCCCTGAAGGACACTCCACGAGGGGCGTCTTGGATGCCTTGGGCGCTCTCGTGCAACGCCATGAGGCTCTGCGGACGCGCTTCACCGTCTCCGACGGCGGAGAGCCGATGCAGGAGGTGACTGCGGAAGGGGCCCTGTCGATAGATATCCTGTCAGCCGATGCCGATGCCGATGCCGATGCCGATGCCGATGCCGATGCCGATGCAGTGGCAAGTGAATGGCTCGACATCCATCATGACATTTCTTTCAACTTCCCCGAAGAATGGCCTACGAGGGCCGCAGTGGTCGAGGTCGACGGATCGCCGGACCGGGTCCTGTTCATCATCTCCCACATCACTATCGACGGGGTGGGCGAGAGAATACTTGAGAATGAACTCCACCGAATTGTGGCGGAGGGCGCTGAGCGCTCGTTGCGACGCAGTGCGGCGTACCAGCCGCTGGACCGAGCTGCGTACGAGGCGACGCGGGAGGGGATCCGGCAGTCCGAGAGCACGCTCGGCTACTGGGAGGCTGCGCTGCGGGCGACACCTGCGCGCATGTTCTCCTATCCCCGAAGGGAACCCGCCCGGCCGCGTTACGTGAATGTTTCCATAAATTCGGAGGCGATCTCCGAGTCGCTGAACATCCTCGCGGGTCGTTACCGCGTCACCAACCCCGCTGTACTGGCCGCAGCGACCGCGGCGGTGCTGAGTTCCGTGACCGGAAACAGCAACGTCCTCCTCAAGACCGTGAGCAATAATCGATTCGTCGAGGACTTCAGTGACATGGTGGGTATTGCACTGGGGAACTCCCTCATGGCGGTTCCGGTCGGGCATCGCGGATTCACGGAAATCATCCTGGACGTCGGGAAGATGGCCATAGATACCATCATGAATGCGCAGTGTGACTCCGTCGAGCTGTATGAGCGCGTAGCACGCCGGAATCACGAACGCGGTGTCTATACCGATCTCTTCGAAGCATTTATTAACGACCGCCGGTACCTCAAACGCCCGGGAGTCGGTGCGGAGCTTTCCGGTGCGGAGCTCCAAAAGCTGGCCGAGAAGTCCACCGTGTACGTGAACGGTAGCTGGGAGCGGAAGAACGCCAAATTCTTTCTGGACGCGGGCCCGAACGTGGCAGGTGGCGACGACATATTTCATATCCTGGCGGACACTGCCTTTCTCTCCATCGCGGAGATCAAGCAGACGCTGCGCGGTCTGGAGGCGCTCCTCATCACGGCGGTCGACCGCGAGGTGCCATGCGCGGAACTCCCGGACGTCATCGGCATACCACGACCGGAACGGGGCGTCGGTTGGAAGCTCATCGACCAGTGCTGGGTCGATATGGAGCAGGCAGCAGAAGTCCTGCGTCAGGTGTCGGGCAGTACGGACGCGGCCCTTTTCGCCGTCGATTCCGGGGCGGGGGAGGAGTTGGTGGCGTATGTCCGGAGTGGGGATCCCCAGGTGACCCCGGAGAGCATTCACCGTTCTTTTGTCGCCGCGCTGGAAGACCATCCCTCGGTGGCGGCCCCCGGCCGGTACGTCGTCTGCCGCAGCGTTCCTGAGTTGCCCGCGGCGGATGAAGCCGCCTGGATGCGGCAGCCGGTCGTCTACGCGGGGACCGGACGCACAGGGCGCTGAACTGGGCAGTGACGGCCGGGAATCGGGCCCGGATCCGGTCTGCGCTCAGGGCAACGGCTGGGCGCGCGGCGTTGGTGACGGCGTTGCCCGCCGCCCGGCTGCTGGCCTCGCCCCGTAGGCGGGGGCAGTGGCGTGGGCCGGCGATCGTGCATCCGTGATCGGCCCCGGAGGAACGCCGACACGCGCTTTTCGAACGGCCAGCGGGCGGTGCGGATCCCGTGGCCCGGGCGCCGGGCGCATGGCGCTCGGCGTATGCCTCGTGCGAAGGCGACGGAGCTGCTGTCACCGAAGGGCGCGTCCGTCTTACCGACCTCGATGACGAAGCGGACGCTGACGGGCGGCGCGTCATCGACTGCACGGGGTGACACGGCCTGGAGCCGGAAGGTATCGGCGCCCTTGTGGGGCAGGGCGCGAAGGCGAGGATCTTGTGCGGCTTCGCGCCGGTCTCACGCGAGGCCTGGGTGATGCCGTCGCCGGGCGGCCCGCGGAGAGAGCGCAGGCCCGGCTGTCGTCGGGGCGTCATGCACTGCGCAGGCACGTGCCGTCGGGCGCGCTCGTCCGGCGTCCGCGGCACACCGGATCGGCCTTGGTGGCAGCCCGGTGGGTCCGCCGCTGCTCGCGCCCCGGGCCGCCATCGGACATCCGCGGAGCCGGAACCGCGCGCTCGTCGGGGAGCAGGGGCTTCAGGTGGGCGAAGCCGGCCGTGCTGATCTTGGCCGGATGAGGCGCCTCGGTACGCGGTGCAGGGTCTTTTCGTGCGGCACCCGGCGGCAGCCCAGGAGTGAGTGGTGAGGCAGGCGGGGGAGCCGGTAGCGCACCCCGCCGGCTCCGCGCGGACCGGTGCGCGATGCGAACTCGTCGACCAGGCTGCGTACTTGATTCCGCGCGGGCCCCTTGCACAAGGCGTGTGGACGGGTGCGGGGCGAGCGGGAGCAGCGGCGGAGAGGTGGTGCGACGCACACGGCGCCTTTGTGGATCTTGGAGCGTGGAGAACTCTATGATCAACAGGGTTCGTATGTGCTTGCCCTTGAGACTCGCTGCCTATGTCAACTGTTAACTGACCCAAGTCTGGATGAGCCGGGCAAATGCCAGGGCTCTGAGGTCGCGGCACGCTCCCTAAACCCATATATGGCCACGAAAAATAGCCAGTTGGGGAAACGTTTCGGCCAGATGATGTTTCTCTGAGGCGGGGTCTGGATGCGCGCTAATTCATGCTCTACGATCAGTTCATCGTACAGTTGATCTCCGACCTTCAATGAGTCTCACTTATCGCTGTACATTCCTTGAAAACTTTCACGCTGAAGGTATCCGCTGCGTCTGGAACCCTCCGACGCCGCTCGTTCTGCGGCATGCCTTCGCGTTTCCCTGGAATGGCCGGCTCAAGCTGTGGCCGGCCACACGAGCGGCCGTGGAAACCATCCACGGCTTGTCAGTTGTTCCCTCTAACCGTGAAGGAGGTGACCAGACATGACCGCCGAAGACTTCCTGGCATCGCGCGAATCGGGTGAGGCCGCGACGAAGTGGTAGTCGCCGCCAGTAGATAAGTGAGTGCCGGGTGATCCCTTGGGTTCACCCGGCACTCATCCGGCAGACCGTGACAACGATAGGCTGGGGTAATGCTGCACGAGCTTGTGGATGGAGCGCTCCTGAGGTCTCTCGGTGGCCAGGAGTACCGCGATAGAATAGCGAAATTCGAGAAGGCACTGGCCGGTGCGGCGACCTCCGATCTATCCGTTCAGGAGCTGCGCGAGTGGGCCGTGGGGCACTCTGACTGGAATGTGCGGCGGCTGGCCGTGCAGACCCTGGCAGACCGTTTCCTTGAGCACTCGGGGGCCCGCGAGGCGATCAGCGAGGCGATTCACGACGACGTCGACTGGGTTGCCTTCACTGCCATCAAAGTCGCAGGTCAGTACCGCATCGCAGAGGCCGTGCCGCACATGATCCGCATCTCTGGCTGGCCCAGCAACTTCACCAGGCCGGCCTATGCGCGCAAGCCTGTCGGCTGCGGTGCCGCCTTCACCAAAAACGGGCTGATCAACTTCTTTCGGTCGACCGATTTCCAAGAGTTGCGCGCGCTGGAGAACGAGCACTTTGCCGACCTCCATGCCAAAGTGGCAGCGGCGGCGAGGGAGCCTGATCTGAGCGATGCGGTCCTCATCCCGGCCGGGCCGTTCATCGCTGGAGCCCGGGTGCTGGAGATCGGCCCGTTTCAGATGGACAACACCGACAATCCGCTGCGGGTCGAGGAGTTGCCGGCCTACTACATGGACCGGACTGCGGTGACGAATCGCAGGTATTCTGATTTCCTCGCCGATGTCGGAGAGAGTCGCGAATTCTCTCACCCGGACGAGCCCGAAGGCAAAGACTACACTCCGGCCCATTGGCATGACCTGCGTTTCAACCATCCCGACCATCCGGTCGTGGGAATCGACTGGTACGACGCCTACGCGTTTGCCAGGTGGGCCGGAGGGCGATTGCCTTCGGAAAACCAATGGGAGAAGGCGGCGCGCGGTACGGACGGACGCGTGTACCCCTGGGGTGACACCTGGGACAAAGAAAGGGCTCAGAGCGTCTTCGCCGCTTATCGGAAAGACGATATCAAGGATCTGGCAGAGCTGGAGGAGCTGCTGGTTTCCACGACGGTGAGCTGGCCGGAAGACCCGGTGGCATCGGCTGATTCCTACCCGCAAGGTGCCAGCCCGTACGGCCTGCTGAACATGGCAGGAAACGTCTGGGAGATGACCCGGACCAACTTCTTCACCAGGGAGGACATGGCTCCCTTCTTCCGGGGGCGGTCCAACCAGGAATTCATGAACCGCCCTGAAGCATTCCATGTGCTGCGCGGCGGCACATGGACCTCACCCCCGGTCTGCCTGTCCACCTTCTACCGCGGGAAAGACCTGCTGACGGACCGCCACAACGAGGTGGGGTTCCGCTGCGTCTACGACGCCCCTGCAACGTGATGTAAGGAGTGGTATGCCTACTTCCACACCGCCGGCCGCCTCCCTGGACGCGGCTGTCGTCCCGGATCAGGACCACGTGCGACAGTCCCTGGTGGAGGCGATCCACCTCCTTGCAGCCCTCGGTTACAGCGAAGGTCTTGCCGGTCATGTGAGTGTCAGGGATCCGGAGGACGACAACGCCTACTGGGTCAACCCGTTCGGTCTTGACTTCCATCACGTGACACCCGATGACCTGTTGCTCGTCGGCTCCGAAGGCACCGTCCTGCGCGGGACCGGCGACCTCAACCCCTCGGTGGACCCGCTGCACGGTGAACTGCACCGCAGCCGTCCGGATCTGGCCGCCTTCGCGCACACGCATTCCCTGTACGGCAAGACGTGGTCTTCCCTCGGTCGTCGTCTCGATCCCCTCACCCAGGACGCCTGCGTCCTGTACCAAAGGCACGGCGTATACGGGCAGTTCCTCGGCCTCGTCAACGCCCGCAGGGAAGGCAAGGAAGTCGTCAAGACGATGGGCGACGGCACCGCGGTCATCATGCAGAACCACGGCTTTCTCACCGGCGGGCGCAGCATCGGCGAGGCGGTGTGGCTCTTCATCGTGATGGAACGCGCCGCCCAGGCCCAGCTCATGGCCGAGGCATCGGCGTCCGAACCGCTGCTGATCCCGCACGACGTCGCGGTGGAGACCGGACGCGCGCTGGCCAAGCTGGAGTTCGCGGACAGGCAGTACCGGAACTTGTACGAGACGACGTGCCAACGGCGCTGACGGTGTCTGCCGGAGAGAGGAAGCGAACCGGATGAAGCTAGGCATCAACTTCCTGCCCACGGTCGGGCCCGCGGAGGCGGCGGCCGACCAGTTCTACGACGACTGCCTGGAACTGGGTGCGGAGGCGGACGAACTCGGTTTCCACCACGTGAAGATGGTCGAGCACCACTTTCACGAGTGGGGAGGCTACAGCCCCGACCCGGTGGCCCTCCTGTCGGCCATGGCCAGGCACACGCGCCGCGTGCGGCTGGTGACCGGTGCCGTGACTCCGGCGTTCACTCATCCGATCAAACTGGCCTCGTCCCTGCTGGTTTTGGACAACCTCTCGCACGGCCGACTGGACGCCGGCTTCGGGCGGGCCTTCCTCCCTTCGGAGTTCGCCGCGTTCGGCGTGAACATGGATGACAGCCGGGCGCTCCTTGAGGAGAACGTCGAAGCCATCCATCGTCTGTGGACGGACTCCGGCTTCCGTTGGGAGGGACGCTTCCACCGCTTCGGTCCGCTCCCTCCCCTCCTGCCCCGGCCGGCCCAGCAGCCCGCCCCGCCTGTCTTCATCGCGGCCACGACGTCGCCCGAGACCTTCGTCTGGGCGGGGCGCCACGGCTATCACCTCATGGTCATGCCGGTGGTGGCGAGCCACGAGAAGCTGACGGGCCTGCTGGAGAGCTACCGGCGGGCCAGGACCGAGCACGGTCACTCCCGGAGTCACCGTCTGCACGTCAGCTACCACGCCTACGTCGCAGAGAGCCACGCCGAGGCGGTCGAGCGGGCCGAGGAACACTACGAGGCGTACCGCGACAAGCAGATCGAGGCGTACAGCAGCTGGCGGGGCAGCGCCTCCGCGCAGTACCCGGGGTACGAGCGCATGGAGGCGGCGGCCCGCAACACCACGCTCTCCGACCTGATGGCAGCGGACAACGTCGTGATCGGCGGGGTGGCCGAGGTGGGAGCCGCACTGCGTCGCATCCACGACCTCTACCCGGGGGCCGAGATCAGCCTCCACTGCCGCTACGGATCGATCACCCAGCCCGAAGCGCTGCGTACCGTACGGCTGTTGGGCGAGAAGGTCCTGCCCGACCTGGCATCGATCGGCCCCGAAGAAGCCGGCCAGGACTGATCACGACGACAGGCGGTCCCAGAACCATGCCCCACAGTCCGGTGACGTCAACCCAGCCGTCCACCACGCACGGCCGCGTCGAGCTGATGGCCCGCACGTATCCCCGTGCGCTCGCCCTGATCAGCGCGAGGGAGACGCTCAACTACGCCGAACTCGACGCAAAGGCGTCGGGCTTGGCCCGGATCCTGGGAGAGCACGGCGTCGGGCCCGGCACCACAGTGGCCGTCCGGCTGCCTCGCTGTGTCGACCAGGTCGTGGCGACCCTTGCCATCTGGAAGCGCGGTGGTGCCTGTGTGCCCGTCGATCCGCTGCTCCCTTCGCAACGTGCCGAACGGCTGCTGGCGCTCTCCGGTGCGCGGCTGTCGATCGGTCCTGGCTGCTGCGTCATTCCGGAGACCGCAGCGGGAGGCGGTCACCGGTGGTTTCCCGATGTTCCCGAGTCGGAGCGGATCGCCTACGTCTTCTTCACATCAGGCTCCAGCGGTGAGCCCAAAGCTGTCGGTATTCCGCACTCCGGAATCGTCAACGAAGCAGTGTGGACGGCCGAGACCTACCGTTTCGCCCCGTTCGACACGGTGGGCAGCTGGCTGTCGTCGCCGGGGTTCGCCATCACCCGTTGGGAGCTGTGGTCGCCGCTCGGTGCGGGAGCGGCCGTCGCCATCGCCGACGAGAGCACGGAATGGGACGCCGAAGCGGTCCGGAAGTGGCTCCTGGAGTCAGGCGTGACCTGGAGCGTCGTGGTGACCCGCCTGGGCGAGCAGTTGATGGCGCTGCCCTGGCCCGATGACACCGCCTTACGCGTGCTGATCACCGGAGGCGAGCAACTGCGCTCATGGCCCGGCGATTCACCCTTCCAAGTGGTCAACTCCTATGGCATCACCGAGACGTCGGGGGTACGTCTGGTTGCCCCGTTGGCCTCGCGTGGGGCCGTGGACGAACTGCCGCCGATCGGCGACGTGATCGGCGGCACTCAAGCCCACGTGCTCGACGACACAGGGCACCCCGTACCGGACGGCGAGACGGGTGAGTTGTACCTCGGCGGCATCGGGCTCGCCCATGGCTACCTGGGGCGTCCGGGACTGACCGCGGCGACGTTCCTGCCGGACCCGTTCGGCGGCAGGGGGCACCGGATGTACCGCACCGGCGATCTCGTGCGCCGTGGCGTGGACGGGCAACTCCGGTACGTCGGACGCAATGACGGCGAGCAGAAGACCCGCGGTGTCCGCCTCAACCCTGCCGAAGTGGAGGCGGCACTCCTGGAGCACCCCGCGATCGACGCCGCCGCGGTCCGTGTACGGTCCGATGCGGTCATCGCGTACGTGGTCTTCGGCGCGGACGCCGCCCCTCCTGTGCACGACCTGAGGAGTTTCCTGGCCGAACGGCTGCATCCGTCGACCGTGCCCAAGTCCTTCGTACGGCTCGCCGGCCTTCCGACGCTGCTGAGCGGCAAGACGGACCGTGCGGCACTGCCGGAGCCCGGTCCTGACAATGTCATCGCCGACACGTACGCGGCGGCGTCCGGCGCCGGGGAACGCGCCGTGGCCGAGGCGTTCGGCACCCTTCTGGGCGCCGAACGGGTAGGCCGCGACGACGACTTCTTCGCTCTGGGCGGCGACTCACTCGGAGTGGCCCGGCTCATGACCGAGCTCACCCGGCAGTTCGGCATCGAGGTACCTGCCGCCGTGCTGTTCGAGGAGCGCACCCCCCGGCGCATTGCCGCCGCGCTCCGCCTCCCCGTCTCTGGCCGCCCCACCTCACCGGACGTGCCGTCACCACCCGGGCCGGCAGCGGCGGACGAGGCGGCCACCACGGACTGGCTGGGCACACTCGGCGACGACGAGGTCGAGGACCTGCTCACCGTCCTCGACCGGACAGAGGGCACATGACGAGGGGGAACACCGCACCGATGAGCGCGCGTCGACGGGAGCTGGCCCGGCACCTGAACGGTGCTCCCACCCGCGAGGCACCGTTGGTCCTGCCACTGAGCAGGGGACAGCGCGGGCTGTGGCTCCGCGAGCAGCTGATCGCCGGCACCCTCGCGTACACCGAGACCGTGGCGGTCGACATCGACGGGCCGTTGGACACCGCGGCCCTGCGTACCGCGATCGGCGCCGTGGTCCGTTCCCAGGACTCCCTGCGCACCGCCTTCGTGGTGGGCCGCTCCGGGCCGGTGCAGGTGGTGCGACCGCCGGCCGGTGTCGAGGTGCCGCTGGAGGAGGTGCCGTACCCGGGGAGCCAGGACGGGCCCGACGACCTGCTGGACACGGTGGTGCGTGACGGACTGCTCGTCCCCTTCGACCTGGGGCGGGCGCCCCTGCTGCGCACGCGGCTCTACCGGGCCTCGGATGTGCGCGCCACGCTCGTCCTCGTCGTGCACCACCTGGTCTGGGACGGCGGGTCGATGTCGGTGCTGCTCAACGGGCTGGCGGACGCGTACGCAGCGGTCAGCCGCCGGGTGCCCGCACCGCAGGCCGCAGGCGGCCCCGCCCTGTCGTACGCCGACGTGGTGCGGACGGTGCGGGCCCGTGAGGCCGACGCGGCACTCCGGGCTGCTGCGGATCACTGGGCAGGCCGGTTCGATGACGTGCCCGCCGGAGGTCCCCCCTGGTCGGTGCCTGCCGAGGACCGGACACCGGATCGCGGCGGACGGCGCAGCGGCGTGATCCATCGCGAGATCCTCCCGCCGGTGCGGCAACGGCTGCGCGCCGAGGCGGCAGCGGCGGGATGCACGACGTTCATGATGGGGATCGCCTGCCTGACGGCCGCCCTGCGCAGCGGTCCCGCGCCGAGCCCGGTCCTGGTCTCCGCGCCGATGTCCGTACGCCCCCAAGAGGCGGCACGGCAGATCGGCTACTTCACCAACACGGTGCCGGTCGTGGTGACCCCTCCCGAGGGCGCGTCGCGCCGGGTGTTCCTGGAGGAGGTGCGCCGCAGTTGTGTGGAGTCGTGGACGCACCGGCACGTACCGCTGGAACACCTCGTCACAGCGGCCAGGACCCGCCACACCGGGACCTCGCCCTACGAGAGCGTGCTGTTCAACTGCTTCAGCTCGACCGAACCTGTCCAGGACGGGACCGGTCCGACCTGGACGGCTCGTTGGTTGCCCAGTCGCGGCCCCCGGTGCGACCTGATGGTCTCCTGGGACGAGACGGACGAGCGGATCCTGGCCCGCTTCGAGTACGACGTGGACCTCATCACGGCCGACGACGCGGGCCGGATCGCCGACGCCGTGATGGGTGCGGCCGAGCACCTGGCCTCCGGCACGGAGGTGCACTACGACGAGCTGCCGCGGTTCGCGATGCGGGCCACGGCCTCGCGGCCCGCCCGGGACGTGCCCCCGCCCGCAGGCCCGACCGCAGTGGACGTGCCCGCCCGGATACGTCAGGCGGCCGAGCACGTCTGGCGCGAGATCCTGGGTATCGAGGAGACCGACCCCTTGGACGACCTCGATGACTTCTTCGCGCTGGGCGGGCGCTCCCTGGAGGCGGTGCGCATCGCCACGCGGCTGAGCACCAGCCTCGAACGGCGTGTCCCGCCCCGCATGGTTGCCGAGGCCGAGTCCTTCGGCGAGTTCCTCACGCTAGTCGCCGCAACAGAGAGGGAGAAAGCCGAGTGAAGCCCGATCAGCACCGTGGTGGAGCCGCCCCCCTGGCATCGAGGACATCACGGTTGCGTTCCTCCGCGATCGGATCGGTCCTGAGGCTTGCGGAGGCCCCTGGGATCATTCCGCTGGCCGCGGGCAGCCCCGCCCGGGAACTGTTCCCGAACGCCGACGTCCAGGAGGTGACGGGCCGGCTGCTCAGGGACGACCCGGACGCCTTGCAGTACGGCGATACGGCCGGGCTGGCCGAACTGCGCGAGTGGATCGTCTCCCGCAACGCCACCCGCCTGGGCATCTCCGGCCGGCCCGAACACGTGACCCTGACGCACGGCTCGCAGCAGGCGCTGGACCTGATCTGCAAGACGCTGATCGATCCGGGAGACGTCATCGTCGTGGACCGGCCGTCCTACATCGGGGCCCTCCAGGTCTTCCGGCTGTTCGAGGCGGACCTCGTACCGGTCCCCTTGGCCGACGACGCACAACTCGACGAGCTGAGCGCCGCGTTGCAGGGCGGACTGCGTCCGCGGTTCCTGTACGTCGTATCCAACTTCGCGAACCCGACCGGCGCCACGCTGTCCCTGGTACAACGGCAACGCCTGGCCGAACTCGCCGACCGCTACGGCTTCTTCATCGTCGAGGACGATCCCTACGGAGAACTCCGCTACGACGCGCGCGACGGCGACACACTCCCCGCACTCGCGTCCTTGTCGGACCGGGTGCTGAGACTGGAGAGCTTCTCGAAGGTCCTGTTCCCCGCCGCCCGCCTGGGCCATGTGACCGCGCCCGCCGAGCTGGCACCGGTCATCGGCATGTTCAAACAGGCATCCGACCTGGGCAATTCGGGATTCCTCGAACGTGCCGTACTGGAACTCGTCACCCGGCCCGGCTTCGTGGACGAGCGCATCAAGGCGGCCCGCATGCTCTATGCACAGCGGCGGGACGCCCTGGTCGCGGGAGTACGCCGGTACTTCGGAGACGCGTTGGACTTCGAGGTGCCCGGCGGCGGCTTCTTCGTCTGGGCACGCTTCGCAGACGCGACGAACGCCGACGACCTGCTCACCGGCGCCCTCACACAGCGGGTTTCCTACGTGCCGGGTACCGACTTCTACGCCGCCGACCCCGATCGCGGCACGCTGCGGCTCTCGTTCTCCGGAGTCGGCCCGGACGAGCTGACGGAGGCCGCGCACCGCCTTCACCAGGCGTGGGCCGAGGCCCAGGGCGGAGCGGCCGGGTGAAGCGAACGTGGAAGGCCACGCGACGCGGGAACTCGTTCGGTCCGCTGACCGGTGCGCCCTTCGACGTCCCCGCATTCCTGGCGCAGCCACTGGTGGCCCGTCTCGCCACGGACGGCCCGGTCGTGCGGCCGGTCTGGTACCTGTGGGAAGACGAGTCGTTCTGGGTGTTCACGGGGTCCTGGTCCCGACTGCCCGACCGCTTGGCCCGTAATCCCGTGTTCGAGCTGGTGGTCGACGTCTGCGACCCGGGCACCGGCATCACACGGCAGGTGGTGGCATCCGGGCGCGGGCGGACGGTCACGTTCGACACCGCGCGGGCCCGCCGCAAGCTCGTGCGGTACCTGGGACCTGACGAGTCACGCTGGGACGCCAGGTTCGCCCTCGGCGAGTCCACAGCGCCGAGCGGCGCGCTGTGGGCCCGGTTCGATCCGGACGTGCTGCGGGTCGCCGACCTGTCCTTCACCCCGTCCGCGATCAAGGCGGGCACGGTGGCGGCCCATGACTGAGGGGACGGTGGACACCGAGGAGCCGGTCAGCCGCTCCTACCGGGAGGTGCTGCGCAACCGGCGCCTTGCGGCGCTGCTCGTCGGTGACCTGTTGTCGCAGGTCGGGATGGGCACGGTGATCGTGGCAATGCCCATCCAGACGCTGCACATCCACGGATCGCTCGCCCCGGCCGTCGCGATCTCCGTGGTCGAGACCGCGCCGTTCGTCCTGTCCACCGTGCTGGCGTTGGCGCTGGGTCTTGGCAGGCTGCGGCTGCCGTCCCGTGCGCTGCTGCTCGCCGACTGCGTGCTGCGGCCCGTCATCTTCATCGCACTGGCCGTGCTCTCCGCGACGGACGAGCTGACGCTGCCCGTCCTGATCGGCGGGCTGCTTGTCGGCTCCGTCTTCCGTCTGGCCGGGACGAGCAGCCGCCGCCTCCTGGCGACCGGCATGGTGGACAAGGAGGACCTGTTCGCCGTCAACGGGCTGCTCGGCGTCAACAGCAACTTCGCCCTGTTCGTCGTAGGGCCCGTGATCGGCGGCCTGCTGGTGGCTGTCTGGGGTCCTGCGGCGGCGCTGGGCTTCGATGCGCTCGGCTCCGTGGTGCTGCTCGCCGTCGTGGCGCTGTGGGTGCCGGCACCGCAGCAGGAGGAGCTGGAGACCGACGCCGCCCCTGCCGCAGGCTGGCAGATCCTGCGCAGCAGGCCGCTGCTGGCAAGGCTCTTCGCCGTCATTTTCTTCTTCAATTTCTTCTACATGCCCGTGGAAGTGGCGCTCCCGCTGCTGGTCCGCGGCCCGCTGCACTCGGGAAGCGCGGGTCTGGGGCTCGCCTGGGGCGCCTTCGGGGCGGGCGCGTTCCTGGGAGCGCTCGCCACCAACTACGTGCGCCGGGTGCCTGAACGCGTGGTGCTGATCGCCATCATCGCCCTGTGGGGCCTGTGCCCGCTGGCGCTCTCCGCTGCCGGAAACCTGCCCGTCGCCATGGCGATCTTCGCGCTGGGCGGTCTGGTGTGGGCGCCCTTCATCCCCATCGCGTTCAGCTTCATCCAAGCCGAACTCAGCCCCGACGAGCAGCAGCCCGTGGTCACGCTCTGGGTGGCGGGCTCCACGCTCGCGGCTCCGCTGGGCCTGGCGGCCGGCGGTCCCATGGTCGACGCGGTCGGCAGCCGCGGCGGGCTCGCCCTGTCCGGCGTACTGACGCTGGCGCTCATTCCACTGGCCGGAGTGGGCCTGTTCGCCGTCCGGAGAAAGAGGTCGGAAGTGTCCCAAGAGACCGCCGTGACCACATACGACGTCGTGGTCAACGACGAGGAACAGTACTCGGTCCTGGACAGCGGTCGGCCGTTGCCCGAAGGGTGGCGCCCGGAGGGCTTCAGCGGGACCGAGAAGGAGTGCCTACGGCACATCGACGAGGTATGGACCGCGCTGCGTTCTCCCGAAGGGACGGCGCACATCCGGAAGGAGACACCGCAGTGAAGGCATTCGACAGCCCCTCCGCATGGGACCGGATGGAAGCCTACGATGCGACGCCCTGGGCCGCCGCCGACGACGAGGAGGCAGCCAGTGCCTTCCTCGCCAAGATCGCCGACGGCGGCCCGGCACTCGAACTCGGTATCGGGACGGGCCGGGTGGCACTGACCCTCGCCAGGTCCGGCGTAGCGGTCACGGGTATCGAATCGTCCCCGAAAATGCTGGAGCAGCTGCGCGCCAAGCCGGGAGGCGCCGAACTGGACGTCGTCCTGGGGGACTTCGCCGATGTGCCCGTCGAGGGCGAATTCAGCTTGGTCTACTGCGTGTACCACAGCTTCTTCCTGCTCCTCACGCAGGAAGAACAGCTGCGCTGCTTCCAGAACGTGGCCGACCGGCTGAAGGCCGGAGGCGCCTTCGTGCTCCAGACCTTCGTTCTGGACGCCGATCAGTACGGCCGTGAGGAATGGACCGACACCATGCACCTCGGCGACGACGAGGCGGTGCTCCTGATGAGCCTCCACGACGCGACCGAGCAACGGGTCAACCGTCAGCAGATCGTTCTGACCACATCGGGGCCGCGCTTCTATCCGATGTCCTTCCGCTACGCCTGGCCCTCTGAGCTCGACCTCATGGCGCGCATGGCCGGCCTGACGAGGGAAGGGCGCTGGAAGGGATGGGACGGCGAGCCCTTCCCTCATCCGGGGCACGTCACCGTGTACCGGAAGAACGAGTAGGGACGTTCCGGCAAGCTTCCGGCAAGCGCGAGGAGCGTGCGACATCCTGGAGGGACAACGGCACCCCGATCGCCCGGAGCCAGGAGGACTGCTGGTCCGTCGTGTTTCCGCGGACAGAAGCAGCTCCGGCACCGCGGCCTCGGGGTGTCCTTGAGCAGGGCCTCCGGGAAGACGAAGGACTTCATCGAGCGGCGGCTCGAACCTCCGACCGCGGGAAACCTCCGAGCGCCCGCCCTGGCCACCCTGGCAGCCGAGTTCGCCGCGCGGTCAGCCGCGGCCGGAGAAGGCCACCGCACACCGAACCGCAGTATCCGCTGGAGGGGCGCACAGGATGATCCTGGCGGCACACGAATTCTTGAGGCATACCGAGCAGTCGCCCGAGGCCGTCGCTCTCCTCGGCCCTCAGCGGACCTGGAGCTACCGCGAACTTGCCGACACCGTGCGGAAATTGGCGGAACGGCTCGCCCGTCTCACACCACCGGGCTCCTTGATCGCGCTCGATGCAGTCGACCCTTCGGCCGGCGTGCCGGCGCTGCTCGCTGCCGGCCTGAGCCGACGTGCGCTGCTTCCCTTGGACCAGAGCTACCCTCGGGCCCGCCGTGACGCAGTGCTCAACGATGCCCGCCCGGTACTGGTTCTTCGCGACGACGGGACCGGAGACGGGCTTGTTGCCGAGACGGTTCCCCGCACCCCGGAATCCCCACCCCGCACCGGACTCGAAGACGTCGCATACATCATGTACACCTCTGGTTCGACCGGTGTACCCAAAGGCGTTGCCGTCTCCCACCAGGCACTCGGCACCCGCCTCGGCGGGCTCGCCCGCACCCCCGGGCTCGCCGCCGGTGAGGCCATGCTGGCGCTGACCGCGCTCTCCTTCGACATCTCCTTGGCTGAACTCCTGCTCCCGTTGCAGGTCGGTGGCGCTGTGGTGGCTGCCCCGGCGGAGGCGCGCACCGATCCGGGCCTCTTCGCGGAGACCGTCGGCAGATATCGCCCGGACGTACTGCAGGCAACCCCGAGCTTCTGGCGCCTGGTGACAGCCGCCGGCTGGAAGGGACTGCCCGGCAGCCGCATCTGGTGCGGCGGCGAGGCCCTGACCACACCACTTGCCCAGTGCCTGCTTCCGCTGACCGCCGAACTCTGGAATCTGTACGGCCCGACGGAGGCCACCATCTGGGCGAGCGCCCAACGGGTCACCGACCCACGGGCCATCGGCCTGGGCCGGCCATTGCCGGACACCGGCCTGCACCTCAACCCCCCGAAGGCTCACACGCTTGCGGAGCCCGCCCCGGGAGCAGCGGCGATCCATCCGTCCGACGGCAGTATCGAAGGCGAGATCCTCATCCACGGAGCATGCCTGGCCCAGGGGTACGTGGACCGGGAGGACCTGACGGCCGACCGCTTCGCCGGCTTCTCTCTTCCCGAGGGCAATCGCCGCTGCTACCGAACGGGCGACCTCGGCCGGCTCCACAAAGACGGCAGACTGGAGTTTCTCGGTCGACTCGATCAACAGGTGAAAATCCGGGGGCACCGGATCGAACTCGGCGATATCGAGGCGGCATTCGAATCCCACCCGGCAGCACGCGAGGCGGTCGCCGTCCTGCTGCCCGGAGATGAGACGGCCGGCCGCCCCGCGGAGGTCGGCCTGGCCGTCGTCCTCGCCTCGGGCAGGCACGCCACCTCACGTGAACTTCGCAGGTGGGCAGCCGACAGGATCCCGCGCGCCTTGACACCCGGCCGGATCACGGTAATGGACCGGCTGCCGCGCACACCCGCAGGTAAGACGGACCGTGTCACCCTGCGGGAGCAGCTTTCTGCACCGGATGCCGGACCAGCGCCCTAGGCGGTGTCTTCAAATGATCTCGCGTGGTGGATCATGGTGGGGTGATACGTCGCCATGAACTGTCTGATGCTGAGTGGGAGTTCGTCCGGCCGTTGTTGCCGGTGTCGTTGCGGGGCAGGAAG
>NZ_JAJCXB010000038.1 GCF_020564935.1 Streptomyces pinistramenti
CTCCCCCGTAGGGGGAGAGGGGGGAGGGGGCGGGGGGAGCCGCACGGCGTCGAGAGGCTCACGGCCCAACAGGCTCGCAGCCCCAACAGCCTTACAGCCGCAACAGCCTTACAGCCCCAAGTCCTTGATGATCTTGGCGACGTGGCCGGTGGCCTTGACGTTGTAGAGCGCGCGCTCGACCTTGCCCTCCTCGTCGACGATGACGGTGGAGCGGATGACGCCGGTGACGGTCTTACCGTAGAGCTTCTTCTCGCCGAAGGCGCCGTATGCCTCCAGGACCTGCTTGTCGGGGTCGCCGACGAGGGTGACCTTGAGGTCTTCCTTCTCGCGGAACTTCGCGAGCTTCTCCGGCTTGTCGGGGGAGATGCCGATGACGTCGTAGCCGTGGCCGGCGAGGAAGTCGAGGTTGTCGGTGAAGTCGCACGCCTGCTTGGTGCAGCCGGGGGTCAGTGCGGCCGGGTAGAAGTAGACGATGACCTTGCGGCCCTTGTGGTCGGCGAGCGAGATCTCGTTGCCGTCCGCGTCGGGGAGGGTGAAGGCGGGGGCGGTGTCACCGGTCTGCAGTCGCTCGCTCATGTCTCTCCTTCGGATGGTTCGTACGCCCCCGAGATTACGGCTTCCGGAGGGCCGGCGGTGCGGTGCGGTGGAAGCCGCGGCTGCGCGGAACGGGGGTGCTGTGGGGCGCGGGCGGGTGCGAGCTGACAGACTGTCCTTCACGAATCGGCACGGACAGGATCTTGGCCGGTTCCGTACGGGGCTCGTGCCCGGTCCTGTACGCATCGGCCCGAGACGACGGAGGCAGCGCGGTGTCGGAAGCCAGGACCCCTGCGCAGATCGAGGCGGACATCGTCCGCCGGCGGCAGGATCTCGCCGTGACGCTGGACGAGATCGGTGTGCGGCTGCACCCGAAGACGATCATCGGTGAGGCGAAGGCGAAGACCGCCGAGGTGGTGGACCGGACGGCGGGGCGTGCGTATGTGGCCGCCAACCGCGCGGTCTCGGACGTGCGGGCCCAGCTGGTGTCGGAGGACGGCGCACCGCGGCTGGAGCGGATCGTTCCGGTTGCCATGGTCGGGGTGGGCGTGGTGGGCCTGCTGGTGATGCGCGCCAAGCGGCGTCGCGCCTGAACGGCGCCCGGCGGCCCGGCCGCTGTCCGGGTGCGGGTACGGTCGTGCCGTGAGCCCGAATAACACCAAGGACACCCACGACAAGCTGCCGATCCGGATGCTGCACGACCGCGTGCTGGTGCGGACGGACATTCCCGAGGGCGAGCGGCGCTCGACCGGGGGCATCGTCATTCCGGCGACCGCTGCCGTCGGCCGCCGTCTGGCCTGGGCGGAAGTGGTCGCCGTGGGCCAGAACGTGCGGACCGTCGAGGTGGGCGACCGGGTGCTGTACGACCCGGAGGACCGGGCCGAGGTCGAGGTGCGCGGCGTGGCGTATGTGCTGATGCGGGAGCGGGATCTGCATGCGGTGGCCGCGGAGCGTCTTGAGGGCTCGGACGATGCGACCGGGCTGTATCTGTAGTCGTCCGCAATCTGCGTCCGCAATCTGTAGGCATCCGTAGTTCTCGTTGACGATCGGGCGGTGACCGAGGTCACCGCCCGTTGTGCTGGGCTTTTGCTAGCCTCGAAGACACCCGACGAGACGCGCCGTACCGGGCAGGACAAGACGACGCACCCCTGTTGAAGGTCTTTCACGGAGGTGCCGTCATGGCATGGATTCTGCTGCTCGTCGCCGGCCTGCTGGAGGTCGGCTGGTCGATCGGGATGAAGTTCACCGAGGGGTTCACGCGCCTGTGGCCCAGTGTGTTCACAGGCGCGGGCATCATCGCGAGCATGCTGCTGCTGTCGATCGCCGCGCGGTCCCTGCCGATCGGCACGGCGTACGGCGTGTGGGTCGGTATCGGCGCCGCGGGTGCGGCGGTCGTCGGCATGCTGGTGCTCGGTGAGCCGGCCACCGCGGCGCGGATCTTCTTCATCTGTCTGCTGCTGGTGTCGGTGGTGGGGCTCAAGGCGACGTCAGGTCACTGAGCCGACGGCCAGGTCCTCGTTCAACGGCGGCCCGGCGGGCCTTCGTTGCCGCCGTACGGGCCCACGGTCGGGAAGTCTTCGGTGGGTGCGCCGGTCGGCGGTGCGGTGTCGGTCGGGAGGGTGCCGGTGGGTTCGGGCTCGCCGGGGCCGGTGTCCGTGGGCTCGCCTTCGCCCGGCTGCGGGGTGGTGGATCCGGAGTCCGATGGGTTGGGTTCCTGGGCGCCTGGCTCCAGTTGGAGGTCGAAGTCGCGGACCGGCTGTCCGTCGAGGACGGTCGCGGTGTAGTCGGCCCAGATCTCGGCGGGGAAGCCGCCGCCGTTGACCCGTGGCAGCCCGGCGGCGCCGTAGAGCGGTTCCTGGGCGGCGGTCTTGGGGTTCTGGCCCAACACGGCGACGACGGTGGCGAGTTCGGGCGTGTAGCCGGCGAACCAGGCGGCCTTGTCCCCTTCCGCTGTGCCGGTCTTGCCCGCCGCCGGGCGGCCCGCTGACTGCGCCGCGGTGGCGGTGCCGCCCTCGACGACGCTGCGCAGGATGGACGTGGTGGTGTCGGCCGCCGCCCGCCCGATGGCGGTGGCCTGGGGGCGTTCGGGGAGCGGGACGTCCGCGCCGGCCTTGGTGAGCTTGTCGACGAGGGTGTACGGGCGCTGTCGGCCGTGGTTGGCGAGGGTGGCGTACACCTGCGTCATGTCGAGGACGCTGGGGGTGGCGGTGCCCAGTGAGATGGCGCCCTGGGAGGTGGCGAGGCTGGGGGTGCCGGGCGGGATTCCCAGGCCGACGGCGGTGCTCTTGACCTTGTCGGGGCCGACGTCGATGCCCATCTGTGCGTAAACGGCGTTGACGGACTTGTCCATGGCCTCGGTGACGGTGATCGGGCCGTAGGAGCGGTCGTCCTCGTTGGCGGGGGCGAAGCCGGTGGGGCGGCCGTTGCTGAGGGTCATGCGTTTGTTGGTGCCGTCGTAGACGGTCTGGGGGGTGATGGGGCTGCCGTCCTGGGTGGTGGAGCCGTTCTGCACAGCGGAGGCGAAGACGATCGGCTTGAAGACGGAGCCCACTTGGTAGTCACGCCGGGTGGCGCCGTTGACGTACTGCTCGGCGTAGTCGATGCCGCCGTACATGGCGACGACCCGGCCGGTTTCCGGGGCGATGGAGGCGCCGCCGGCCCGGACGTAGGAGTCGGCCTTCCGGGTGTCGCTCAGCCGGTCCATCAGCCGGGTGTCGACGGCGTCGGTGAACGCCTCCTGGCGGTCCTTGTCGAGGGTGGTGGTGATGCGGTAGCCGCCGGAGCGCAGGGTGTCCTCGTCGACGATCTTGTGGTCGGTCAGGTAGTCGGTGACGGCCTTGACGACGTAGCCGCGCTGGCCGCTGAGTCCGGTGGGGGCCTTGGTGCGGCTGGGCGGGGGGAAGGTCATGGTGGCCCGGTCGGCGCGGCTGAGCCATTTCTTCTTCACCATGCCGTCCAGGACGTAGTTCCAGCGCGCCAGGACCCGTGCCTTGTTCTCGGGATGGGCGGTGATGTCGAAGGCGCTGGGGGAGTTGAGGAGGGTGGCCAGGTAGGCGCCCTGGGAGGTGGTGAGTTCGTCGGAGTTCTTGCCGTAGTACGCCTGGGCCGCGGCTTGGATGCCGTAGGCGTTGCGGCCGTAGTAGCTGGTGTTGAGGTAGCCCTGGAGGATCTTTTCCTTGCTCACCTCGCGGTCCAGCTTGATGGCGATGAAGAACTCCTTGGCCTTGCGGGTGACGGTCTGTTCCTGGCCGAGGTAGTAGTTCTTGACGTACTGCTGGGTGATGGTCGAGCCGGACTGTTTGCCCTTGCCGGTGGCGGTGTTCCAGGCGGCGCGGAGCATCGCGCCGGGGTCGACGGCCGATTCGGAGTAGAAGTCGCGGTCCTCGGCGGCGAGCACGGCCCGCTGGACGGTCCTGGGGATCTGGCTGAGCGGGACGTTCTCGCGGTTGACGTCGCCGTCGCGGGCCAGTTCCGTGCCGTCGGAGTAGAGGTAGACGTTGCTCTGGGCCTTGGCGGCGCTGTTGGCGGGCGGGATGTCGACGAGGAGGTAGCCGGCGATCAGGCCACCGCCGCCGACCAGCAGGATCACCAGCAGCGTGCCGAGGAGCAGCCGCCAGCCGGGGAGGAGGCGACGCCAGCCGGTGCGCCGCGGGCGGCGGCGGGGGCGCTCGGCCCAGGCGGCCGCCGGGTCGGAGGGCCCGTCGTGCTCCGGGCCGTGCTGCGGCTCTTCGCTCATGTCTGGTGGGACTCCTCTGCCGCCGCCGGGAGTGGTGCTGCGGCGGATCGGTGCCGTGTGGGGGATGCGCGCTACGTCGTGACAAGGCTTACCCGCCCCGGGACGTACTGTCGCATCATCTGTTCCTGTCCCGAGGGGTGGCACGCGCCCGGGACCGCTCCGCGCCCGGCCGGATGGGCCCCCTGTCTCGCCCGTACGGGTGATAAATCGATGGTGGTCGCTCCGGTTGCCGCAGTACGCTCCGGTGCTTTGCCGCCGTCCGCCGGCCGGTGCCGCGTTCGTCGGCCGGCCGACGGGCCCGCCGCTCGGGCGGCCGCGGCACCGAGAAGGAGAGGGAGCGCGCCGATGCTGTACACGGCCGTGGCGGCCGGCGGCTTCCGGCGGTACGCCACGTACCGGGTCGCCACCGCGGCCGGGGTGTTCACCAACACCGTCTTCGGCTTCATCGTCGCCTACTCGTACATCGCGCTGTGGAACGAGCGGCCGCACCTGGGCGGCTATGACCAGGCGCAGGCGCTGACCTTCGCCTGGACGGGGCAGGCGTTGCTGGCCGCCACCGCGATGATGGCGGGCGGCGGGATCGCCGAACTTCAGGAGCGGATCCGCAACGGGGACATCGCGGTGGATCTGCACCGGCCTGCCGACCTCCAGTCGTGGTGGCTTGCGGCGGATCTGGGGCGGGCGGGGTTCCAGCTGATCGGCCGCGGGGTGGTGCCGATGGCGGTGGGCGCCTGCTTCTTCGACCTGGCGCTGCCCGGGGAGGCGTGGACGTGGGGGCTGTTCCTGCTGTCGGCCGGGCTGGCCGTGGTGGTGAGTTTCGCGTTGCGCTATCTCGTCGCGGTGGCGTCGTTCTGGCTGCTGGACGGCTCGGGGCTGGCGGTGATCAGCGGGCTCGCGGCGATGTTCTTCTCCGGGATGGTGCTGCCGCTGCGGATCTTCCCGGACGGGTTCGGCCAGGTGGCGCAGTTGCTGCCGTGGGCGGCGCTGCTCCAGGTTCCGGCGGATGTGCTGCTCGGCGCGCGGACCGGGGGCGCGGTGGTGCGGGGGCTGGTGTTCCAGGCGGGCTGGGCGGTGGTGCTGCTGGCGCTGGGGCGGCTGATGCAGTCGGCGGCCACCAGGAAGGTGGTGGTGCACGGTGGTTGACGTCGACCCGGTACAGGCCGCCGTGACGGGGGAGTCGGCCGCTGCTCCGGGACGCGGCGGCGGGCGGGCCGCCGTGGTGGCGCAGGGGCTGCGGGTTTACGGGCTGATCGTGTGGATGTGGGTGCGTTCGACGCTCGCCTACCGGGCGTCGTTCGTGATGGCGGCGCTGGGCAACTTCGCGGCCAGCGCCCTGGACTTCGTCGCGCTCGTGCTGATGTTCTCCCGTATCGACGCGCTCGGCGGTTTCTCGCTGGCGGAGGTCGCCTTCCTGTACGGCACGGCCAGCACCTCGCTCGGGCTGGCCGATCTGCTGCTGGGCAGCATGGACCGGCTCGGCAGCCGGATCCGTGACGGCACCCTCGACATCTTGCTGCTGCGTCCGGTGCCGGTCTTCGCGCAGCTCGCGGCGGACCGTTTCGCGCTGCGCAGGCTGGGCCGGATCTCCCAGGCGCTGCTGGTGCTGGGGTGGTCGCTGGGCCGTCTTGACGTGGACTGGACGGCCGGCCGGGTGCTGATGGTGCCGCTGACGGTGGTGTGCGGCGCGGCCATTTTCGGGGCGGTCTTCACGCTGGGGGCCGCGTTCCAGTTCTGGGCCCAGGATGCCGCCGAGGTGCAGAACTCGTTCACGTACGGCGGCAACGCCATGCTGCAGTTCCCGCCGACGGTGTTCGCCAAGGATCTGGTGCGCGGGGTGACGTTCATCGTGCCGCTGGCGTTCGTGAACTGGCTGCCTGCGCTGTGGCTGCTGGGGCATGACGACCCGTTGGGGCTGCCGGGGTGGGTGGACTTCCTGGGGCCCGCGGTGGCCGTGGTGCTGTGGATGGTGGCGGGGCTTGCCTGGCGGTACGGGGTGCGCGCGTACCGGAGCACGGGGAGCTGAGGTGGTGCGGGAGACGACAGGAGGAGGAGCGGTGAGTGGTGCCGTAGGGGAAGCGCTGATCGAGGTGGCGGACGTCGAGAAGGTCTTCTCGGTGCGCCGCAAGGCGGGGCGGCTGCGGCGGGTGCGGCAGGAGGTGCGGGCGGTGGAGGGGCTGACGTTCACCGTGCCGCGTGGCGAGATGGTCGGCTACATCGGGCCGAACGGCGCGGGCAAGTCGACCACGATCAAGATGCTGACGGGCATTCTGACGCCCAGCGGCGGCCGCCTGCGGGTGGCAGGACTCGACCCCTCGCGCGAGCGCACCCGGCTCGCCCGCCGGATCGGGGTGGTGTTCGGACAGCGCACCACCCTGTGGTGGGACCTGCCGCTGAAGGACTCCTACGAGCTGGTGCGCCGGATGTACCGCGTCCCGGACGCCGCCTACCGGGCGAATCGCGAGCGGTGCGTGGAGCTGCTGGATCTGGGGCCGCTGCTCGATGTGCCGGTGCGGCAGCTGTCGTTGGGGCAGCGGATGCGCGGCGACATCGCGGCGGCACTGCTGCACGACCCCGAGGTGCTGTATCTGGACGAGCCGACGATCGGGCTCGACGTGATCAGCAAGGCGAAGGTGCGGGAGTTCCTGCGTGAGGTGAACACGGAGCGCGGCACCACCGTCCTGCTGACCACCCACGACCTGACCGACATCGAGCAGCTGTGCCGCCGGGTGATGGTCATCGACCACGGGCGGCTGGTGTACGACGGGCGGCTCGACGGGCTGCGGGCGGCCGGTGAGGGGGAGCGGACGCTGGTGGTCGACCTGGAGCGGGAACTGCCGCCGATCGACGGGCTGCCGGGGGCCCGTACGGTCAAGGTGGCCGGGCCGCGGCAGTGGCTGGCGTTCCCCGCGGGGCAGAGCGCGGCGCCGCTGGTCGCGGCGGTCGCCGCGCGCTATCCGCTGGTGGATCTCTCGATCCGCGAGCCGGACATCGAGGACGTCATCGCGCGGCTGTACGCGGGCGGTGTGCCGGGCGTGGCCGCCCCGCCCGCGGCCGGACGGTGAGGCACCGGGCCCGCCGCCCGGCCCGGCATTGCGGCGAGGTGGGGGCCGCCCGCTACCGGCAGTCCTGGCAGTTCACCGCACGCAGCTACCGCACGGCCGGCACGGGGGAGATCGTCCAGAGGGTGCCGAGGATGTGCGCGGCCACGTCGTCGGACCCGAATGGCCTTCTGCCGACCCGCACTTCCGCGAGGTAGCCCGTCACAGCACCTCACCCCGGCTCCGCGCGTTCACGAGGGCGATACCGGCGATCAGGTCGACGGCCTTCGGCTTCACGGGGGCCGCGGAGCCGTTCGAGCGCGCGTGGGGGGAGATCAGAAACGGGAGCTTGCTGGAGGGGTTTCCGGAGTACGTCACGCACGAGGCGCGGGCGGTCGAAATCCGGATGTTCCAGATCGGGGTCATCCCCGGCCTTCTTCAGACGCCCGCGTACGCAAGCGCTCTGGCGGGAGGTGGCGTACGTCGAGGGCCATCACACACGAACAGGATGCTGGACGCGTCTCGGTGCTGGCGGAGCGGCAGGCGACGCTGGTGCGCGCCAGGTCCCCCCACGATGCTTGTGGTGATGGATGAGAGTTGCATCCGTCGCCCGGTCGTCGGAGCCGAGGTCATGGACGAGCAGCTTCAACGCCTCGTGGAGTTCGCCGGGTTGCCGAACTCGATGCTTCAAGTTGCCCCGTACGACATAGGTGAGCGGCGCTCCTTCAACCTGTCGATCAATCTATTGACGTTGCCGGACCGGTCCGTGATCGCGTATGCGGAGTCCCGAGCCCAGGGGCACTTGGACCGCGAAGCGACCTTCGTACTGTCCGCGCTGTCCGCCTACCGTCAGTTGCAGGCCGAGTCGCTGTCCCAGGCGGAATCCGTGGCCGTGATAAGGCAGTTGAGAAAGGGCCCCTCGTGACGACCGAATCCCCCCGTTGGTTCAAGTCCTCCTACAGTGGTAACGGCGGCGAGTGCATCGAGATCGCTGCCAACCTCGTCGCCTCACGCGGCGTGGTCCCCGTCCGTGACTCCAAGGCCCCGCACGGCCCCGCGCTGAGCGTCCCGGCCACCGCTTTCACGTCCTTCGTCGCGGGTGTCAAGGCCGGGGAGTTCCGCGCCTGAGGCAGGTCGCGTGCGGTGCAAAGCCCCGTCGGGTCTCCAACTCCGGAGACCCGACGGGGCTTTCGTCCGCGCCGTCCGGAGCTGCCCGCCCGGCGTCAGAGCGAGGCGGGCGCCGGGCGCCTGAGGTGGTCGAGGTCGAGTGCGTCGGCCATCGCGCGGTAGCCCTGGTCGCTCGGGTGGAGGTGGTCGCCGGAGTCGTAGGAGGGCCGCAGCCGCAGGGGGTGGGCCGGGTCGCGGAGTGCCTTGTCGAAGTCCACGACCTCGTCGAAGACGGTGCCGGACCTGATGATCTTGTTGACCTGTTCGCGCACCTCGTTCAGCTTCGGTGAGTAGCCGCGGTGGCCGCCGAACGGGCTGAGCGTGCCGCCGGTGACCCGCAGCCCGCGGGCGTGCGCCTCGTCGACGATCTCCCGCATACCCGCGACGATCTTCTGCGGGTCGAGCTGCCGCGGCGACTTGAACAGGTCGTTCAGGCCGATCTCGACGACCACCGCCTTCACACCGGTGCGGGAGAGCGCGTCGCGCTCCAGCCGGGACAGCACACTGGGGCCGTTGTTCGGCGAGAAGCGGCTGCCGTTGACCAGCAGGCGGTTGCCGCTGATGCCCTGGTTGAGCACGCCGAGGCGGGGGGCGCCCGGCTCGTTGCGCAGCCGCTCGGCGAGGAAGTCCGTCCAGCGGTGGTTGGCGCCGACGGTGGAGGTGATGCCGTCGGTGATCGAGTCGCCGATGGCCACCACGGAGCCGTGCGCCTCCCGGCTCCAGACGTCCACGCCGGTCAGATAGCGCCAGTACGGGCTCTGCTCGGTGTAGGCGGCGCCGGTGTCGTCCTCCGTGCGGTCGCCGCGTGCCAGGTAGGAGGTCTGGCGGGCGTACGGGTGGTAGGTGGCGGGGCCCGAGGGGGACGGGGAGTAGGTGGTGACCAGGAGGTCGGTGTCGTGCGGCACGTTCAGCCTGACCGGGTCGCTGGTGACCGCGCCGCCCGCCGGGATGGTCACCGCCTGTCGGCCGCCGAAGGAGAGCCTGCGCATGCTGCCGGTCGCTGCGGTCGGATTGCTGGGGGTCGCGGCGAGCGCAAGTGAGGCGTGGCTGACCGGCAGCGGGCGGGTGCCGTAGAGGTTCGACAGCTGGATGCGGGCGCTGGAGCCGCCGACGCTGGTGTGCACGACGTTGCGGATCGACATGCCCGCGTAGCCGTCCAGGGTGCCCGGCTCGGCGGCCGCCGCTGCCGCCGACCAGGTGCCGACCCACTGGCCGGCCGTGGCGGGCGCCGCCGGGTCGCGGGGCGGGTTCGGCGAGGTGCCCAGGCCGCCGCCGTGGCCGCCGAAGCCGACGAAAATGGCGGTCGAGACGAGCACCACCACGGCCGCCAGGCCGGCGAGCAGGGCGTAGCCCACACTTTTGTTCATGCGGGACGGATCTCCTGGGACGGCGGAGCGGCAGGCTCCGGGCGGGCAGGGCGGCCGGATGCGGGAGCCCTCCGCGCCTTCGTGCGGGCGAAGTGCGGAGATCTCGCTCGTCCGGCGATCAGCGGCACCGTTGCGGTCCGATCGGTCCCCCATGGTCCCACGGAGAATCCGGGGGCGGCCCGGCGCCCTGACCGGCCCCCACGACGGGACGCGGGGAACTCGTGGTTCGTTCCGTGAAGAGGGCACAGTTGGGCATATGACGCCTCGCCCGGACGGGTGACGGCGCTCGCGGGTCCGGCATGATCCGAACGAGAGAGACCCTAGGCGGACGGGTGGAGTGGATGGAACGCACGCAGACGGACACGGCGCCGCAGCCGGACGTGGCGCCGGCCGGCGGTTTCGGCTACAGCGCCGCCGACGAGGAGAAGCGTCGCGCCGTACGGCGGATGAAGACGCTGGCCACCGGCCTGTTGCTGGGGGTCGCGCTGGTCTACGTCCTGGCGAAGTGGGCGGGATCGGCCGGGGCGGGCGGCTGGACGGGGTTCGTCGCGGCGGCCGCCGAGGCCGGGATGGTCGGCGCGCTGGCCGACTGGTTCGCGGTCACGGCACTGTTCAAGCGGCCGATGGGCCTGCCGATCCCGCACACCGCCATCATCCCCACCAAGAAGGACCAACTGGGGCAGAGTCTCGGTGACTTCGTCGGCGAGAACTTCCTCTCCGGCGAGGTCGTACGCCGCCGGCTGCGCTCCGTCGGCATCGGCCGCAGGCTCGGCGGCTGGCTGGCCGACGCGCACAACGCCGACCGGGTCACCGCCGAACTGTCCACCGCCCTGCGCGGCGCGCTCACCGTCCTGCGCGACTCCGACGTGCAGGCGGTGGTGGGCGAGGCGATCACCCGGCGGGCCGACGCGCAGGAGATCGCGCCCGGCATCGGCTCGATGCTGGAGAAGATCGTCGCGGACGGCGGCCACCGGCGGGTGGTGGACCTGGTGTGCGTCCGCGCCCACGACTGGCTGGTCGAGCACGGCGACTCCGTCATGACGGCGGTCTCCGGCGGCGCGCCCGGATGGACCCCGCGGTTCGTCGACCGCAAGGTGGGCGACCGGGTCTACAAGGAGCTGCTGCGGTTCGTCACCGAGATGCGTGACATGCCCGAGCACCCGGCGCGCGGCGCGGTGGACCGCTTCCTGACGGACTTCGCCGACGACCTCCGGCACGACCCGGAGACCAGGGCCCGCATCGAGCGCCTCAAGTCGGAGGTGCTGGGCCGCGGCGAGGTACAGGACCTGATCGCCTCCGCGTGGGGCGCGGTCCGCGCCATGATCGTGGCGGCCGCCGAGGACGAGCGCAGCGAACTGCGGCTGCGGGTACGGGCCGCCCTGCTCTCCCTCGGGCAGCGGCTCTCCCGCGACGGGCGGCTCCAGGACAAGGTCGACGGCTGGCTGGAGGGCGCCGTGGTCTACGTCGTGACGACGTATCAGGGCGAGATCACCTCCCTGATCACCGAGACCGTCGCCTCCTGGGACGCCGAGCACACCTCGAAGAAGATCGAGGCGCACATCGGCCGCGACCTCCAGTTCATCCGGATCAACGGCACGGTCGTCGGCGCGCTCGCCGGGCTGTGCATCTACGCCGTCTCGCGGGCGTTCGGCGGCTGACCAGGCCCCCGCGGGACGGGCCGCGTCCGCACTCTGGCGGCCTGTGCCCGCAGGGCCTACGGTGCCCGCGTGCGGGAGCGAAGAGCGGTCGGAGCGCGGGGGCGGCGCACGCGGCGGCCGCCGGCGGCGCGGGCCCTGTGGGGCTGCGGCGAGCTGGCGGTGACGCTCGGCGCGGTCCTGCTGCTGCTCGTCGTGCATCAGCTGTGGTGGACCAACTTTCAGGCGCAGCACGCCGCGCAGGACCGCGTCGGGCAGCTGGAGAGCGGGTGGGCGCGCGGGGCGGCGCCGGGAGCCGGAGCCACGGCGGACGGCCCGCAGGCGTCCGGTGCCGCTCCGGCCGCCACCGCGCAGCCCGGATCCACCGCCCGCCCCGCCGCCGATCCGCCGCCCCGTCCCGGCCTCGGATACGCCGTGCTGCGCATCCCGCGCATCGGCCTGCGCGCGCCGGTCGCCGAGGGGGTCGGCAGGGCGGCGGTCCTCAACCACGGCTACGTCGGGCACTATTCGCACACCGCGCAGCCCGGCGACGCGGGCAACGTCGCGCTGGCCGGGCACCGCAACACGCACGGCGAGCCGTTCCGCCGCCTCGACCGGCTGCGGCCCGGCGACACCGTCCGCATCGACACCGCGCGGGCGCGCTACCGCTACGTCGTCCGCAGCGTCCTGCCGCGGACCTCCCCCTCCGACACCGCCGTCATCGCCGCCGTGCCGCACAGCTCCGTGCACCCCTCGTACGGCTTCACCGCACCGGGCTCCTATCTGACGCTGACGACCTGCACACCAGAATTCACCTCCACCTACCGGCTGGTGGTCTGGGCCGAACTGCGGTCGGCGAGCCCCCGGTGACGGCCGCCGAGCCGCCGGCGTCCGGCACGCCCTAAGCTCTCGCCCCGTGCGAAACCAGACCCCCGGCGGCCGGCCCCCGGGTTCCCGCAAGCGCCCCGCGCTGCTGTGGCTGCTGCTGCCCTACGTCCTGTTCCTGGGGGTGCTGCCGCTCGTGAACCGGCTGACCCCCACCGTGTTCGGGTTGCCCTTCCTGATCTTCTGGATGCTGCTCGCGACGCTGCTGACGCCGCTCGCGGTGGGCCTTGCGTGGCGCGGTGACCTCCGAAGGCGGCGCCCGTGAAGGCCGCCGTCTCCACCTCGGTCTTCGGCGCCTTCATGGTGCTGACCGTCGTCCTCGGCCTGCTCGCGGTGCGCGGCCGGAAAAAGGGGCGGCGGGACACCGGGCTCGCCGAGTGGTCGGTGGGCGGCCGCAGCCTGGGCACCGCGTTCATCTGGGTGCTGATGGCCGGCGAGAGCTATACGAGCTTCAGCTACCTCGGCGCGGCCGGCTGGGGCTACAGGTTCGGCGCCCCGGTCCTCTACGTCATCGCCTACATGTCCTGCGGCTACGCGCTCGGCTACGTCGTCGGCCCGATGCTGTGGTCCTACGCGCGCCGCCACCAGCTGGTCGGCATCACCGACATCATCGCCCACCGCTACGGCAGGCCCTGGCTCGGCACCGCCGTCGCCCTGCTGGCCACCGTCTGCCTGCTGCCCTACATCCAGTTGCAGATCACCGGCATGGGCGTGGTCGTCTCGACGATCTCGTACGGCGCGATCAGCCTCAACTGGGCGTCTTTCCTGGGCTTTGCGATCACCACCGTGTTCGTCGTGGTCAGCGGGCTGCGCGGCAGTGCCTGGGTGTCGGTGCTCAAGGACGTCCTCGTCATCGTCACCCTCGCCTTCCTCGTGATCTACGTGCCGCTGCACTACTTCGGCGGCTACGGGCACTTCCTGGACCGGATCGTCCACGAGAAGCCGCAGTGGCTGACCTTCCCCGGGCACGAGTCCGGCGGCCTCGGCCAGGGCTGGTTCATCAGCACCACCCTCGTCAACTCGCTGACCGTGGTGATCTTCCCGACGACCGTGGCCGGCTACCTCGGCGCCCGCAGCGCCGACACCCTGCGCCGCAACGCCGTCTACCTGCCGGCCTACAACGTGCTGCTGTTCGTGCCGATGCTGCTCGGCATGGCCGCCCTGTTCGTGGTGCCGGGACTGACCGGCACGGACTCCGATCTCGCGCTGTTCCAACTGGTCGTGGACTCCCTGCCGGCCTGGGCGGTCGGCGTGATCGGAGTGGCGGCCGCGCTGTCGTCGATCGTGCCGATGGCCGTGTTCATGCTGGTCATCGGCACGATGTGGGGCAGGAGCGTGCTCGGCGCGATCCCCCGGCTCAACCGCGGGGACGACCGGTCGGCCGACCGGCGCCAGAAGCTGTGGTCGCAGGCGGTCGTGGTGGCCGCCGGATCGCTCGCCCTGCTGCTGACCTACACCGCCCCGAACACCCTCGTCCGGCTGTCCCTGATCTCGTACGAGGGCATGGCGCAGCTCGTGCCGATGCTGCTGCTGGGGCTGGTGTGGCGCCGGCTGACGCTGTACGGGGCGGTCGGCGGGCTTGCGGCCGGGGTCACCGTCGTCTGCGTGCTGGTCTTCAGCGGGCACGACCCGCTGTGGGGCGTCAACGCCGGGCTCATCGGGCTCGCGGTGAACCTGGCGGTCGCGCTGGCCGTCACCTGGCTCGGGCCGCGCCCCGCCGACCCGCGTCCGGACGCCGAAGTGCTGGCGCCGGCCGAGGAGTTCCCGCGCGCGGGACCGGCGCCGGCGGCCTGACCCGCCCGCCGCCTCGGCCCCACCGTTCCCCACCGCTCCGCCCGCCACCCGATGCGGGCGGAGCGGCGCGAAGATCACCCGCCGGTGTCCCGGCCGCCCGGACGTATGGCTACCCTGGGGCGGAACACGACAGTTCCTGCGGCCGCACGGCGCAGGGCACCGAACGCCGCCCGGTCCGCCCGGCGGCAGCGGCCACAGGAGGCGCCCGATGCACCGCATCGCCGATGCCTGGCGGCTCTACACCTCCACCCTGTTCTTCCTCCTCGCCGGCCTGCTGCTGACCCAGTCGGGCCTGACGTCCGCGCTCACCGCGGCCGCCACCACCGCCGCCGTCCTGCTGCTGTGCCGCGCCTTCCTGATCGCCGCCTGCGCCCGCCCGATGCCACCGGGCCGGGTCCGTACGGCGATCCGCGACCGCGAGCGGCGCACCGCCTTCCTGCCGCAACGCGATCCCGACGCGGCGGGCCGCCCCCGCCCCCGAGCACCCGGCCGCCGTCTCCCGACGGCCGCGTAGGCGCTCCGGCAGGCATTCCGCTTTCTGCTCTCGTCCCCCGAGACCCGCATGCCCCGCGCCCCGCGCGGCTCGTCACGCCGATTCCGCATTCCGGCACGACGAGACCCGTGGAGGGCTCCCACCCATGTCCGTATTCGGTTTTCTCGGCGATCTTCTGGGGCGCGGTGCCCAGGCGATCGACCCGCTCTTCGGCGCCTCGGCCACGGCCGTCGCCATCGTCCTGTTCACCCTCGCGGTACGCGCCGCCCTGCACCCGCTCGCCCGCGCCGCGGCCCGTGGCGAGAAGGCGCGCAGCGCGCTCGCCCCGCAGCTCGCCGCCCTCCAGCGCAAGCACAAGGGCAACCCCGAACGCCTCCAGAAGGCGACCGCCGCGCTGTACGCAGAGACCGGCGCATCGCCGCTGGCCGGCTGCCTGCCGACGCTGCTCCAGCTGCCGGTCTTCTTCGTCATGTACCACCTGTTCTCCACCGGCGGAGGCAGCCTGCTCGACCACACCCTGTTCGGCGCGCCGCTCGGCGGCAGCTGGCGTCAGGCGCTCGGCGACGGCGGGGTCTTCGGGCCGCACGGGCTGGTCTATCTCGGCCTGTTCGTCCTGATCGCCGCCGTCGCCACCTGGAACTTCCGCCGCGCGCGGGCCGCGGTGGCCGGCGCCCCGCAGCCGGACGCCGGGGGCGCCGCGCTGCCCGGCATGGCGGGGATGGCGAAGGTGATGCCGCTGCTGTCGTTCGGCACGCTGATCACGGTGGCCGTGGTGCCCCTCGCCGCCGGCCTCTACATGGTCACGACCACGACCTGGACGGCCTGCGAACGGGCCCTGCTGCACCGCGACCGCACCCGCGCCGAACCGGCACCCGCGGCCCGCGGCGGCGCGGCGCAACCCGCCGCCACCCCGCGGTGACTACCCAGTGGTAACGGTCCAGTCGGTGAACGCCGTCTTGCGGACTGCACCGCCTTCTTGGACGATCGGCCGAATCGCTCGATGGCCGTCCCCCATCGGCCGGCCCGGAAGTCCCTTCCAGGGCCGACCCTTCGACCACGGGAGTTGTACCGATGAAGCTGCTGCGTGTCGGAACGGCAGGGGCCGAACGCCCGGCGCTGCTCGACGCATCGGGGGTGCTGCGGGACCTGTCGGGCCTGGTGCCCGACATCGACGGCGCACTGCTCCGCGACGACGAAGCGCTGGCACGCATCCGTGCCGCGGACGCCTCGGGCACGCTGCCCGCGATCGAGGCCGCGGGGCTGCGCACCGGCCCGCCGGTCGCCGGGATCGGCAAGATCGTGTGCATCGGGCTGAACTACCACGATCACGCCCGGGAGACGGGGGCGGCCGCCCCCGCGGAGCCGATCCTCTTCATGAAGGCCCCGGACACCGTCGTCGGGCCCGACGACACCGTGCTGGTGCCCCGGGGCAGCGTGAAGACGGACTGGGAGGTCGAGCTGGCGGTCGTCATCGGCCGCACCGCCCGCTACCTGGAGACGGACGAGCAGGCGCTGGCCGCCGTCGCCGGCTACGCGGTGGCGCACGACGTCTCCGAGCGCGCGTTCCAGATCGAGCGCGGCGGCCAGTGGGACAAGGGCAAGAACTGCGAGACCTTCAACCCGCTCGGCCCCTGGCTGGTCACCGCGGACGAGGTCCCCGACCCGCAGGCGCTCGGCGTCCGGCTGTGGGTCAACGGCGAGCTGAAGCAGGACGGCACCACCGCCGAGCAGATCTTCCCGGTGGCCGAAGTGGTCCGCTACGTCAGCCAGTTCATGACCCTGTACCCGGGCGACGTCATCAACACCGGCACGCCGGCGGGGGTGGCGATGGGGCAGCCTGAGCCCAAGCCGTATCTCCGGGCGGGGGACGTCGTCGAGCTGGAGATCGACGGTCTGGGCCGACAGCGCCAGCCGCTCAAGGACGCCTGACCGCGCGCCCGGCGCGCTCCCGGGCATCCGGAGTATTCGGCACTACGGCAGATGGCCCCGGGCGGGGTCATCTGCCGGTCGTTTTCGGGCGACGCGCCCGAGCGGTCGGCCACGCGCGCGGGCGCTATCCGCATAGTGCCGGATATGCCAAGAAAGAAGACAAAATGGTTTAGGGCGGCGCTGGCCGCGCTGGTCGGTACGGCGCTCGCGGCGCTGCTCGGACTGGGCGCCGCCGTGGTGTTCGCCGAGCCACTGCCCGGCGGGCTCGGCCCCTGCCTGGGCAGCGCGTGCCCCGGCTCCTACAACGACCCGAACAACGGCCCGATCGCCGGTCGTGACGAGAACATCAACATCTACGTCGGCGGCGACTACCGCGTCGGCGGCTCGGCGGCCGAGGCCGAGGGCAAGATCGTCACGCTCGGCAACTTCTCGATGAACAAGACCAGCGGGTCGAGCGTCTACAACGTCGGTGTGGTCGGCGTCGGTTCACGGGTGCCGCCGCCCAACGGCTCCGACTTCCTCACCGTCGGCGGCGACCTCACCGTCGCCGAAGGCCAGCGGCTGCTCGCCGAGGAGGGCTCCACGTCCGGCGTGGTGAAGTACGGCGGGACGCTGCGCGGCACGGTCATCCCGGCCCCCGTCCACGACCCGGCCGCCGCCGAGCCCTACCGTGGCCTGCGGCAGGAGCTGACCGAGTCCAGCAGCTGCTACGCGTACGAGAACGGCGCCTCCAGGCCGGCCACCGGCACGGCGGTCAACCAGGGGTACCAGACCCTGTTCCGCGGCGACGGCACCTCCCGACTCCAGGTCTTCAACGTCGACTTCGACATCGCGTCGGCGAACGGCGGCGACCAGGGCATCGCCTTCGAGAACATCCCCGCCGGCGCGACCGTCCTGGTCAACATGCTCGGCGACAGCCGCACGATCAGCTCGTACATCGGGCACGACCTCCGGCCGGCCGGCCTCCGCGAGCGGCTGCTGTGGAACTTCCCGGACGCGAACACCGTGACCTTCAAGGGCAGCGCGCAGTTCCAGGGCGCCGTACTCGTCGGCCCGCAGTCCAGCCGTACGTCGGTGAGCATGCCGGGCATGAACGGCCGCTTCTTCACCGCCGGTTCCCTGGACCACATCGGCACCGCCGGCACGGAGATGCACAGCTACCCCTTCACCGGCGACCTCCCGGACTGCGGCCCCGAACCCACCACCAGCCCGACGGAACCGACGGTCGCCCCCACGGAGCCGACGGCCACGCCGACGGAGCCCACGGAGACCCCGACGGAGCCGACCGAGACCCCGACGGAGCCCACGGCCACGCCGACGGAGCCGACTTCGCGTCCGACCGAGCCGACTTCGCGTCCCACGGAGCCGACTTCGCGTCCGACGGAGCCGACCTCGCACCCGACCGAGCCGACCTCGCGTCCCACGGAGCCGACTTCGCGGCCCACCGAGCCGACCTCGCACCCCACCTGGCCCACCGGGCACCCGACGCATCCGACCTGGCAGCCGACCGATCACTGGACGGGGCACCCGACCGGACATCCGACCGGGCACTCCACCGACGAACCGTGGCCGGGCCACAGTTCCGGCGGCTGGGGTGACGGCGACGGTGACGGCGACGGACACGGGCACGGCGGCGGTCACGGTCACGGCCACGGCGGCGGGCACAAGGGTGACAGCGCTGACAACGGCCAGCTGGCCTCCAGCGGTGCGCTCGGCAACCCGTGGATCATCGGCGCATCCGGTGGCGCGCTGATCGCAGGACTGGCACTGACCCTGCTGGTCAGGAGCCGCCGTACCAGCTGACGGCACCCCAGGCCGGACGGGGGAACAGCCGGCCGGATAGCGCTCCAGGGCTTCGACCGCCGAGGTGTGGTCGAAGCCCTGGAGCATGTCGGGACGTTGCGACCGCGCTCAGGCGACCGCCGCGATCCGGACCGTGCGGCCCTCGGCGGCGGACAGCTTGGCGGCCTCCAGGACCCGCAGCGCCGCCGCGGCCTCGCCCGCCGTGACCGGTGGCCTGCCGCCCTCGCGCAGCGCCCGTGCGACGGCGGCGTAGTAGGCGGGGTAGTCGCCTGGCAGCGTCGGCACCGCCTCGCCGCCCCCGGTCCGCGGGGACTCGCCGGCTCCGAGCCGGCCCCAGGAGGACTCCGGCTCCACGCCCCACACCGCGCCGTCCACGCCGGGCCGCAGCCCCTCGCGCAGCGCGGCCTCCTGCGGGTCGAGCCCGTACTTCACGTAGCCTGCCCGGCTGCCCAATACCCGGAAGCGCGGCCCGAGTTGGGCGGTGGTGGCGCTCATCCACAGGTGGGAGCGGACACCGGAGGTGTGGGTGAGCGCGATGAAGGTGTCGTCGTCGGCCTCCGCGCCGGGACGCCGTACGTCGGACTCGGCGTAGACGGACGCGGCCGGGCCGAAGAGGGTGAGCGCCTGGTCGGCGAGGTGGCTGCCGAGGTCGTAGAGCAGGCCGCCGACCTCCACCGGGTCGCCGGACTCGCGCCAGCCGCCCTTGGGCCGCGGCCGCCACCGCTCGAAGCGCGACTCGAAGCGCTGCACCTCGCCGAACGCGCCCTCGTCCAGCAGCCCGCGCACGGTGCGGAAGTCGTTGTCCCAGCGGCGGTTCTGGAAGACGGAGAGCAGCAGCCCGCGGGAGTCGGCGAGTGCGGCGAGCTGCTCGGCCTCGGCGGCCGTCGCGGCCAGCGGCTTGTCGACGACGACCGGCAGACCGGCCTCCAACGCGGCCGTGGCGAGCGGCACATGGGTCTTGTTGGGCGAGGCCAGCACGATCAGGTCGAGATCGCCGGCGCGGCCGATGACCGCCTCGGGCGTCTCGACCGTACGGACCCGGGGGTGCTCGGCGCGGGCCTGCGCCTGCCGCTGCGGGCTGCGGGTCGAGACGGTGTCGAGGACCAGGCCGTCGGTCGCGGCGATCAGCGGGGCGTGGAAGACCGAGCCCGCCAGGCCGTAGCCGATCAGGCCGACGCGGAGCGGGCCGCCGGTGGCGGCCGGGGAGTCGGGGGTGCCGGTGGAGTCGCTCATGGAACCACTTAAGCAACGCTGTTGCCAAAGTGCAAGACGTGCCGACAATGGAGGGGTGACCAGCAACGATCCCATCCCGCACGGCACCGAACGCGCCCTGTGCGCCTCCTCCGGCTTCAACCTGCCGGCCCTGCGCGGGCACAACACCGCCCTGCTGCTCGGCCTGCTGCGAGCGGCGGGCGCGGACGGGGTCAGCCGGCTGGAACTGGCCGAGCGCAGCGGGCTGACCCCGCAGGCGGTCAGCAAGATCACCGCACGGCTGCGGGCCGAAGGGCTCGCGGCCGATGCGGGCCGCCGCGCCTCCACCGGCGGCAAACCCCGTACGGTCTGGCGCCTCGTGCCCGGCGCCCGGCACGCCGTCGGACTGCACCTGGACCGCGACGAGATCATCGCCGTTCTCGCCGACCTCGCGGGCACCCCGGTCGCCGTCCGCCGCGCCCCGCTCGCCTTCGGCGCGGGGGCAGGGGCGGTGCTGGAGAGGGTGGCGGAAGAGGTCGCGGCGGTGCGGACGCGGTCCTCCGCCCCGCAGGTGCTCGGCGTCGGCGTCGCCTGCCCCGGGCCGCTGGACCACGCGTCCGGGGTGCTGCACCGGGTGACCGGAGCCCCGCATTGGGACGGCTTCCCGCTGCGGGACGCGCTCGCGGAGCGTCTCGGCCTGCCGGTCGTCGTCGACAAGGACACCAACGCGGCAGCGCTCGGCCTGGTGGGGAGCGCGGCGGACGGCGGTGCCGGGTCGTTCGCCTATCTGCATCTGGGCACGGGTCTCGGCGCCGGTCTTGTGCTGGACGGCGGCCTCTACCGCGGGCCGCGCACCGGGGCGGGCGAGTTCGGGCACCAGGTCGTGCAGTGGAACGGGCCGCCCTGCGGCTGCGGGCGGCGCGGCTGCGTGGAGGCGCTGTGCCTGGCGGCGGTGGCGCGCGGCGATCTGCCGGGCGCGGCCCGGGTGCTGGGAGTGGGCGCGGCCAATCTCGTGGAACTGCTCGACGTCGACCGGGTGCTGCTCGGCGGCCGCACGGTGCGGGAGCGGCCGGACGTCTTCGTGGCCGGGGTGGCGGACGAACTGGCGGCGCAGGCCGCCGCCCGCGGACGGACGGGCCCTCCGGTGCGGGTGACGACGGCCGCAGGTGGCGCGCGGGCGGTGGCGGACGGGGCGGCGCAGCTGGTGCTCGGGCCACTGTTCGGCCCGCGCCGCCAGGCCGCGGGGACGCCGCCGGGCGGACCGGCGTGAAAGTCATCTGATAGGGCGGGATTCGGCCGCCGGACGGGTGCATGCGATGCGGGTCTCCCGGGGCGTGCCGGTGCCCGTGGCAGGGTCTGGCCAGGCCGTGCGCGGCGGGCAGGGGGCACCGCGGAGACGCACCGCCTGACGACCCGAGCAACTCAAGCGGAGGACCGCCATGCACCCGTCCGGCAGGCATCCGTCCGGCGCGGCCACACCCAGCGCAGGCCGGCAAGGAAGAGGCGTCAGAGGCCGCGAGGGCCGCGACACCCGTTTAGGACACGCCCCACGGCACGGCGGCTGCCGCGCGCACTCCGGGCGGCGGGCGGCGCGGGCGCTGCTCACCGCGGGACTGCTGTCCGCAGCGTTCGGCGTCGCGCTGCCGGTCGCGCTGCCCGACGGCCTGTCCGCCGCGGCGGGCGCGTACGCCGCCCCTTCGGGCCCGGCCCGGTACCGCCAGGCCGCCGCGACGGCCCCGCACGGCCCGGCCGGATGCGGCCGTCACGACCGCCGGGGCGACCCGCTCACCGCGCGGGTCGGCGGCGCCCCGCGGGAGTACGCGGCCGGTGACGGCTGGCGCGGCTGGCGGCTGGAGATCCGCAACGCCACCGACGTGGCCTGCACGGACGTGCACCCGGCCGTGGTGCTGGCCGCGGAACGCCACGGCCTGCAACCGGGCATGGTCCGGCTGGAGTTCCGGGACCAGACGACCGGTGACTGGCTGCCGGTGGCCTTCGCGCCCGCCGACCGGCACGAGCAGATCGGCGTACTCGGCGGGGGCGGCGCCGGGCCGAACGGCGGTGCGGGAGGCGGGAGTCGGGGCGGCCACGGCCTGACGGTTCCGGCACACGGCACCACGGACGTGCCGGTACGGATGCGGTTCGCCCGGCAGACCCCGCGGGACCGGGTCACCGCCGCAGTCACCACCGGCCGCCGCCACGACGGCACCGCCGCCGGGACCGGCCGGCACCGCGGCTACGCCTTCACCGTCCACTCCGAGACCGGGCCCACGATCCCGTACGACCCCTCGTCCCCGGTGGCGCCCGCAGGCGCCGACGCACCCGCGTCCCTCTTGGCCAGGCCGTCCCGCGCGCCCTACGGGTCTCAAGCGCCTGGCATGCCGCCGGAGTTGGCGGCCACCGGGCAGGGTCCGATGCTCGGGCTCGGCGCCGCAGCCGCGGCCCTGCTGATGAGCGGCGGCGTGCTGAAGGCGGGGGCCAGGCGCCTGCGCCGCTGAGCCCCCGGCCGTGCCGGGGTGCGAGGATCACGCCGTGGAGTTCCCGTACGGCCAGGAACCTGGCGCACCCATCCGGTCCGGCATCCCCGAGCACGGACGCATTCCGAAGTACTACGCGGCCAAGGTCGGCATTGCCGCGCTGCTCGCCGAGTCGGCCGAGGGCGAGCCACTGCCGCCGGAGCGCGACCTGGCGCAGCGGTTCGAGGTGTCGCGCGAGACGCTGCGCCAGGCGCTGCGCGAACTGATCCTGGAGGGGCGGCTGCGCCGGATGGGCCGCGGGACCGTCGTCGCCGGGCCCAAGCTGGCGCAGCCGCTGTCCCTGGCCAGCTACACCGAAGGCGTCCGCGACCAGGGGCGGCGCCCCGGCCGGCACCTCGTCGGCCTGGACCGCTTCCCGTGCTCGCCCGCGATCGCCGCCGACCTGGGGCTCGCGGCCGGCGACGCCGTATGGCACATGGAGCGGGTGCTGCTCGCCGACGATGAACGGGTGGGGCTGGAGAGCACCTACGTCGCGGTGGCCCGGGTGCCGGATCTCGACACCGCCTTCGAGCCCGACTCGTCCTTCTACGCCTATCTCCGCGAGCGGCTCGGCATCGGCTTCGGCGACGCCGACGAGCGGCTGGAGACGGTGCTCGCCACCCCGCGCGAGGCGCTCCTCATCGGTACGCCCGGCGCCCTGCCGATGCTGCTGATCCACCGGCGCTCGCGCGACACCCGGGGCCGCCCGCTGGAGCGGGTGCGCTCGCTGTACCGCGGCGACCGGTTCTCCTTCACCACGCATCTGGGGACGCCGGCCCGCACCTGACCATCGTCCGGTGCGCTCTTTGCCCGGGAATCGGATCACGAAAAGGTAACGGGTCCAGACCAAGTTTGGAGCCGTGTTCACCCGCGCGACGCCCGGCCGACCGCGGCGGGTCACCCGTCGCCGCGAGCGTCTGCGGCATGCGAGTCATAGTTGTCGGAGCCGGCGTGCTGGGAACCCTGCACGCCTGGCATGCAGTCGAGCGGGGCCACGAGGTCCTGCACATCGAGCGGGAGGCCGAGGCCCGCGGCGCCTCGGTCCGTAACTTCGGGCAGATCTGGGTCAGCGGACGGGCCGGCGGCGAGGAGCTGGCGACCGCGCTGCGCGCCCGCGAGCTGTGGGAGGGCATCGGCGCCCGCGTCCCCGGCATCGGCTTCCGGGCCACCGGATCGCTGAGCATCGTCAAGAACGCCGCGGAACGGGCCGTCGCCGAGGCCGCCACCCGCCGCCCGGACGCCGCGGCCCGCGGGTACCAGTTGCTGGACGCCGAAGCGGCCCGCGCGCTCAACCCCGCGCTGCGTGGCGAATTCGCCGGCGCCCTGTGGTGCGAGCGGGACGCCGCCGTCGAGCCCCGGGTCGCCCAACGCGCCCTGAAGGAAGCCCTGTTGGCGTCCGGACGGTACCGCTACCTCGGCGGCCGCGAGGTCCGCGAGGTGCTCGGCGAGCGCGCCGTGCGCGACGACCACGGCGCGGTCCACCACGGCGACAGCGTCGTCCTGTGCACCGGCGCCTGGCTCGGCGGCCTGGTCCGCGAGCTGGCCCCCGCCCTGCCGGTGCGCCGGGTGCGGCTCCAGATGATGCAGACCGATCCGCTCGGCGAGCCGCTGACCACCTCCGTCGCCGACGCCGACAGCTTCCGCTACTACCCCGCCTACGCGAGCGAAGCCCTGGACGCGATGGCCGCGGCCCAGGCGCAGACACCGACCGCCGCCGCGCACAAGATGCAGCTGCTGATGGTCCAGCGCGCCGACGGCGGCCTGACCATCGGCGACACCCACGCATACGAGACGCCCTTCGGCTTCGACGTCGTCGAGGACCCGTACGCGCACCTCACCGGCGTCGTCGAGTCGATAATCGGCCGCCCGCTGCCGGCCGTGCGGCGCCGCTGGGCCGGCGTCTACGCCCAGTGCACCGACACCTCCCGCGTCGTCCACCGCGAGCAGGTGCGGGACGGCGTCTGGCTGGTCACCGGGCCCGGCGGCCGCGGCATGACCTGCGCCCCTGCCATCGCCGAAACCACCGCGAACGACCTGGGCTGGTGACCTCCATGACACCGCACACCCCGCACGACCCCCGCAGCACCGAACTGGTCGTCCTCGACATGGCCGGCACCACCGTCGCCGACGGCGGCCTCGTCGAGCGGGCCTTCGACGCCGCGGCCCGCGCGCTCGGCGTCGAACCCGGCAGCCCCGACCACGAAGCGAAGCTCCGCCACGTCCGCGCCACCATGGGCGAGTCCAAGATCTCCGTCTTCCGGCACCTCTTCGGCGACGAGGCGAGCGCCCGACGCGCCAACACCGCCTTCGAGGAGGCGTACCGGGAACTGATCGACGGCGGCCTCGTCACCCCGTTGCCCGGCGCCCGCGACACCATCGAAACCCTCCGTGCCGCCGGCCTGACCACCGCCTTGACCACCGGCTTCGCCCGCGCCACCCAGGACGCCATCCTGCACGCGCTCGGCTGGCAGGACCTGGCATCGCTCACCCTCTGCCCCGAAGACGCCGGCCGCGGGCGCCCCTACCCGGACATGGTGCTCACCGCCCTGCTGCGCACCGGCGCCACCGACCGCGTGCAGCGGATCGCGGTGGCCGGCGACACCTCGTACGACATGCTCTCCGGGCGCCGCGCCGGCGCCGCCGTCGTCGCCGGCGTCCTCACCGGCGCGCACGACGCGGCGCAGCTGGAGGCGGCCGGCGCCACCCACGTACTCGGCTCGGTCGCCGAACTCCCCGCGCTGCTCGGGGTGGTGTGAGATGCCGCCCGCACCGCAGGCGGACACCCCGGCGGGCATCCGCTTCGACGGGGTGAGCGTCGCCCACGGCCGCAACGTCGTCCTGGACGGCCTCGATCTGACCGTCGAGCCGGGCGAGGCGATGGCGCTGCTCGGCCCGTCCGGATCGGGGAAGACCACCGCGCTGCGGGCGGTCGCCGGATTCGTCCGGCCGGTGTCCGGGCGGGTGCTGATCGGCGGCCGTGACGTCACCGACCTGCCGCCGTACCGCCGCGGCATCGGCATGGTCGTCCAGCAGTACGCCCTGTTCCCGCACATGAAGGTCGCCGAGAACGTCGCCTTCGGCCTCAGGGCGCAGAAGGTGCCGCGCGCCGGGATCGGCCCCCGGGTGACCGAGGCGCTGGAGATGACCGGCATGGCCGGGTACGCGGACCGGCACCCCAGGGAGCTGTCCGGCGGGCAGCAGCAGCGGGTGGCCATCGCGCGGGCCCTCGCCATCCGCCCCGGCGTGCTGCTCCTGGACGAGCCGCTGTCCGCGCTCGACACCCGGCTGCGCTCCGGTATGCTCGCCGAACTCGCCCGGCTGCACCGCGAGTTGCCCGACGTCTCGATCCTCTACGTCACCCACGACCAGGTCGAGGCGCTGACCCTGGCCGACCGGATCGCCGTGCTGGACCGGGCCAGGCTGCGTGACTGCGGCACACCCCAGGACCTCTACCGCCGCCCGCGCACCGAGTTCACCGCCTCCTTCGTCGGCACCGCGAACCTGCTGCCGGTGACGGTGGCCGGCGGCACGGTCCGCTTCGCCGGCCGGACGCTGCCGCTCCCCGCGGGCGGCGCGGCCGGTGCGGCCGATGGCGCGGCCGCCACCCTGTGCGTACGCCCGCACCTCGTCGGCCTCGGCGAGAGCCCGACGGGGGACGGCGCCACCCTGCGCGGCACGGTCACGGAGATCCAGTGGCGCGGCGCCACCCACCGGCTGTACGCGGACGTGGCCGGCCACCGCGTCCTGGCCGACGTCCGCGAACTGCGCGAAACCCCGGTGCCCGGCGACGACATCGCCCTCCACTTCGCCCCCGACGACGCGGTCCTCATCCCCGCCGGGCTCACCGACGGCGGCGCGGCCGATGGCTAGCGCGGCCCCGGCCGCCCGCCGCGCGCACACCCTCTGGGCGCTGCCGCCCGTCGCCGCGCTGGCCCTCGTCTTCCTCTACCCGCTCGCCCTGGTGGTGTGGCAGTCCTTCACCTCCGAGGACGGCGGCCACTCCACCGCTCCCTATGCGGCGGTGCTCGCTCAGGCGTCGTTCCGCGACGCGCTGGCCAACACCGTCCTGATCGCCGTCGGCGCCACCGCCGGCGCCCTCGTACTGGGCTGCGCCCTCGCGCTGGTCATCGCCTTCGTGCCGTTCCCCGGCGGCCGGGCGCTCGGCCGCTTCATCGACGTCTTCCTCGCCTTCCCCTCCTTCCTCATCACCCTCGCGCTGCTTTTCCTCTACGGCACCGTCGGCATCGCCAACGGCCTGTGGACCCAGGCGACCGGCGCCGCCAGCGGCCCCTTCGACTTCCTGCACACCCCCTGGGGCGTCCTGCTCGCCGAGGTCACCTACTTCACGCCCTTCGTGATGCGCCCGCTGCTGGCCGCCTTCGCCCAGGTGGAGACCGGTCAGCTGGAGGCCGCCTCGTCCCTCGGCGCCCGGCCCCGGCAGGTCGTGCGGAAGGTGATCCTGCCCGAGGCGCTGCCCTCGCTCGCGGCGGGCGGCGCGCTGGTGCTGGTGATGTGCCTGAACGAGTTCGGCATCGTGCTCTTCACCGGCGCCAAGGACGTCGTGACCCTGCCGGTCCTCGTCTACACCAAGGCCATCCTCGACGGCGACTACACCGGGGCCTGCGTCGTCGCCGTCGTCAACATCGCCCTGTCCGTCGCGCTGTACGCGCTCTACCGGTGCGTCGCGGCCCGCACCGCCGCGGGAGGTGTCCGCAGTGCTCGTGCATAGCCGACGCGCCCGGTGGGCGGTCTGGACCGTCTTCTTCGCGCTCTTCCTGCCGCTCTTCGCGTTGCCCCTGCTGGTGATCGTGGCCGCGTCCTTCGCCACCGGCTGGAGCGGCGTCCTCCCCTCCGGCGCGACCCTGGCGCACTACCAGGACCTGGCCCGCGGCGACTCCCTGGACGCCCTGATCACGAGCCTGCTGACCGCGCTGGCGGCGAGCGTCCTCGCGCTGGTGGCCGGGACCTGGGCGGCGCTCGCGGCCGAGCGGCTGCCGCGCCGCGTACGGCGGATCGTCGACGGCCTGTTCCTGCTGCCCGTCGCCGTGCCGTCGGTCGCCGTCGGACTGTCCCTGCTGGTCGCCTTCTCGCAGCCGCCGGTCCTGCTCAACGGCACCCGGCAGATCGTGATCGTCGCGCACACGGTGCTGGTCACCGCCTTCGCCCACCAGTCGGTGAGCGCCGCGCTCGCCCGCCTCGACCCGGCGTACGAACAGAGCGCGGCCGGGCTCGGCGCGCGCCCCGGCTACGTCCTGCGGCGGGTGAAACTGCCGCTGCTGCTGCCGTCCCTCACCGCGGCCGCCGGGCTCTGCTTCGCCCTGTCCATGGGCGAGTTGAGCGCCACGATGATGATTTACCCGCCCGACTGGATGCCGCTGCCGGTGCAGATCTTCGCCACCACCGACCGGGGAGCGCTCTTCGCGGGCGCCGCCCTCGCCGTCGTCCTGATGGCCGCCACCCTCCTCGTCCTGCTCGCCGTCTCCCGCATCCGCACCAGGGCCTCGTACCGCTGAGCCCGGCCGGCCGCCCCCACCCACCAGGAGCCTCACACGCCATGCGCACGTCCCCCCGCCCCACCTCGCTCGCCGCCTGCGGCGCCGCCCTCGTCCTCGCCGCTTCCCTGACCGCCTGCGGCACCGGCGCCGACCCCGACGCCAAGGAGATCACCGTCTACAGCGCCGACGGCCTCCGCGGCGAGAAGGGCGACGGTTTCTACGACACGGTCTTCAAGGGCTTCGAGAAGAAGACCGGCATCAAGGTCAACTACGTCGAGAGCGGATCGGGCGCCGCCGTCCAGCGGCTGGCGCGCGAACGGTCCAACACCCAGGCCGACGTGCTCGTCACCCTCCCGCCCTTCATCCAACAGGCCGACGGCAAGGGCCTGCTGGACACCTACCGCCCCCTGGGCTCCGACCGCGTCGCCGCCAAGGACAAGGACCCCGGCGGCAGGTGGACATCGGTCGTCAACAACTACTTCTGCTTCATCTACAACAAGAAGGAGCTGAAGCGGGCCCCGGAGAGCTGGCAGGACCTGCTCGACGCCAAGTACCGGGGCAAACTCCAGTACTCCACGCCGGGGGTCGCGGGCGACGGGACGGCCGTAGTCGTCAAGGCCATGCACGACCTCGGCGGGCAGGCACCGGCCATGGCCTACTTCAGGAAGCTCCAGGCCAACAACGTCGGCCCGTCCTCCTCCACCGGCCAGCTCGCCCCCAAGACCGACAAGGGCGAACTCCTGGTCGCCAACGGCGATGTGCAGATGAACTACGCGAACATGCCCGCCATGCCGCACCAGGGCATCTTCTTCCCCGCCGCGAAGCCCGGCGGCAAGCCCTCCACCTTCGCCCTGCCCTACGCCGCCGGGCTGGTCAAGAACGCCCCGCACACCGCCCAGGCCAAGAAGTTCCTCGACTACCTGCTCTCCGAGCCCGTCCAGCGCCAGGTCTCCGCGGCCGGCGGCGGCTTCACGGCCCGCCAGGACGTCAACGCGAAGGACCCCCGCGCCACCGAACTCGCCGCCCTCATGAAGGGAGTCGAGATCTTCGAGCCGGACTGGAACGACATCGACAAGAACCTGGACACCTACGTCGGCGCCTGGCGCACGGCGACCGGTGGCTGAGACCGCGGCCCGGCGGACCCCGCGGCCCGGAACCCGGATGATCGGCGGCGCCACCCCGGGCCCGCACTGACTTAGGCTGGCCGTGTCGGCTGTACGTACGAGTCCGCGGCACGTTGGTGTGCGCCGTGGGACGTACGGGACGCGGCCGGCGCCCCTGGTCAACACGTACGGCAGGAGTCCGGCAGTGGCAGAGCGCAAGCCGATCGAGTCATGGCTCACCGACATGGACGGCGTCCTGATGCACGAGGGCATCCCCGTTCCCGGCGCGGACGCCTTCATCAAGCGGCTCCGCGAATCGGGCAAGCCCTTCCTCGTGCTGACCAACAACTCCATCTACACCCCGCGCGACCTGCACGCCCGGCTGTCCCGGATCGGACTCGACGTGCCGTGGGAGTCGATCTGGACCTCCGCGCTCGCCACCGCCCAGTTCCTCGACGACCAGCGCCCCGGCGGCACCGCCTACGTCATCGGCGAGGCGGGCCTGACCACCGCCCTGCACGACATCGGCTACGTCCTGACCGACCACGCCCCCGACTACGTCGTACTCGGCGAAACGCGAACTTACTCGTTCGAGGCGCTGACGAAGGCGATCCGGCTGATCAACGACGGCGCCCGCTTCATCGCCACCAACCCGGACGAGACAGGACCGTCGGCCGAGGGCGCGCTGCCCGCGACGGGATCGGTCGCCGCGCTGATCACCAAGGCGACGGGTGTCGACCCGTACTTCGTCGGCAAGCCCAACCCGCTGATGATGCGGCACGGCCTCAACGTCATCGGCGCGCACTCCGAGACCTCCGCCATGATCGGCGACCGGATGGACACCGACGTGGTGGCCGGCCTGGAGGCGGGCATGGAGACCTTCCTCGTCCTCACCGGCCTGACCCGCCCGGAGGAGGTCGAGCGGCACCCCTTCCGCCCCTCCCGCGTCGTCGACTCGATCGCGGACCTCGTCGACCTGATCTGACGCCCGCGGGCGGCCCGCTCACCCGAACAGGGCACCGCGGAGCCGCCCCGGATGCGGGCGGTCGGGCGCGGGCGGACCTTCGAGACATCGGAGGTTCACCATGCGCTCCCCACTCTTCACTCTCTGTGCCGCACTTGCCGTCTGCGCGGTGACGGCTTTACCGGCGCACGCCGGGGACGGGCGCGGCGCCGGGACCGGCACGGCGCTCGTCGCCCCGGCCGCCGCCCCGAGCGGCTCGGCGGCCCTGCCCGGGACCGGCGCGTCCTTCCGCGCCGCCCCGGCAGAGGCCCGGCCCCGCCCGGAGCCGGCTCCGCGGCCCGAGCCCGCCCACGTCACCGGCGCCGCGACCGACGCCGAGATGAACGACGCCGAAGCCGTCGGCCTCGTCCTGGCCGGCGGCGCGGTCCTGATCATCGCCGGACAACTGCTCAGGCTCCGCCTGCGCATCCGCCGCGAACGGCAGGGCGGTGGCGATGAGGGCTGAGCACCACGGAGCCGGTTACGGGCGGCTGTTCATCGGGGTGGGCTGGCTGGTGCTGCTGCTCGGTCTGTGGCTGTGGGGGAGCGGGGTGGCCGGAAATGCCGCACTGTCCCAGCTGACCGCCACCGGAGACGTCGCAGCCGTCGGTCGCCCCCTGGGGGCCGAGCCCCCACGCACCCACGCTCCGATCGCCGCACCCGGCACCGTACGCCCCAGCAGCCTCACCATCCCCGCCCTCGGGATACGCGCCGGCCTCATCGCGCGGGGCCTGGACGCCGACGGCGCGGTGATCGCGCCCCCGGCCGGCGCGCCCGGCAGGGCCGGCTGGTACGCCGACGGGCCGCAACCCGGCGCGGCCGGTGCGGCGGTGCTCGCCGGCCGGTCCGCAGGAGGCAGGGGGCGGGCCGCGTTCGCCGGCCTGACCACGCTCAGGCCGGGTGCAGAGGTGGACGTACGCCGCTCGGACGGCAGCACCGCACGGTTCACCGTCGAGGACGTCCAGGTCTTCCCGCACCGGGACTTCGACCCGCGGAAGGTCTACGGCGCCCACGAGCCGGGCCGGGCCGAACTCCGGCTGGTGACCCGCGGCGCGAGCGCCGGCTCCGCGCGGGACGGCGGCCCGGCGGACGTGGTGGTCTCCGCCTACCTGAGCGGGTACGCACCGGGCCGCCCGGCAGCGGGCTGAGCGCCCGCGCACCGGGATCGCCCGGGAACGACTGAGGCCCCCCGCATGGCGAGGGGCCTCAGTCCTACGTGCGCCGCCAGGGACTCGAACCCCGGACCCGCTGATTAAGAGTCAGCTGCTCTAACCAACTGAGCTAGCGGCGCGCGCTGACCTGAAGAACTTTACACGAATGCCCGGAGTGCTTCCGACCGCCTTTGGTCGTCCGGCCGCCGCTTCACGCACAGAAGGCCGGTGATACGTGTCACACGGTCGGTCTTTGCGGGTTTCCGTACGCGAGGAAGTGGCGTGAAGGAGTGGCGTGAGGAAGCGGTCCGGGGGAGGGGCGCGGGATTCGGCGCGAGGGGTGGCGCCGGGAAATGGCGTCGTCTCCTAGCGCACGGAATTCCCGTCCGATGCGGGCGAAAGTCCTGTGATCTCGGGACCTTCGACTGATGGGTTGCCCCGAATTGGTCTGTGAAGATCGAGTTCGGTGCGCTAGATCATCAGTTGCCCCGTCAACATGCGATATCGCCCGCCAGTTGCGAGGCTGAAGCGAGTGCCGAGGCGAGAGAAGAGCGGAACGCGGACGGAGGGAAGCGGGAATGCCAGTGCAGGGCCGCGCCGCAGGCGCCCGCGGGCCGGCGGGGGCCGTGGCCGCCGTGCCGGTAAGGACCGCGTTCGCGATGGTGTCCGTCACTCCTGCCCCGACTGTTGCAACCCTGCCCCTCTGGGTCACGTCTGCTAAGACGCGCACCCCGAACTCGGGTCCGCCGGGACCGTCCCCCCTCGGAAAGGTTGATCGTCATGGTGTCGACAGCCAAGCGCACCCTTGAGATGCAGCTCGTCCTCGGCCCGGAAGACGCCCTTCCGGTGACCGGCACGTTCAGCTACCGCAGTGACCGGCCCTACGAGGTCGAGGTCGCGTTCCTCAGCCGCGGCGCCACGGTCGCGACGTGGCTGTTCGGCCGTGAGCTGCTGCTGGGCGGGCTGCGCGGCGAGGAAGGCGAGGGGGACGTACGGGTGTGGCCCTTCCGTGAGACGGACGGGCAGCGCCGGATCCACATCGAGCTGTTCACCGACGACGCCGTCTGTGAACTGTCGGTGCGCACGGGGGAACTGGCCGCATGGCTGGAACAGACGGTTGCGATCGTGCCACCCGGCCACGAGCACCGCTATCTGGATATGGACACCCACCTGGCTCGGCTGTTCGCGGGGAAGTGCTGATGACGACCATGACCACCACGACCGACCCCGGCCCCGGCACGCGGGCGGCGCAGCGCAGGCTGCCGACGCCGCCCGCGCAGCGCACGGCCCCGCAATCGCCAGCCACGCGCGAAGGAGGCCATGCGTACGTGCCCGAGCAGCGGCAGGCCGGGCACGAGGGCGTGAGCGGCCACCCGGGGCAGCAGTCCGATTCCGGCCACCCGGATCTGCCGGACGCGGCCGCGGACCAACGGGCCGCCGACGCACGGGCGCACGACCCGCGGGCGCACGGCTTCCTGCCGGAGCGGCCGCCGGTGCGCAGCATGATCGGCACCTGGACGCGGCTGGACGCGACGGCGCGCGCGGTGGCCGTCGCCCCCGGCCGCGAGGCGGCCGTCGCGGTTGTCGAACGGGCCGGCCACACCGGTGAACTGGCCGCCCTGCGGCAGCGCGTCTCGCGTCTGTCGCCGCGCAACGCCGAGGCCGCGGCGATGCGGATCGCGGTGATCGCGGTGGCCTGCGGCTGGAACGGGCTCGACCCGCAGGCGCCGGCCGCGCGGCAGGCCGCCGACGGGGCGTTTCTCGACCTGTGGGCCGCGATTGCGCACCGCATCGACCACGACCAGTTCGTCGCGCTGCCCACCCTGTCGCTGCACAACTGGGCCCCGGAGCGCAAGCCGCGCCGGCACCTGCCGATCGATCAACTGGCCCGTACCGAACAGCTGGTGCCGATCGTCCGCTGGGCGCCGGAAGGCCAGCCGCTCTGCCGTCTCGACCGGCTGATGCTGGCCGTGACGCGGCTCGAAGCGCACGGCATCTGGCTCTTCCGGCTCGCCGAAACCCTCGCAGGCCGGTCGCCCGACGACTCCTCCACCCCGACCGCGCTCCGCCGCCTGGTCCGCATCCAGCATGCGCTTCGGGCCCAACTCCAGGAGGAAATCGTGGAGTTGGCGGCGGCTCCGGCGACCGCGCAGCAGAGCGCGGTGCTCGGCGCGCTGGCCGCCCAGGGTGCCCTGGAGCCGCCCGTGCTCCAGGCGGCGGACGCGGTGCTCGGCGTCGGCGGGCGGCGTACCGGCGAGGGCGGGCGGCAGTCGGTCCGCCGTCACCTGCCCACCCATCACCGCGCCTGGCTCGGCGCCATGGACCGGCACTGCGCACCGGTCCGCACCCTTGCCCACCGTGGCGGCCCGGATGCCGCCGTCTACCGCGAGGCGCAGGAGTCGCTGATCGCGCTGCGGCGCACGTACACGACCCTGGTGCACACGGCCGCCCGGCCCGGTTCGGGAGACCTCGCCGCCGCTGCCTGATGAGGGCGTGAGGCGGCCAGGGGGGAAAGACGCGGGTCGCCGGCGGACTGCCGGTGGCCCGCCCATGCCTCGTTCCGGAAGCCGGAAGTCCGGTTGTTATTGGTCTGGACATGTCCAGCACCCGTAGTTAGTCTCCCGTTGGTCTAGACCGCACTTCCCCCCCCGCTGATGAAACACCCCACGTTCGTCAGGAGCGAAGCATGCGCAAAAGGATCAGTGCTGCCGTGATCGGGCTCGGCGTTGTCGGCGCCTCCCTGTTGGCCACCACCAGCGCGTCCAGCCACGGCTACAGCGATGCACCCCCCAGCCGCCAGGCGCTCTGCGCCAATGGCACGGTCAAGGACTGCGGCGCGATTGCCTACGAACCCCAGAGCGTCGAGGGCCCCAAGGGCTTCCCCGCCGCCGGTCCCGCCGACGGCAAGATCTGCTCCGGCGGCAACGAAGGATTCGGCGAGCTGGACGACCCGCGCGGCGGCAAGTGGCCGGCGACCAAGCTGTCCGCCGGGCAGGGATACACCTTCACCTGGCGGCTGACCGCCCGTCATGCCACCACGGACTTCGAGTACTTCATCACCAAGGACAGCTACGACCCGAGCAAGCCGCTGACCCGCGCCGACCTGGAGCCCCAGCCGTTCATGACGGTGCCGATGGGCGGCAAGCAGCCGGACGCGACGGTGCAGCACCAGGGCACCGTCCCGACGCAGAAGGCCGGCCACCACATCATCCTGGGCGTCTGGAACATCGCCGACACGGGCAACGCGTTCTACGCCTGCTCGGACGTCGACCTCACCTGACCCGGGCCCGGCCGGCAGGCGCGCGTACCCTGCCCGCCCACGGCCCCTGACCGCCTGGCCTCCGGAACCGCCGGCCCCGCGCCCGGCCCCGTGCGTCCCCGGCCCGCAAGTCCTCACCTTGCGGGTTCGCGGGCCGGGCCGGTCCGAGCATCCGGAGGCCAGGCACCCACGCGCCGCGGGCGGACCTGAGCGCGGACACCCGGCACCCCTCCACATCTGACGCACAGTCAACTATCCTCCGGCCGCATGGCAGCCAACGGCACCGAGGACAACGGGGAGTTCGGCCGCACCGCGGACACCGCAACGGCCCCCGCCACCGTGGCCGCGCTCGTGACGGCACAGTGGGGCGACCACCGTGTCGGAGTGCGCTCGGCGGAAGGCGACCTCACGCATCACCAGCTCGCCGCCGGGGCCGCCGCGCGGGCGGCGCTGCTGTGCGACCTGCTGCCGCGCGGCGCGGAGCCGCACGTCGGGGTGCTGCTCGACAACGTCCCCGAATACCCGCTCTGGATCAGCGCGGCGGCGCTCGCCGGGGCCGCGGTCGTCGGCATCAACCCCACCCGCCGCGGGCCCGAACTGGCCCGCGACATCGTCCACACCGGCTGCGCGCTGCTGATCACCGAGCGCGCCCACCTCCCACTGCTCGACGGCCTGGAACTGCCCCTTCCGCCGGAGCGGATCCTGGTCGTCGACGACCCGGCCTACCGGTCCCGGCTGGAGCCGTACGCCGCCGCCCGCCCCGGAGAGGCGCGGATCGGCGTGCCGGCGCCCGCGTCCCGGCTGCTGCTCTCCTTCACCTCGGGATCGACCGGCGCCCCCAAGGCCGCCCTGTGCACCCAAGGCAGGCTGGCCGCCGCGGGGCACGCGCTCGCCCGGTACTTCACGGTGTGCCGGGACGACGTGCACTACCTCTGCATGCCGATGTTCCACGGGAACGCGGTGTTCGCCGGCTGGGCACCGGCGCTCGCGGGCGGGGCGGCCGTCGCCCTGCGCCGACGGTTTTCGGCCTCCGCCTTCCTCCCCGACGTCCGCCGCTACCGCGCCACCTACTTCACCTACGTCGGCCGCGCCGTCCAGTACCTCCTCGCCACCCCGCCGGGCCCCGACGACCGCGACCACACGCTCCGGGCCGGCTTCGGTACGGAGGCGGGCGCCGTCGACGCGGCCCGCTTCGCCGAGCGGTTCGGCGTCCGGCTCGTCGAGGGATACGGCTCGTCCGAGGGCGGCGCCGCGCTCCAGCGCTCGCCCGGCACCCCGCCCGGCGCGATCGGACGGGCCGCGCCCGGGGACGATCTCGCCGTCGTCGACCGGGAAACCGGCGCCGAGCTGCCGCGCGCCCGGCTGGACCGGGACGGCCGGCTGCTGAACGGCGAGGCGGCCATCGGCGAACTCGTCAACCGCGGCCGCAGCGCCTTCGAGGGCTACTGGCGCAACCCCGAGGCCACCGCCGCCCGCACCCGCGCCGGATCCGGTACGCGTCCCGGCGCCGGCTGGTACTGGACCGGCGACCTCTTCTTCCGGGACGCTGCGGGCTTCTTCCACTTCGCGGGCCGCACGGACGACCGGCTGCGCGTCGACAGCGAGAATCTGGCCGCCGCGATGATCGAGAACATCCTGTCCCGGTACGAGCCGGCCCGCGGCGTCGCGGTCTACGCCGTGCCCGACCCGGTCGCCGGGGACCAGGTGATGGCCGCCGTCGCGCTGCCCGCCCCCGCAGCATTCGACCCGGAGGACTTCGCGGCATTCCTCGCCGCCCAGCCCGACCTGGGCACGAAGATGGCGCCGCGCTTCGTCCGCGCCATGGCGGAGCTGCCGGTCACCGCGACCGGCAAGGTGCACCGGGTAGTGCTCCGGCGGTCCGGTTTCCGCTGCGTGGACCCGGTGTGGTGGACGCCACTGGAGGCGGGGCCGGCCGGGTCCGGATACCGGCCGTTCGACACGGCGGACCGGGCCGCACTGCTGGCGCTCTACCGGGACCGCGAGCGGAACCACCTGCTGGACGGCTGAGCGCTCCGGCCGTGCCGGAACGCCGAAGTGGGCGCTCCCGGAAAACCGAGAACGCCCACTTCACAGGTGCGCCGCCAGGGACTCGAACCCCGGACCCGCTGATTAAGAGTCAGCTGCTCTAACCAACTGAGCTAGCGGCGCGCGCTGACGAAAGAAATACTACCCGGTCCCGGCGGGTGCTCCGAACCATCTGCGGACCGGGGGCCGGATGCGTACGGGGTGCGAGCGGCACGAAGCCGCCCGCCCCGTGGCCGGGCGGCGTCGTGACCGGGCCCGCGGGATCAGAGCGCGAGCGAGAGCAGCACCGGGGCGGCCCTGCGGTTGAGGGCATCGGCGGCCTGCCGCAGGCGGTGCGCGTGCTCCAGCGGCATCGACAGGGCGAGGCAGCCGACGGTCGATCCGGCGGTGATCGGCACGGCGGCGCAGACCGTGCCGACGGCGTATTCCTGGAGGTCGAGGACGGGGACCGTCGGCGGCTGGCTGTCGAGCTTGTGCAGCAGGATCCGCTCGTTGGTGATCGTCCGGGAGGTGAGCCGGGCGGTCTTGTGTCGGGAGAGGTGGTCCTTGCGGCCGTCGTGGTCCAGCTGCGCCAGCAGGCACTTGCCGACCGCGCTGGCGTGCGCCGTGCGCCGGAACTCCGCCCACTCGTTGACCTTGGGAGCGAGCGGTCCGTCGGCGTAGTGCAGGATCCGGACCTCGCCGTCGATGTAGCGGCTGATGTAGACCGCGGCACCGACCGAGTCCCGCAGCTCGTCGAGGGTGATCTGCAGCTTGTCCCGGAGTGCCTGGTCGCGGTCGCCGCCGGTACCCAGCAGAAGGAGCGATTCGCCGACGACGTACGCCCCGTCGGCGACCTGCTCGATGTAGCGCTCGCGCTGCAGCATCGACAGCAGGTGGGCGAGATGGCCGGTGGGCAGGCCGGTCTCGCGGGCGATCTGGACGTCGGTCACGCCACTGGCGTGCCGGGAGATGGTTTCGAGCACGCGAAGGGCGTATTGCACCGAATGGAACGGCGCGGTCGGCTCGGGCTTCAGCGCCACGGTGTCCCCCTAGCAGGTTGGTACCGCTTGCGTAGTGACCGTCGTCCGCAGGCGCGAACGGCGGGGACCGAACGCTCCCGGACAGCGGGGCTCGTACCACGATAGCGGCCAACGGCCCTCGGTGGAGGGGGTCTTGACCGAAAAGCATGGGCCGGCATGCGCCTGTCCAGGGCCGCACCGCGCTGGCATATGCCGCAGGCACAGTAATGCGCCCCGGTGCACGCCCGCGCGCCAGTGCACGTACGGCATCGGCACCCCCGGGCACGGGCCCCTCGCGCGCCCCGGTGCACGCGGCGGAGCCCGGCCCGGGAAGGGCCGGGCTCCGTGGGACGTCCGTTACCGCACCGCTTCAGAGCACCGCGCTCAGGAACTCCCGGGTGCGCTCGTGCTCCGGTTCGGTGAAGATCTTCTCCGGTGTACCGGATTCGATGACCCGGCCCGCGTCGAACATCAGCACGTCGTCCGAGATGTCCCGCGCGAAGTTCATCTCGTGGGTGACGCAGAGCATCGTGATGTCCGTGGTGTGGGCGATGTCCCGCAGCACGTCCAGTACGCCTGCCACCAACTCCGGGTCCAGCGCCGACGTCACCTCGTCCAGCAGCAGCACCTGCGGGCGCATCGCCAGGGCCCGCGCGATGGCCACCCGCTGCTGCTGGCCGCCGGAGAGCTGCGTCGGGTACTTGTCGACGTGGTCGGTGAGGCCGACGAGGTCGAGGAGGCCGCGGGCCCGCTCCTCGGCCGCCTCCTTGCCGAGCCCCAGCACGTGCACCGGGGCTTCGGTGATGTTGCGCAGCACCTTCATGTTGGGAAAGAGGTTGAACTGCTGGAAGACCATGCCGATGTTCTTGCGCACCTCGCGGGTGTGCTTCTCGCCGGCCGGCACGAGCCTGCCGCCCTTCTCCTCGTGCGTGAGGTAGTCGCCGCCGACCTTGATGGTGCCCTCGTCCGGCGTCAGCAGGGTCATCAGCAGCCGCAGGATCGTCGTCTTGCCGGATCCGGACGGGCCTATCAGCGTCACGTGCTTGCCCGACGAGACCGTGAAGTCCAGCGAGTCCAGGACCGTGTGGGCCCCGAACCGCTTGGTGACGTGGTCGAAGCGGATCAACTCGGTACCGTCCACCGCCGGGTTGGCGGTCTCTTCGGGGAGGTTCGGGTCAGCGGACAAGACGGCGCTCCAGGGCTCGCAGGAGGAGGGAAGTGGGGTACGAGATCACGATGAACAGGACGCCGACGACGGTGATCGGCTCCATGTAGTCGAAGGTGGCGGCGCTGATGCTGTTGGCCTGGAAGAGCATGTCGCCCACCGTGATGGCGGCCAGCATCGGCGTGTCCTTGAACATGGCGATGACGTAGTTGCCGAGCACGGGGACCACCCGGCGGAACGCCTGCGGCAGGATCACCGCGCTCCAGGTGCGCCGGCGCGGCAGGCTCAGCGCGGTCGCCGCCTCCCACTGGCCGGCGGGCACGCCGTCGATGCCGGCCCGGTAGACCTCCGCGGTGAACGTCGAGTAGTGCAGGCCGAGTCCGATGACGCCGGTGGCCAGCGGAGGGAAGGTGAGCCCCCATCCGGGCAGCACGAAGAACAGGAAGAACAGCTGCACCAACAGCGGGGTGTTGCGGATGAATTCGACGACGATGCTGACCGGCCAGGTCAGCCGGCGGCTCGGCGAACGCAGGGCCAGCGCCCACACGAGACCGAGCGCGAAGGACACCAGCGAGCCGTACAGGGTCGCCTGGACGGTGATCCACAGCCCCTTGAGCAGGTCGGGCAGGATGTCGCCGACGTACCCCCATGACCAGGTGTTCACGGCCTTCCCCCTCCGGTGGTCAGCGCCTCACGGCCGGCGGCGGACGGCTTGCGGAAGAGCCGGCCGGCGGACGGCTCCGGAGCGCGGCCGACGGACGCCTTGGCCCGCCGCTCCAGCAGGCGCATGATCCGGGTCACCGCGAAGGCGATGACGAAGTAGAGGACGAGGATGATGCCGTAGACCTGGGCACTCTGGCCGGTGGACAGCCGCGCCAGCTTCGCCTGGAACGTCAGCTCGCCGATGGACAGCAGCGACGCCAGCGCGGTGCACTTGAGCAGCTCGATCAGCAGGTTGTTGAACGGCGGCAGCATCTCGGGCACGGCCTGCGGGAGGATCACCTTCCGCATCCGCTGCCAGGGCGAGAAGCTCAGGGCGATGGCCGCCTCGCGCTGCGCGGGGGCGACGGCCTGCAGGGCGCCGCGCACGACCTCCGAACCGTACGCGCCGTAGGACAGGCCGAGGGCGAGGGTGCCCGCCCAGACGCCGGCCAGCTGCCAGCCGAGCAGCGGCAGGGCGAAGAACAGCCAGAACATCAGGACCAGCGCCGACGTGCCGCGGAAGATCTCCATGTAGGTGCCGGAGAGGAAGCGGACGATCCAGAAGCGCGAGGTGCGCGCCATGCCGATGCCGAACGCAACGGCGGCGGCCAGCGCCGCGCTGTAGACCATCAACTGGACGGTGATCCACACGCCTTGGAAGAAGAGTTCCCACAGTGCTCCGGTCACCGGCTGCACAGCTCCTTCGCGGTCAGATCGGTCATGAACTCCTTGGTGAAGCCGAACGGCTCGGCGATACGCAGGAGTTCGCCGCTCCTCTTCATCGCGTGCAGCTCGCGGTTGAACGCGTCGCGCAGGTTCGTCTCGCCGGTCCGGAAGCCGTAACCGCCGCCGTCCCGCTTCCGTTCGCCCTTGACCTCCGGGGTGAACGGCTCCGTCATGTCCACCTTCGGGTGGTGCCCGGCCTTCAGCGCCTCGATCATCGTCAGCGCGGTGCCCGCGAAGCAGTCGATCCGGTCGGCCTCCAGCGCCTCCATGCCGGCGATCTGGTCGCCGTAGGTCTGAATGGCGCTTTTCTGCACGCCGTTGCCGATCGCGTACTCGATCTCCGCGTAGCCGATTCCGGAGCCCATGCGGAAGCCGCCCTCGGCGACGTCCCGGTAGGAAGTGATGCGGTGCGGATTTCCCTTGGGAACCAGGAATCCGTCCTTCGATTCGTAGTCCGGATCGGAGAAGAGGACGGCCTGGCAGCGGGCTTTGTTGATGAACATTCCCGCGACGATCACGTCGTACTGGAAGGAATGCAGCCCCGGCACGAGCGCGCCGAATTCGACCGGCACCGGTTCGAAATGGGCAATACCCAGCTTTTTGAAGATCGCGCCGGCCACCGCCGGTGCCTCGCCGGTCAGTTCGCCCTTTTTGTTGATGGACGCATAGGGCGGCTCACTGGCAATCCCCATGCGTACGGTGTTCTTTTCCCGCAGCTCGTCGAGCAGATGTCCCCCGTCCGTCGCGCCGGTGACGTCGACGCGGGAGCACCCCGCGGTCGCACCCAACGCGCCTGCCGCACCCAGAATCGCCGCTCCTGTCAGCAGTGAGCGGCGGCTGATTCCTCTGACACTCTTGCCTGAATCGTTCCCCTGTGGTGGTGCCATGGGCGCGCGGCTACCCGGAGTTGACGAAAATATGCAGATCATTTCCGGCCCCGCGGAAAGCGTTGCGGAAGTGTGGCGGAAGTCCGGCATGAGTGCTTACGGTGCGGGTGCCGGATGTGTAACCCCTGGAACGCCATGGGGGGTTGGCGCATATGTGTGACGGTGGGGCCCAGTGGTGATGCTGTTCCGTACGGGTGTCACGGAATTCACCGTTTCGGGCGGCCCGCCGGTACCGGCCCGGAGCCCCACACCGGGATACCCAGGAACCGGACACGCAGGGCGCTCACGGCGCGCGCCCGGAAAAGACCGGCAAGAGACCGCAGAGGACCGACAGGAGGCCACATGGCCGACCGATTCATCGAAATCTCGCTGGACAAGCGGGGCGTGAGCTGCACCGCGAAGCTGCTCGACGCGCAGGCGCCGATCACCTGCAAAGCCGTCTGGGACGCCCTGCCGCTCGGCGGCGACGTCTACCACGCCAAGTACGCCCGCAACGAGATCTACGCCCTGGTCCCGCCGTTCGCCCCGCAGGAGCCGCCGCTGGAGAACCCCACCATCACGCCGATCCCCGGCGACCTGTGCTACTTCACCTTCAGCGACACCCAGTTGGGCACCGCCTCCTACGGCTACGAGTCCGAGGCCGGGCACCAGGGCCGCGCCACCGTCGTCGACCTCGCGCTCTTCTACGAGCGCAACAACCTCCTGATCAACGGCGACGCGGGCTGGGTGCCCGGCATCGTCTGGGGCTCCGTCGTGGAAGGTCTCGACCGGATGGCCGACGCCTGCCAGGACCTCTGGCGGGCCGGCGCGCTCGGCGAGACCCTCAACTTCCGCCGGGCCTAGGGATGTCGGCCACTCCCGCCGTGTAGAGGGCGTGCGCGGCGCGCAGCACCAGCGCGTCCGCGTGCCGCGCGCCGACCAGCTGCACCCCGATCGGCAGCCCGTCGCCGTCCAGACCGCAGGGCACGGTCGCGGCGGGCTGCTGCGTCATGTTGAACGGGTAGGTGAACGGCGTCCAGCCGGTCCAGCGGGTGTGCCCCGAACCCGCGGGCACCTCGGCCCCCGCCTCGAACGCCGTGATCGGCTCGGTCGGCGTCACCAGCAGGTCGTAGGCGCTGTGGAAGCGGCCCATCGCCTTGCCGAGCGCCATCCTGGTGTCCACCGCCGCCAGATAGTCCAGCGCGCTGTACCGCTCGCCCTGCGCGCAGATCTCCCGCAGCCCCGGATCCAGCAGCTCACGGGCCGCCGCGTCCAGGTGCTCCACCACCCGCGCCGCGCCGCTGAACCACAGCGTGTGGAACGCCTCCACCGGATCCTCGATCCCCGGATCGATCTCCTCGACGTACGCGCCGAGCGCCGACAGCGTCTCCACCGCCGACCGCACCGCCGCCGCGACGTCCGGCGCCACCGGCACGTCCCAGCCGAGCGCCGGACTGTACGCCACCCGCAGCCCGGAGACCGGACCGGCCAGCGCCTCCCGGAAGGAGCCGGCGGCCGGTCCGAGCTGCGACCAGTCGCGCCAGTCCGGGCCGCTGATCACGTCCATCAGCAGCGCCGCGTCCGCCGCGTCCCGCGCCATCGGCCCGACGTGCGACAGCGTCCCGAACGGGCTCGCCGGATACAGCGGCACCCGCCCGTACGTCGCCTTGAGCGCGAAGATCCCGCAGAACGACGCCGGGATACGGACCGATCCGCCGCCGTCCGTCCCCAGGCTGAGCGGCCCCGCGCCCAGCGCGACCGCCGCCGCGCTGCCGCCGCTGGAGCCGCCCGAGGTGCGCCCCGGGTCGTACGGATTGCCTGTCACCCCGTGCCGCGGACTGTCCGTCACACCCTTCCAGCCGAACTCCGGCGTGGTCGTCTTGCCGAGGAACACCGCGCCCGACTCGCGCATCCGGGCCACCGCGGGCGCGTCCTCGTCCCAGGCCGCGTCCTCGGGCCTGATGGTCAGCGAGCCGCGGAGCGTGGGGCGGCCGTGGGTCAGGAGCAGGTCCTTGACGGTCGTCGGCACCCCGTCCACCGGACCGGCCGGCTGCCCGGACCGCCAGCGTTCCTCCGACGCCCTGGCCTCGGCCAGCGCCTCGTCGCCGTCGATCCGGGTGAACGCGTTCGTCCGGGACCGGGCGGCCTCGGCCCGCTCCAGCGCCTCCCGGGTGGCGTCGACGGGGGAGAACTCGCCGGCGGCGTAACCGGCCGTGAGCCGCTGGGCGGAGAGGTCGGCGAGCTGGGTCGGTTCGGTCATGGCGTCCTCCGTGCGATGGGCCGCCCCGAGGCGGGGCGGCGGCCGGGTGCGGGGCTAGCGGTGGGGACGGGGCGGGGAGGGGGGAGGCGCCGGAGCGGCTATCGCACCGGGACGTAACCGAGCCGCTTGTCGACGAGATTGCGCAGCGGTTCGCCGGCCGACCACCGGTCGAAATTGTCCTGGAACTGCTCGGCGAGCGCGTCCCGCCAGCCCAGGGTGTCACCGCTCATGTGCGGCGAGACGATCAGGTGCGGCACGTCCCACAGCGGGCTGTCGGACGCCAGCGGCTCCTCCTCGAAGACGTCCAGCGCGGCCGCCGCGATCCGCCACTCGCGCAGCGCGGCGATCAACGCGTCCTCGACCACCAGCGGGCCGCGCCCGACGTTGATGAAGCGGGTCTGCGGCCGCATCAGGGCGAACGCCCGCCGGTCGAAGAGGCCGCGGGTGGCGTCGGTCAGCGGCGCCGCGCACACCACCCAGTCCGCCTGGCCCAGCAGCGGATGCAGCGCGTCGGACGCGTACACCGTGCCGAACTCCGGATCGCCGGTCCGCTCCCTGCGGCCCACCAGATCGACGTGGACACCCAGTGCCATGAGCGTGCTGCCGATGGCCCGGCCGATCGGGCCCGAACCCACCACGACGGCCCGGCTGCCGGCCAGCCGCAGCGTCTCGCGGTGCCGCCAGCGCCGCTGCCGCTGGAGCTCCCAACTTCCGTAGAAATCTTTGGCCATGGCCAGGACGAGGCCGGCGACGTATTCGGCGATCGGCTGCTCGAAGACGCCGCGGGCATTGGTCACGAGGGTGTCGTCGGCGATCAGCGCGGGGCACAGCAGCCGGTCCACGCCGGCGCTAGCGGTGTGGACCCAGCGGGGGTGCGGGCCCTGTTCCGGCCACGCCTTGCGGATCGCGTCGGAAGTGAAATCCCAGGCCAACAGCACGTCGGCGGAAGGGAGTAGGTCCGCGAGAGTGGTCTCGTCGGCGTGGATCACCCGGGCCCGGCCGGTGAGCCGGTCCAGCTTCGGCGGCGGGTCAGAACCTAGGACAAGGACGGTGTTTTCGGACATGGGCCTGCAACCGTTCTGAAACGTGAGTCCCCTTTACTGAAGGGGGCGCCGACAGATGCCTGAGATGCGAGGATTGACCACGCTAAGAAGTCGTATCTACCGTGTCAACAACGGCTCTGTTCCGACGTCCCGGCTTATACCGGCTGCTCCAAAACCCCCCTGGTCATGGCCTGGCCAATCCAGCCCTTCGTTCTTCTAGGGGCCTTCATGGACGTCTCATTTCTCGGTGGCCCACAGCCCCAGCTCGGCGTGGGTGTCGTAGCGCCCTTCGACTTCGCACTCGACCGCGAGCTGTGGCGCTGGGTGCCCGACGACGTGTCCCTCCACCTCACCCGTACTCCTTTCGTGCCCGTCGAGGTCAGCCTCGACCTGGCCCGTCTGGTCAGCGAGCACGAAACGCTGCGCTCCGCCGTGCAGGCGCTGTGCGCGGTGTCCCCGCAGGTCATCTCCTATGCCTGCACTTCCGGCAGCTTCGTCGGAGGAATGGCGGGCGAGCGGGCCATGACGACCGCCATGGCCCAGGCGGGGGAGGTCCCCTCCCTCACCACATCGGGCGCGCTCATCGAAGCGCTGCACGAGATCGGCGCGTGGCGCATTGCCGTGGTGACGCCCTACACGAAATCGGTCACCGACTCTCTGGAGGACTTCCTCGGCGAGGCCGGTGTCACGGTCACCGGCCGCGCCTACCTCGGGCTGACCCGGCACATCTGGAAAGTGCCGTACCGCGACGTCGTCGACATGGCCCGAGCGGCCGTGGTGGGCGCAGCCGACGCACTGTTCATCAGCTGCACGAACCTGCCGACCTACGACGTCATCCCGCAGCTGGAGGCCGAGCTGCGGATGCCGGTGCTGTCCGCCAACCAGGTCACGATGTGGGCCGCCCTGCGGGCCATCGGCGCCCAAGCGGTAGGCCCCTACCAGGCACTGCTGGATCCGGTGGCGCGGAGCGGTCCCGCCGCGATGTCCGGATCCGACGTGCCGCCCGATCGGCGCCCGGCGGGCACGCCCGAAGCCGCCTTCGCGGGCCCGCCGCTCGCCCCCGAGACCGACCCGGGCGAGACCGGCGAACCACCGGACGAACTCAGGCCGAAGCCGCCGGTCTGAGCAGCCGGTGCCCGGCGACCGCCGGGCACCACCCGGCGGCACCCCCGGCGCGGCCGGTCCCCGCACTTCGCGGGCGGCGGCCGCGCCTCCTGTACCCGCATCCGTACGCGCAAGGGAGAGCTGCATGGCATCGGTTGGCTTCCTCTACCCCGGCCACTCCGCCGAGGACGACTATCCCCGGCTCGCTTCGTTGCTCGGGGGCGGCATCCGGCTGCCGCTGGTGCACACCGACATCGGCGAGGACGCCCACCGGGTGGACGCGCTGCTGGAGATGGGCTCGGCGGCCCGGCTCGCCGCCGGGGTGGCCGAGCTGAAGGAGCGCGGCGCCGAAGCCGTCGTCTGGGCCTGTACGAGCGCCAGCTTCGTCTTCGGCTGGGAAGGCGCCCACGAACAGGTCCGCGAGCTGTCGGTGGCCGCCCAGCTGCCCGCGTCCAGCACCTCCTTCGCCTTCGCGCACGCCGTCCGTGCGCTCGGCGCCCGTCGCGTCGCGATTGCCGCCACCTATCCGGCCGACGTGGCCGACCACTTCCACGCCTTTCTGAAATCCGCCGGCACGGAGGTCGTCTCGACCCGCGGCAGCGGCATCATCACGGCCGCCGAGGTCGGCACCTGGGGCCGGGACGAGGTGCTGGCACTGGCCAGGGCGGGCGACCATCCCGACGCCGAAGCGGTACTGCTGCCGGACACCGCCCTGCACACCGCCGCCCACCTGCCGGCCCTCGAAGCCGAGCTGGGCAAGCCGGTGCTCACCGCCAATCAGGTCACCGTCTGGGAGGGCCTGCGCCTCCTCGACCGCCCGCTCGCCCGCCCCGCCCTCGGCACCCTTTTCGCCCGCAGCGCGCCGCAGGAGCTGTAGGGCGTGTCCGGTGGGTCGCCGTGGCGTCGCGGCCACCCACCGGACGCATCCTGGCGCATCCCGTACGACCGCACGGGAATAACCGGAGAACTGCTCCGGTTATCCTTCCCGCAGACCAGCGACGCGAGGAGGATCCGCCCGTGAGCGGCACCAACGACGAGATCCGGGACACCGGTGATGAGATCCGTGGCGCGGCCAGGGGCACCGCGCCGGTCCCCCTGTCCGTACTCGACCTGGTGACGGTCGGCGCGGGCAACACCGCGGCCGATGCCGTACGGACCGCCGTCGGCATCGCCCGTACGGCCGAACGCCGCGGCTTCCACCGGTACTGGGTCGCCGAGCACCACTCCATGCCCGGCGTCGCGTCCTCCTCGCCCGCCGTGCTGCTGGCCCACCTCGCCGCGCACACCGCGTCCATCCGGCTCGGCTCCGGCGGCGTCATGCTGCCCAACCACGCGCCGCTGGTCATCGCCGAGCAGTTCGGCACCCTGGAGGCGATGGCCCCGGGCCGCGTCGACCTCGGACTCGGGCGGGCCCCTGGCACCGACGGCGCCACCGCCGCGGCCCTGCGCCGCACCGAGCGACTGCACGAGGGCGCGGACGACTTCCCCCAGCAGCTCGCCGAGTTGACCCGCTTCCTGGACGACAGCTTCCCCGACGGGCATCCGTACGCGCGCATCCACGCGGTGCCGGGACCGGTCCAGGCCACCTCGCCCGGCGGCGTGCAGTCGCCGCACCGGCCGCCGCTGTGGCTGCTCGGCTCCTCCGGCTTCAGCGCCCGCCTGGCCGGTTCGCTCGGCCTGCCGTTCGCCTTCGCGCACCACTTCTCGGCCGCCAACACCGTCCCCGCGCTCGACCTCTACCGTGCCTCGTTCCGCCCGTCGGACGTGCTGTCCGAGCCGTACGCCCTGATCGGTGTCGCCGCGCTGGCCGCCGACGACGAGCGGGAGGCCCGCCGGCAGGTGATGACCGGCGCGCTGTCCATGCTCCGGCTGCGCACCGGCCAGCCCGGCCTGGTGCCGAGCCCGGATGAGGCGGCGGCGTACCCGTTCAGCGCGCCGGAACGGGACTTCGTCGACAACTGGCTCGGCAACGTCATCCACGGCACTCCGGACACCGTCAGGCAGGGCCTGGACGACCTCGCGAAGCGGACCGGCGCCGACGAGCTGATGATCACCGCCAATGCGCACGGCGGCCCCGAACGGCTGCGCTCCTACGAACTGATCGCCGACGCCTACGGCCTGCCGCAGGGCTGACCGCCGGCTTTCGGGGCGATCCGCGTGCGGGCCGCGGCGGGCGCGGGGAGGCGCCGGCCGCGACCCGTACGCGGGCCGCCCCGAAGGACTGTGGGCGGGTCAGCCGGCGGTGCGGCCGCCGGCGTCGAGCAGCGCGTCGATCCGCTCGGGCGGCACCGGCCGGGAGTAGAGCCAGCCCTGGCCGGTGTCGCAGCCGATCCGCCGCAGCCGCGCCGCCTGTTCGGCGCTCTCCACGCACTCCGCGGTGACCGTCAGGCCGAGCCGGTGCGCCAGCGCGACCAGCGCCTCCACGATCGTTTCGTCCGCCGGGTTGGGATGCTCCTGCGAGCGGAATCCGCGGACGAAGGAACCGTCGAGCTTGAGGACCGAGACGGGGAGGCGGCTGAGGTAGGCGAGGTTGGAGTAGCCGGTCCCGAAGTCGTCGATGGCGATCCGCACGCCCATGTCGCTGAGCGCTTGGAGGGCCTGCAGCGGGCGCCCGGCGGAGCCCATCACCGCCGACTCGGTCAGCTCCAGCTGGAGCAGCTCGGGCGGCAGCCCGGTCGCGGCGAGGATGCCGGCCACGTCCGCGACCAGATCGGAGTCCCACACCTGGCGTACGGCGACGTTGACGCTGACGAACAGCGGCCGGGCACCGGGCCGCTCCAGCTGCCAGGAACGGGCCTGCCGGCACGCCTGTTCCAGCACCCAGCGGCCCAGTTCGACGATCGCGCCGTTCTCCTCGGCCAGCGCGATGAACCGATTCGGCGACAGCATCCCGAACTGCGGATGCCGCCAGCGCACCAGCGCCTCGACGCCCTCGGCGCGGCCGTCGTCCAGGCCGACCAGCGGCTGGTACTCCAGGGTGAACTCGCCGCGGTCGACGGCCGGCCGCAGGGTGCTGGAGAGCGCCTGCCGGGTCATCCGGTGGGCGTTGCGCTCCGGGTCGAACAGCGTCCAGCGGGCCTTGCCGTCCTCCTTGGCCCAGTACAGCGTGGTGTCCGCGGCCTGCATCAGGCCGGTGGCGGTCGTGCCGGCCGCGGCCCGCTCCACGACGCCGATGCTCGCCGACACCGAAAGCCGCTGCCCCGCCAGGTCGAACGGCCGCTGCAGCGCGTCGAGCGTGCACTGGGCCAGCTCGGACAGCTGGTCGGTTCCCGTCGAGTCCTCCACCAGGAGGGCGAATTCGTCCCCGCCCAGCCGGGCCACCAGATGGCCGCGGCCGGCCCCCAGGCCGCGGTCCGCCGCGCGCTCGGCGCAGTGGGTCAGCCGCTGCGCCACCGCACTCAGCAGCCGGTCACCCACGCGGTGCCCCAGTGTGTCGTTGACGGCCTTGAACCCGTCGAGGTCCAGGTAGCAGAGGCCGATGCGGCCGGTGCCCGTCGGCGCGACCGAGGCCGATTCCAGTGCCGATGACAGTCGCTCGAAGAACAGCGCGCGGTTGGGCAGCCGGGTGACCGGGTCGTGCATCTGAAGGTGCCGCAGCCGGGCGAGCAGGTCGTGCCGGTCGCTGCTGTCGGCGACGGACAGCAGCAGCCGCTCGCCGCCGGGCAGCGGCTCGACGCTGATCTCCACCCAAAGGGTGTGCCCCGAGGGGTGCTTGAGGCGGCGGGTGCAGCGCAGCCGGTCGCTGCGGCCGCTCAGCACCTCGCGGTAGGTGGCCCGCACCCGCGGGTCGGAGCCGAGGTCGGCGAGGTCGGCCGCGGGGGCCGCGATGAGTCGTCCGGGGTCGGTGCCGAGGAGTTCACCGAAGGCGGGATTGGCGGTGAGGATCCGTCCCTCGCGGTCGAGTACGGCCATCGGGAGGCGGGCGGCGTGGAAGGCGGTGCGGTAGTCGCCGAACGAGGCGGCCGGGCTCTCGTGGGCCGGTTCGGGGACGTCGCGGGCGCCGGTGGCCTCGCGGGCGACGGCCTGCAGGTCGGCGCATACTCCGGATTCTTTGGTCGTACCGTTACGCTCCGTCACGGAGGGCAGTGTCGCTCCGGGCGTGCGGCCCGTCCTGTCGGGGTGTCCGCTCACTGCTCGCTCCCGCATGGCGCATGTCTCGTGATGGAGGGGGGATCTCGCGCTGGAAAGTGTGGCGATCATAGAGGCTGCCGCAGCGGCCGATCCAGCGACACTGCCGTGATCATCGGCACGTGTGACGGAAGTTCGGCCAATTCTGCTCGCGTCTGTTCGCGCACATTGCCCCAATGGTCGATTGTTACGTTCTGTTACGTTCCGGCGGCGACGCGCCGCTCACTCCGCTGGCTCTTGAAACATGACGAATAGCGTTAAATCACCACAGGGTGGGTGAGGTGTTCCCCTTCCTTCCCTGGAGGCTGATGTGCCGTCCGCCCGGACACCCGACGGGGTGGACCACCGACGACTGCGACGCCTCGCCGCCGTCGTCACCTCCCTGAGCGCACTGATAGCGACCTCGATCGTGGCCGGTCCGGCCACCGCATCCGAAGCCACCCTCTCGTGTGCCCTGGGGCGCACCGACGCGCACCATTCCGAAGGCGTCGACACCTGGAACGACGCCTACCCCCGCCCCCGCGGCACGCTCGACGCGGTGATGATCTTCCTCTCCTTCCCGGACTCCCGGCCCGTCACCGACGTCGGCGAACTCTCCCGGGACTACTTCCCGGAGACCTCCCGCTTCTTCGACCGCGCCTCCTACGGCAAGTTCCGGCTGCGCCCGCACGTCCACAAGAAGTGGATCCGGATGCCGCACCCCTCCAGCAGTTACGGCATACAGCGGGACTGGGTGGACGGCAAGCGTTCGGCCTACCTCCGTGACGCGGTCGCCGCCGCTGACCCCTCCATCGACTTCAGCCGCTACGACATCGTCTACTTCGTCGCGGACCCCGATGCGCCGGGAGTCGACTCGGACGCCACCAAGGTCGTCAACCTCGAACAGCCGATGCGGGCGGACAACGCGGACCTGCGGCGGTTCGTCACCGTCTTCGAGCAGAGCCCGCCGGACCGCAACGTCCTCGCCCACGAGACCGGGCACGTCTTCGACCTGCCGGACCTCTATCACCGGCCGCAGGACAACAAGGGCAACTGGGACACCTACGTCGGCGACTGGGACCTCATGGGCAGCCAGTTCGGCCTGGCTCCCGACCCCTTCGGCTGGCACAAGTGGAAGCTCGGCTGGCTGACCGACAAGCAGATCGACTGTGCCGGGCTGACCCGGCACGCCCTGCACACCCTGCGGCCGCTGTCCGCGCCCATGGAGCCCGGCGACGAGCGTCGGCCACGGCTCCTGGTGGTCCGTACCGGCCCCGGCAGCGCACTGGTCATGGAGGTCCGCGACGCGAGCGGCAATGACAGATCGGTGTGCCGCGAGGGCCTCCTCGTCTACCGCGTACGCAATGAGACCGCGTCCGGCTCAGGGCCCGTGCAGGTCATCGACGGACACCCGGGCACCTCCGCCTGCCGCGGCACGTCCGTCCACCCGCCGCTCGCCGATGCGCCGCTGGGCGTGGGGGAGAGCCTGCGCGACCGCGAGGACGGGGTGCGCGTGGAGGTCACAGGACGTACGGCGGCGGGGGACTGGACGGTCAAGCTGACCCGCGGCTGACCGGCGCTGACGGATACGACGAAGGCCCCCACCGGAGTGGGGGCCTTCGTCTGTCTGTGCGCCGCCAGGGACTCGAACCCCGGACCCGCTGATTAAGAGTCAGCTGCTCTAACCAACTGAGCTAGCGGCGCCTGCTGACGGGGAAAACCTTAGCACCCGGATCGGGGAGGGCGAAAATCGATCCGGGGCTGCGGAGGCTTCAGCGGGAGGTCAGGGCGGTGACCGGGTGTCCCGGGGACCGGTGGCCGACGGCGCCGGCCGGTTCCGCCGTGGCCTGGGCGCCCACCGCGTCCGCGGAGCCGGTCTCCGCGCGGGCGGCGCGTACGCAGGCCCAGAGCAGGACGTCGGGCCCCGGCAGCCACGGGGAGCGGACGTCGGGCGCCACCAGCCAGCGGGCGGCGGGCGGCGTCGTGTCGGCTCCGTGGCCGTGGCAGGGGTGCAGCGGCGGGATGGTCACCGCGTCGCCGCTGCCGTGGCACAGCAGCGGCGGCACCGCCCGTACCCACTCCTCCCAGCCGAGGAGCGCGGGCAGCCGGTGGGCGGTGCCGGGGGCGGCGAAGAGCAGGATCCTGCCGTGGTGGGTGGCCACCGGGCCCGAGCCGGGACCGTCGGTCCACAGGCGGTCGACCATCCGGCGTCCGAAGAGGGCCGGGGCGTTGATCACGTCGAAGGCGGTGCCGCAGGGCAGCACGCTCGGAGCGGTCGGCCGCTGCGCCCACAGCGTGTGCAGGCTGTGAGGATGCGGGCTGGCGGAGGCGAGCCAGTCGGCTCCGGCGAGCGTGACGTAGGAGGCGGTCGGGAAAGGCGGGGATAACGGGATACGGGAAGGTTCGGGCAGCCGGTCGCTCATGGGAACAGGTCTACCGAGCCGCGGGGGACTGCCACCGGAGGTTGGCGGAAAACGGGACACTACGGGTCGGTAAGGAGTATGTTCCCTCCCCGCATATGCCAACGGCCCATGGTCGAGGACCACGGGCCGCCGGTACGTGCGGAACGGGAGCGGGCGCGGCCGGGCCTGAACTGGGCGGCCCGACGCCGGTCAGTCCCCGCCGTCCGGACGCGAGCCGCCGTCCCGCATCAGCGTCCGGCCGAACTCGACCATCTTGCGGGCGTAGTCCTCGGTCCACTCCGCGCGCTCGGCGAGCGCCGAGAGCGGCAGCCGGTCGAAGCGCTTGGGGTCGGCGAGCTGGGCGGCGGCCAGCGCCTGGTACTCCGTCGCACGGTCGGCCGCGGCGCGGAAGGCCAGGGCCAGCTCGGTGGAGCGGCCGAGCAGTTCCCGCGGGTCCTCCATCGACTCCAGGTCGAAGAAGTGCTCGGGATCCGCCGTCGCCTCGGGCGGCTCGAAGAGCAGGGGCGCGGGCTTCAGGCGCCGGGGAGCGGGTGCCGTACCGCGTGGGTCGGGAGCCGGTCGCGGCTCGGACATGAACGTACCTCCAGGGTCGAGTGCCGCATTCCATTGTCCCGCGCCGCGCAAGAGGGCCCCATGGCGTACCCGCGCAGGCACTCGGGTCAGCCGCGCCAGGGCACCCGGTGCTCCGCGAGGTGCGAGAGCACGGCGTGGTGGGCCTCCCAGCCGTCCGGGAACTTGACCGTGACGCCCAGCCGTACCGGCTCCGTCGACGGGTGCTCGTCGAGCAGCTCGGCGACACCGGCCCGGCACACCACGACGCAGGCGTGACGGTGGCGGGAGGCGAGCACGCACAGCCGGCCGGTCTCCAGGTGGAACGCGGTGGCGTCGGGCCGGCCCGAGAGCGGGTGCAGCACGACCGTGACGTCGAACTCGCGGCCCTGGAGGCGGTTGGCGGTATCCACGGCGACGCCGGTCACGCCCAGCCCTGCGAGCGCGGTACGGACCGCGGCCGCCTGGTCGCGGTGGGCGGTGCCGACCGCGATCCGGTCCGCGGTGAGCGGCTCGGGATCCGGGCCGCGCTCGCTGGTGGCCGCGCCGCCGCGGTCCAGCAGCCGGCGCACCACCTGCGCCACCGCGCCGACGGCTTCCGGGTCCGTGCGCGGGGTGTGCCGGGCGGGCAGCTCCAGCAGGCCCCAGCCGGACTCGGCGGCCTCGTCCAGGACGCGGTCCACACCGGAGCCGTCACCCGGAACGCCGAACGCGAGCCGGCGGTCGCCGTGCTCCGTGCCGCTGCGGAACCGGGTGAAGGGGTAGAACGCGTCGGAGACCAGCCGGGCGGCCGAAGCGGGCAGCCGCCAGGAGACCGGCAGGCGGTGCTGCGGCAGATCGGGATTGTGCGCCAGCAGGGTGGACACCGCGCTCGATGACGGGTCGTAGGAAAGCCCTGCCCACTGCTCGGCGCCGACCACGCTGAACGGGTCCAGCTGGCCCGGGTCGCCGACGAACAGCGCCCGCTCGAAGAGGCCGGCGACGGACAGCAGTGCGTCGGAGCGCATTTGGTACGCCTCGTCCACGATGGCGTGCCGCCACGGCTCGTCGACCTTGGTGTAGGCCCACTTCGCGGCGGTGGACACGACGACGTCCATCCCCGCCAGGTCGGCGATCTTCGTGGACGTACGGACCTCGGGCAGCTCGGCGAGCGCCGGGTCGAAGGAACCGGCCTCGCTGCTGTGCAGCCGGCCGACGGGCAGCGCGGGGTCCTTCTCGGCGAGCCGCAGCACCAGGTCGTCGACCTGCGCGTTGGTCTGTGCGACGACCATCAACGGGCGGCCCGCAGCGGCGAGTTCGCGGGCCGCGCGGACCACGAGGGTGGACTTCCCGGCGCCCGGAGGCGAGTCCACGACCACGCCGGGCCGGGGGCTGTGCAGGGTGTCCTGAAGGATTTCGGCGGTCGCCCGTGCCGCTGCCGCCGCCGGGCCGGACGGCTCCGCGCCGCCTGCTTGCCGGGGCTTCTTCGTGCCGTGGTGCGGGGGGCGGGTCACAGGAAGTCCTCCGCGGTCATCGGGTCGGGCGCGTCGCCGGACGGCTCGGTGGCGGGCGGGCCGCCGTGTGTCCAGGGGGTGTCCTCGGGCTCGGGACGCTCGGGGCCGCCGCGCGGAGCGTGCTCGAACAGGGTCCAGCACACGGCCTCGCCCGGCTCCGGGACCGAACCGGGCTCCGGCACCTTGCCGCGCCCCATGCCGCCGGTGAGACGCACCGTCAGGCTGCCCGATGCCGGGTCGTCGTACGCCACGAACGCGGCGGGCTGGGTCTTTCCGCCGGGCAGCGGGCGATGGACCTTGGCTCCTTCGGAGAGCTGCGGCCGGTCGTCCGTGCGCAGGGTGACCAGCGGGCGGGGCATCGGCCGCGCGCCCTCGGAGTAGGCCATCCCGACGCCGGTGACCGTGCCCGCGAACGCCTCGCCCGCCAGCCGGCGGGCCGCCATCACCAGCGGGTCGTCCAGGGCCTCCTGGGCGTCGAGCTGGGTCTGAGCGGCCTCCCGGGAGGACAGTTTCCGGGCCGCGGTGACCGCGTCGTCCCGCTTGGGCTGCGGGGGCTCGCCCGCGCGCACCCGGTCGCGGTGCGCGGTGTACGACCAGCGGTCACGCTTCCAGCGGTCGGCGACCCGGGCGCCGGGCGGCAGGGCGCGCAGCAGGTCGTTGCCCTGCCAGACGGCGTCCCACGTCGGCCGGAGCTGTCCCTCGACGAGCCGGCGCAGCTCCTCGTGGGCGCCCGGCAGTGCGGCGTCGTAACGGGCCATGGCCGGGGCGAGCAGGCGGTTGTCGAACGCCGGGTCGGTGGCGGGGCCCGCGGGCGGGCACAGCAGCTGGCCTTCGGCGTCCCGCGCGGACTCCGCACGCTCGGCGGCCGCCCGTCCCGACACGCCGGGGGGCGGGTCGATCCAGGACAGCAGGGCGCCCAGGTGCTGGTCCTCCAGCGCGCTCTGGCCGGTGGCCCAATGACGGGTCAGCAGGCCCGTCATGGAGAGCAGCAGACAGGATCCCGGCACCTGGGCACGCTCACCGAAATGAGTGAACCAGCGTCCCAGCAGCGGCACATGGGGCGGCGCGGGATACGGCGTCTCCGGATCCTGCTCGGCCGTCCGCCGGAACCGCATCGACCGTCCCATCAGCCGGACGAATTCGATGCCCGCCCCGCTCGGGACGATCAACTGCGGGGCGTCCGCGCACAGTTCGACCTGCACCGGGACCTTCTTGCCGGTCTCCGGGTCGGTCTCCTTGCGCTCCTCCCACTCGATGCCGTCGGCGAAGCCGTCGACGTACGGCAGTACGGCATCGGCCAGCTCGGCCAGGAAGGCGAACCGCAGGTCACGGTCGCGCGGCTGCGGCACGGCCAGCAGCAGCGGTTTCTCCCGGTCCGTGCCGACCAGGGCGCCCAGGGGCGCGCCGGCCTCGCCCGATGTGGTCAACGGCACGAAGACCAGCGGGTGTTCGGACAGGTGGCGGTGCCGGACCGTGGCCAGCGGGCGGGCCGCTCCGGCGGCCGCCGCCTCCATCCGGGCCAGCGTCTCGATCAGCGGCATCCCGGCTCCTGTCGTCCGTGCGCCGCGCCGGCGCCGTCGGTATCGCGCACCGGGCCCGCCGCCGGCCCGCCCGCCACGGGGGCGGCGGCCAGCGCCTCGGCACGGAGTGCCGCCGCCCGGCGCAGGGCGGCCGCCGCGGGGTCTTCGGGGGCGCCGCCGGGGGACGGGGTGCACGGGGCGGCCGCGGTGAGCACCTCGCCGATCGTGTGCAGCGCGCCCAACTCGCCCCGCACGCTGCGCCCCAGCGACTCCACCGCGCCGTCCTCGCGGGAGCGCTTGCGGCAGTGGAAGGCCAGCTCGCAGGCGGCCAGGCACTCCGGTGCGTAGGCCGCGCCGACCGACTCGACGGCCGCGGCGAGTTCTTCGGCGGGGCGGGTCGCGGTCGTCCCGTCGTCGGCGAGCCGCAGGTCGAAGGTGGTCCGTGGCGGCAGGGCGGCGGCGATGTCCTCGATGCGGGTGAGCCGGGCCAGCTGCCGCCTGGTGGTGGCGAGTTGCTTGCGGATGTCGACGGCGGCCGCCGTCGGGAGGTTGGAGAAGTCCTTGGGACACACCAGCAGGACGCGGTCGCGGACCTCGGCCGGGCGCCCGGTCCCGGCCGCGACGTGCCCGGCGACCTTCTCCAGGGCGAGGACGTAGACGGCCGCCTGGCGTGCCGCCGCGCCCACCTTGGCGGCGTCCGCCACGCCGTCGATCATCGGGAAGGACTTGATCTCCACGACCGTCCAGCCGCCGTCCGGATGCACCACCACCGCGTCCGGCTCCACGTAGGCGGGCGATCCGGCCACCTCGACGGCGAGCATCGGGTGGTCGAGCAGCGTCCAGCCGCCGTCCGCCGTCGCCTCCCGCAGCGCCAGCGCCGTACGGGCCGCGCGGCCCTCGGGGCCGGCCGCCGACAGGTCGGGAACGGCGACTTCGCCGTCCCCGGGAGCCGGGGTGCCGGGCCGCAGGCGGTCGTGCAGCAGACGCAGCAGGCCGGCGCCGCCGTCGGCCTTGACCCGCGCCTCGAAGCTGTTGCCCCGGGCGAGGGCGAACCGGGACTGGCCGTAGCTCGCGGGCGAGCCGAGCGCCTGGGCGAGCGCGGTCTTGTCGACCCCCGCGCCGTCCAGCAGCGCGCGGCGCCGGCAGCCGGGGTTGGACGCCAGCGCGGCCAGCGCGCGGGCATCCAGCGCACGCGGCCGTATCCCGGGTCCGCGCAGCTCAGTGAGCCGCTGCCGCAGGCTCGGTTTCGGCGCCGGCTGCTCCGTCTGCGGAGCGGCCGCCGCGGGTCGGCTGTCGCGGGAAACGTTCACCTGCGGAAGTCTCGCATCCGGCACTGACATCGCCGCCCTGCACCCGCCCGCGGTAGGCGTCGCCGGGCGGCCCGCCGTGCGCTCCGGCGCCCGCCGCGCGAGCGCGGAGAGCGTCCGTGCGCCGCAGGAAGGGCCGGGCGAGCAGCGCCCCCACGCCCATGACGGCGGCCCCGGCCAGCACGTCCAGCAGGTAGTGGTTGGCGGTGCCCATCACCACCAGGGCGATGGCCACCGGGTAGGCGGCGGCCAGGGTCCTCGCCACCCGGGACGGCGCCAGCCGCCACACGGCCGCCCCGCACCACAGCGCCCAGCCCACATGGAGGCTCGGCATCGCCGCGTACTGGTTCGTGAGCCCGCCCAGGCCACGCGGCGCGCTCGCCTCGCCGCCCCACCAGCCGCGGTCGGCGTACTGGGCCATGGAGTCCGTGAAGCCGTGCCCGGCGTCCAGGAGGCGGGGCGGGGCGGTCGGGAAGAGCGTGAAACCGGCCAGCCCTATCAGGGTGGCGATCAGCAGGCCGCTGCGCAGGATCCGGTAGTCCTCCGGCCGGCGGCGCCACAGCCAGACGAGGACCGCGGGGGTGACCAGGTAGTGCAGCGCCGCGTAGGCGAACGCGGCCGGGATGCCCAGGGCCGGTGTCGTGGTGAACAGCCGGTTGAGCGCGGACTCCGGGGTGAGCCGCAGGGCTCGTTCCAGGCGGAGCAGGGCGGTGCCGTTCCCGGTGGCGGTGTGCACATCGCCACGGGCCAGCAGCCGGCCGGCCGTGTACGCCAGGTAGACGGCGGCGAGCAGCGGGAGTTCGGCCCACCACCGGGGACGGCCGCCGCCTGCCGCCGTGCGGCGCGCTGCGCTGAGCATCACGAACTGCCTTCTTCACTCGTGCCGTGGGCGCCCCCGCGCCGTGCCGCCGGCGATCCCGGCGACCGTCCACCATACGCTGTATGACGCAGGCTTCCGGACGGGGCCCCGGTGCCGCCGGGCGTCCGGCCACGGCCCGACCGGACACCGTCAGGGCAGGTCAGCGGGCCCGCCCCCGGCACCGGCGGATCGGCAGGTGCGCGATGATGGAAGTCCCGCGGGCCGCACAGGCCCAGCGCAGCGTCTGCGCCGCCCGCACCGAGCGACGAACAGCCGAGACATCGGTGAGAGGTACGGCCCATGGCAGCGCGCATACTCCTGGCCCGGCACGGACAGACGGAGTGGTCCCTTTCCGGCAAGCACACCGGCCGCACGGACATTCCGCTCCTGGACGAGGGCCGCCGCGGTGCCGAACTGCTGGGCGAACGGCTGCACCGCACCCCGTGGAACGGCCTGCCGGACGTCGAGGTGCGCACCAGCCCGCTGATCCGCGCCAAGGAGACCTGCGAACTGGCCGGCTTCGGCGACCGCGCGCAGGACTGGGACGACCTGATGGAGGTCGACTACGGCGCCTACGAGGGCCTGACCCCGGCCGAGATCAAGCGGGACCGGCCGGGCTGGCTGATCTGGCGCGACGGCGTCCCCGAGGGCGAGACGCTCGCCGAGGTCGCCGAGCGGGCCGACCGGGTCGTGCAGTGGGCGCGCTCGGCCGACCGCGATGTGCTGGTCTTCGCGCACGGCCACATCCTGCGCTCCCTGGGAGCCCGCTGGCTGGGCATGGACCTCTCCTTCGGCGCCCGCATCCGCCTGGAGCCGACCTCGCTCTCGGTACTCGGCTGGGCCTACGGCGAGCCGGCGATCGAGCGCTGGAACGACACCGGGCACCTCGGCTGACCCGGAACGGCCCGCCCGCCCCGGCCTCCACGGGCCCGGCCTCTCAGACGCCGTTCCCCCACGCCACGGGCAGCGCCGCGTACCGGTCGAGGAAGGCGGCGACCTCGGGGGCGGCGCGGCGCGGCCGCAGGACGCGGGCCGTCCCGTCGAGCATCGCGCGGATCCGGGCGGACCTGACCTGCCCCAGCAGGTGCAGCGCCCGTGTCCCCGCGGCCGCGGCCTCCTCGGGTGCGCCGCCCGCCGCCAGGTCGCCGGCCAACTCCGCGGTGAACAGGGCGATGTTGCGGGTGAAGTGGGGATTCTGGAGCGCCACCGCCCGGCGGGCGTGCTCGGCCGCGCGCCCCCCCTCGCCCAGAGCCGACCAGCACTGCGCCTCCAGGCCCTCCAGTTCGGCCTCGCCGTAGAAGGACATCCACTCCGGATCCGGGTCGGCGGGGCCGCGCCCGAAGAGGCGCTGGGCGCGCAGCAGCGCCTGCTGGCAGCCGGAGCGGTCGGCCAGCAGCGCGCAGCCGCCGGCCTCACGCAGCGCCAGCAGCGACAGCAGCCGGGGCGAGGCGAGCCGCCGGGCGGCCTGCTGCGCGGCCTGCGCGGCCCGTACCGCCTCGCGCGGGCGTCCGGCGTCCCGGGCGAGGAAGGCGGTGTTGCAGAACGCGTGCGCCTCCAGTGCACGGTCACTGCAGATCCTGGCGGTGGCCAGCGCCTCGGCGTAGTACGAGCGGGCGTCGTCGAACCGGCCCGAGTCGTGCGCCAACCAGCCGACGGAGATGGCGAGTTCACCGGCCCCCGCGTGCAGTCTGTCGGACACCGAACGGCGCTGCGCACCGGCATCCAGCAAGGCGTAGGCGGACTGGAGCGGCGCCGCCGCCCGGCGGTAGAGGCCCTCCGCGCCGTGCCGGTCATCCAGCAGCCGGATCTGCCGGACCGCTTCCTCGACGGCGGCGGCTTCGGCGGCGCCGGCCCGGCTGCCGGGCGACGGCCGTGGTGCGGGCACGGCCCAGGCACGGGGCGGCTGGGCGGCGATGCCCAGGGCGGCCGTCGGGCCGCCGGTGATGAACGCGCGACGCAGCACGTCGCTCTCCTCGCAGGTCCGGACACGGGTATCGCGGTGGTGGGGTTCGGCTGCCAGGGGCGCGGCGCCTGCCGCCGTACGCGCACCCCGTCCGCGTACCGTCTCGCGCGGCGCGAAGCCCATGTCGGAGAGTGTCAGGCCGGGGAACATGTGCCGGAACACCCGCTCGTAGGCGTAGTTCGGGCACCGGATCGCCCCGGCCTCGACGCGGCCCACGTACCGGGCGTCGCACGAGACCTGCTCGCCGATGTCACGGGCGGCCCGCCGGACCGCCGCCGCGAACTCGCCCGGTGACAGCTCGCCGCGCAGCTGTCTGAAGGCGGTGTTCGGGCGGGCGGGGACAGTGCGGGACGACGCTGAATTCGCTGCTGGCGACGCCATGGCGGACCCTCTCCGTGCCCTCTTCGTGGCGGTGCCGCGTCCTGGCGGTGCGGCGGGACGACCGTACCGGCTGTGACGGTTCGGGTACAGAGAGTTTGGCTACAAACCGGATATCTCACGCACGATCCGCCATGAAGTGCCATCCTTTGCGGCGGTCCGGCGCGTAGCCGTTGACGGGCCGCGGCCGTTGGACACGGGGTAACGGTGCGGCGTGTGCATGAGGAGGGGTTCCCGTGTGGGATACCGGCGTGAGCAGAGGCGTGAGCGGGTTCGCGGAGCCGGGTGCGCCGCCGGAACCGGCGCAGCCCTGTGACCTCGTCACGGTGCCCGCACGGCAGGGTCTGGAGGCGGTCGACATCCTGCGGCTGCGTGACGGCGTGGGGCCCGTCCTGCACGACGGCGGCTGCGACACCCTCGGCTTCCTGGTGCCCCCGGGGACGGCCGACGGCTGGGACGTCCCGGGCAGCGCGTGTACCCAGACGTACGGGTGCGGGGTCGAACCGGGCGCCGCGTACGGAAGCGAAGGGGCGCTGCCGGAGCCGCCGGTGACCGGGACCGGCTGGCTGGTGCCGCCGGACGGCGCGTACGCCGCCGCCACCGACCCGGCGGTGCTGCGCAAGGCGCTCGGCGAGGCGGCCCGCACGATCGAGGCCGTCGACCGCTGCCGCTGAGAGCCACTGCATGAACCCGACGGGGCCGCCCGGACAGCCGGACGGCCCTGGTGTGTGTCGGGGTGACGGGGTGTCAGTGGGTGGGCTGCCGTGCCTCGTCGGACGAGGGGTTCTCGGGGGCGGCCGCCGGGGGTGGTGTGACCGGGCGGGGGAGGGCGGGGGCGGCGACCGGCCGGCCGTCCAGGCGGCGGCGCACGCCGCGCACCAGCCGGCCCGCGGTGAAGGTCGCGCCGTACACGAAGCGCATCGCGGGGCCGAACGACGGAGCGGTCAGCAGGCCGGCGAAGAACAGTCCGGGCCACGACGATTCGAAGCTGCCGGTCAGTTCGGGTGCCCGCCCTGCGCCCACCGTCCGCAGCGCGTCGCGCACCCGCGGGTCGAGCAGCCGCAGCCGCCGCAGGTCAGGGGCGAAGCCGGTGGCCGCCACCACGTGCTCGGTCTCCACGACCGACGACCGGCCGTCCGCGCCCGCCAGTTGGAGCCGTACGGTGTCGTCCCCGGCGACCGCGGCCCGGATGCGGTGCCCGAACAGGACCGGCACGGCCGTCTCGAAGCGGTCCCGCAGCCACCAGGTGCCGGCCGGGCTCGACACGGTGGCCGCGAGGTGATCACGGACGGCGGCGGGCAGCCGGCGTACCGCCCACGGCAGCTCCGCCCAGGCCCAGTTCGGCCAGCCGGTGCCCAGGCCGCAGTGCGGATCGCGCAGCGTGCGCAGCGGACCGCGGTGCAGCGGCTGCGGCGGGCGGTCCCAGCGCAGCCGGCCGGCTCGGGCCACGACCCGGGGTCGCGCGCCCTGTTCGGCCAGCAGCGCCGCGGTCTCCAGGGCCGACTGCCCCGAGCCGATGACGGTGACGTCCCGGCCGGCGAAACCGGACAGGTCGTGGTGGTCGCTGCTGTGCGAGGCGAGCGCGGCGGGCAGTTGGTGCAGCGGCTCGGGGCGGTGGACGAACGGCAGCCCGCCGACCGCCAGGGCGACGGCGCGGGCCCGCAGGCTCTCGCCGCCCGCCGTCTCCACCCGGAACCCGCCGAAGTCGGGCCGTACCGCGGTCACCGTCACCTCGTCGACCGGTGGCACCGCGTGCTCGCCGAACCACCTGCCGTACGCGGTGAAGGTGCCGACCGGCAGCGGGACGCCGTGCTGCACGGTGACGTCGTGGGCCGCGCAGTAGGCGGCCAGGGTGTGGTCGCCCGCCGGGTCGGACAGGTTGGACGACCAGGGCTCGGACGTGAGGAACATGCCGGCCGGCATGTGGTCCCGCCAGGAGGCCATCGTGCGGCCCAGCACCCGCAGGCGCAGGCCGGAGGCCGCCGCGTGCGCGGCGATCGAGAGTCCGTAGGGGCCGGCGCCCACCACCACGAGGTCGTACATGGAATCTCCCTGCGCTTTCTTGTCGGCTGCGTGTCCGTGTGCGCGCGTCGTGCACCCGCCGGGCCGGGTTTTCCGGGGAATTCGAAGTCCCCAATACGTGGCTCTGTGAGGCGAGTTCGGCCTTGTCCGTGAGAACGCTCGGGCGGTCATTCCGGCGTCGGTCATTCCTGTCCGGCCGGGTGATCCGGTTGCGCCCGGAGCCCCGGAAAGAAAAGGCGTTCCGGACACGGCCGACGGTGTATGCGAACCGGAACCCCTGCCCGGGAACCGTACGCCGCAACGGCCCGCATGCCCCGCCGCCCGCCTGATTTCCGTCTCCGGCTTCTCTCCGTCAAAACAGGAGAGAACTCTGGCAGAACGTATACGGAAAGGGTGGTCGGCACGCCGGATGCCGGCCGGGGTTCGGTTCGGGGGAGAGGGAGATTTCGCTGGGTGTCCGGCGGTGTCTTCCAGAAGGACGAACGTTTCTCCCGGAAGAGGGAATGCCAGCATCCCGGAAACCCCGTGCTCGTTGTGACTGGGTGCCCCATTCGTCAACGGAAAGGAGAATGATGATGAAGCGGATCGTCAAGTCCGCCGCAACGGTTGCGGCCGGCTGTGCGCTGGTGCTGGGAGGTGCCGGGATCGCCGCCGCCGGCAGCGGTGACGGCCACGGTGGCGCCGGCGCCGTCGGGGCGGCTTCGAAGTCGCCCGGCGTGATCAGCGGCAACGTGATCCAGGTTCCGGTGCACGTGCCGATCAACGTCTGCGGCAACAGCATCAACGTGATCGGCCTGCTGAACCCGGCATTCGGGAGCACCTGCGCCAACAAGTGACCCGGCGCCGGTCCGGCCGGCAGCGGGAAGACACGTGACGGCGGGCCGCCCCTGACCTCGGTCACGGGCGGTCCGCCGCTCGCTCAAGGACCGGCCGCCATCCCTTCGCCGACCAGCGGATACGGGCCGGCGGCCGGCCGCCATACTGGGGGTATGGCGAAGAGCAGACGCGGGCGCGGCGGCGCGGAATCCGTGGTGGAGACGGTGGCGGGCGGCGTCGCCGAGCTGCGGCCCGACCGGGACAGGCCGCGCGCCAGGACCCTGCTGATCGACGGTGCCCCGCAGTCGTACGTCGACCTCGGCGACCCGGCGTACCTGGACTTCTCCTATCAGCGCCGCCTCGGCCACGTCGCCGACCTCGCGGCGCCGCCCGGCAGGCCCCTCCAGGCCGTGCACCTCGGCGGCGGCGCCCTGACCCTGGCGCGCTACATCGCGGCGACCCGGCCGCGCTCCACCCAGCAGGTCGTCGAGATCGACGCTCCGCTGGTCCAACTGGTGCGCCGCGAGCTGCCGTTGGAGAGCGGCTGGCGGATCCGGGTGCGCGGCGGCGACGCCCGCGAAGGGCTGGCGAAGGTCCCGGACGGCTGGGCGGACCTGATCATCGCCGATGTCTTCGGCGGCGCCCGCACCCCCGCCCACCTGACCAGCACCGAGTTCGTCGCCGATGTGCGGCGGGCACTGCGTCCCGACGGCTGGTACGCCGCGAACATCGCCGACGGGCCGCCGCTGCGGTTCCTGCGCGGCCAGATCGCCACCGTCCGCACGGCCTTCCCCGAACTGTGCCTGACCGCCGACCCTGCGGTGCTGCGCGGCAAGCGGTTCGGCAACGCCGTGCTGCTCGCCGCCGGCCGGCCGCTGCCGGTCGCCGAACTGACCCGGCGGGCCGCGAGCGACCCGCAGACCGGACGCGTCGAACACGGCCGGGCGCTGCTGGACTTCACCGGCGGCGCCGCGCCGGTCACCGACACCACAGCGGTGGCTTCGCCCGCACCGCCACCGGAGGTCTTCGACTGACCCGCGGGCCGCACGCGCAGCGGCGCGTCAGCCCGTGCTCTGGCTGCTCTGCACCATCGGCGGATGGCCGTTCCAGGTGCAGAAGACCGACGCGTGGCCGGGGCCGGTGAAGTCGACCCGGATCCAGCTCTCCTGCTTCCACACCTGCATCTCCCAGCCCGGGTTCGGGGTCGCCGACACCAACTGCGCCGAGTCGTCGCGCAGGTCGAAGACGACCCGGCCGCCGGCCGTCGACCAGCTCTTGACGTGCTGCCCGCCGGACAACGACCCGGCCGGCGTGCCGGGACGGTGCCGGGGGGCCGCGCTTCCGGTACGGGAGGGGGCGGCGGATGCCGGCGGCGCGCCGGAGGGCGAGGAGCCGGGGCCGGCGGACGGCGACGGCTTGGGGCGGTGGGTGGAGGAGACCTGGGGGGAGGCGTCGGGCGGGGAGGGCGCCGCGGCGGACAGCGGCAGCGCGCGCGGCGGGTCGTACGCCGTGCCGGACATGACCGTGTGCACGCCGTACCACGACAGCGTGACCGCGGCGCCGGTCGCCAGCGTCCAGGCCGCGGCGTGCATCAGTCCTCGTCGCATCCCGCTCATACTGCACCACCCGCACGCCCGGACACAGCCCGCGGACGATGGCCTTCGGACGCCCCCGCAGGGCCGGTTGTGGGCGAGGGGAGTCACCCGTATGGCGTACGGTGCCGCCCATGGCAAGTGTGCTCGTCGTCGAGGACGACCAGTTCGTCCGCTCGGCTCTCATTCGGCATCTGACCGAGGCGTCCCACACGGTACGGAGCGTCGGCACCGCGCTGGAGGCGCTGCGGGAGGTGGCGCACATCGGGTTCGACGTGGTCATCCTCGATCTCGGCCTGCCCGATCTGGACGGCGCCGAGGCACTGAAGATGCTGCGCGGCGTCACGGACGTACCGGTGATCATCGCCACCGCGCGGGACGACGAGGCGGAGATCGTGCGGCTGCTCAACGACGGTGCCGACGACTACCTGACCAAGCCGTTCTCCGTGGAGCACCTCTCGGCAAGGATGTCGGCGGTACTGCGCCGCGCACGGGGCGCCGTGGCGGGCGGCGAGGCGCCCTCCGGGGTGGTCAGGGTCGGCGGGCTGACCGTGGATCCGCTGCGCCGCCGGGCCGCGCTGGACGGCGTTGCGCTCGATCTGACCCGGCGGGAGTTCGACCTGCTGGCCTTCCTCGCCGGCCGGCCCGGTGTCGTCGTCGCGCGCAGGGAACTGCTCGCCGAGGTCTGGCAGCAGTCCTACGGCGACGACCAGACCATCGACGTCCACCTCTCCTGGCTGCGAAGGAAGTTGGGGGAGACGGCGGCGAGCCCCCGGTACCTGCACACGCTGCGCGGGGTGGGTGTGAAGCTGGAGCCGCCCCGGTGAGATGGGCGCTCGTCAAGGTGGCGCTGGCGGTCACGGTCATGGTCGTGGTCGCCTTCGCCGTCCCGCTCGGCCTGGTCGTCAAGGAGATGGCCGGCGACCGCGCGTACTCCAACGCCGAACGGCAGGCCGCCACCATCGGCCCGGTACTCGCCATCACCACCGACCGCATCCAGCTCGAACGCGCCGTCGCCAGCGCCGAGACCGGGCCGGGGGGCCGGATCGGCGTCCACGTCCCCGCGGGCGGCAAGGGCGCGAAGGCCGCCGAGATCGGCTCCTGCCGGGCCGCCCCGCGGGACGTGGCATCGGTGATCGGCCTCGGCCGCGCCTCCATCGCTCCCGTACGGGGCGGCTCCGTGCTGCTCCAGCCGACCGCCGTCGCCACCGGGATCGCCGTCGTCGAGGTCTACGTGCCCGACGCCGCGCTCACCAACGGCGTCACCACCTCCTGGCTGGTGCTGGCCGGTGTCGGGCTCGCGCTGATCGTCGGCTCGGTCGCGGTCGCCGACCGGCTGGGCACCCGCATGGTCCGCCCCGCCGAGCGGCTGGCCGGTGCCGCGCACGACCTCGGCACCGGCAGCCTCGGCGTCCGCGTCCCCGAGGAGGGCCCCAAGGAGCTGCGGTCCGCCGCCGTCGCCTTCAACTCCATGGCCGACCAGGTCGTCCAACTGCTCGCCAACGAACGCGAACTGGCCGCCGACCTCTCGCACCGGCTGCGTACGCCGCTCACCGTGCTGCGGCTGAACGCGGCCTCGCTCGGCGAGGGGCCCGCCGCCGACCACACCAGGGCCGCCGTCGAACAGCTGGAGCGGGAGGTCGACCAGATCATCCGCACCGCGCGCGAACAGAAGGCCCAGACCCGGCAGGCGGCGGCCGCGGCGGGCTGCGACGCGGCGGAGGTCATCCGCGAGCGGATGGCCTTCTGGTCGGCGCTCGCCGAGGACGAGGGCCGCACGGTCCGGGTGGCGGGGATCCACCGCCCGGTACGCCTGCCCGTCGCCCGCCCCGACCTGGCCGCCGCCCTCGACGCGATGCTCGGCAACGTCTTCCGGCACACCCCCGAAGGCACCGACTTCGCCGTCGACGTGCACCACGCGGGCGCGGCGGGCAACGCGGTGATCGTGCTGGTCTCGGACGCGGGGCCCGGCATCGACGACCCGGCCGCCGCGCTGCGCCGCGGCCACGGAGGCGGCGGCGACGGCTCCACCGGGCTCGGCCTTGACATCGTGCGCAGGCTGGCCGAAGCGACCGGCGGCGACGTCCGCATCGGCCGTTCGGTCCTCGGCGGCACCGAGGTGCGGGTGTGGCTCGCCCTGGACGGCAGGGGCCCGCGCGGCGGTGCCCGCGGCGGCGGGCACCGGCTGCGGCGTTCGCTGGGCGGCCGCGGGAAACGGGCCGCCGGGCGGGTGTGAGGGCCGGCCGGGAGCCGTGGCCGGTCCCCTGACCCGCGCAGGAGCGGTCGCGGGGCCCCGCAGGAGCCGGGTTCTTAACCGGCCCCTTCCCCTTCCTTAAGCCGGACATAAATCCGCCAACCACCCCACAGAACCAGGCATTTGTCCGTTTCGTGATCGCTAGCGTGCGGGAACGCATCCCCGTCCCCCTCACGACGACAGGCAGGCACGCCATGAGTTCCTCGGCCCACCGCCGGCGCATGAGCCGCACCACCAAGCTGATCTCGACCGCCGCGGCCGTCACGGTCGCCGCGGGCGGCGCCTTCGCCATCGCCGGATCGGCAACGGCGGGCAACGTCCCGCAGGCCGCCGGCACCCCGAAGGCCCCCGCCGCCTTCGCCCCGTACGTCGACACCTCGCTCAGCCCCGCCTACGACCTCGCCGGCACCGCGCGGAAGACCGGCGTCAAGCACTTCACCCTCGCGTTCATCACCTCCGGCGGCGGCTGCGACCCCAAGTGGGGCGGCGGCGGTGCGCTGGACGGCAACCCGGTGGCCCGGCAGATCCCCGGCCTGCGGGCGGCCGGCGGCGACGTGCGGGTCTCCTTCGGCGGCGCCAACGGCTCGGAACTGGGGCTGACCTGCGACTCGGCCGACGCGCTCGCCGCCGCGTACGGCAAGGTCATCGACCAGTTCAAGCTGACCGCCGTCGACTTCGACATCGAGGGCGGCGCGCTCCCGAACACCGAGGCCAACACCCGCCGCGCCCAGGCCATCGCCCGGCTCCAGAAGAGCCACCCCGGCCTGGACGTCTCCTTCACGCTGCCGGTCATGCCCGAGGGCCTGACCCAGGACGGCGTGAACCTCGTCGCCGACGCCAAGAAGAACGGCGTCAAGGTCTCCACCGTCAACGTCATGGCGATGGACTACGGCGCCTCCTACGACGGCGACATGGGCACCTACGCCACCCAGGCAGCCACCGCCACCCAGGCGCAGCTGAAGAAGGCGCTCGGGCTGGACGACGCGGCCGCCTGGAAGGCCGTCGCCGTGACGCCGATGATCGGGGTCAACGACGTCCAGAGCGAGACCTTCACGGTGGACGACGCCGCCCAACTGGTGGCGTTCGCCAAGGAGAAGCATCTGGGCGCCCTGTCCATGTGGTCGTCGGCCCGCGACAAGGCGTGCGAGGGCGGTGCCCAGAACTCCGCGCAGCCCACCTGTAGTTCCATCGAGCAGGGCCCGCTGGACTTCACCAAGGCGTTCGGCACGTACACCGGCTGAGCCGGCGGACCTGACGGGCCCGGACGTTCCGGGCCCGTCAGCCCTTGACCGCGCCCTGCATGATGCCGCCGACGATCTGCCGGCCGAACAGCAGGAAGGCGAGCAGCAGCGGGAGCGTGCCGAGCAGCGCACCCGCCATGATCACCGACTGGTCGGGAATGTAGCCGCGGCCCAGGCCGGTCAGCGCGACCTGCACCGTCGGGTTCTCCTGGGTGAGCGCGATGATCGGCCAGAAGAAGTCGTTCCACGCCTGGACGAACGTGAGCATCCCCAGCACCGCCATCGCCGGGCGGGCTGCGGGGAAGACGACGTGCCACACCACCCGCAGGCTGCTCGCCCCGTCCATCCGGGCCGCCTCGACCAGCTCCGTCGGCAGCGCCTGGAGCAGGTACTGCCGCATGAAGAACACCCCGAACGCGCTGACCAGCGTCGGCAGCACCACCGCCTGGAGGTGGTTGGTCCACTCCAGCCGGGCGATGGTCATGAACAGCGGGACGACGCCGAGCTGCGGCGGGATCATCATCGTGCCGATGACCAGCAGCATCAGCAGGTTCTTCAGCCGGAAGCGCAGCTTGGCGAAGGCGAAACCGGCGAGCGTGGAGAACACCACCGTGCCCAGCGCGATGGTGCCCGCCACCACCGTCGTATTGGCCAGCGCAAGCCCCATGTTGGCGTCGGACCAGGCGGTGCCGAGGTTCTTCAGCAGGTGGGAGCCGAACCAGAAGGGCGGCGGCGTCTGCGCCAGCCGGCTGTTGTCGCGCGAGGCGGCGACGGCCGTCCACACCAGCGGGAAGAGCGAGCCGACGGTGAACAGCACCAGCACGGCGAGGGCCACGGGGCCGCCGCGCAGCGTGCGGCCCGCCCCGCTGCGCCCCCTGCGCCCGCCCGCCTCGGCCCTGCGCGATGCCCTCACTCCGCCTCCAGCTCTCTCGGAATCCGGCCGTCCGCCCGGCAGTTCACCGGTCCGCACGCAGCCGTCGGCCGACCAGCGCGGCGACCGCGGCGATCACCAGCAGGATCAGGAACATCGCCCACGCGACGGCGGAGGCCCGGCCGAGGTGGAAGTTGAACCAGCCCTGCTCGTAGAGGTAGAGCCCCAGGGTCTGGAACTGGTGCGCGGCGCCGCCCTTCTGGCCCGCCGCGCCACCGAACAGCAGGGGCTCACCGAACAGTTGGGTCGCGCCGATCGTCGAGACGACCACCGTGAACAGCAGCGTCGGCCGCAGCGAGGGCACCGTGACGTGCCGGAACTGCCGCCACGCGGACGCGCCGTCCAGCGCCGCCGACTCGTAGAGGTCCTTCGGGATGGCCTGCATCGCCGCCAGGTAGATCAGTGCGTTGTAGCCCGTCCAGCGCCAGATGACGATCGAGGAGACCGCGAGCTGCGAGGTCCAGGTGCCGCTCTGCCAGTCGACGGGCGCGATCCCGGCCGCGCCCAGCGCCCAGTTGATCATCCCGTAGTCGCGTCCGAAGAGCAGCACGAAGACCAGGGAGGCCGCGGCGACGGACGTGGCGTACGGCGTCAGCAGCGCCACCCTGAAGAACGACGCACCGCGCATCCGCTGGTGGAGGAGGTGTGCGAGCCCGAGCGCCATCAGCAGCTGCGGCACCGTCGACAGCACCCCGAGCGTGAAGGTGTTGCGCAGCGCGTTCCAGAAAAGGTCGTCGTCGAGCAGCCGCACGTAGTTGTGCAGCCCGGCCCACTGCATGTCGCCGGGCGCCGACAGCTCCACCCGGTGCAGCGAGGCCCATCCCGTGTAGAGCAGCGGGAACAGTCCGAACGCGGCGAAGAAGAGGAAGAACGGCGCGATGAAGGCGTACGGGCTGTAGCGCACGTCCCAGCGGTAGCGGCGGCTGCGCCGGGCGCGGCGACGGGCTTCCCTGTCGTGTGCCGCCTGCGCCGCCGCGGCGCCGCTCACCCGGCCACCCGGCCGGGACCGGCGCCGCTCACCCGTCCACCGCGCTCTGGATGTCCTCGACCGCCGCCCGCCAGCCCGCCTCCGGCGACTTGCCCTGCTGCTCGACCTGGAGCACGCCGACATCCGTGAACGCCTGCGCGATCTGCTGGTCCTTGGGTCCGATCCGCAGCGTCGGAATGCCCTGGGCCGCGGCCGAGAAGATCGTGCCGGTCGGTGCGTCACCGAAGTACGGGTTCCTGGCGTCCTTCACGGCGGGCAGTCGGTAGGCGGCGGGCGTACTGGGAATGCTCGCCTGCCCGGCGAAGACCTTCGCCTGCTGCTCGGGCCGGGTCAGCCAGACCGCGAGATCGATCGCCTGGGCCTTGTGCCGGGCGGCCCGGGGCACGGCGATGAAGGAGCCGCCCCAGTTGCCGGGCCGCGGCGCGGGAGCCACGTCCCACTTGTCCTTGCCCGCGGCTCCGGCCTTCTCCTTGATGTAGCCGAGCATCCAGGGCGCACAGGCCACGGTCGCGAACCTGCCGTTGGCGAACGCCTGGTCCCAGGGCTTCTCGAACTGCTTGAGCCGCGCGGTCAGCCCGCCTTCGGCCGCCCCGGTGGCCAGCCGCCACGCGGTCTTCACCGCCGGGCTGTGCTGGTAGATCAGCTTCCCTTCGGCGTCGTAGAAGCGGTCGGCATAGCCGTTGACGACCGCGTTGAACAGCCCGGATGCCGAGTCCATGAAGACCGTCCCCTTGGGGGCCTTCTTCCGGTACGCGACGCCGGTGTCCACGTACTTCTGCCAGTCGCCCGCCCACAGCTTGCCGACCTCGTCGCGCCGGGTGGGCAGGCCCGCCTTGCGGAACAGGTCCTTGCGGTAGCACAGCGCGGTCGGCCCGATGTCCGTACCGAGCCCCACCGTCCGGCCGTCCGGGGCGGTGGCCTGCGCCCACTTCCAGTCCAGCCAGCGCTTCTTGTCGACACCGGGGGCTCCGGACAGGTCCTCGAACTTGTCGGCCTGGGTGGTGGCCACCTCGTTGATGTTGCCGACCTCGATGGCCTGGATGTCCGACAGGCCGCTGCCCGCCGCGAGGTGGGTGAGCAGCTGCGGGTAGTAGATGTCGTTCCGCTCGATCACGCTTTCCTTGATCGTGACATCCGGGTGCAGCTTCTCGTACTCCTTGTAGAGACCGGCCTGCTGATAGCCGAAGACACCGAAGGTGCCGACGCTGATGACGGTCTTGCCGCCGGCGTCGTCGCCGCTGTCGTCGGCACAGCCGGCGAGCAGCGCGGCGCCGAGAGCGGTGACCGCGGTGAGGATCACTACCGTGCGGGACGTACGGGAACCGCCGTGCATGTGCGTCCTCCTGGTGCCCTGACGACGTACCGGTGCGTACGAGAGATGTAGGGATCCCATTCCGGGAGCGCTTCCAGCCGTGATGAGGTGAAGAGTCACCTCAACCCCCGGTGGTGTCAAGGGAGTACGCACCAACTCACGCCACACCACACCCCGGCGCCCCGGGCGCACGCGCCGCCCCAACTCGCTCCGGGAGGCGCCGTGTTACCGCTCAGTCCCGGGCGGCGCCCCCGAGGGCCGCGGCCCCTGTGCTGCCCCGTACGGCCTCCCGGAAGGCGATCGGGGTGGTGCCCGCGTGCCGCTGGAAGAACTTGGTGAAGTTGGTGGCGTCGGCGAAGCCGAGACGGTCCGCGATCCGGGCCGCCGACCGGTCGCCGTGCGCCAGCAGCCGCTTGGCCTCCAGCACCACCCGGCGGTCGATGAACTCCTTCGCCCCGACCCCGGCCGCGGCCTCGGTGGCGCGGGACAGGGTGCGCGGCGCATACCCCAGCGCCCTGGCGTAGTCGGCGACCCGGCGGCTGTGCGCGAAGTCCCGCTCCACCGCCTCCCGGAACCGCAGATAGGCCACGCTCGCCTCGCAGACCGAGCCGTCGGCGGCGTGCGCCGGAACCTCCAGATGCGCCACCCGCAGCACCAGCACGGCCAGCAGGTGCCGCAGCACGTCGACATGCGTCTCCAGCGGCAGCCCGCCCAGCACCCCGAACTCCCCGTGCAACTGCCGCAGCGCGTCGTCCGTACGCCGGGCCGCCGCGCCCTCCGGGTGCCGTACGGCCGGCCCGTACCAGTCCTCGATCCGGGCCGCGGTAGCCGTCGCCGGATCCAGGAAACCCGACTCGAACAGCACAAGGCGTCCTTCGGCCCCGGTCAGATCACCGAAGTGCTGCACCTGCCCCGGCCGGGACCACAGCCAGTCGCCCGCGGTGATCACGTGCTCCCGGAAGTCGACGGTGTGCGTCAGGCGGCCGCTGTCGACGGTCAGCAGGTGATGGAAACCGGGGCGGTGCGGGGTGGCCAGCCGGCAGGCGTCGGCGCGGTCGCGGAGCTCGGCCAGCGTCATCACCTCGACCCCCGCCGGCCGCCCGGCGGGCGCCGCGAACGCGACCTCCGGGATATCGGCATCCGCCCCCGCCTGTCGCATTCTGACCATCTCCCGTCCCATGTCTACCCCGAAATGTCCCGCTGGTCCCTCTAGCGTAGAAGACGTCAGCGCGGCTGATGACGGAAAACGGAAGTCCTCACCGGACCCAGCACACCAGGAGACACCATGTCCACGATCGCGATCTTCGGAGCCAACGGCACCATCGGCAGCCGCATCCTCCAGGAGGCCCTCAGCCGCGGCCACCAGGTCACCGCCGTCGTCCGCGACCCGGCGAAGATCACCACGAGCCACCCGAACCTCACGGTCACCACCGGCGACATCCTCGACCCGGCATCCGTCGCCGCCGTGGCCAAGGACCAGGACGTGCTGGTCAGTGCGGTCGGCGGCGGCGACGGCCCCGGGCACATCGCCACCATCGAGCCCGCAGCCAAGGCGCTCGTCGCGGGCCTGCGCACCCTCGGCGACGCGGCCCCGCGGCTGATCACCGTCGGCGGCGCCGGCTCGCTCCGCAAGGCCGACGGCACCCTGGTCTGGGACGCCGAAGGCATCCCCGAGTTCCTGCTCCAGATCATGCACGCGCACGGCGACGCGCTGGAGTACTACCGCACCGTCAGCGACATCCGCTGGACCAACCTCAGCCCGGCCGCCACCATCGAGCCCGGCGAGCGCACCGGCAGCTACCGCACCGCCGTCGACGACCTGCTCACCGCGGCCGACGGCAGCAGCCGGATCTCCGCCGAGGACTACGCGGTCGCCCTCGTCGACGAGATCGAGCGCCCGCAGCACACGGGCGAGCGCTTCACCGTCGCGTACTGAGCGCACCGGGCCACCGGCCAGGCACGGCGCCCGACAACACGCAAGGCCCCCGACCGAAGTCGGGGGCCTTGACGTTGGGGTGAGTAACGGGACTTGAACCCGCGACATCCTGGACCACAACCAGGTGCTCTACCAGCTGAGCTATACCCACCGTGACCGGTGCTGTGTGGTTCTTTTTCCCCACCGGCTGAGAAAAAGTGTACAGGGTCTGGAGGGGTGCTCGCTCCCGGATTTCGCCTGGCCGGGAGCGAGCTGCGTCACTACGGTGCGGACGGCGCCTCGGGCGGCAGGACATGCTTGGCCGCGAGGGCCTTCGCCGTGTCCGAGTCCGGGCCGGGCTGCGGCACGAAGACCGCCTCCCGGTAGTAGCGCAACTCCGCGATGGATTCACGGATGTCCGCCAGCGCCCGGTGGTTGCCGCTCTTGTCCGGACTGTTGAAGTACGCCCGTGGGAACCAGCGCCTGGCCAGTTCCTTCACCGACGACACGTCGACGATCCGGTAGTGCAGATAGTTTTCCAGCGTCGGCATGTCACGCAGCAGGAAGCCCCGGTCGGTGCCGACGGAGTTGCCGCACAGCGGCGCCTTCCCCGGCTCGGGCACATGCTGCTTGATGTAGGCCAGCACCTGCGCCTGTGCGTCCTCCAGCGTCGTGCCGCCGTCCAGTTCCTCCAGCAGCCCGGAGGCGGTGTGCATCTGCCGCACCACCTCCGGCATGGTGGTGAGCGCCTCGGCCGGAGGGCGGATCACCACATCCACCCCTTCGCCCAGCACATTCAGCTCCGAGTCGGTGACCAGTGCGGCCACCTCGATGAGCGCGTCATTCGCCAGCGAGAGTCCGGTCATCTCGCAGTCGATCCACACCATGCGATCGTTCATACGGCTCACCCTACGGGGCGCTCACGCTGGCTGGGCAGCACGGGGCGTCCCGCACCCCGTCCGACCGGAGCCTCCGGAAGACGGGCGGCGTAGGTGTCCGCCTGTGGTGTGTGTTCGCCCCCCTCCGCGGTCGCCAGCGCCGCCGCCGCGCCGTGACCGTGGCCGGCCACCGCGGCGAACCTCTCGCCGCCTGCGCCCGCGCCCGCGCCCAGCGCCGCACGCTCGCTCCGCTCCGTACGCAGCGCGCCCTCGGGCGCACCGTTCTGCGGCCGGCGTGCCCGGTACGCGGCGCGGTACGCCGCGGGCGAGGCACCCAGCTGCCGCCGGAAGTGGCCGCGCAGCGCGACCGGTGAGCGGAATCCGCAGCGCCCCGCGACCTCGTCGACCGAATAGTCGGAGGTCTCCAGCAGCCGCTGGGCCTGGAGGACCCGCTGGGTGATCAGCCACTGGAGAGGAGCGCTCCCGGTGAGGGAACGGAACCGGCGGTCGAAGGTACGACGGCTCATATAGGCGCGGGCCGCCAGCGTCTCCACGTCGAACTGCTCGTGGAGGTGCTCCAGCGCCCAGGCGACGACCTCGGCGAGCGGGTCGGCGCCGATCTCTTCAGGTAATGACCTGTCCAGGTAGCGCTGGTGACCCAGGTCGGCCGCGGTGCGCCGGGGCGGTACGACCAGCCTGCGGGCCAGTGCGTTCGCCGCGTCCGCGCCGTGGTCGGTGCGCACGATGTGCAGACACAGGTCGATACCGGCCGCCGTTCCCGCGGAGGTGAGCACATCGCCGTCGTCGACGAAGAGTTCACGGGGATCGACGTGGACGGACGGATAACGCTTGGCGAGCGTCGGCGCGTACATCCAGTGGGTCGTGGCCGGCCGGCCGTCGAGCAGCCCGGCCGCGGCGAGGACGAATGCCCCCGTGCACAGCCCGACGATTCTGGCCCCTTCTTCGTGCGCGCGGCGCAGCGCGTCGAGCGCGGCGGGCGGCGGGGCCTGGGTGATGGAACGCCAGGCCGGCACGACGACCGTCCCGGCTCGTGCGATTGCTTCCAGCCCATAGGGGGCGGAAAGTTCAAGCCCCCCGGTCGTGCGCAAAGGCGCATCTTCGCCCGCGCACACAAGCAGTCGGTATCGAGGAACGCCGGCGTCCTGGCGGTCGATACCGAAGACCGAGAGCGGTATGGAGCTCTCGAAAATGGGGCCGCCGCTGAAGAGGAGCACCGCGACTATTTCGCGGCGTCGTCGGGCAGCGAGCTTGCGTGCGGGATCTGGTACGGCAGCGGAGTCCTGGCTCATGGCACTTAGAGGAGCTAACACAATGCTTGGACTCGTCTGTAGGTGATCACGCAGCAGGCGAGTTTGAGGAATGCCTCGTGGATGTCGTCTCGGATGTCCCAGCGGATCCGTAGTCGTCTGAAGCCGTGGAT
>NZ_JAJCXB010000039.1 GCF_020564935.1 Streptomyces pinistramenti
ACATGGAACGGGACACGGGTCACCCCTGTGGGTGACTGCACTCTCGACAACAGCCACCGGACGTGAGATTCGATGCAGCCCCACTCAGATCAGTGAGACTCGTCCAAGCTCAGCGAGACGGGACAGACAGACCGACAGGTTGTCGATCTTCGCTGAGACGAAACCCCATCGGTGCAGCTTGCCTGAGACCGCATCAACCTTCATTGAGACAGGTCAAGGTGAATCGCCCCACATGCCGAGAACGGGCGCGATCCGCGACCCCCGCGACGACGACGTCCGGCACGCCCTGGAGGTCTACGCCGGGCAGGGCGGACGGCTCTTCGCCCCGGAGCTGGTCGGCATGGGCCCGGACCCGCGGCCCCGCTGCGGACGGAGACCCTCGACGCCGCGCTGGCATGTACCACCGGACACGTCGACCGCCTCGGCCGCCGCGCGACGCCGCCGCGGCGCAGGCGGTGAGCCGTTCGGCGTCGGCGGTGGGGTTGGTCTGGAGGGTGTCGACGTCGGGGTGGCCGGCGTCGAGGACCCGGCGCTGGTAGACCTCCTGGTGCAAGGGCGGGAGGCTGCGCACGCTCTCGGCGCCCCAGAGCCGGATGGCGTTGTGGCGCCAGTTCTGGATGGCCGTGCGGGCCTCGTGGACGGCCTTCACGTAGTTGTGGTGGGCGGCGATCCAGTGGCTGTTGGGCGCCGTGTCCAGGGCTTCCCAGCGGGTTTCCACCAGGTGCAGGGCGCGGTCGCGCTCCCGGCGGGTGGCGGTCTCGTCGGCCGCTGCCGGTGCCCGGAGGTTGTAGAGCTCCAGCACGCGCTGGAGGCGGACCAGCTCGCTCTCGAACTGCTGGACCGGGCAAGGGCAGGAAGTTGCTGAACCCAGCCGAGAGGGACCGGTCTCCGCGCGAGCTTCCGGTAGGTCCAGCCGCCGATGTCGTGCTCCTCGGCGAGCGCGCAGCCGGTGGTTCGGTCAGTCGGTGTGCGGTTGCGGTTGTGCGGGGTGGGTGTGAGGGGCGGGGGTTGCGGGTCGGCCCGGTTTGCGGCGGTTGGGCCACCAGGCGGTGATGGTGCGGAGGTAGTACTGGCGGTGGCCGAGGTCGTCGTGGCCGTCGGGGTCAGGGGCACCCGGGTCGGCGTTGAGTGCCCGGTGGAGGGCGTCGCGCCTGACGCCGAGGCGGCGGGCGAGGCTTGCGACGGACAGGGGTATGTCCACCGTCGGTGTGTCGGGGCCTGGGGCGTCTGCGTGCGCGGGCGGTGTCATGGCTGGACGTTCTCCTCCTCGGTGTCGGGGCGGTCCCAGGCGTCGTTGACCTCCCACGCTTCGCTGAACTCCTCATCGGCCAGGAGTTCAGCGATGCCGGTGACCTGGCGCAGGCGGGTGACCTCGTCGGGGTCCATGCCGAGGTGTTCGCCGATCCAGGTGTCGGGCTTTCGCAGGCGGGCGAGTTCGAGGACGATCTCGCTCATTCCGTCGACAGTGTGCTGGCCGCGGGCGCGGTTGTGGCGGATGGTGGCGGCCATGCGGTCGGCTTTGCCGGTGCGGTCGGTGTTGACGACGGTGACGGGCAGCCGTCCGCGCACGGCTGCGCGCACGGCCTCGTCTTCCTTGCCGACGCGGTGGCGGTGGAAGCCGTCGACGACCTCGTAGTTCTGGTCGCCGGAGGTTTTCCAGGCGACGACGGGCTGGGTGTAGCCGTCGGCGCCGATGGACAGCTTGAGCAGGTCCATCTCGGGGCCGGCGACGACGTTCGGGTTGTAGGCGTTGCCGCCGACCTGGTCGGCTTCGACCCACAGCACGCAGTCGACGGGCTGGTCGCGTAGCGGGGAGTGCTCGTGCAGGGCCAGGCGCAGCGCGTTGACCGTGTCGATGCGCGTGTCTTCGTCGAGGGCGTCGAGGCGGGCGAACAGGGCGCGGGCGTCGGCGAGGATACCGGCGGCCTCCGCCGGCACCGTGCCGTCGACCGGCGCCGTGCTGTCGCTCTGTGCGGTGGCGGGGCTGGTGCCGGGCGGGGCCGGTGCGGGTTCGCCGAGGGCGTCGTCGAGGGTGGGGGCGGTGGGGTCGCCGGTCGTCATGAGGACTCCTGCGGGTGGCGGGTGAGCTTGGTGAAGTTGGTGGTCTCGGAGACGGTTTCGAAGCCGGCGGCGCGGTAGGCGGCGGCGCGGGAGTGGGTGACCGTGGCGTGCAGGGGCCGGTCGCCGGCCGCGGTGACGGCGGCGGCCACCAGCTCGGCGCGCAGGTCGTTGTTGCCGGGGGCGGTGTAGAGGGACTCCACGGCCCCGGTGCGGGTGACGCCCACGAACCCGGCGGCGCGGCGGTGGCCGTCGACGGCGACGATCCACGTCTTGCCGTCGTCGTCGAACGCCGGGCCGCCCAGGGACTTGTGGACCGCGCGGCTGCCGAACAGCGGCCCCATCAGGGTGTAGAAGCCGCGGTCGGTGTTGGTCAAGGTCCGAAAGACCAGGTCAGACGGTGCCACGGTAGCCCCACTCCCTGCGCTTGATGTCCATCTTTTTCTTGTATGTCTTGTATGCCTCGCTGGAGGCGGGCGGGCTGAAACTCAGGCCCTTGCCGTGGAAATCGTTGGTCAGCAGCATCTTGCAGACCCGCTTCCATGACGGGACGCTCTTGTTCATCGGCCCCTCGTCAGGGATCACGCCGCCCGGATACCCGCGGGCCGCATACCAGTTGAGGAACACGGCGATCTTCGTCCGGAAATGCTCAGCCACCGGCGGCGTCATGTCCGCCAGGAGCCCCTGGGCGTAGCGCTCCCAGGTCAGCCCATCGGGCAATTCGATTTTGATGCGGCCGAGGATGTTGCCGGTCTCGCGGGCGTAGCGGGCCCCGAAGTTGACGCCCTCGACGCGGGCGACGACCTTCGCCCAGGTCAGCGGCTCCAGGATGTGGTAGAGCCACAGGCCCTGGCGCTGGTCGTCGCCGTAGGGCTGGCACAGCCGGGCCTGGTGGATGGAGACCCCCGCCCGGTGCATCAGGTCGTAGACCTTGTTGTACGGCGCCTTGGTCTTGCCGTAGAAGCGCCAGATGTCCTCGGTGCGCCAGTCGTAGAGCGGGTAGGCGTTGTACAGGCCACGGGAGATCCACGTCGTCCACGCCAGGTCCTCGAAGCGGCGCTTGTCGCGCCGCGCGATCGTGCGGTACCGGTTGATGGACTCGTCCGACCGGATGCCGACCAGACACCCCGTCAGCTTCCCGCCGTGCTGCTGGGACAGCCAGGTCCCGAAGGCGGGCACGAACTCCTCGAACTCCATGCCGTAGCGGTAGAAGTCGAAGTGCTCCGGGTCGCTGATGACACCGGGGTGCTCGGGCAGCGGTCGCACCCAGCGCTCTTCCAGGCCCGGCTCCCAGCACGTCCACTCCGGCTGGAACTGCGAGACGGCGTTGCGCAGGTTCAACGGCAGCGCGACCCAGTAGACATCCAGGACATCGGCGTGACGCTCCAGCACGGTGTGCAGGTAGTCGATGGTGTGCTGGTACTGAGCCTCCAGGTCGACGATCAGCACCCCCAGCCGCCGGCCGCGCGCACGGGCCTCGTCGGCGGCCAGCTCCAGCAGGACGCCGGAGTCCTTGCCGCCGGAGAACGAGGTGTAGACGACGGGGAAGTCGGTGAAGACACGCCGGATGCGGCGGCGGGCGGCGGTGAGCACGTCGATGCCCAGCCCCACCTTGGTCTTGCTCAGTGGTCGGGCCACAGAGGCGCCGCGTTCAGCCATGCTTCCACCTCCTCCTTCGTGATCCCGGTGACGGTGCCCTCGGCGGTCGCCCGCAGGAAGACGCGGTGCTGGCGGGTGCGGCTGGTCCAGTAGCACGCCTCGTAAACGGCGTTGGGCCGCAGCACCCACTCGTACTCCGCGCCCCGGCCGGAGCGGTTGGCATGGGTGTAGTCGACCGTCGCGCTCTGGAAGAGCCGCGCGTAGCCGAAGTCGGCGTCACGCCCGGTGAGTTCGGCCAGCCACGGTTTGTCCACGTAGCGCATGGCGCTGTAGACGGCCTTGAAGCCGCCGGCGTCAGGGCGGGCCTCGACGGCCTGGGCGGCCTCGCGGGCCAGCAGAGCGGCGGCCTCCACCCCGGTGGCGACCCGCACCCGTGCCCGGACACGGCCCCGGCGGCTGCGCACGCACTCCAGCACCACACCGACCATCTCCACGTACGTCTCGCTCAGCACCCGCACCCCTGCGGCCTCCAGCGGCACCGGCGGGTTGTCCGGGCGCCGCACCGTGACGGCGTCGAGGTCATCGGTCACGTACGTCTCGGTGCCGCGGCGCAGGTCCACCCGCAGCCGCCGCACCTGCCCCGCGGCCAGCACCGGCTCGTCGCGGGGCTGGCGCACGATCCACGTCGAACCGTCCACCGTCGCCGTCGGGCAGCGGCGGTGGTGCAGCGCGCCGTCGCCCCAGTAGCCCTGCTCGGGCTCGGTCAGCTCACCGCAGTCGGCGCACCAGCCGGAGGAGAGGTTGGGCGGGCCGGCCGGAGCATCCAGAGGGCAGCCGTCGTCGTGCGCGGCGCGGTAGCGGCGGCCGGTGACTTCCTCCGGCGCTTCCAGGAGCAGCGCTACGCCCTGGCCGCGCGCCACCCACCGCCCGCACAGCAGGCAGTGCTCGCTGCGCCGGTTGGGGCGGATCACCGCGGGCCGTGGCGGGCACGTGCCGGGCGTGTGCGCCACACGGGTCGTGCCCCAGGTGTCGGTCTGCAGGCGCCCGGCGCCGGCGGCGACCTCCTGGCGGCAGTTCAGGCACCGGCCGGCGTATGCGTTCGCCGCCGGGTCGCAGCGCAGCGCGCGGTGGGCGCGGGCGTCGGCGGGCAGGCGGCGGCGCACGAAGTCCACCACCCGCTTGCCCAGCGGCGACTTCAGCTCCCACTCCTTGACCGTCTCCAGCTCCCCCGTCCCGGCCCGCGTCATCCGCACCTCCCAGCGCTCCGGGAAGGCATCGACGACCAGGACGACCGCGCCGACCGGCACGTCGTAGGCGACACCCGGCGACAGCCACGCCCCCTCGAAGGCATAGGCGTCGACTCCTGCGCCGACCGAAGTGACCAGACGGCGCCACGCCTTGCGGGCACCGTCCGGCAGGGCGGGGGCGACCAGGACGGTCCGCTCCCCGCCGCTCGTGCGAGGCGGCGCCAAGGGCCGCGCGGCCGTCGTGCCCGTCATCGCGTCACCGCCACGACGGCGGCGATCTGCATGCTCATAGCTCTCCCCGGGTGGGTGTCCGCCCGCGGACGACGGGCGGTGCCTCGACGCTCCGTACGGTACGCGCCCCCACCGACAACTCGCAACAAGTGTTGCGAGTTTCAGAGAAAGGGAAGCCGGCCCGGGAGAGCGTTGTCGAGGCACCCCACCGGACCGGCACCCCCATCCTCCCCCAGCACCGCCACCCCGCACCCACCACCCGGCGTGAACGCGGCCAAAACCCGCACCCGCACCAGGCACGGGCCCTACGGTCCAGACATGAACGACGCGACGCAGTGGGTATACGGATCGGATCCGCGCCAAGGACCAGAGCCAGGGCACGAATACCGCGAACTGACAGGCGGCGGCCCGCTCGACGGCCAGTTGCTCGACGTCACCGGCTGGAGCACCGACGCCCTCGGCCGCGGCGCCTACCTCATCACCGAGGACGGCGCCTTCGGACCAGGAGGCCGCGCTGACTACGCACCGCCCGGCGGCGACCCGACCGCGCCCTGGAGGTGGGAGGGCGACGTTCCGTAGCCCCTCCACGAACGTCGCCACCGGCGAAGGTCGGCACCCAACATGGGTGCCGACCTTCTTCGTTCTCCCTCGCCGTCCTCGGCTGGGAGCAATGCTCCCGCTACAACTCGCTCCGACTGGCTTACGTGCCTTACACCTCCTGAGCACCCCAAATAGCCTTCGACGCGTTGCGTCACCGGCCTTGAAGAGCGCACGGCGCCCCGTCCCTGGCACGGCGCGGTACGGTCGTGGGGAAGGGCCGGAGGCATCAGCACTACCTCCGGCCCTTCGCGTGGACCGCGTCAGGCGCGGGTGGGGGCGATGTAGTGACGGGTGGCGACCATCAGGATCCCCATCGCGGCGAACCCGAGGAGGGGGCCGGCACCGCGGACGACGTAGACAGCCGCGCCGTCCAGGTGTGCGCCGAGGATCTGCGTACCGATGACGGCGCCGCCCACGAGGGCGAGGCCGACGGCCACCAGGAGCGTGAGGCGGACGCCGACGGGCATCCACGCCGGGCCGCGGGACGGCCCGAGGCGGGTCTTGACGTGCGCGATGTGGGTGGTGATCGCCTCGCGCTCGGTGTCGCTGACGGTGGCGGGGACGTGGCCACACGAGCAGTGGGCGGCGTAGCGGGCGGTGCCCTCGGCAGTCGGGGCGCCTTCGGTGATGACGATGCTCGGGAAGTGCCGGCCGTCGTCGATGGCGAAGCGCTTCAGGTTCATGGGGTTCCCCCGGATGCAGGTGAGTTGGTCAATTCTTGCTTGCCTGAGCCGTGTTGGTGCCTCCACCCTGACACGCAACTTCATCAAGAACAAGTGGAGTTCTGTGAGAAGTTGAATGCCCAGGTGTAGCACTGACTGCCGGATGCCGCTCAGGCGGCGCGGCTCCTCCGCTCCCGCGGTCAGAACCGAGCCGGCGCCGTCACCGTCCCGGCCGGTGACGTCCGCCCTCACTTCGGCTGCGGGCCCACACGCTGCGGGCGTGGACCGACACCGGGGTCGGCTCTCCTTGGTCGGTCAGCTCCCAGCAGCCCTCCCGCATCGTCCAGGACAGGTCGCCGGGGCCAATCCCGTCGGTGTACATCTCCAGCACGTAGGCGTCCGCCGCAGCCAGCTGCGCCGCGGCCAGGTCGGTGTACGGCTCACTGCCCTCCCACGACGGGTTGTCCTCCCACGACGGCTCGAAGACCGTCCCGGCCGCCGCAGTTGCTGCTTGCGGGGTCACCATGAGCGCGAGCGCGGCGGTCACCGTGCCGTGAAGCGTGGTGCGGACAGGTACGCCGTGGCGGCGGGCGACGTAGATGAGGTAGCGGTTGCGTTCAGGGTTGGGGCAGTCGGTCGGCGCGCCGAGCACGACCTTGCCACTCGCCACGTCTAGGCCGAATTCCACGTTGGTCGTCATGCCCGGCAGGGTGCGCAGGTCGCGGGGGATCCAGAAGAGGATCGCGGTGGCCGCGGCGCGGGCGGCGGTCTCCCAGCCGACCTGGTCCTCGTAGCGGTCGGCGCGCTGTCCGCCCCGGGACTCGGGGCTCAGGACGGTCAGCTGCTGCTCGCCGGTCCACTGGGCGGCGAGGGCCTCGATGGCGGCGGGCCGCCAGGACGGGACGGGGGCGCTCTTGTCCGGGGTGGGGCCGGCCAGGAACACGGAAGGGCCGCTGGGGAGGGGTTCGCGGGCCATGACCAGGTTGACGGTGTTCACGGGCGGGCTCCATTCTGCGCGGTTCGGGCGGTGTGCTGCGGGGTCCAGGGCAGGGGCAGGCCGTCGTCGGCCTGGCGGGGTACGACGTGGACGTGCAGGTGGAAGACGGACTGAGTCGCCACCTCCCCCTTGCTCGTGATGATGTTTGCGGCGGGGTGCTCGGCCATCAGCTCGGCGGCGCGGCGCATCACCGCGGCGGATACGTCCGGGTCGGTGCCGGCGTCTTCGACGTGAACGCGCGGCAGGACGAAGACGTGGCCTTCGTTGACTCCGCCGCTGCGCGGGCGGACCGCGAGGGCGTCCGGCCATTCGCGGACGATGACGGCCGGGGCCTTTCCGGCGGCGATGGCACAGAAAACGCAGTCCTTGCCGGGCCTAGCAGCGGCAAGCTCGTGGTCTTCGTTGTTCACGGTGTCTCCGATTCGATTCGCCGGTCCGGGGCCGGCCAGGACAGCGGCCGGCCCGGACCTTGGTGCGGTTGGTGCTCGAAGCCGTCCGCTGCGCCCGGCCGCCGAGTGGCGGCCGGGCGCGGGGTCATGCGGTGGTGTTCCGCTGGTGCGGGATGAGGGGCCAGTCGCTGCGGACGCTGTCGGCCTGGTGCTCCTTGCCGGGCGTGCGGCGGAAGTAGCCGGCCAGCGCCTCGGCCTGCTCCCGGGCCCACTGCATCTGGAGCTGGTGCAGCTGATCGAGCGGGACGCGGGACAGGTCGGGGAACGTCTGGCCCATCCGCCAGACGATGCGGCAGGCGGCGAGGGCGTCGGCGTCCGCACGGTGCGCTCCGCCGTGCTCCACGCGGTAGTGCCGGGCGAGGTCTTCGAGCTTCCGGCTGCCCCGGCGGAACTGGTCGAGGTGCTTGTCGAGGACGCGCGGGTCGACCACCGTCAGCTCCCCGCCGACGGCGTCTGCCAGGGGCTGGACCCCGTGCCGGCGGGCCTCGCGGTCCAGCAGCGTCAGGTCGAACACCGCGTTCATGACGATGACGGGCAGCCCGCCCCGGGCGGCGGCGGTGACCGCCTCGACGACCTCGGCGACGACGTCGGCGGCCAGGCGGCCATCAGTGCGGGCTCGGTCGGTGGTGATGCCGTGCACGGCCGCGGCGGCCTCGCTGATCTCGATACCGGGATCCGCGAGCCACGTCGCCGACTCGGTGGGCTGCCCACCGCCGCACTGGACAACGCAGGCGGTGACGATACGGTCCGATTCGAGGTCGACGCCGGTGGTTTCCAGGTCGACGCCGCACAGGCGGCCGGTGTGCCAGGTCACAGGTCATCTCCTTGATGCTTGCCAGCGTTGTTGCGCAGGGCGGCTGCCCGGCCTTCGTACCCGGGCCCGCTTCCCGGCGCGGGTGCTCGCCGCGCCGGGAAGCGGACCGGTGCTCTCAGGTCCTGCCCCGAAGGCACAGGTCGCAGTGGGGTGACCGCAGTCGAGGCCGTGCATGCGCTCGGTGGACTGCGTCCAGGCGTAGCCGTGACACGTCAGCCGGTGATGTCGAAGACCAGGCCGCTGGGCGCCACGGTGAGGACGGTGGCGCATCCGTCGCACGTGTAGTCGCGGTACCCGTGCGCCCGGTCCATTGCAGCCATGGGCTCGTCGCAGCAGCCGGGCGTGGTGTCGAGGCCGAGGTCGTCGCCGATGGACAGTTCGAGGCCGTGGGTGTTCGGTCCCATGAGATCTCCTTTACGGGCAGCTGGTCAGGCGCAGGAGGCAAGCTCCAAGTCGCCTGGTCAGTAGGACAGTTGGTGATTCGTTCAGGCGGTTCGCCTGGCGATGGATCCACCATGACACATAACTTCACCAAGAACAATACAACTTCAACGAGAACATGAATGCTTCGGCAGATATCTCTGGGAAACTCCGCCGCTTGGAACCAACGGCCGGGACCTGCCGCGTCTCCCCTGCCGGCCCGCAGACACGTACGGGCCGGGAATGCTGACGGCCCCGCAGGCGGGGCCGTCAGGTAGTGCATGACTGCCAATCAGTCGTCGCTCCTGCTCTTCTTCCTGCCCTTGCTCTTCTTGCTCTTGCCCTCCGTGGCGATGAACCTGACGCCGGGAGCGATCATGCGGGCCTCCCCCTCAGCGCGGGTGGTCTCGGTGTACGTGCCGTCGGGACCGGTAACGGTGCGCTTGCGTGTCCAGCCCATGCCCGTTTCTCCCTCGCTCGTGGATGTGCGGTCGTGGTGCGGATCGCCGGCCGGATCGGGGTGTGAGACCAGCCGCCGGGAACGGACGTTCGTCAGCTCAGGCCGGTCAGGGCCAGGGCGGCGACGGCCAGGGCCGTCAGGTGCGCAGCCTGATCGACGTGGGCCAGGCCGCCGTGTTTGACGAAGTCACGCTGGCCGGTGGTCTCCATCCACCAGCGCACCGGCCACCGGCGGTCGATGACGGCGTGTGTGCCGCCGATCCACAGCAGGCCGGCGGCAGCGGCCGGGACGGTCAGCGGCAGGCCCAGGACGAGGACGCCGAGGGCGAGGGCGACGCCGGTCGTCAGCACGTGCGTCCCCGCATGGACCAGGTTCGGGCCCCACCCGTGGTGGTAGCGGCCGGGATTCTCGTCCGTGTCCCCCTCGGTCCAGCCGGCCTTGCATCCGGCCTGGCGATCGGTCTGGAAGGGGTAGTCGCTCAGCAGGTGCGCGACGTACATCAGGATGAATAACGATGGGAACATGGGGTTCTCCTCCGGTGTCGAGCTGGCGGGAGGCGGGGCGGCCGGTCGGTTGGCACTGCGGGCCGCTCCGCAGTTCAGCGGTTGTTCTGGGTTGCGCCGGCTGCTCAGGCGAAGCGCTGCGCAGCGGTGGCCATGAAACGGTCGGCGGCCTCGATGGCGGACTCCCGGCGGGCGTCGAGGTCGACGGCGCCGCGCAGCGCGTAGGCGGCGCGGGCGGCATCCTCGGCGGCCGGGGCGAGCGCCGGCACGAGGATCGACACCAGCGCCTTGGGCCCCTCAATCGAGGAACGGGTGGCGTGCGACTCGGCGCGGGCGGCAGCGACGCGGTCGGCGCCCGCGCCGGTCAGGCGCAGGTCCTCACGCACGGCCATCGCCCGGCGGTGAGCGGCCACGGCCGCGGTGAAGGCGACAGCGGCCTCCAGCTCCTTGTCCCGACGGGCATCGTCCCGCTCGCCCTCGCGGGCCGTGCGGGCGGTGCGGTGCTGGAGAAGCCCGGCGACCACCGCGCCGAGCAGCGTGCCGGCGACGGCGATCAGGGTGCTGACCATGAGTCTCCTTCGGTTGTGTGGGGCCGCTGACGTCCCGGGCAGCAGCCGAGTGCCCCGGGCCGGATCCGATCCGGCAGCGTCACGCCTGGTCCGGGGCTCCAGGTCAGCCCCGGTCGCGTGTGATGAGGCGGACGTCGGGGTCGCCTTGCAGGTCTTCGGTGCTGCGGGTCCAGTCGGCCCAGGCCGCGACCTCGGCGGCGGCAAGGAGCGCGCCGGCCTGGGTCGGGAAAGCGGCGAGCACGAGGCCCTCGTAGTGGCCGATCCGCCACGGGTAGGCGTCGTCCTCCTCCCGCGATTGGCGTCCTTTGAGGCGGTTCGCCTGCCGGTGGATCCACCATGACACAAAACTTCACTGAGAACAAGATTACTTTACCTAGAACAAAAAGGCTTCACTGGCCAGATTTGGGCTACCCTGTGAGGATGGCTATTCCCGAGAAGGCGCAGCTAGAGGCCCTGGAACTCGTCGACGAACTGGGCAGGAAGCGGGCGAAACTTCTCGCCGACGCGGACGAACTGCTCCCGCAGATCAAGGAGGCGGTGCTACGCGCGGTGCAGCTCGGCGCCTCCCGCTCCCGCGTCCAGGACCTCAGCAGGGTCAGCCCCGGCCCCGTCTACCGCTGGTACCGCGAGGCCGGGCTGGAAATGAGGAAGGACAAGACAGACGACGGCGAGACGAACTGACGCCCTCTCCGTCCGGCCCGCCTTGCCGTCCGGACGCCGAAGGAACGGGCAGCGCGGCCAGCCCCAGAACCACTGCGGGCCTGTACCGGTCGACCGGTACAGGCCCGCTTCATCCTTCATGTGCGTGGAGCTGGCTCGGACTCCATCCGGATCCGGATGGAGTCCGCGTCCTCGGCCGGATCCGCAACCCGGCCGGGAGTGCCGACCGCTACCGTGGTTATGCATCACCCGGCTAGCCGCGTACTGCCGGTCGCCGCTCAGTCCGCGCCCACGCAGCGGACACCCTCGATACGGGGGCGGCCAAGGTCTCCTGGGGCCCGCGTAGATCACTGCGAGTGCGCCGTCCGTCGTCCTTCTGCGGCCCCTGACGTACGGCCGGAGGAGCGTGGGTCTGTCCGGCTGGGAGACGTCATGCCGAAGAAGCAACCGACCGCAGCGAAGCGGGCCCGCACCGCCGCCCGCACCGGCGCCAAGTACACCGCCGCCCGCCGCGAAGCGGGCGCCCACCACCGCCTTCCGCCCCACATCGGCCTCTTCGACGACCAGACACTGCCCGAGGGCGAGCGCATGGTCGTCGACTGCCTCCGGGCGCTCATGGCCCAGGGAGAGCAGCTGGCGGTGCGCATCGCCGAGCCCGATCCGGAGGTCGTCGATGCGCAGCTGCCGGCCGCGGAGCGGGGTGTGAGCCCGCAGTGGCGGCGGTGGGCGTCGGTCCAGGCCGCCGTCGACGGGTACGTGCTGCGGGAGACCCAGTACGGGCCGAACCGCTCCGGCTACACCCAGGCCAGCCGCGGGCCCCGCGTGCCGGTGCCGGTGCGCGCGGCCGACGGCACCGTGACCGTGGTGGCGATGCCCGAGTGGGCGTGGCTGCACGAGGGCCGGTGGATCTGGGCTCACACCGGCTGGCCGCTGGAGTCGCCCGGCCGGATCGTGGACCCGCCGCAGGAGTTCGCGCCGGCGCCGGCACTGCGCTGGCAGGTCGCGGTCTGGCTCGACCTCGGCGGAGGGAGAGTGCTGGGCGAGGACTACGGCGGCAGCACCTCCAGCTGGCAGACCGTCGGCTGGTGCGCGAGCCGGGCCGACGCCCGCCAGATCGCCCGCGCCTACACCACGCACCGCGGCCCCTACGCCCGCGCCGACGTCGTGGAGCACGGGACCGACAATGGTGTCGTCTCCCTCACCACGGACACCTACCTCCCGGCGCCGGACGCTCCCGAGCGCCCCCGCGCCTGCCCCGCCCCGGGTCCACGCCCGGCCTCCCCCGGCCGGTCCGAGATCCCCGAACCCGCCTGGCACCGGCGGCAGGGCAATCCTCCGGACTCGTCGCTGACCGTGTGGACCACCGCCGGCTGGCGCACGCTGGTGTGGACCGACTACCAGACCGCGAACATCGCAGCCATGCTCGGCATCGGTGCCGGCGGCCCGTACCCGTGGGCGGAGAGCTGGGGGCCACGTCACCCCGACCGGGACCTGCACGAGTGGACCCAGGAAGGCCGCAAGCTGCACGGCCAGTTCCCCGAACCCAGCTTTCAGGAACACACGAACTTCATCGACGCCGCGCGCCGTACCAGGGAAGACGCTCTGGTGGCCGCGCTCGCCGAACGGGGCGGCCTCACCCCCGGCCAGGCCGCCGCCCGTCTGGCTCAGGGCGGCCAGACGTACCGCGAGGTCCTGGACGTCGGGCAGGCAGCCATCTCCCGCGCCCTCCACCCCACCCGCCGCGCCCTGCCCCAGGGCCCCGAGCGCACCGCGATCCGGCACGCCCTGGACGACCTCACCGACCATCATCTGCTGCCCGCCGACGCGGAGCGCCTCGCCAATGAGCAGTTGGACAGTGAGGCCGAGGCGGACCGCCCGCCCGAGGTGACCGCCTGGTGCCGCCGGGCAGTCGCCGAGTACATCGCACCCGCCCCCGACACGGACGCCGTCTGCCGCCGAGCCGCCACCCGCTGAGCTGTAACCAAGCTCCCCGCACGGCAGCGGTCCCGCCCTCCCGCCGGGCCCCTACGTCCGTACAGGGCCCGGCGGTTGAACGGTTGGGTCAGGCGATGGCGGCGCTGCCCACCCACGCGTAGACCAGATACTCGCCGCCCTCCTCCATCGCCGCGAAGGCCAAGTCCTCCACCGCGCCGTAGTCGCCCTCCTCCCACGCGTTCAGCAGCGGCCCCCACCGGTACTCGGAGATGCGCACCTCGCCGGGACCGAGGACGCGGCGGTGCTTTTCCTGCACGCGGCTCTGGTCGAGGGGGGTGACCTGGATGGTGGCGCCGCGGCCGCGGTCGAACTCGCGGCGCACCGCGCGGCGGGCGCCGCCCTTGCGGGCCAGCGTCGCCTGGTATGCCTGCTCGATCCGCTCCAGGCTCGCCGGGCGGGGCCGGCGCCGCCCCTTGGACCAGTCATTCACATCGCGCGGCTTGATGCCGTGCTCGGCTGCTGCCTCGCGTGCCGGGCCGGTCTTGGCGAGCGCGTTGAGGCGGGCGTTGAGCCCGCGGCGGGTCGTGATCGGTGACTTGATGCCGCGCACGCGGCCGGCCGCGGCCTCGTCGAGGAAGGTGCCGATGGCCTGGCCGAGCGGTGTGCCGGTCGCGCCGAGCTGGCCGTTGGGCACGTAGCCGGGGATGCTGGAGCGGCGGGCCCCCGGCCCGCTGGAGCGGGACGCCTCAGGCATCAGAATTCCCCTCATTCTCATCGGTCTTGATCTTCATGTTGCCGGGATTGCTGCCCTCGGTGAAAACCGTCCACGGGTCGCCGATGACGTGCAGTTCGTCGGTGCCGCCGGTGTGCACGATGTCCAGTCCGCCCTTCGCGGCCTTGAAGGCGCGCATGTGCAGATTCATGAAAGCCCTGGAGCGGAGGATATTGACGTGGTCGCGGCGCGTACGGCGGTTGTTGCTGCTGCTCCCGCCGATGGTCGAGGCGAATTTCGCGTACATCTTCTTGATGAGGAAGTCCCGCATTTTGTCGCCGCTCGCCTTCGCGGAAGCGCGCTCGTCACGGAGGAATACGCGGAGGTCTTCGAGGAGGTTTTCGGTGGCGTGCGCGGTCCACGTGCGGTGAATGCGCGGCGCCTCGCACAGGCGGCCCTGCTTGTCGCCCGCGAGGTCGAACAGCCGCATCAGGACCGGGTGCGGGACGATGATCCGGCCCCGCTCCAGACGGTTGCCGAGCGGGTGCGGGAGGTCGGCGTGCTCCCATTCCACGTAGTCGATCTCGTACAGCCCCGAACGGGTTTTACTTTCGCCCTTCGGGCGGTATTCCGACGGGTCGTCAGCGTGCACTCCGCGGTCCTCGTTGGAGGTGAGAGCCTGCAGCGGCAGCCATGCCTTGAACGCGCTCAGATAGGCGCACGGGACATCCAGACGGACCACATCTGCATCGTCCTGGTAACGGTACGGGTCACCGAACTTCGGGCGGGCTTCCCACACTTCGGCCCAGCCGCCGTTGCCGTCCTTACCTCCCGGCGTGAAGCCGTCGAGGGTCTTTTGGTGGACGAATCCCTTCTGGTAGCGGGTGCCCGCCCGGAAAATGTCGAGCAGGTCCATCACCGCCGGAATCGCGGCCTTCTCCAGACGCGCCATGGCTTTTTCCGGGTCGCCCTTCGCGGCCTTGAGGGCCTTCGCGACGACGGCCTCCATCAGCTCCAGTGCCTGCGCGGTCCGGCGCTCCGCAGGCACCGGCTGCACCGGACCACCCACCGCCCGGACCGCCGCAGCGGACTCGACCGGCGCCTCGTCGGCGGGGACTTGCTCCGCGGGGGCCGGCCCGGCCGGGGCCGGCTGCTCGTCGAGGTGGGGCTCGTCGGCCGCGTCCTGGCGCTCGTCGGCGTCGGGCGGCTCTACGGTGGGCGCCATGGATGCCTTCGAGCCCGGCGAGCTTCCCTGCTTCTGCGCACGTCCGCGGTCCGGCGGGCATTGGGTCGGGTGCGGGGTGTCGCGGTCGCTCGTGGCGGCCATGGCCGGGGAGTTGTGGCATTCGGATGCTTCGTTGACGTCCGATGCGGCGGTGTCGCGGGCGGCATCGGCGTTCGAGGAATCGGGGCAGTCGCCGGTGGATGCTCGCGCGTCGCTGGGGCTCCCCGCCCCGGCCTCCCCGGAGAGGCCGTTTACGGCCGTCTGAGCGCCTGCGGCGCCCACAGGTGCCTCCTGGGCCGGAATGGCGCTCCCGTTGCGCGAGGCGGCCGTGTAGAGATCTTCGAGGCGGCGTGCGGCGGGAAGGAACGCGGGGGCGGCCGTGTAGCGGGGGACGTACTCGCGCGGCACGACTTTGACGGTCGATCCGTCGGCGCCTTCGGCAGCCATGTCCACGAACCGGCTGTAGTGACCTTGGAACGCGGCCGTCACGGTCGACGTGGGCCCGTTGCGGTGCTTGCCGACGATCAGGTCCGCCTCCCCCGCGCGGGGGGACTCCTTGTCGTAGGCGTCCTCCCGGTGCAGCAGGATCACCACATCGGCATCCTGCTCGACCGATCCGCTCTCGCGCAGGTCGGCGACCTGCGGCATTTTGTCCTGGCGTAGTTCGGGGCCGCGGTTGAGCTGGGCCAGGGCCAGGACGGGAACGTCGAGTTCCTTGGCCAGCTTCTTGAGTGACCGGCTGATCTGCCCTACCTCCTGCTGGCGGTTCTCGCGCGAGCGCCCGTCGTAGGTGAGGAGCTGGAGGTAGTCCACGACGATCAGGGCCAGGCCGCCGTACTTCTGGGCGGCACGGCGGGCCTTGGTCCGGATGCTCATCACCGTGAGGTCGGGTGAGGTGTCCAGTTCCAGCGGGGCGCCCTGAATAGCGGGCATGGCCTTGGCGACGCGGTTCCAGTGTTCTTCGGTGAGGGTTCCGTCCTTGAGGTGGTGCAGGGGCACGCGGGCCTGCGCGGCAATCAGCCGCTGGTGCAGCTCGCGGCGGTTCATCTCCAGGGAGAAGAACGCGACGGGCCACCCGTGCTTGATGGCACAGGTACGGGCCGCGTCCAGCCCGAACACGGACTTGCCCATGGCGGGGCGGCCGGCGCCGACGATGAGCTGGGAGGAATGGAACCCGCCCGTAAGCCGGTCAAGGTCGGAAATCCCCGTGGGGGCCCCGGTGATGGTGCCGGGCTTCATGTCCTTGAGCGCGTCGATGGCGTCCACGGTGTCGTCCAGCCCTTCGCCGATGGGGGCGAAGTCGTCGGCCGGGGCCTCGTGGGTGAGGGCGAACACGTCGGCCTGCGCAGCATCGACCGCGGCGGCTGCCTCGCCTTCGGCGGTATATCCGCTCTGGGCGATCCGGGTACCGGCCTCGGTCAGCCCGCGGAAGACAGCGCGGCTCCGGATGATCTCGGCGTAGTAGGAGGCATTCGCCGCGGTCGGCACTCGCTGTACGAGGGTGTGCAGGTACGAGGCGCCACCGATGCGGCCGATCTCGCCCGTCTTCGTGAGGTGCGCGGCCAGGGTGATGGGGTCAGCCGGCTCGCCCGCGGCGTACAGGTCGACGATGCCCTGATAGATGATCGCGTGGACGGGCCGGTAGAAATCTCCCGGCCCGGCCAGGACGTCGATGACGTCGGCGATGGCGTCCTTGGCCAGCAACATGCCGCCGAGCGTGGATTGTTCAGCGTCGAAGTCGTTCGGCGGCATCCGGTCCATGCCGGTGCCGGCGTCGGCCGGTACGTTGGACATTGAATCTCTCCCTTGGGATTCGGTGGCGGTGCCCCTGCTCATGCGACGGGAAGGGGCGCCGCCGTTGCGTGCGGGTCGGGTGTTCCCTCGGTGCGGGCCACGACCTGGCCGGGGTGACAGTCCGGGCACGGGCGCACGGCGTCGTTGGTCTCGATCAGCCGCATGGATGCGGACGGGCCGGGGTCCATGCCGTCGTTGCAGCGCCCGCACCACTTCGGCAGCACGGGCCGGGCGGCGGCGTCCGGTTCCCAGCGAAGCCACATCTTCGCGAGGTCGAGCCAGGAGGCTTCCCGCGCCATGGCGACGGCGCACGCTTCGAGCTGGGCGGCATCAGCAGGGTCGTCCCCGTCGACGAGCAGACCGCGGGCGGCGGAAGCGATCCGGCGCCGCGCATCGGCCGGTGCCCGGTACCCGTGCGTCTTGCGGGCGCGAGCCCATGCGTAACCGATCTCGTCGGCACGCTCCCCCGCCTCGGTGGTTTCGTCGCTGCCGGCGGGCGAAGCCTGCCGCGGGACCGGCGGCGCCGAAGGCGCCCGGTCTTGCTTGTCGTCCTGGTGCTCATCGTTCTCTCTCTCCTTCACAGCTCCCGGCGAGGGGGGCTGGGGGGAGAGAGATTCACTCTGAGGGTTACTGAGGGATTGTGGTCTCACTGGTGAGACCACGGTGGTCTCACTGGCGAGACTATTAATGGTCTCACTGGTGAGACCATTGCCCCCCCCTTTGGTCTCACCAGTGAGACCATTGCTCTGAGCTGCAGCGAAGGGGTTCTCGTCCTCGGGACGATCGGTGGGATGGGTGCCGAAGAACGGGTCGCGCGCGGCGCGAAGGGCCTCAAGGTTGACCCAGGTGTCGGACGTGGCCCGGCCGCCGCCCGTGCGCCCCTTGCGGCGGCTGATCAGGAGGTTCCGATCCACGAGCTGCGCGCGCCAGCGCCGGAAGGTGCTCTTCGGCATACCCGACTCGCGCATGAGGCGCTCCTCGCCCGCGAACGTCTTCCCGGCCGGGTCCGTGTGGTTGCACATAGCGGTGAGCACAGCCTTCTCCTGCGCGCACAGCCCGGATGCCTCCAGAACGAGAGCAATGTGCTGGACGCTCACGCCGCCACCCGCCGCTCCGCAGAGGACAGGTCCGCTTCACACGCGTCCGCGCCCGCGGACTCCGAGTCGAGCGCGGAGTCCGGGACCGCAACAGGAGCCTTCGCTGCCTGACGGCTCACCTCTGCGAGATGGTCGTGATGGTCGTGCAACGCCTTCCGCCAAGTGCGCGGATAGCCCCCCCGCATCCACTCGCTCTGAGCTCGTTGCGCGCCGCACAGGCCGTCTGACCTGCTGCGCTCTGCACCTCTTGTACTGGTGCTCTCCGGAGAGCTCTCCGCAGCTCGTACCTGCGGGGACTGGTGACTCACGTGTCTCCTTCTGAGCCACCGCCAGAGTGATCATGGGCACAGGCACTAGAGATTTCTCCCCAGTCCTGCCGTACACTCGGCGATGACTCTGCTAGGTCACGCGAACCCGTTTCCCGGACTTCGACCCTCTGAGGCTTCGACCCCTCTGAGGACCCGGGAGCGGGTTTTCGCGTGTTTACAGATCTTGTTTTGTGGTTCGTGCAGCCTACGGGGTTACCACCTCCGAAGAGATGGCGTGTCTTCGATCAGGACTGAGGGCTCGGGCTCAGGGACGTGGACCAGCGGAGGATTGTCGTTCCCCCTGAAATCTTGACCGCCACTTCCACGACCCGGCCGTCCTTAAGGACGACCGTGCGGACAACCTGAGTCACGACGACATCCTTCGCGGTGAGCCCCAGGGCGGTCTTCTCTGACTCAGTTGCCAGCCTGGAGGTCACCTCCTCCAGAACGTGGTCCTGAGCCACCTTCAGCCGTTCTGCTGCGAGTTCGCGCGACCCTCCGGTCGTCACGGGCTCGGTCAGCTCTGGTGTCGCGGCCACCACGTAAGCCGGGTAGTAGGAGCTGCTGACATGGACCGGTGCGCCATTGCGGCTGACGAGCCGACGTCGAACATGCACGGGCGTGCCGGGGGCTACGTCGAGCCTCGGCGCGATCAGCTCATCGGCACCGACGGTGCCGACCTCCAGGATGCGAGAGGTCTCGCCTGCACCGAGCGCCTTGCCCGTTGCCTCATGCAGGCGGACGCGAGCTTCGATGTTGCTGCTGGCCGGCCCCGCGACGATCGTTCCGATGCCCGCCTGAGGGAGGGTCAGGCCCTCCAGCTTGAGCTTGCGGAACGCGCGGTTTGCCGTTGTTTGGGCCACGCCGAACTGCTCACAGACCTTCCGCAACGACGGTAGAGCGTCGCCCGGCTTAAGTTCCCCGGCCTGGATCTGCTGGCGGTAGTGCGCGGCGATTTCCGCGTATCCGACTGCCTCGGGCATACCGACTCCCCTCGGATTCTCGGGCTGCGCTCTGAGGTTCGAGTGCAGCAGTACACCACGAAGGGTAAAGCATGTGGTGTTCTATCGCTACCACTAGCGTGATGAATCGCTAGTGGTCTACTATGGTTCTCGGCGCAGCCCGCTGCAGTACTGGACGGGCGCTGCCCTTGGGTGCGCACACACCCAGAAAGCAGTAGGCCCCGGCGCGCACACGCCGGGGCCCAAGACCGACCCATCTGCCTGAACAGAAGGGACCGATCCATGATGGATCGTATCGATGTACGCCCCGCGTCTTCACAGGCAGGGCCGCTTTCGGCCCAGTCCGCTGAGCGTCTTGACCGGCTTTTCCGCCTCTACCACCAGCAGCTGACCGCCTTCACGGACACCCTGATTGCGGACTCTGCTAAGGCGGAGGACGTCGTGATGGAGGTCTGGCTGCGGGCCGCTGCTTCCCGCCGTCCGCTGCCGGCCGACGACGGCCAGGCGTATGCATGGCTGCGGGCCGTCACCGCCCGCGTGGCGGTCGACCCGGACGTGGTCGAGCTGCCGACTGACTGGACCACGACGTCCGCCGGGCTCCCGACCACCCCGTCGGCCGAGGACGCCGCCCTGGCCGGCCTTGTCCTCCAGAAGGTCCGGATGGTCGTGCACGCCGCCCTGGACACGCCCGCTTCCTCTGCTGCCGCCCGCGAGGCGCGGGTCTCGGAGGTGGCGGCATGACCAAGTCCGAGCAGGAACAGGCGGCTGCCGAGGCCGCCGAGGCCGTCAAGGCGGCCGAGGACATGCGCCGCCAGGCCGAGGAAGAGCTTCGTCGTCACGGCCAGGCCATGGGGGGTGTGCGATGAACGACCTGGAACTGCTGTGGGAAATCGCCCGTCTACGGGCGGACCTGGACCGTCTCATCCCTGAGCGGCTCCGAGCCGCAGGTCGGTCGCAGCCCGTTCCGGCTCCGGCCGGGCGGCGGGGGCCGTGGGGGAAGGCCCCGGAGTCGATCGCGAGGGGCCTGCGCCGGCTGCAGCTGGCGCAGCCGGTGACGGACGGACGGCTGGCCGAGCAGCGGCATTTGCTGGATGCGGATGCGGACACCTGCATGCCGCTGCCCGGCGTGCAGGCTCTGCGGCACGACCGCCGTGCCGTCGAGGAGGACGGCACTGTTCACGCTGCCCGCTACGCCGGGGACTTGTGGTCGTTCACGACGGCCTGCCAGGTGTATCCCGCGCCGGCGGCGGTCCGCATCGAGGCCACGCCGGACCGCGCGGTGACCTGCCGCGGGTGCCGGGCGGCGACGGACGGCAGGAAGGTCGCGAGCGAGGCGGCGAAGGCGGCCGAGGCCGGGGTGCCGCTGACCGCGCGGGAGTTCTTCGCGGTGACCGACTTCTCCCGTCCGTACATCCCGGAGCTGGACGACGCCCCGGACGAGGACCCGCAGGACTGACGGGCTCCCCATCGTCGCCAGCCCTGTCCTTGGGGCTGGGGTCGGTGGAGGGCCCGGACAGTCCGCGCCTGGAGAGGACCTCTTCCACATGTATGGCCAACTCCGCATCACGCTGCTGGACAAGGCGGTGTCCGCTGCCGGCCGGTGCGCCCGGGCGGGGCGCACCGTGGTCCAGCTGGCCACCCGCACCCGCTTACGGCCCACCGACGTGTACGCCGCGCTGCTGACGGCGCGGTTCATGGCCGCGCACGAACTGATCGACCAGGCCGCCGAGCTGACCGCCGAGGACCCCGAGGCCGAGGTGGTCCAGATCCGCCAGCCGCTCTGGTTCGGCGCCACGACGATCTACGACGAGGAGACGCACTGATGAGCAGCAGCACTCCGTACAACTGGGCGGCCGACAACGGGTTCAGCAAGCCGGCCGCTTCCTCTACCCCGCAGCAGGCGCGCCCGGCGGGCCCGCAGGTTCCGCCGTCCCGGCCGCGGCCCGCCTCCGGTGGTTCGGGCGGTTCGGGTGGTTCGCGGACGACGCACCGTCAGCGGACGTACAACAAGTCGCGGGTCTACAACCTCAACGTCGGCGGCGTGGGCGGCGCGGCGAACGGCAACGGCGGCGGCAATGCCGGTTCAGGGAACGGCGGCGGGAACGGCACGGCGGCCGGGAACGGCGGCTCGGCGTCCGGCGGCGGGGCGGCGGCGGACCGTCACCAGGGTGACCAGCTGATCCACAAGATCGAGCGGATCGAGTTCCGCTCCGACAAGGACATCCTGGCCCTGGCCAAGGCCATCAATCACTTGGGCCGCGAACTGCACCTGATCCTGGGGATGCGCGCCGAGGAAGTGAACGGGGTCCTCAGCACCTACAAGGGCAAGTGGTACACCTTCGGCGCCAGCAGCCGGGTCAAGGCCCGTCTGGTCTCTGCCCACCTCAAGGTGTCCGCGGAAGCGGCGAAGGCGCTGGGCGTCGGTGCGTTGAAGATGGCGCACGCTTTCGACCGGCACTTCGTCAAGCCCGAGCAGGAAGCCAAGCAGCAGCGCCGCGGCCAGAAGACCCGCCCGAGCTTCACGATCGGGGACTGACATGGACGGGTGCGACGACCTGCCCGAATGCATCTTGTGCGGTGCCCCCGGCGGCTACCCGTACTGCAACGCGGCCTGCAAAGAGGCCGACCAGGACTACCTGCCCGACGACTACGAGGAGGAGTGATGAGCCGTCGCAAGAGCGTGAACACGCAGTCCACCGGCGCGGAGATCGTGCCGGTCGGCAAGGGCGGAGTGGCTGGCTACCTGGTCGGCCGGGTGCTGCCGTACGTCTCCCCGTGGGCCGGCGCCGCCGTCCTGCCGCCGCTGGCCGGGCTGGCGACCAACACCATGTGGGGCGATGCCCCGCTGTCGGCCGGGCTGGCCTCGGCCGCCCTGGCAGTCGGCGGCACGGCCCTGTCCGCCGTGACGTGGAAGAGCGCCGGCAGCGACAGCAAAGTCGGCCGCTTCCGCCGCGCCCAGGCCACCGCGAGCGTCGCGGCGGGGATGGGATGGCTGACCTGCGCGACGGCCGCCGGCCCGTTCGTGCACCCGGTGCTGGACTTCTGGCTGCTGGGCGGCGGGCTGGTCGCCGCGAGCTGGAACGTGCGGCAGCTGATGCGCAACGGCGGCCCCGCCGAGGCCGCCGAGAGCGGCGACAAGAACGGGCTGGGCGCCCTGGCGCAGGCGATCGGCCTGGAGAAGGTCCGCGTCAAGGACGCCAAGGGCTCGGGCAAGGGCACCGTCTCCGCGCAGCTGGCGGTGGAGCCGGGAGGAACGATCGAAGCGGTCCAGGCGACCACCGGCAAGGTCGCGGCGGCACTCCAGGTCCCGCCGTCCGGCGTCATCGTCACCGCGGATGCGGAGGACGCCTCCCAGGGCACCGTGTCGCTGCGGGTCGCCGACCTCCTCAAGGACGGCGTCCCGTTCGCGATGCCGCGCGAACTGGGGCTGCTGCCCACCGCCGAGATCCCGCTCGGGCTCTATGCCGACGGCGAGGTGTGGGCGATCAACCCGTTCGCCGCGGCGATCCTCCAGCACGTCCTGGTGATGGGCGTGACCGGCGCCGGCAAGTCCGAGCTGCTGCGCTCGCTGGTGGCCCACCTGGCCACACGCCGGAAGATGAGCATCTTCCTGGTGGACCTGGCCAAGGGCCGGCAGACCGTGGGGCACATCGCCGACGGCATCGACTGGCTGATCCAGGACGCCAAGACAGCCAAGCGGATGCTGCGCGCGCTGCCGGCCGCCATCAAGGCCCGTGGCGACCAGCTCGCCGAAGAGGGCCTGGACCAGTGGACCCCGGACTCCTCCCTCAACGCCCTACTGGTGTGGATCGAGGAGGCGGCCGACGTCGCCGACTTCGACGAACTGGAGGAGATCGCCCGCAAGGCCCGCTCGGTGGGCATCTGGCTGGGCATCAGCCTCCAGCGCGCCACCTGGACCAACGTCTCCACCGACGTACGCGCCAACCTCCAGGCCACGATGTGCTTCGGCGTCAACGAAGCGGGCGATGCCGGGTTCTGCCTCCCGGACCGCGTCACGGACGCGGGCGCCGTTCCGGCCTGGGGCTCGGACCGCCCCGGCTACGCCTTCGCCACCGGCATGGGCATCCCGGACGCCCGATGGACGACGGAGGTCCGCTCCGGCCTGACCGAACGCGACGTGCTGGCCGGCCTGGTGGCCGCCGCCGCTCCGTACCGGGATCCGCTGGACACCACGACCGCCGCCGCGCTCGGACAGGCGTACGAGCAGCGCGCCCACCGCGGCACCAACCGCACCACTCCGGGCGTGCAGAGCGCAGCTCCGGCTCCGATGACCGCTGCTCCGGCCACGCGGAGCGCCACTCCGCCCGCCGCCGCAGCGGTTCCGGGAGTGCAGGATCCCCACTCCGATGACGGGATGGACGACGCCATGGACGACACCTTCAGCGAGGCCGAGCAGGTGGAGTTGCAAGACACCTACGACGAGGTGATGGGCGCCATCCCCGGTGACCCCGAGCCCGATGCCGACTACGCCCACCTCGTTCTGGAAGACGACGTCCCCGACGCCGACCCCGACTCCGGCATCGAGTTCGCCGCGCCCGCCCGGCCGTCGACCGAGGAGGCCCGCGAAATCCTCTACGGCGAGATCGACGGCTGGATGCACAGCCAGCGTCTGGAGTTCGAGCCGGCCGACCTGATCCCCGCCACGCTGGCCGCCGGCCGCAAGCGGCCCTGGCTGCAGGGCGAGCTGAAGAAGCTCACGGAGCTGGGTGTGCTGCGGCACGACGCCCACGGCGTCTACACGATCGTCGAGAGCCCCTTCGTCCCCGCCTGACCGTCACCGATGGTGACGGTGTGACAGTCACGGCCGGGCCTGACATTTGACTGTCAGGCCCGGCCAGGGCCTAAAGGGAAGTCACAGGAAATCCCACGTGACAGGCCCTGACAGCGGCCCTGACTGTCAAAAACACCGCTCTGACACCGGGCCTGACAGTTACTCACCGTGAAAGAGGAACATCATGTTCCAGCACCCCCAGCGGCCCCCCGCAACCCCTCCCGCGGGCGACGCCGAGTCCCACGTGGCGGCCCTGATCGGCGCCGTGGAGGACGCCTACCGGCCCGCCCCGGCCATGCCGACGGTCTACCGCGACACCAGCCCGCTCCCCCTGACCGGCACCGCTCCCCCCGTCGCCCAGCCTGGCCAGCCCCCGATGAGCCAACGCGCCACCGACGCCAGCGGCCTGATGCTCGCGGCCGGTGTGGCGTCCGTTCCGGTCGGCGGCTCCACGGCGCTCGTCCTGTGGGCGCTGGGCCAGGTCGACCCGGTGGTCCTGGCCCTGGCCGGCGCCGCCCCCGTCGCCCTCCTCATCGCCCTGGCCCGGGTCATCAAGCACACCAAGGCCGCCTCCCAGGACACCCCCGCCGCCCACCACCACTACGCCGGGCCCGTCCACCAGGAACACCGCCAGGTCACCACCACCACGCGCGGCGTCATCGCCCGCACCACGAACGGCGGGTGAGCAGGTGCGCTACCGAGGCCAGATGCCGACCGCGCTGCTGCGCGATGACGCGATCCGCCCCACCGAGTACACACGCTGGGCCGACGCGCACAAGCGCTTCGCCCGGCGGGAGAAGGACGCGTCCATCGTGGCCGGCCTGTGCGAATCGATCCCCCGTCAGGGCCTGCAGACCCCGATCACCCTCGGCATCTCCGACCGCTGGGGCGACGTGTACGTCACCGACGGACACCACCGCGCGGTGGCGCTGATGACCCTGCGCGCACCTCGGTTCCCGTTCCACTGGTACTGGATCGGCGACCGCAGCGTCCGCATCGAGGACACCCCGTTCCCCTACCACCTGCTCGGCCTGGAACCGCAGCCGTGACCACGACAACGGGCCGGGAGATCACACCTCCCGGCCCGCCCCGGCCGCCCGGAAGGACAACCATGCAACACCCCACAACCTACCCCTCCCTCCTCACCACCGGCGGTCCGCCGCCCGCTCCGGACACACCACCGCGCACTCCGCAGACGCTGCCGTCCGCTCCGGACACGTGGGGCGGCGCTCCGCGCAGCCGTTCGGCACGAGAAGATGCCGGGATGAACCCGATCGACGACGTCCTGACGCCCGGCCAGAGGGCGGCCACCCAGGGGGCCATGGCCGGGGCCACTCCGGAGACGGCCCCGGCCACTCCGCCCGGCCACGAGGCCACTCCGGCCACCGGCAAGGGCGCTCCGGCCATGGGGCGCCTGGTTGGCCAGAGGTCGGCGACCGCGGCCACCCTCCCCCCGTCCACGGATCCGGCCACGACCGACGCAGCCCCGGCAACCCCGGCCACCGAAGAGGAGGACCAGGCCCCTGCGAAGACGGGCTGGCGCGCGGCCCTGGTCGAGTGGCTGCTCCTGGCAGTGGCCCTCGTCGGTATGCCGCTGGTCGGCACCATCGGATTCGCCGCCTCCTACACGACGCTGAAGGAGTTCGCCGCAGGCCACGGGTTCGGCCCCACCCTGGCCTGGTGGTTCCCGATCGGGATCGACGCGTCCATCGTGGCGCTGCTCGCCGCGGATCTCGTGATGGTCCGACGCGGCAAAGCCTGGCCAGTGCTGCGCTCCGCCGCACACGCCATGACGCTGGCCACGGTCGTTTTCAACGCCGCTGACGGCCTCGACACCACGGCCGCCGGCAGCGTCTGGGCCGCACTCTGGGCGAACCCACTGCGTTCGGTGTCGCACGCGGCCATGCCTGTCCTGTTCATCCTCGGCGTCGAGGCTGCCCGGCACCTGCTGGCGACCGACACCGTGGCGGACCGGATCCCCCTGCACCGCTGGATCCTCTCGCCGCTCGCCACCCCCGCGCTCTACCGGCGGATGCGCCTGGCCGAGGTGCGGTCCTACCCGGAGATGGTCCAGCGCGAGAAGGACCTCGCGGGCTACAAGGTGTGGCTGGGCCAGAAGTACAAGGGCGACCTGTCGCAGGCGACCGAAAAGGAACAGCTGCCGATGACGATGGCCTCCCGCGGCTACACCGTCACCCAGGCACTGGAACTCCCCGCGCAGTGGGAGGCAGCGGCCGAGCAGCGGCGGGCGAAGGAAGCCAAGCGGCAGGCGGACGCGGAGGCGGAGCAGGCGAAGCAGCAGGCGGAGGCAGAGGCCGAGCAGGCGGAGCGCGATGCGGAACTGAAGATCACGAAGCTGCGGGCAGCTGCGCGCGTGGAGGGCGCCAAGCACCTGGTGGCCGCCGAGACCGGCACGGCGGCGGCCGAGTCGGAGGCCGCCACGGTGCAGGCACAGGCGAAGGCGGAGTCCGTCAAGGCGCAGGCGGAGCGAGAGCGCCGGGCGGCGGAGCGTCAGGCGCAGGCCGAGGAGGACGTGCTGGAGTCGGCGGAGATCATGGCCGCCCGCCGTCAGCAGGCGGAGGACGACGAGGAGAGGGCGAAGGCGGAGCACCGGGCGAAGGCGGAACTCCTGGCGGCGAAGGAGAAGGGCCTGAAGGCGGAGCGGGTCGAAGCGGACCGGCTCAACGCGGTAGCGGAGGGGAAAGTTTCCGAGCAGAAGGCGGCCGAGGCCGCCGCGAAGGCAGCGGAGGCAGCGCTGCAGGCGGAGCGGGACCGGGCCGCTGCGTGGCAGGCGGAGTGCCGGGCGGTTGCGGCGGAGGACTACGCGCGGCTCTCCCCTCGGGAGCGCAACGAGCGCCGGATCGCACGGATGCTCCTGGCGGCCGGCGCCGACCCCCGCGAACCGGACGCCGAACTCGTGCCGCTGAAGGACGTCATGCAGGAGCTGGGACTCAAGCAGTCGGCCGCGGGCGACATCCGCGCGGCTGCCGTGCAACTGCTGAAGGACGGGTACGTACCCGACGAGGTCCTGGACGGCTTCCGCAGCTGACCAGGTACGCGACGACGGCGGGCGGCACCATAAGGTGCCGCCCGCCGCTGCGTTGGGGAAACATCAGCGAACCTCTCACCTGCGGGTATGTGGCAGGGTAAGCAACCGGGTATCCAGCGGCGGCCGGTGATCCGTACCTGGCCGGAGTGCACTGCCGAGGTGGCGACGGCCACGCAGGGAGCAGTCGGAGGGGCGCTGGTCGCGGTCGCATGCTCGGCGCCCAACTGCCCGCAGAACGCGGTGACGAGGAAGCGCTCGCCGTGTTCTGGGCGGGCGGAACACGGCGCTGTCGACCTCCTGAACGGGATGCACGGCCTGCGCGCCGCCATCGGCGACACGGCCGGAGGAAGGCACTGCCGGCCCTGGGCGCTACCCGTCGCTGTCGCGGCACTTCCGGACCGGCGGCGGAGTGCCGCGTACCCGAGCGGAGCACACACCCCTCCAGCCGGAGCGTTCGCCGGGCGCCCTGCGGGGCGGCGGAGCGGGGAGCCCGGCACCGCTGCCCCCCCCGGAGCGGACGGTCCATCCGCGACTCCGGAAGCGACTTGAGGGAAACGCTTGATCGCTGACCAAGATCGTTCTTGCCCAATTGGGCAAGAACGATCTTGGTCGGGCTGGACGGTTCGTGTCCGACCGGAGCACGCCGATCGGCCAACGCTCTTCGAGCGCTTCCTCTGCCGCTGCGGTGAGGTCGCGCAACGCTTTGATGACGGCCGGGCCCGAGGGGTACATGTACCGGTGTGAGCAGACTCCAGTGGCCGCGCATCGTGGACCGCGCCGCCGACATCGTCACCAGCTACGACGAGGTCGGCAGCTGTACCCTCCGCCAGGCGTACTACCGGCTCGTCGCGGCGGGTCTGATCCCGCACACCGCACCGACATACCGGCGTCTGTCCGCCCGTCTTGCCCAGGCCCGCCGGGAGGAGCGGTTCCCCGAGCTCATCGACCCGTTACGCGAGGTCCACGCTCCGCCCGCCTGGCCGGACGCCGGTGCATTCCTCCGGGACGCGCCCGACTGGTTCGGCCTGGACCGGACCGCCGGCCAGACGACCGCCCTGTACGTGGCCTGCGAGAAGGACACACTGAGGGCTCAACTGACCGGCTGGGTAGATGTGCTGTCTCCGGAGGTTGGTGCCGCGTCAGCGGCGGGTGGTGGCGCGGCGGCGGACGGTGTCGGGGAGAGTCTGGCTGCGCCAGGCGGCGAGTCGGGTGTACGCGGGTGAGAGGTCCGCGCTGATGCCGACGCGTCCGAGGGCCTTGGCGGCCGCCGCGGTGGTGCCGGTGCCGCCGAAGGGGTCCAGGACGATCCCTAGCGGCGGGGCGTAGCCGAGGATGAGCCGCCGGGGCAGGGCCTCAGGCATGGCGGCGAAGTGCCGGGCATCCTCCAGTTCGGCCGGCAGGCGCAGCGGGGTGGTGGGCACGGTCCACACGCTGGGCAGACGGGCGTGCTCGGGATCGTGCCAGTACCGCGGTCCTCGGGTGAAGTGGAAGACGGTCTCGTGGGCGCGTGCGACGCGGTCAGCGACGGACTCGGGCATGGGGTTGAGCTTGTGCCAGATCATCTCGGCCCGGTGCACGAGTCCGAGGCGGTCCACGGCGCCGATCGCGTAGCGCCACGGCAGGCCCAGCAGCGACTTGTTCGGCACGGTGGTGGTCACCTTGTGGCGCTTGGGCGCTATCTGGGATCGGCCGCGCTTGCGGTCGTGCTCGGAGCCTGCGCCGCACGCGCCGCCCTGGACGGCTCCGCTGGGGGCACCGACGTACTTGTCGCCGAGCAGTACGAACATCGAGCCGGAGGGCTTGAGGACGCGGGCCCACTCCGCGGTGCACTCCCACATGGCGTCCAGATACGCCTCCGGCGAGGGCTCGCAGCCGATCTGCCCCGGGAGGTCCTCGCCGGAGCCGCCGTAGGAGCGCTGCGCGAAGTACGGGGGTGAGGTGACGATCAGGTCCATCGATGCGTCGGGCAGCGGCAGGGCGCGGGCGTCGGCGAGGACCAGGTGCGCGGCCGCCATCGCCGGGAGCGCCCGCCGGCGCCCCGCCTTGCGGGCCCGGTAGGCCCGCGCCCGGCAGGCGTCGTTGCAGTAGCGGGCCGGACGTCCGCGCCCCCGCGTCGTCGCCTCCGTGCTCGTGAGGAGTGGCGCCCCGCACCCCTCGCACGCCGGTTGGTCGGCTGCTGTCCCCACGTTCCTCCCCCTCCTGTAAAACGTGACGGCAACAGGCCGTCTACCCGTCACGAAAATACCGTGCTGGAACGCCTTTTCGTGATGCGTTCTCGGTCCGTTTCCGTCACGAAATGGCCATCGTGGGGACATCGAACGGGACTGGGTGGTCCGCACAGCCTGCTGGAGCCACGTGGAGCGCGTCCTGCTTACACACGACCAGGTACGCGAGCACGAGCTGCCCGCAGCTACTGGGAAGGCCGGCGACCCGCGTTGGCTAGCGTTCGCGGACCGGTACGAGCTCGACCCCGGCCAGCCGGTGCAGTGGGAGGTCGAGGCGCTCGACCCGGCCGAGCTCCAGCGCCTGGTCCTCGACGCTGTCGCCCTGTACATCGACAACGCCGTACTCATCGATCGCATCGCGGAGGAAGAGCGGCAGCGTGGCTTTCACCGAAGGGTGGGCGGGGCCCAGCCGTTCGCCGAACGGCAACCATGACGATTTCGGGTGACCGCGCTTGCCTTGTCCGGCGTCTTCGCGTGGGTGGCGTCCGGCGCGGGGTGCGCTCGATCGCTGACCAAGATCATTCTTGCCCAATTGGGCAAGACCCCCAGACCCCGTACGGGTGACGCACGGAGCCCTACCACGGCCGCCACCGGCGCGGGCACGGGCTCGCTGCCCGGTCCGGGGTGCCGGTCTGACTATCGTCCCTCCCATGACAACAACAGGACTCCCGGCCGCCGACTGGCTCAGGTACGGGCCGCTCCCGTTCGCCGAACGGGGCATGACCCGCATCATCGTGATGTGCAATCAGAAGGGCGGCGTCGGCAAGACGACGACGACCATCAACCTCGCAGGCTCGCTCGCCTCCTTCGGGCTGCGCGTCCTCATCGTCGACGGCGACCCCTCCGGGAACGCTACGGACGCCTACAAGATCGAGATGCTCGACGAGGACGAGGGCGACACGCAGGTCACCTGTCTGCTCGGCGGGAAGGACCCGCACCCGCTGGTGGCCAGGCCGTTCGAGAACATCCATCTCCTCCCGGCCAGCATGGACATGCAGTTCCTCCCGGCCCGCCTCCGCGAGCGGGGTAACGCGCTGCACACCCACCGCAAGATGCTCGCCCGGTTCCAGGGGGAGTACGACTACATCCTGCTCGACACCCGGCCGGCCATCGACACCGACACCGACTCCATGACCGCCGCCTCGGACGGCGCCATCACCATGGTCGACGTCGACCGGTGGGCCATGAAGGCCGTCAACATGCAGCTCGCCCAGCACGAGATGATCATGGAGGAGCTGGAGCGCCAGGACTTCACCGAACTCGGCCTCGTCATCAGCACCGCGAAGGGCGGCTCCGGACGGTTCGACGCCGCGGTCCTCAACAACCTGCGCAAGCACCCCGACCTGGCCAACCTCGGCGAGGTCCCCTACCGCGGCGCCGACCTCAAGGAAGCCCGCGCGATGGGCCAGCCCGTCCAGATGTACCGGCCGAAGTCCGACACCGCCGGCTTCTTCCGCGACATCGCAGTCAAGAGCGGGATGGTGCAGGCAGCATGAGCAACAACTGGGGCGAAGAGACAAGCTGGGAATCCGCCGGCAGCTCTGGTACCAAGGCAGCCGCCAACCGCCTGTCCAGAGGCAGCCGCACCACCGAGCAGGAACGCGAAGCCGCCGTCGAGTCTGCCGTCAAGGACGCTGTTGAGGAGGCCCGTCCCGGCCTGCACAAGATCCCCGACCCGGTCGAACCCGCCGGGGAAGGACCGCTCAGCCCCGAGGAGAAGGAACGGTTCCAGCTCTGCAACGAAGGCATCGACCTCGGCAACACCGCCTGGTTCATCCAGGGCAAGGCACTCGACACCACCGCCACCGGCCGCCTCTTCCGGGAAACCCCCCACAAGCTGGAGCCCGAACGCTGCTACCGCACGATCGAGGAATGGGCCCCCCTGGAGAAAGGCATCTCGCTCGGCCAGTGCAGCAAGCTGCGCGCCGGCTGGGCGATCGGGGAAGTCCTCGCCGCCCGCGGCTACATCACCAACCCGGGCCAGGTCCGCGAGATCGTCCCGGTCCGCAACGCCTTCAACCTCAACGCCGCGGTCGCGGTGTACGTCCTGGTCGCCGACGCCGCCGGGGCGGACAAGGTCACGGCCGAACGCCTCCGGGACACGGTCAAGATGCTGCCGGGCGACCTGGAGCTCGACACGGAAGAGGACGTCGACGTCCTGGCCAAGACCATCAAGGGCGTGCTCGTCGAGGAGACGCAGCCCTCGGCCTCGCGTGCGATCCCGCCTGCGGTGACGCGAGCCGTCGAGAAGCGGTCCGTCGCGCTGGCCGACGCCCTCAACCGCCCCCGGATCCCCCGCTCGGAGGTGCAACTCCACCTCATGCAGGCATTCGCCGACCTGGACGACCCCACCGTCTACGAGGCCGTCCTCAAGCGCATGCAGGCAGCGGAGAAGGCCGCCAAGAGGCGGAAGTAGGCGCTGCTACGAACACGTGGAGGCCCGGCCAAAGGGAGTGGCCGGGCCTCCACGGGCGTGAAACTGGTCTGCAGCATACGGCAGGTGCCCCGCCGGGAAGCGGTCAGCGGCCCGGCGGGCAGCTGAAGCGCTGGGCGATTCAGCACCCGCACATCAGGTGTGCGGCAGTGGGCAATCAGTGATTCGCCGCAGAGTCGGGTTCCGTGCAGGTAGCTGCACCGCCCGCGTCAACCCCAGGCTCCGGTATGCGTCCTGCCGGGTGATTGGGCCCCGGAGAAGGGCGTCTGCCTACTCCGGATGGGGGACACGGTGTCAGTCCCCCTCCCTACCGTGCGCGCCATGACCTACCTCACTCTGCCACCAGCGGACCACGCAACGTGCCCGCACTTGTCCCCTGGGTGCGTGTCTTCGAGGACAACGCCGGGTTGGGAGCTCTGACCTGACGCCATGGCACACAGTGTGTTCCACAAGGAACTCGGTGCGATCAACCTCTCCGAACTCGACCTCAACGCCCGGGAAGACCAGCTCCTGTGGGAGGCGTTGTACGGCAAAACAACCAAGGGCGACCTGGCATGCCTGGAATGCCGGGAGCGCGATCCCGGCTGCCCGCAGTGGATGTTCCTGCGGCTGTGGAAGGGACGCCCCGTCGCAGTCCACTACAGCACCGGCCGACGGCACTCCTCGGCCCCGGAAAGCCCTCGACACCAAGCCCTCAAGGACCGCATCGCGCGGGCAGCCGAGGCCGCCGGGTTCTCCGCGGAGCTCGAAGCCCGAGCACCCGACGGCCGACGACGCACCGACGTACTCGTCCACGGCGAAGACGGACTGAAGCTGGGGTGCGAGATCCAGCTCTCCTACGCAACACCGCGAGCGGTCGTCAAGCGCAGCGACATCGCCCGCGCCGATGGACTCAGCCCGCTGTGGACCACCGACGACACGAGCGCCCCCCTCATCGAACGGGCGCCGTGGGCCCGCATCGACCAGATGCCGTTGGAGGCGTTGTCCAGCGGCAACGCCCTCCTGGTCCGCGGCGGCGTCAAGGAGCTGAAGCTCAAGAAGTGCGACAGCCGCAATCCCCTGCCCTGCCCGGACCGCGGCCACGGGCGCTGCAACCAGTGGCACGGCACCTGGGCGCCCACCCTCGGCATGCACCTCGACCGGCTCGTCGCCGTCACCGCCGCCAACGAATACGTCCCTCTCTACCTTCCCGCCCAGCCCGGACGGCGCAGCCGGGCGTCGCACATGTGGGTCACATCCCAAGACCGTGGCAGGTACCTGGACACCACCACCGACGAACTCGCCGATCCCCAGCCAGGCACCGTGGACGACGATGACCCCGCCGAGCCGGAACGGCTCGCCCTGAGCCACGAGTGCTCCTACCAGCAACGCCTGGACAAGGAGCAACGCGGCAGCGTCTCCAGGGACACCGGCGCCCTCATGTCCGCCGGCATCACCCTGCGCGAGCCACGACCACCTACCCCGCACCGGCCCCCGGCAGCACACATCGGACTGCACGACGTTCCACCATCGAGGCCGAGCGAACCGCTCACACCAGAGGCTCCATCGCTCCGCTCTCCTCGCAGCCTTCAGTCGCCGCAGGACCACCGGGCCGTCGCGGCACTCTTGGGGTGCGCGCCAGGCCAGGTCGGCCCATGCACGTCGTGCCGAGAGCCGGCATGGCGGTACGGCCCCGGAGCAAGCCCACTGTGCATCTCATGCCGAATGCGACGGCAGTCCGGCCCACTTTGCGGTAGGTAACCGCTGCCGGCGGGCAGCTGAAGCACTGGTGCGGCTGAGCGGGAGGCGCCGGCCGCTTGTGCTCAGCCGTTCATCCGCCCCGAGACGGGCGGGCATTCGAGATCCGTCCGGCCTGTGGGGTTCGGGAGAGCGCAGGGCCGGGCTGCGGTATCGCGTACGGACACGACGGACAGCCGAAGGCATCAGCGCTGCGTAGCCCCCGCCCGGACGCTGCTGCCGCTGCGGATGCCCGCGCGGTGCAACCCTCCTTTCCAGGTCGATCGTCTTTGCGAATTCACGTGATGTGTTCGATGTCATTTTCGAGAGCGTCAACACGTTCGCTGCGCGAAAACTCCCGCACGATCGAATGGAATTAGCCATTCAGTTCCACCCGGTGGCGGCTCGTAGTACTTTCCGCCTTCTCTCCGCGCGGGCCCGTCCTGCGCGGAACTATTCCCGGGGGAGGACTTTCAGTGGCAAAACGAATGGGCGTCGGGCGGAGCGGGTGGCGCACCAGCGCGAAGCACAAGATGCTCAACCAACTGATCGGCGAGGAGGTCGGAGCCAGCCGTAACCTGCGGAAAGCGCCTCTCCGCCTCGTGTGGTTCGACCTCACGGCCGGCGACGCCCACGTCCCCGAAGGCGGTGAATGGCACCGGAACTGCTCCCCAGGACTGCTGGCTTACCACGCCGCGCAATCCATGATCCCGGTGGAGGTGTACCTCCACGAACTCAACCCCGACACGTTCCTGCGCCTTCTGGCCAATCTCGACGAACAGCTCCCCGCGTTCGGATACATCCGAATGGATGAAACCACCTGGCGATCGGAACGCGCGGTCATCCGCGTGTCCAACATGAGCGGCAGCGACGCCTCGATCAGCATGCTCCGCTCCACCGACGCCGTGTTCTTGATCAACGACCCCAACGCGATCACCGAATGGGCGATGCGCCCGACGTTCTCCCGCGAGATCGCCGACCGCAACGTCGGCTACTTCCGCGGCCTGACGACCATGGGCTGCAACGCCAGCGGCCTCAAGCGCAGCAAGGACACCCGCCGCGGCCGCATCGAGCTGTTCGACCGCATGGCCCTCCTGCAGAAGAACCTGCCGCCCTACCGCGACCTGTGCTTCGCCGCCATCATCCGCGACAAGGACCAGTGGGCCTACCTCATCGAGACGTCGGACAAATGGCGCCCGAAGACCGAAGACCTCGTCCGCCGTGCCTTCAAGAAGCACGGCCGCGACGCCACGGTCACCTGGCACCGCACAGAGTCAGCGCTGTTCCGGGGCGACATGTTCCGCCTGTTCCTCACCAAGGCCGAACTCAAGGGCATCCGCAGCCGCGAAGACGAATGGGTCGCCGCCAGCCTCGACGACCGCATCGACATGATCAGCACCTTCGAAGAGACGCCCCCGCCGGCAGAACCCGAGCAAATGACCTTCTGGTCCAACGACGATGACGAAACTGAGGAACAGCCCGCATGAGCAAGCTCGGCCCCTTCCAGATCCACCCCTTCGCGGACGTCTTCCCCCTCATCGAAGGCGACGAATTCGACGACCTGGTCAGGGACGTCAAAACCCACGGACTGCGGGACAAGATCATCCTCAACCACAACCGCACCGTCCTCATCGACGGCCGCAACCGCTACCGCGCCTGCGACGCCGCCGGCGTCGACGCCGACTTCGAAGTCCTCCCCAAGGACTTCGCGGAATCCGCGATCTTGGATCTGATCGTCTCCAAGAACATCGCACGCCGACAGCTCAGCGCCGGCCAACGCGCCTTTCTGGCTCTCGAATACGAAAAGGCGTTCGCAGAGGAAGCGAAGGAATCACAGCGTGAATCGGCGAGGCGTGCGCGTGAGAACGCAAACGCGCAGGTCACAGGCGCGCTGATTCGGGCGGATCCGCCCGAATCAGCGGAGGACGCCGAGGAACGTCGCCCACGGGCAAAGGCAGCCCGCGCTGTTGGTGCCTCGCCGCGGGCAGTGCAGCGGGCGAAGGCGGTGGAGACCTATGCCCCCGAGCTGGTGGAGAAGGTCCGATCCGGGGAGATGCCGCTCGACCAGGCGGACAAGGAGGCCCAGCAGCGGCGGCGGGCGATGCCGGAGAACGCGCCGTCCGAGAAGCCCGGGAAGGTGATGCTCACCCTGCGTACCCATGATGGAGCGGAGGTCTCTTACCCCCGGCCCGGGGGGAAGCCGACGTTCAACAACACGAGCGACGGGGAGGGCATCTCCTGGGCGCAGTGGTCCTGGAACCCCGTCACCGGCTGCCTCCACGGCTGCGACTACTGCTACGCACGCGAGATCACCCTGCGCTTCAAGCAGGTCAACCCCGCCGGCTTCACGCCGCTCTTCCACCACGAGCGCCTCGGCGCCCCCGCCAACACGAAGATCCCCGAGCAGCACCGCGACGACCCCTCCTGGCGGCGCGTCTTCGTCTGCAGCATGGCCGACCTGTACGGACGGTGGGTGCCCGACGCGTGGATCTACGAAATCCACGACGTGATGCACCACAACCCCGACTGGGACTACCTGCTCCTGACGAAGTTCCCCGCCCGCTACACCAAACTCGACCTGCCGAAGACCGCCTGGGTCGGCACGAGCATCGACGAGCAAAAGCGCGTCCGGATCGCCGAGGACGCCTTCCGCAAGATCGAAGGCGTCAAAGTGAAGTGGCTGTCCATCGAACCGCTCAAGGAACCCCTGGAGTTCTCGGACCTGTCGATGTTCGACTGGGTCGTCATCGGCGCGCAGACCGAGACCCGCCAGGAAGGAGGGCTCGTCCCGGCCTTCAGCCCGCCCTTCGAGTGGGTGGCCCGCCTCGTCGCCCAGGCCCGGGACGCCGGATGCCGCGTGCACCTGAAGCCCAACCTCGTCAACGGGAACCCGGGCATGAAACTCCCCGACGAGTACCCCGCCTGACGCCTGTCGGCGCTGCACGGTACGTGGCGCCGGCCTGGGCCGGAAGAAGTTGCTGCGGCCCGGCCATCTGACGAAATCCCAGCTCGATGACAAAGATGCTCTAGGGGGTGGTCGCCGTGGCTCGACCATGGGTGCGCCGCAATGTCGGCGAGCAGCGGTTATGGGTCTGGATGCCGTACCAGGGAGGATCCAACCGCCGCTGGATTCTTGAAGAGCTGGGCGCGCGGGTCCGTCCGGAGTGGAACAAGCCGGCCGGGCGGTGGGAGATCGCCCGGCCGCACCTGTGCGTCCTCACCGGCGCGCTCGCCGAGCGGTTCGGCGAAGTCGACGTGTACCTGCAGTTCGCGGCCACCGAGCGATGCGACACCCGCTGCCAGGAGGCGCAGGGCGACGACTGCACCTGCTCCTGCATGGGAGAGAACCACGGCGGAGCCGCGTACTGGCGCACCTGGCTCTTGGTGGGGGACACCACCCTGGTCGACGGCGCACGTCGCGAGCGCCACCTCCGCATCCAGGCCAGCCAGCGCGCGGAGTCCCGGATTGGCTCCAGCGTTCCCTGAGGCGGGCGGCTGACGGTCCGGTGCAGCCGGCGCCTGCGGAGCACCGGACCACGCAGGCGCTGGAGCTGATGGAAGCCTTTTCCGCTCGCGCTCGGCGACCGCTTCCTTTACGCCCCGGCCTCTTCGACGAGTCCGCCTCCGCCAAGCCGCCCTGACGGTGTGTCCGTGCGTCGACGCGGTATTCACCGGCGGGTACTGGACCGTTCCGAGAAGCTGCCGTCCGGCCAGTCGTGCGCGGTCCGGACCCGTTGTTGAACAAGATCATTCTTGCCCAATTGGGCAAGACCCACGCATCTGCCCGAAGCGCGGCGACCGCTGGCATCCCGAGACCGTCCGCCGGATGCTCGCCGCCGCTGGCGGCAAGCCGCTGCTCCTCCACCCCCGCAAGACGCCCTGACGGATGACCCTAGACTCACGAGGTGAGCACCCCCCGCCGTCCGCTCGGCCCCGGCCCGCAGACGCCCCTGACGACGGCACCGGCGCTGATGTCGACCACTGAACCCCGCCGCCGCGTGAAAGCCACTCAGGCGGACCTGCATACGGGGCCCTTGAGTCAGTTGCAGCTTCCTGACCTGGATCAGCTGAGGGCCGAGGGAGTCCTTGGCACCACGGTCCTGGGAGACTGAGACCGTGAGTACTCCACGCCGCCCGCTCGGCACCGGCCCCCGCCCCACCTCCACGGAGGCCCGAGAGAGAGGACGCACCGTCGCAGAGCGAGCTGCCGCCGAACCCAAGACTCCTGTTCGCTGGGCACCGGAGCAGGCACTGCACACCGTTCGCCGCCCGCTCGGCGCCGGTCCGAGCCCCGCTGCCGAAGGCCAAGCCCGGTAACAACGCGCTGTTTCGAGCGGCTGTCCCGCACCGAGCGCCGTCGAGCTGGACGTCGAGCGTGTCGTGCAGCCCGGCCGTGGGTGCCCAGGCTCTGTAATCCTCCGTGGCGTCGCAGGTCGCAGCGGTCGGGTTCAGCCGCCACTGCCACCCGCGGTTGTCGCCGAACCTGCCTTCACCTGTGGGTACGTGGCGTGGGTAAGGGTTCGGGTATCCGGGCTGCCGCCGGGTATCCGCCGCTGATCGGCTCGCGCGGGCAGTGCCACGCCGTCCGGCAACCGCTCTCGGCCTCTCCGTGGCGAAGCCGGACTGCGCGGTTCATCCTCCGGTGAGCAGCCCGGCTGCCAGCGTCCCGACGATGAGGAAGGGGCCGAAGGCCAGGGTGCTTTTGCGGTGCCGCCGCCGGATGAGCAGGACGACCGCCACCATGGCGCCCAGGAGGTAGCTCAGGACGAGCGCGAGTATGGCGGCCTGCCAGCTGTGCCACCCGAGCAACGCGCCCAGCGACACCGCCAGTTTCGCGTCGCCGAGCCCCATTCCGCCGAGTGCGAAGAGGACGAACAGGGCTCCGGCTGCGGTGGCGACGGCCAGGGCGCGTGGCAGGCTGCCGTGTTCGCCCCGGGAGGCGGCGAGGGTCAGCAGTGCGAGCGTGCCGACGGCGGCCGGAAGCGTCAGCGCGTCCGGGAGCCGGTGGACGGCGCTGTCGATCAGGAGCAGCGCGGAGCCCAGCAGGGCGATCCAGTACTGGGCGGCGCCGTACCAGCCGGTCGCGCCGCCGGCCGCGACGGCGGCGAAGGCCGCCGCTGTGGTGACCTCGGCGAGCCAGGCCGGGCAGCGGCCACCGGGCGCCGGCAGCACCGCTCGCCGGCACCATGTCGCCCCGCGGGCCGGCGGGGCGCAGCCGGGGCAGGTGACGGCGGCCGGGTCCGCGGCGGGGATGGCGAGCGCGACGACGGCCGGCCGCAGCGCGGCGCCGGCCACAAGGCCGGCCAGGGCGGCCAGGAGCAGGTGCATCAGGCGGACTTGCTCAGCTGGGACAGGATGGCGGCGGTGGCTTCCTCCATGTCGACGCCGAGTTCCATGTTGAGGCGGTCCAGCCGTTCGGCGGCCCGCTCCAGCCCCGTGTGGTCGCCGAGCGCGGCATACGCGCGGAACAGGACGCGGTAGAGGTTCTCCATTTCCGGGGCCGCGTCCAGGCCCTTGGTCGCCGCCCACAGCGCACCGCGGGGATCCCGGGCGGCGAGGCAGTGCTCGGCCAGGTCGGCGGCGGCGTCCACGATCGCGGAGATCATGTCCTGGGCCATGTGCTCGGCCCAGGCGTAGCGGCGGCGGTCGACGCTGGAGAAGGGCCGGCCCCGCACCAGGCCGAGCGCGGCCCGCAGGTGCCCGGCTGCGTGTGGGCCGGGGGTGGCGGCGGTGTGGGTGAGGTGCTGGAAGCGGTGCCAGTCGCAGGCGACGGTGGGGGCCATGGCGTAGCGGGCGTCGCTGGAGGTGGCGATGCGCGGCAGGTACGGGTTGCCGTCGTCGTCGGTGCCCAGCCATGTCCGCAGGCGGCTGACGGTGGCGTTGCGGTACTTCAAGGTGGCCTCCCGGCCGGGCCACATCGCTTCGTCGAGGGCGTGGTGGTCAAGGCCGGGGTGCAGCACCAGCCAGGCGGCCAGCTCGATGCTGGTGCGGCGCCGCTTGTTCTCGACGGTGCCCCTCGCGCCGTCGACATCGACGGGCCCCAGCACCAGCACCGCCGGGTGCGCGCCGTAGGCGTCCTCGTCCCCGCCTTCCGGCACAGACACGGGTACGGGCGCGGCGGACGGCGGGTTCTCGGTGAGGTCGGGCGGGGCGGGAACTGCCGGGACACCGCCGCCCTCGGGGGGCGTTGTCTCCGGTTCCGGTGCGGCAGGAGACGGCGCCTGCGCGGCAGGCCCGCCGGGCGCCTGCGCCGCCGGCAGGGGCGCCTCGGCCTGGGCGGCCGTGGAGTCGGGGGCGTCGTCGTAGACGGCGAACTGCGCGAGGAGACCGGGCACCTGGGCCGGGCCCGCCGGCTCCGTCGCCGCCGCGTGGTCCGTTGTCGGCGCACAGTTGTCTGCGAGGGCCGGGGGGAGGTCGGGGACGGCCCGCGGCGCCGTGGCGGCGGACTGCGGGGCCGCGACGTCGTCGGCGCGGGTGGTCGCCAGCACCTCCAGCGCCTGGGCGTAGTGCTCGTCGCTGAGGGACTGGACGCTGCACAACACCTCCACCGCGGTGCCGGGCAGCACCCACGCGACCGGTCCCGCGGCGACATCGGCACAGACCACCTGCGCCCCCTCGGGCACGTCGCTCTCGTCGCCCGTGGTCACCAGGGCGGTCGCGGACCGCGGCTGAGCGTCGATCACCTGCCGCACCGCCACCAGGTCCTTCTGGCTGTCCGGGGTGTCGAGGTTGCCGGCGAGGACGACGTGCGTGCTCCACGCGGCTGCGGTGTCCACCCCGGTCCGCGCCCGGTGCATGCTCCCCGCCTCCAGCACGGCCAGGGCACGCTGCTGCTCGGCGTGGTGCACCCGCAGGGCGCCGAGGGCCTCGGTCAGGCCGGCGCAGGCGCTGACCCGCTCGGGCATCTCCTCCTGCAGCCCGGGAGCCACCTGGCCGACGGGGACGACGGTGAGGTGGTCGGCGAATTCGCTGGCGGCCAGTTCCAGAGCGATCGTCCGCAGGACACGGTGCCGGTCGGGCCCCGTCAGGTGCAGATGTCCGACGGCCTCCAGGTCGACCAGGACCAGATGCCCGCGCTCGTCCCACCCCAGCGACACCAGCGCCGGGTAGGGCGCCTCCACGTCGTCGCACTGCCCTGTCGGCAGCAGGCCGGCGCCGCGCGTGGGGCAGCTCCAGCGCTGCGGGGTATCGGCGGTGAAGGGCGGCACGGGGTCGGCGGGCGCGGTCAGGTGCAGCACGATGTCGCTCGGGCCGATCACCGCGGCGGACAGCGGGGGCAGTTCCCGTCCGGTCGCGGCGAGGTGGACCGCGGCGGTGCGCAGGGCCCCGTCGAGCATGGTGGTGTCCAGGGCGGCCTCGGCGGTGCGCAGGTCCTGCTCGGTGGCGGCGGCCTCGTCCTGGGGCAGGGCGATGCGGTGTCCGCGGTGGCGGCGGCGCTGTTGCAGGATCCGCCGGGTGGCCAGGGCGGAGAGCAGGGCGGCGGCCAGGACGCCGCCGCCGATCGCGGCGATCGTGGCGATCGTGGCGGGGCTGACCGCCTGCCGCGCGGAAGCGGCGCCGACCGGCGTGCCCGGCGCGGGCGTTGCCGGCTTCGGCGAGGGCGCGGCAGCAGACGGCGCCGCGTCCGGGCCCGCCGCGGGCCCCTCGGCGGGCGGTGCCGACGACGGCGCGTGCTGTTCTCCGCTCTGCCCGCCGGACGCCTCCGTCGCGGCCTTGTCCCCCGCACCGTCCGGGTCCTGCCCGTGGTGCTCGTGCGGGGGCGGCGCGGTGTCGCCGTCGGGGCCGGAACTCTCGTGTGAGTGTGCCTTCTTGGGGTCGTGCGCGTCGCTCTCGTGGTGGGGCGGGGCGGGGTTGGCCTGCGGGGGGAGGGTGAGGTGTTCGCCCGGGTAGATCAGGTCGGGGTCGTGGACGGTGTCCTTGTTCGCGGCGTAGAGGTCGGGCCAGCGGTCGGCGTCGCCGAGTTTCTTGCCGGCGATGGCGGACAGGGAGTCCCCGGCGGCCACCGTGTACGTCGCGGCCTGCGCCTCGCCCGTTCCCGCCTCGGGGGCCGTTTCGGCGGAGGCGGGGGTGGCTGCGGCGAGTTCGGTGCGGACGTGCGTGCTGGCAGGGAGGTTGACGACGGTTCCGGCGGGCAGCGTCGCGCTGTGCGGCAGGTGGGGGTTGAGGGCGCGCAGTTCGCTGTGGCGCCGCCCGTCGCCGAGGTATTGCTCGGCCAGGTCCCACACCGTCTCCCCGGTCGCGCCGACCACGTGCCGGGGCCCAGTGTGGGCGGCCCGCTGCTGCGCGGGGACGTGAGGCGTCGCGGGGCCGGGCGTGGCGGTGGCGGTGTGGCTGACGGCGGTGGCGGGGGTTGCGGCCAGCGCGGTCGCCGAGGGGATGGCCAGCAGGCCGCCGAGCAGGACCGCGGCCAGGCGCTGCGGTGCGGCAAGACCCCGCACGCGCGGCGCGGCGCGGCGGCGCAGCAGGGCGGCGGCCTCCACCAGCAGGGAGGCGACGAACCACGCCCACAGCACCCAGCACACCAGGGTGAGGGCGGTGAACAGGACCTGCCCGCCGTCATCCGGCGCCATCAGCGCGTCCCCGACCTGACCGGCCGTCGGCAGGCCGGCGGGCAGCGTGCCGATGCGCAGCAGCGCCAGCGGCAGTCCGGCGACGAGGGCGGCCAGGGCGGCCAGGCTGCCGGCGGCGCGGACCAGGGCGAGCGGCCAGGGGCGGCGTGCGGGGGCGTGGGGGAGAGGCATGTCAGTCTCCGACCTGGTGGACGAGCTGGGCACTTCCGTGCCCGGTGACGGGCAGAGTGGTCAAGCCGGCACCGGTGAGCAGCAGGCAGTGGTAGGTGTCGGCAACGGTCACCTCCAGGCGCGTGCCGCCGCCGGCGACGGTGACGGTGCCCTCGACGCCGGCGGTGCGGAGGAAGGAGCGGGCGACGGAGGCGGCGGCGTCGGGGTCGACGACGACCGGCCCGCCGGGGATGGCCTGGCCGGCGTCGCTCTGCTGACCGCCCGCCCGCGCCGCGGCATTGGCGACGTCGTCGGCGTGCGCGGACGCCTTGAGCTGGCCGCCGCCGTCGACGACCAGGGCCAGCAGGCCGATGAAGACCACCCCGACCATCAGCCAGAAGAGGGTGGCCGAGCCCCGCTCAGGATCCGCAGGGCGGCGGCGGGCCAGGGTGCGCAGTGCGGTCAGGTGGGGGCGCATGTCACTCCGCGCGGTCGGCGTACTGGTCCAGCGCACTGGTGGCGGTGGCGGTGAGCGTCTTGGAGCCGGGCAGCCCCGGCACCGTCAGCTGGGAGAGCGGGATGGTGCAGGTGACGGTGGCGCTCACGCTCGCGGCCTGGCCGGGCGGTGCGTTGAACGCGCCGGTGTCGATCCGGACGCTGCTGCTGGTGCAGTTGCGGTCGTCCTGGCGCAGCGAGGCGTGCGCGGCGGCATGTCCGCGGGCCTGGGCGGTGTCCGCGTCGGCGGCCTGCGAGGCGGCGCGGGCCGCGGAGTTGGCGGCGTTGTCGACGCTGGAGTCGAAGAGGCCGGCCAGGCCGTAGGCGGCGAGCAGCCCCAAGAACGGCAGCAGGAACGTCACGCAGATGACCGTCTCCAGGGTGTAGGTGCCCCGGTCATCCCGCCACCACAGCCCCCGGGCGCGCAGCATCGTCGTCACAGCCCCGCCTCCACATCCCAGCGCTCGACCGGGACTTCCGCGCTCTTGGTGACCTGCGGCGTCCAGCCGGGCACCAGCGACAGGCTGCTGCCGGTGACCGTCACCCGCACCCGGTCCGCACTCGATCCGGCCGTCGAGACGACGGTGCCCTTGATGAGGTGGACGCCGGCGAGCCAGGTGCGGGCACGGTCGGCGCCGTCGCCGGGCCGCGCCTGATAGGCGGCGCCGGCCGTGGCCGCCTTGCGGGCGGCGGTCAGCGCCGCCTCCTGCGCCAGATACCACATGCCCAACTGCAGCCCGGCGCACAGGATCAGCATGACGGCCGGGGCGATGATGGTGAACTCCAGCGTCCCCATCCCCTCATCGCCCCGCCCGCCCGCGCCCACGCTCGTGCACCGGGCACGCCACCGCTGCCCCCCTCGTCGCCACATCTCAGAACGAGCTCTTGAAGGTGTTCATCAGCGAGTCGAACTTGCCGTTGAAGGCGACACCGAAGGCGGTGGCGGCGACGATGAGGACCGCGCCGATGATGAGTTTCTCCAGCGTCTCCAGGCCGGCGTCGCTGCGTGCCCCGGTCATGCGGGCCACGCAGGTCAGCCAGCGGTCGGCCAGCCGCGAGCGCAGAGTGCGCAGGGTGCGGGCGGTGTGTTTCACAGGAAGTCCCCCTTATGCGGACGAAACGGTGATCGGTGACGGTGGTGGGTGTCAGGTGCTGATGAGGGTCTGGAAGAGCGGGAAACCGAGGGTGGCGAACAGCACGACGAACAGCACCGTTCCCGGCACCACGCTCTTCTCCGAGTCGGCGTTGGCCTCGGCCTGGACATCGGTCTGCAGCCGCTTGCGCAGCGCCTTGGCCTGCGTCTCCAGCGCCGCGATGATGGAAGCCCCCTCACCGCCGGCGTGCGCGAACGTATCGGCAGGGCCCGCGAGTTCGGGGACGTCCAGCTGCTCGGACAGCGCCTTGAGCGCATCCCACGGCGGCGTACCCGACAGCCGGGCCTGATCCAGCACCGTCCGGATGCGGGTGTAGACGGGCCCGTCTCCCACGGCCGCCGTCTCGTACAGGGCCCGCTCGGCACCGGAATGCGCCCCGCGCTGCAGACGGGCCCGCTCCATCAGCGAGGCCACCGCGTAGCGGTACTCCAGCCGCAACTTCTTCGCCTTGCCGCGCACGTTGGTGTCGGCGGACACCCACATGAGTGCGCCGAACATGACCGAGACGAACAGCGGCATCACGAACGGCAGGTGCACCCCGGCCAGGGCGGCCAGGGCGAGGGCCATCTGCGGCATCACGAACCCCCCGGCCGCGCCGATGACCTTGTCGCCGACGTGCTTGGCCGCGGAGATGCCCAGCAGGTCGAGGTCCTTGCGCGGGACGCCGATCCGCGCGCCGGCCGATCCCAGCACCCGTACGCCGACCTGCTCGGTCCACCGCGCACTGCGCGAGGCCCCCGAGCCCTGCTGCGGCGGCAGGGCCGCCGCGGTGGTGTTCTCCAGCCGGTCGAGGACCGACCCCAGATCCGGACGGGAGGGCAGCAGCTCCCGGACCACCACGAACGCGCCGCCGCCGATCATCGCGCCGTACACGGCACTCGCCATCGAGATCATCAGACGCCCCCCTGCCCGGCCGCCGCGGCGCCAGCCTGCTTGCCCTGCTCGTCCAGCCCCGGCCCCGGCTTCGGGTGCAGGAGCCGTGGTGAGGACCGCACCGCGCACAGGCGCCGCAGCCACACCAGCGCCCCCACGAACCCTGCACCCATGAGCAGCAGCCACATCTGCCCGCCCGCGGTGCTGTAGACGGGGCCGAAGCTGCTGCCCATGGTGAAGCCCATGACCAGCACGATGATCGCCACCCAGCGGGTCTGCGTGCGCACCTTTTGCCGGTCGGCGTCCACGGTCCGCAGCGACGCGGCCTCTTCGGCCGTCAGGTCGGACAGGGACTGCAGGGTGTCGACCATGCCGCGGCCACGGTCGCGGATGTGAGTGAGAAAGACCAGCACCACGTTGTCGACGGCGCCGTCGCCGAGGTCGTCGGCGAACGCGCGGTAGGCGGTCTCCGCATCGACGCCCATACGCAGGCGGGCCTCCAGCGTGCGGACCGGTTCGTGGATTTCGGCGGGGACCTGCCGCATGGCGCCGCTGATGGCGGCCTCCAGGGTGTGCCCGACGACGTGCGCGCCGGCCAGGTGCTGCAGCCAGCGGGCCAGCGCCTCCAGGCGCACGATGCGGCGGGTGGAGGTGACCGAGGGATGCCAGATCCACGGGAACCCGGCGATCACCCCGGCGGCCAGCAGACCCTGCACCGGCTGGGCCGTCCAGATCCACACCCCGACCATGGCGACGCCGGCGAGGGTGACGATCCACCGGTAGCGCTCCGCCCACGCGCCGGGCAGCGACGCGCACACCCGCTGCCACACCGAGGCCCGACGCACCCGCCCCCGGACCGGCCCCGGCAGCGGCCTGAAGGACCGCACGCACATCACGACGCCGACGGCCATGAGCAGGCCGCACAGCGCGCCGAGCATCCCCAGCTGTCCCAGACTCATCGCCGCACCAGCTCCATCGGCCGCGGCCAGCGCCCGAACTGCGCCTCGGCCAGCCAGCGTTTGTCGAACCCGACGTCGGCGAGCTCCTGCAGCACCTCGCCCGTCGGAAGGTCCCGCGGCACCCCGCGCGGATCGCCCCCGCCGGGTGGGGCGAAGACGTGGCTGAAGGCGGGCCGGCCGCCCTCGCCGGGGGTGACCTGGAGAATGTCGGAGACGTAGCGGTGGCGGCGTCCGCCGATCTGCGTCTGGTCGGTCTGCCGGATGAACACCACGAAGTTCACCGCGTTGGCGACGAGCTGGTGGGTGGAGTCGACGTCCATGCCTGCGCCCTGGCACAACTGCACCAGCCGTGGCAGGACCAGCCGCGGATAGGCGGCGTGCAGCGTGCACATGCTGCCGCGGCCTCCGGAGCTCATCGCATCCAGCATCGGGACGACCTCGGTGGACCGGACCTCACCGACGACCACCCGCGTGGAGAGCATCCGCAAGGTGTGCGGATACATGTCGGCGATCGTGATCCGCCCGGTCTCCCGACCGTCCTCGCCGACCTCTCCGTTGCCGGCGCGTTCCTCCATCGCCAGCACATGCGCGGCCACTTCCGGGTCCTCGTCCAAGAACAGCTCCCGGTCGCTCTCCAGCGTCACGATGCGCTCGCCGGGACCGACCTTGCGCACCAGCGCCCGCAGCAGCGACGTCTTGCCCACCCCCATGTCCCCGGCGATCAGCACCGTCTGCCGCGCGGCCACCAGCCCCTGCAAGAACGCGCTGATCGCCGGGGAGAGCGTGCCCCACCCGACCATGTCCTCCAGGGACGCGCTCATCACCCGGTGGCGGCGGATCGCCATGGTCGGCCGGCTCGTCAACAGCGTCGCCGCGACCCGGGAGCGGTCCGGCAGCCGGAAATTCACCATCGGGCTGGCCGGGTTCAGGATGCGGTCACCGTGACCTGAGCGGACCGCGAGCCGGTTGATGAGCGCGACCAGGCTCTCGTCGTCGTCCGCCACAGGATCCACGCGTCGGGTGGCCCTGTCGAAGTAGTCCACCCACACCCGGTCGCCGTCGACGACGATGTTCTCGACGCTCGCGTCCTCCAGGTACTGCTGCAGGGGCCCGGCCTTGAATAGCGCGTTGATGATGGCCTGCCGCACCGTCTCCAACTGCACCGGACTCAGCGGCGCCGCCTTGCGGGCATGCTCGACCGACCAGGCCGAGACCCGCTTGGCGACCAGAGAGCGGGCCAGCTCCAGCTGGTCCTCGGCACTCAGCCGCGCCTCGCTGCCACGCTCGTGCTCCACCAGGTCCTGCGAGACCGCGTCCTGCAACTCCCGCACCACGGCCCGGGAAACCGGCAGCACCCCCGGCAAGTCCGCCAGAGAGCCGGCCCCCGACGGCCCGGCCGGTCCCGGCCTCGGCGCCTTGCCCAGCGGCACCGGCGCGGCCTCCGCAGGAAGCACCCCGGGCCGGCTGGGCCCGCCGGGCAGCCGCTGCGCGAGGACGTCCTTGAGCATCCCGGAGAACGGAGAACCCGCCCCCGAGCCGTTGACGTCAGCCACCGAGCCTCACCTCCTGGCGCGGAGCGGTCAGCCGCTGCACCACACTGGCCACCACCGGAGAGGACACCGCAGGCGCCGGAAGCTGCATCCGCAGACGCCGCGTACTGGCATCCACCCCCACCGCGCGAGCGGCCTCCCGGGCCCGCTTGAGCAACGCCATCGACCCCGGCTTCTGACGGGTGGTCGCGCCGTGGGTGAGCAGCCGCGCGGTCTTCTCCTCCCACGGCAACGTGCCCACCACCGGTATCTGCAGCCGCCGGTGAATCTCCGCGGCCGGCACACTTCCCTCCTGCACCAGCAGCAGCCGCAAGGCGTCCGCCCCCGTACCGCGCTCCTCCAGTTCCCCCTGCAGCGCTCGGGCGACGGGAAGCGACTGTGCCACCGACGTCAGCGTCGTACGGACCACGAGCACCACCAGGTCGGCGCGGTGCAGCAACGGGCGCGGAGACAACGACGGATGCACCCCGCCCGGCTCGATGACCGCCCGCCCCGCGTCGACGACCACGTCGTACCCGGCGTGCTGGTCCATCGCCTGCAGCAGCAGTCCCAGCGGCTCCCAGGTCTGGGCGAGCGCCGCGGCCTGCAGCGGATCGGTCAGCCCCGGCAGCCACAACCGACTGCCGCCCTCATCCAGACGCCGCAGGTGCGCCTCGAACGCTTCCGCCAACGCCCCTTCGCGGTCGGCCTGCGCCAGATGCCACAGGCCGACTTCACCGCCCCACTGCCCCATGCCGTAGCCCGTACGGACGGAGCCGCCCTTCGGATCAGCCTCCGCCAGCAGCGACGGCCGCGGCCCCGACAACGCCATCGCCAGCGCCGCCACCGTCACCCCACTCGCATGCGCCGACGTCAGCGCCACCACCGGCATCCCGCTCAGCCCTTCGCCGCGAGCACGATGGCCACCCGCCCCGTCGCCGCCCGCGCAGCCAACTGCGCACCGTCCGCGGAGGTAACAGCGACCTGCACGACCACCGCACCGGACGCGTTGGGCGAGCCGACCTTGACGACCTGCGCCCGCAGCTCATCAGGAGCGGCCCCCTTCGAGATGCTCTCGTCCTTGCCGGGCGTCGAGACGACCTTGACCTGATCACCGGGGGCGAGCGCATCTGCGGGCGCCGCGCCGCGCTGCACCTCGACGGCCACGAGGTCCTGGCCCTCGGGCAGTGCCTTGCCTCCGTGCACTTGCGAGTCGGCCAGCAGCTCTCCGCGGTGCAGCGGCGCTGTGGCCCGCCGCCCGATGATGCTGTCCTTCTCGCTCGCCTTCACCGGCGAGATCGCCGGATCCTCGGGCAGCGCCGCGGTCGTCAGGTCCGCGGCTGTGATCTGCTGCCCGGCCGGCACATCCCGGGCCACCGCCAGCACATCGACCCGGTCCCCGGCACTGCGCACGAGCATCGAGGTGCCCAGCACCCCGACGAGGGTGACCAGCACGCCGAGCACCAGCGTGGAGCGCTTGCGGCGCCGGGGCGCAGGACCGGCCGCGATCGGCGTCTCAGGCCGCATCGGCGGCGCGCCGGTGGGAGCAGGGATCTGGGGGGTGGGGTTCTTCACGCGCCCGACCTTCCGTCGTGCGGTCCGTCAGTTGAGGACCTTGAGCTGGCCGATGGTGACCTGGGTGCGGGAGCGGCGGGTCTGGGTGAGCTGCCCGCTCTGCCCGCCGCCGCTCCAGTCGATCGTCCAGGTCGAGGTGGCGGTGACCGGGTACTTGTCGCCGGGCTCGTCCTTGGATGAACGGCGGTAGTGGTGTCCGCAGTCGGGGGAGGTCTTGTTGCCGTAGGACGGCTTGTACGGCGTCCCGGCCGTCGTGCAGGTGACGGTATGGCCATCGCCCATGTCCCACACGATCTTCGACACCTTCGCCGTCGCGGTGACCGTGACTGCACCGGCAGTAGCCGACGCCGAGTTCGGCCCGTACGCCTCCGCCGTCTTCGCCGTCCACATCCACACAGGCAGTCCCACCAGACCCGAACCGCCGGGCTTCGGCACGATGCCGATCTCGGGCCCCGACAGACGCATCCGGTCCACAGCCTGCTGCGTCAGAACGGCCGGGTCGACGGCCTTTGCCGGCGGAGACTTCGCTGCCCAGAACGTGCGGGTCGCCGCGCCGAGCCCGCCCGCGGAACTTGCGGCGTCGAAGGCGCATGTGCGGCTGTAGACCGCGCCGTCGCCCGGCTTGTGGCCTGCCCACAGTCTGCTGTTCGCAGGCGGCTGCTGGTCCAACGGCGCCGTCGTGCAAGGGAGGGGCACTTGCTTCTTGTGCCCCTCCCTTGCCACGGAGCTGGGGCGTGACGGTCCGGATCCGGGGCCGCCTGGCTTCCCCGGAGAGGCAGCGCATACGGAGAAGTACGACGAGGCGCTGGCACAGTCACCATTACCGACGACAGGAGCGTCGTCGGCTGCCACTGCGGTGGTGACGAGAGCTGACCCCAGGAGGACAAAGACGGCGCCAGTGAGAGCCAAAGTGCGCCTCAGCAGCTGAGCTGCTGCGTATCGACCTTCAGGATCATCCACTGCTTCCCCCACTTTTCAGCTGAGACCACGGTGATGTACCGGCCGAGGGCTTGTTTCCCCCGGGCCACTTCCTTGCCGGTCTTCTTCTCGACCTGCTTCCAGTGCGAGATGTCCAGGCAGTCGGTGATGGTGGCTTGCGGCACCTTCTTCTCCAACGTGATGGAGGTGACCTTGGCGCTGCTCTCGGGTTTTCCTTCGGTGACCACGCCGAGTCTCTTCAGGCTCGCGATATCGCCCTCAGCCCGGGATAGCGCATCGGCGGTTGCGTACTTCTTCAGGTCGGTGCCGACGACGCTGGCATGCGCGTATGCCTTGGCCTGCTCCGTCCAGAACTTGCTGTAGCTGTCGAGCACTTCCTGCTTGCCGGCCGCCTGAGGGTCGAGGCTTTCCACCGGTGATGGCTTGCTGCCAGTGGTCTTGGTGGGCGTCGGCTTGACGCCGGTGCCTGCTGAGGTACTGCTGCACGAGGTGGCCGTCAGCACGATGCCGCCGACGATAAACAGCGCGCACACCCTGTTTCGGATCGACGTCCGGGTCCGCGTGGTCCGCATCGGGTTCCCTCCCCGTCTACCGGCTGCTTTCCCGGTGTTGTCCGTGAGTCGTTGCGTTCCAGGTGCCCGCCGGTGGGGCGGTTATGAGCCATCCGGGTGGCTTGTCCTGCACCTTACAGGCGAATTAGCAAACCATGAAGTTTGTTTCTGGGGAGGGGCGTCCATATCTGTCGGATCGACGCAAGTCGATCCGACGCCGCGTCACCGGCCGTTCTCACCGCTGCACGACCACCACGGCGCTGCGCCCTGACAAGGCACTGATTCTGCCAGTTCACGGACTCCAGCATCAGATGAGCCAGCGGAGGGGCCGGAATTCGCCGAAAGATCGTCCCGGCCCGGGACGCGGTCGGGGCGGGCGTCGTCGGCGAGGAGGTCTTCCATCGTGCCGAGGCCGCCGGTCTGGTGGTGCCAGCCGGCCAGGACCTGCCGGACGATCGAGCGGGCCAGCAGCCGGTAGTCCTCGGGGCGGTTCTCGCGTTCGGACAGCCAGGACAGGTGCCGGGTGTGGGTGTGCAGGGCGACCATCTCGGTGACCAGCGGCCCAGCGGCAATGACAGGCGGACGACGTTGGCGCAGGTGTCCTGGTGATGGTCGGGGAACGCAGTGATGTCGACGACCGCGAGCGTGGGCTCGGCCGGTGCAGTACGGATGCGGCGAAGGAAACGGAACAACGGAATCTCCAGGCTCAGGCCGCGGTAGCGGCGGGTGCACGCAGCAGGACATCGGTGGGCTCGGCGTCACCGAGAACGGGCATGACGATCGGCGCGAACGGCCCGTGCCGCTGCAGCTGGTCGAGGGTGGTGACGCCCGCCTTGAGGTCGGCGGCGGCCGGTTGCAGACGGGCGTCCGCGGACGCCAGGGCCCGCAGATCATCGGCCCGCTTCGCCAACTGGCCCGCCGACGCCCCGTCCAGCACGAGCAGGACCCGAGGGAAGGACGGGTAGCGGGCGCGCCATGCCTCCCGCCGGTACCCGCCGCCCGCTGTCTTCGACCGGCTGCGGCCCGGGGGCGGTTGAGGGATGTAGCGGGCGTAGCGGGCGTAGGCGTGGAGCTTGGCGGCCAGACGGGCGATGCTCATCGTGGCCCGGTCGATCTCGCAGAAGAACGTCAGCAGCATCCGCTGCCGCTCGCCTCCGCCGTCGGTGGTGTGGACGTAGCGCAGCACCGCGTCGGGCACGAGGAACGCTTCGTCGCCCAGCCGGCTGTCGCCGTCGCGGACGCGGTGGGCGAGTTCGGGATCCCAGTCCAGCGGCCCGCACTCGTCGCCCAGGCGCCGGGCGTGCTCGACGAAGGCGATCCCCATGGTGTTGACCGCCAGGGTGTGCTCCTGCAGAGGGCTGGCGGCGGCGTCCTCGGTCATCCGATAGGCCCGCGGTGTCAGCTCGCCGCCGCCTTCGACGACCTCGCACCCCGTCGCGGTGACGTACCACAGGAGTTCACCGGCGCGGCTGCTGCGGCGCACCGACGCGTCCACCAGGCCGCGTGCGTGCAGGACCTCCAGCTGCCGGCGCAGGTAGCGGGTGGACGTCGCTGCCGGACGCAGGAGCTGCGTCAGCTGGCCGGCGGTCAGCAGCCGGTGGCGGTAGAGCACGGGCAGGACCTCCTGCCCGAGCGTGGACAGCCCCCGGTCCGTGAGGTCCAAAAAACGCGGGCGCGGCATGGCGCCTCCTTTCGGTAAGCAGGTCGTCAGTACGGGCGGAGGGTGCGGACCACGTCGCCGCCCTCGTCACCAGCCGGGCGCGGCTTCGAAGTCCGGCCGGTGACGAGGTGGTCGAGGATCGCGTCATCGAGGCCGCGCTGGACCTGGAGGATTTCGCCGACGGTGCGGCGGCCCAGGTTCGTGTCGATCGCCGCATCGAGCGCCGGCAGGCCCGCCTCGTTGCGGTAGTCGGCGAAGACCTCGTCGACCGGCACCCCGCGCACCCGGAAGGGCGTGGTGCGCCTGCCGCGGAGCATGACCGACTGGATGTACTCGTACTTGTCCAGGCCCAGCACCGTCTCCGGATCGATCCCGGGCAGGCGCCGGGTGACGAACCCGGCCTCGTCGAAGTCCGCGGCCGTCGCCGACAACAAGCTCTGGTTCTGCATGAGGGCGGCCCGGGTCTCGGCGGACAGCCGCATCGCCATCTGCGTCATCCCCATGAAGCGCACCTCGAACTTGCGCAGCTGCTCCAGGATCTTGGCGATGTGGCCGTGGGAAGCGCCGTCGACCGCGGTCAGTTCATCCGCCCAGGTCCAAAACGGCGCCAGGCCCTCCACCGCGGTGTCGATCCGCGACATCCCGGCCCGGAACAGGTCGAACAGCAGCAGCGCCGTGACCAGATCGTCGCTCTCCCCGGTGCCCGACGGGCACACGAACACGATCTGCCGCTCGTCCATCGCCCGCCGCACGTCATACGCGGAGCGCGGCGAGCCCAGGAACGCCTTCAGCGACAGCGAGTTGTCCATCCGGTAAAGGGCGTTGGTCACCGGGTTGCGCGCGGAGGCTTCCATGTCGGGGAAGGACCGGCGCCAAAACGTCGCCTCCTGCGGATCCAGGACCGCCAGCACCGCCTCGCGCCACTCCTCGTCCTCCAGCAGGGTGCGGATCTGGAAGACGGTCGGCTGCAGCTGCGGATGCCCGGTGCTCACCAGGTGGTGCGAGAGGTGGGCGAGCGTGCGCGCCGCGCTGGACAGGATCGTCCGCGCACGGGTGGCGTTCTCCCCCCAGGCGTGGGCGGAGGCCACCGCACCCACCACCGAGCCGACGACGTCCTGGACCTCCTCGACGGCCCGGCCCTCCATCGACAGCGGGTTCCAGCACGCCATCCGGTCGTCCATGGCCGGCCGGGCCAGATTGACCTCCCACACCCGCCCGGCGACCGCCGGGTGTGCCAGATAGGGGCGGGCCCGCTGCCACGCCGCGCCGTGCGGGTCGAGAAACCAGCACCCGTCACCGGCGTAGGCACGGGCCAGGCACTGCACCAGCCCCATCTCCGTCTTCCCGAAGCCAGACTTGCCGTAGAAGGCCCCGAACAGGACATCGGCCGTACGGGCCCCGGCCAGGCGCTCGTTGCCGTCGGGGCCCGTCACCAGGCCCAGCGGCAGCACCTCGCGCTGCCCGGTCCACGTCGGCAGCGCGGCCGGCGCCGGCGGGACGACGCCGCCGCACCGCGCCACATTCGGGGCGCCGCAGCGGGCGGTGGGCGGCTTGAGCAGCCCGGCGATCTCCTGCCACGTCACCCACTGCCGCCTGCGCGGCGCGAAGTCCCCCCGCTGCAGCCGCCGGTCGAAACCCCGCCGCAGCCACCACACGTTCGAGTAGCCGCGCCACAACCCCCGCTTCGGGCCCACCGGCACGAGGCGGTTCTCACCGCTGAACGCCTCCATCGCCGCCATCACCTGATGCAGGCGAGCCTGCGCCTGCCGCGGATGCCGCGCCACACACCGCACCAGCACCTGAGCGGCGAACACCTCCGCGCCGGGGGTGAACTTCCCCACGCCCTCGGACAGATCGCTCTGCCGCGGCACCCGCACCGGGCCCTGCCCCACCCCCGGGCCCCCGGCCCCGCCCAAGCCGCCGCGCAGCACGTCCATCACGCCGCCGCGGCCCCCCGAACCGAGCTGCTCGCCGTACGCGGACGGACCCCGCCGGGTAGCACGCCGCATCAACACCCGCCGCCGCCGCGCCACCTTCGACCCCCGCACCGGAACCAGGTCGACGACCAGCTCGGCCTCCTCACCCGCCTCGGTCCGCACCTGGGCGAAGACCGCCGCCAGATGCTCCAGAGGATCGGGATCCAACCCGCCCTGACCCAGCGGACGGTGATCCGGACCGGACAGCACCAGCTCCGCCCGCGCCACGTAGCGCGGCCCGCCCGGTCCCCGGCCGCCCCCGGCCTCCCGCTCTTCCTCCACCTCCGCGAAGTCCGAGGGCTTGGCCAGGTCGACGGCGCTCACCACGAGCCACCTCGCTTCAGCGGCGCGGCGTCAGCGAACCGGACGCGGCGCTTGCGCTCGGCGCGGGTACGCGGGGCGACGACCTCCACCCGCCGGTACCCGGACAGCCGCAGCACCCCCGACCCCCGCTGCGGGCCCTCCCACCAGTAATGCAGAACCCCCTCGTCCCCGGCCGCCACCCGCACCCGGACGGCAGAAGCCCGCCGCGGAAGGAACCCGCTCGCCGCGCGCACACTGGCCAACCGCCCCGCCACACGCCCCACTTCGGGCAGCTCCGGATCGAACGTGGCCGCCGGCACCAGCTCCACGCACGTACGGTCGTCCAGCTCCCGTACCGCCCACCGCCGCCACCACACCGCGACCGCACCCCACACCACCACCACGACCAGGGCCGCGAGACCGAGCCACCACAAGCGGGCCAGGCCGGCCTCCAGCAGCATCCCCAGCCAGTTCCAGATTTCCGACGTGCGCGGAAGGACGTTGTTCATCCTCGCCCCCGCCCACTCGCGCCGACCCCGTGCGGACCCATGGGTGCCTCCTCATTGAGGCGGCACCGTGCCGCCTCAACGAAGAGAGGGGAAGCAGATCGGCCCTGATGTGACACGGGCCTCAACTTTTTTCTGCACCCTTCGGTGCGGCGGTCACATCCCCTCGACGCGTTGGCCCCCACGTGCAGGGCGAGACCTTCATGGTGGGTCCGGAGCAGTCACCCATATGACGGGTCCGGTTCAACGCCGCGATGATCGACTCCGTGCGCCGGACGGTTGAGCCGATGCGGACGCTGGAGTGGGAACTCACCGGAACCCACCCGAGCGACACCGAGTGATTCGAATCTTTTGGCGGTCCGGCTCGTTAGGCCAAAAGTGACTACCGACTTCCTGGGGCGGCCCGTCGCCGACCTGCTGGCGAACACCGTGACCTTTGCCTGCCAACTCTGCCCCTACCTCGGCCCCTCGTTCCGCGTCGGCACGGAGCTAGCGGATGTCCTGGCGCCGGTCGGCGCCCATGTCCGCGAGCAGCACCCGGATGCCGGAGACGTCGAGTCGTACCCGAAGGTGATCTACGGGTACGTGGACGGACTGACCGACGAGGTCCTGCTGCGGGTCAACGCGCGGCGGGCGGAGAACCCGTACGGCGACGGGACGACGTGCGAGCCGGGATGCGAGTGCGGCGCCTGACGCTTTGTCGGCGGAATCGTCTGGCGAACTTGTCGGATTCTTCAGTCGGAAGGGCCCGATTGGGCCACGCCGACAGATGTCTCGGACGGTCGACCTGCGGGTATGTCCCAGCAGGCGACATGCTGGCGACAGAATGGTCGGACAGCGACAAATGAAATCGGAACCTACATCTAGCCGACGCGCCGGACATCCCAGGCGTAGTGCTCCCAGTACCCGGCCAGGCTGATCACCTCGACGGATTTTCCCGGCCGGGGCGCGTCGATCATGCGACCCTGACCGGCGTAGATGCCGACGTGCCCCCAGCCGTCCTTGTTGAAGACGATGAGGTCGCCGGGCCGCATCTGGTCGCGGGAGACGGCGATACCGACGTGGCGCTGCTCCTGCGAGGTGCGGGGCAGGGCGACTTTGTGACCGGTGCCTTCGTAAACGGCGTAGGAGGTGAGTCCTGAGCAGTCGAAGCCGCCGCCTGTTGGGCCGTGGACGGTTCCGCCTCCCCAGATGTAGGGGAGGCCGAGCTGGCTGAGCGCCGCCTTCACGATCGCGTTCGAGGCCCCGTCACCGCCCCCGCTGCTTCCGGCAGATGGCGCGGTCGCATACATCTTGGCCTGGGCGAGGACCTTCTGCACGTACCAGTCGGCATGGTTGTAGGAGTAGATCGCCTTGTACAGGCCGTCGCTGGTGCCGGTCTTGGCGCCGTTCGCGCACAGCATCCGCGCCGCGGCGTACACGGCGTCGACCCGATCCCAGGGGCTGGGCGGGCTGGCGCCGCCGGGCGGCACCGGGTAGGCGTAGCCGCGGAACGTGGCCGGCAGGAACTGCATGGGCCCGACCGCACCGGCCGAGCTGCGCATGGTGGGGTGGCGGGCATGATCGGTCTCCACCTTCCCGACCGCGGCGAGCACGGTCCAGCCCAGCCCGCGGCAGGCAGCCGGCGCGGCCTGCCGGTAGAGAGACAGCATCTGAGGCGGGATGTCGCTCACCGGGCCGCCGGCCGCCGCCCCTGGGACCGGTGCGGCGGCTTCTTGCTGGTGACCGGCGGCGCCGTTGGCGACCGCGGCGATGAACAGCACCAGCACCCCGATCAGCGCGAGCACACCGGCGCCGAGGCCGGCCCCGACAGCAGCCGCGGACCGGCCGTTCACGACCGCCTCCCCGGCCGAGGCGAGCGCGGCGCGACCGGGCGCCGGGACGGCGCAGCCGCAGGAGGCGGCGTGAGGGGCGGCCCGGCGGCGTTGGCGCGGGTGCGGATGCGGTGCAGCCGCTGCTGCAGGCTCGCCTGCTGACTGGAGGCCGGCGGCGTCAGCGGCCGTTGCGGAACCATCTGCCCCCTGCGGGAGCGCCTCGGCGCTCCCGCAGAGGCGGGTGACGGAACGGGCGGCCGGGCCGGGGCCGGGGCGGCGGGACGGTGGCCTGCCGCGGCGTGCGGGCGGCGGGGACGGGCGGGGATGGGCGGCAGCCCGTGCCCGACGAGGACGCGGTTGCGGACCCAATGGCCCCCCAGCCCCAGGCCGTGCCGGTACTCGTCGGCGAAGTCCCGTATCCGCGGCTCGTACGTGCTGCGCGCGGCATCGAGACGCTCCCTCAGCTGAGTGGCCGCACTGGTGACCTGGCCGGGCACGGCCTGGGCCACGGTCGCGGCCTGGCGCACGGCCCGAGGCCCGTACACCGGAAGCCCCACCGTGCTTTTGAGGCCATGGCGGCCTGCGCGCAGGCCGGCCCGGCCGCCGACGCGCGCCGTCTTCTCAGCGCTGCGGGCCAGGCGTCCGGCGCCGCGGGCCAGGCCCGTCAGCGCGCGGGTGCTGCCCGTGCGGCCCAGGCCGGCGCCGATCGCGCCAGCGGTGCCGCCGGTGGCGGCCATCAGACCGAGCATCAGGGCCGCGCCGCCGATCCTGCCCATCGTGCCGCGGCCCCCGCCGCCGGCAGGGCCGAGGCTGGCAGGGGAAGCGGCGCCGCCGAGCTTGGAGGCGCCGACGCGTCCCTTGAGGCGGGCCGCCCACTGGTGCGAGGTGCGGGTAAGCCGCTTGCGGAAGACGAGCGCTCCGGCGCACAGCACATCGACCAGGGCGAAGCGCGCGGACAGCCCGCCGGGGGTGTTGTTGGCCTCGGCGCCGACCACGGCGGTCACCGCGACGACGAAGACGCCGAGCCCGACCACGAGCAGAACCATCAGGGCCAGGCCGCGGGCGATGGAGGCGCCACGCGCCCACAGCCACGCACGTCCCGGGCCGGGCAGGGTGCCGACGAGCAGCGCGCAGCGCGCTAGCATCGCCTCAGCGGCGAGCCAGACCTGGGTGGCCAGGTAGCTGCCGGCGAGCGCGATGATCAGCACGCAGACCAAGGCCGCGGCCAGGAGCATGAAGACGGCGCCGACCAGCTTGTCGGCGGAGGGCGTCTTGCGTTCCTTGGCGTTGCCGCTCACGCAGAGCTTTTCGAACTCGGCGTCCGGCTTCTTCCCGAAGGTGTCGAGCGCCCACTGCCTGGCCTTGTCGGTGGCGACGTCGCCGAGCTTGCCGCCAACGCCCGGCAGGAGCAGGTCACCGGCGTTCGGCAGGTCCTTGATCGTCTTGGCCTGCTCGGCGACCTTCTGGTTGTAGAAGGCGGTCTCGATGCGCGAGTTGGTGAAGCGGGTGGCGCACTTGTCCTTGGTGTCGTCGGTGAAGATCTGGCCGTAGGTCAGGACCTGCGAGGGCTGCACCACGAACGTGCGGACCATCTCGTCGCTGATCGGTGTCGCGATGGCCCCGGCGCTGTCCCTGGAGGGCCGGCCAGTGGGGTCGGCGTCGCCCATGACGAGCGAGGCCACCGCGACACCGAGGTCGCGGGCCTTGCCGACCGCGCCGTCCTGGGTGCCGAGCAGCATCTGCGGCGGTGAGGCGAAGGTGGTGGCGGCGAGCGCGGAGATGAGCAGGGAGGCGGTGAGTTCGCCCCAGCCGCGGGAGCGGTCGCCGAACAGCAGGTGCCAGGCCGCGGTGACTCCGGAGAACACGAGGAACAGGCCGGGCAGGCCCATCTGCACCAGGACGCTGGTGTAGAGGGAGTCGGAGACCGCGAGCGCCGGCTTGAGCAGCAGCGCCGCCAGCTTGAATCCCAGCGCCCAGGTGATCAGCCAGCAGGCGAACGCGATCAGCCACTTGATGACGATGAACAGCACATTCGTCAGCCACGCCTCGACCTTGAGATCCCAGTCGCTCCAGGCACCGCTCTCCGCATCCACCGTGAACGCGGAGACCGGGATGCCGTTCTCATCGGTGACATGAAAGGAGTCCAGGAGATCGTCCTTGCCGATCCCCATCCGCGCCAGCTTCTTGCGCACCCCTTCCTTCTTCTCCCGCAGCGCCTCCTTCGCCGCCGCCTTCCCCTTCGCCGTGTCCTCGTACGCCACCCCACCGCCCCCACCGGGCGCCGCCGCGCCGCCCGGCGAGGGGGCCGCGGGCGGCTGCGCGCTGACCGACGGCGCCGGCGACGGTGCGGGGTCCGCAGCCGCGTGCGTGGCCGCCGCCGCACTCAGTACGGCCGCGGCGCACAACAGCGCCACCACCCACCAGCCCCGCCGCCGCCCGCTGCTCACCGTGTGCCCGGCCAGGCGCAGCCACCTCATACCGCGAGCGCCGGGTCAGAATGGATCGCCGCCGCGGCCCGCTCATCGGCAGGGATGACGACCTGCATCCCGCCCACGCGCCCGTACAGGTCCCGGTGCAGGCACTCCCCGGCCCGCTGCGCCCGTACCTCATCGCAGACGTCCATCGGGGACAGCCCGGCGGTGACCAGCTCCACCAGCTCGGCGTCGGCCGGGTCGAGGTCGAGGAACTCCAGGCCCCGCCGGGCCAGGGCCACATCGGTCTGACGGAAGAGGAACTTACGCGGGAACAGACCGCGCACCACCTTGCCCGTGGCGGAGGCTTCCGGACCGATGTCCTCACCGTCATGACTGCCCGCCAGGACACCGGCGGCGTGCTTGCGGCCATCACGCACCAGCTCCAGGAGCAGCGCCATGCCCTCGGGGGAGGAAGTCAGCCACCAGCACTCGTCCCACACCGCCACGCAGAACTCGTGGGGCAGCGCGAAGCAGATCTCCCGGCACAGCGCAGCGATCAGATACAGCGCGGCCCGGCCGAAGGTCTTCTCGAACTCCAGCTTCGCGAGCCGGTCGGCCGCCAGCTCATGCTCCTTGGGCAACGCCAGGTTGGCGACGGCGAACACGACTGCGTCGGCCTGCGTGGTATCCACCACCGGCAGCGCCGGGTCGAACAGCGCACGGGCCAAGTCCTTACGGGCAACGGCCGACAGCTGCCGCGCCAGCGCGTAGGCGGTCACATCGGACTTCCCCCGGGCCCGCAGACCCTCCACGAGCCCGGCCAGGGACGGCTGCGCTCCGGCCAACGTCGCCTCGATCGCCTCGGACAGGGTGACGCCCTGCTCGCTCATCGGGGCGATACCCAGCAGCAGCGTCAAAAACGACTCGGTACGCCGCTGCGCCTGGGCCGGGTCACGGATGGTGCGCAGCGGGTCGAGGGAGACCTGCGCCTGGTCGTCGAGGGTGATGACCTGGGTGGTGCCGGGGCACGCCTGGGCGAAGCGCAGCCATTCCTGCTGCGGCGTGCGGTCGACGATGACCGCACGGCCCCGGCTCCCGGGCACCCCCGCCTTGCGGCCCGCGGCGAGGATGCCGTAGACCGCCGACTTCATCGCGACGCTCTTGCCGCCGCCGAGCTCCCCGATGAACGCCGCGGACGCGGACGCGGACTTGCGCGGCCCCAGGGACCAGTCGGTCAGCACCGGCCGGGTACCGCCGCCGGACAACTGCAGCCCGTACAACGGCCCCTTGGCATCCCCCAGCGCCGATCCGGAAAACGCCCCGGCCATCGCGAAGTCCCGCGCCAGGAGCACCTGCGCGTAGGAGGCCATGACCTTCGGGGTGCGGGCGCCCGGCAGCATCCCGTAGAACAGCGACTCCTGCTCGCCCAGCGGGCGGGTGAAGGTGTAGTCGTTGCCGCCGAAGTGCGTGGTCAGGTCGGCGGCGCGGGCCTCGGCCTCGGCCGGGGTCGCACCCCACACGCACAGCGTCCCCATCGCCCGCACCTCCACCTCGGACCGGGTCCGGGTCACGGCGCTGCTGAAGTCCTCGATGCCCTCCGCGGCCTCGAAGACCTTCTCCGGCGCCCCGGCCGGTTCCCCCTCGTACTCCTGAGGCTGGCCGGCCAGTTCACGTGCCTGCCGGCGGGCCTTGCGCGCCGCCACCGCGCCCGTAGTGACGTTCAGGCGCATCACCCAGTCCACCGGGAAGGCGAACTCGTCCAGCGCGGCGAGGTATTCGGAGCCCGGGAAGGCGAACCGGTCGGGCATCTCGGCCAGGGACAAGAACGTCTGGTACGACTCGCCCCACGGCGTGGCCACCTGCAGCCAGCGCCGCCCGAACCGCCCCCGCACCGCCGCGCCCTCCCCCTCCTCCGCCTCGCCGTCCGGGGCCGCGCCCTCCGCAACAACCGCCTGCCCCAGAGCGGCGGCCCCGCGGCCACGACCCCGGCCGGTGCCCCGGTCCGGTTCGGGCAGTAGAGGTTCCAGCACACCGCGCCGGGCACTGTGCCCGTAGATCCACAGGATTTCCGCCTCCGTCGCCGCCCGCAGCGCCACGCTGGACGGCCATGCCGCAGCAAGGTCACGGGCCTGCGCCTGACGGCGCTGCTCCTCGCGCGCACTGACCGGCGCGGGCAGCAGGCCCAGCTGCAGAGCCATCTCCGCGCGCGCCGCGTCGAACGCCATCCCCGCGGCCTGCGTCCTGCCGCCGGCGGGCAGCGGAACGGCAAGGAAGTCGGCGCGGCCGGTCAGCTCCATGCACTCCAACTGGTCCCACACCCGCGTCGCCAACTGCGCATACCGCTCGCTGGCGGCCAGGTCGACGCCGTCGGTCATCTTGCGCACCACGTCGGCCGGGTCGATCTGCGGGCACAGCGACATCAGCATCGACTCGCCGTGCAACTGCTTGACCAACGCCTCCAACGCCCGCAACCGGCGCTCCTTGACGGTGCGTGAGGACTGCGCGTGACCGCTGCCCTCCACCCGCCACAGCGCCCAGCACGTCCCCTGACGCGTCCAGATCACGTTCTTCGCGACGTGCCGTACAGGAATCCGCATCACTGCCCCCGCTCGTTGAAATCCGCGTCCGCGTGCGGCGTGCCGGCACTGCGTGCGGCGAGCAGCGCCCCCACACCCGACGTCACCCGCACCACCGGGGCCGCTGCTGACGGGCAGGCCGAGACCCCGGTAGCCAGGCCCGCCCCGCGGTCCGCGAGAAGCGGCTCGGCGACGGGGCCGGCCTCCGGCGCCGGAACAGCCCCACGGCCGGACTCGTCGTTCTGCGGCTGGCGTGCCAGGGTGCAGACGCCCACCACCGCGCGCCGCCGGAAACGGGGCACGGGCCGGCCGCCCATCCGGCCGCCGGACCCGCTCACCGCCAGGCCGACCGCACTGGCCGCCACGGCAAGCGGATTGCGCCCGTCGATGTGCACGCGACCCACGATCAGCGCCAGCGCGTAGGGGACACCGACCAGCAAAAGCACGTCGACCAGACCGTGATGTGCCCACAGCCCACGGGCGACGAACAGCACCGCGAACGTGCCGGACGCCACGACGAGTTGCGGGACCGTGTACGGACCGCCCCAGATACGGCCCCCACCAGGCCAGTGCCCCACCACCGGCGCATGCCGCCGCACCTTCGTGTAGCACCGGCCGACCAGCGGCTCCGACCGCTCCGCCAGGATGGTCATCGCCGCCCGCCGTCCAGCGGACCAACGACACGCTCCGCAACCGGGGCCGCGGCACTGCTGGGATTCTTGATGTCCTCGCCGATCTTGTCCCGCAGCACAGCCATGTTGACGACGATGGCCAGCACCACCGCCCCGCCGATGGCCGCGACGCCCGCCTTCAGCACGCTCTTGGTCTGCCCCCACACCCAGGCAATCGAGACGACATACATCAGCCCCAGCACGCCCACGAGAAAGAAGTTCTTGAGCTGGCTGACGAGACTGTTGGCATCGGCGATGACCCCCGCCATCTGCATGAGCCCGTTCATGAGCCCTGCCCTTCCTGAGAACGCGACGACGTGCCGGACGTGGCCAGAGCGGGCGCGGACTCCAGCGCGGCGACCTCCCAGCGCCCTCCGCGGGAGCGCAGCCCGATCGCGTAGGTCATCGGCCGCCCCTTCACCTGGCTGCCCTCGCCCTCGACGTCGACCAGGAGACGACGCCGGACGCCATCGGGCGGCGTCTGCTTCTCAGCGCCCTCGGCCGGCCCCTGCCCGTGGTCGGCGATCTGCGTGACCGTCACCGCCGTGTACGGCGCCGGCCGCACCGGCCGCAGCGCCATACCGGGCGAGAGGTAGCGGTCCAACTCCCCGCGGCCCGCCAGATACGCGGCCAGGAACCCCTGAACCGTCTGCACCGCCGGATCGGACGCCAACGGCGCATGCGCCGAGCCGTACGACAACGCAGGCGCCGCCGCCTTGCCGCCGGAAGGGGCAGCCACCTCGGCAGGCAAAGCCGCCGCCACCCACCCCGACGCCGCGCCACCAGCCCCGGACGTCGAACGCACCGGCACCTGGAAGTACCGGACACGCCCTTCTCCGCCCTTCGCCGAACCGGTGATCCGCGCGGCCACGGTCACCGACCAGTAGCCGGCCGACACCTGCCGCACCCGCACCGACGACGTCGACTCCGCGCGCTCCGCCCCACCCCCAGCCGACCACGCCACCGAGCGCGCCGCCGGGTAGAACGCAGCCAGCTGCTCCACCGCCGCACCACCGCCACCAGCCCTCACGTAGGCAGCGACGTACAGCTCGGCAAACCCGGCCGGCGCCACCGCCTCCGCATCCGACGACGCCACCTGCGTACGCGGAGCCTCCACTCGCGCCGCCACCGCCGCCGGCCGGGCACTTGAGACCAACGCCCACCCGCCGAGCAGCGGACCAGCCACCAGCAACGACCAGGCACCCCACCGCACCACAGCCGTCCAGTTCGCCATGGCCCCCGTCGACGCAGACGTGGTCGCCCACCCCGTGCCAGCCACCGCCGACTCCACCGCCGGCCCTTCAGCCAACATCGGCTTCACACCGTCACCCCGCCCTGCACGGCCTCGCCTCGGGTCAGCTCCGCGATCCGCTCGCGCAGCCGCGCCGGCGGAAGGGCCAACACCTCCCGGACAAGCACCTGCGCCTCATCGGCGTCCCGCTCCACGTACGACCGCAACTGCGCATCGGTGCCCACCGCGAACGGGTCGGTCACCAGAGCAACCGCCAACCGCGTCGCCCGCCGCCGGATCGCCACCAGCCGCAGCTCCTCTTCCTTCAGCTCCACCGCATCTCCCTCATGTCCCAGCTCCTCCATCACGACAGCCCCTCCACGTGTCCGATGCGCGACTCCCGCACACCCCAGAGAGGGGAGCCACACCGGCCCGGATGTGACACCGGCCAGCAAAAAACTTCCGCGACCTCTCACGCCGCCTCGACCCACTGCGGCGCCGCCTGCCGCAGCTGCGCCACCGCCCGGCTCCGCCGCCGACGCAACGCCACCGCACTGACCCCCAACGCCCGCGCCGCGTCCGCATCCCGCGGAGCGCCCTCGCGGTAGTGCGTGCAGATCCCCGAAGCCGCCTCCGCGGTGAGCACCTCGCGCTCCAGCGCCCACACCAGCAGCGCGACCATCTCGCCGCGCGCCCCCTCCAGTTCCTCCGCCGCACCCACCGCGTCCTGGAGGCCGGCCTGCTCGGCGGCCCGCGCCAGCAGTGCCGGTTCGGCAGACCGCGACAGCTCGTCCTCGCCGGGGCAGACGGCCGCCCACGCCTCGTCCAGGTCTGCGGACGGCGCCAGCTCCTGCTTCAGCTCCCGCGAGACGCGGTGCCACAGCTCCATCCGCAACCCCGTCGCGATCCGCCTCGGCCGCCGCGCCACCGGGTAGCTGCGTACCACCTCCCACAATGAGGCGATCACCACCTGCGCCACGTCCTCGGCGCCCTCACCGTTGCGCAGGGAACGGCGCATCATCCGCTGCGCGCACGGCAGCATCGCCTGGACCAGCACACGGGCGGCCAGCGCCGCATCCCGTTCGTCGGCCGCGTTCGCCCGGTTCAGCAGGGTGCCCATCCAGGCGTCGCTGAAGTCCGGGCCCTCACGGTCGGAGCGCTGCCGCAGCAGGGCGCACAGCTCACCCAGCTCGGCGGGGGCCCCATCCTCGTCCAGCACATCGGCGGCGAGGATCCAGGAGCGCACGCGCTCGGCGTTGCAGTGCTCGGCGCACAGCCACTCCCACTCGGTGTTCAGACGTGCAACCAGCGTCGGTACGGCGTTCACGGCAGGCTCCCTTCGGGTCGACTGCCGTGAACTCTCCTCAGCACCTCTTACCAACCCGCTTACCCAGAATGGAAAAAACAGCAGGTCAAATGGGGTGAGCGCTGGGGTATCCATTGGGGTATCCGCACTGCCCGAGTCGGGTATCCGTCAGGAGACGGCGGCGCTCACGAGCGCGGTGACGCAGTCATGTGGGGCGCAGGAGAACCGGGCCGGGTGGCCGGCGCGGGTCTGCCGGGACGACCGTCGCGCCACAGCAGGTGGCATGCAGCGGGAAGCGAGGCACCCGACTTCGCCGCCCCGTGCTTCAACCCCGCTGCACGGGACGCTCCGTTGAGGTAGCTGATGGCTGGGTGCTCAGGCGGATCGCCGAACTTGGTACCACCGTGGGTACCACCGTGCGTACCAACGCAGGTTCCACCGAGGGTTCCACCATACGTACCACCGTGCGTACCAGGTACCTTCCAGCACCTGGATCATCTGCGCAGGTCAGGCGCTATGGGCATGCGGATGGCGTCGCTGACACCTCTCCCTCAGAAGGAGAGAGAGGCTTCTCTCCACCGGAAGCAGGGGCGCACCGCGCAGCGGCGGTGTTCCGTTCCGGCCCTGACACCGCGATGATCCGGCCAAGTCCGCCTGGGTGAACCCGCGGTGACACCCACCCCGCCAAACTACTCCGTGCAGCGGATTGGCTACAGGTTGATGGGAGTGTTGTGGCGCGCAAGGACGACATCGTGACGATCGTGATCGACGCGAAGAACGAGACGAAAAGGGCGATCGACGATCTGGATGGCCGGCTCGGCCAACTGGACCGGGACTTGCGCGAGGCGTTCACCGGCGAGATCCGGGACCTTCACACCACCCACCTGTCGGACCTGAAGGCGTCGCAGCAGGAAACCCGCTCCAGTGCCTACAACGCGGGCAAGCGCGCGGGCGAAGCCGTCACCGCCGTAACGGCACTGCGGAACGAGGTCGCACAACTGCACAGCGGGCTCGGTGAACTGCGGGACGACTTCAGGGAGGTACTGGCGCTGCTGCGTGCCGCAACGGCCCTCGAAGCGGCCGGCAGCGTGGTCGGTCCGGTGCCTGCCGCGGCTGCAGGTGCCGACTCCGGGGCGGAGCTGGCCGCGCTGCCCGGACAGCGACCGGCGCCACAAGAAGAATCGGCACCCGCAACACAGGGCGCATCCACCTCGGTTGGCGCCATGGCTACGAACGAGCAGGCTGAGACGGTGCAGGCCGTCGAGGGAATTTCTGCTGCGGCCGAGGACAATCTCTCGTCGGAGGAGACCAAGGATCAGCCAGAAGGTGACGCACCAGAGGACGAGAACCTGGTCGCTTCCCGCGCCGCGCTGGACGCCGACAACAGCCGCAGCCAGGACGATCCGCTGGCGGGAGAGCCGGTAGCCCTGAGCGCGGCGGGGCGGGTCTGGGCAATCATGCGGGCGGGGAGCGTCGCCTCCGCGACCCTGGTATGCCACCGCGACACCTGGGAGTTCATCGCCGCCCACGTCGGCAGCCACCCCCACTTCCGCACCCCGGCACTGGAAGAACGCGAAGGCGGCCTGGTCGCCGCGGTGCTCTCCGGACGGTCCCTGGTCGCCATGATCCTGGCCCTCTACCAAGTAACGGAAGCGCACCGGACCACGGACGACAACGTCGAGGACCTGGCCGCCTTCGCCGACTGGGCCATGGCCTGCCAGGTCTACAACGCGACCGCCGAAGTCCTCCGCGAGGCACGGGAAGTAGAAGGCGACCCGGTCGTGGTCACGATCGACAACCGGATCCCCGCCCGGCCCTGACCTGGCGCCCAGCAGCGCTGAGTGGGCCGGACGCACACCCTCGTGCCGAAGCCCCGCCGAATCGGCGGGGCTTCTCTGGCACGATTGGTGGGCCTTGTGCCCGTCTGTCGCCGTTGTACGGCGCATGCCCTGGTGAGCGGCCGTGGTAAGCACGACCGCGGACCCTGACATTCTCCTACGCGCTGCCATGTGGGGTGCCGGAGGCGTTGCGGTCGTCCAGCGCCTCTATCCAGCGGACGGACGCCGTCGAGGCCGGCGGCCCGCTGCCTGAATGTGGCGTTCTGAGAGGGCGCCTTCGCGGATGTCGTACGCGACGTGCGAGCCGAACTATCGCTCCGCCGCACCGCGCTCCTCGCACGTTCCCGGCCACCCGGACAGGTGAATCTCGGCGGAATGTCAAGGTATCCCTGACAGTGTTGCGCGTCAGGGATACCTTGACGACATGAAGAACATCGGAGTCACCGACTACGACACGAAGATGGGGCGGCTCAACACCGCTGTCGCCGCCGCCGGTTGCACCGGCGAGCAGCGCAACTCCGCCTACTACCTGTACGACGACCTGCTGGACGTCGCCGCCCAGCACGGCATGGGACTGGTCGACCTCGAAGCGGCGGGCCTGGACCTGCCCACCGCCTGCGTCCGCATGGTGCTCGCGAAGGAGTCCGACCGATGAGCCGGGACGAACGAGATGAGCGCGAGCAGCCCCCGGCCCTCGCCCCAGCCGACGAAGCGTTGCTCGCCCGCGCGCAGACCCTGTTCGAGATCGCCGAGGCCGCGCTGCGCGACGTCGCCTGCCGCTACCCGGCCGACGACCGTGGCGGCATGCTGAGCGACGCCCTGTACCTCCAGACCCTCACCGACAACCTGGTCGACCAGGTTGTGGTCGCCGAGCGGGAGCGGGGCGCGAGCTGGGCCGAGATCGGCGCCGCCGCCGGCAGCTCCCGGCAGGCCGCCAATGAGCGGTGGAAGGCCAACGTCTCCGTATGGGTCCTCACTGGCCGCCGGCGTGGAGGCATCGACCGCGGCCCCGCCGACCCCGCGCTCCACGCCCGCCACCTCGACCAGTGGTACGCCGACCTGATGGACGGCCCCCCCGACCAGATCAGCACCCAACTCCCTTCCCTCCACGACGAGGCCGCCCGCACCGAGGCCAACGACCACCGCGCCGAGGCCCGCCGGCTCACCAGGCGCGCCGGACAACTGCGCAAGGAAGCCGACGCCGCCTTCAACGCGGTGATGGAGGCCGCCGGCACCGATGCCGTCGAGGAGAGGCGCGCCGTGTGGGCCGCCCGGCACCTCGCCCGCGCCGAGGTCTACACCCGGCTCGCCGTCATCGAGCCGCCCCTCGCCGCCGAACACCGTCGGCTTGCCGCCGCCCAGCGGCACATCGCGCAGGAGATCGTCAGCGGACGCGGTCCCGCCCCCGACGACGACGGAACCCGCAACGAGGAGACCAGCCCCATGCACACCCGGCGCATCGACCTGGACAACACCGGGGCGCTCAGCAACTGGGAATGACGGGCCTTCGGGGCGCCCCGAAGGCCAGGCCCTTGAGGGCGGACGAGGCCGGGGATCACAACGGCCAGGAGCAGTGGCTGCGACTGGACGAGATCCTGCTGCCCCAAGCAGCCCAGCAGCGTCGCGCAGGGAAGGTGACACGGGGAGGGGTGCGGTGGCGCACTACGCGAGGCTTTTTAGCTACCGGAACTGCGGCCCATCGGCCGACCAGGTGGTCACCCGGGAAACCTTATTACGTGCATGACAATCGAAAGGCACTCGGTGCCACCGATGCTTCGCTGCCTCTGCGGTCGACTGGTCTGTCTACCCGCAGCCTGGGTCCAACTCATGCCACTTCGCTACCAGTTGAGGGAAATTCAATGTCGATAGATCCCCGCATCAATGACGCCGAAAGGCGCCAAGTCGCTTCAGGAATTTTTAGCAGAAAGCGCAAGTGTTCATTCAACTCTTGAGCAAAAACCACAATCCGCGCTGCAATTAACGGGATTTTTAGATCCCGAGCGCTAACCACGCAACAAAGGAACACTATCCTCGGGTTCGGTCGTTGACCGTGGCACCAGAGAGCATCGTCACGTTGCGTTCTCTGGTTACCATCAGGCTGGCGATGCACAATGGTCAGGGCGTGGTCTCCGCGCCTGACGAGGGCCGCCGCCCCTGCTCCAACTGCCAAGAAGGGAGGGGTGGCGGTTTCTCCAGTGCTACGCGATTTAACGCTGCGTGAACCTTCCCGGGTGCCCATGAATAACATTTGCAGGCGTGATCAATCTTGCCACTAGACCACTGTGACCAGCGGGCAATCAGCACAGTGGGCCATTCTCACCCAATGGACACCAGCAAGATCAAATTAGGGGCTTGTGTCCGGATGTAGTGGGCACGGAGTGGCTGTGCGGCCACGCCGCAGACTCTCGACCTGGCAGGTGGACCACTGGCCAGGTCCCCTTGAATGATTAACAATCACCAATCACGCTGTGTGACATAGGTCATTGATCGTGACTCAGATCACGTGACCAAGTGTGTTCTCAAGCACACCGACAGTGCCTCGGTAGGCGGATCGCTTCCCCTCTGAATCCCGGCAACCCTCACTCTTTGCCGGGCTACCGATGAGTAGATAGGCGACGTAAGGCATCAAATGCCTGATTTGCTGTCATGTGCGCCTAGAGGGAGATCGCACAGCATACGCCTACCGTCGGACAATCCGCGGAACCTTGAACTGAAGGCAGGCCAAGCTCAGTTGCGAAGCCCTTCCCCTCTGCGTTAACTAACCCATCACGTAGCAGGAAGCTTCACCCTTCCCGTTCGCTCCCCCCTTACTTGGCAGTTGGAGCAGGGTGCGAACTGGGTCCTCGTCAGGCCACCACCAATAAAAGGAACATGAGCGGAGACCAAATGCACGATGATCCGAACCGACTCCAGGGACGAGAAGCCCCCGGAATCGGAGGAGGCACCGCCGAGACCTGGGGCAACCCCTCAGTCCCGCCGTACACCCCGCCGGCCGACGGCTACCGGAACACCCCTTCGGACAGCTCCGGCCAGCACCCTGCCCACCGCCGCCGGCGCCTGGACATAAACATCGACAGCCACTTCGAGCTGGCCCTCTACATCTCGCCCCGCCTGCTCCGCTGGTTCAGCGGGATCTGCATCACCATGGCGAGCGGTAGCTGGTACCTGCTCAACCACTAGGCAAAGAAGCCTGCTGCGGCCGAGGCCCCTAGGAATCCTTCCTGGGGGCCTCTCGCTGCCCCGAGCCTGCCTTGAACCTCAAGAACCCCTCAAGGAGTGCCTCACAGGCCCCCCTGAACGCCTCCTGCCCCCTCGGCGCCTAGTCCCCCCGAGGCCACCCAAGGAGGCAGCCTCCTGGCCACTGTGGGCCCCCGCGGCACTTTCGCCACAATCCCTGACACTCAGTGCCATAGATTGTGGCGAAAAACCCCTCCCGGTTTGCAAGCCTCCGCGTCGTCGGCCGGGCCGACGCCCCCCTGCGTCCTTTCTCGGACGGTCGGCCGGCCGAGAAAGGACGACCACCTCGGCGGTCCTCGCGCACCAGTGACCTCCCGTCACCCAGACGACAAGCCACACCCCCTCCACGTAGTCAGCCAAAGCGCCTGAAGGGCGCCAAAAGGAAATCCCGCCCGAAGGGTGGTATTTCCATGAGGAGTTGGAGCGAAGCGCAAACTCCCCATCAAAAGACGCGAAGCGGCTGTTAGTTATGCGAAGCATGACTAACCATCAAA